>CAKOMK010000010.1:0-26784 GCA_934096645.1 uncultured Bacilli bacterium | reverse complement strand
AGATGAAAGGATTGCGAAAAAGTAATCTTTTTTCTTTATAAATAAAAGCATTGCATTCGACTTACTAATTGACAATCGGCACATGGAGATACAGATCACATGGGTTATTCAATTGATTTAATTAAAAATTTTAAAGTAAAAAATGTAATTTTCAATTGTGGAGAATCTAATAAATTAGAATTAGAACTAATAAATGTTTATAAGATAAAAATATCAAATATTACTCATGTATTAAAGAATTAAATATAGATAATATTAATCTAAAAATATTAAACACAAGAATTTATGATAATGAAAATGATAACTCAACAGTAATATATTTTATATATAATAATTATAAATTTCTTTTTATGGGAGACTCTAGTTTAAATAAAGAAAATGATTTAATAAACAAATATAATTTAAAAAATATAGATTTTTTTAAAAGTAGGTCATCATGGTTCAAATACTTCTTCTAATAAATATTTTATAGATATTATTAAACAAAAACATTCAATAATTAGTGTAGGTAGAAATAATAGGTATGGTCATCCAAAAGAATCAGTATTAGACATTTTAAGTAACAGTAATATTTATAGAACAGATAAAGATGGAACTATTGAAATTGAATTAAATAAAAATGAATATAAAATTAAGACTTGTAGTCCATAAAAAGTTAAAATTAAAACTAAAGGTGTCTTGAATTTTGTTCAACAATAGTATTTCTAAATACTATATCAGTGATATCCAATCCTGTTCTTGTATCAAAAGCAAAATCATAGCATAATAATCCATTAGGCATAACTGGATTTATACTTGTCTTTAAAGGAACAAAATTTATTTTTGGATAAATTGATGTATAGCTGTCTAATAAACTTCTTATTTCATCTATTGCTTTAAAATTCTTCTGTTCAATTGCTCGGTATCCAGGTACAACAACATATTCAATTTCGATTTCCATATTTAATGGAATTTGTTTTAACATTTCTATAACAATATAAGAAATGTTATTAGGGTCAGCATGACCACAAATACCAAATTTATTTTTTCTATCATAAAAAAGAATTCCAAAACAAGTATCTAAAGCTTGAGTTCCTATAACTGGCTTTTCATTAGTTGAAACAACTACTTGATCCATATTTGCAATGTTAGATTGTAATCTTAATTGATTTGCTTCATTAATTAAAGAAAAAAATTCATTTGTTATTTTATCAAGACCAGATCCATCAATTTTTTTAATATATTCATCATTTTTAATTTCTTTAAATTCATTATTTAGTTTCATATAATCACCTTTTATAATTATAACACATTATGCTATAATACATAATTAATGGAGTGGTAATATGGTTAAAGATTTATGTTTTGAAATAATAGAAAAATGTTTAAATAATTGTAAATTTTGTTCTTCTAATTCAAATTGTAATAAAACTCAAATTATAAAATTTGAAGATTTTAAAAGAGTAATTGATTATTTTATGATGAATGGTGGAATAGAAGAATTATCCTTATCAGGAGGAGAACCTTTTTTACATCCTGATTTAATTAAAATGGTTTCATATGCAAAATCATATGGTATCAGAACAGTTATTTTCACAAGTGGAGTTATTGAAGGTCAAGAGATTGATCCACATGATAAACAAATCATATTATCAGAACTAAATGAAGCTATTAAAGAAATAGAACAATTCGAACCTGAAAATGAATATCTAAAATCAAAAATAAAAAGATATTATGAACAATTCATTCAAAAGAAAAAATATTGTTCTATAGATAGAAGATTATTTAACGAATTAAAAAATTTAGGACTAGATAAAATTGTTTTTGACATGCAAGGATATAAGTCAGAGACAGATAATTACTTAATGGGAAGAAATGAACAAGCAAGACAAGCATCATTAAAATCTCTTTCAGATGCACATTTTGAAGGATTAAATATAGATGTTCATTTTGTACCTATGAAACCTAATTATAAAGAAATACTAGATTTATTAGAACTATTAGAAATTATAAAAGTTGAACAAATAAGTTTATTGAATTTTTTACCTCAAGGGCGAGGAAAGTTTAATGCTGAAAATTTATCATTGACTCAAACAGATAAACAAGAATTCTTTGAATTTTTAGAAAAAGGCAAAAAAATATTTTCTGGAAATATAAGAATTGGTCTTTCTTTTCAAGACGTAGATACACATCAATGCAATGCAGGGCTAGAAAAATTAGATATAAAATTTAATGGTGATGTTCTTCCATGTCCAGCATTCAAAGAAATCACAGCAGAAGAATGTGAAAGGTTTAATATAAAAATTCCTAATATATATAGAAATCTAGAAGATATAAAAATACCTGGACATGGTAAACGTACTAGACAATTATGCAAACAAATTTATGAGATGAGAACAAAATAATAATATTAAACATTTTATAGAAAGGAGTGATAATGGATTATTATGAAACTATAAAATATAAAATAATTAATAACGAAATTTATTGTAAAGTTAAGGACTATTCAAAAGAAAGAAATACTGTTATTACATATTTTGAAATAGGAAGTCTACTTAATGAAGCTAACGGAAAATATGGTGATAAAATAATAAATGAATATTCTAAGAAATTAACTTTAGAAGTTGGCAAGAAGTACAATAGAAGTACTTTATACAGAATGAAACAATTATTTTTAATATTTAGTAATGAAAAAGTCGCACCATTGGTGCAACAATTAAATTGGAGTCATTGCTTAATTTTGATACCAATTAAAGACATTGATAAAATATATTATTATGCTTCACAAGTAGCACTAAAAAAACTGTCAAAGCGCCAACTAGAAGAAATTGTGAAAAATAAAGAATACGATAGATTATCAAACGAAGCAAAGAATAAATTAATAACTGAAGAAAAACTTCAAATAAGCGATACTATTCCTAATCCAATATTAATAAAAAATAAACACAATAGTGAAATAATTAATGAAAAAATATTACATAAGTTGATACTAGAAGACATAGAATCATTCATGAAAGAACTAGGTAATTCATTTTGTTTTATAGGTAGTGAATATAAAATAAAAATTGGAGATAGGTATAATTATATTGATTTACTTCTCTTTAATATAAAATATAATGCATATGTAGTTGTTGAATTAAAATAACAGAATTTAAAGTAGAATATATTTCTCAAGTACAAAAATACATGAATTATATAGACAAGAACATTAAAGAAATACATAATAATCAAACAATTGGTATTTTGATTTGTAAAAAAGAGAATAAATTTGTAATAGAATATTGTTCTGATAATAGAATTATAATTAGAAAATATAATATAATATAAAATATAGGCATTATCAATTATTAAAAAACTCAATTATCACATACAATATAGTAGATAGTAAAAGAAATAAATACTATCTAAAAATCCTTATTAGAAGTATACAAATTAAACAGTAGAATATAATAATACTATCCGACTAATAAATAATATGAACATTCTTAACTATAATCCATAAAATATTAATGGACACCAATGGTGTTTAATATAGATTTGAGACACTAAAATAAAGTGTCTCTTTATTATTTTTATTTTTTATAATATAATTAACTTATGGATAAGGAAGAATTTACTAAAAATATTTTAATCAATGATTTTATTAATGAGATTCAAAAGAAGAATTACTCAAATAACACTCTAATGTCTTATATAAATGATTTATATTATTTTAGATTATTTGTAAAAAAAGATTTGAATAATGTAAAAGAAGAAGATATAAGAGATTATTTAGAATATTTAAATCTTCAAAAAGAAAAACCAACTTCTGTTAGAAGAAAAATAAGTTCATTAAAATCATTTTATAAATTTCTATATAAAAATAATTATATAGATAAAAAAGATTATCCATTATATAAAATATCTTATCCAAAAGTAGATAAAAGACTACCTAAATTTGTTTATTATAATGATTTATTAGATATTATAAGAGAATCAACAAATGATAAAGATGGTGTAAGAGACAGACTTATAATAGAAATGTTATATGCTACTGGATTAAGAGTAAGTGAATTAGTTAATATTAAAATTAATGATATTGATTTTAATAATAGAAGAATAGTAGTTTGTGGAAAAGGGAATAAAGAAAGAATTGTATATTATGGAGAATATGCAGAAGACGTTTTGAAAGAATATTTATTAACTCATAAAAATACTGAAGGATATTTATTCATCAATAGTAGGGGTGGAAAATTAACTGAAAGAGGCGTAAGATATATAATAGATAATATTATGAAAAGACTATCTATTAAAACACATGTTACACCTCACGTTCTAAGACATACATTTGCAACAGATATGTTGAATAATGGATGCGATATCAAAGTAGTACAAGAGTTGCTTGGACATTCAAGTTTAAAAGCAACAGAAATATATACACATGTAACTAATGAACATTTAAAAAAAGTTTATTATGAATGTTTTCCAAGGAGGGATAAGGATGAGTAAATTATATTTTAGATATGGAGCTATGAATTCAGGAAAAACAACTTTATTATTACAAGTTGCACATAACTATGAAGAAAGAGGAATGAAAGTAGTTATATTAAAACCAGGAATTGATACTAAAGGAAACGATAAAATAGTAACAAGAATAGGTCTTAAAAGAAAAGTGGATCACATTATTAAACAAGACGAAAAACTTTCAAATTATTTAAATAAACTATCAGAAGATATAGTTTGTATTTTAGTAGATGAAGCTCAATTTTTAAGTAGAGATCAAGTTGACGAATTATTTATGTATACAAAATTAAAAAACAAACCAGTTATTTGTTATGGACTTAGAAGTGACTTTAAAACAATTGCATTTCCAGGAAGTTTAAGATTATTTGAAGTAAGTGATGTTATGGAAGAGTTAATTACTATATGTAGATGTGGTAAAAGAGCTAAATTTAATGGAAGAATAGTAAACGGAAAATTCACATCAAGTGGAGAACAAGTAGCAATAGATGGTGAAAATCATGTAGAATATGAATCACTTTGTGGAAAATGTTATTTAGAAAAGGTTTTAGGAATAACAACATTAGAAGAATAAGCTATAATAATTTATAGCTTTTTTTGTAAAATTTTTAAAATAATTCTATTCAATTTATAAAGCATTTGGTATAATAGTTCTTGTTGAGTTAAGTATGAAAATACTTAAGGGAAAGGAGTGTATTATATGAAATATGTCTACATGTTTTCTGAAGGAAACAAGGACATGAAGAATCTTCTTGGTGGCAAAGGTGCTAACTTAGCAGAAATGACTAGTATTGGTTTACCTGTACCTAGAGGATTTACTATTACGACTGAAGCTTGTACTGCATACTATGATGCTGGACAAAAAATTAGTCAAGACATAATAGATGAAATCTATGAAAAACTAGAAGAGTTAGAAAAACTTACTGGTAAAAAAATGGGAGACTTAAAAAATCCTTTATTAGTTTCAGTAAGAAGTGGTGCTAGAGCAAGTATGCCTGGTATGATGGATACTGTATTAAACCTAGGACTTAATGATGAAGTTTGTAAAAACTTTGTTGAAGAGACTAAAAATAAAAGATTTGTTTATGACTCTTATCGTAGATTCATAATGATGTTCGCAGATGTTGTAAAAGGATATTCTAAGAGCTCATTTGAAAGAGTTTTAGATAAATTTAAAGAGGATAAAGGTGCTCACTTCGATACAGATTTAGATGAAAATGATATGTATGAAGTAGCTATGAAATTCAAAGATATCTATAAAGAATTATCTGGTGTAGAATTCCCACAAAATCCTAAAGAACAATTAATCGAAGCAGTAACTGCTGTATTCAGAAGTTGGAATAATGAAAGAGCTATTTATTATAGAAGAATGAATGATATTCCTAGTTCTTGGGGAACAGCTGTAAACGTTCAAGAAATGGTTTATGGTAATAAAGGTGATGACTGTGGAACTGGTGTTGCATTCACAAGAAACCCAGCTACAGGAGAAAAAGTCCTTTATGGTGAATATTTAATGAATGCTCAAGGTGAAGATGTTGTTGCTGGTGTAAGAACTCCTCAACCAATTGCTACATTAAAAGAAACTATGCCAAGCGCATATGAAGAATTTGTAAAAACTTGTAATATTCTTGAAACACATTATAAAGATATGCAAGATATGGAATTTACTATTGAAAATGGTAAACTATTCATGTTACAAACTCGTAATGGAAAAAGAACTGGTCAAGCAGCATTAAAAATAGCTGTAGATCTATATAATGAAGGAATGATTACTAAAGAAGAAGCTTTATTAAAAGTTGAACCAAAAGCTTTAGATCAATTACTTCACCCAAATTTTGATGCTGATGAATTAAAGAAAGCAACTCCAATTGCTAGTGGATTAGCTGCTTCTCCAGGAGCAGGTTGTGGAAAGATTTATTTCACAGCTGAAGAAGTTACAGAAGCTGCTAAAAGAGGAGAAGACACTATCTTAGTTAGATTAGAAACATCTCCAGAAGACATTGAAGGAATGAATTTAGCACGTGGAGTATTAACTATCCGTGGAGGTATGACATCACATGCTGCAGTTGTTGCTCGTGGTATGGGTAGATGTTGTGTTTCTGGATGTGGTGAACTAACAATAAGTGAGGAAAATAAAACATTAACAACAAAAGATGGAAAAGTATTCAAAGAAGGAGATTACATTTCAGTAGATGGAAGTACTGGTAAAGTATATGGTGAACAAATTAAAACTGTTGAACCTGAAATCAGTGGTGACTTCGAAACATTTATGAAATGGGCAGATGAAACTCGTACATTAGGAGTAAGAACAAATGCTGATACTCCAAAAGATGCTAGACAAGCTCTTAAATTCGGTGCTGAAGGTATCGGACTTTGTAGAACAGAACATATGTTCTTTGAAACAGAAAGAATATTTGCTATTCGTCAAATGATAGTATCTGATACAGTAGAACAAAGAGAAAAAGCATTAGCTAAATTATTACCAATGCAAAGAGGAGACTTTGAAGAATTATATAAAGAAATGAAAGGTAACCCAGTTACAATCAGATTCTTAGATCCACCTCTTCATGAATTTGTTCCACATACAGATGAAGAAATTAAACCATTAGCAAAAGAATTAGGAATGACTTTTGAAGCATTAAAAGAAAAAATTGCTACACTACATGAATTCAACCCAATGATGGGACACAGAGGATGTAGACTAGCAGTTACTTATCCAGAAATTGCAAAAATGCAAACAAGAGCTGTTATGGAAGCAGCTATCAATGTTGATAAGACTGGATTAAAAGTAGTTCCTGAAATCATGATCCCTCTAGTAGGAGAAAAGAAAGAACTTGCTTATGTAAAAAATATTGTTGTTGAAACAATTAATCAAGTATTTGAAGAACAAAATTATAAATTAGATTATAAAATTGGTACAATGATTGAAATACCAAGAGCAGCAATTACTGCTGATAAGATTGCTGAAGAGGCTGAATTCTTCTCATTTGGAACAAATGATTTAACTCAAATGACATTTGGATTCTCAAGAGATGATGCAGGTAAATTCTTAGGTGATTACTATTCTAAACAAATCTTTGAAAGTGATCCATTCGCACGTATTGATCAAGAAGGTGTTGGAGAACTAATTAAGATGGCTGTAGAAAAAGGTAAGAAAACAAGACCTGATATTAAATTAGGAATTTGTGGAGAACATGGTGGAGATCCAAGTTCAGTAGACTTCTGTCATAGAGTTGGATTATCTTATGTTTCATGTAGTCCATATAGAGTACCAATTGCTAGATTAGCTGCTGCACAAGCTGCTATCAATAATAAAAAATAGTGGTTTTATATTTTAGTCGTTAGTAAATAATAAATCATACTGTTAAAAATGGAAGAAACTTCGTTAAATGACGAAGTTTTCTTTTTGCAATAATGTTTATGGAAATAATATAGATGAAAGTAAAGAAACATCATATATGAAAGTTTATTGAAAAAAGTAAATTAATATGATATGCTTCTTTTGGATAGTAAGATTGGAGTAATCAAAATGAAAAATAATAAATATAGACAAATAATAATAGCTAATATAGCAGTGCTTGTCATTGTCCTTTCAACTATCGTTGTTATATACACTAAAAATGCTTATTCAATTAATAGTTCGAGTTTTACTAGAAAAGAAATGCAAGATATAATTGTATCTACTGCACTTAGTTATTATTACAATAATGCATATAACGATTATGAAGGTTATTGGGCAGATGATGTTCATTCAGAATTCTCAACAATGTATAATGTTACTCCAGAAATGCTTAGTAGTTCAAAATATATGACTACGCAATGCGAAGCTTTTACTGCAGTGGTCTATCTCCATTCATTTGGATATGATTTTTCTAGTTTTAGAAATGTACTAATTGAAAATAATCCATATACAACATACAAATCAGTTAATAATAATTCCGTAACCACTAAATGGGGTGGAAAAAGTGATACTGATTTTCAAAATCTATATAAATATTTTAGTAAGGCTATAAGTGTAAATTTTCTAAATAACATAGCTAAAAACATAGCTAATAATACTTATAAAGTATCTGGGAACAAAGAAAATTCAATATTAGTTGCAACATATCAATGGAATACTAATGCTAATAAAGTTGACGCCGTATATGGATTCAAGGGAAACTATACTAACGATATAACACATATGAGTAATTATGATAGTTTTTTAAATGAAGTTAAAGACTTATTACAACCTGGTGATATCATCCTTAATAATGGTCATGCCATGTTGTGGATAGGAGATTCTTTAGAATCAGATGGAGGCATTATTCATTCATCTGGTGCATCATATACTAAAAATAGTGATGGTACTACAAATTCAGGATATGACTCATCAAATGTTACATACTCTAGTGCTGAATATTTATACAATAGTCAAATAAGAAAACATGGTACTAGTGATAATACAATATTTACAATATTAAGACCAATAAATGGTTTGTGTGGTGGTACAACAAATAATATCTGCCAACTTGATAACACAAAAACAAATGTAAATAGTAATGTTAAAGTTCGTGTAAAATTAAATAATTTAAAAGTTATGCAATATTTATATAGTATAACAAGAGACACAACTCTTAGTTATGATTCTTCATCAGTAACACCAGGTGAAAAGATTTCTTATAGGCTTGTTCTTCAAAATAAATCAAACGTTAATTTCTGTAGTTCTGGTTTAAAAACAAATGCCACAGCATGCAAAGATAGTGATTGGACTTGGAAAACTACAACTAACAATAAAAAATATTCTGGTATCAAAATAAGTGCTGAAATACCAAAAAATACAACTTTCGTTAGTTGCACAAATTCTTGTACTGTTAGTGGAAATAACGTTATTTGGAACAATGTTACATCAAATCCAGGAAACAACGTTACTTATTCATACACTGTACAAATTAATGACTCAACAAATATAAACGAAATTGAAAATAAAGGAATGAGAGTTAATTATGAAGGAGAAGAACTTAAATTAACCAGTATTAAAACTCCTGTTGATTCTGCACTCGTAGGAAAATATTCAGAAATGTTAATAGGACAGGTAAGTACTGATACAAATAATAATTCTCAAAAATTTAATAGTAGCTTAGCTTACATAACAGATTTTTATGATAAATATTTTTCTAATACAAACATTACAATATCAAATAAAAATAATAAGTTATCATCAATATTAACCACTGATAATATTAGAAATGCAATCTTTAATAAAAATAGTTTTGATAATTACTATACAAGAAAATTGCAAACTCAAATCAACTCATTAAATTCAAATGAAAAAGCTATTAATGAAATGCTTGTACCAGGATTTTATGGTGGAATGCTTTATGAAAAATTATATTATTCAAACATCGATAACATGAGTCAATTTGATAGGGTAAAGCCTCTATGGAGTTCAAGAATATATTTTAATCCTGGTGACATAATAGTTACATTAAAAAAAGATTCATCTCGTGATCAATTTACGATAATGAATGCTCTTATGTATACTGGCTTAGTTTACGATAAAAGTACAGGGTACATTCCGACATACACATATTATGATGTTCAAAATTCCAAAGTTATTCGTCACAGAATCATTCGTACTAAATATCAAGGAAGAAGTAGTGAAATAGATGTTTATAGTAATAGATATTTAATGGATATTGTCTATGCAAGTGATTTATATGTTGCACTTAGACCTAGTAATTATTATAAACCAAAATTAAATTACAACATCAATCTTATCCTAGGCGATGGTATTAAATGGAGTTCATCAACTTGTAAATCTCCATATACATTTGATTCAGCCACTGAAAGTTGCATTAAAAATATAAAATATCTTTCGTCTGATAACAAACTACCAATCCCAACAAGAGAAGGATATACATTTGAAGGCTGGTATCAAGAAAACACATATCAGCATAAAATAGGTGATGGTGGATCAGAAATAAATCCAACGAGTAATATGACATTATATGCTAAATGGATTAAAGAAGAGACAAAAACACCAGATAGTAACCAAGAAAATAACTCTGGAAATAACCAAGCAAAAGATCCAGAAAAAGAACCAAACACAAAAACACCAGAAAATAATTCAGGAAATAATCAAGAAAATAATCAAACAAAAGATCCAGAAAAAGAGCAAGATAAAACAAACGATTTAATCACTTATAAAATAACTTTTGATACAGATGGTGGAACTGAAATTCAAAGTCTAACTATCAAAAAAGATGAAAAAATAAGTAAACCTGATAATCCTACTAAAACAGGTTATAAGTTTATTGAATGGCAAGTAAATAATAAAACATTCGATTTTGATACATTAGTAAATGAAGATATTGTTCTTAAAGCTAAATGGGAGAAAGTTAATCAAAACAATGATAATCAAATTATAAATACAAATAAAAGGTTAATAATAACAATTACATTAATAATATTAATTTTGACAATTTCATTAGTTGTATTTAAAAACATTAAGAAAAAACGTAATATAATGGAACAAAAACATTAAGATACAAAAGAACTTATTTTCACAGTAAGTTCTTTTTGTTTATATTATTAGAAAAAACTTTATATATTTGTTTCTTATTAAAAAATAAAAATTCAACATTTGAAAAGCAAATATAATAATGTATAATACAAATAAGGAGAGAATGATATGAATAAAGAATATGAAGTTACTATATTAGAAATAGACAATCATTTTGAAGAAAAACTATTAGAATTAGGTGCCAAATTAGTTAGTGATAGCTTACAAAAAAGATATGTATATGATGTTATACCAGTTAATCCTAATAAGTGGATAAGATTAAGAACTAACGGAAATAAAACTACGCTTACAGTGAAAGAAGTAAAAGATAAAAATGAAATAGGTGGAACTGATGAAAGTGAAATAGTTGTAGATTCATTTGATAATGCAAATAAATTACTTGAAAGTTTAGGATATAAGAGTAGAAATTATCAAGAAAACTATCGTAAAATGTATGTTCTAAATGGAGTTGAAATTTCTATCGATTCATGGCCTATGATTCCTACTTATGCTGAAATAGAAGGAAAAAGTGATGAAGATGTACTAAATACAATAAAATTATTAGGTTATACAAAAAAAGATTATACAACTTTAGATGTAGTATCAATATATGAACAATATGGTATTGATATTATGAAAATAAAAGAATTAAAATTTGAAAAGTAAAAATTAAATAAGTAATTAAATACCTAGTTAATAATAATCAATGATGATATAATAACTAACGAAAGAGGCTACTATGACTAAATTATCAAATACAATTATGTTATTAAGACTACTACAAAATGGCAAGAAATACAGTATAAAAGAACTAGCAGAAAAGATTGAAGTTTCTCCAAGAATGATAAGACAATATAAAAATGAACTAGAATATGCTGGAATATATATTGAGTCAATTAGAGGTCCATATGGAGGATATTACTTAAATCAAAATGTAAAATTACCAGAAAATATGAATAAGCCTTTATCAATCAGAGTAGAAAATAAAGAAACTTATAACATATTAAATAAAGCAATAAATTCAAAAAACAAATGTTATATAGAATATTATTCAAAAGAACATGATAATAAAACAAAAAGAATAATTAGACCATATGAATTAATTGTATTAGATAATGAGTGGGGAGTAGCTGCATTCTGTGAAAATAAACAAGAGATTAGACATTTTTATTTAAATAGAATAATTAAAATAGAATTATTAAATGAAAAATATTAAAGTGACATAATAGCTTCCTCTTTAAGTGATATAAATTACTTAAAGAGTTTTTTATTGAAGGAGATATAAATAATGACAAATATAACATATGTTACAGGTAATTATGGAAAATATATTTCAGTTAAAGAAAAATTTGAAGACTATGGATTAGAAATAGAATATGCTAACATTGATTTAGAAGAACCTAATATAAATGATATTAAATTGATAAGTTATGTTAAAGCACAAAATGCATATAAAAAAATTAAAACCCCTGTTTTTGTAGTAGATTGTGGATTTTATATAAGGAGTTATCCAAATAATCCATTTTATCCAGGAGCATTTGTAAAAAGAAGTGAAGTAGCAAGTAAACCAGAAAAAGTATTAGAAATAATGAAGAATATAAAAGATAGATATTGTTACTTTTTAGATTGTTTAACTTATTATGATGGAGAAAATTATATTCAATTCTTTGGTAAAAGTGAAGGTTCATTATCTTATGAATTAAGAGGAAATGAATTAAAAAAAGCTAAATCTAATTTATGGTATGCTTTTATACCAAAAAATTGTGATAAAACACTCGCAGAAATGACAGACGAAGAACGCAACAATAGAAATGATGGGAGAACAGATGCTACTATAGATTTTATTAATTGGATAAAAAACAGTAAAGAATTAAGCGGTTTTTCCAAAAATCTTACAAAAAACAATAAGTAAATCATTATATTGATGATATAATTAATTAAAGGTGATAACTATGAAGTATATAGTACTATTAAGAGGCATTAATATAAGTGGAAAAAATAAAATATCTATGAAAGAAAAAACAGTAAAAGTTAATAAGACAAACAAAAACTCAATTTCAAATTGAGTTTTTATATCATATAGAAATTATCATCAACCTCATTAGTTGTACTCTCTAATTTTGAAAGTCTTCCATCTAAGTTTTTAACTTGTCTTTCAAGCTTACTAATTCTATCTTCATAATTATTATCATTTACATATGTATTAGTATTTGGATTTTGATAATTATTTGGCATAACATTAGGACCATAAGCTTGATAATTAGTGTTCATATTATAACCATTTGGTGGTATAAACATACCAGGATTAGAGTAGCCTTGATTAACATTTTGATAGAACATATCTCTTTCTTTCATTAAATCACCTATAATAATATATGACAAATATAAGAAGTTAGTGTATAATATTTAACTGAGGTGTTTTATGAGACTTAAACATATTAAAAATGCAGATATTATAATAAATAATTCTCCGTATTTAGTAAAAGAACCAACTAAATATAAAGGTAATTGGAATGAATTATTCGGAAATAATAATGATATAGAAATAGAAATAGGAACAGGAAAAGGAAAATTTATAATAAGTAAAGCTATAGATAATCCAAATACTAATTATATTGGAATAGAAAAATATGATAGTCCATTAGTAAGTGCAGTTAAAAAACTAGAAAATTTAGAAATTAAAAATCTAAAACTCATTTGTTTTGATGCATTATTTATAGAAGAATTATTTGATAAAGAAATAAGTAAAATATATTTAAACTTTAGTGATCCATGGCCTAAAAAAAGACATGTTAAAAGAAGACTTTCTTCAACTGAATTCTTAAAGAAATATGACAATATATTTAAAAGTGAAAAAATTATAGAAATGAAAACAGACAATGATGATTTATATGAGTATTCAATTGAATCTTTCACAAATAATGGTTATGAAGTTATCAAAACAGATACAAATTATTTTGATAAATATACTACAGAATATGAAGATAAATTCATAGGTTTAGGAAAAAATATAAATCATATATATGTTGTTAAAAAATAAATAATTTGTTATAATTCATATATATAATATAGGAGAAAATATGTATAAAAAGTTGTTTACAATTATTATTTGTGTATTTTTCCTTGTTGGATGCAATGCTACTAATATAAATGATTTATCATTAACTGAAATAGTAGATTCAACACTTGAAAAGGAGAGTAAATCATATAACACAAATAATAAAGGATATAGATATTATTTACCAACTGAATTTGAAATAACAAAAGATGATGATTATGTCCAAGTATTAAATTCACATGGTGATACTTATTATTTAAATATAGATGTAGTAAGCTATTATTATAAAAATAAAATTACAACTGAACATAAATTAGATGATTATGAGTATTATACTTTTGAATCAAATGACAAATCAGGATACTTAAGAATAACTCAAAATAATGAAGATTTTTTTGTTGAGTTGTGTTATAATTATGCTATAATAGAGGTAGAGGTAAAAGAGGATAACATAAAGTATGCTGTATCAAGAGGTATGACAATATTAAACTCAATAAAATACAATGATTTAGTTATCCAAAAACATATTAATAATAATTCACTAGAAACAAGTGAAACATTATATAATATACCTGAACCTAAAAATAAAGATGAATCTAAAAATGTTCTTGAATATATTGATGAATATGATGAGAACAAAGGAGAAGAAGATTAGACATGAAAGAGGTGCACTTATATGGGCATAATTAGTAAGCTTAAAGGCATTTTTTATGACGAAGTAGAAGTAGATGAAGAAGAAGTAAAAAAAGTTGAACATATAACTTCTGCTCCAGTAAAAAAAGAAGAACCAAAAATAGAAGAAAAACCTAAAATAGAAGAAATAAAATACAAACCAAAAGAAAAAGAAGAACCAGTAAAAGTTGAAGAGAAAAAAGTAGATAATGGTTTTAATGAAAGAGATTTATTTAGAAGTGAAAGAACATTTAATTTTACAGAATTTGATGACGATGAAGAAGAAGTAATTCCTCAAAGAAGAAATGTTCTAGTAAAAGAAAATAAAACTGCTAAAGTAGAAAATCCTACTATACCAGAAACTCCTAAAGTATTTAAACCAAGTCCAATTATTTCTCCAATATATGGTATTCTTGATAAAGACTATAAAAAGGAAGAAATAAAGAGCAAAGAACAAGCAATGACACCAAAAATAACTGCTAATCTTACAACATATGATACAGTTAGAAGAAAAGCTTATGGTACTTTAGAAGAAGAATTAGAAGACACACTAAATTCTATAAATAAAATTACTCCAGACACTATTCATGATGAAGAAGTTAAGGAGACAAGAGAATCTAGATTAGTTAAAGAAGAACCAAAAGTAGTGGAAAAGAAAAAGCCAAGACTTGAAGAACTATTAACTAAAATAGAAGATGCAACTGAAGAACTAGACAAAACACTTCCAATTGGAGTATTAGAAGATAGAGTTAAATTAGAAAACTTCGATGATGAAGATGAAGGAGTTAGTGATAAAACAATAACTGACACAACTCTAGAACATGACTTATTTAATTTAATAGATTCTATGTATGATGATAAGGAGGATTAATATATGAACGAAACATTATTAATGGTAATTTATTTATTACTAATAGCATTAATTATAATAGCAATAATTATTGGACTTAAATTCATTCAAACACTAAATAAAGTTAATGTTTTAGTGGATGACGTATCTGAAAAAGTCAAAGCATTTAACAAATTGTTTGAAGTAATTAATTTTGCTAATGAAAGAATGTCAATGATATCAGAAGTTGTAATAAGTTTTTTAACTTCTGGATTTAAAAAGATTTTTAAGCCAAAGAAATCTTCAAAGAAAATAAATAAGGAGGATGAAGAAAATGAGTAAAAAAGGCGGAGTAGGAAAATTTATCGGAGGATTAGCTATAGGAGCAGGTTTAGGATTATTATTCTCACCTGATACTGGAGAAAATAATAGAAAAGTATTAGCTAAAAAAATAGACGAATTATTAAAAAAATTAAAAGAAGTAGATTTAGAAGAAGTAAAAGATGAACTTCTATATAGAGCAGAAACTCTACAAGCTGAATTAGCTAATTTAGATTCAGAAACTGCTAAAGAAATAGTTCTAGAAAAAGCAGAAGTTATTAAAGACAAAGCAGAAGAATTATATAGATATGCTATTGAAAAAGGAACACCAGTAGTAGAAAAAGCAGCTGATGAAGTAAGAAAACAAGCTATCAAAGTTTGCAAAGAAGCTCAAAAAAAATTAGAACAAAAAGATAAATAAGAATTGCTATAAAGCAATTTTTTATTTTACTATAATTGACAACATATAATAAAAGTGTTAAAATCAACTCATAAATGTTGAAGGAATATAAATAAATCCCTGATTAAAGTGAGTTTAGGATAGTGAAAACTAAACATAAATATTTATTTATTCCTACCTTCATATACAGGTAATTAAAAGTTTACCCGGGATAAAAACCGTTATCAAAATAAAGTTAACTAAAGGATGGTACCGTGCTCATGCACTCCTTAATACCATTCTTTTTTATTTAGGAGGAAAATATGAAAAATGAGAAAATAACATTAAGAAGTGTAGACTTTGCTAAATGGTATACAGATGTAGTTAAAGCAGCAAAATTAGCAGACTATTCAAGTGTTAAAGGATGCGTTATTTTAGAACCAAATGGATATGCAATTTGGGAAAGTATTCAAAAAAATATGGATAAAATGTTTAAAGAGACAGGACATCAAAATGTAAGTTTACCAGTATTTATTCCAGAAAATTTACTAAAAAAAGAAGGAGAATTAGTAAGTGGATTTGCTCCAGAAGTAGCATGGATTACTGAAGGTGGAAGCAATAAATTAGAAGAAAGATTAGCATTTCGTCCAACAAGTGAATCATTATTTTGCGATTACTATAGTAAATCTGTTAAATCATATAGAGACTTGCCAAAATTATATAACCAATGGTGTAATGTAGTAAGATGGGAAAAAGAAACAAGACCATTCTTAAGAAGTAGAGAATTCTTATGGCAAGAAGGACATACAGTACATTCTACAAGAGAAGAAGCAGAAGCTGAAACATTAAGAATGTTAAATGTATATAAAGATTTCTTTGAAAAATATTTGGCTATACCAGTTTTAACAGGAAGAAAAACAGAAAAAGAAAAATTTGCTGGAGCAGAATACACAATGACTATAGAAGCTTTAATGCAAAATGGAGTTTGTCTTCAATCTGGAACTAGTCACTATTTTGGACAAAAATTTTCTAAAGCATATGATGTTAAATTCATAAACAAAAATAATGAATTTGAATATTGTTATCAAACATCATGGGGTACTTCAACTAGAATGATAGGTGCACTTATAATGGCACATTCAGATGATCAAGGCTTAGTTTTACCACCTAAAATAGCCCCAAGACAAGTATGTATTATTCCAATTAAAAATGATGAAAAACTTTTATCTCTAGCGTTTAAAATAAGAGAAAATTTACTATCAAAAGATATAACTGCTTATGTAGATGAAAGCGATAAAAGTGCTGGATTTAAATTCGCAGAAGCAGAAGTTAATGGTATTCCTCTTAGAATAGAAATTGGATATAAAGATTTAGAGAATAATAGCGTTACAATAGTAAGAAGAGATACAGGTGAAAAAGAAAGTGTTAAATTAAATGATGTAACAAATAAAGTAATTCAAACTCTAGAAGATATTCAAAATAACTTATATAACAAAGCTTTAAAAAATATGAAAGAAAAAACATATGATGCAAAAACTTTAGATGAAGTAAAAGAAATAATGGAAAATCATCCAGGATTTGTAAACGCACATTGGTGTGGTAAAGAAGAATGCGAACTTAAAATGAAAGAGATTAAGGGAACTAAATCAAGATGTATAGTTGAAACTAAAGATTATGAAGATGAAAAATGTATCGTATGTGGAGAAAAAGCAAAACATAAAGTAGTTTGGGGAATTCAATATTAATTCACATTGAATTCACAAAATTAACACATTAGAATTCTATAATTAAATTGTAAGAAAGGAAAGGTGATGTGTTAATAATATAAAATATTACTTACATGTTTTTATAATTTAAATACGACTATTCTAGACGCCCTCTTAAAAAAGGGCGTTTTTATTGACTAATAATTCATATATGATATAATACAAAATTAATAAGAGATATTATTGAAAGGAACAAAAAATGATTTTAAAAAAAGAAAATGATAATGTTAAAAACTTTAATGATTTTACAAGTAAACTTCCGTATCTTGGAAAAGAAGGAAAATTATTATTAGAAGAAACAATAAATATAAAAGAACCATTTGCAACATATATAGAAGCAAATTTAATAGATGCTTTTTATACAAAAACAACTCATTCAATTCATGCAAATTATAATAGATTAACAAAAGATAATTCTGGGTTAGTACCTCTTCAAATGTGGGGTAGAAAATCAATTATAACTCAAGATAGAAATAGAGTGGAAGTTTATCCAGAAAAACTTAATTCAATAAAATTTTCACGATTGATAGCAAAATCATATGAAGGTTATGAAAGATACTATGATTTAGAATATCAAATGGGTTACTTTTCAAAATTAGGTATAGTTACTGAAAACGAAAGTAATAAAAGAATAATTCATAGAATATATTATGGAAGGGATGGAGTAAAAACTTTTAGTACAGTTTTAGATACAAATGAATTTCCATCATTAGCTGAAATTCCAGAAAGTGATTTAGTAACAATTTTTGATTTATTAAATGAATTAAGAAATAAAGGAATTAATTTAGATATTGAAGAGTCAATATTTGAATGTTTGGAAGAAGCACTAGAACATATAAAAGAGATTGATAAAAAAGTTTTATCACAAAAAGAGAAAAAACTTAAATAATAGTTGACAAATTAATGTAAATAATATATAATCTAACTTGTTGAAAAAGAAAGAAAGAGATCCACTCTTCACCAGATGTAAGGGTACATTGGTATAAAAGCTTATTTATAATTTATTATTAAATATGTTTTTAAGTGGACTCAGGTTCACTTTTTTAAATGTAAATATGGAGGTGTTAGCAATAGCTAAGCAAAGTAATGATGTTCTAATTAATGAACAAATAACTATTCCTGAGGTTATGGTAATCGGACCTAATGGAGAAAAAATGGGTATCAAGAAAATAAGTGATGCCTTAACATTATCTAAATACGCTGGTTTAGATTTAGTGTTATTAAATGCTGATCCTAAAAATCCAGTATGTAAGATAATTGATTATAACAAATATCGTTATGAAAAACAAAAACAAGTAAAAGAGGCAAAAAAGAGACAAAGGGAACAAAATCTTGAAACTAAAGAATATAGACTTAGTGTAACAATTGATGTTGGTGATTTTGAAACTAAATTAAGAAATGCAAAAGCTTACTTGGAAAAAGGTCATAAAATAAAGGTTGCTGTTAGATTTAAAGGAAGACAACTTGCTCATCCAGAGTTAGGTAAAGATGTAATTATGAGATTCGCTGAAAGACTTTCAGATGTAGCTGATATTGAAACTATGCCTAAAATGGAAGGTAGAAGTATGCAACTATTCTTAACACCAAAAAAATAGAAATAAAGAAGTAGAAAAAGAAAGGAAGATGTAATTATGCCAAAGATGAAATCACATGGTGGAATTAGTAAAAAAATAAAAGTTAGAAACTCTGGTTCAACTAAAATTGGACATGTAGGAGCTAATCATAATAGTGGAAAGAAGTCAACTGACTTCAATAGAAAAGCAAGAAAGGGTTCTGTATTAAGCACTGGAGATGCTAAAAGATACAAAGGACTAGTTAAATAAGGGGGAAGTATAAATGACAAGAGTTAAAGGTGGAACTGTTTCTAAAAACAGAAGAAGAAAAGTATTAAAAAGAGCTAAAGGATATTTTGGAAGCAAACATAGATTATATAAAACTGCTCAAGAACAATTATTCCATAGTGGAGCATACAGCTTCAATGATAGAAAGAAAAGAGCAAACGACTTTAGAAAATTATGGATTACAAGAATTAACGCTGCTTGTAGAGCAAATGATATCGTTTATTCAAAATTCATTAATGGTCTTAAGAAAGCAAATATTGATATCAATAGAAAAATGCTTAGTGAATTAGCTATTTTTGCACCAGAAGAATTTACTAAATTAGTTAAACTATCTAAAGATGCTTTAGAAGGAAAAACTACAACAGTTGCTGAAAAAGTAGAAAAGAAAGTTGAAAAAGCTGTAGAAGCTGCTAAAGATTATGCTAAATTAACAGTAGCTGAATTAAAAGCTGAATGTGAAAAAGCAGGAATTGAAATTACTTCTGCTATGAAAAAAGCTGATTTAATCAATGCTTTAAAGAAATAATTATTAAAACTCAGAAATGAGTTTTTTAATTTACAATAAAATTGTATCTTTATTAAATTTATATTGTGTTTTAATGAGTTTTTGTCTATAATAATCGTGAAAAAAGAAAAGGTGAAAAAATGATAGATCCATTTTTATATAACGTTCCACACATTGATATCCATGGATATGATAGATATGGAGCTATGGCAATAGTGAATAACTTCATAGATAATAATTTAAGATTAGATATAAAGAAAATAGTGGTTGTACATGGAAAAGGTACTGGAGTATTAAAACATACGACACATGAATATCTAAAACATGATAAAAGAGTACTAGATTATAAAACAAATAATTATAACGATGGAGAAACAATAGTATATTTAAAATAAGGAGGAGTTTTATGCAACAATATTTTGCAAAAGATAGAAAAGACAATACATTGTATTTAAATATTGAAGATTTAAATCACATAAAAAATGTAATGAGAATGAAAGAAAATGATAAAGTTATTGTTGTATATGATGACAAAAGTTACATATGTTCATTAAATAAAGAATTAACTAATGCAAACATAATTGAAGTATTCAAAGAGCATAAAAAAGAAACAGAATTTATTGTTCATGTGCCACTTCTAAATGAAGAAAAAATGAGTTTTATATTACAACATGGAACAGAACTTGGAGTAACAGAATTTATAGTAGTAGAATACCAACATTGTAAGTATAAATTACCTCAAAAAGACTATCAAAAGAAGCTTACAAGATGGAATAAAATTATAAAAGAAGCAACAGAACAATCATATAGAATTCATAAACCTAAACTAGAAAAAATCATAAATTCCAAGAATATCGAAAGTATAGGAAATGTAAATATAATGTGTTCGCTTGACAAAGGTAATGTCAAAAGTATATGTCAAGTATTAACAAGAGAAAACTGTAATGATAAAATTAATATAGTATTTGGTCCAGAAGGAGGATTAAGTACTATTGAAGAACAATTATTAGTGGAAAAAGGTTATATTAAAACCTCTCTTGGAAATGACGTTTTAAGAACAGAAACAGTTCCTTTAATGATAGCTTCAATACTAAAATATTTGAAGGAAAGTGATAGTAATGAGTAATAGTAATATAGATGATTTTTTAAGTGCATTTTTGACAAGTGATTATTTTTTAGTATTTTTAGTAATAGTACTAATAATACTTATTGTGTTAATAATTGCATTAATGAAATCTAGGGAAGAATATAAAGAAGCATTAGAGTCAAAAAGTAATGTTGATTATTTAGATAAAAATATTGAAAATGCTATTCCACTTCCAACCACATTAGAAGAACATAATGATGTTTTGGAAGGATTAGAATCACTAAAAGCAACTAGTAAAGAAGAAGTGTTTGATGAAAACAAACCATTAATAAAACAAATAGATATACCAAATATCAAAACATATGATGATGTTATCGAAGACTATGAAAGTAGTGAAGAAGAAAATGCTGTAATATCAGCAGAAGAACTAGAAAAAAGAACAAGAGAAAGAATGGAAACATTAGGACTATCTGATAATCAAGCAGCCATTCAAAAATATGAAGAAGATCAAGAAAAGAAAGCAATTATTAGTTATGAACAACTATTAAAAAATGCTTCTAATATAACTCTTTCATACAAAAACGAATCATCAAGTAAAGGTGCTCCTAAAATTAATAAAATTGAAATCAATCAAAAAGAAATTAGTGCACCACAAAATTATTTAGAGGAGGAAGAATTTTTAAAAATACTAAAAGAATTCAGGGTGTCATTATAATGAAAACATTTTATATAAAAACTCTTGGTTGCAAAGTTAATTCTTACGAAAGTGAATTCGTAAGAAATTTGCTTTTAAATGAGGGTTATGAAGAAGTAGAAGAAAATGCAGATATTTGTATAGTTAATACATGCACTGTTACAAATACAGCAGATAATAAAAGTAAACAAGTAATTAATAATATTAAGAAAAACAATCCTAATGCATTAGTAGTAGCAATGGGATGTTTTTGTCAGTTTAGAAATGAAAATATTGGAGAATTAATAAACGCAGATATTATTATAGGAAATAAAAATAAAACAAAAATATTAAAATATTTAAAAACATATGAAAAAAATCATGAAAGAATAATAGACTTTGATGACATGAATAAAGCAGACTTTGAAGATATGGAAATTAAAAAATATTCACATCATCATAGAGCATTTATTAAAATTGAAGATGGATGTAATAACTTCTGTACTTACTGTATTATTCCATATGTAAGAGGAAGAGTTAGAAGTAAAGATTTTAATAATTGTATTATGGAAGTTAACGATTTAGCTTTATCTGGACATAAAGAAATTGTTTTATCAGGAATACATACTGGTCAATACAATTCAAATGGTTTAAGATTATCTGATTTGATAAATAAAATATCAGAAAATACTTTAATAAAAAGAATAAGATTATCATCAGTAGAAATAGTAGAATTAGATGATAAAATGATGGATATAATTAAAAATAATAAAACATTTGTGTCTCACTTACACATACCACT
Organism: uncultured Bacilli bacterium; assembly: GCA_934096645.1. Taxonomy (GTDB): domain Bacteria; phylum Bacillota_I; class Bacilli_A; order RF39; family UBA660; genus CAG-1000. The sequence continues at coordinate 3,828 of CAKOMK010000010.1, read as the reverse complement.
ACAAGCAGGAAGTGATCATATATTAAAACTAATGAACAGAAGATATGATACAGCTTACTTTAAAGAAATGGTTGATAAAATAAGAAGTTTAAGAGAAGGTATTTCATTATCTACAGATGTAATAGTAGGTTTTCCAGGAGAAACAGAAGAAGATTTTAATGATACTTTAAAATTCTGTAGAGAAATTGGTTTCTCAAAAATACATGTATTCCCATATTCTGATAGAAATGGAACTGTAGCTTCAAGAATGAAAGATAAAATACCAGGAAATATAAAAAAAGATAGAGTTAGAAGATTAATAGAATTATCAAATGAACTTGAAAAAGAATACTTTGAAAAATTTATTGGTAAAACGGTAGAGGTTCTAATTGAAGAACAAAAAGAAGATGGCTTCTATCATGGATTTACAAGCAATTACATTCCATTAAAATTAAAAGGAAATTATAAGATAAATGAACTTTATGATATAGAACTAAATAAAGAAGATATTAACTTTGATATGTAATATCTTTTTTATTTTGTTTTAATATGTTATAATTCTATAAGAAAGTAGGATAAAAGATATGGATAATTTATTAAAACAAGTAGATGAATATATTAGAAAAAATGGTATTCCTTTTAGAAGTGTTTATGTAAACTCAAACTATTTCCCAGAATATTTTAATGAAGCAGTTAATAGAGAAATTAAAAAAATCTCTGTTTCAGATCACGTAATTGATAAAGAATACATGATTACATACGATGAAAATGATAATATCTGTTTAATAGTTACATCAAAAGCAGGAACTCATAAAACAAGATTATTAATAACAAATGTTAAAAATACAAAAGTTGAATTTTCATGTACAAAAATGTATTGGGATAAACTTTTTAGAAGAGCATGTTCAGATAAATACTTAGAGAGTCAAAGAAAAGAAATAGAAAGAATAGTTAGAAGTACTATGCCTAATATACCTAATAATAAGGTATTAGAAGATGTTGGAAGATATATGAATGTATTGGCTAAAACTGTATCTGATGAATTAAGAAAAAGAGATACATCATTCTCAAAAGAATTAGGTGTTAAAAAAGATTTTGACGAAACATTTTCTAAAATTGCTAACTATATAGATTATTTGAATAAAGAATTTATTGCAAGCACAAAATTGGATACTATCACATATACTCCTGCTGAACCTGATAGAATAGGTGGAGAACCAAGAAGTTATACAACAGGAACTGGAACTTCAGAAGAAAGAAAAAATTTCTTATTAAGTGTTGAAGAAAGAAAAGAAGTATTAGAAAAAGTATCTCCAATGTATGTATGTCTAGCACAAAGAACTGACACAAATGATATTGGAGCATTAAGTTATCTTTATAATTTTGGCAACGGTTATTATAGAATGATTATAGAACCATATAGTGGTGAAGGATATACAAAAGTAATCGCAATGCATTGTGAAAAAGAAATGAATAAGGATTTATTTGAGGAATTATCAACTAAATATTTAGAATATTCAAATATGGAAACAATGGAAGCAAATAATATTGCAAGACTTGGACACACAACAATAGATACATACAACTCAGCAGTCGGATATGCTTTAACAGGAGACTCAAGCTTAAAAATAAGCTCATATACAAAGAGCAATTTAGATAATTTACAAGCCAGTGAAGAATACAGCTATACATTATAGTTAGGAGGATATATGAGTTCAGCAGCAATAAGAGCAGCAATAGCTGCAGCAGAAGCCGAAAAAGCAAAAGCCGAAAAAGAAAAGGCTGATTGTGAAAAAGAATTAGAAAAATGTTATGAATTATTACAAAAATTAGATTTAATATCAGCTGACTACACAGATTGCCAAACAAAACTATCACAAACAATAAACAATATGAATGATGGTTGCATAATTGATGGTGTAGGTGTAGGCGTAGAATCATTAAATAAAAGAAAAAATCAAATGGCAAATAATTTAGATATAGTTGATTCTAGTGTTACCAAGGTAAGAAAAAGAATAAAAGAATTAATAGATCAAATAAAACGACTTAAAATAAAAATACAAAGACTTACTGCAGAAATAGCTCAATTACATGCCGAGTTGGCAGCAGCATTGGCTGCAGAAGCAGCCGCAGCCGCCGCAGCCGCAGCTGCAGCAGCTAAATCTAGTAGTTCAAGAAGGAGTGGAAGATAATGGGAACATTTAAAATGGATATGCTTAAACTATATAATGCTCTCACATCCTCTAAAGAAGCTCAAGAAACTGTAGAAGAAACTCCTGCAACTATTAATGATGCAGTTAGTTTAACCCAAGAAGTTAAAGTAGATTTAGGAGATTTCGTCGGAGTATCTTCTGAAATGAAAAAAGAAATAGACTTTATATCTACAATAACAGAAATTATAGGTGAAATTATTGCTGATGGTGTAACAAATGAAGAAGAATTATTAGAAGTTCTTAATACACAAGGAGTTGAAGTTTTTGCTGGAATATTATCTTCACTTATAAAAAGTGGATATTTAGATAGTGAACAATTAAATAGTGTGATACTACCTAATATGGTAAGAAATGGTAATCTTTCAATTGAAAATTTAGGAAAAGTAATAAGTTCCATGTATGATAGTGGAACTATGAAAAATGAAGATATTGGTATAATATTATTTGAACTAAAAAGAACTAATATGATGTATGTTGTTGATAGTAATGGCTTTGAAGACTATGCAAAACAATTAAATGATTTATATGGTTATGATTTTGATTATGTAACACTTGATCCAGATCTTAATGAACGTACATCAGTAGGTGAATATAATGAAGGAAATATAGCTTTTAGAATCAGAAGCAATTATACATTTAATTTAGATGATTTAAATACAATATTAAAACCAATGTATGATTCAGGAAAACTTGATGCATCTGATTTAGCAATAATAACTTCTCCATTACAAATATTTAATCAACCAACAAGTAATCCAGATATATATGATAATCCAGACTATAACAAATATGTAAAACGTTATGGAGAAGATAATGGATTTGAATTAACAGTTGGAAATCGTTCTTACGAAGTAAATGATATGGATAGAGAACTCATCAAGAATGTTGATGGATATACTCAACTTGTTACTGGAAACAAAGGATATGATGATGTTCTAGCGGATGTTTGGGTATCTGATTTTGTAGTAGCTGTTCATAGTGTCGAAGTAGGATCACATAAGAATAATCTTGATGAAGCACTAGCTGTAGGATCAGTATTAATAAATAGAACTGAGTCAACAAATTGGTATGCTGATGGTAAAGGAGAAAGCATTGTATATCAATTAGAAAGAGGAGTGGGAATTGACTCTGGAAGTTCTGTTCAATATCAACCAGTTAGTGAAAAAACATACTTAAATTATGCAAATGGAAAAGCATTCAGTGCAGTTGAAACTGGAATAAAGGATTCAATGAATGGTATTAGAAATAATGATTGTACAGGATTCTGGGGTGCAGGAAATGGTACTATCTCAACAGGTGGAAATTCATTCCATCATTGTAATACAGATCCAAGTATAGATTTAAAACCGAGCACAGGGGTTCACTATGAAAGAAATACTGAAACTGGTTTAGTAGAACCAGGTACAAAATTTGTAAAACCAACAACAGCATCAGACATTTACGCAGCAAATGGAGTTGGCAATCCACAAAATAAACCTGAAGCAACACCAAAACCAGATATTCCTGAAGTGCCATCAGAAACAAAAGAACCTGAGCCAACTCCGAGTCCGACACCAAGTCCAACTCCGAGTCCGACACCAAGTCCAACTCCGAGTCCGACACCAAGTCCAACTCCGAGTCCGACACCAAGTCCAAC
>CAKOMK010000009.1:0-49970 GCA_934096645.1 uncultured Bacilli bacterium | reverse complement strand
ATACCGAACAGAGAAGTTAAGCACTTTAACGGCGAAAATAGTGTAAGCGAAGATAGCAAGTTGCCAATTTTTTTATTGTTATAAAAGATAACTTGTTTATCTTTTTTTATTTTGCAAAAAAATAATAAGAATATTTTAAATTCTTATTATTCTAATATATCGTCAATGCTTGTAATATTGGTTTTAGTTTTAGTAAGCTTGTTATTATTACTATAAATTACATAAGGTAAATAACCTGTATAATCTTTTAATTCAAATTTGTTTTTATAATATTCTTTTTCCTGCTCATTAATATTATCTAACTCAATATAATAAATATTTCTTTTATTACTTTCTATGTCTTCTTTTATTTTATTACATCTACTAGATGTTGAAATACATAATACAGTAATTGTCTCACCATCATGCAATTTTATTTCCCAATCCTTCACTCCATCAGGTATGTCATTATTGTTTATTATATCAGTTTTTTCTATTTCTTTTTTTATTTCGTCAGCATTATCCTTATTGTTTGTATTACAACTACAAATCATAAGTATTATTAATAAAAAAATAATTATATCTTTAATTCTATACTTCATTAGTAAAGTATAATATATTTTGACATTTTTTTCAATTAAATGTGTTAAAATATAATTGGTGATGTTTAAAGTGAAAACTAAAAAGAGAAGACTTAAAAAAAGTGTTAAATTTGCAATATTTCTATTAATAGTAATAATAGTTTTATTGTTATGCAAACCTTTATTTAATAAAAATAAAACAAATAAAGAGGATTCAAATAAAACAGAAACAAAACTACCTAATAATAATAAAACTGATGAACTTGTTAAGAAAGTTGATTATAATATGGTTGAAACCAGTGAAAGTGATAAAGAAATTATAAAACAAACTTTTGCTGAAGGTCTTAGTGTGGAAGACTATAAAAAAATAATTGATCAAGAAGAAAATTATATGAAAAAAAGTGGTGAATACACAAAAATTAATTATAATTTTGAAAATAAATTACACTATAGTGAAATAGAAGAGTATATTCAACAAATGAATAATAGTTCAATAGCAAATGTTGAAATTATTGGTAAAAGTGTTGATGGAAGAAATATATATGGTATTGAAATAGGTAAAGGAACTAATGTACTTTATATAGATGCTAATGTTCATGCAGCAGAAGTGGCTAATACATTAATTTTAATAAAGTTTTTAAGCGAATTAACAAACGAATATGAATCAGGTAATGAAGAAATCATAAATAAGTTAAATAACGTTAAAATAGCCGTAATTCCTTGTATGAATCCTGATGGATATGAAGTATATAATTATGGAATAGAATCATTAAATAATAAAGACTTATGGATTTATCAAAATAAAAATAATATAAATTTTGAAAATATCAAAAGTAATGCTAATGGTGTAGATTTACATAGAAACTTTCCGACTCAAAATGCAGGTATGTATTATACAACTAAAAATTTAATATCTACTGTTTCACTTGAAAAAACTACTAAAAATTTAAAATATTTTGGAGGAACAAGTTTAGGAAGTGAACCAGAAACAAAAGCATCAATGTACTTTATGCTTAAACACTATAAGAATACTTATGCTTATTTAAATATGCATAGTCAAGGTAGAGTAATATATGCTGGTAAACCTAATTTATCAACTGAGTTTAATAATTTAACAGCTTCTTTTGCTAAAAAAATATCTTCATATAACAATTACACAGTATATGGACTATCAGCTGAAGAAGTAGGAGAAGGAAATGATGGTAGTGCAACTGACTTTATGGCTGAGCTAGCTAATGGATTTAAATATAGCACAGTAACTGGAAGATTATCTTCAGATAAATACATAAATCCTACTTGCAATTTTGAATACAAATATCCAGTAGTGACAATTGAAACAATCACTACTTATACAAGAGTTCCATCATACTTTAAAACAGAGTATTATAATAAAGGACTAAAAGAAATGCTATACTCATTATTAAATAATTAACTATTTTTTCACAATTTTTTATCAAATTTTCACAAAATATTAACATTAAAAAACTATACTTTAATTGAGGCGAGGAAATGAAGAAGATTAAAGATGCTAATTATTCTACAAATGATGATAAAGAAAAAGAATCAAATGTAGATAAAGAAGAAGTTAAAAATGAAAAAGAATTAGATAAAAAGAAAGAAGTGGTTATAGAGAATAATTTAAAAGAAAAAGAAATTGAGAAAGAAGAACAAGATATTAAACTAGATGATAAAGTTGAAGAAGAAACAATAAAACCAACTTCAACAATTAAACAAAAAATAAATAAAAAAGAAAATAGTAATTTTTGGCAAAAAAATAAAAATGTCCTAATATCAATAATAATAACTTTTGCAATATGTTTAGGAATCTTTGGTTTATTTTATAATTATTATTTAAAGAATTTAATTGTTGAAAAAACCAAGTTAGAAAAAAGTGTTACTGTAACCGATAAAGGTATTGCAGATGCAGTAGAAAAAGTATATGATTCTGTAGTAACAATTGAAACTTATATAAATAATAGAGCATATGCCAGTGGAACAGGATTTGTATTTAAAACAGAAGGCGATAAAGCATATATTTTAACAAACAGTCACGTAATAAGTAATTCCAATAGCGTAAAAGTTACATTCACAAACAATAAACAAGTAACAGCAGATGTTGTTGGAAGTGATGATTATTCAGATATAGCAGTATTATCTGTAAGTAAAGATGACATTTTGTTAATTGCTGAAACTGGAAGTAGTGAAGATATGAAAGTTGGAGATACAACTTTTGCAGTAGGAGCTCCAATTGATTCAAGCATTTATTCATGGAGTGTTACAAGAGGAATATTATCAGGAAAAGATAGATTAGTTGAAGTAACATCTTCTGACAATAAATCAACATATGTAATGGAAGTATTACAAACTGATACAGCAATTAACTCTGGAAATAGTGGAGGACCTTTATGTAATTCAAATGGTCAAGTAATTGGAATTACAAATATGAAATTAGCAAGCTCACAAATAGAAGGAATTGGCTTTGCTATACCAATTGAAGAAGCTTTAAAATATGCAGAATCTATAATTAGTGGAAAACAAATATCTAGACCTTATTTAGGAATAACAATATATGACGCTACTAATTATTATTCAAATACTAGTGGAATTTACATTGAATATGTAGAACAAAATAGTGCTGCAGATAAAGCTGGATTACAAAAAGGAGATAAGATTTTAGAAGTTAATGGTAAAGAAGTTTCTAATTCATCTTACTTCAAACATGAGTTATATAAATACGATGTTGGTGAACAAATTACAATAAAAGTAGAAAGGAATGGAAAAGAAAAAGAAATAAAAATAACTTTGGGAAGTAACAATATTGTAAGCTAGTGAAATTCACTAGCTTTTTTGATATAATAAAATAGATATGACAATAAAATGTACAATAGATAAAAAATGGTAATGTAAAAGAGTGGTAAATCGTATTATATTGTAGTGCAACCAAAAATTACATAAAACAACCAATAATTGGTAGTATGCAACTAAAATATGATTTATATTGAATAAAAAGAAAGAAGTATAAATTGTTACATATTAATAAATAAGTGTCAAATGATATTTACAAAATGTAAGAGTATATATATTATAAAAAGTCAAAGGAGAACAATATGTTAGAATTAAAAAATGTCTCAAAATTTTATTATAGCAAAGGAATTATAGCTACAGGATTTTCCAAAGTATCTTTAAAATTTGAACCAGGTGAATTCGTAGCAATAACTGGAGAAAGTGGAAGTGGAAAAAGTACATTATTAAATGTAATTTCTGGGCTTGATTCATATGAAGAAGGAGAAATGTATATTAATGGTGAAGAAACAAGCCATTATACAGAAAAAGATTATGAAGTATATAGAAGAAAATACATAGGTAATATATTTCAAAACTTTAACTTAGTTAACAGTTATACAGTTTATCAAAATATAGAATTAATAATGTTGATAAATGGAAAAACTAAAAAAGAAGTAAAAGAAATAGTATTAGAATTAATTAAAAAAGTTGATTTATATAAATACAGAAACACAAAAGTTTCAAAATTATCAGGAGGACAAAAGCAAAGAGTCGCAATAGCAAGAGCTTTAGCACAAGAAACTCCAATTATTTTAGCTGATGAACCAACTGGTAATTTAGACAAAAGATCTTCTGAAAGCGTTCTTAAACTATTACATGAAATTTCTAAAGATAAATTAGTAATTGTTGTTACACATAATTATGATCAAATAGAAGAATACACAACTCGTAAAATCGTTATGCATGATGGAAGAGTAATGGAAGATAAAAAAATCAAAAATCATAAAAAAGTAGAAAATATCAAAATATCAAATAGTAAAGATATAAGACCATTAAGCAAATTAAGACTTGGTGTTAGAAATACTTTTAATATTATTCCAAAATTTTTGCTTATATTATCAGTATATATTTTTATAGTTTACGCAATGTTTTTTGCTTATTCATCATTTCAATATGCAGCATATGAAGAATCTTTAAATGGATATAATCCATTCTTTCTAAACAATGATGCAAAAAGAATAGTTATTAAAAAGAAAAATAATGAAGCATTTACTGAAGAAGATTACAAAAAAATAGAATCATTAGATAATGTAGATAGAATAATGAAAAATGATCTTGCACTTGACACAAGTATTTATATTGGCGCAGATTATTTAGGATTTTCAGGAAATATTCTTAGTTTAAAAGATATAAATAAAGTTGACGCAGGAAGAATGCCTAAAGAAAACAATGAAATAGTAATGACTATATCAAAAAATGATTATTATGCAAATATGATAGACGAAATAATGTCAACTGATTTTGAATTATACGATTTAAGTAGTGATAGAGCAGATGGCGCAGAAAAATTAAAAATAGTTGGTATCATTTTTACCAATGAATATAGAACAAGTTTTTATGTAAATGATTACATATTAGATAAATTAAATACTAAAGCAAACATAGAGTATAGTAGTGTAAAATATGTTTTTGCAAATGAAGAAAATACGTCATATTATGGCAATACTTATGGTGAAATAATTCCTAGTAATAAAGTATCAAGAGGAAAAGTTGTAATTTCAGATGATAATTCATATAAATGCAAAAATATGAAGTGCAAAAATTATTCATTTAAAATAAATGTTAATAATCCATACTACAATGATTCATATGAATTAAAAGTTAGTAAAACATACACTAAAAAGAATTTTAACAACCTAACAGGTTATGACTATGAAAAATATAATGGCGCAATATTTATGAATGATGAAGAATATAAAGAAATGTTTAATAAAAATTATTATCAAAGTAGTATATTCATGAAAGATGATAAACTATCAGAACAAACCATGAATGAATTAAAAGATTTAGATTTAACAACACTTTATGTAAAAGATACTCTTAATGAAACCAGTGAAATAGTAAGAATTTTAAATATAGTAAAAGTAGTAAGCATGACAATCATGATTATAGTTTTATTCTTTATTTCATATTTCATTATAAGATTAGTATTAAAATCAAGAAACATTTACTATTCAACATTAAGAATATTAGGTTCTTCATACAACGCAACAAAATCACTATTAAATATTGAGTTAGTTACTATATCACACATAGCATATGCAATATTCATTATATTCTTACTTTTAGTAAAATATTCAGTAATAGAAAGTTCATATATAAAGAATTTATTAGATTATGTAAATATATATCAATTTATTCTTGTATATTTAATAGTACTTTTAATGTCAAGAATGATAACAAACAGATATTCAAGAAAATTGTTTACAAATACAGTTATGAATACTTATAGAGAAGAGGTGTAACATGATAAAATTAGAAAATGTAAATAAATATTACAACAGATATAAAAAGAATGAAATTCATGTTATTAACAACACGTCTTTAGAATTAGGTAAAACTGGATTAGTAGCTTTACTTGGTCCATCTGGATGTGGAAAAACAACATTATTAAATGCTATTGGTGGTCTTGATAAAGTTACATCAGGTAAAATATACATAGATGGTAAAAAGCTCCCAAGAAATAGTAATAAAGTAGATAAGATAAGAAACTTAAATATTGGATATATTTTTCAAGATTATTATCTTGTAGATAGTTTAAGTGTCTATGACAATGTTGCTCTAGCTTTAAAAATAACTGGAATAAAAGACAAAGAAGAAATTAAAAAAAGAGTTGATTACGTATTAGAAAAAGTTGGAATGTATAGATATAGAAATAGATATGCTAATATGTTATCTGGAGGAGAAAGACAAAGAGTAGGAATTGCAAGAGCAATAGTTAAAGATCCAAATATCATAATAGCTGATGAACCAACTGGTAATTTAGATAGTAGAAATACTATAGAAGTAATGAATATAATCAAAGCTATATCAAAAGATAGATTAGTAATTCTAGTTACACATGAAAGAGAACTAGCAGAATTTTATGCATCAAGAATTTTAGAAATAGAAGATGGAACAATAAAAAAAGATATAGATAATAATCATACAAATGATTTAGATTATAGAATGGATAATAAAATTTATTTAAAAGATTTTAAAAATCATGAAAAAATACAAAAAGATAATATAGAAATAAATTATTATTCAGATGATAAAAATAAATTAAATATAAATATAGTAGTACAAAATGGAAATATATATATTGAACAAAAAGAATCAAATAAAATAGAAATTATTGACAATGATTCAACAGTAGAATTAGTAGATGATCATTATAAAAAAATAAATAAATCAATATATGAAGAATATAATTTCGATTTTGACAAAATAGTCAATAAAAATATAAAAAGAAAATATACATCAATATTTAATCCAATTAGTTTAATATCTAACGGATTTAAAAAAGTAAGAGATTATACATTTATCAAAAAAGTATTATTGCTAGGTTTTCTAGCATCAGGAATGTTTATAACATATTCTATATCATCTCTATTTGGTGTAACAAACATTAAAGATGAAGATTTTATTACAATTAATAAAAATTATTTAACACTCATAACAAATAAAATAAAAGTAGATGATTTTAAATCATACGAAGAAAATCAAAACATAAATTATTTATTACCAGGAAGTAGCGAAATCAATTTTATAATGAGATATAATGATTATTATCAAACTTCTCAAGCTCAATCTTATTTAGCTGGTTCACTATCAAGTATCAATATGATAGCAAAAGAAGATTTAATATTAGGTAGAATGCCAGAAAATGATTATGAGTTAGTTGTTGATAAAATGTCTTTAAATAATATGTTAAATGATCCTAATACACAAGCTAAATATTTAGGAATAACTAAATATGATGAATTACTTAATAGAGAAGTATCATTAAAAAATATGGATAAATTTAAAATAGTTGGGGTATCAGATTTGAATAGTCCTTCAATTTATGCAAATGAAAATATGTTTATAAATATGTTAATAAATAGTTATGATAGTGATACGTATTACTATTATGATGAATATGATACAGATACAATAAGTGATGATGACAAGTTAATTGACTACGAATTAATGAAAGATGTTGTATCTTTAAAGAAAGGTAGATATCCTACAAATGATTATGAAGTAATTATTAATTATAATTTAAAAGACGAGTATAAATTAAATAAAAAAATTGATTATGAAGTAAATGGTACAAAACTAAAAGTAGTAGGTTACTATACAAGTAATAAAGATATACAAAAATATTTAGTATCAAACACAACAATGAAATATTTCTTAATAACAAAGAGTAGTAATATCACAATTTATCCAAAAGATAAAACTCAAGTTTTAGATGAATTTAGAAGTAAAAAAGTAAATATTCAAGATTCATATGACTATAGTAGAAATAAATATATAGAAGAAAGAAAAGACAGCATAAGATCTAGTTTAATTGCTTGTACAATAGTACTTATTATATCTCTTATAGAAATATATCTTATGATAAGATCATCATTCTTATCAAGAATTAGAGAAGTTGGTATTTATAGAGCAATAGGTGTTAAAAAATTAGATATTTATAAAATGTTTACTGGTGAAATAATAGCTATAACAACACTTTCTAGTTTAATAGGAGTTATATTTATGTCATACATAATAAATCAATTATCATTTATTAGTTATATGAGAAGTAAATTTATGATGAATACTAGTATATTTATTCTAACAACAATATTTGTTTATTTATTTAACTTAATAGTTGGTTTATTACCAGTATACAAAACAATTAGAAAAACTCCTGCTCAAATTATGAGTAGAAGTGATATTTAAAAAAATAATTAAAAAATATAGATTTTTATATTCAAATGTGTTAAAATTAAAAACAATTGATTGAGAAGGAAAGAGATAGATATCTAATTTATAGAGAGTTAGTGTTTGGTGGAAACTAATATGAAGATACTTGAAAATGGTTCTGGAGTCAAAACGTTAATTCGCGTTAAGAATATAAGAGCATGATAAGTCATGAATTAAGGTGGTACCGCGGAATATTTCGTCCTTAGTTTATGACTTTTTTATTTTATAAGGAGGAATTATGGAAAATAAAAAGTTTTATATAACAACACCAATATATTATCCAAGTGCTGATTTTCATATTGGACATTGTTATACTACAATTATCGCAGATTCAATTGCTAGATATAAAAGACTACAAGGATATGATGTATTTTTTCAAACTGGTACAGACGAACATGGATTAAAAATAGAAAAGAAAGCTGAAGCAGCTGGAGTAACTCCAAAAGAATACATTGATCCAATTATCGAAAATGCTAAAGATTTATGGAGTAAATTAGGAATATCATATGATTACTTTATTAGAACTACAGATCAAGATCATGTAGAAAAAGTACAAAAAATATTTAAAAAGATGTATGACAATGGAGACATTTACAAAGGAGAATACAAAGGTTTATATTGTACACCATGTGAATCATTCTGGACAGAAAGTCAATTAGATGAAAACGGAATGTGTCCTGATTGTCATAGAGAAGTTCATGAAGTATCAGAAGAAGCTTATTTCTTTAAATTATCTAAATATCAAGATAAATTAGTTAAATACTATGATGAACATCCTGATTTTATATTACCTTTAACAAGAAAGAATGAAATGTTAAATAACTTTATTAATCCAGGATTAACAGACTTATGTGTATCAAGAACTTCATTTACTTGGGGAATTCCAGTTGATTTTGATCCTAAACATGTAGTTTATGTATGGGTAGATGCATTATCTAACTATATTACATCACTAGGATATCCTGATGAAAATAGTGAAATGTTCAAAAAATATTGGCCAGCAGATTTACATTTAGTTGGAAAAGAAATAGTAAGATTTCATACAATTATTTGGCCATGTATGTTAATGAGTTTAGGATTACCTCTTCCAAAACAAGTATTTGGTCATGGATGGTTAAAAATAGGTGGAGATAAAATATCTAAATCAAGTAACAATTACAAAGATCCAAGAGAATATATAAATTCATATGGAGTAGATGCAGTAAGATATTTCTCGTTACGTGAAGTTCCATTTGGAAATGATGGTAATTTTACTGAAGAATCTCTAATCGCAAGAACTAATGCAGATTTAGTTAATACTTTAGGTAACTTAGTTAACAGAACACTTGCAATGAGTAAAAAATATTTTGAATCTAAAGTAGAAAATCCAGGCGTATATGAAGGTATTGATGATACACTAATTAATTATGCTAAAATGTTACCAAGTTTAGTAGAGAATAAAATGAGCTCTTATAAGATTAATGAAGCATTAGAAGATATATTTGAATTATTAAAGAGGAGTAATAAATATATTGATGAAACAACTCCATGGGTTTTAGCAAAAGATCCTGCAAATAATGATAGATTAAAAACAGTATTATATAATTTACTTGAAAGTATTAGAATATCTGCAATATTATTAGAAGCATTTATTCCATCTACAAGTGAAAAAATACTTAATATGTTAAATACTAAAAAAACATCATTTGATACATTAGATTTTGGTACATTAGAAACAGATATAATTCTTAATGAGTCAGAAATATTATTTAATAGAATTGAAACAAAGTAAGCAAATGCTTACTTTTTAAATGTAAAGAAATGTAAAAAACGATTGACTAGAAAAATAATTAAAGATACAATTAAATCATAGTAGAGATGCTATAGAAAGGCTAAATTGGTTATGAATAGTATTGAAATGGGCATTAATGAAGCTGAGATGGATAAGTTAACAAATACTCTATTAACTTATTTAACAAATGTAAAAGAAGCTTTAGATGATATTGATTTAAACATGGATGATTTAAAAGCTAGTTTAGGTGGAGATATAGGTGAAACTGTATTTGCAAAATATGAAGAAATAAAAGCAAAATATAGTCTTATCAATGCTAATTTAGAAGGATATAGAGATGATTTAATTCAAGTTAAGAAAAACTATATAAATCAAGATACATATATTCAAACTAATGAAGTCGAAGCAAATAATGTTGTCGTTGAGACAGGTGTAAAATAGGAGGTGTAATTTAATGGCTTTAAATATTAGCGGAGCTACATCTGGTGCTGATTCAACAGGGTTAGAAGAATTATATCAAAGTATTCATGCGGATTGTATTCAAAGTGCAATAAACGTCATGAATGAGAATACAGCTAAGGTTAAAGAAGCAATCAGAGAGTGTTGGAGTGGTACTGATGAAGAAAAATTTGAAGAAAATTTAGATAAATTTATCAGTCAAGTAGAATCTGCATTAAATAATTATGATAATGCAATCAAAACTGAATTTGATAGCGTATTCCAACAATGGGTTGATTTTCAAGCAAAACATGTTAACTAAAATAATTAAAGAAATGAAAGGAGATTATAAATATGGCATGGTCTTTTGGAAATAATAGTAGTTTTATAGACGCTGGAGCATATACAATGAGAGGTTTTGATTCTGATAATTCAGGTAACGCTGAAACAGCAATTCAAAATTTCATTGATGCAATTAAAGTAGAAATAGCAAAAATGGAACAAACAACTGTAAGTATGATGAATAGTGCATTAAAAGGAACAGCTCAACAAAATAAAATAGCTACTTATGTACAAAATACAATAGATGAATTAAATAAAGTATCTGACTTCTTTACTGCATTCATTACTGGTATCAAACAAGCTGGAGCTAACTATATTGGTGAACAAGCAGGAATTAATGTTAATGAAGTTACAGATGCAAAATCAGCTACAGGATTTACTAGTGATCAAGAAGTATCTGGTGTAAAACCATTTAGCGATTAATTATGATAGCAGCATTATTACAAAAAATTGCACAATTACAAGCTCTACAAGCAGCTTTATATGGAGTAGTAGCTAGTTTAGAAAATTCTGCAAAAGAGTTAGAAGCAGGAATAAAGTTATTAGCTCCAGATTTTAAATATGATGATACAATAGCAGATAACGACTTTAATAGAAATGTATTAAATGAAATCGAAACAATGATTTCAACTATTACTGGACCTGTTATGGCATCAATAGGTGCTGAAATAGCAGCTTGTCAAGCAAAGATTGAGGCAATAAGAGCAGAGGAAGCAAGAAAAGCAGCCGCTGCTGCAGCTGCTGCCGCATCAAGAAGAAAAGGACGATAGTAAGAGGTGTAAGATGACTTTAATAAAAGCAGATACAGCTAAAATCGATGAAACCTATATAAAAAATAAAAATGATATAAAGGTTTGTCGTGAAAATTTAGAAGCGCTTTTTGATACATGTTCAAAAGTACCAAATGGTACTAAAGAATGGTTTGGAGCTGATTCAGAAAGATATTTTTCTGTTGTTGAATCAGAAAGACAACAATACATGGATTTTGTATTAACATTAGAAACATTTAATGAAGATTTAAAAGTGTTATCTGAATCACTTCAAAAATCTGTAACATATAGGTAGGGTGAATTATGGTAAAAATTTTATATGAGATAGAAAAAGTAAATAGTAAAGTTATACCTAAATTTGAAACTACTGTTACACATTTAGGAGCTGCAGCTTCAAAAGCAAATTCACTTCAAATACCATCTTTCGGAATGAGTGGTTATGTGGCAAGTTTAGGATCTAAAATTGACAAATGTAAAAAAGATTGTAGTGGAACCATTAATTGGTTAGAAACATGCAGTAATAAATTTACTGAATGCAATACAACTTCAATCGATACATTTGATAAAATTCCTGTAGAAGAAATAAAAGAGAAAAAAAATCAAGTTAATGCAATTTAACTTGTTTTTTATTTGCATAAAAAAAGAACATGAAAATGTTCTTTTTTACATAATTATAAGTTTAGAACCATTTCTAATATTTGATTCTCTAATAATAGTATTTCCAGGATATATAATACCAGTATCACTATTATATAATTGACAATTATCAAAATCCAATTTATAAAGCAAATTAACGTCTTTTAAAGCTTTAGATAATAATGTCAATATATCAGCAACATTTTTATTTAAAGGTAAATATATATTATATTTTTCATCTAAATGTGGTATATCAATTTCAACTAATATTTTATTCTTCATCTTCAGTATTACACTCCTTATCAACAATATATTTTATTATTGTATGTGATGTATCATTAACAACATATCCTATTTGTGGGAATGATGTTCTCTTATCATTTAAATTTAATTCAGGCATTCTAATTGCAGATTGAGTACTAGCATTACCACCTAACCAAATACCATTAGTTCCATCAAATATATCTCTTAACCATGAAGTAGTTTCAAGAGATCTAAATGATGTATAACTATCCATTATTATAAATGTATTACCAGTATACTTTTTAGATTCAGCAAGTAAATTATCTAAAATATTTAAGCTTTCCTTGTCTAATTTACTTCTAAATTCATCCAGTCCAATAATGAAAAATACATTATGTTTAGGCTTTTTACCATCATTATTAGTTTCAATCTTAATTTGTTTAGCAAGTGTATTAAAGTCATCATTAAATACATCTATATCTTGATTAGGATTATTATATATTTTTAATGCATCTATTATTCTAAGTTTAGTCATTGGAATTTTATTGATCATTTCAGCTAAACCATAAATAAAATTAATATGTTTTTTAATAGATGTAGCTAACACTACATTAAAGTTTTTAGCTTTAAAATCATAATTACAAATACTTAAACTTGATTTACCCATACCTACAGGTACATTTGCTAAAGTATAATTTTTATCAGCTATATAATCAGGTGTAACAAATTTAGGTAATATAGGTATTCTTGGAGCTTTATTCTTAAGTTGACTTGATAATTCGTCACTAACACTTTTTACAATTAAATTAATATTATCGCTATCACTTATATAAGCAGTTTGAAATTCATAAGATCCATTTTCTAAACAAGCTATTCCTCTTCCAAAATACTTAGCAGGAATCAATCCTTTAGGAGCTCCTAATAAATATCTATATTCTGTAGGATCATTTAATTTAAGTGATATTTTATTAGCAAATAATTGTTGTATTTTTAGTCTAATACCAGTTGTAAGTGAACTTGATAATATAAAGTACATTCCAAATTTAGGTCCATCTTTATATAATGTAGTATACTTTTCAGATAAATTAACTTGTTGTTCACAAAAGTTTTCATACCCATTAATTATACACAATATATTAGGTAATTTCTTTTTATTACTTTTATTATATAATTCATAACTTCCAGAATAATCAGCTAACATTTCTTTTCTTTTTTCAAGTTCAGCAAATAACATAGAAGTCAAATTAATTAATTTTTCATTATCATCAGATAATACCACATCTCCAACTTGAGGAAATTTGCTAAATTTTCTTAATGTTTCACTTCCATAATCTATAATATAAGTATATAACTCATCCGTAGTATGATTAGTACACAATGAAACAATTAATGTGCTTAATAGATTTTCTTTTCCACTTCCAGGCATTCCAAATAGTAATAGATTTCCTTTTTTAGAAATATCAACAGTTAATAAACCTTGTTTTTGTTCTACTGGATTATCATATTCACCAATAATTGGATCTAAAACATAAGGAGTAGGTTTATAATTATATTTTTTTATTAAATTAGATATATATATTTTTTCAGGTATGCTATCTAACCATAATTTTTTAGTTTGAATATTATTTTCTTTTCCAAGTTTACATAGATAATTAACTATGTTAGTAACTTGTTCACCTTTATCAACACTAGTAGTTTTATTAACATTAATATTGTTAATAGATTTAATTGATTCACCAACATTATTTATAAAGTTAATGGAATCATCAACTTTCTTAACAACTTTTTCACTTTCAATATATTTAGCACCACTCCAAGCTGATTGTCCTAATTCAAATAATTCATCATAACCAACTTGTAAATAGAAACGTCCAGCCTCTTTAATAGAAGCTGCATCAGGTCTTTTTAACATTTCATTACTATCTGCTTTAGTTTGAACTTTTAAACAAACTTTAAATTTTGCATTAGACCAAATTTGATCATTAACAACACCACTTGGTTTTTGAGTGGCAAGTATTAAGTGAACACCTAAAGAACGTCCAATACGTGCTGTACTAATAAGTTCATCCATAAAATCAGGTTGTTGACTTTTTAATTCTGCAAACTCATCAGATATTATTAATAGGTGAGGAATAGGTTCTTTAAGCAATCCCTCTCTATAGTATTTTTGATATTTATATATATCTATTGTACTTTCACCTAAAGCATCTCTTGCTTCATTAAATTTCTTTTGTCTTCTTTTAAGCTCACTATTTATTGACACAAGAGTTCTATTCATTTCACTAACATCTAAGTTAGTAATAGTACCAGCTAAGTGAGGAATACTAATACCTTTTTCTCTATTTTCAAAAGCACCAGCAAGTCCACCACCTTTGTAGTCAATAAGAACAAATTGAACTTCATCAGGATGATAATTAACAGCCATTGATAATATATAAGTAATTATAAATTCAGATTTACCACTACCAGTAGAACCAGCTATTAAACCATGAGGTCCATGATACTTCTCATGTAAATCTAATTTAAATAAGTCACCAGAAGAATGAACTCCAATAGGACAACTAAGTGTAGTTATAGGATCACTTGATTTCCATCTATTAAGAATACCAAGCTGTTCAATATTACCAACATTATACATTTCTAAGAATGATATTGAAGATGGAAGATTAGCACTGGCTTCTGCAGATTGAATTGGTATATTTGATAGTTCTCTAGCAGCTCTATACATATCTAAACCATTACAATATTCAACATTAAAGTTTAATTGATTTTGAGAAGTGTATTCTTTTTCAAATATACAACTAACTTTATCAACAACATAAATATATTTATTACATGTATTAGGTAAATGTTTTAACGATTTATCAACCATTAAAAACGAAAAACCTAAATTCAATTTTGCTTCAATAACTTCATCTAAGAAAGCAAGATTTTTATATCTGCCAAAATCGTCAGTAATAATTATATAGTATGGTTTATAATCAAGATATGGATTTTCTTGATTAGTTTCTTTATTTTCATCAGTTTGTGCTTTTATATTAGCATTTCTTTCATTATATACTTCTTCTAAACTTTTAAATATTTCTTTTGCTTCATCTTCATTAGTAGCAAAATATCTTTGAGTTTTATCTTCACTAAATAAATGAGGCATTAATTTAACAGCATTCCATTTATATTCGTTTTCTTTATTAGTTAATAAAACTATTTTTAAATCTATTGGACTATGCATAGTAACTAATTGTAATATAATTCCTTCGATAAATTCATCTTTAAATGATGTATTACATATTATAGAAGAAATTCTATTGTCTAATAAAGAAAATGTAATAGGAACATTTAATAATTTATTTGAATTATTTTTAATATCAATAGCTTTTTGAATTAAGTTATCTCTATCAAGTTCAAATCTTTCTTCAGGAGCACTTATATTAAGAGAAGCAGGTTTATTTCCAAGACCAGTTCTAATAGTTAAGAAATCTTTATCAGAAATTTCTCTTTCCCAAAGTCTTGCTTTTTCTCCAATTGCAATCTCATAACATTGAAAACTAGATAAATATGTATCATATATAGTTTGTGATTGATATTTAATTGCTTTAGATATTTCAGCTTGTTTTTCTTCTAAATATTTTGTATATTTTTCTTGACGAAGTTTTTCTTTCTTTTCTCTATATTTTTTTTGATAAATACTTAATATTTTAGGAAGTAATACTGAACATGTAAGCATAACAACAGCTTGCACTATAGGAATAATAACATCAGAATTTAATCCAACATTAGCATCATACTTCTTAATAGCATTAAATATACTTATCAATGACATTACAAACATTGTTCCACTAGCACCAATAGTAAATATAAATGGAATTTCTTCATTAACAAATTTACCAGGTGGTGGATCTATAACAATATCTTCTTCTTCATAAGTAAAAGTAAGTCTAGGTTTATGAAAGAAATAATTATCATCTTTATAAAGAGGAACATCATTCTCTCCACAGTCATAATCTAAAAATTGTTTATTACTTATTTTATTTTTTTCTTTATAATTGTTTAACTTTGGACTTAAAGATATATTTTCAATAGAAGAATAAATTCTTATAAATGTTTTCATCCATATAATTTTTACATTCTTTATAAAAATTATATCTCCAACACTTAATATAGTTTTAGAAGTAATTCTTCTTCTATTTACATAAGTTACACCTTTTTCATTAGGCTGATTTATATAATATAAACCTTTTTCTTTAGTAATAGTACATTCAGTTGAATTAGCCAAACTTCCAAAAATAATATCACTTTCAGAACTATTACCAATTTTTATTTCTTCAATATTATCATTAATTACAAACTCATTAAAAGTATCATTAATAGGATAAGTAAACATATAATAATCATAATTAGAACCAATTATTTTTAAATTGTAGCATCTATAGTTTTCAAAAGCAATATTATCTTTACCACTAGTACATTTAATAGAATCATCATTTTTAAAATACCATTTTCCTTCATTAGAATATATATTTAAAAATACCTCTATATTTGTTAATGATGGAATATAAGAAAATAAGAAACTTTCAGCTACTTTTTCTGGTAAATTATATACATTTAATTTTTCTTCATCAGCCAAATATAATTTCATGTCATCAACTCCTATTATATATGTTAAAATTATAACATTAATTATCAATTTCTTCAATTAATATAGCACATATTTAATATATTTTTGTTATAATAATACTCATGAAAAAAAGAAACAAATATTTTATAGTTATTTTATTATTTATAATTAGTTTATTTATTATAGTTTTGCTTTTTATAAACAAATATTCAAATATTTTAGATGCTAATAAGACAAAAGATTTATTAGAATTTTTATATACTTTAAAGGAAGGTAATTATCAATATAAAGAAGGATATATTTTAACTGAAAATAATTCATTAGTTCAAGATAAAAAATATCTAAGTGGAAATGGAAATATTCATATTGATAAGTATGGTAATGTAGAATTTTATATTAATTATAATAATAAGTGTAGTTATAAAAATTTAGAAGGCAATATAACATCAAAAAATGATAGCTGTAATTCTTTTAATAAATTAGATATAAAAGTAGCAAAAAATAATAATCAAATATCATTCATTTCTAATACAAAAAATTTAGAATATAAAATATCTAACAAAGATGATTTTAAAGGTGAATGGATCAAAAAAGAATATAGTGACAATTTTATATTAAATTATTATAAAGAAGGAACTCACTATATATGGTTTAAAAGTGAAGATGGTGTATTAAGTGATACAATTCAATTTAACATCGAATGTTTAAACACTAGAAAATCACAATATGATTCAAATGTTTTATATTGTAATGGAACAACTATTATTTTAGATAATATAGAGTGGGTAGTAATAGATACTAATGAAAAAGATATTACTTTAATGAAATATTTACCCATTAAAGATAACCTTTATCATTGTACAAGTGAAAATAGTGAATATTGTTTTTATGCTCAAAATGAAATAAAAGAATTTAAATGGAGTAATTCATACATAAATTATTATTTAAATAATATTTATATTGATACACTTAGTGATAGTTTAAAAAATAGATTAATAACTAAATATATTTGCGATGAATATGAACTTTATAATTGTGAAGGAGAAAGCTGTGGGGGAAATACAAAAGAAATAATAAATGATAATAATTGGGTATGTACAAACTATACACCTAGTAAAATAAGATTAATTTCCTACTATGAATTTAATAATATCGTTTCTAATTCAAAAAATATAGAAACATTAAATGGAAACTATTGGACAATAAATTCTTTTACTAAAAATTATGGTTCAGTAGTACAAAATAATTATGAATTTTATATTTTAGAAGACTTAAATAATAAGTTAAATGTAAAACCTGTAATAACAATTACAAAATAATAATAATTTATGTTAAAATTATACTAGGAGGATTCCTAGTGAAAGATATATCATTAAAGAACATTTTATTTGATAAAAAGATAGTAATAATGTCTATCTTGTTTTGCTTTATAACAATATTTAGTTTAATAGGATTTAGTTACAGTAAGGAAGAAAAAACTTTACCAATAAACATAAAGTATAATAATGTTGTAACTTTCAATATAGATACTAATAATGATTTAATCCCAGACTTTAATTTAATTAATAATGATATAGATTCAGATGGAATATGTGATATAAATTGTGATACTAATGGTGATAACATCCCAGATGTAAATATAGATTTAGATGGTGACTTAATAATCGATTTAAATATAGATACTGATAATGATTTAAGAGCTGATTTAAATATAGATTTAAATAGTGATACAATCGCAGATACAAATGTAGATACAAATAACGATAGAGTATGTGATGTTAATTGCGATATTGATGGTGATTTAATCCCAGACGTTAACATAGATTATTTTGGTGATTTAGTTCCAACTTTTAATATAGATGTTAACAGTAAAGAACCACAAACTAATTTAATAAATCAATACTTTGAAGATAAATGTATTTTAAATTGTGATTTAGATAAAGATAATAGACCTGATATCAATATAGATATAAATAATGATAAAATTTGTGACATTAATTGTGATATTAATGATGATGAAATTTCAGATTTAAACATAGACAAAAATAAAGATAAAATAGTAGACTTAAATATAGATTTAAATAAAGATAATATTTGTGATTTAAATTGTGACTTAAATTCAGATTCTATCCCAGATATAAATATAAATTATTATAATAAAAAGCCAACTTTTAATATAGATACTAATCAAGATAAAATAGCAGATAAAAATCTTATAACAAATAAAAATAATTGTACACTTAATTGTGATTTAGATAATGATGGACATCCAGATATTAATATAGATATAAATAGTGATGGAATATGTGATATAAATTGTGATATTAATGATGCTCTAATCCCAGACATAAATATTGATACTAACAAAGATGGTATAAAAGATTTGAATATAGATTTAAATAAAGATAATATTTGTGATATAAACTGTGACATAAATAATGATCAAATACCTGATTTAAATATGGATACAAATAATGACTCAAAAGCAGATTTAAACATAGATATAAATAATGATAAGATATGTGATTATAATTGTGACATAAATAATGATTTAAAACCTGAACTAAATATAATAAATAAAAATAATATTTGTATTTTAAACTGTGTTATTGATAATGATCACGTACCAGATTTAAATATTGATACAGATAACGATTCAAAAGCAGATTTAAACATAGATACAAATAATGATAAGATATGTGATTATAATTGTGACACAAACAATGACAATATTTGTGACTTAAATTGTTATGTTAAAACATTAAACAATTGTGATACAAACTGTAAAGATAAAGTAGATAATGTGTATATTAATTTAAAAGATAAACAAACACTACTAATGAACGATAAAACCTCAAAAACTTTCAATATTATTAATGAATCAAAAACATCAATAAATATAAATATTATTTTAAAAAATGTCAAAAAGAATACAAACTTTACACTAAAAAAAGATGATGTAATTTTACTTGAAAATAGTAACAATAAAACATTACAAACAATAAGCATACCAGCCCAAACAAAATTCAAATATGAACTTAATTTAAGTGAAGTAGATCCTGAATTATACATTCTTATTGAAAACAAATAACTCTTGAATTTTTAACCTAATATTGTTATCATTATTATGATAGATACTCCAAGGAGGAATTATTATGGATGATACAAAAGGACAAACTATATTTTTAACAATAGTAGGAATAGCAACACTTCTAGTAGCTGTAGTAGGAGCTACTTTTGCATGGTTTAGTATTGGAACTTCTAGTGATGAAGATCCAAGTAAAATGATTATGACAACTGCAAGATTAGGAAAAGTTGTATTTAAAGATGGTGATGAAATAATCGCAACTAATCTTTTACCAGGTAAAACATTCAAAAAAACATTTGTTGTATCTCAAACAGACGTAGAAGCAACAGAAAAAATAAAATATGTTATTAAATTAAATGTTAAATCAAATACTTTAACACCAGTTGCTGATAACCAATTTGTTCATTCATTAACATCAACAGGAAATACTAACAATGGAACACTAGTAAGTTTTGAAAATCAAGTTGTTCCAGAAGAAACAATAGTATTAGGAACAGGAGAATTAAATGGATATGAAACTCATACATATGAATACACTATTTCATTTAATGAATCTGGATTAGATCAAAATGCAGCTCAAGGTAAAACATTTCAAGGACAATTATCAGTTGATCTTTTACCAATAACAGCAGAAACTAAATAGTGATATATTCACTTTTTTGATTGAAAGAGTAAAGTATGAAAGAACAAAAGAAAGATAATAAATTTAATTTGTTATTTAGTCTAATAGTTTTATTAGGCGTTTTCATAATGCTTGTAGCTTGTACTTATTCTTATTATATGAAAGAAATAAAAAAAGATAATAAAGATGTCACTATTAACACTATAACAATGTCTATGCAATACTTTAATCAAGAAAACATAGAATTATCAAATCTAAAACCAGGATTTACTTATAAATATAATTTTAGTGTCAATAACTATAGTGAAGATATAATTGGAAAATATAAATTAATATTTGATATAGAAACACCATTAAATAACAATATAGATGAAGATTTCACTTATTCATTAGAAGCAACAAGTGAATCAAATGATAAAACAAATTCATTAATCTATAAAACTAATATGTCAGTTCCAACTCAATCACTAGTAATAGGTTCAGGAACAATAACACCAAACAATAAACAATACTATACTCTAACATTAAATATAAAAAATAATTCTGATATTCAAAAATATATCGGAAAAGTTTTTGTTGCTAAAATATATTTGAAGATTGATAACAACTAGGTGACATTATGGAAGAAGATAGAATAATTAAAAAGAAAAAAATATTTAAATTTATGTCTAGAAGCATAAGTTTTACATTAATAATATTTTTAATGATAATAGCATCATTCTTAATACTTTATGTTGTAAGTACTAAAATCGCAGATAAAAAAGGAGAAACTCCTCCTTATACATTATATACAATTGTTAGTGAAAGCATGGTACCTGAATTAAAAGTATATGATGTTATATTAGTTAAAAAAACTGAACCGTCTAAATTAAAAGAAAAAGATATTATAACATTTTATTCAAGTAATCCATATTTTGGAACAACACCAATTACTCATAGAATTATAAATATAGAAAAAGATGAAGATTCAGATTTAGTTTTTGAAGTAAAAGGTGATAATAATAAAATACCTGATCAAGATAAAGTAATATCTTCAAATATAATTGGAAAAGTTATATTAAAATTTCCTGAATTTGGAAAAATACAATTCTTTTTAGCTTCAAAAGGTGGCTATATAATAGCAATTCTAATACCTGCATTAATTATTTTATCTTATGATATTTATAAATTAATTAAACTAATTTCTTTAAAAATGAGAATAACTAGTCTAAATAAAGAAGATGAAATGTAAAAAAGTTTTTTGAAATTAATCAAAAAACTTTTTATTTTCTACAATTCTCACATTATTAGGATTAATCTTTAATGCTTTATTAATATATTTTTTACCTTCTTTTTTATTTCCAGTGAAGTAATAAGACAAACTCATTAAATCATATATAGTTTCATCGAATGTAAATTTTTCATTAATATAAGTCATATTATTTTGTTTAATCTTTAATGCTTTTTTACCTAATTTGATTACATCATTATAATTTTTAAGTTGATATTCTAATAACATCTTTTCAACATATGCATCTCTAAGATATGGAGCTTCTTTGATAGCTTTATCTAACCACATAAGTGCTTCATCATATCTTTTTAATGCAATATACGAACGAGATATAAATCTCATAGATGCACATCTTTCATCTTTCCAAGTAGCAGTTTTAAGATTAAGATGCTTTATTAATGTATCAATACATTTATTCCACTTTCTATAATACATGTATTCTCTTCCTAAATAATGCATATTTCTATCATCCAAAGGATCTTCTTTAACAGATAATTCAAGTAATTTTAGATAAGAACCTCTAGATTTAGAATCATCGGGATAGTGATTAATTATTACATCATTACATAGAATTTCTTTTTGAACACTTTTTCCACAATAAGTTAATACTTCATGTACAGGATGAGTCCAAATATAATCATTATTAGAATGTATCTTATTGGTATAAAAACTTACAATTGGTTTATTATCTTTATCAAGTTTCCAATTATATATGTATTTAGCTCTTGTTACATCATCACTCCAAGATTTAATTAAATTATCAATAGAGTTTGGTATAAGTACTTCATCTAAATCTAAAGATATACAGATATCAGCATCTTTTGGTATTAGTTTTAACGATTCATTTCTAGCAACATCAAACCTCCAAGGATTAATTTCTTTTACTTCAACTTTAACACCTAATTCTTTTAATAATTTAACTGTATTATCAGTAGAACCTGTGTCTAAAACACAAATATAATCAGCATCTTTTATTGATTCATACCATCTTTTAACAAATTTTTCTTCATTTTTGCAGATAGCATAAACACATACTTTATATTGTTTCAATATTATGCTCCAGCAGGTCCAGTAGGTCCAGTAGGTCCTGTTGGTCCTGTAGCTCCCGTATCACCAGTAGCTCCGGTTGGTCCAGTAGGTCCCGTAGCACCTGTTGCACCAGTTTCACCAGTAGATCCTGTAGGCCCTTGTGGAATTGTAAGATTTAATACGAAGTTTGGAGCAGTACCAGAAATACTAGCTGTAGCTTGAGTACCAGGATCTCCAGTAGTTACTGTTCCAATTGTTAATACAGGAGTTTCCCCATTTGCTCCTGTAGCTCCAGTAGGCCCAGTAGGTCCTGTTTCACCAGTAGGTCCAGTAGGTCCCGTTGCACCAGTAGGTCCTGTTGCACCAGTAGGTCCTGTTGCACCAGTAGGTCCTGTTGCACCAGTAAGCCCAGTAGCACCTGTAGCACCTGTAGCTCCAGTAGGTCCTGTAGCTCCAGTAAGTCCCGTTGCACCAATAGGCCCAGTAGCACCAGTAGCTCCAGTAGGTCCCGTTGCACCAGTAGGTCCAGTAGCACCTGTAGCTCCAGTAGGTCCTGTTGCACCAATAGGCCCAGTAGTACCTGTAGCTCCAGTTGCACCAGTAGGTCCCGTTGCACCAGTAGGTCCCGTTGCACCAGTAGCACCACCACTAGGTCCAGTAGGCCCGGTAGGTCCGGTAGCGCCATAACATGTATACATAGGCGGGAACACCTTTATTTTTTTATTACAATTACAATTATTCATAATTTCCTCCTATAATATTATATTAGTTTCAATGATAATTAATAAATTAATTTACCTAAATAAGCCAAAATCCAAATATTTTTTTAAAATTAGTAAACAATATGTAATGTTGAAATAAATAACCTTTATTAATTTAACAAAATGTTATAATAATATATAAGGAAGGTAGAAATGGAAAAAAACAGAAGTATCAAATTATATATTATGTTTGCTCTTATCATTTCTGTTGTTGGCCTTTCAATTGCATATGCTGCATTTAGTTCAACATTAACAATTGAAGGTTTGGTAACGGTAAAAAAAACAACAGATGCTTGGAATATTGGTATTGAAGCTCTTGATGGGACTACTAATTTAACACCAACTATTACTGGAAGCGCAAAAGAAATTACTTCTCCAACAATATCTGGAACAACAATATCAGGATTCGAAATAAGTTTTTATGCGCCAGGAGATATTGTAGCTTATGATTTTAACTTGGTAAATAATGGAACAGTGAATGCTGTCCTTGAAGAGCAAAATATTAATGTGGGATCGTTAACTTGTACTCCTAAAGAAAATGGTACAGCGACAACAGCAGAAGCTATTGATTTATGCAATGATTTATACACAAATCTGGTTGAAACAAAAACAATTATAGGAGAAAAACAAGTGTTAGCTCCAGGAGAAAAAAGAACTTTTCGTTTTGAAATATCATGGAACGAAGAAAGCACAGCAGTAATAAGCGATGACGTCATAGTTAAATTAGACGGAATGACAATGCCAATTACACAAGAGTAGGTTATTTACAAGAAAGGAAGAGAAATTTGGAAAAAAATAGAAATGTAAAAATTTATGTAATATTCGCATTAGTAATTTCAGTTATGGGATTATCAATTGCATACGCAGCATACAGTGCTACGTTATTAATAAGTGGAACAGTAACAGCAAAAAAATCTTCAGAGGCATGGAATGTTCACTTTGAATCGCCTGATGGAGGAACAACATTGACGCCATCATTAGAAGGGTACGCTGAAGTTGTTTCTCCAGCCACTGTGACAGCAACAACGATATCAGGTTTTAAAGTTAATTTTTACGCACCAGGTGATTCAATAGAATATAGTTTTGATATTAAAAACACTGGTTCAATAGATGCAACAATAGACAAAATAGCATTGGGATCATTAAGTTGTTCAGCATCAGGTAATGAACAGGAAGCACAGAAGTTGTGTAATAATTTAGATATGGCTATTACGAACTCAAACGGAGACGAGATATCTCTAGGTGATAAAATTCCAGCAGAAAGTTCAGAATCTTATTTTTTACTAATTTTTTGGAGTAGTATTGATACTGCAACATACAATTCAGACATTGAAATAAGTGTTGGTGAAATAAAATTTGAATTTGTTCAAGATTAATAAAATTGTAAATATTAAAAAGAAGTAAAATAGTGGAAAAAAGAAGAGGAACTAAAGTGAAAACAGAAGACTTAAATGGAGATTTGACTAGTGTTTTACGAGAAACAGATGACATTATAGGAGAAGTACTGGTATTAGCTCCAGGAGAAAAAAGAACTTTTCGTTTTGAAATAGCATGGAACGAAGAAAGCACAGCAGTAATAAGCGATGACGTCATAGTTAAATTAGACGGAATGACAATGCCAATTACACAAGAGTAGGTTATTTACAAGAAAGGAAGAGAAATTTGGGAAGAAATAGAAATGTAAAAATTTATGTAATATTCGCATTAGTAATTTCAGTTATGGGCTTATCAATTGCATACGCAGCGTATAGTGCAACTTTATTGATAAGTGGAACAGTAACAGCAAAAAAGTCATCTGATTCATGGAATGTTCACTTTGAATCGCCAGATGGAAGCACAGCATTAACTCCAACGCTTGGTGGAAATGCTAAAGTAACATCATCAGCAACACTAACAGAAACAAAAATATCAGATTTCGAAATCACATTTTATGCACCGGGTGACTCAATATCATATGACTTTGAAGTAAAAAACACAGGTTCTGTAGATGCAACACTAAATAAAATAACATTAGGCTCACTTAATTGTTCTAAAGCAACTGGACCACAACAAGGTACAGAAACAGATGCTAATAATTTATGTGGCAATTTAGATATGAATATTATGAAATCTGATGGGAATAATATATCTGTAGGTGATAAAATTCCAGCAGGTGGATCTGAAACATACAAACTTACAATAATATGGGATGAAAGTGATACGAATATTTACGAAAATGATATAGCCATAAGTGTAGGTGAAACAACTTTTGACTTCATACAAGACTAGACACTTTATGACACATAATCAATAATTAAGTGACAAAAAGTCATTTACAAAAAAATATAGTAATGTTATAATTAAGAAAAGATAGGAGAGTAATTATGGAAAAAGAAAGAGGAATTAAAATATTAGCAGTAGTAGCTTTGTTAGTATCAGTAATTGGTTTATCAATTGCATATGCAGCATATAGCGCTACCTTATTAGTAAGTGGAACTGTAACAGCAAAAAAATCAGCTGACGCATGGAATGTTCGTTTTACAGCAACAGATGGAACTTCAACATTAACTCCAACATTAGTAGGACATGCAACAGTAGGAACAGCTGCAACAGTAACAGATACATCAATTTCTGCATTTAATATTAACTTTTTTGCCCCAGGCGATTCAGTAACATATGAATTCAAAGTTAATAATAGTGGAGCAGTAGATGCATCTTTAAGTACAATTACTAAAGGTTCATTAACTTGTGCACCTAAAGCTAGCGGAAGTGCTACTCAAACTGAAGCAGATAATTTATGTAAAGATTTAACTTTAGAACTAACTAAATCTCCTAGTGGAGAAATCACTACAGGAACTGTTTTAGCTTCAGGATCAGCAGAAACTTACAAATTAACTGTAACTTGGAAAAGTGAAAGCACTGCATCAATTAGTGATGACATTGTAGTTACAGTAGGACAATCTTCTTTTGTATACGTACAAGGATAGATAATATATGAAAGTAAGTCAAATAAAAGTAATATCATTATTAACTTTTATTAGTGCACTACTTATTTTTAATAGTTTTGTAAATAAGATTTTTAGCAATTATGGTATATGTGCGTTCTTATTATGTTCTATAGGAGTGTCTATATACCTTTTTGGCTATAAAAAAGAAAAAAGCAGATACAATAAAGACGTAATACTATCAATAGTAATATATTGTATAGCATATTATTTAATAACATATTTAGCAGGTTTGTTTATTGGATTTAACTATAATATTTATAGTTTAAAATTTCTAAAAATAATAAAAAATATATTTCCTGTAATATTAATGATCGTATTAAGCGAAACATTAAGATATATAATAAACTCAAAATTTAATGAAAGTAAAATTATATTAATCTTATCATTCATTACATTTGTTTTAATAGATACAACATTTACTTTAGAAAGTATAGATTATAACAATTTTGAATCTATATTAACAAACATTGGTTTATTTGTTTTACCTAGTATATCAACTAACATGTTATTAACATATATGTCATATAAAGTTAGTTATAAACCATGTATTATTTATAGATTAATTATGGAATTGCCAACATATATGTTACCTATATTTACCGCATTTGGTAATTATGTATGGTCAGTAATATATGTAGCATTCCCATTATTTGTCTTTATAAGAATATATCTAATGTTTTCTGCAATAAATAAAAAAACAATAATTAAATCAAACTATAAATCAAAAGAAAGAGTAGAGTCATTACTTAGAGTAGTAATAGTTTTTATGTTATTCATTGTTATAGGTTTAACATGTGGATTCTTTAAATATCAATTAATAGTTATAGCTTCAGGAAGTATGGAACCTATCATATATCGTGGAGATGCAGTATTAGTAAAGAAGTTAAGTACAGAAGAAATAAACCATTTACAAACTGGTGACATAATTGTATTTAAAAAAGACAATAAAATAATAGTACATAGAATCTATAACATAATAGAAACTGGAAATGAGAAATTTATTAAAACAAAAGGAGACAATAACAAATCTCCAGATAATTATTTAGTTGAATTAAGTGAAGTAGTCGGAACAACAAATAAAGTAGTTAAATATGTAGGTTATCCAACTGTATGGCTTAGTGAAGCAATTAGATAAGAATAAAGAGAAGAGGTGAATTTTGTGAAAAATATAAATATTTTTGATAACGAGTTTATTAAAAAGAACTTTTCAAGCACATCTTTTAAAGTTTTATTTGATATTTGTTTAATTATTCTAGTTACATCAATAGTATTTGTATTTTTCATTAAAATTTTCATCATTAAAACAGATAATTATTTATCATATTCAGAAAATAGTTCTGCAGATTACAAAGTTAATTTAAAGAAAAATGATTATTACGAAGTAGATAAACTTCCATCAGGAATGAATTATATAGCAAGTTTGATTGATTCAATAGATGTTAATTTTGATTATTTATTTGAAAGTAGTAAATCAATAGATTATGATAGTACTTATTATATAGAAGCAGTAACTAGAGTATATGGTGACAGAGAAAAATCATCAGTATTATTTGAAAAGAAAGAAATATTAAAAGATGCAATAAAAGTATCTAAAAAAGATATTATGGCACAAGCTTTTAAAGAAAGTGTTACTGTAGATTATGATCATTTTAATAAATTTGTAAATGATTTCAAAGCAGATTATGCATTATCCACGGGAAGCGATGTAACAATTATATTACATGTTAATAGTGAAGGTACAAATAAAGACTATGATGGAAAAATCAATTTAGATAGTAAAGCATCACTAGTAATTCCATTATCAGAACAAACAATAAATATTAAAATTAATAAAAATGATATAAATACACATGATGTATTATTAGAAAAACTTGGTCTTAAAAATATTAATATTTTACAATTAATTATATTAATAGTGTTTACTGCAATAGATGTTTATTTGATAAACAAATTCTTAAAGCAACTATTAAAGTATTTAGAAAATATAACTGAATATGAAAAAAGAAGAAATAAAATATTAAAAGAATATGATAGTATTATAGTTAATACTGGAAGCGATGTTGATGTCAATAAATATCAAATAGTTGATGTATTAGGATTTAGTGAACTAGTAGATGTTCATGATAATCTAGGAAACCCAATTCTATATTATGAAATCATACCTAATAGAATTTGTTGCTTCAGTATAGTAAAGGATAGAATATTATATAGATATACATTAAATAGTGAAAAAATGAAAGACTAAAAGGAGGAGACTTTATGAATAATAAAAAAAGATTATTTAAAAGACCATCTTTATTGTCTTTTGTTTTTTTATTTTTCATAATATCTACATCTTTTTTAGTAATAGGTTATTCTGCTAATTCGAGTACTTTAGCAATAGATGGGTCTCTTGTTACAAGAAGTAACTTGGATGTTCGTATCACAGATATTAAATTAAATTCAAGTGGTTTGCAATTAGCATCTCAGACAGTAACACCAGGATATACAGCTAAATCTATTGATGGTGGAGTAAGGCTAACAGGCGCATCTTCTTATGTAGTATATGATGTAACAGTAACGAATTTATCTTCACAAAATGTATTAGTTACGGATATAGCAAGTACACAATGGACAAACACTAATATGGAATATGTTTTAGAAAATCTAACTATTAATGAAACAATAATTCCAGCAGCAAGTGAATATACATTTCAAGTAAAAATAAAATTTAAAGATAGCGTAATTTCAAAAATATCAGGTTTTCTTGAAACTGTAATAGAAAATGTTCTTGGTATTAGTTTAAATCTTAATATGGTTTTAGATTTTACATTCTATAAAGTACCACAATATTCTTTAGAAATCACAAGTAATCCAGAAGACGCAATTATAACGTATACTGTAAATGATGAAGTTGTCGCGACATGTACAGGTTATTGTCGTAAAGTATTTGATGTCAATACTAAAGTAACATGGAAAGTTCAAAAAGAAGGATTAACAGCTAAGACAAATACAGTTACAATGGATAAGAATTATTCTGAAACAGTTGATATATCAAGTTCTATAGGCAAAATAACATACAAATTCACTTTAGTTCCTAATCCACAATCAGCAGCAGTTAACTTAAATTGCGGTGGTACAGAAGTAAATGGTTTTGGAACTCAAAGTTGCGAAGTTGAAGAAAATACAGCAATAGAGTATTCGGTTACTAAAGCAGGTTATTATGATAAATCTGGTTCTTATACAATAGAAACAAGTGATTATACACTTAATGTAACATTAGAAGAAAAACCATGGATAACGGGAACATATCTTAACACTAGTTCAACATTAGCAGCAACTGAATCTTTAACAGTTTATCATTCTGGTAAATATTTAATTGATATTTGGGGAGGTAAAGGTGCAGACAAATTCAGTGTAGATTTAACTTCATCTGGTTATGGTGGAGCAGCGGGTCATGTTTATGGAGTAGTTGAACTTTATGAAGGACAAACAGTATACTATACACTTGGTGGTAATGCCCAAACATCTGTACTAGGTGGATTATTTGGCGGTAATATTTTAATATCTGAATCTGGTGTTAATGGTGGAGGAAAAGCAAAATCTGACTCTTTAGGAGCAGGGGGTGGATATTCTGCATTTGCACTTGATACAGCAATAATATCTGAAAGTACAATCAATAGCGGAAATGTATTATTCATCGCCGCAGGTGGAGGCGGCGGAGGAGGAAG
This sequence comes from uncultured Bacilli bacterium, assembly GCA_934096645.1. Taxonomy (GTDB): domain Bacteria; phylum Bacillota_I; class Bacilli_A; order RF39; family UBA660; genus CAG-1000. Next base: position 19,346 of record CAKOMK010000009.1, on the reverse strand, counting down.
TGACTCTTCTAAAAAAGATACATTTGCTTGTGGTGATGGTGGAGCAGGTGGTAATATGTCTAGTACAAAAACTGCAGTTTCAACAATAGGTTATGCTTTCAGTGGTGAAAACGGGACAGTTCCTAGTGATGGAGATTCAACATACATAGGTGGTGGTGGAAGTAGTACTGCTGGTGTATGCTCTTCAAGAAGTAATAACAATGGTTCACTTTTAAGCGGTGGAGAATCATACGAGAAAGGTGGCGCAGGTGGCGCAGGTTATTATGGTGGTGCTGGAGGTAGAGGAACTGGAAAAGACAAATCTGGCAAATATAGTGCTGGAGGTGGAGGAGGTTCTTCATTTATCTCAAGCCTAGCAACTTTTGAAGGATTAGATTCTTCAGTCACATCAAAAGTATCAACTTCAAACCCTAGTACAACAGGCGGAAGTTTAATTATAACTTATATAGGATCATAAAAACGATAGTAGAAATTACTATCGTTTTGTTATTAAGAAAATAATTTTATACATTAGATATGAAATAATAGTCAATAATACAATACCACTCATAACTAGATTTAAATTAAATACTTGAGAGCCATACAATATCAAATATCCAATACCAGCTTTAGAAGCAAGAAATTGACAATAAGATATTGTTGCTGTAAAATTTATTTATAAAATAATACGTACTTGCAAGACAATCATATCGTTATGGAGGATATCTATGAAATATAAAATGAGTCAGCTTAAAGTCATCGCCATCTTTATTGTTATAGTTTTAATTATATTGTTTAGTAATAAAATTAATATAAAAAATTTAAGAACAAATATTGGTACTAATCAAAATGAATTTAAAAATGGAGAAACATATCTATATAGTGTCGATAGCAATGTCATAGGAACAATTTCAAATTTTAATACTGCGCAAAAATCATTGGATTCAGAGACAAACTATTTAAGAAGTACTCTTGAATATAATAAAAATGAAGATTTTGACATTTTAATAGATGATTTGTTTGGAAAAGATGAAATTACAAAAATAAAAAATAGATATTGCTACAAGCAAAATACTTCTGAATGCCAATTACGTATCGCTCAACCAAGAATCATAAAAACTAAAAGTGGTAAGTACATATTAACTTTTTATACAACATTAAACCAAATTTATCTGAATTATAATTCTGGCGAAAATAAGCTTTCTAATATGATAATGGGTAGTATTGATGTATATTATACAGTTTCTTCGGATTTAAAAAATTGGACAAAACCAGAATTGATATATGAATCTAATTATAAAAATGGAGCAGGAGTTAACAGTAATTCATCAAACAATACAGCATACGGTTATGTTTTTCCATTTTTATTAGAATTAAGTGATGGTAGAATAATGTCATTAGCTGCCAAAAGAGGAATAGCTAGATATGCCTATGCTACAGCAAGTGCCTATAACATCAATGGATTATATATTAGATATGGAACGATGAATGGTAATAGTATAAACTGGACAGCTGAGGAACAAATATACAAAGGAAACCTTTATGATCCAACAGCCATAGAAGTTAGTGATGATGAACTACAAGTTTATTTTACTTCAATAGCTCCAGTTCAGTATATGCAAACAGATCAAGCCTCAAAAATGTCTAATGGGGAATATTATTACACTGCAAGTAGTTCACTTCACAATTCTTCTGGAGTAGCTATGATTTCGATGTTAAAAAATAAATCTACTGGAAAATATGTATCAACATATTCCATGCCAGGAGATAATTTACTTCAATACAACAAAACAAATACAAATCCATATGTTGCCTACAGAATAATTCAATCATATGTCGCAACCAAAGCAAAGCCTAATTTACCATATAACTTCGACAATGGTCTATCTGCTAGTAATGGAAAGAAAGTATATGGCATAAAAAGTAATGGTCAAATTATACAAATGGGTGATGGAATGGCAAGCCCTTTAATTCTAAATAATAAGACTATGGTTATGCCACTTGAGACAACTTATATAAAAGATAATAATGGTGTTATTGGACAAACTTTAGGTATTTCTCTAGCATACTCAAATCCGACAACGCTAAATATAGATGGGAAAAGTAAAAGTAAATATTGGATTGACTTATCTAATGCATTTTTAAACAATGCAAAAAATCGTACCTATAACAATGAGAAATCTGTATATTCAACAAGCACAGGACTTGGTGAAACTGAAGTTGGTCCAATTAATAGAGTTATAGCTGCTAATTCAGGAAGTGGTCCAGACATAGTTCAATTCCCATCAGGTGAAACACTATTGTCATATCATTTTTGGCCAAGTTTTCAAATAAAAATCGGAGATAATACAGGACACTTTGTTCAAGAAAGCAGGAACAATGGAAACATAGAAGAAATAAAATGTTATGTTGACGGAACCTATAATAATGAAAAACTTGCCAATCAAAATTTACATAAAAAAATATCTAAAAATACATATTGTGCTGCTATTAATATTACTGACTATGGAACTACATCTGAAGGTGGATATGACTTTGGAGGAATATATGTTGATAATTCACATAGAGTTCTAGCAGCCTTAGCTTACGTAGATAGTAAAGGAACCCATTTAAAAGTATCACAATATTATCTTAATCACAGTATTGATTCATATAGTGATGGTTTATCTCAAAAAAATGATGACGCTATATTTATTGGAAGCGATTCGTCTGCTCAAGAAACAGTAAGAACATATCATGATGATAATTATTTATATTTTGTAATTGATAGATTAGATAGTTCTGTATCATCTGCCGACTCTAATGGTTTAAGAATTCATAGTGATGCTCTAAAGCTAAATGGCAAAAAATATAATTACATCTGGGTTTCAAGCAATAATAAAAAAATCACAAGAGCCGTAGTTGGTATAGAAGGAAAATTTGAAGATATAAGTGACATGGTATTTGCCAAATATGTTTATGCTGATAATGGCTACAAAGTTATAATTAAAATTAAAAAGCAAGATGAAAGTAAAAAGTTTTATTTTATTGATAATAGTACTAAAAAACTTGAACTATTTGCCGCGATAACAAAAGGAAACGTCTATGATATTCTTGAAGGTGCTAAAGAAAGTGATATGAATACTTGGATATATGTAAATTTAAAGGAACCTAAAACAAAAATTACAATTCCAAGTAGTCCTACAAATAAATCTTACACCGGAAATGTTCAAAGTCACGGGATTGCAGTTCCAGCTAACACTAGTGTAGTTAGCTATGGCAGTACGACGAGTGCCAAAGATGCTGGGGAATATATTGTAAATTTCAAAATAAATGACCCAAACAAGTATGTATGGTCAGATGGTACTTCTGAAAATAAACAAGTTAAGTGGAAAATAGTACAATCAACTCCAGAAATTTTCTTAACCGCTAAATCAACATCGTACACAGGAAACGCAATTGAATCAAATCCAGTTAGTACTAATATAACTGGTTTAAAAATAGTTTATAAGTACTATAGTAATAATGAATGTACAGTAGCAACCACTACTAAAACAGGCGCTAAAAATAATGGTGAAGCACCAGTAAATGCAGGAACTTATTATGTTAAAGCAATTTCTAATGAAACATTAAATACAAAACAAGCCAGCAGTAGTTGTGTAAAACTTACTATAAATAAAAAGAAACTAACAATTCCAACAAAAATAGGAGATAAAATTTATACTGGTGATGAACAAGATAGTGGTATCCAATGTCCAGAAGGAAGTAAGAGTAGTGGCGATTTAAAAGGAACTAAAGTAAAATCTTATACTCAAATATGTACTTTATCTTCAACAACTAACTATATATGGTCGGATGGTACAGTTGATCCAATAAAGATAGAGTGGAAAATACTATCACTAGAGGACTCATATAAAGTTACATTTATATTTGAAGGAAAAGAATTGTATTCTAGTTATGTAAGTTCAGGAGAAAAAATATCAAGACCAACACCTAATCCTACAAAAGATAATTACAAATTTGATGATTGGTATATAGATGAAACATTTAAAACAAAGTTTGATTTTAATACAGCTATTAAACAAAATGTAAGTGTTTATGCAAAATTTATTGAAGAAAAAGCAGACAAAATAGCGAAAACGGAAAGTAATAAAACATTGTTGATTGGTTCGTTGTTGATCGCAATGCTATTGTTGGTTGGTGTAATAACTTATTTGTATAAAAAGAAACGTAAAAGTGTGCAACAAAAACAATAAGATAGGAGAGAAAGATGAAAAGGTCTTTCTCTTTTTGTGGCTTATATAAAGAAAAATAAAACTCACCCTTTTTTGATGTGAGACTCGTTTAGGAGGCACAATAAAAAAGCGATAGTAATTTAAAATGTATATTAAAAAGGTGGAAGCTCAATCATAACTTATATAGGATCATAAAAACGATAGCAGAAATTACTATCGTTTTGTTATTAAGAAAATAATTTTATACATTAGATATGAAATAATAGTCAATAATACAATACCACTCATAACTAGATTTAAATTAAATACTTGAGAACCATACAATATCAAATATCCAATACCAGCTTTAGAAGTTAGAAACTCACCAGTGATTACTCCAATTAAACACATAGATATATTTATCTTAAATGTATTCATTATAACACTCTTATTTGAAGGTAAAACAACATACAACAATTTATCTAATTTACTAGCACTAAAAGTATCTAATAATTTAATTTTTAATTTATCAGTATTTTCAAAACCATTATATATTGATTGCAAGCTAACAATTACAGATATTAACACAGATATAGTTATAATACTATTTGTATTAGCCCCAATCCATATAATAATTATTGGTCCAAGAGCAACTTTAGGTAATGAGTTAAATATCACTAAATATGGTTCTAAAACTTTAGATAAAAATTTAAAATTATAAAGTATTATTGCAAGTATTATAGATAAAACACTAGTAATAATAAATGAAATAGTAGTTTCTTTAACAGTAATCCAAATATGATATAACAAATTATTATTCTCATAAACATTAATTAAAGTTTTAACAATATTTTTAGGTGAACTTGTTATAAATGAATTAATAATGTTTTTATCAGCTAAGACTTGCCATAAAAATATAAATAAGAATAAAATAAATATTTGAGTAAATACAATCATTAATTTATATCTTTTATTTTTTTTAATATATTTTTTTAACTCATCACTCATTTATCTATTTCCTTCCAGAGTAAGTCATAATAATATGAAAAGTATTCAGATTTTCTATTTTGAATAGGAGTGTCATATAATTTAATTTCATGAATGTTTTTTATTATTGAAGGTCTTTTGGATAAAACAATTATTTTAGAACAAAGAGAAATAGCTTCAGATAAATCATGTGTCACTATTATAACTGATTTTTTCTCTTCTTTTATAATATTGTAAACATCTTCACTAACACTTAATCTTGTTTGATAATCAAGTGCACTAAATGGTTCATCTAATAATAATATATCAGGTTTCATAGCAAGAGTTCTAATTAAAGCTAATCTTTGTTTCATACCACCAGATAATTCATTTGGATATTTATCTTTAAAGTTAATTAAATCATATTTTCTTAATAAGTTTAAAACATATTTTTTATTTTGAACAGTTAATTTTTTAGATATTTTAAGTCCTAATGTAGCATTATCAAATATAGTTAACCATGGAAATAATGCATCTTCCTGTAACATATATCCTATTTTAATATTATCTTTCTTAATAACTTCTCCACGAGTTTTCTCATCAAGACCACATATAATATTTAAAATAGTACTTTTTCCACATCCTGATGGTCCAACTATACCAATAAAATCTCCTTCATTTAAGTCAAAAGTAATATCTCTAACAGCTTCTGTTTCATGATCACTTTTATAATAAATTTTAGATAGATTATTTACTTTAAGTAATGTATTAGTTGAAGTCATTAGTAATTAAAATACTAGGGTTAACCTTTTCTTTAATAGTACCACCAAATATCATAATATCTTCAAGTCTATCATAATCACCTTTATATATGAATGTACTATCATACCATGAGTCTGCTTGTTTATATCTATCAACTATTTTAGTTAAATCATCTAAAGAAGTATCTGGAAATTGATTTATAATTGCACTAGCTATAGTTTTAGAATCATTCGTTTTAACAAATCTTAAACCTTTATTTAAAGCTTTATTGAATTTTTTAATATTCATAGAATTATTTTTAATATAATCTTCTTTAGCATAAAAAGTAGTATAAGGGACAATTCCACTAATTTCTCCAAGAGAAGCTAAAACACAACCATATCCTTGTTTTTCTAGTGCTAAAGCATTAGGCTCAAATAAGTTAACAAAATCACCATTACCACCAATATAAGCACCAGTTAATCCAGAAAATTCAACACTAGTATCAATATTTACACTTTTAGAATCAATATTTGATTTGTATAATGCATATTCAAACATCATAAGAGGCATACCAGCACTTCTACCAGCTAATACTTTTTTACCAACTAAATCACTCATTTTAAAATTATCTTTTAATGCACAATCTCCAACTATAAATTGGCCATCTCTTTTAGTTAAAGCAGCAAAAGTAATTAATTTTTGTTTTGAATTGTTATATAAATATATAGTTGCTTCAGGACCACTAAACCCTATATTGGCATCTCCTGATATAATAGATGTTGCTACTTTATCTGCGCCAGGTGTTAATACTACTTCTACATCTAAATTTTCATCTTTAAAATATCCATTTTCAATAGCTGCATACCATGGAGCATAAAATACTGAATGTGTAACCTCAGAAACAACAATTTTTTCAGTATCTTCTTTCTTAGTTTTACTACCAATAAATATACTTAATATTAGTATTACAATAATAGAAGTAATAGTTAAAATAAATTTTTTCATATCTCCTCACTTTCAAAGTATTATATTCTTTTATTAGTAATATGTCACATAGAGTAGGTAAAATAACTATAGGAATTATTGCAATTTCACCTATAATTTGTTAATCTATAATAGAGGTAAGATATATATGAAAGACGATGAATTACAAGAATATAAAAAACAAATCAATAGTAATGATAATGTTATAATGACACCTCCTTCTGCTGAAGACAATAAAGTAGTTGAGCCTAAACCAGAACCAAGTGTTAAAGTAAACAATGATGCTCCACAAACAGCAGTAGTAGAAAATACAAACGCAACACCAAATACCGATAGAAAAGAGCCATATAAATATGTTGCTAAAAATAATATTGCAATTCCAGAATATAATGAAGTTGATACAACAAAAGTATCAGATTTAATAGAATTATATGTAGGAGATAAATATTCTAAGTTTGCTAATACTAATTTTAATATATGGGCATTTTTATTCGGAGGATTTTATTTCTTCTATAGAAAAATGATCTTATATGGAATTGTTGAAATATTAGCTTTCACTGTTTGTACAACATGTATAGAATCAGAATATTCATATTTAGTACCATTTCTTGTTAGTGGATTAGGTGCATTTTTAGTTAATGATTTATATTTAAACCACTGTAGACAAAAAATACAAAATATTATAAATAAGAATGAGAGTCCTGATGTTAGAATAATGAAATGTATGAAAAGTGGAGGAGCTAGCATAGGATATGTATTTCTAGGATTATTCTTATCATTTATCCTTTTTGGTTTAATTGCTTTCTCAATCGGAATAGACAGAATTATGAAAGAAATAAATAATAAATTTGATTTTAGTTTTAATATTAAAAACGATGATGAAAACAATAAAAATGAAACATTTAATGGTATGTTAATTAGAAATGATTCATTCAAATATGAAAATATATTTAATATTCAAGAAAGTAATACATTCAAAAAGAATGAAACATTCACTAAAGGTTTATCTTTAATTAAAAAAGATGAAGAAGGAAATAAAGTATGTGAAATTAATTTATATGAAATTACTAATTACAAAAATGTAGATACTTTAGCAAATCAAATGTCAGAGTATTATTATAAAAAAGCTCCAATTAAAATAGAAAAAAATAATATATCTTGGTATGAATTCAATGGAAAATTTGCATCTTCTTATAGTGACATTCATTTAACATCTAAGAATCAAAAAATATATGAGTTAATATTTACTATTCAAAATAATGCTTATGAAACTGAATGTCAAAATGAATACAATGAGATATTTGAAACTATCTCTTTTAAATAAATTGTACTTAAATGTACAATTTTTTAATGTTTGCTTTTAATAAAATATATGTAATGTTATAATTATTAAGAGGTAAAAATATGACATTAAATGATAAACAACTAGAAGCAGTTTCACATATAGATGGACCATGTCTAGTCTTAGCAGGAGCTGGTTCTGGTAAAACAAAAGTATTAACTAAAAGAATAGTAAATTTAATTAATAATGGTATTAGTCCATATAATATATTAGCTATAACTTTCACAAATAAAGCAGCTAAAGAAATGAAAAGTAGAGTAGAAAATGATTTAGGTAATATAGAAAATTCTATATTTATCGGAACATTTCATTCATTTGGACTAAGAATATTAAGAGAAAATTATGCTGATATAGGATATACATCAAATATTACTATTTTAGATGCAGATGATTCTAAAGCTATAATAAAGAGAATATTAAAAGAAGAAAACTTAGATCCACAAGATTATGATATAAAACATATCATTAATAAAATAAGTAATGCTAAAAATGATAATATAAGTCCAGTAGAATTCTTAAGACTTTATTTAAATGAAGAAGATCAAATCATAGGAAATGTTTATGATAAATACACTAAATTATTAAAAGAAAATAATAGTGTAGATTTTGATGATCTATTATTAAAACCAGTAGAGTTATTTAAGAAAAGAAAAGATATTTTAGAAAAGTATCAAGAAAGATTTAAATATATTTTAGTTGATGAATATCAAGATACCAATAGTATTCAATATGAATTATGTAGATTACTTGCTCACAAATATAAAAATATTTTTGTAGTCGGAGATGCTAATCAATCAATTTATTCATGGAGAAAAGCTGATTATAGAAATATATTAAATTTTGAAAAAGATTATAAAGATGCAAAAGTAGTTTTACTAGAAGAAAACTATAGAAGTACAAATAATATATTAAAAGGTGCTAACTCAGTAATAAAAAATAATAGTGAAGGAAAAAAATTAAATTTATGGACTTCTTCTGGAGATGGAGAACTAATAGATTATATTAGATGCGATAATGAAATAAAAGAAAGTTATTTTGTTGTTGATAAAATAAAAGAATTAATTTCACTAGGATATAATTATAATGATTTTGCTGTTCTTTATAGAACAAATGCTCAAAGTAGAGTTGTTGAAGATGCTTTTGTTAAAAGTAATTTACCATATAATATTATAGGAAGTTATTATTTCTATAGTAGAAAAGAAATTAAGGATTTAATAGCTTATTTAAATTTAATATATAATTTTAAAGATTCAGTTAGTTTAGAAAGAGTTATTAATACTCCACGAAGAGGTATTGGAACAAAGACAATAGAAAATATTAGAAATAAAGCACGTGAAGAAAATATATCTATGTTTGAAGCAATAGAAAGTGGAAAAGAATTAGAATTTAAAAAATTAATTTTAGAATTAATTGAAGATTCAAAAACTCTAGGATTATCAGATTTAATCGAAGATGTTTTAGTTAAAACTGGTCTTAGAATGGAATATGAATTATCTAAAGATTTAGATAGTGAAAGTAAAATAGAAAACTTAGATGAATTTAAGAGTGTCGCAGTAGCTTTTGAAGAAAGTGGAGTTTATGATTTACAAACGTTCCTAGAGAATATATTGTTAGTTAGTGATGCTGGTCAATATAAAGAAGATAAAGATTCAGTTAGTCTTATGACATTACATTCAGCTAAAGGATTAGAATTTAAAGTTGTATTTATTTTAGGAATGGAAGAAGGAATATTTCCACATAATAGAAGTTTTGAAAGTCAAAGCGAATTAGAAGAAGAAAGAAGATTATGCTATGTAGGAATTACTCGTGCTAAATCAAAATTATATTTATTAAGTGCTAGAAGTAGAACACTATATGGTAAAACAAATGGAACAATAGAAAGTAGATTTATAAAAGAAATAGATCCAAGTGTAATAAATATAGTTAATACAAAACCAGAAGAAAAACAAGCACCAAAATTCATAGGAAACATGTATAATAAATCAAGTGATGGATTATCTGCAGGAGATAAAGTAACTCATACAGTATTTGGAGATGGAGTAGTTATCAAAGTAAGCGGAGGAATAGCAACAATAGCATTTAGTCATAAAGTTGGAATAAAATCTATAGCTGCAAATCATAAATATTTAACAAAAAGATAATATTTCACACATTTACAACTAAACTCATATATGTTATAATTCAGTATAGAATAAAGAGGATTAGAATATGAGTTTTGTTGATAGAATAAAAAGTAAACAAGTGCAAAAACAAGCAAATGATTTCATTAAACTTATAAAAGGTAAAAGTGATAAAGAGATAGAACAAATATATCTTGATAACAAAGACCTTGAAACTAATGAAATAGCTTTAAGCCACTTGTTTTTTAATAATCCTTCTTTAATTAGAATAATGCCAGTTGACTTTCAAAAGTCAAGACTAAATAGTAATCTATCAATGTTTAAATATGGCTCTTCTGAAGCAAAAAAATCATTAGTTTCTGATTGGCTAAAAGATAATAAATTCTTTATAAATTGTAATTCTATTAATATAAGTGATGAAGAATATAAAGAATATTTAAAAATATATTTTCAACAACCAGATGATATAGCTAAACTTCATATGGAAGACTTAAAAAATGTAGTAGAAACATTAAATAAGATAGATTCAATTCAAACAGATAAAGTAATCGAAGCATCAAAAGATAAATTTACTCCAAGACAATGGGAATTTATAATAGCTGTAAGTCCATCATTTATAAAATATGCACCACAAGAAGTACAAAATAAATATTCTAATGATGAAAAATATGCTAGATTTATAAGTGGAGAAGCAAGAAGTAAATACTTATCAACTCAAATAGAAAAAGTAAGAGAAGATATAAATGTATTAAAAGATATGGATTTAGATGTTAAAAAAGAATATATAAGTATGTTTCCATATATGATAAATTACATAGATGAAGATTCACTTATAGAATTAGTAAAAGATGATATATCATTAATTGGTAGTATAAATATAGTGTCACTAAGAAGTGATGAAGATAGAACATTAAAATTCATAAACGCACTACTGGAAAATATAGAGAGCAAATCTAATAAAGAAATAGTTAATATTTTAATAAGTAATGGATTATTAAATGCCAAAGGAAAAGTATATAGATATGATCAAAATAGTGAAAATACTATTTATCAATATACAAAAAGAACAATAAGAACAATTCAAAAATTAAGTATAGATCAAATTAGACTATTAATAAATGTAGATGTTAACTATGTAATTCCGTATTTAATTCCGCTTTATAAAGAAACAGAATCAAGAGAAAAGAAAGAATCCATAATTATAGATAGTGACTCTAGATGTTTAAAACTATTTAAAATTATTTATGGTGATGAAACATATGAAAACTACTATAAAGTTATTAATAGAATATACAAAGACTATATAACTAATTTAGATTCATATTATTATGAAACAGATTATGAATGTCTATTTGAATTATTTAAAATACTATTTAACAAAAATATTATTTTAAATAATAGTAAAGATAAAATAATGACATTTATTGGTATGTCACTATTATATAAAAATAATATGACTGAATCTCAAAAACAAACATTAGTTAATTTGTTAAATGAATTTTTAGGTAATGCATATAATAGAAAAATAAATAATACTTTAGATTTATATAGTTTACAATCACTTGAAATATTCGATCAAAGATTATCATTTATTGATGAAAAATTATTAATGGATTTCAATCAATATAACTTTGCTAATATATCTAATTTATTATTAATATGCAAGCAAACATATGATAGAGGTATATTTAAATTTTATTTAGATTTATTAATTAGTATTTATGGTAGTAATAAAGAAACTCTTTTTAGAGCAAGTGAATATTATAAATATAATAGAGACTTACTAGTAGATGTATGCAAGAGTAATTTATCAGATAAAGAATTAAAGAACTTTATAAATTTAGTCGCAACATTTACAAATGATCTAAAAATGAAAAATAAAAATGAATTAATAAATTATGATGTTCAAGCATTAAAATTATTAATAAGAGAATTATCATCAACAAAAGATGAAGAAGCATATAAAAACTTATTATCTAATTATTTATTTGCTAAAGGATATACTAAAAAAGGAAATATTGGATTCTTAGAAGTTGATACTATAGAACAACTAATTAATTCATTTGATGCTGAATCATTAGAAACATTAAAAGTAAATAATGAATATGTATTCACAGATACAGAAATAGATATATTTAAAATGATTAATTTATTATTTAAAAATAAAAATCTAGATATACTATTCTCATCACTAGAAGAATTAATATCAAGTAAAACAGAAAGAAACTTACCAAACATAAATATATTATTTAATAAGTTAAAGAAATATAAAATAGAATTAATAAATAATCAAATAGTTGGTATAAATGATTTAGAAAATTTATATCAAACTAGTCCTGATATTATTAGTAAAACAAATAAAGATGGAGTTACTATTTATAGAATAAAAGGACAAGATTTTAAAGTTATTAGTTCTATTAATGATGATGGATTTCATTATAACTTTACAAGTGTTACTAAATTAAATAGAAATGAATATGGTTATAATAAATTAATTAAAAGTGGTTCTGTTAGATTTACAACTCATGAAGATAAAACAATAATTAAATTTAATAAAGATAGAATTAAAACTAAAGATATGAAACCAGCTTTTCTTATCATAACTGGTTTATTAACAGATGAATTAATTAATATAGCTAGAAATAATAAGATATCTATTTTAGAGGTAGTAAAAGAATGACAGAAAAAGTATTAGAAAAAATTAAAGAAATGAAAAAAGATAAAGAATTTTCTATCAAAGTAATAGAAAGTCTTTGTAAAAGTGAAAAAAATAAGGAATTATTTAAAGGGAACGATGAATTTGAAAAGTTATACGACAAATACATCAAAAAAGACGATTTAGACTTCTAAATCGTTTTTTAATTGTTTCAAAACATACAAGAAAATATGCAAGTAAAAAGCTTCAAGTAATGAAGCTTTTATTCTACAATATCATCATTTTCAAATTTAACATCTAAAAATTTTCTAGAAGCTAAATAATCACACATATGAACAAATCTTTGATATTTATCTTTTGGAGGTGTTAATACTTCTTCTCCTTTATAATTTTTAGTCCATGGCCCCATATGAGTTGCTATACATCTACAAACAAAATCTATTTCAGATTCATTAAGTTCAAGATTATCTTTATTTTCACGTATATAATTACTCATTAATATTGGATGTTCAAATAAAGTATATTCACTTTTAGTCATACCACTTTTTAATCCATCGTGTAGAGTTAATGAAAATATAATTAAATCTTTTTCATCTTGAGTAAAATTATTAATACTTTCATCATTAAATAACTCATAAGCAATTCTAACAGCTGCCTTAGTATGTCTTAATAAACCACCTTCACCTAATGAAAAACTAGGATGATATTTTCCAGTACTACTCGCAGGTACGTGATAGAAATAGTCAGGTAACTTATCTAACATAATTATTAAACTATTTTTAATTCTATCATTCTTTATATAATTTATTTCTTTATTAAATTTCTCATGCATAATTAAACCTCTAATAGATTATATAATAAAAATATCCTTTTTTCTACTTTAATATTTAAAAATAAAAAAACTTATGTTATAATTTCAGTATATATGATAGTAGGTGAAAAAATGAAAAAAGCTTATAAATTGTTTTTAATACCAATTATTTTACTGTCCTTATCTTATAAAATTAAAGCCGTTTGTAATGATGATGATTTAAATAACTGGGCTAATAAAGTTAGTTTAAAAGTCGTTGAATACAATCCAACAATAGAATTTACAAAAACGAATGATATTAAATTGATTTTAGATAAAGTTGATGCAGCTTATTTATTACAGTTAACCAGTCAAAGAAAAGATGTTTTTGTAAGAGCAGTAAGTACTTATTCTGAAGATGAATTAGAAGTAAAAGATTTGTACTTTTATGGATATTCAATATTAGCTCAAGGACACTTGAAAGAAGCAATTTATGGTGTTAACATATATGGAAGTGAAGATAGTGCTTGTCCAAATGAATTGTTAAAAACTATTAAGTACAAAGTTCCAGCTTTCAATGGATATCTTCATACAGAATATTGTGAAAAATATCCAAATCATGAAAACTGTGGTTCACATTCAGATACTGGTGATAAAAGTAATGATGATTTTCTAAAAGAAATGGAAGAATATGATAAAAAAGAAAATCCAACAGAAGAAGAAAAAACAATATGGCAAGTATTATATGAGATTATTAGAGAATATGGATTCTATATTGTAGTTCCATTCTTAATAGTTACATTAATTTATGTTATTAAGATAGAAAATGTTAAACAAAAAGAGAAGGAGAAAGAAAATAATGAAAAGAAGTAAAAAATTATTATTTATAATAATACCATCATTAGTAGTATTCTTTGCCTTATCTTTTTTACTAACAAGTACAAGACAAAAAGAATTGAATACTGATATTATTTCAACTGACACATCTATCTCAAAAAGTATATCAGATGAAATGAATAAAACTCTTACTGATATAAGAAATAGCATAGATAATAAGGATAGTAAAGGAAATAGGGATGAAGTTGTATGTGGTGGTGTTACAATAACAGACACAGGCATTCATGAAGCTATCGGTAGTGCATGGTTACATAAATGTGTTGCATATACTCCTTGGAAATGCAAAGGACAATTAGAAGGACCATATCAAAGTGGCTGTAAAGAACGAGAAGAGAAAATCGGTTATGGATCACAACAAATTGGAAAACATATGAGTATATTCACATACAAGTATATATGTCCGGCGGTAGACACACAATGCGCAACAAAAATCAATTATACTGAAAGTCTCTTAACGTTTAACTATTCATGCCAAAAATGTTCTTCATATCAAACTGCATGTGATACAAAAGGAAAAAATTGCCGATCAATATGTGTTAGCCCATATATAGAAAGTGGGTCAATGAAGTATTGCTCAACGAAAAGAATGTATGCACCAGGTTCCCCTATATGTTTTCATGAAGATACTACTGAAGGGAAAATAACAGAGGCATTGTCAAAATTTCCGGATTTAAATTTAACTGCTGCTGATGTTAGTTATAAAGAATGTGAACCGATAGTAAATAGTTATGATTGCGAAGCAGTAACTTCCCCATGCGGTGATTATAAGGCTGGTGTTGAAGCAACGAGTGATGAAAAAAGTTGTTGTGGAAATTTGTGCGCAGGTTGTACTAGAGAATGTGCTAATCATCCACCTGTAGTTGAACCTATAGATGGTGAAACTTTTACAGCATCTTCTTCAAAAGGAAGCGTGCCAGCATATTGTATTAATCAACACTTGCTAATGCCAGATAACGGTAAATTTATGTGGGATTCATCATTTAATGTAACAGCATGTAAAGATAGTAATTCTAGTAAAGACTGTGGATATGGATATATATTATTAAAATCATATGCTTTAGGTTATAATTATGCAGTAACAAATGTTGCATTAAGATTATGGGCAGCGTCTGATAATCATGGGGCAGCAGCAGGATATAATGATTCTCCAGGTGTTCCAGTATCAGAGATAAGAGGATTCGTTGAACCTCATTGGAATGTTTATAAACAAACAGCAAAAGAAATCAATATTAGACGTTATATAAAATATGTAAACAGCAAGGGGACAGACTTTAAAAATGATGTATTTAAAGGAAGTTATAAAACTGTTAAGAAACTTAGTGATTTACAAGGAATAAGTTGTAATGGATTTAATCCAATTCCTAATGATTCAATAGCTCACAGTACTGGTGAAAATATGGGAATTTTATGTACTGGGGTTAATGAAGAATATTTAAAATCAATATACTTATATATATTAGCTCTTCAAGGAAATAAAATACCTATTGATGAAGTTTACAGAAAACATTTATCAAATAAGTGTAAAACAGATTCATCATTTAAGAGTAAAAATAAAGAATTATGTGCTAATCCAGATGAAGCTACAATTGATGTAGGAGATTATACTAATAGAAATTATATTCCTGTATCAGCTAAAGTAACTTATATAGATCCAGAAAGCTTTGAAACAACAATTAAATTTACCATGAGTGAAGAAGTAGACGTTGAATGTTCTGCAGATGAATTAGCAACAGCTAATTATTGTAAGACAAATGTTGAAATTACAGATAGTAATGGTAATGTAGTAAAAGCAGATCATTATGATGAATGTAAAAAGAACATATGTTATATCAAAGTTAAAGGAATGAAAACTTGTAATAAAGATACAGTTGGTCAAACAAAGAAAATAACAATAAAAGTTATTACAGATAAAGTATATGGAGACTTAGCTGTTAAGAAAATGGTAGCATGTGACAGTCCAGGATCAAATCAAATATTCTTTGCATTAGATTTAGATAATGCATTAACCAATACAGGTGATCCAAAAGTCGACCAAGTAGATGAAACAGAACAAACTGTTACAATTACTTGTCCATGTGAACCAACTAATAAATGTATGAACGACGATATAATAGATCGTTTAAATAGAAAAAATACAAAATCAAATTTAAATGCAACATGTGAAACTAAAGATGGTGGAACAGGTGAGTATGATACTTACGAAGACAATTCTTTAGAAGACCCTAACATGAACTGTATTATAAATATGTGTTATGATGGTCAACAATCTCAATATGATTATTCAGAAAAATATGGAGTTAACAATAAATATTGTACTTTATATTGTAGAGATGAAGTTAGATTCTATCTAGCAAATAAAACTAAAGTATATACAGGAATGCAATTTAGATATGATGTAGGAACTAAGTTAAAAAATAAAGGAATAATTAAACAACAAATTGATACAAATGATGTTAAATATTTAACTAGTGTTGTTAGACAAGAAAGACATTGTACATCTGTAATAGACTACAAGACATGGAAAGCAGATTATGATAAAGCTTCAAGTCTTGATAAAGAACAATTAATATATGATATTGAAAACTGTAACTTATATGACATTAATAAAATTAATGTTAAAAAGTATTATGAAGATGCGAAAGTTATAGAAAATGGTAATAGCAGAACAGGATATACAACAGTTGATTACATCCAGAAGACACTTAAATGCCAAATGGATGCAAGTGGTGAAGATTCATGTGCTGATTTAGAACTTGAATATAAATCAAAATATAATGGTGATGGAACAAATACATTTGCAAAAGATGAAGGACAAGTAATTTCAGAAGTTAAATATTGTTCTGGCTCAGAGTGCTATCAATATAAATGTCCATCAAAAGCAAAAGACTATAATACAAGATTGAAAGAATGTAATGAATGGTCAAAAACAACACAAGCAGAGTTTGATCCAGACGGAGAAAATATAACAACTATTATAAATGGAGTAGCTGTTCCAAAAAATGATTATGCAGCTATAGTAATTTCTAGTGAAGTTGATTTCTCTAACCCAATTAAATATCAAACAAAAGCATTTACTGGTGATGTTAAGAGAGTAGAAAACGACAAAGTCGAAGATATGTATACTCCATTAGGGAAAAATGTTTATCCAGTTGAGTTAAATCAAAGAACATTTGTAAATAATCCAAACGATGAAGAAAATTGGAAATTTGTTAAACATTATTACAAATTTAGATTATTAGTTGATAGACCTAATAGAGCTATGGAAAAATATTTAGGATTATTAGGTAATGAACAAGGACATCAATTTGACTATAATTATACATGCAACTTTGATGTTTATAATAAGTCAACTGACTATAGTTGTGATCCAGAAGCAAATTATAATAAGTGTTATGAAATCTCTGCTGATGGAGTTGTAACATTCCATGATTCATTTAAAGATGAAAATGGTAATGAAGTAGCTTGTAGCAAAGAATGTGTACAATCTGGTGGATATGGATTTATCTTTAGAAATGTTCAATTAGATAATATGTTCCCATCAGAAGCTGTTAGAGACACAGGCAATAACTGGACAACTGATAAGGCTAAAGAGGCTATTAAAGAAATAGAAGCTTCAGCAGATAAAATGTATAAAACTGATGAATATTTAGAATATAGTTATACAATTACACCAGAAGCAATTAAAAGTATTAAAGATTATAACAAACAAGAAGAATCATCTGGTGGATATCAAAACTCAACATTATATGGTTGTGAAAGTTCTAAAACAAATGTTTCTGCATTTGAGAATTGTAAGAGTAAATTCTTAGAAGAAATCGGTAAAGATGAAACAGTTCTTGGAATGAATATAACAGCTCATAAATCAAATGGAATTTCTAAATATACACAAAACAAAAATAAAACAACAATAAGTGTTGGCGAATAGAATGTAAAATGCATATGATATCATATGCATTTTATTTTGAAATATAAAAACAAATCTTTTCATTAAAATAAAAATATGTTAAAATAATTATGTAATATTAGGAGAGCATATGAAGAACATAAAAGAAATTTTTTCATTTAAAAAAATATCATCAAAAAACTATGTTATAGTTTTAATAGTTTCAGTTTTAGTAATAGCGTTAACATTATATGTTAGAAGTTTTTGCTTAAGTTATGAGCTTTATAAAACCAATAATAGTGTATTTATAGATAAAAGCGTAAATCAAATAAATACTGAAGATTTTGATTTTGCACTTACAGAAGTTAGCGAAGCTATACTTTATATAAGTTATACTGGTTCAAGTGAATTATATGATATTGAAAAAAGATTATATAGAGAAATGGAAAAGAAAGATTTAATTAGTAAAGTAATTTATTGGAATGTAACAGATTTTAAAGGAAATGATGAATACTTAAAAATGCTTAAGGAACATTTCCCAGAAGTTAAAGATGAAATAACAACAAGCCCATTATTAATTTATATTAAAGATGGTAAAGCAGTTGAAGCTATAAGTAGTGAACTTAAAACAATTGACTATATAGCATTTGATAAGTTAGTTGAAAAATACGAAATTGAATAATTTTGTATTTTTTTTAATTGTAAAAGTAGTGCTTTAAAAAGTTATTGCGTATTTAATTAATGAAGAGACAAAGAAATTTGTCTTTTTAATTTGTAAGAAAGGAGGTAATA
>CAKOMK010000008.1:0-75335 GCA_934096645.1 uncultured Bacilli bacterium | reverse complement strand
ATGCCGCCAGCGTTAATCCTGAGCCAGGATCAAACTCTCAATAAAAAATTCTTTTTATTGTTAAAGAATTGATTTCATTTTAATCCTGTCTACAAAACTCATTATTTTACTTAGTTTTCAAAGATCATTCAACCTACTTCATTCGGTTGCTTATATAATATATCATTAATATTTTGTAAAGTCAACACCTTTTTTACATTTTTTTTACTTTTTTTACAAATTTTTTATTTTTTGTATTTTTAAGTTTCTTAAAATGTAATTTTCAAATATCAATGTATATCTTTCTTCGCTTTCTCATGAAAGCTCAATTAATATAACACTTTTCAAATATCATGTCAACAGTTTTTTAAAAATTTTTATTTTTTTTATTTCTTTCTGTCAAAATTGAATTTTTAACCTTATTTGTGTTATATTTTTTAATTTTTTTGTTCTCCTTCAAGAACGAGAATTAATATATCACTTTATTTTTTATGTGTCAACACTTTTTATAAAAAAAAGTATTTTTTTAAATACTTCCTTATATTTTATGATTTATTCTCTATTTTTTTACACTTTCTTTTACCTTTTTGAATAAATCATAGTACATTTCAATAGTTTTTCTATTGAATGGTTCCACACCTGATTTTTTCATTTCTATTAGTGATGATAGCTCCTCTTTAATAATATAATTTATTTCTTTTGGATAATTCATCAGCTTTTTGTGATAGTTATATTCATTTCTATCTAGTATTTTAAATGCTCCATCATTAAATACTCTCAAATCTAAATCGTAATCTATATATTTTAATGCTCCATCGTCTATTAAAAATGGACTTGCTATATTGCAATAATAAAATATACCGTCCGATTTTATTTGCGCAATTATATTAAACCATCTTTTTTTATAGAAAAACATAATTGCTGATCCTTTTGTATGCCATCTTCTTCCATCTTGTTTAGTGATAAGTACATTTTCATCACCTAATACTATATAGTCGTCTTTGATATCTATAACATATGCAACTTTTGATGATTCATATATAACACCATTATGCTTATAACAATGAATCACAAGTGTGTCTCCTACTTTAACATTCATAAGACACCTCTTCTTTATTTTATTTTATCACATAGTATTATTTTATATCAAATAAAGTTTAATTCATGTGTAAAGTGAATATAAAAAGAAGATTAATCTTATTTTAATCTTCTTTATCAACTTTATATTATTATTTAGCAACTTCTATTGCTTTCTTTAATTGTTCATCTTCTTCATCTACTTCATAATCTGGAGCAATTCCAACTTTATTTATTGAGTTACCATTTGGGCTTAACCAATATGACGTAGTGAATTTAACTATTGAACCATTTGATAATGTACTTTTATCTTGTACTGTTCCTTTACCAAATGTTTTCTTTCCTACTACTATAGCATTTAAATTTTCTTTTAATGCTAATGTTAACACTTCTGATGCTGATGCACTTGATTCATTAACTAACATAACTATTTTTTTGAAGTCTTTTATTTTATTAGTTTTAGATTCATATTTTGATACTATTCCGTTTCTATTTTTTAATTGATAGATAATTTGACCCTTATCTAAAAATAACTCTGCTGTATCATTTGCTGATGTTAAATATCCTCCTGTATTATCTCTTAAATCTATAATTAGTGAAGTTGTCTTATTATCTAACTTTTTTATTGCTTTTTCAACTTGATCTTTTGTTGTTAATGAGAAAGTGTCTATTTTCATATATAGAGTATTATCATATTGTTTTGTATTTACTGAATTAATATATACATGAGCTCTTTTAATTGTAATAGTATTTTCTTTATTATCTCTAATGTATGTGATTGTAAATGATTCAGTTGTTCCATTTTTAACTCTGTCTGCAATAAATGAAGATGTTTGATGAGTTAAATCTATATCATCAATTTTTGAAATTATATCTCCTACTTTTAATCCAGCTTTTTCTGCTGATGAATCTTTGAATACTTTAGTGATTATATTAGTATTTGTACTGTTTTCTGAAACGTATGTTGCTATTTCTACTCCTAGACCAGTATATTCACCAGTTAATTGATCTTCTAGATTTTCTGATTCGTCTTCATCAATGTACATAGTGTAATCATCACCTAAGTAATTATACATTCCTTTGATAGCATTTTGAATTAATTCTTTTTTATCTACTTCATCTACATAGTTATCAACTATTTTATTATAGTTTTCGATAAATTCGCTTAATTCAACATTAGTTCTTTCTGCATTATTTTTAACAATCTTATCATAATTATTGAAAACAATTAAACCACTTACTACACTTACTACTATTCCTGTAATTAAGACTATTATAACGACTTCTAATAGATTAAAATCTAAGTTATCTTGTATTTCATCATTCTCTTTCTTACGATTGATTTTAAAGCCTATTTTGGCTTTTTTTGTCGTTTTTTTGGATTTATCTTTATGATTATGATTTGCTTTTATATTTTCTTCTTTTTTGTCTTCTTTTTCACTATGTAAATCATCTTTTTTTATTTTTTCGTCTTCTTTTTTCATATGCTCCTCTTTATCTTTCTATATTAATCATTATATAACATTTGAAACAAATAAAAAAGACTGAATTTAATTTTCAGTCTTAAACTAATTCTAAACGAACTATTAAAGCATCGTCTCCGATTCTTTCTTTTAGTTTGATTATTCTTGTATATCCACCGTTTCTATCTTTATAAGTAACAGCATATTCTTCAAATAATTTCTTAACTAAATCTTTATCGTTATTTAAGAATGCAAGTGCTTTTCTTCTAGAACCTAAATCTCCTTTTTTAGCATATGTAATCATTTTGTCTATGAATTTACGAACTTCTTTAGCTCTTTGTTCAGTAGTTTCAACATGACCATTTTTAAGAACATCTTTAGTTAAACTAGAAAGAATACTTCTTCTTATACGAGTTTCTCTATTTAATTTTCTATATAATGCCATTCTTGCCTCCTAATCTTCATCACGGAACTTAAGTCCCATATCTTTTACTTTATCCATTACTTCTTTTAATGATTTTTTACCAAGATTTCTAATTTTCATCATTTCTGATTCAGATTTTGATGTTAAATCTTGTAATGTATGAATTGCGTCTCTCTTTAAGCAATTGTAAGCTCTAACTGATAAATCTAATTCTTCAATAGGAGTTTCTAATGTTTTAGCTACTGAATCTTCTTCTTTATCTGCTAATACACTATCTAATCCTGTTAAATTGTGTAAATCAGTAATTACTTCAAAGTGATCAATAATAATTTTAGCTGCACGAGCAACTGCTTCTTCTGGTTTAACAGCTCCGTTAGTCCAAACGTTTAAAGTTAATTTATCATAATTATCGCTTTGTCCTACACGAGCAGGTTCTACTTCATAGCTTACTCTTTCGATTGGACTATAAAGTGAGTCAATACCAATAGCACCGATTACATCTTTAACTGCTTTAGCATTTTCTTTTCCGTCTACATATCCACGACCATTTGATACAGTCATAGTCATGTTAAGACTTCCACCCTTTGATAATGTTGCAATTAATAAATCAGGATTAACAATTTCTACTTCACCATTTTTTTCAATAGCAGAAGCATGAACTTCTCCTTCTTTATCAGCTTTTAAATATAAAACTTGATCATTTTCGCTATGATTTTTTAATACTAATTTCTTTAAGTTAAGAATAATTTCTGTAACGTCTTCTACAACTCCATCTATTTTTTGAAATTCATGCATTACTCCATCAATTTTAATGTCAGTGATTGCACTTCCTTCTAAACTAGATAGCATGACTCTTCTAAGAGCATTTCCAATAGTAGTTCCAAAACCTCTTTCAAGTGGTTCTAAAACGAACTTTCCATAATAATTACTTTCAACATATTCGTTTACTTTATAATCTGGTTTAATAAATTGTAACATAATATTTATTCCCCTTCCTTTAATTATATACGTCTTCTCTTAGGTGGTCTACATCCATTGTGTGGTACTGGTGTTACATCATTAATAGCAGTGATTTCTAATCCAGCTGTTTGTAAACTTCTTACAGCTGTCTCACGTCCACCGCCGATTCCTTTAACAAATACTTCAACTTTTCTAATTCCAGCGTCGTATGCAGCTTTTCCAGCAGCTTCAGCGCTCATTCCTGCAGCAAAAGGAGTTTTCTTTTTACTACCTTTAAATCCTACAGTTCCTGAAGATGCCCAACTAATTACTCCACCTTCTTTATCTGTGATTGTTACGATAGTATTATTAAATGTTGAGTGAATATGTGCTTGACCTTCAGTGATATCTCTCTTTGCTTTTCTTTTTCTTCTATTATAAGCCATAAGTTATCCCTCCTATTTCTTCTTATTAGCAATAGTCTTACCTTTACCTTTACGAGTTCTAGCATTTCTACTAGTATGTTGTCCTCTTACTGGTAAGCCTTTTTTATGTCTTGTACCTTGATATGAATTAATTTCCATCTTGGTTTTAATGTTCATTTCAACTTCTCTTTTTAAGTCTCCAACTAATACATATTTATCAGCTTCTGCTCTTAAACGATTGATTTCTTCAACAGTTAAATTGTCAGTTCTAGTATCTTCGCTAACTTTAGCAGCTGAACAAATTTCATGAGCTCTAGTTGGACCAATACCATAAATATAAGTAAGTGCTACTACTATTCTTTTATTTTTTGGTAAGTCAATATTTTTAATACGTGCCATATTTTCCTCCTACTAGCCTTGTCTTTGTTTATGTTTAGGATTTTCACAAATAACCCAAACTTTTCCGTTTCTTTTAATTATTTTGCATTTGTCGCAAATCTTTTTTACTGATGGTCTTACTTTCACTTTAATCCCTCCATTACTTTCTATAAATTATACGCCCACGTGTTAAGTCACATATCGGTATTTCCATAAGCACAGTATCACCTGGGTAAATACGAATCATGTTTAAACGCATTTTTCCAGAAACGCGAGCTTCTACTATGTGCCCGTTATCTAATTTTACTTTGAAGTCTCCTCCAGGTAAAATTTCTAATACCTTTCCTTCAAGTTCAATATAACCGTCTTTTTTCTTGGCCATTTTTCACTCTCCTGTTAATATCTCATAACCGTCTTTAGTTACAAGAATTGTATGTTCAAAGTGTGCAGCATTGCTTCCATCTCTAGTAACAATTCCCCAGTCATCATCAAGCAACCACACTTCTTTTGTACCTAAACTAAACATTGGTTCAATTGCTAAAGTCATACCAGCTTTAAGTATTATTCCTTCACTTTCATGATTACTAAGATTAGGAATATATGGATCTTCATGAAGATTTGTACCAACTCCGTGTCCGGTCAAACACTCAAATACTCCATATCCATTATCTTTAGCAACCTTGCCTATAGCAGAACATACATCGTTTAGTTTAATTCCTTCTTTTACAACTGATATACCTTCATAAAGTGCTTTTTGTGTATCTTCGACTAGCTTACGTGTCTTAGCATCGACATTTCCAATCATATAAGTGTAAGCTGAATCTGAATAATAGCCTTTATAAATTGATCCTACATCAACAGATACTATATCACCGTCTTTGATAATAGTATTATCTGGGATCCCATGTACTACCATATCATTAATACTGATACATGTAGACGCGGGATACCCTTCATATCCAAGAAATGCTGGTGTAGCGTCATGACTAGTTATGTAATTTCTTACATATCTATCTATATTTCTAGTACTCATACCAGGCTTAATGTAATCTTTTAACTTCATTAATATATCATAAGTTATTTTTCCTGATTTTCTCATTAGATCAATTTCTTGTTCATTTTTAATACTAATCATTTTTACTTCCTATTATCTTTTCTAATTGTTCGAATGTGTACTCTGGATCTTTGCTTGCATCTAATTCAATTAGCATACCCTTATTTCTATAATATTCAATAACTGGTGCACAATTCTTTTCATATGCAGCAAATCCAATTTTAAATGTTTCTTCATTA
Organism: uncultured Bacilli bacterium; assembly: GCA_934096645.1. Lineage (GTDB taxonomy): Bacteria > Bacillota_I > Bacilli_A > RF39 > UBA660 > CAG-1000. Next base: position 69,357 of record CAKOMK010000008.1, on the reverse strand, counting down.
TCGTCGTTACGAGTAGTTAAAGGAACATTACAATCATCACACATATCTTCAACTTTTGGTGCATTAACACCTGTTAATCTATTGTATGATTTTTTACAATTTGGACATATTTGTCTTCCAAGAGTTCTTTTTAATGCTAAATCATAATCAACGTTTAATAGAACTGCGTAATCAATTTTAAGATTTAATTCATCCATCATTTGATTAACTGCTTCTACTTGAGGCATATGTCTTGGATACCCATCAAGAATGAAACCATTCTTAATATCATCTTTCATAAGTCTTTCTTTCATTAATTGATTAGTAATTGTATCACTAACTAACTCTCTTCTTGATTGTAAATCTCTAATTTGTTTACCTAATTCTGTATTAGGGTCAACTCCCCTTAAAAGTTCACCTGCAGAGATACATACAAGACCTAATTTGTCATGTAACATTGAAGCCATTGTACCTTTACCAGCTGCTGGTGGCGCAATTAATATTAAATTCATAAAATTATCTCCTAATATTATAATTTCTTGATGCTACTGAACTTTCAAGTTGTTTATAAGTTTCAACAAGAACTCCAACAGCTATTAAGATTGATGTTCCACCTAATTTAATTGAATCATCTAATCCTGTTATTGATGTAAATATTGTTGGTAATGCTGCAATAATTGAAATAAATATTGCACCTAAGAATGTAATTCTTGATAAAACTTTTGAAATATATTTTTTAGTTTCACTTCCTGGTCTAATACCTGGAATATAACCACCGTTTTTATTAAGATTTTTACTTAATTCTTCAGGGTTAATTGTTAAAAATGTATATATATAAGTAAATATAATTATTAACGCTATATATATTACGAATCCAACTGGTGTTGATGTTGATAAGTAATTATTTAAGAATGATAATAATTTAGCATTCTTAGTAAAGTAAGTAATTATTGATGGAATACCCATAATAACGCTTGCGATAATTACTGGCATAACACTAGCTGAGTTTAATCTTAATGGTAAGAATGTTTGTTGTCCACCATAACTTGATGAACTTCTATTTGAATATTGAATTGGAATTCTTCTTTCAGCTTCTTGAACAAATATAACTCCAACAATAATTCCTAAGTATAGCAATATAAATATTGCAAATGTTAACCAAGCAATTAATGTATTTGAAGCATTTGGTATTAATGAAGTGAAAGCTGTAACAAACATGCTAGGTAATGTGTTAACAATACCTGCCATAATTATTAATGATACTCCGTTTCCAATACCTTTTTCAGTTATTTGATCACCTAACCATAATAGAAATGCTGTACCAGCAGTTAATATTAGGGCAATCTTGAAATATAACATTGGTTCTTGTGTTTTTCCTAAAAACATCATTGGATAGAAGAAACCTTGAATGAATGCAATTGCTAAACCAGAATATCTAGTAATCTTAGCAACTTTTCTTCTTCCTTCTTCTCCCATTTCTTTTAATTCTTTAAAATATGGAATAATATCCATTTGTAAGATTTGAATTATAATTGATGCTGTGATATAAGGCATAACACCTAATGCAAATATTGAGAATTGTTTTAATCCTCCACCACTCATAGCGTTAAACAATTCTAAAAATCCAATATTACCACTTATAACATTCATACCTGGAATTGTAATTGAATTACCTAATGCAAAGATGAATAGAACAACAAGTGTAAATAATATTCTTACTCTTAAATCTTTGTTAGAAGATCTAAATATTTGCTTAAATGTAGCAAACATCTTAAATCACCTCCGTAGTTCCACCCAATTCCTCTATTTTAGTAATAGCACTATTAGTGAATAAATTAGCTTTAACAGTTAATTTCTTTTCTAATTTACCATTTCCTAAAACTTTAATTCCATTTAATTCTTTTTTAACTAATCCTGCTTCTTTTAATAGTTCTGGAGTAACTACATCTCCATCTTTAAATCTATTTAAATCAGAAACATTAATAATTGCATATTTTTTAGCAAATCTTGCGTTAGAGAAACCTCTTCTTGGAAGTCTTTTATATAATGGAGTTTGTCCACCTTCAAACCAAATATGTACTCCTCCACCACTTCTAGCTTTTTGTCCTTTTTCTCCACGTGTTGATGTTTTACCATGTCCACTTCCTGGTCCACGTCCAACAACTTTTCTTCTATGAGTTGATCCTTCAACTTTACTTAATTCATGTAATTTCATTATTTTAAGACCTCCTCAACTGTTTTACCACGTAACTCAGCAACATGTTCAATAGTTCTTTGAGATTCTAGTGCTTTAATTGTTGCTTTTGCAGTATTAATTTGAGTATTGCTTCCTAAAGATTTAGCAACTACATCTTTAACTCCAGCAAGCTCAAGAACGATTCTTGATGCTCCACCAGCGATAATTCCACGACCAGCTTTAGCAGGTCTAATTAATACTTTAGCAGCTCCACATACACCTGTAACTTCATGTGAAATTGTTCTTCCATCTACTAAGTTAACGTGTACTAAATTCTTTTCAGCTTCTTTGATAGCTTTAGAAACAGCAACAGGAATTTCTTTACTTTTACCAGTTCCAATTCCTACTTTACCTTTTCTATCACCAACAGCTACTGTAGCTGAAAATCTAAAATTACGTCCACCTTGTGTAACCTTTGTAACTTTTCCGATTGATATAATTTTATCTTCGTATAATTTTTTAGGTTCACGAGTAGTTTTTCTTTTATCGTTCATTCTTATCCTCCTAGAATTCTAGTCCATTTTCACGAGCAGCTTCAGCTAATGCTTTAACACGTCCGTGATATAGATATCCGCCACGATCAAATACTACTGTTTTGATCTTTGCTTTTTTAGCTTTTTCAGCTATATCTTTTCCTACTGCAGCAGCAGCTTCAAGATTGTTATTTTTACTTTTTAATTCTAAAGAAGAAGAGCTTGCTAATGTTACTCCTTTAACATCATCAATTAATTGTGCATAAATAGCAGTATTGCTTCTAAATACACAAAGTCTAGGAGTTGTATTAGTACCAGATAATGTTTGTCTGATTTTTTTATGTCTTTTAACTCTCATAACATTTTTTGATTCTTTTCTTATCATATTATTTTACCTCCTATGCAGCTTTCTTTCCTTCTTTACGACGGATATGTTCATCTTTATACTTAATACCTTTTCCTTTGTATGGTTCTGGTTGTCTTACTTTTCTGATATTAGCAGCAAATTCTGAAACAGCTTGTTTATCATATCCGCTAACTGTTAATTCAGTTTGTGATTTATCAGGCATTTCTAATTTAATACCTTCTGGTGCAATCATTTCTACTGGATGACTATAACCTGCAGAAATAGTGACTTTGTTTCCAGATACTTGGAATCTATAACCAACACCGTTGATTTCTAATTCTTTTTTGAATCCTTCGCTTACACCAATCATCATATTGTTAATAATTGAATTTGTAGTTCCGTGTAATTGTTTAGATGATTTTAAATCATTTTTACGAGTTACATGAACTTTTCCTTCTTCAACTTTAACATCAACATTATCATTTTTAAAATTAAATTCTAATGTTCCTTTTGGTCCTTTAGTTGTTATTTTATTACCATCAATTGTAACTTCTACTCCAGCTGGAATAGTTAATATTCTATTTCCGATTCTACTCATAACACACCTACCATATGTAAGCTAAAACTTCTCCACCAAGTTTTTTACTTCTAGCTTCTTTATCAGTCATAAGACCTTCAGATGTTGAAATAATTGCAATTCCTAAACCATTAAGAACTCTTGGCATTTCATCAGCTTTAGCATATACACGTAATCCTGGTTTACTAATTCTTTTAAGACCAGTGATTACTCTTTCTTTAGATTTTGAATATTTTAGATTAACAACGATCATTTCACCAACAGCTAATTTGTTAGTATCATAACCATCGATAAATCCTTCTTTAGTTAAAATATCTGCGATACCTTTAGTCATCTTAGTACCAGGTATTTCAACAGTTTTATACTTCATAGCATTAGCATTACGAATTCTAGTAAGCATATCTGCTATAGTGTCATTAACCATAATAGGCCTCCCTTCTTATTAACATTCGCCTGTTAATGTTTGGTAATAATTTTTATTTGAATTCATTTTTACAAACTACCAGCTTGATTTTTTAACGCCAGGAATTTGTCCTTTATATGCAAGTTCTCTAAAGCAGATACGGCATAGACCGAATTTACTTAATACACCATGTGGACGACCACATCTAGTACATCTTGTATAATTTCTTGTAGAGAATTTGCTTCCTCTTTGTTGAGATATTAATTTACTTTTCTTTGCCATAAATATTTCCTTTCCTACTTTCTAAAAGGTAATCCAAATTCTGTTAATAAAGCTAAAGCTTCTTCATTAGTATTAGCAGTTGTAACAATAACAATATCTAAACCTCTAACTTTAATTACTTGATCGTATTCTACTTCAGGAAATACTAATTGCTCTTTAATTCCAAGAGTGTAATTACCTCTACCATCAAAACTATTTTTAGAGATACCTCTAAAGTCTCTAACTCTAGGAAGAGCGATTGTAATTAATTTATTTAAGAAGTTATACATATTATCTCCTCTTAAAGTAACCTTACAACCAATTTTATTTCCTTCTCTAAGTTTGAATCCAGCGATAGATTTTTTAGCAGTAGTAATAACTGGTTTTTGTCCAGCGATTGCTTCTAAATCTCTAACAGCTGCATCTAAGAATTTTTGATCGCTAATAGCATCTCCTACACCCATATTTAGAACGATTTTTTCTATTTTAGGTACTTGCATTTTAGTAGTGTAGTTAAACTTTTTAGTTAAATTTGGAACTATTTCTTCTTCATATAATTTCTTTAATGTTTCCATAATTCACCTACTTACTTTCTTTTTCTTCTTTTTTCTTAGAAGTTTTTGTTTCTTTTTCTACTTTTTTAGTTTCTTTTTTAGTAGTTTTTTCTACTTTTTTAGCTTCTTTCTTAGTTTCTTTTTTATCAAGTACTTTAACATTTGAAATATGGATAGGTGCTTCTACTTCAAGAATTCCACCAGTTTCATTAGTACGATTTGGTTTAACATGTTTTTTAACAATATTAATTCCATCGATAACTACTTTTCCTTCTTTTCTAAATACTCTAAGTACTTTTCCTTCTTTACCTTTATTACTTCCTGTAATAACTTGTACATTATCTCCAACTTTTATTTTCATTGTTGCCTCCTATAATACCTCTGGAGCTAATGAGATAATCTTCATAAAGTCTTTATCACGAAGCTCTCTAGCTACAGGTCCTAGAACACGTGTTCCAATAGGACTCTTATCTTCTTTTATTAGAACGCATGCATTGTCATCAAATTTAATATGACTTCCATCAGCACGTCTTACTCCTTGAACTGTTCTTACAATAACAGCTTTAACTACTTTTCCTTTTGGAGTATTTGAATTAGGAATAGCTTTTTTAACAGTTCCTACAACAATGTCTCCGATATTTCCGCTTTTAACTTTGCTTCCACCAAGTACTCTGATTACTAAGATTTCACGAGCGCCTGAATTGTCAGCAACCTTTAAACGGCTTTCTGGTTGTATCATAACTCTCTCCTTTCTTAATTAAAGAATAACAGCTTCCTCAACGATACTATCTAAAACATATCTTTTTGTTTTTGATAGAGGACGAGAAGATACAACTTTAACTATATCTCCTACTTTAGCTTTATTCTCTTCATCATGTACTGCATATTTTTTAGTAGTTTTTACGTTTTTCTTGTAAAGTGGATGCTTTTTATAAGTAACTACTGCAACTGTAATAGTTTTGTCACAACTAGCGCTTACAACTTTTCCAACTAATTCTTGTTTCTTGTTTTCCATTATTCAGCTTCCTCCTTACTACTTAATTCTCTTTCTCTGATAACTGTTTTAATTTTAGCAACCTCATGTCTTAATTCTTTAATTCTATGTGGTTTTTCTAAAGTTCCAGTTGCAGATGCGAATTTTAAATTAAATAATTCTTTCTTAATTTCTTCAAGTTTTTTATTTAAATCTTCAGTGGCTAATTTTCTAATTTCTACCATTTTCATTATTTAGTCACTTCCTTTGCTACAAATTTTGTTTTGATTGGTAGTTTGTGTCCAGCTAATCTAAATGCTTCACGAGCAATATCTTCAGTAACATCAGTCATTTCGAACATGATTTTACCTTCTTTAACTACTGCTGCCCATTCTTCAACATTACCTTTTCCACTACCCATACGTACTTCAGCAGGTTTTTTAGTTCTTGCTAAGTGTGGGAAAATATTAATAAACACTTTTCCTCTTTTGAATGATTTCATATAACGAGTCATAGCAATTCTAGCTGCTTCGATTTGTCTAGCTGTAATGTATGCTCCTTCTTTAGCCATAAGTCCATATTCACCTTGAGTTAATACTGTATTACCCTTAGCTTTTCCTTCATAGCTAACTCTATGTGGTTTTCTATATTTAGTTCTTTTTGGAATTAACATCTTTGTTACCTCCCTTATTCTTTTTAGCAGGAAGTATTTCGCCCTTATAAATCCATACTTTAACACCAATCTTACCATAGATAGTGTCAGCTTCTTTATGAGCGTAATCTATATCAGCTCTTAATGTATGTAGAGGTACAGTTCCTTCTGTATAACCTTCTGTACGAGCCATTTCAGCTCCAGCTAAACGTCCAGATACAGCAACTTTAATACCAACAGCTCCTGCTTTCATTGTATTTCTAATAGCTCTTTTTTGAACTGCTCTGAATGAAGCTCTATTTTGAATTTGCATTGCAATTGATTCAGCCACTAATGCAGCATTTAAATCAGGATTTTTAACTTCTACAATATTTAAATAGATTTCTTCTCCAGTTAATTTTTGTAAAGCTTTTTTATGTTTTTCAATATCAGCTCCACCTTTTCCAATTACAACACCTGGTTTAGATGTGTTAATTGTAACATTTGTTCTTTTATTATTTCTTTCGATTACGATAGAAGCAACTGAACATCCTTTTAATTCTTTATCTAAATATTTTCTAATTTGCATATCAGAATTTAAATATTTAGCAAAATCTTTAGTTGGTGCATACCATTTACTTTCCCAGTCTCTGTTGATACCAACTCTAAGTCCGATTGGACTTACCTTTTGTCCCATGTTTAGTCCTCCTTCTTTTCAGTCATGTTGTCAGTTACACTAACATAAATATGACTTGTTCTATGATAATTTTTAGCAACTCTTGAATGAGATGCAGCTTTTCTTCTTTTTAAAGTTCTTCCTTCGTTAATATAAGTTTCTTTAATAACTAAATCTTCTTTATTAGCTCCGAAGTTGTTTACTGCATTAGCAGTAGCAGAGTTAAGAACTTTAATTATTAATCTACTTGCTTTAGTATTTGTAGTAAGTAGAATTGCTTCAGCTTGAGATACTTTTTTACCTCTGATAAGATCAAGAGTCATTCTTGCTTTTCTTGGTGCAATAGCAGCACCTTTATGTATACTATAAGTTTCCATTATTTATCCTCCTACTTCTTACCGCTTCCAGCATGGCCACCAAACTTACGAGTTAAAGCAAACTCACCAAGTTTGTGTCCTACCATATCTTCAGTTACGTATACAGGAATGAATTCACGTCCATTATGAACAGCAAATGTATGTCCTACAAATTCAGGATATATAGTAGAACGTCTTGACCAAGTTTTAATTACTTCTTTTTTACCTGTTTCATTTAAAGTTCTTACTCTTTTAAGTAATCTTTCAAATGTGTAAGGTCCTTTTTTTAAACTTCTTGACATTTTACGGTTCCTTTCTTAATTATTTCTTACGACGAGTCATGATTAATTTCTCAGATGCTTTTTTAGTTTTTCTAGTCTTAAGTCCTAGAGCTGGTTTACCCCAAGGAGTCATTGGTTGAGCACGTCCAACTGGAGCTCTACCTTCACCACCACCATGTGGGTGATCATTAGGGTTCATAACAGATCCACGAACTGTAGGTCTAATTCCCATATGTCTTTTTCTTCCTGCTTTACCTAAGTTAACTAATTCATAATCAGTGTTTCCAACTTCACCAATTGTTGCACGGCATGTTCCAAGAACTTTTCTTGTTTCGCCACTCTTTAATCTAATAATAACGTATTTTCCTTCTTTACCAAGAATTTGTACGCTACTTCCAGCACTTCTTGCCATTTTAGCTCCAGCGCCTGGATTTAATTCAACATTGTGAACTGTTGTACCAACAGGAATGTTTTCAAGTGGTAATGCGTTACCGATTTTAATATCAGCTCCAACTCCACTTTCTATTTTATCTCCAACTTTTAAGTTAAGTGGAGCAATAATATATCTTTTTTCTCCATCAGCATAATTAACTAATGCGATGTTAGCACTTCTGTTTGGATCATATTCGATTGAAGCTACTCTTCCTTCAATACCGTCTTTATTTCTCTTGAAATCTATTAAACGATATTTTCTTCTAACTCCACCACCAATATGACGAACAGTTATTTTACCTTGATTATTTCTTCCGCCTGTTTTACTTTTTTTAACAAGAAGACTTTTTTCAGGAGTACGAGTTGTAATTTCATCATTTATTAATGTACTCATTCCTCTTGTTCCAGGAGTATTAGGCTTATAATTCTTAATTGGCATATTTTCCCTCCTAGTATTCTATAGAAGAGCCTTCAGCTAGTTTAACATAAGCTTTTTTATAAGCAGTAGTTAAGCCAGTATATCTTCCTACTCTTCTTTTCTTTTGTACAGCATTTACAGTATTAACATTAACTACTTTAACATTGAATTGTTTTTCAATTTCATTCTTAATTTGAGTCTTGTTTGCCTTTGGGCTAACTTTAAATACATATACGTTATTTTCTTTTAATGATTCGCTTTTTTCAGTAATAACTGGTGCTAAGATAATATTCATTAGTTAAGCACCTCCTCTAATTTTTTAACAGAAGATTCATCAATTACTAAGTAATCAGTTGCAACTAAATCTAATACATTAATTTCTTCTGTAGCTAATACAGCGACTTTATTGTTGTTTCTTGAAGCTAAGAATAAATTTTCATTATCATCAGCAAATACAACTAATGCTTTTTTATCAACTTTTAAGTTCTTTAACATTGTATTGAAATCTTTTGTTTTAGCAGTTTCTAAATTTAAGTTTTCAACAACAACTAATTCTTTTTCTTGGAACTTAGAAGATAAAACGCTCTTTAATGCTAATCTTCTTTCTTTTCTATTTTGTTTTTTATCATATTTTCTTGGTTTAGGTCCAAATACAATTCCACCACCTGGCCATTGTGGGCTTCTAGTAGATCCTTGTCTTGCATTACCTGTACCTTTTTGTTTGTATGGTTTACGTCCACCACCGCTAACTTCACTTCTTGTTTTAGTGCTAGCAGTTCCTTGTCTTAAAGATGCTTGAGCTAATACTATTGCATCATGTACAACAGGTTCATTAACTTCAATATTCCAAACGCTATCTTTAAGAGTTATATCTTTAACTTTTTCACCTTTAAGGTTTAAAACTTGAGTCTTTGCCATTATTCAGAAACCTCCTCTTTATCAGTAGTAGTTTCAGTAGCTTCAACATTAGTTTCTTCTACAACAGCATCATTTTCAACGACTTCATTAGCTGGAGTTACTTCCTCTGTTTCAGCAACACTCTCTTCATATGAAATTAATTCAACTGGAGTATTCTTACTACCTTTAATAGCTTCCTTAATGAATACAAATGAATTTTTAGGTCCTGGAACATTTCCACTTACTAATATGCATTTGTTTTCCATATCAACATCAACTACCATTAAATTTTGGATAGTGATTTGTTCATTTCCCATATGTCCTGGTAATTTCTTACCTTTTAGAACTCTCATTGGTCTCATTGTTCCTAGAGATCCTACACGTCTATGGTATGTTGAACCATGAGTTTCTGGTCCACGAGATTGATTCCATCTCTTAATTACGCCTTGGAAACCTTTACCTTTTGATGTACCAGTAACATCAACTGTGTCTCCATTTTGAAATACATCAGCTTCAATTACTTGACCAAGAGTATAAGAATTTGTATCAATTCCCCTGATTTCTTTTAAGAAGCGCTTAGGTGATGTATTTGCTTTTTTAGTATGTCCTTTTTCAGGATTGTTAGATGTTTTTTCTTTTTTGTCAAAAGCACCTAATTGAATTGCATCATACCCATCTTTTTCAACTGTTTTGATTTGAGTAACAACATTGCTTTGTACTTCAATAACAGTAACAGGTATTAATTTTCCGTCAGCTGTGAATACTTCAGTCATTCCAGCTTTACGTCCTAAGATTCCTTTCATTTTTTATTTCCTTTCCTTATTTTTTGATTTCAATATCTACACCACTTGGTAAATCCAAATGAGCAAGAGCATCAATTGTTTCTTTACTTGGTTTTTCGATATCGATTAATCTCTTATGAGTTCTTATTTCGAATTGTTCACGAGAATCTTTATATTTATGAACAGCTCTCAATATTGTGATCTTTTCGATCTCAGTTGGTAGTGGAACAGGTCCACTAACGATACCACCAGTTCTTTTAACAGTCTCAACAATTTTAGCAGCAGCTTGATCAACGCTTCTGTGATCAAATGACTTTAATCTAATTCTTACTTTGTCTTTAGACATATTAATTTCCTCCTTCGCCTATATTTTTTTCTATAGACTTGCTCAATGCAAATTACCTGACATTAATTAGATTTTTAATTCAACCTAACCTGGTGTATCAGCAACCTTGCACATCATCGCCAGTCGTTTCTACATGATTATAAGGCAAAATAAAAGAAAAATCAAGTATTTTTTCTCGATTTTCCTTATTTTTTTACATATTTAGTGCATCTGTTAATTGTTTAACAAATCCTAAGAATTTTTGAATTCCTTGACCTACAGCTAATTGCATTTGTGCGGGCATCATTTTAAATGGTACAGCATTTTTAGTATCTGGCATTTCATAATTTTTGTTTGTGTCCATATCTAATTTAAAATCAATCGCATATACTTCATTTGTTTTTGAAGGTATTTTATATTTAACAGTTGCTTTTATTTCTGTTCTTGTGTTATTTATCTTAGCTTGTGATATATCAAATTCGTATGTATCCTCTTCACCTTTTGCATTTTTATATTTTACTGTTCCAATTAATCTTTTGTTGAATGTATCATATTCAAAATCAATTGTAAATGGAATTACTCCATCTTTTTCAACTGTTTTTGTTATTGTTGCAAAATAGATATCATTTAATGAACCAACACTAATTTTATATGTATCACTATCAACATCACATGCTACTGTATCAGTTCCTGCTAAAGTACGATAGAATTCTAAATGAATTTTTTGAATTTCAACGTGTTTATTAGCTAATGCTTCTAATTGTTTTTGTACTAATTCAACATTGTCTTCTTCAAATCCCATGAATCTTGCTACTGTAGTTAATGTAGTTTTATCTTTGCTAATAGCATTCAACATATTTTTATAAATGCTATTGATTTCAGCATTATCCATATCATAAGTTAATTTAAGTGAGAACACATTTTGATCTTTTGATACTTCTTTATATGCAATGCTTCTTGAAATCTTATCTTCATTTACATCTTGTAAGAAAACATTTCTTACTTTGTTAACTAAATAAATCAAATCTTTTGTAGATTGTTTTCCAACATTTAGATTAGTTACTGATTCTAAATTATATTGTTTAGGATCTAATTTAATTAAAGTATTTTGTACATTTGGATCTAGAATTAAATCTCCATTAATTAAATATACTAATATATCAGTTAAAGCTTTTGAATTTTTATCTATTTCTATTTTTGCTTTTGTTTTATCTTGAGATGTATCAATATTTAGGTCATATGTGATTCCTACGCCATCTAAGGCTTTTATATCATTGCTTGATATTGTTGCTTTTCCACTTAGTCCTATTGTGCTAATTTCTACTTCTTTATTAGATTCATCTGTTGTTTTTAAAACGTTTTCAAATGTATCGAAAATATCATTCATTATTTTGTCATATACATTTTTAGGTGTCATAAGTACGAAATAATAAACTAAAAATAGAATTACTAGAATCAATACAACGCTAATAATAAATATTGGTGCTTTTGAACCTTTTTTCTCTTTTGCTGGTTTATCTCCACCTGTTGCTAAAACATTGTTTTGATTTGCTTCTCCTGGTAATGTATATTTTCCATTATCTGTTTTTGTTGTTTCTTCTTTAGCCTTACCATATGCAACATTGCTTGATACCATTGATGGTTCAGCTGGTGCAGCTGGTTCACTTGTTGTTGGCTCTGAAGCAAATGTAACAGTTGATTCTGGAGCTGGTGTTTCAGCTACTGGTGCAGGTGCAACTTCTGGAGTTGGTGCTACAGTTGGTGCTGCTTCAACAGTTGGTGTAGTTTCTACTACAGGTGTTGCCTCTACTACTGGAGCTGGTGTCTCAGCTACTGGAGCAGGTACAACTTCTGGAGTTGGTGCTACCGCTGGTGTTGCTTCAATAGTTGGTGTAGCTTCTACTACAGGTGTTGCCTCTACTACTGGAGCTGGTGTTTCAGCTACTGGTGCAGGTGCAACTTCTGGTGTAGGTGCTACAGTTGGTGTAGCTTCAACAGTTGGTGTAGCTTCTACTACAGGTGTTGCCTCTACTACTGGAGCTGGTGTTTCAGCTACTGGTGCAGGTGCAACTTCTGGTGTAGGTGCTACAGTTGGTGTAGCTTCTACTACAGGTGCTGCCCCTACTACTGGAGCTGGTGTCTCAGCTACTGGAGCAGGTTCTTGAATATTTGCTACTTCTGGTGTAGGTGCAGGTGCAACAGGTTGTGTTGGTTGTGCATTTACATCAGTAGGTATAGTATTTTGATTAATTTCCCCCACTATAGGATTATTTTCATTCATTCTTCTTCCCTACTTTCTATTATATATTCTAGTTTAACATACTTTTATTTTAATGTAAATAAATAAAATTATTTGTTAATTATTTTTTTGATTTTTTCTTTAAATTAAAAGTTGACTTTTCCTATTAAGTCAACTTTTTTTGTTATCTTTTATCTCTGAAGATTACTATTCCTGAACCACCTGATCCAACGTTTAAATAGTAAGCTCCGCCTCCGCCACCAGTGTTTGCTTGTCCTGAACCACCAGAACATGCTCCACCACCAGCGCTTGGAGTAAAGCAGCAACCACAGCATCCTCCACCAGAATATTGTTTTACTCCTGCGTTACATTTTGTTGTAGTTCCTTCTCCAAATTCACATGTTGTGCTTCCTTGGCCACCACCAAATGTAGAGGGATAGAATGGTGTTCCTTGGTTGCAATCAGACCATCCCCCGCCGTAGTTTCCTCCTGCTCCTCCCCATGAACAGTTTCCACAACATCCGCTTGCTATAGTTCCGGTTTTACCACCTTCTACAGATAAACCATTTATTATTGCGTTATTTAGTTTGACCGTGCTACTCTTTCCGTTTTGGCCACCGCCTCCGCCAGCACCAACATCAATTTTGTATGTATTAGGTTGTAGTGTAATATTCTTAACAGTTTTTGTATATCCGCCTCCGCCTGCGCCCCCAACACTGTAAGAAGTTGTATATCCACCACCGCCGCCGCCTACTAGGAAGACGTCTACATTTAATGATACTGTTGTTGTCAATGTACCAGATGTTAGGAACTTAACTTTCCAATTCTCATTTTCACATGTTACTTCACATTTTCCATTATATGTAAGTTTATAATCTGAGCCTTTAGATGTATTACTACATTTATATGTTAATTCTGAACATGTAATTCTATCTGCTTTCCAATGTGCATAAAGTGTGTGATTTTTTGTTTGTGTTACTCTTGTATCACTTGTTACTCGTGTTCCTCCACTTGCGGCTGTATACCATTCTAAGAATGTATATCCAAGTTTTGTAGGAGTTGGGATTGTTCCATATTTTTGTGTATAAGTAACAAGTATAGATGATTTTGTTAATTGTCCACCTGCAGCATTAAGTGTAACTGTATAAGTTCCTAATTTCCAGTGAGCATAAAGTGTATGATCTTTTGCTTGTGTTACTTTTGTTGTGCTTGTAACTTTTGTTCCTCCACTTGTGGCTGTATACCATCCTGTAAAAGTATAACCAGTTCTTGTTACTCTTATTTCTGACAAATCTCCATACGTACTACCATAACTAACATTCTTTGTTGTAGTTGAACCCATTGTTCCATTATTTCCGTTGAATGTAACTGTATATACATTTGCATTCCAATGAGCATAAAGTGTTTGATTGCTTGTTATTGTTACATCTGAATCAGCGCTGATTTTATTTCCTCCGCTTGCAGCTGTATACCAACCAGCGAAAGTATATCCAGTTCTTGATGGCTCTGGCATACTTCCATATTTTTCTTTATAAGTAACTTTATGAATATAGCTTGCTGGTGTTCCACCATTAGAGTTTAGTGTTACAGTATATTGTTTTGGTTCAAAATTAATTATACAATTTAAGTCTCTATCTAATGATTTAACAGTTAAGTTATTAGAGTTTACTTCAAAATATTCTTTAGCACAGTTTGAAATATTTGATATTGAAATACTGTATCCTGGATTAGCTGTGAAACCTATTGTTTTAGTACTACCTTTTTCAATATCTAATTCTTTAGGCCCTAAATTACTACCCGTTCCCAAATTACCATAACTTTCGTTATTACTTCTTAATCTAATTCTAAATGCATCTACAAAATACCATGGATTTGAAACTGTTCCACTTCCTTTTATTTTTGCAGTATTTATTACATATTCAGTTATTCTTGCTGATGATATACTATTTTTATCCTTTGAATATAGCTTATCAGCAATATAATAATATTCACTATCACTTTTCTTTGATAATGTCCAATATCCTATTCCTGGAGATAGCCATGAAAAGTTGTTTTCTAATGAAAGGTTATATTCAAATGAACTTATAAATCCACCATTTTTAAATCCATTTCCATTAGTCGAATTATATCCACCTTTTTCATAAGCATAATAACTACTATTTGATGGAATATGTATATATCTTTTATAATTTTCAAATGATGTTATATAATTTCCTGCTTTTGTTTTTCCTTCATTGAATGTACTTGCAGCATTTACTACAAGTGGTAAAAACAATAATAAAAATAACATTAATTTTATATTCTTTTGCATATCATCACCTATTGTAATCATTATATAAAACAATTACATAAAAAACAATCATGTTCCAAAATAAAATTCTCTATTTACGAGAGAATTTATTTTTCACTTTTAACAATTAAGCTATTTCCAGTCATTTCTTTAGGTTTACTAATTTCATATAAATCTACTATTGTTGGGATAACATCTTTTAGTGAACCTGTGCTTTGTAGTTTTATATTTTCATTACATATTACAAAAGGAACTTTTGAATCAGTATGACATGTTAATATGTTTCCTGCTTCATCTTTCATATATTCTATATTTCCATGATCAGCTACGATTGCTAATTCATAAAAATTATCTTTTGCTTTATCCAATATTTGTTTTGTACAAACATCACATGCTTCTAAAGCTCTAATAGAGGCTGGGATATTTCCAGTATGAGCAACAGTATCTGGATTTGAAAAATTTACAAGAATAAAATCAAAATCTTCATCTATTGCATCAAGTACAGCTGTAGTTACTTCTGTTATATTCATTTCTGGTTTCATATCATATCTTGGAACTTTAGGAGATGGTACTAATATTTTATATAAATTCTTATCTGAAAACTCTTCTGCTCCATCAAAGAAATATGTTACATGTGAATATTTTGATGCTTCTGCAATTCTTGCTTGTTTGAATTCTAAGTCAGCTAAATATTTGCCAAATGTATTTGATAAGGTTTCGTTCGTAAATGCTCCTGTTATCTTATCATTTGTACTATATAATGACATGAATTTAACATTTTTATATTTTTTAGTATTAAACATATTGAATGAATCATCTACAAAAGCAGATATTAATTCATCACTTCTTTCTGGTCTAAAGTCTACGAATAATACTCCATCATTATCTTTAATATTACTTCCTTTTGTTATTACACTAGGATTTATATATTCATCGCTTATATTATTTTTATAATGTAGTTCTAAACATCTCATGTAGTCTGAAAAGTTATTTCCTATATTATATGCCATAACATCATATGCTTTTTTTACTCTATCATAATTTCCATCAGTGTCTAATGCATAATACCTTCCACTTAATGTTCCTATTGTACCTAAGCCTAACTTTTCAGCTTTTTGCATGAATGTGCCAATATATTCAATACCTTTAGTTTTTAAATTATCTCTTCCATCCATTATAAAATGAAATACAACACTTTTAACATTTCTTATTTTTGCTAATGCAAGTGTAGCATAAAAGTGATCAATACATGAATGCACTCCTCCATTTGAAACTACGCCAACTAAATGAAGTGTTGAATTATTTTCATTTACATGATCCATTAAATCTAATAGATTATCATTTTCAAAGAAACTTTTATCTTTAATGCTATTATTTATTATTGTGTATGGTTGAATTACAGTTCTTCCAGCACCTATAGTCATATGTCCAACTTCACAGTTACCTGGTTGACTTTTTGGTAGTCCAACTATTTCTCCACTTGCTTCTAGTTGACTAACAGAATATTCTTTGAAAATATGTGCTAAATTAGGTAAACTTGCCATTTTGATAGCGTTTCCATTATTATTTTCTCTTATTCCAAAGCCATCTAAAATTAATAAAATAATTTTTTTCATAATTTTCTCCTGTTAATATTCTAACATAATATAGGAAATTATAAAAGAAAAAAACTTAATATGATTAGTTATGATTAATCATATCAAGTCTTAATTTATCTGCTAAAGTAACTATAAATTCTGAATTTGTTGGTTTTGCTCTATCAATATCTACACTATGACCAAATATTTCATCCATTAAATCTATATCTCCTCTAAGCCATGAAACCTCAATAGCATGTCTTATTGCTCTTTCTACTCTTTGAGTTGATGTATTAAATTTAACTGATAAGTCTGGATATAATTCTTTAGTTATTCCACCTATAAATCCAGGATTTCCATATACCATTAAAACAGCTGATCTTATATATTGATATCCTTTTATATGTGATGGAATACCTAAAGCATGTAAAAGATTAGTTACTTGAATTTGAATATCTTTACTTTGAATTTCTGATATTTGATTTTTGTTTCTTTCACTATTATAAATATCTAATACTTTATTTTTTATACTTTCTAATTCAAATGGTTTTAGTACATAATATTTAACTCCATATTCACTTACTTTTCTTATTATTTCTTCATCATTAAATGAGGTCATCATTATAACTTTGCCTTTACAATTATGTTCTTTCATATATTTTAATACATCAATACCATCTTTTATTGGCATTATTAAATCTAATAACATAATATCAAAATCTAAATTACTATCTAATATTTTAATTGCCTTCATACCATCTGATGCTTCTGCAACTACTTCTATTTCATTTCCTCCATTAAAGTACTTCTTTACTAAATTTACTGTTCCTGCATTATCATCTACTACGAATACTTTAACTTTCATTTTTTCTCCTTTTTGTTCCTTTTTATTTATTATAGTACATTAATTATATATATTTCTACAGGAGATTTTGTCTTTATTTGCATAATTATGTAATCTTTTGTCGAAAAAAAATTCTAAATGTAAAATTTAGAATTAATTTAGCTCATTTATAATAGATTTTAATTCATCTATATTGATACTTGATTTTCCTAAAAGAATACCATCGCTAACATCAAATACATTTTTTGCATTTTCTTTAGTTATAGAGCCACCATAATATACTTCTATATCTAAATTATATTTAGTTTTAATATATTCTTTTATTTGAATAATTGTTTTTGTTATTTTATCAATACATTGGATTTCTCCACTACCTATAGCCCAGTTTGGTTCATATACAATAGATAAGTATTTTAAATTTGATGTTTCAATTGATTTTAAATAATAATTTAATTCTTTTTTGATATAGTTAAATGGTTTTTTGGTTTTTTTATATTCTCCTACACAAAGAATAGTGTTAAATTTATTACTTAATGATTTAAATAGTTTTTCTTTAGTTACTGCTTTTGATTCTTCTATGATTTTTCTTCTTTCATAGTGACCAATTAATGTGTATGTAACATTTATATCTCTTAAAGATTCTAAATTTAATTCACCTGTGAATGATCCCATTTTTGAACTAAAGAAGTTTTGTGTTCCGATATTATATTTAGCATCTTTGAATAGTGTTAAATATAATATAGGAGGAAATAATATAAAGTCATAGTTTATATTATTTATGTTATCAAAATCATTTTTGAAATTTATCATATCATTATATAATAGATAACTTTTTTGATTTAGAATTACTTTTTTCATTTATCTGTACCATTTAATCTTTCTAGTGTTTTGAATTTTTTGCCTTCTAAGTATTCTAGTGTAGAGCCTCCACCTGTTGAAACATAGTATAATTCAATATTAAAGTATTTTGAAGCACCTGTTATATCTCCACCTGCTAGGATTGTATTGAATTTTTGTTTTTTTAGAAATTGCATTACTTTTTTGGTTCCATTTTCATATTTTTTATCTTCATATTTTCCAAGTGGACCATTCCATAATACTAATTTGCTTGCTTTTAGCTCTTCTGTGAAGAGTTTTATTGTTTTAGGACCAATATCATATCCAATATCTATATCACTCATATCTTCTATGTTTTTTACTCCATTTTGAGTTACAACATCTATTGGAAGAATAATTGTATTTGGATATTTCTTTAATAATTTTTTAGCGTAATCAATATGTTCTTCACTTAATATACTTTCTCCAATATTATATCCTTTAGCTTTTAAGAATGTAAAACACATTCCACCACCAATTAATAATTTATTAGATGTTTTTATTAAATTATTTATTACTCCTATTTTATCATCAACTTTAGCTCCGCCTAAAATTAAAGTTTTATTTTGTTTTAATGCTTTATCTAAAACAGTAGTTTCATTTTGTACTAAAAATCCAGCATATGATGGTAAATATTTAGATATTCCATAAGTTGATGCATGACATCTATGAGCACTTCCAAATGCATCTAACACAAATATATCTCCTAGACTAGCCCAATATTTAGATAGTTTTTCATCACATGAACTCTCTAATGTTTTTGGATAATCTTCCCATCTAGTGTTTTCTATAACAGCAATTTCTCCTTCACATAAATTATCTAAAGTAGTTTCTAAAAGTTCTCCTCTTGTTTGAGGAATAAAGTATACTGGAGTGTTTACTAAAGTTGATAGATGTTTAGCAACTATTCTTAGAGAATTCTTTTTCTTGTCTTCTTCAGTCTTAACTCTTCCTAAGTGAGATAATAAAATTACTTTAGCTTTCTTTTCTACTAGATAATTAATAGTTGTAAGACTGCTTACTATTCTATTATCATCTAATATTTTTCCATCTTTAAATGGAACATTAAAGTCAACTCTTACTATTACTCTTTTACCTTTTACACTAGCACTTTTAATACTTTTCATATTTTTTATACCTACCTTTCAGTTTCTATGTATAATTTTTTAGCATCTTCTTCTAGTTTTTCTAATGTTGTGTTTACAATTTCTACATCATAATCTGTAAAATCATCTAAATCTATTTCTGTTTTATGTTTTTTTTGTTCTTCTGTTAAACCATTGTCAAAATCTGGTCTTATTATATGAACTACTTTTGCATTTGGATATGAAGCTTTTAAATCATGTATTTCTTTTTTAAGTCTAACATCACTTATTATTATTGCATCATAGAAACATGAGAATACATCTATATCATCTATCATTCTATTAATGAATAAATCATCTTTTTGTAAGTATTCTCTTATAACGCTTGTTCCTAGTTGTTGAAGTAATTCTCTAGGTTTAGTTTCTTCACTTAAATCCCATCCAGTCA
Source organism: uncultured Bacilli bacterium (assembly GCA_934096645.1). Taxonomy (GTDB): domain Bacteria; phylum Bacillota_I; class Bacilli_A; order RF39; family UBA660; genus CAG-1000. The sequence goes on along the minus strand of CAKOMK010000008.1, from coordinate 49,398 downwards.
TTTCTCTAGCATAATATTTTATGTATTTTGATAATTGAGTTACAATAATTTTCTTTCCATTATCTTCATATGCTTTCTTTAAGAATGCTGAGAATGTGTCTTTCCCATGCTTTGCTTTTCCACACATTAAATAAATTGTTGGATTTTTCTTTTCTATCATTATTCCTCCTTATTATCATCTTTTGATAAAACCATCCATGCATTTGGTAATCTTCTTTCACCTGAATATCCATATCCTTGTGGATTATTAATTAGAGATCCTTTCCCATTTTGAAATGCATATAATGCACTTGAGCCTCCACCATCTAAGTTAGCAGCGTTATATGCTTTATATTTAACAAATAATTCTGCTAAGTCTGGCATTGATATTCCTGTAGATGAAGCTGTTCTACCATCAATTACTATAAATAAAACTATTCCATCTTGTCTTTGTCCAATAGCGCTTCTGTTAGCTATTCCCCAACCACCATTTCCTTTGAATGTTGATTTCTTTCCATTTATAACTAAGAATGGCCCAAATTCTACTGCTCTATCCATACCATCTTTGATAGCTTCTTCTGCAGACTTTTTAGTAAGCATTAATACATTATCTTTTGTAAAACCTATTAATCCTCCACCTTTATTTATTTTTCTACCAACATCATAAACTTTTCCATCTTTAATAACTCTCCCAGTGACTCTATTACTTCCAGGTATTGAATTAACTCCAGAAGCATTCATAGCTATTAAAGCATTAGCGTTATTTGCCATTGTTGAAAGATAATCTCCACCTTTTCCATATTTTTTGGAAAATACAAGTTCTACATCAGCTGGATCATATACAACAACCATGTATCCTTTCCAACCTTTACCACTTATATCTAATAATTTATATCTATCATCTTTATTATCTTTCTTTAAGATTTGTTCTTCATAAATAGATTCATATGTATCTGATTCAAAGTTAGGATTAAATGTTATTTTTGATGTATCAGTTGGATCTTCTGACTCAATTACTTTATTGTTATCTAATACTTTTTGTACTTCTTCTTCACTATAAAATACATAAGCAAAGTAATGATGTGACTTAGTTGTCATAGCTGTTGTTACCCAAAAATCTCTAAAGAATGAAAATGGTCCATAAACTACAAAGAAACTTATTAAAGCTAAAACGTCTACAACCATTAAAAATATTATAAACTTACTTTTTTTCTTTTTCATTTTATTCTCCTAGTATAAATGGATTGTTAAGTGTTCCAGTTCCATTTTTAATCTTTAAATCATTCTTTAAGTTAAATGCTATTCTAACATTATATTTTGATGAGATATTATCACCAAATACAGTTCCATTTTCTTTAATAACATTTATTATTAAATCTGATTCTATTCCTCTTGTTAAAGTAAATACATTTTTAACATCACCTATGAAATTATCAGATATATTTAACATACCTATTTTCATAGTTACTTTTTCATTTTCTAATGCAGTATAGTCTAAATTATCTAAAGCTAATGTTCCAACATTCCATGATGAGTCTACTATATTTTTATTATTCTTTAATAAAGTTAAAACATCTTTATTTAGATATAAGCCTATTCCTGTTTTAATATTTATTTTATTTGAAGTAGTACCAAATGTTGTTTCAACTAATTTGTTATCTTTTTTGATTGCTTCAATACCTGCTACTCTTACACTGTCTGCTTCTTTTTCTATAACTCTATATTTATTTCCATCTAATTCAATATAGTTTCCTACATAAACATCTATTAATTCTTTAATATCATGTTTTTCTACTACATATGGATTATCTTTAGAACCATTACCACTTAACAATTCTGTTTTAGATGATAAAGTTATGATAGGTCTTACTCCATGTAACTTAGTACTAACTTGATCTTTTGCCACCTCTCCAGTTTCAGTTATGAAATATGTTCCATTAGATGAATCAGTAGTTGATAAATAATACGTCTCTCCATTATTTAAGAAACTTGATTTACCACCTGCATTATAATAGTCATAAAGTGATAATATTGTAACTTTATTTGACATATTTAAATTTTCACATGTTATTTTTGTCATATCATCAACTTTATCTTCACATCTAAATGAATTAGTTAATAAATCTAAACCATATAAATCTTTAGTAAATTTTGATTTTTCTGTATCATTCAACCACTTATTAACATATGAATCATCATATCCTTTTTCAAGTCCTGAATACATCATAGTAATAACATTTTCACTAATAGCCCTTATATTTTTTTCATTATCAATACCTAATATTCTATATAAATTTCCAGAATAAATTAGATAATTATCATCTACTTTTCCTTTATAAGTGTAAGAAGTTTTATCATCATTTTTAACTAGTCCTTTTGTTTGATCTAGATAGCTTTCATTTTTTAACACTTTATCAACAAGTAAATTTGTATTATTTGAATCATTTTTACCATTTTCTAACTTATAATATTTAATTAGTCTAAATGTGTAAAATCCTATTATAAATAATAATAGGAAAACATTTAGTGTAACTAAGATAGGAGTAATTTTTAGTATTTTTCTTCTAGACATAATTTACCTCTAATCTCCGAAGTCATTTTGATATGCAATTAAGCTTGCATTTATAACTCCATCTACATTATTAAATTGATCAACTATAGTAGTTTCTATATTAGCTAGTTTTTTATTATTTTCTTTTATATCTACTTCTAATGATAGTTCTACTTCATCTTTAAATATTGATTTACTTCTTATTTTAAATTTCTTTAATGATTTTAATTTTTTAACTACATCATTATGAGCATCTGCTTTATATTTTAATACCAATAAATATCTATTAGCTGTTCTAAATCCCATTAAGTATGCTCCAAAATATAATACACCAACCATTAAAGTCGCTACTAAAGCAGGAATATATAATCCTGCTCCACACATAATACCTGCAGCTATTCCCCAAAACATGAATCCTGTATCAACTGGTTCTTTTATAGCTGTTCTAAATCTTACGATTGATAAAGCACCAACCATACCTAAAGATAAACTAATATTAGAATTAATTGTTCTAATAATCATTGCCGTTACCATAGATAACATAAGTATACATAAAGAAAAGGCTTTACTATATACTACTCCAGTATAAGTCTTTCTATATATGTATATAATAAACATTCCAATTACAAATGCTACCATAAGAGATAAAATCATATCTCCTACTGAAATTGTTCCTGTAAAATTTTCTAATACAGATTTTTTAATTGTATCTACTGCACTCATTTTTTCCTCCTACTTGATACTTCTACATATTGCAAATTTACTAACTGCTTCTCTACAGCTAGGAATATCATTTAATATATTTGCTATATGTAATGGTAATATTTCATTAAATTTAACTTCTAAAACTTGTTTTCCGTCTTCTGTTACTGAATATGTTGGTCTTTCATTATCAAATAAATCATAATTATAAAGACCACTTTCTATATTAGAATCAAATGTAATTCTTACTTCACTTATTGGATAAGTAAATGCTATTCTATGATAAGCAACAATTACAGATGGGATTAAACCTTTAGTTTTTGTATCATTTATAAACTCTAATAATAATCCTTCTGGATTATTTATTTCACTAATTTTACCACTTAATATTTTACTATATATGTCTTTTGAAATCAACATTTGTTCTTTTGCTGTATAAGTATTATGTTTCATTTTCTTTTCAAGTCTTATAAAGCTTTCATCATCATTATAAATTCTTATTCTATACTTTTTTCTATACAATACTCCATCCATTTTTTCGTAGTATGAAGTTGAATCTAGATTATCAAAATATAAACTTTTTATTAAGTAAGAACCATCTTTATAATAAGCATTTTTGTCTTTGCCTAATATTAATGAAAGTTTTTGTTTTAATACTTCAGCAGCACTATTACTTATTTTAAATTTTAATTCATGCCTATATTTGTATTTTTTCATTTAACATCACCAAAATATTTCTTAACTTCTGAATCAGATAAATTAAAGTATGATTTAGCATATTTAACTAAAATAGCATTTCTTTTTTTAGCAAATGTTTTCATAGCTGTGATTGATTTTTCCCAATGACTAAAAGTGTTATTCCATCTTTCTGCATTTCTTTTAAATTCATCTTTTCCAATTTCTTCAATTACTTCATCTATTCTTTTATTAACATTATCATATGACCAAGTATTCTTTAAATTATAAGATAGTCTTTCTAAAAATGTTTTTTTAAATTCATCACTTTTCATTAAGTTTCTAAGTAATGTTGTTGGGAAGTTCCATGCTCCCATACCATTTGGATTAGTATATTCAGTAAATGTATTTTGATTTGTTCTAAAGAAACCTGAATCAATATCATAGAATATATATTTCCATTTACCATTATCTACTTCACTACTACTAAAATATCTTGTATTTAAAATATCATAGTTAGCTGTATATATTTCACCAATCCAGAAGTCACATAGACTAGTAATATCTATTTGATCTTTTACTTTATCGTAGTTTGATTTATCACTCATCGAGTTATTTGATACGAAGTTTATAAGTGAATTATAATCTTTATTTGTTCCAAATTTTACTTCTCCATCAATTCTCAATATTGAAGAGTTTTCTTTAGTAGCTTGTACATTATAGTGATTAGAAATAAATGTTTCATCTACTTTTTCACGAATAAAATATATTCCCCAATACTTTCCATTAATATATAGAGCAATTGGTTTATATGCTTGTACATCTACATCTGTATATTCATCCATTAATGATGTTGCAACTACATCTTTTATTACAGTTCTTTGACTATCATATTCAAATTCATCTTGAGAGCCAGTTCTTAATACAAGAGACTCATACATTGAACTATCTACTGTATCAAATACTTTATATTTTAAGTGAGCATCTCCGAATTCTTTTTTAAATTTAATTTCATAGCTTTTCTTTTTATAACTTCTAGTAGAACCACCAAATAATTTTAAACCTGCTCCTACTTCAAAACTATTACCATCAGTATCATAAAATTCCACATTTGTTTGTTCAATAACTGAACTATTTAATGATGTATGATTATTGACATTATTTAACTTTTTATTATCTATGCTTAATGACATAACAGCTATTTTATGATTTTCATTCATAATGTATGAGTAAGTTTTAGTTTCACTTTCAAGTTTTCCGTCTTCTTTATTCATTATTCTTAAAACAGTAGTCTCCTTAATAGTAAGAGGACTACTGTATATTTTAGATGAGACAGTTGGTGTTGAACCATCAAGTGTATAATAAATTTTACCACTTCCTGTAAGAGTTACTTCTATTTCATCTTTATTATTAAATACTCCTCCAGAAACAGAAGATGTTGGCATGCTAGACATTGCTATATCTCCATTTCCATTTTTACTTCCTGGCGTTGGAGTTTTATAATAATAAACACCATAATCTTTTCCTTTACCAATAGAGCTTCCATTTGGAACATCTGACACTAATATAGAATCAACAATATTTCTATTTTTAGTTAAGTATATTCCTTCTACATCACCTATTTTAAAGTTTGCATGCTTATATTTATTATTTGATAAGCTTTCTGTTCCAGAAGCCATAACTAAATAATATTCACCTTTACCAAGCTCAACCTTTGGTAATTTATACATACAAATATTATTTGTAGTATTAGTTAAACAATAATCACTTAATTTAATAGTATCATTAGAATTATTATATAACTCTATCCAGTCATAATAGTTTCCACCATTTTGAGGTAAATATTTATAATTATTGTTCATTATCTCATTAATAATTAAACCATCTGGAGTACTCATATATTTCTTTTGAAAATCTTTTATTCCATCTATTCCATTATCGTACCCTGGTGAAATACTGCTTCCTTCTGACATTGTATTATTATTTCTAATATAAGCTTTTCCATTAGCTAAATTTTTATATTCAACTTTATCTATTACTTTTCCTTTATTATTTGTTAATACTGCTACTCCATTTTTATTTTTTAATTTAAATCCAGTACTTAATTCTCCACTTTTTCTACTTATCCCTGATGTATAAACTACGCTAACTTCTCCTGGAGATAATTTAATACTTGGAAATTGCCATTTGAAACTAACATCTTCACTATTAGATAAACTATAATTAGCAATATTTATAGACTTATCACTAACATTTTTAACTTCTATATATCCACTATATTCACCATTTTTATTTTTAAAGTTTCCTTTATTATCTGGTAAAACTTCATTAATTACAATTGTTTCATCTTCACTTGAGACTAATGACGCAATAAATTCTTTATGACCATCAATAGTATTTGCAAATCCAGGAGTTGGTTCATCTTGTACAACCCAGTTGCCTTTTGGATCTCTAGCCATAACATAGTTTGAATCTAATGATACAGTTTCAACTGCATCAATTACTTTTCCATTTGGTTTAAATAAAGTAACAACTTCTCCTCCAGAACTCTTAAGTTTAAAATCAGCACTTAATTCACCTTTTTTACCAGTTAATTTAACTACTATATATTTTTTAGATTCTATTGTGATATCTCCAAACGCCCATTTAACTTTATCGTTTTCGTCACTTAAACCATAATTCTTTAAACTAATATCAGAGTCACTTCCATTATATATTTCAATATAATCATATAAAGTTCCTTCTTCATCAGATATAACACCATTATTAGATGCCATTATCTCATTTATAACAAGTTTTTTTATATCAACTTCATCATTAGTTAAATCAGTTTTATCTATCTTTACTCCTTTTTTTCCAAATAAAACACTCACTAATAATAAAACTATTATTAATGCTATACTTACTATAAAAAATAATATATTATTTTTAAACTTTTTGATATTAAATTTCATAATAAAACTCCTATTATAATTATACTATAATAAGAGTTGTTATTCTATAATATCGTAAATTTTTTGTTGTGTTTTACATAAATAATTTCATAGTTCTAATCATTTGAGCAGTGTACCCTACTTCATTATCATACCATGCTACAACTTTTAATAATTGTTTTCCATCACTCTCAACAATATTAGTTAAAAGTCCATCAATAGTACATCCATATTCTTCACCAATTACATCTGAACTAACAATTGGATCTTCTGTATATTTAACTGTTTTACTTTGATGAGATTTAAACATATTATTAACAGATTTAATAGTAGCATTCTTTTCTAATTCTAAAGTTACATCTACTACAGAACCATCTACTACTGGAACTCTTAAAGCTATTCCATCCATTTTTCCTTTTAAATGTGGAATTACCTTTCCTATTTGAGATGCCGCTCCTGTTGATGTTGGAATTATATTAAATGAGGCTGCTCTTCCACGTCTTGAATAAATTCCTTTTTTATGAGCAATATCTAATGTTACTTGATCATTTGTAATTGCATGAACTGTTGTCATGAATCCTTTTTTGATTGTAAATTTATCATCAATTAATTTAACTAATGGCGCTAAACAGTTAGTTGTACAACTAGCTGCACTAATAATTTTATCATTTTTACTTAATATTTCATGATTTACACCATAAACTATAGTTTTAACATCATCTTTAGCTGGAGCACTTATAATAACATGTTTAGCTCCTGCATTTATATGTGCTTGGCATTTTTCAGCTGATGTGAAAACTCCAGTACATTCTAATACAACATCAACGCCTAGTTTCTTCCATGGTAAATTATTTGGATCCATTTCAGCAAATACTTTAATTTTTTTACCTTTTACAATTAAATCATTTCCTTCAAATCCAACTTTACCTTTATATGTTCTATGAGCTGAATCATATTTGAATAAATAAGCTAACTGACTTGCATCAGTTAAGTCATTTATAGCTACTACTTCAATATCCTTTTCATTTTGTAATAATCTTAATGCTGTTCTACCTATTCTTCCAAATCCATTAATTGCTACTTTCATTTTATTTCCTCCTATTCAAAATAGCTTCCGCCAATAAATTCTCTTAATACACTTACATTTGGTATTGCTTCACTTGGTATACTTAAAAAACCTTTTAAGAAATTTAATATTCTAATTGCTTCTTCATAATATGGAGAATTCTTTTCTACAGAGAATAACAATGGTACTGCATATGTTCTTAAAACTCCAATTTCATAAGCAAGAGATGTATTTATTATATAGTCTGCTTCTCTTTGGTATGGATATACATATTTTTCTTCGCTTTCTCTCATGCCAGCCCAATTACGTAATGTTTCTTCTGCAGAATATCCTCTATGTTTATAATCTCTTACCATACGTCTTAATAGTCTTAAATCAGTTGTAGATATATGATTATGTCTATCTAATCTTACAGGTGTAAATGGACTAATATATATCTTTAACTTTTCACTTGCAGGAATTGTTGAACTTAATCTTTCATTTATAGCATGTAAACCTTCTACTACTAAAACTTCATTTGGTTTTAATGTAGTTGGCTTTCTCTTATATTCTTTTTTACCAGTTAAGAAATTATATGTAGGTAATACTACTTCTTTTCCACTTAATAAACTCTTTAATTGAGAATTAAATAATTTTATATCTAATGCCTCAACTATTTCAAATTCATAACTTCCATCTGCTTTTCTTGGACTATCTTCTCTTTCAACAAAATAATCATCAGTTGATATTACAAATGGTTCTATGCCTCTTGATCTTAAATATAAAGCTAATTTCTTAGATGATGTTGTCTTGCCACTCGAACTTGGTCCTGAAATAAATATTGCTCTTATAGATTTGTTTTTAGCAACTTTAATAGCAACTTCTTCTAAATTTTTATCATATAATATTTCATTTGCTTGAATAAAATCATTTATTTTTCCTTCAACAATCATTTTATTAACTTCGCCAGCATATCTTACTCCTAAGCCAGCTAATTCTTTTTCATAATCTTTAAATGCTTCTAATACTTTTGGAGATGGATTGTATTTAGGAATAATATTTTTAATAGGATAGCTTAAAACAATTCCATTTGGTTCAACATAAGTTAAATCAAATCTTTTTAAATAACCAGTTGATGGTGGCATTAAATAATAGAAATAATTATAGTCATCATCTAATTCATACATAGTTACAGAATCATTTGTCATATATAAATAATTCAATGCTTTTTCTGGTTCATTTAAACTAGTTACATAATCATATGCATCACTTCTAGATACACTAATGTGTTTAAATGGCATATCTTTATCAACTATTTCTTTCATAGCTTTTTTAATTAGTGGAATATGATTTGCATTAATTTCTCTTTTACCAGTTATTTCTGTGTATAAAGATTTATCTAATGAATGTTTAATATTTACTACTGCTTTACTACCAAAAACTTCTCTAACTGCTTTAATATATATATATTCTAGTCCTTTTGTGTATATTTTTTGACCAATTCTATCAACAGTAGTTATATAATTTACAAAAGCATCTTCCATAATTTCATAGTCTGCTGGTACAGCTGAACCATTTACTCTTAAAGCTATTACTTTGTCATCATCTATTATTTTTAGTATTTCTCTTACAGTAATACCTCTATTAGTTTCAATAATTCTACTATCCTCAAATACTAATTTAATATCTTTTTTCATATATATCCCTCTTTATTCTACATATATTATATTATCAAATTTTTATGATTTTGAAAAGAAAAAACCTCATATATTTTGAGGTTTACAAATTAATCATTTCTTTTATTTTTCTAAATCTATGATTTATACAACTTTTAGATATTGGTTTTTCTGTTTCGCTACTTATTATTTCTGCTAATTCTGACATAGAACTTTCTGGATACTTTTCCTTATAAATACATATTGTTTTAATCTTATCATCCAATAAATCAAAATCCATTATTTCCCTTAATTTCTTTATCATTTCTAATTGTTCATTAGATGCATTTATCATTTTATCAACATTAGCTTGTTCACAATTATTAAGTCTATTTGTCATATTTTTATGATCTCTATAAATTCTTATATCTTCATAATAGAATAAAGAAGTAGTTGCATTTAACATTTTAATAAAATCACTAATCTTTTCAGATTCTTTAATATATACCATGTAATTCTTTTCTCTTTTAATTACTTTACTATTAAAGTGTAATTCATTTAATAATCTATTTACTTCATTTGCTGTTTCTTCATTTGATATAACAAATTCAGCATGATATCTACTTGTTTTAGGATCATTAATACTTCCACACATCATAAATATACCACGTAAATATGCTTGTTTATCTTTTAATTCATCTATTAAATAATTGTGTGGTACGTAGATTCTTTTACCATCTTCTAAAATACATAAATCATTTAGTATTAAGTCGATTTTTTCAGTTACTTTTAATGAAACAAGTTTATTTTTTCTTAAAGTATTTACTTCACTAGTATCCATTTCTATTTCAACATGATAGATATCTTTAATCAATTTATATATTCTTCTAGCAACGCTTAAGTTTTCTGTTAGTATTTCAAAATTGTCTTCATGTATTTTAACACCAATATTCAATATAGCTGATAACTCTGCCATTTTTTCAGATTCACTATATTCAATATTACTAATTTCATTTTTTATATTTGTTGTAAATGACATACAATCACCACCTAAACTTTTATTTATTATATCATATTTTTCAAGTATTAAAAAATTAGATACTTATTCAGCATCTAATTCTTCATCATCTTTTGGTTTTACATTATTATTTTGATTGATAATTACGGCCATAATAACAACAATTATTAATCCTACTATAATTATCAAACTATTAGTACTCTTAGTGTCAGTTTTAATAAATTCAATGTTACCACTTTTATCTATTCTAATATTAGCACTAATCATATTTTTATCTTTTGTATATGTTAATGTGTAATCATTTTCTGGTTCACTAGTTTGATTTAATATTGATATAGTTGTTTTACTAATAATATTGTCATTTATATCTTTGATAATTAATTCATGATTTCCATCAGATACATTTTCTAATTCGTAGTATCCATTATCATCAGTTAAAGTTTCTAGTTCATCATCTAAAGTAACTTTAGTATATGCAAGTGCTGCATTATTTGAATTAACTATTTTTCCTTTTAATATTGCAGTATCAACACTTGTATATTTAGCATAAAGTGTAATTTGAACATCCTCACAATTTGTATTATTGCTATTTAATGTTAATGCAGTTGTATCTACTTTATTAGTTAATCCAGAGTCATAATACCAACCTACAAATGTATAGTTTTCTTTAGTAGGTATTTCTGGATCTATTTTAAATACAGTAAATTCTTTACTTGTTATTTTGATATCTTCTATGTTACTTCCACCTAAAGTATCAAATGAAATTGTTAAAGTCTTTTCTTCTTTACATACATTTTTCTCTATCCATTTTGGATAAAGAGTTACATCTTTATATCCTATATGACAATTATTTTTATCATACTTTTTAGTTACTTTAATATTGCCAGTACTCTCTGTCTCTACTTTTTTAGTTAGTGTTGAATCATAATACCAGCCAGCAAATACATAACCATTTCTTTCTAAGTCTATTATTGCTGGATTATCACTACATCCAACACATATTTCCTTTGTTAAGTTTTGACTATTGCTTACTTTATAAGTTAAAGTAAACTTATTATTAACTTTAGTATTACATGTTTTAGTAGTTGTCTTTTTTGACCACTTTGCATAAAGAGTTACTTTATTATCAGGAATATAGCAGCCGTTTGAGTCATAGTGTCCTGAACTTTTTACATCGCTTGGACTAGTTCCCTCAACTTTCTTTGTCAATGCTTCATCATAGTACCAGCCATCAAATATATAGCCAGACTTAGTTGGTGTTGAAAGAGTTTTTGGTTGATTTTCTGGATTACAGCCTCCACAATATTTTGTGCTTTCAAGTTTATTTCCGCCATTTGTATTATAAATAATTTCTAAACTTCCACCTGTAATAAGAATTGATGAACAATCAATATGATGTTCTATTTTAATCCATTTCGCATAAAGGGTTACTTTACCATCAGGAATATAACAACCATTTGAATCATAGTGTCCTGAACTTCTAATGCCATTTGGACTAGTTCCTTCTACTTTCTCTGTTAATGCTTCATCATAATACCAGCCTTCAAATATATAACCAGGTTTAGTTGGAGTTGAAAGAGTTTTTGGCTGACTTATTGGGTTACATCCTCCACAATATTTTGTGCTTTCTAGTTTATTTCCGCCATTTGTATTATATATAATTTCTATGCTTCCACCTGTAATTAGAAATGATGAACAATCAATATGATGTTCTAATTTAGTCCATTTTGCATAAAGAGTTACTTCGCTTCTGATGAAACAACCTCTTGAGTCATAAATTGAATTTGTTTTAACTTCATCTATTGTTTTTGCTTCTACTTTTTTTGTTAGTTTTTCATCATAATACCAGCCAGCAAATGAGGCATCACTTTTTGTTGGAACAGGCAATGCTGGAAATTCTCTTATACCGCAAGTTTTGCAAACACTTGAGCTTTCTATTACATTTCCACCATTCGTGTTGTAATATATTTTTGCTCCTGAACCATCTAAAGGTATGCATTCAATCACAAACGATTCTGGTGTTGATGCAGCATAACTTCCGTTTATATTTGAAATTGTTAGTGTTGCTACTAAGTATACTAACACTAATGATGAAAAAAATATGATATTGCTTTTCTTCATTTGTACGACCTCTATTCTTATGTTCTAATTCTATCATAAAAATATAATACATTCAATTTACAATTAAATAAAAATTAGATACTTATTCAGTATCTAATTCTTCATCTTCTTTTGGCTTATTATTACAGTTTTTACTAATTATTACTGCAACTACTACAATAATTAGTAATCCTAACACAATAAGCAAACTATTAATATCTTTTGAGTTATTTTTAATAAATTCTACATTGCCACTTTTATCTATTTTAATATCAACATCAATTATATTTTCGTTTTTAGTATACGTTAATGTATATGCGTCTTCAGGCTCAACTGATTGATTTAATATTGTTAAATTTGTTTTAGTAATAATGTTATCATTTATGTCTTTTATAATTAATTCATGATTACCATCAGAAACATTTCCAAATTCATAATTGCCTGTATTATCACTTATTGTTTCTAACTCATCATCCAAAGATATTTTTGCATACGCTAACACTGCATTATTTGAATTATATATTTTTCCTTTTAATATTGCAGTGTCAACACTTGCGTATTTAGCATAAAGTGTAATTTGAACATCCTCACAATTTGTATTGTTGTTGTTTAAAGTTAATGCATTTGTATCTACTTTATTAGTTAATCCAGAATCGTAATACCAACCTACAAATGTATAGTTTTCTTTAGTAGGTATCTCTGGATCTATTTTAAATACAGTAAATTCTTTACTTGTTATTTTGATATCTTCTATGTTACTTCCACCTAAAGTATCAAATGAAATTGTTAAATTTTTTTCTTCTTTACATACATTTTTTTCTATCCATTTTGGATAAAGAGTTACATTTTTATATCCTATATGGCAATTGCTTTTGTCATACTTTTTACTTACTTTGATGTCTCCAGTATTCTCTGTCTCTACTTTCTTTGTTAATGCTGAATCATAGTACCAACCAGCAAATGCGTATCCGTTTCTTTCTAAATTTATAAGAGTAGGATTATCATTACATCCAACACATATTTCTTTTGTTACATTTTGTCCATTGCTTACCTGATAAGTTAAAGTATATTTATTATTTACTTTAGTATTACATGTTTTTGTAGTTTCTTTTTTTGCCCATTTTGCATATAACTCAAATGTTGCATCATCACATGTAATTATCGGACAACCTCTTTCATCGTATTTAGTTTCGTGTACAAGATCTTCTAAATAAGTAACATCTACTTTCTTGGTTAAACCTGAGTCAAAATACCAGCCAGCAAATGTATATCCACTTTTTGTTGGTTCTGGTATTTTATGAGGAGTATATTCTTCACCCAATTTTTTTATAAGATCTACAGTAGTTTTTTCTATTTTGCTTCCACCATTAGTATTAAATGTAACAACATTTTTTTCCTTCATGCATTTTGGAACTACGCATCCTATTTCTTCACTCCATTTTGCATATATATTTATATCTAACGTGTCACAACTTGTTTCTATTGGGCAGCCATACTCATCATATTTTTCTATATATTTAAGTTCTTCTAAATATGATGTTTCAACTTTGTTTGTAAGCGCTTCATCATAGTACCAACCCATAAATACGCTTCCCTCTTTTGTAGTTTCTGGAATTTTATGAATTGTTTTATCAGAAATATCTACTGTTGTTTTTTCTATTTTACTTCCACCATTTGTATAGAATGTGATAGCTCTTTTTAATTTAATACATTTACTAACAGCACACATTCTTCCCCAATTTGCATATAAAGTTATTTCTTGTCCTCCAATGTCACATCCCTTTGAATCTTTTCCCGAATCTATCTTTACATCATAAATTGAATTACCTTCTACTTTTTTAGTTAAACTTTTATCATAGTACCATCCCATAAAAAGCAAGCCTTTTTTTGTAGGTTTTGGCAATCCTGCATCTGTAATATGTTTTGGTCTATAATTAACAGGAACTTTAGTATCATCTATTTTATTACCACCATTTGTATCATAGTGAATTATATTATCAACCGCAGGACATAAATATTGTTCAAGATAAGAACTATCAATAGCGTAACTTCCATTTATATCTGAAAATGCTAATGTTCCTACTACACAGACTGTTACTAATGTTGCTAGTATCACTTTTAAATTTTTGTTCATATATACGACCTCTATTCTTATGTTTTAATTCTATCATAAAAATATAATACATTCAATTTACAATTAAATAAAAATTAGATACTTATTCAGTATCTAATTCTTCATCTTCTTTTGGCTTATTATTACTGTTTTTACTAATTATTACTGCAACTACTACAATAATTAGTAATCCTAATATAATAAGTAAACTATTAACATCTTTGGAGTTATTTTTAATAAATTCTATGTTATCACTTTTGTCTATTTTAATGTTTACATTAATTATATTTTTGTCTTTTGCGTAAGTTAATGTGTATTCGTCATCTGGCTCATTAGTTTGATTTAAAATCAATACGTTTGTTTTACTAACGATATTATCGTTAATGTCTTTTATTATTAGTTCATGATTACCATCAGATACATTTTCTAATTCATAATTTCCATTTTCATCTGTTAATGTTTCTAGTTCATCATCTAAAGTAACTTTAGTATATGCCAACACTGCATTATTTGAATTATATATTTTTCCTTTTAATATTGCAGTATCAACACTTGTATATTTGGCATAAAGTGTAATTTGAACATCTTCACAGTTTGTATTATTGTTGTTTAAAGTTAATGCATTTGTATCTACTTTATTAGTTAATCCAGAATCGTAATACCAACCTACAAATGTATAGTTTTCTTTAGTAGGTATCTCTGGATCTATTTTAAATACAGTAAATTCTTTACTTGTTATTTTGATATCTTCTATGTTACTTCCACCTAAAGTAACAAATGAAATTGTTAAAGTTTTTTCTTCTTTACATACATTTTTTTCTATCCATTTTGGATAAAGTGTTACATTTTTGTATCCTATATGGCAATTATTTTTATCATACTTTTTGCTTACCTTGATATCACTAGTATTCTCTGTTTCTACTTTCTTTGTTAATGCTGAATCATAGTACCAGCCAGCAAATACATATCCATTTCTTTCTAAGTTTATGAGAGAAGGATTATCATTGCATCCAACGCATATTTTCTTTGTTAAATTTTGACTATTGCTTACTTTATAAGTTAATGTATATTTATTATTTACTTTAGCGTTACATGTTTTTGTAATTTCTTTTTTTGTCCACTTAGCAAATACATCAACGTAAGCTTTGCAACCAGTATTTATTGGACAGCCTTTTTCATCATATTTAAGTTCATATTTTATATCTTCTAAGTAAGTAACATCTACTTTCTTTGTTAAGCCTGAATCATAATACCAACCAGCAAATGTATATCCACTTTTTGTTGGCTTCGGAATTTTATGTGGATTTTTATCAAAAATGTTTACTGTCATTTTTTCTATTTTGTTGCCGCCGTTAGTATTGAATGTAATGATTTTCGTTGTTATAGCACAATTACTTACTACACACATATCGCTCATATCAATTGTCCATTTTGCATATATATCAATATTTTCCTCACAACCAGTATCTATTGGACAACCATATTCGTCATATTTTGGTGTATATTTAAGTTCTTCTAAATATGACGTTTCTACTTTTTTAGTTAATGCTGAATCATAATACCAGCCATCAAAAACATAGCCATCCTTTTTAGACTCAGGAATTTTATGAACTTTTTTATCTAAAATATTTACTGTCGCTTTTTCTATTTTACTTCCACCGTTTGTATTAAATGTAACAATTTTAATTGTTTTATAACAGTTACTAATAGCACACATTCTTCCCCATTTTGCATATATATCAATATTTTCCTCACAACCAGTATCTGTTGGACAACCATATTTGTCATATTTTGGTGTATATTTAAGTTCTTCTAAATATGACGTTTCTACTTTTTTAGTTAATGCTGAATCATAATACCAGCCATCAAAAACATAGCCATCCTTTTTAGACTCAGGAATTTTATGAACTTTTTTATCTAAAATATTTACTGTCGCTTTTTCTATTTTACTTCCACCGTTTGTATTAAATGTAACAATTTTAATTGTTTTATAACAGTTACTAATAGCACACATTCTTCCCCATTTTGCATATAAAGTTATTTCTTGCCCTCCAATGTCACATCCATTTGAATCCTTCTTCGAATCTGTTATTACATCATAAATTGAATTAGCTTCTACTTTTTTTGTTAAACTTTTATCATAGTACCAACCTCCAAAAGAAAAGCCATTTTTTGTAGGTGTTGGCAGTCCTGCATCTGTAATATGTTTTGGTCTATAATTAACAGGAACTTTAGTATCATCTATTTTATTACCACCATTTGTATCATAGTGAATTATATTTTCAGACATAGGACATAAATATTTTTCAATATAAGAACTATCAACTGCATAGCTTCCATTTATATCAGAAAACGCTAATGTTCCGACAATACAAATTGTTACTAATGCTACTAGTATCACTTTTAAATTTTTATTCATATACACGACCTCTATTCTTATGTTTTAATTCTATCATAAAAATATAATACATTCAATTTACAAATTAAAAAGACTGATTACTCAGTCTTAACTCCATCTACTAAAGAAACTCTTTCCTTTTGATGGGAAATTAACATAGTTTCTTGGATCTGTGTAACTGCTTCCATACATTAAACCAAAGTGTAAGTGTGGACCAGTTGTACAATAATCATAGCTTTCTCCTCCACCTGATGTACCTATTACTGTATTTAGAGTTACAAAATCATTTAAAGAAACCTTAATTGTGTGTAAGTGCATATATACTGTTGTATATTCTTTTCCATTGACTCGATGTTTTATATATACCATATTTCCACCACAGCTTGAGTTTTTCTTCTTTGGATTAGCTACTCTTGTTATTTTACTTACAATACCAGCAGCACTAGCATAAACATTTGTACCAATTGGAACACCAATATCTACTCCATTATGTAATCTATAATAGTGAAGAGTTGGATGATATCTCATTCCATAGTTACTACTCATATATCCTCTTGTAAGTGGTCTTGTAAATCCATTTGCATAAGGAATATTAATACAATCTATGATACTTGTAGTTTCTTTACAATTATATTGTTTATATAATTTTTCATATGCTTCTACTTCTTTTTTACTAGCTTCTAAATCAGCTTTAGCATCTTTATGATCATCTACTAAATCATCCATAGTTAAGTTAGATGATTTTAACTTTACATTTAAACTATCTATAGTAGATTCTGATTTTTCTATTTGCTTATTTAAATCTATTTGTTTTTGTTTGTTCTCTTCTATTAAGTTATTCATTTCATCTATAAGTTCATCATTATATTTAGTTAATTGTTCTACTACTGATGCTCTATAGATAAAATCTGTAAATGAAGAGGCTCCAAATATATATTCTAAATAAACGTTGTCTTCTCCAGATAGTTGTTTAAATGATACTAAATTATCTATTTCAGCTTGCTTATTTTTTATATCTTCGTTTAATTCTTCTATTTTATTTTTTGATTCTTCTATATCTTTTTCGCATTGTTCTATTTCACTTGCATATTTAGCTAAATCATTTTCCATAGATTTTATTTCTTTTGCTACTTTAGCTTTTTGTGAATTTATAGAGTTTACTTTTGCTTGATCAGCTGCTAACTTATCTTTTAAATCTTTTAATGTTGTTTTATTATTAGCAGCATTAACATTAAAAATAAATGTAAAGAAGCATAATACAATAAAAATTTTCTTAAATATACTCTTCATCATACTTTTAAATATTTCCTTACTGCTCTATAACTACCAAAAGCTCCAACTATAACTCCAATAATCATTAATGCAAATATAATTGTATATAGTATTTCTGATGGTCTTACAAGTTTGATAATATTTGTAAATACTTTTCCACCCATTCTATCATATAAATATGCATATCCATAACAACATGTAGCTATTGGAAGAATTGAACCAATAAATCCAATAATTATTCCTTCAAAGAAGAATGGTTGTTTTATAAACATATTACTAGCTCCGACTAAACGTCTTATTTCTATTTCTCTTCTTCTTGATTGAATAGTTATTTTGATTGTATTACTTATTAAGAAACATGTTACGATAACAAGACCAATTACTATAATATATGTTACTCTTTTTACTAAATCAAATATTTTAACTAATTCTTCTACTGAACCTTCTCCATATTTAACTATATCTACATTTTCAATCTTTTTAAGTTCATCTGCTGTTTCACCTATTTTATTTATATCTTCTACTTTAACTAAAAATGTATCTTGTAATGGATTAGTATCTTCTGTATATTCTGATAATACACTGTTAAATACATCTGATTCTTTTTGCATTGATGATTTAACATTTTCTCTTGAATTAAATTTTACTTCTTTTATATTACTAAGCATGTCTATTTTTTCTTGAACGAATGCTATTTGATCGGTTGTAGCTTTTCTTTTTAAGAATACTACTATATTTAAGTCTCCCTCTATTTCTTTGGTAAAATTATTTACATTGAATGAAAGTATTATACTAAAACCAACTAGTATTAAAGTTATTGCTATACATGAAATACTAGCAAGAGAAAGAGAGAAGTTTCTAAAAACACCTTTGAATGATTCATCAATATTTGTTAATAATATTCTAATCGCTTTCACTTCTATAATTTCCTTTCATTGTATCTTTTATGATTAAACCTTTATCTAGTGTTATTACTCTTTTTTTCATTTTATTTACTATATCTTTAGCATGCGTTGCCATTATAATTGTAGTGCCTAATTCTTTATTAATATCATCTATAACTTTCATTATTTCCATTGACGTTTCTGGGTCTAAATTACCAGTTGGTTCATCACAAATTAGAACTTTTGGATCATTTACTATTGCTCTAGCTATTGATACTCTTTGTTGTTCTCCACCAGATAACTCATCTGGATAACTTCTTAATTTGTCTTTAAGACCAACTTGTTCTAAAGCTTTTATTGTTCTTTTTCTTACTTCACTTTCTTTTAGACCATATATTTCTAAAGCAAATGCTACATTTTCAAATACTGTTTTCTTTGGTAATAATTTATAATCTTGAAAAACTATTCCAAGTTTTCTTCTTAATTTATAAACTCTACCATTTCTTAGTTTAGCAACGTTTATTCCACCAACATATACTTCTCCTCTTGTTGGTTTTTCTTGTCTATATAATAGTTTTATTAATGTTGATTTTCCACTACCTGATGCACCTATAACAAATACAAATTCTCCTTTGGATATGTTTAGATTAACATCACATAAAGCAGTTACACCATTGTTATATCTCTTGGTTACATCTCTTATTTCTATTAACTGCATAACATCCTCCTAATAAATTATAATATTATTTATATAATTATCCAATAGCAATTTTTTCCTTTTTAGTACCGCCTAATACTTCATAACAATCGCTTACAACTATGAAAGCATCTGGGTCTATTTCTTGAATTGCATCCTTAAGTAATGTATATTTTTCTGTTGGTACTACACACATAAGCATTTTCTTTCTTTTATGTGAATAAGCTCCTTTTATATCTAATTCAGTTACTCCACTTTCTATGATTTTCATTACAAAATCTGCAACTTCATCTGGGCAACTAGTTTGAATAAAGAAGTTTTTTGAATTGCTTATTCCAATTAATATTTTATCAACTAAGTATGTTGCTAACATTGTAATAATGATTGAGTACATTACTGAAGTATAACCAAATACAAATGCTCCACTTGCTATAATTATGACAGAAATAATTCTTAATATTTTACCAAGAGGCATTTTTTTATAATGTTGTATTACTATTGCTATTATACTTGTTCCTCCAGTATTAAATCCTGATTTATATACTAATGCTTCTCCAAATCCACCTACAACTCCTGCTGCTAAAACATATAACAATATGTTATCAAATGAGAAATGTATCATTTCTGGAATATCTGCAGTAGCATAAATAAATAAAGTATAAACGCTAGCTCCTACTATAGACATTAAAGATTCTTTGAATCCTAATGTGAAAATACTTATTATTATAAATACTATGTTGCCTAATAGAATAATAACGCTTGAATTTAATGAAAATAATTTATTTAAAATAACGGCTATTCCACCTAAACTTCCACTTACAAAATTATTTGGTAAACAAAATAAATTAAATGATAGAGCTGATATTAAAGCTCCAAATACAAATATAAGTGATTGTTTAGCTATGTTTTTTGAAATTAACTTTTCATTTACTCTTTCACTATTTATTCTTTTAAACAACTTCATATTCTCTTCTCCCATTATAGATTATAACAAAATTTGACACTTTTTTCTATAGTTGTGTGTACTCTTTTCACGCAAATGTAAAAAGAAGAATTGCTTCTTCTCTTATTTTTTTAAATATTCATCAAGAAATTCTTGTATTTCTCCATCTAATACTTTGTCTACACTAGATGTTTCATAGTTTGTTCTATTATCTTTTACTAGTGTATATGGACACATTACGTAACTTCTTATCGCACTTCCAAAGTTTACATCCATTACGTCACCTTTTAATTCTTTGACTTTATCATTAAATTCATTTAAATTAAGCATGAATAGTTTACTTTTTAACATTTCCATGGCTCTTTCTTTATTTTTAATTTGACTTCTTTCTATTTGACAAGATGTTACTAATCCTGTAGGTAAGTGGGTTATTCTTACTGCTGAATCTGTTGTATTTACTCCTTGGCCACCACATCCACTAGATCTATATACATCTATTCTTAAATCACTTTCTTTTATTTCTACATTTAAGTTTTTATTTATTTCTGGTGTAACTAATACTGATGCAAATGATGTATGACGTCTACTGTTACTATCAAATGGACTAATTCTTACTAGTCTATGAACTCCTGTTTCTCCTTTTAAATAACCAAAAGGATAATTTCCTTTAACTAGTAATACAGCTCCTTTAATACCAACTTCTTCTCCATCATTTTTACTTATTATTTCATATTTATAATCATTCTTATCAAAATATCTTGTATACATTCTAAGTAACATATTAGCCCAATCATTGCTTTCTGTTCCTCCTGCTCCTGAATGTATTTCTACATATGCATTAGATGAATCGTATTCTCCATTCAGAAATGTGGCTAGTTTTAAATCATTTATTTTTGAATCTAATTCTTCTATTTCAGATGTTAATGATTCTAAATCTCCTTCTTCTAATTCAAGTTCTAACATTTCATTTAATGTAGTTACACTATCAAAAATATTATCATACTTATTAATGATAGTTCCTAATCTTTTTTGTTCTTCTAATACTGGTTTTGTACTTTCTATATCATTCCAAAAATCTAGACTTGATGATATTTTATTTAATTCTTCCATTCTTTTCTTTTTATCATCTATTTCTAGTTTATTTTTTAAATCTTCTAGTGAACATAAAAATTCATTAATTCTTTTTTCTATTTCTTTTGTTTCCATACTAAAATTATATCATTAATGTCAAAAAAAGAATAGGATAACCTATTCTGTTTTATTGTTAGTTGTGAATTCTTTTTTTATTTCTTCACAATAATTTGTTTTATCTTTTGATTTATATTCTTCTATAATAGCATTTAATAATTCATCTTGCATTTCATTTGCAAATCCATGAAATACTTTATCTCCAACTATTGTATAAGGAATACCTGAAGCATCATCTTTAATTAATTCTCTAAATTTATTCATCATTTTTGAATTATCTTCATTAAACCAAGTTTCAAATCCATAAACATCAAAGTAACTACTGTATCTTTTAGATATTTTTTCTAAATATTCAAATTCTTTTTTACAGTGAGGACATCCATCTCCCCAAAATACAAATACATTTACTTTTGAACTATTACAGTCAATCATATCAAGTGTAGCATTTTTTTCTATAGTATTTGTTGCTCTATTAAAAATCATTAATATTAATAATAAACTTACAAATATTAAAGATACACCTATAATTATTAATTTGTTACTTTTTTTCATAATTTACTCCTTGTCTAAATAAACATATTTTTCCATCCAAGTTTTAAAATCATTTACTGATTCATAATAAACTAGATCATCATCACTATCAGCTTTTAGATAAGCTTTATGTTCTCCTTTATTATACACTATAACAGATGGATAGTATTTTAAAAAATCATAAATTTTAGTTTTTTTTGCATCTGCCCATTTCATTTTGTAAAATGATATATTATTTTTATTACTAAAATCTTCTACTATTTTACTAAATTTTGCTGATGTTGTACATCCTGGCATATAAATTAATAATGCAAATGAATCTTTGTCTTCTATTAGATTATTATATTCTGTGTCAGATATTTCTTTTATTTCTATGTTTGAATAATAGTTATCATTTAAATAGAATTTTTCTATTTTTTCTTCTTTTGTACAACCAATTAATAAACAACTTATTAACAATAAAATTATTTTTTTCATTTTAAACCTCGTGTAAAGTATCAAAGTCTATATTGTGATATGGTATTTTATAGAATTGATATGAAGTATCGCCATATTTATCAGTTTTTACTTCAATATAGTTTTGTCCTTCATAATACCAGTATCCACCAACATTATATATTTTATTTTCATCCCATCCTAGTGAAACTAATAGATTTTTAGTGAATCCTGCATATCCACCACCACCACACATTAGGAAAATAGTTTTATCTTTTGGAAATAGATATTCTAAAATATCAAGTGATTCTTTGTAATTGGCTACATATTTACCATCTTCTATTCTAAATAATGTTTTGCCAGTGTATCCTTCTCCGATTTCTTCTGGTAATCCAGATAATGGTGCAAGATATGGATATGGAACAACTTCAAATCCTTTAACAAATCCTGATATGTAAGAGTCTCCTCCAATATTTTCATATACTCCATCATCTTTAAGCATTCTCATATCTCTATAAACGCTATCTTCGCGATCTAGATAAAAGTCAATAGTACTTTCATTGATATTTTTATCAATTCCAAGTTGACCTCTTTGCCCTTCTGATAATTCTGGTTGTGGTAATTTTGATAGTGTTTCATTTGTACAACCACACATACAAATAATTAATAAAACACTCACTATAATTTTTTTCATATAATTACTCCTTTCGTTTATAAATATAACTTACTTAATTAAAATTATATATAATCTTTAAGTTGAATTCACTCAACAATTGGTTGAGTTACTTTTCACAACTATTTCCAAGTGATAAAGGAACCTTATATGTTATAGTTTTATTATCATTATTTACAGCTTTTATTTCTAGATATAATTCATTATCTTTGTACTCTTTACATGAACTTGTATAGTTATCTATTACAAATGTTACTGTGTCTAAAAATGTTTCTAATTTTACATCTTTTCCATAAAATGATTCATTACTTACTCTTTTAATAACATTATTATGTGATTCATACAATGTACAATCTACACTTTTATAGACGTTATCATCTTCTTCACCACAATATTCAATATTAGTAATATATATAGCAGACTTTATTTTGTTATATGAAATACTTCCAGATATTTTAAAATCCTCACATGAAGTTGATATTGGTTTAAAGTTAAATGAACTGTTAAGTTTTAGACAATATATAACAATTAAAAATAATATTACTACACAGATTGCTATTATGATGTATATTTTTTTATTTTTTTTGATATTTTTGTACTCTCCATCATAAAATTCTTCTAAACTAATATTGAAGTCTTTTGACATTTGCTTTATTAGAGAAATGTCTGGCATATTTTTACCATTTTCCCATTTTGAGACTGCTTGGTATGTAACATTATACTTTTCAGCAAGTTCTGCTTGAGTTAAATTATTCTTTTTTCTAATTTCTTTTATAAATTTTCCGATTTTTTCTTGATCCATAATTTACTCCATTATTGAATATTATATCATTAATCATTTTCTTCTTCAAATAATCTTCTTTGCATTCCATAAGGATCATCTAAATACATTTTATATGTTCTATATATTTCACTATCTTCGTATTTCGTAACTTTAAAATCATTGTTTAAATCTAATATTTCTCCATTAATATATGATATTAATATTGGTGAATGAGTTGCAATTATAAATTGGGAACCTTGTTTTACTAAATCATCAATAAGATATAATAAAGTCATTTGTCTTTCAGGTGATAAAGCGGATTCTGGTTCATCTAATATATATAATCCATGAGGTATAAATCTATTTTTTACTAATTGTATGAATGATTCTCCATGAGAACAAGCTTGTAAATCTCCATATAATCTTTTTAGTGTTAGAAATGAATTTTCTTCAATTAATCTGTTTACTTCTGCTCCAAAATTATAAAAACTTTCTGCTCGTAAAAAGAATTTTATTTTTGGTGTGTTATAGGTTAAAACATGTAAATAATTATGTAGTTCAGAATGAGTGTCAGAAGATTTGAATATAAAATTATTAGTTCCACCTTCTGGATTTAATCCTAGACTTACAGCTATTGCTTCTATAAAAGTAGATTTTCCAATACCATTTTCTCCGACAAAGAATGTAACTGGTTTATTAAATTCTAATTCTTTGAAGTTTTTAACAATTTCTATATTAAATGGATATTTATTAAAATTATCTATTTTATCTCTATCTAAAACTATTTTTCTAATAAACAAATTACTATTCATTTTTGCCTCCTAGAAAGAGTATAGCATAAAAATAGTATGAATAAATCATACTATTAATTTTTATACATTTCTCTGTTAAAATAAAGAGATCTTAATACATCTATTTGTTTAGAATTATAAGTTACATCAAATCCATAATTACTTAAATCTTCAATTAATCTATTTCTTTGCATATCTAATGGTAATGTTGATAAATTCTTATTACTAAATGTACAAATTAGTCCTAGATTACCTATTCTTCTTAATTTTATTACTGCAGATGATGTTGGAACTGTAAATTGATACTCAGTGTAATTTAAATCAAATACCTTTTTAAATCCTCTTGAATTTATCAAATCAATTGTTTTTGTCATAGTACTTTCACTAGTGAATGTACCGTTAAATAATTTAGAATCTTGTTTATTAAAACCAGATGTATCTAAATTTTCATACCACATTTTACACTTTTCAATATTGTTAATTAAACCAAAAAATTTTTTATCTTTGTGTTGTGTACCTCCGACTATTTTATGACATCTTAATATTGTACATAGAGGTTCTATTTGTTCTTCTGTTTTATCTCCTAAATCTGATTTTGTCCAATAAATATCATGCTTTTCTATTGTTAAAGTATTTGGTATTTTATGAGCTGATAATAATTGATAATATTTTTCATAATTACCATCTAATTTAAAATTAACTTCCATTGTATTCATTTTATCACCATTTTGATTATATCATATTTTTATAAAATTAAAGTAAAAGACATTATTCTTTACTTTTAATAATGTCTTTTATTCTGTAAAATCAGTTATTTCTTCTTCGAAACAATCCTTATAATTGTATTCTACATATTTTTTTCTTCTATTTACAAATGTATCTTTTATAGGAATTAAAGTATAATCTTTAAGTATTACATATTCATATGTGAATGTTAAAACATCATCATAGTATTTAGATAACATTTGCATTTTTAATGTTGAAGTTGTTTTTGTACCATCTTTATAATAATCAACTACTTCATAGAAAGCTTTATCTGTTTTGATAATTCTATCATTATAAACATTTAATATTTTTTCGCCTTCATAGTTTCCACTAACTTTAGTTTTAGTAAATGGATAATATTTCTTATCATACCAACTATCAAATGGAATAGTTAAAGTATATAAAATATTATCTTTTACCATGTGTAGATTAAATATTAAATCATAATCAAGTTTTTCTCCATATGTTTCTTTACTATATGAATCATACATTTTCTTTAGTTCATACTTAGCATTTGCGAACATATTGAAACCTGCTTGTACTTTGTTGTCAGTATTATTATCTCGAATTGTATAGAATGAGTCATCACTTGTTATAAAACGAATGTCTGGTCCATATGGAATTCCAATATTAACAACTTTTAAATCTTCTGGAATATCATAAACTTTAACATAGCTTAATTCATTATTTTTAAGTTTAGCCGGATCAAATATATAGGCCTTATTATTACTTATAAAAGTATACTCATTAAAATATGTATTTTCATTTAATATTTCTCCGCCTTGAAATTTTTTATATTCACTTATTTCTTTTCCACTATTTTTGGCAGCTTTTTCAATTAGAGAACTTTTTTTATTATCATCTTTATTATTATTTAAATTATCTTTCCTTCTTAATAATATTATGCTTGTGACAATTATTAATATTAAAATAATACTTCCGACTATTATCCATGTTTTTTTGTCTTTCATTATTCACCTATTTTTTCAATGTATCCAGATGTTTTTTTAGTATACATATCGTCTGAGATTGATTGATATTTTTTACCATCATAATCATCTGTGAAGCCATTATATGCTTTGTAAATTTCACCTGTTTCAGTGTTATAAACTCTTTCATATCCAAGTGTTGCATCACTTTGTTTTTGACTCATAATATCAAAAGAAGTATTTCTCTTATTCCAAGAATCCATTATTCCATCTGATATTTGATTTCCAATTGCTCTAATTTGTTGAAAATTTTTCATAACAGCATCTTGTTGATTATTGAATCCATTAATAAATGAATCAGTAAAGTTAAGTGAGGAACAAATGGTATTTAGTATATCTTGCCAATCTATGAATTCATCTTTTGGAGTTGTAATAAATATCGTGTCATATACATTTAAATATTGTATATCTATTTGTTTACCTGAAACTATATTTTCATAAACATAATATGGTCCTGCGTCATAAACATAAGCAGTAAATATGCCCTCTCCCTCTTTGCCATTTGCATCTTTAAATGTTGCTCTTAACATATCTCCACCTAGACTACTTTTGCCTAAGTTTTCACTTACATTAAAATCTGTTAATGTTGGAAATGTGAATGCTGCTGTGTTATTCATTGTTCCTAAATCATTAAATATTTTATAAAATCCTAAAGTATCTTTTGTTGCTATTACGCTTGTTTTTGCAAATATGTTATCTGGATAATACTTTTGTTGCCACCTCTTAGCATCCTCAGATTTGTTATATCCTTCTGTTTTTAAATTAAAGAAAAATTGATAAGTTGGATTTTGTGGATCATATACTTTAATCGTATAGTGAATATAATCACCTATAGTATCTACTTTCCAACCTTTTGGCTTTTTGATAGTAAATTCATTACTCGTATAAGTTTCTAATTCTACTTTACTAGCAGCAGAAGCAATTATTTTTAAATTATCTTCTGGAGATTTAAAAGTTCCATTTCCCGATAATAATATTGATACTAATGCTACTACTACTATTCCTCCTAATATTAGCCATTTTTTGTCAATCTTTTTTAGCCACTTAAAGTCTATTTTTTTCATATTTCACCTCTACTATTTATAGTATATTTTATATTACTTTTTATAGCAATTAAGTTGCCACAATAATCAATGCTTTTAATGGCAAGTTAGTGTATAATAGTTATTAGGTGATGCATATGAAATTCAATGAAGTATTAAATAATTATATATCTATTTTAAACTCTTCATCTAAAGAAGTAGCTATAAAATCAAATATTTCAGAATCTGTTATAAGTAGATATAGAAGTGGTAAAAGAAAACCTAAAGTTAATAGTAAGCAATTAAATGATTTAATAAATGGTTTATATGAAATTTCAGTGTCAAAAAACATGTCAATAAAAAAAGAAGAAATAGAAAAAAATATAAATGATAGTTTAAATGAAGAAGATTTTAATTATGAAATATTTAGTAAAAACTTAAATTTATTAATTAAAGCATTAAATATTAATATAAATGATATGTCTAAATATATTATGTTTGATTCTTCTTATATTTCAAGAATAAGATATAACAAAAGTAAACCATCTAATCCAAGTGAATTAGCTAATAAAATAACTAATTATGTGATGGGTAAATATAGTAGTAATTTAGATGTTTTAAGTAGTTTAATAAAAGATGAATTAAATGTTGATAATATGTATAATAAATTATTTTATTGGTTAACTAGTAATCAAGATTATGGTGAAGAAAATATTTCTAATTTCTTAAATAAACTAGATAGTTTTGATTTAAATAATTATATTAAATCTATTAAGTTTGATGAATTAAAAGTACCAAGTATCCCTTTTTATAGAGCTAAAAGTAAAACTTATTATGGAATTGAAGAAATGAAGAAAGGTGAACTTGATTTCTTTAAAGCAACTGTTTTATCTAAAAATAATGATGATATATTTATGTGTAGTGATATGCCTATGGAAGATATGGCTGAAGATATAGATTTTGGTAAGAAGTGGATGTTTGGAATAGCATTATGTTTAAAGAAGGGGTTACATTTAAATATTATTCATAATTTAGATAGACCTTTTAATGAAATGATGCTTGGTCTTGAAAGTTGGATACCTATATATATGACAGGTCAAATAAGACCATATTATTTTAAAAATTTAAAAAATACTGTTTATAATCATTTAAATTATGTTTCTGGAGTTGCTGCGTTAAATGGAGAATGTATAACTGGAGAACATAATAAAGGAAAATATACTCTAATAACAGATAAAAAAGATTTAGAATACTATAAAACTAAATCCAAATTATTATTAAATAAAGCAAATTCTTTAATGGACATATACACTTCTTATAATAGTGAATTTATTCAATTTAAAAATAGTGACTATAATATACATGAAAATAGAAAAAGATATATTTATTCTTTACCATTGTTTACAATTAGTGAAGAACTACTTAAAAAGATATTAAAAAGAAATAAAGTTTCTAGTGAAGATGTTAAGAAAATCTTAGAATATAGAAAAGAAGAACTTTTAAATGTTAATAATTTGTTAAAGACAAATACTATTGTTGATAATTTGCTTATTTATGATGAAAAGGATTTTAAAGATAAAAAAATAACTTTATCACTGGATAATATATTTTATGATAAAGCTATTTATTATAATTATAATGAATATTGTGAACATTTAAAAAGTACTTTAAAATTTAATAAGAATTATGTTGTTAATGAATTAAAAGAAAGAACATTTGATAATATTTCTGTTAGTATTGTTGGTAAAAAATACGTTGTTATCTCTAAAAAACAAGCACCAATTATTCATTTTGTGATTAGACATCCTAAATTAGTTGATGCGATAAATAATTTTAAAGCATTAGTTAAAGAAGATTAAATATTACAATGTTTTCTAAATTCTGTTGGTGAAAGATTGTATTTTGGTTTAGAATATTCATATATATTTAATTTATCTCTCTTGCATTTAAACTTTAATTCAAATTCTTCATATTTGTCTTTAACATCTTCAAATAGTTCATCGAGAGAATTATATTCATAGATTCCTTTTAAGTCTGTCCATGCATGTTCAAACCAATAGAGTTTATCATTCTTTTTAAATGTTAAGAAAGTGTGCATTCTTTCATAATCATTATCCTTGTAAACAATTATGTATGATTTCGTTGGATACTTGAAATAATATCTTTGTAATTCTACTTGATCTATACATAAACCCAATTTTGATTTAATTAATTCTTTAGGAGATTGTAAATAACAATCTTTTTTTATACTTGGATCTAGTTTTAAATGTCTATTTCCATATATATCTAGCCATCCATATTCAATATTTTCCATAAGATTCATTATTTCATTTTCATCATAAAAATCCCATAAATTTAGGTTTCCTTTAACATCTACCATGTCTACTGGTTCAATATCATCTAATATCCATGCATATCTACCTACTTCATATTTTCCGCATTTATATTCTATAGGATTAGCATTTTTTAAATTAGCAATAAATTCTTCTGTCATGTAAACACAATCTTTTAATTTACATCTACATAATATTTTTCCATTGTTAGTTTTACTACCTTTTAACAAAGATAATACATCATCACTTACCTTTTGAGTTGTCTTACCAGCATGAATATATAGATATCCTCTATAGTTAGTTTTCCAACTTCTTGTTTCAATCTTTTTAACTCCATTACTTATTAATGAAGCATATGGTTCTTTTATAGTTATTGCTTTCATAGTTGCCTCCATATATATTATAACACATTTTTAAAATGTCCAATAGTCATTTTGATATTTACTTATTATTAAAAATATATTACAATGATTATAGAAAGGAGAATTAAACATGTTAAAGAAATTGAATAAGTTTTTATATTCATCTATTATAATATCCGTAATAATGTTTATTATTGGATTAATATTTATGATATATCCTGATATTTCTTTTAAAACAATAACATATATCTTATCAATAGTATTAATTATTAATGGATTATATTTTGTTATTGAAAAAGAATCAAGT
Organism: uncultured Bacilli bacterium; assembly: GCA_934096645.1. GTDB lineage: Bacteria > Bacillota_I > Bacilli_A > RF39 > UBA660 > CAG-1000. The sequence goes on along the minus strand of CAKOMK010000008.1, from coordinate 18,274 downwards.
ATATTCTTTTCTAACTTTTTAACACTTGGTGTTGTAGAAATATTACTTGGAATTATTATGCTAGTAAATCCTGATATTGTTAAAACAATATTCCCTATTGTTGTTGGTATTATAATGATAGCTAAATCTTCTTTAGATTTAAGATTATCTATATTACTTCATAATAATAATTATAGTAGTTGGTTATCAATATTTATTTGTTCATTAATATCTATTGTTTGTGGTTTAATTATTATAATTAATCCAAATTTAGGTACTATTGCATTAACTACTTCTCTTGGAATAATTATTATGTTATTTGCAATTTCTAATATTGTTGACACTTTATTATTCAAAAAAGATATTAAAGAAATTTCAAAATTATTGGGTAAATAAAAATAAAACCTCATTTTATACATTTAATGAGGTTTTTGTGTGTATTAACTTATTTATTATAGAAAATATTTAAATTCTTGAGGTGGCAAATTAAATGTGTAACTTACATAATTTTCATATTTATTAATCATATGTGATTCAATTTGACTTAAAGGTTTAGTTCTTATTATCAATTTAATATCTGTATCAATATTTTCATAACATGTTTTATTATTAAGTATTATTTTAGCTATTTCATTTAATTCTCTATTTGTAGCATTATTTTGTTTTCTTTCTTGATAATAACTTCTTAACATAGTATCATTAGATAAGTATTTACTTCTTATTGACTTTAATTTATTTATAAATTGTTCATCTATTTTGATAGTTTTTGATTCTATTGTTTTAAATTTTTCATGTGTATCTGAATTTAACGCTATATTATTTGGATCTACTCCATAAATACTAGATGTTTTTTTAATATATTCTCGTAATGTACTAATATAATTTATATCGTTTTCTTTCATTACATCTATCATTGATTTTAGTACTTTATCAGCTGTATTTATTGAAAAATCGTATTCTCTTTCATCAGGAAGTTTTATCTTAAATATTGGGCTATAATTAGTTGAATAAAGAATGCCCTTTTCAGGTAATACTTCTTCTAATCTTTTAAAACCTGTAAATATATTTGGTATACCTGATTTACTTTTAGCTTTAAGTGTTTCTAAAATACGTTTTTTAAATTCAGGATCTTTTGTGTTTAAGTCATCCATTATAACAGAAGCTGCATTTTCTAAAAGAAGACTTGCAAAGAACACTTTCTTTCCATTATGATTTACTGTTTTATTTAAATGATTCTTGATATAATTTATCATTAAGATCTCACATGAATCATCTAACATATCGGCTCTTAATGTATTAAATGAATGTCTAAATTCAAGATGTTCGTTATCAGGTTCTTCACCTAAACCCATCCATTTATTTATTTTATTTGTTAATATTGGTGGATTTCCACATCTACTTACCATGTTTGGATATTTGGCACCAATAAAATTTAAAATATCTATATTAGCTTTTAGTTCTTTTAAAGAACAATATACTAGGAACTTATCATTTCTTTTAGGATCAGTTTGAAATTTAAAATAGTATGGTATTCTATTTGTTTCACAAAGACGAGTGTATTCTGATATTATTTTAAATAAATCTTCATTAGCACAATCTATGTATATTCTAAATTCAGTTTTATCTCTTCTTATTTTTCTAGCATGAATATATCTAGAATCTACATGAATAAAGTCACCAATATAATCACTTTGTGGAAAGAAACCAGATGTCTCTTGTTTTGATCTCCAAAAATAATTATATTTTTCAAAATCAATATCAAGATTTCTTACCATAATTGTATAAATTTTGTCTATATCACGCATAGACTCTACTGAATCTATGTTTTTTAATGCTTTTTGTAATATTTCATATCCAGGCAAACCTTGTCTTTTAAGTTCTTCTAATTTACTTTTTGTAAGTGATTTAATATTCTTTAACCATATATCAGTCATTTTTATATAGTATTTTTCATAATCTTCTTTATTTACTTTTGTAGTATCACGTATAGTAGGAGTGCCTGTTAGAAAATCATATAATGGATTTATTCTTGAAAGACTTTTACCATTACTACCATTTCTTAAATTAGCATGTGATCTATCACTTGTTTTATAATAGTTTAAAACAGCATTCAAAAATTTATCATCATTTATAACACTGTTTTTTGATCCATCATTATATATTGAAAGTAATGAATTCATATAATCACCTACATAAAAAGTATAACATTTTTTAGTTATACTTTTTCTATTTTATTTTAAAATTTCTTCACAAGTGTCAAGTAATTCTTGAATTTTATTAAAAGCATCAGAAATATGTTTACCATCTACAAATATATGACTAACTGTTATATTCATAGTCATTTCATATTTATCATTATTTATGACATATTTGCCCCATCCGATTCTTGGTACACATTGAGAATCTTTATCATCTGGTATTGGATGAGTACTTGATTCAAAGTTTAACCATGGTACACATGTTATATAATATTCATCATGTGTCGTAGATGGATTATAGTCACTTTCTTTTAGAGTTGTTTGCTTTGATATTTCATTAATGACACTTCTTGTTTTATTATAAAATTCTTTATAATCAGATATATTCTTAAATCTTGCATTATCAAATGTTCCTGATTCAGTCATAACTGTAAAAGATGGATTAATCTCATCATATATAACAGGAACTCCGTTTTCATATCTCATTCTCATAGCATCAATACTATTTAATGATTTCATAACAACAAATAACATATTTGTAAAGAATGATTCTTTTCTTAACTTAGATAGCTTTACTAATGATGTTACATTCAGTTTAACATTAACTCCATATGTAGAATTACTAAAAGTTTTAAACCAATTGTATGTGTTTTTTCTATTCCAATTTTCAATATCAATTTCTTTCATCTTTTTTTCTCTTTTCATATTTATTTAATAAATAGTGTGTCAATCTATTTAATTTATCAAATACATATAGTGAACATATTAATAGAACACCAAATACTAATCCAATTTGAAGATTTATTGCTTGTACATTAAAGAATGAATATTGATATATTGAACAATATGCAAAACCATCTAGTAGAGCAAACCATAATATTAATCTAAAATAATTGAATGGTTGACTTAATTTATATAAGAATATAAATCCAGTTGTTCCTGTTAGGAATACTACTAAACTTGAAACTACTTCTTGTGATAAACCAAATGCTGACTTAAATAATATTACTAATAATACGTTAAATACTACTGTTAAAGCTGCTGGTACACTTTTGCCTATTACTTTTAATAAGAAGTTTCCTTTTACAATTTCTGTATTTGGCTCTAGTGCTAATACAAATGATGGTATACCAATTGTAAATAATGTAATTAATGTTAATTGAATTGGAATGAAGAAGTATTGGCTTGATAATACCACACATAATAACACTAATAATAATGTAAATATAGTTTTAACTAATAAAAGTGAAGCACTTCTTTCAATATTATTTATTGTTCTTCTTCCTTCAGCAACAATATGTGGAATACTTGCAAAATCTGAATCTAATAACACTAATTGACTTACATTACGGCTTGCATCACTACCACTTGCCATTGCTATACTACAATCTGCTTCTTTTAAAGCTAATACATCATTTACACCATCACCTGTCATAGCAACTGTGTGTCCTTGTGCTTTTAAAGCTTCAATAATTTTCTTTTTTTGAATTGGAGTTACTCTTCCAAATACATTATATTTTTGAACCGCTTCTGGTATGTCTTCATCTTTTAATAAGGAAGCATCTATACCAGTTGAATTTTTAACACCAGCAGAAGCTGCAATATTAGATACTGTTTTATAGTGATCCCCTGATATAATTTTAATTTCTACACCTTGTTTTTCAAAATATTTAAGTGTATCTTTAGCATTTTCTCTAATTATATCTTGTATTAGAATAAATGCCACATTATCTAATTTTTTAGGTTTTTCTGTTAATTTTTCATCATTATGAGCAAGTAGTAATACTCTATAATCTTCTTGGTATTTTTGAACACCTTTTTCAACTTTTTTATAATCGTCGCCTAATATAAATTCAGGGGCTCCTAAATAATAAGAACCTTTTTCTTTGAATGAAACAGCTGAAAATTTTCTACTTGATGAAAATGGTATATTATCTTCCATTTCCCACTTATTATTTTTACCAAATTTATCTAAGATGGCTTGAAAAGTTGAACTAGTATCTTTACTTACTGAACAAATTTCTGATAGTATTTCTTCTACTTCATTTAACTCATGTTTTCCTTGTAATTTAGTATCAATTACTTTCATTTTTCCTTCAGTTAAAGTACCTGTTTTATCTAAACAAATTACATCTACTCTAGCTAAAGTTTCTATACAATATAATTGTTGAACTAAAACTTTATAATCATATAATCTAATAACACTTACTGCCATTACTGAACTTGTTAATAATATAAGTCCTCCTGGTATCATACCAATTAGTGCTGCAACTGTGGCAAAAACAGAATCATAAACATTACCAGTTATCGAATATTGATTAAAATAGAATAATATTCCGATAGGGACAATAATAATTGATAAAACTTTTAATAATTTATTAAATGAATCCATTATAACTGAATTTACTTTTTTATTATATGCAGCTTCTTGTGATATTGTTGAAATATAGTTAGTATCTCCTACATGTTCTACTCTAGCAAAGCATGAACCACTCACAATAAAGCTTCCTGATAATAATGTATCACCTTTCTTTTTGTGAATAGGCTCTACTTCTCCAGTAAGAAAAGCCTCATTAACTTCCACTTCACCATCTAATATAATTGAATCAGTTACAACTTGATTACCAATATTTAAAGAGATAATATCATCTAAAACTATTTCATTTATACTAATTTCTTTTGTATTGGAATTTCTAACAACATTAACTTTACTTGAAGCTATAAAAGATAATTTATCAATTATTTTCTTAGAAACTATTTCTTGAATAGTACTAATAGTTGTATTACTTATAATTACTCCTAAAAACAAACAATTTTTAAGTGAATATAATAGTTCTCCATTAATAATACCAACTATTAATATAGCTGCTGCTAATACAATATTTAAAAAATTAAAGTATGTAAATAAGTTACCGCGAACTATTTGACCTATTGTTTTTGTTTTAGGTTGATTATCATAATTGACAAGTCCATTTTCTATTCTTTCATTAACTTGTGCTTCAGTTAAACCTTTTTTAAAATCAGGTTCATATCTTTTTACTAATCCCATAAATATCACACTCTCTTTTATTATATCATGTATAATTTTTTTTATTTAATTTAAGATATTTTAAATGTAAAATTGTAAAGTAAAAATATACTAATTTTTTTCATTAAAAAATTCTTATTTCAAAAGTGAAATAAGAATTTTAATATTGTCTGGTGTTAATTTCAATTAAAAATTTTTTGGTCTATAACATAATTTTATTTGAGATTCTTTAGTTTCTATTGGTACTTGACTATTTCTTCTTAAACTTTCTAAATAATTTCTATGTTGTTTAAGTTCTTTAATAGTATCCAATCTTTTATTTGATACATTTTTACTCATAGATAATTCTTTTTTTGGTTCTATTTCTTCTGGTTGTTTAATCTTTTCATTTCTTGATTTAATTCTTTCGGTAAACTGTTTTATTCTTATATAATTATATCTTTGAAGCATTAAACAGTAAATATTTATAGCTATTGGTAAAGCTAATATAGGAACTGTAATTAAATATGGATGATCAACAAATCCTTTAATACAATACAATAAACCAAATACATGAATACCTGCATTTAGAAATAAATTATTTTTATATTCACCTATTTCTTTTATATTTCTTGTATATCCCATATTATAATTATCAGGTCTATTAAAAAAGTTTCTTCTTTCTTTTTCTGACATACCTATAGTAAAAGGATACAAAAGAACTTTACGTAATGAGAAAGCAAGCCATCTAAATTCTCTTACTCCAAGTTTTTCATATAATTTCATTTCTTTATTCTTCATAAAACAACCCCCTTTTTTATAAAGATTTTACAAATGATGTATATGCTCCGTTGATTGCTATAGATTATACCATATTTTAATAAAAAAATCAAACAATTGTTTTTGCTTGATTATTTTTTCATTGAACTATTTACATACGATTTAAAATCATTAATGTCTATACATTGATGATATTGTCTCATTTATATCTTCGTTATTGGCAATTGATATAATAAATGCTTCAGTCATTATATATGGATTCTCAATGACCAATTCTTTAATCTCTGGTGGTAACTTACGTAATATTTTATCAGGTATGTCAATTATTTGACGTGACCATGGTTTTATTTTATATTGAGCCACTGCTCTTAATTGAGTAGCCAAATGATACAAAAATTCAACACTTGCATCACTTGATTGCTCTCCAGAATATCTTGATTCTTCAAAAACTTTTTTGTGTTGTTTTATCAAACTTAAATATTGTTCTGACGTTATTTCCTCTTTAAAGTCAATTATTCCTTTTTTTACTAGAAAATCAATCATACCTACTTCATTATATTTTTGCGTTAAACTCTTTGGAATATGTATCATTCTAGTTTCTAATAACATCTTAGAATCTTCAGATAAATAAGAAATTAATCTATCAAGTTGATGTCTTGTTCGTTTTATTTTTGCTCCCCTATTATTTTCATTGTAAATTTTTCCGTTTTGATCGTAATAAATTGGTCTTCCTTTTGTATCTACTATTAAATTTCCATTTTGATCATATTTCATAAATGTAATTGAACCGTCTGATGCTTGATAGATCAAATTTCCTTTTTCGTCTGTCTCGTAATCTGTCTTTTTAAATTTATCCCATAAATCATTTATTTTATTTCCAGGAACATTATTTTCAAATATATACAATGCTTTTAAATACATTTCACAACATTTTGCCAAATCTGAAGCGATTGAATGTCGTTCATCATATATATCTTTTGGCTGATATAGTATCTCTGATTTTAATCTTCTTTCTACATCTTGTAGATATAATTCTTCTTTTCTAAAAAAAGCATTTGCTTCTCCATAAGTTCGTTCTGCTGATTCTTTAATATTGGTTAAATCGGGAGTGTATTCAGCTTGAAGTTCATTATATTGTTGACGTTGATGTAATGTAGTTAATGATTCAAACATTGCTGAAATTGTTTTATTAACTTCTTCATTGTTAGCAATTAACTTAACAATTCCTTCTGACATTATATTTGGATAAGATGCTGCTAGATTTTTAACTTCAGGTGGCAATTTTGACAATTCTTCTTCTGATATATTGAATTTTTGGTGCGCCCATGGTTTTATTTTATATTGGGCCACTGCTTTTAATTGAGTAGCTAAATGGAACAGAAAGTCAATATTAACATCACTTGATTGTTCTCCAGAATATCTTGCCATTTCATATGCTTTTTTATGCTGTTCTACCCAGCCAAAATATTGCTCAAATGTAATTTTTTCTGTAGATTCAATAACACCCTTTTTTGCTAAAAAATCGCTTATTCCAATTTCATTATATTTATCTGTTAAATCCATCGGAACATGTAACATCCTAGTTTCTAGTAATATCCTAGAATCTGCAGATAAGTAAGAAATTAACCTATCAATTTGGTGACTTGTTTTTCTTGTTTTTATGCCTTTTGAATTTGTTTCATATTCAGTCTTTTTTAATTTATCCCACAAATCATTTATTTTATTTCCTGGTGTATTATTTTCAAATATAAACAAGGCTTTTAAATACATTTCACAACATTTTGCCAAATCTGACGCGATTGAATGACGTTCATCATATATATCTTCCGGCAGATATAGTATTTCCGATTTTAATCTTCTTTCTACATCTTTCAAATACAGCTCTTCCTTTCTAAAAAAGGCATTTGCTTCTCCATATGTTCGTTCTGCTGATTCTTTAATATCAGTTAAATCGGGCACATACGTATTTTTTGTATCTAGTTCTTTTGCTCCTAACATATTCATTCCTCCATATACATTTTAAAACATTGGCAAGTTTGTTGCGAAATTTCTTATGATTCTAATTACTTATAGTATTCCATATGATTTTTGTATATTATCATTTAAGCATATTTTCATTGCATTTGAGTTGGTTTTGTCATTACATTCATTTCTTAATATTTTGATTATCTTTTCATTGTTCTTTTTCTTCTTGAAAATAAGTTTTTATCTATATTTTCAGATATAATTTGCTTTTCTTTATCACAAAATAGACTTTCAAAACTAGAAATTCTGTCATAGCCAATTGCTTCTATTTTTCTAGTTAGTATTGGTGTAAAATCTAATGATTCAATATAACTTAAAAGTTTTCTATTTGTGTGTAAAATTCGTCTTAAAGGTATTTCTCTTTCTTTTACTGGTGAAACATTTGTATCTAAATCAAAACCATCTTTTAATCTATATGCGCCCTGTTCTGACACAACAAAATCATTAAATGTCCAGCTTAACTTTTCAGCTTTAAATTCAAAATCTCCTAGTGAACCATTATTTAATGAAATATATCCTAAAGTAAATGTTATTAGTGTCGAATCTACTTTATCAAATCCTGCTAAAAGTAAAGCTGTTATTATATCCTCTGTATTAATCTTTTCCATAAAACCTCCTTATTATTTATATTAACGCAATCTTATTGAACTCTTAGAAATATCTTTTAATGATCTTTTTTGAATATTATATATATTATAATTATAATGAGCCATCCTATTTCTTAAAATTCTAAATAATGTATCTACATTATCTATATTTATTATTAAACTATCACCTAGTGCTTCTTTAGCTTCAATTAGATATTTAATCAAATGTCTAGGTTTCATATGCATATTTCTTAAGTTGCCTATTAATTCATATGTCCTTTGTATCTTTTTCTTATTGGTCTCATTTCTTATATCAATTGGAAAATTATTATAGTTCATCAACATTTGACATAAATATATTGTATATATTATTTCTTTTTCACTCATTATTTTTATCATTCGATAAAGATCTTCAGGCTTCAAAAAAGTGATTTCTTTATAATAATTTGAGAAAAGTGATGAAATCTTTTTTCTAATTTCTTCATCATTAGCAATTAGCTTAACTAATTCTTCAGACATTAAATTTGGATAAGACACTGCTAGATTTTTAATCTCTGGTGGTAGCTTAGATAATTCTTCATCCGTTATAGTAAAACTTTGACTTGGTTTTGGTTCCATTTTATATTGAGCTACAGCTTTGATTTGTGTCGCTAAATGATATAGAAATTCTACATTTACATCACTTGATTGTTGTCCAGAATATCTAGCTTCTTCAAATGTTTTCTTATGTTGGTCTATCCAACCTAAATATTGTTCTGATGTTATTTTTTCTGATGAATCAATAATTCCTTTATTAGCCAAAACATCCATTATAGATATAGCACTATTTTTTTCTGTTGATTCCATTGGGATACGTAACATTCTAGTTTCTAATAACATTCTTGAGTCTTGTGATAAAAGTTCAATTAATCTATCAAGTTGATGTCCTGTTTGTTTTATTTTTGCTCCTCTATTATTTTCATTATAAGTATTACCCATTTGGTCATAGTAAATTGGTTTTCCATTTGTGTCTACTATTGGATTACCATTTTGGTCATATTGCATAAATGTAATAAAACCTGAAGAGTTTAGATAAACTAAATTACCTTTGTCATCTGTTTTATATTCACCTTTTTTTAATTTTTCCCATAAGTTATCTATTTGATTCCCAGGAACATTATTTTCAAATATATATAATGCTTTTAAATACATTTCACAACATTTTGCTAAATCTGAAGCTATTGAATGACATTCATCATAAATGTCTTTTGGTGAAGATAACCCTCCTGATTCAATTCTTCTTTCAACATCTTGCAAATATAAGTCTTCTTTTCTGAAAAAAGCATTTGCTTCACCATATGTTCGTTCAGCTGATTCTTTAATATCTTGTAAATTTGGTATATATGTATTTTTAGCATCTAGTTCTTTTGGACCAAACATAGTTAACACCTCACGTATATTATAACATGTTAATAAAATTTTTAAAGTTTTAATTAATTAAAAAGAAGTTATTGCTAACTTCTAAACTATTTTTCTAAAATTGATAATATGTGCCCACTATAACCTATTAAATCTTCTCTTTCGCATATAGATAAATGATATTTTAAAAACAATTCATACTCTTCATCAGTCATATCATTTATATATTTTGTCATAACTCTACCTAATCCATTTGTAGCGACATAATGTAACTTTTTAACATTAAATGAATCTATAAGTTTTTTAATATCGTTAAAGTATCTCATGTTAAAAATAAATTTTTCATCATTATTAGGTTTAAATTCTTCTGATACTTCTTTGTCTTTACCATAATTATCATATATATTTTTTTGTTGGAAACCCCATACTAACATATTTAAATCAAATAGAATAAATGCTAGGTATATTTTTCCTCCGGGTTTCGTTACTCTTATTGCTTCTTCAATTGCTTTTTTTGTTTCGTCTTCATTAAATAAATGATAAAGTGGTCCTAAACATAAAGTTACATCAAAAGTATTATCATTATACATTGATAAATCAATTGCATTTCCTTGAATAACATTAACATCTAAATCATCTGTTATTTTTGATTTAAATTTATTAACATTTGCTTCTGCTAATTCTATAGCATCTACTTTATAACCTTGTTTAGCATAATATAGAGAATATGCTCCAGTACCAGCACCTATTTCTAATATTCTATCTCCCTTTTTCAAGTATTTTTCAACATATTTAGTAGTGGTAACAAATTCAATATAATGCATTTTATCTCTAGTTAATCTTTCATCTTCTTCATAATTATCTTTATAAAAAGAGTTAATTATGTTATCTAAATTTCTTTCTTTCATAAATTTATTTTCCTTTTTTAATATTTACTATTTTAATGGCATTTCATAAATTATTCTTTGTCTTTTAAAACCAATGTGTTCATACATTGCTAATGCATTTTCGTTAAATAACCAACAATTTAGTTCTATTCTATCGCATTTATTTTCTGTGGCTATTCTTTTAACTTCTTCCATCATTTTTTTGCCTAAACCTTGATGCCTGTAGTTTTCATCAATTATTAATTGATCAACATCCAATTTTTTTGAATGTTTTCCTTTCATTCTATAAGATAGATATCCTACTACTGCATCTTTGTCTAATATTACTAATGTTGATAAAGTTTCGAAATTCTTTATTAAATCCTCTTTTAATATCTCATCAGAAATATCAGCAAAAACATCAGGTCTACCGTTTTGATGATATCTATAGCCCTCAATAAAGACTTTCAATAATCCTCTATCCAAATCATCAAGTGTTGCTTCTCTAACTATAAAACTCATAATATCACTCCTTATATACTTATTTTTTTTATATTTAACTCTGATTTAAATAATTTAAAACATAATCTGTTAATTCTTTCTCTTTATTTTTGAAATTATGATTAGCATCATCTATAATATCGTATTTAGCATTTTGACAATTGCTAATAATTCTCTCCATATATTCTTTTCCATTTTCTCCAATATCATCTGAACCAATTATAATATATATTGGTTTATCAATTGATTTTAATGATGAATAATCTCCGTTTGTTGTTTTGTATGGAATATTATTAATATTTTTATTTGTTATTTCTTGAAAATAAGTTTCACTAGACATTAAACAAAATCCTAAAATTTTTTTACTCAAAATTTTATCTGGATTGTCATTATTAATATTATAAATCGCTTCTTCTAATAATCCCTTGTGCATTTCTAATCCAGAAAAATTAACATTATCTTGAGGAGCTAGCATAATTATTTTTGATATTTTATTATCTATCTTTTGATTTAAATAATACACTATTTTATTGCAACCCATACTATGACATAAAACAATAATTTCTTTGTATTTCATTTCATCTAGAAAATCAAGCCATGCATCAATATCATAAAAAGAATCTTCAAATTTTTCATAAGCAGCTCCTTTTATTTTAGACTTCATTTTCCCATCTTCTCTTAAAAAAGGAAATTCAATAACTTGAAAGGATCCTTGATTATGACTGAATAAAAAGTCATACCCATTTTTAGTGCTTTCTTTTGCTATTTCTCTTGGAAAACTAGATTCAAAAAAATTTCCAGTTAATCCAGGTATATACAGTATACATTTTTTATTATCATTTTTTGATAAACATCCAAACAATTTAATATTTTGTTTAGTCATTGCTTCCACAAACTCAAAGTTCATTTTTTACCTCTTTATTACATTATATCATAATTTAATTATAATTAATTTTATATATTTTAAAAACACTACTTTCAAGAACTTTTAATTATTTATCAGAACCTTCATATAATTATAGTTAATTATTGCAGCTATTTTGTAGTAACTTTTATAAATAATTCCATTTTATGCTATAATAGTTATCACGTTAAGGTGATATTATGCTTACTAATAGTAAAATTGACGATAATAAGAAAAAGATTTTAGATTTATTTGTTAAAAAATATTTAGATAAATATGGTGATGATCATGTTTTAGGAATGGTTCTTTGTGGAAGTTTTAAAAATGATGATAATAATGAATTTTCAGATATTGATATACAAATAATTATGGATGAAACTTTTAGTGATGAAACAAATCACAATAAAAATGGTGGTAATATTGTTAGAGGTGTTGAATTAATAGATAAATATCGATTTGAATATTTTGCTAGAAACATTCAAGGATATTACTATGAAGCTAAAAAAGCACACAAGCAACAAAAGAATGCTTTGTTAACTATTATTGGACATGGTCAAGTATTTTTTTATACAAATGATGAAAGTTTAAATAAGATTAGAGAATTACAAAATTTTATTATAAATTTATATTCTATTCCTTTTCCATCATTAAATAGTAAAGATATAACATATGAAATGTTTTCTATATATGATGATATTAATACTTTATTGGAAATTTATAAGAATAATCCTAAAGAATTTTTAATGAATTATTATTTAATTTTAGAAAAAATAAGAAAGTTCTACTCTAGATCTACAGGATGCTGTTATTTACCTCCAGCAAAGATATGGAAAATTTATCATAATAAAGACTATGCTGAAAGGTTTTGCAAATCAAAAATTCCTGATGATGAATTTATATTAAAATTTACAAGATGTATCGTAAGTAATGAAGATGCATTAATTAGAATTGATAACTTAAAAGCATTAGCAGATTTATGTAAGAATAACTTAAACATTACAAGCTCAAATATTGATGATTATTTACCATCTATAGAAGATATAGATGATACATTACTTGATGAAGATGAAATATTAGAATTAATTGTTATTTTAGAAAATAGAAGACTAAAAATTAATGAGAAATACTTTAATAACACTAAAGATTTTGAATACTTTTATTTTATTGTTTTACAAATGATAAATAGATTTTCCTTGAAGATTAATAATTCTTTTAAAATTATTGATGAATATTATCTAAACTTATACTATTTAGCAAAAACTACAACTGATGTTGCTGAGATGTGTAAATTAATCAATTTATTAATTGATGATATAAAAGAAAAATATGAAAGAGAATATTCGAAACAAGTTAATCCATTACATTATAGAGTACTTGTTAAGCCTACAACTTGGAATAATAATAAACAATCTAGATTTTAAAGTTTATAATAACTACAAAAAAATACTAGTAATTTGCTAGTATTTTTTATTTGTAAAGTTATTTATCACTTTCACAAGTTCATTTTTTCTTTTTTATTAACTGTATAGACACACCGTTATCATCTTGAACAAAAAAACTTTTTCGATTTAAATCACCATAAAAGACGTTTAAATCAGCAATTCTATATCCAATGTTTTTTGCAAATTCAAAAGCTTCTTCATCATCTACAAAATTATATGCAATATGAAAAATATTCAAATCATTTCCTTGTAATGGTTGAAAAAGTTCTAAACCAGCTTCTTTCAATTTTAATGTAGCCCATTTATAATCCTTGTCACAAAACTTGGATTGTAACGTATAGCCTAAATTTTCATAAAAATGTATTGATGCTTCCAAATTCTTCACTGTAATTGCAACATGATCAAAACTTATCAAATTAACACCTCCTATTGCTATCATTATAAATAGGAAAATAGGAAACAATTATGCTAATTTATAATTTTTTCAATTCTATTAAGATTCAAATGTCTTATATCATTTATATCTTCAGAATACTGCACAACAACCATGACGAAATTATCATATTTATAAATTTTTTTGGGGTATACTATTCTTTGTTTTTTCACTCCTTTGCTTTTGTATTCAATTTTAATTTTTTCTCGTTTTTGTATTGATTCGCTAATAATTTTTAAAAGGCATTTTTGTTTTTCATCAAAAAAATCTTCTTTATAATTTATTAAATTACAATAACATACTATTTTTTCTCTCAAATCAAGTAATTTTTCTACTTTTTTATTATCGTTACAGCAAGAAATTGCATTATCAATTATTTCAATGTCACTTTCATTAAATAAAATTAAAGGAAGATTTAATTTAGAACGTAATTGATATCCACCATCCTTACCATAGAAAGAATCAATATAAATCCCATCTTTTTCTAGTTCATCTTTATATAAACGCACCATTCTTGGACTTATTTCTAATTTATCTGCCAACTCTTTACAAGAATATCTTCTACCAGATGATAAAATATCAAGCATTTTTATATTTTTTGAAACCTTTGACATATTAATCCCCCATAACTCGTATTAATACTTAATTTTAGATAAAATTATTCTTTTGCTTGTATGAATTAATTTAATTCTTTCAAGTAATCTTTCATCATTTATATTTGATTTATATTAGATATTATACTGTTTTTTGTATTATTAAACAATAATTTGATTGAATTCGACCAAATTAAAATTTTTTCATTACATTTTTAAAAACTTTAATAACTTTTTTTATATTTATCATTATTTTATTTTTTCTAAACAAAAAGAATGCTAACAAAAGTTGTTAACATTCATACTGTAGTTATTATTTTCTTTCAATATTCCATAATATCTTCTAATTAATTTTATGCACTATTTGCCACAACAGTTCTTGTATTTCTTTCTACTTTCACATGGTAATAATTTAAAACAACTAAGTATTTTTTTCCTTTTAAATTGGTATTTTTTATTTTAAATTAATAATTTTTTGTCCAATTATTGCAAGTTTTTATTCAACAACTTATCTAATAACTTATCTAAAAAATATAATTTATCATTATAAAGTTTTTCTTGATTCTTCTGATATGTCTATTTGAGAAGGATCTACTGTAAATCCCTTTCTAGAAAAATATCTTATCCTTTCGGCATTTTTATATTGTTCTAATAATTCACCTGGAATAATTTTTTCATATGTTCCAGTAAAAGCTAACCTTTCAAATTCTTCTTCACCATATAATTCTTTCAACGTTCTACAGATACTAACATTATTTAAATAATATAGTGCTGGTAAATGAATTAATCCATACTTTTTTGCAAAGTCTAATGCATGCATTTCAACAAGCCCTTCGTTAAGTATAGAGCCACCACTTGTTAATCTAGATTCCTTACCATAGTTAAAATGTTCTTCCTTAGTAACATTAATAACTAAGTGCATTGTTTCATGTATCATAGAAGATAGCATTCTCGTTGCATTAGTTATACTTTCATCAGCTGATACTTCTTCTTGTTTACTTTCGGCATCAGGTGTAAAACAAATCATATCGTGATATTTAAATGCACCAACATCACCATTTATTCTTTCTCCAAAGTTTTCTGCATATATTTGCGCTTCACCTCTATCAAAAATCTTTATACCATTACCATTTGCTATATTAAGTAACTTAGAAACTAATTGTTCATCGGTTATTCCATATTCCTGTATCATTAATGGAATATAAGTCTGAGCAAACATTTTTGATACAGCAATATAGAAATCTTTATTGGAAGAATATTGTCCTCTCATTGATTTTAATTGTTCAACAGTTTCTCGCATCTTATTTAAATAATATGGATTTTCTGCAATAGTTTGCTCTGATTCTGGATTTCCATATAATTCTATAAATTGAGGAATATATTCTGATTTTTCTTCTTCCTTTGATAATGTTATTTTATTAATACTACTTATTAGAGTTTCATATCCCATATTTTATCACTCCTATAATAATTATAACATACTACTTGTTTTTATGGCTGATTTAGTCAAAAAACTTATCTAAAGGACTTTTTTGAGGTGAAATTGCCTAAAAATTGCATGTAGTAAAAAACTCGCAACCCCCTTTATTTTAGGGAGTTTGTGAGCTTATTTATCACAACATTGTTTATATTTTTTTCTTGAGCCGCATGCTCATACACTTTTAGTATATATAATACATATGTTATTTATGTTATTATTGTTATTTCAACGAATAAGTGGTCAAGTAACATTTGGTATATATAGTATTTATGTTACTATTGTTACTATCAATATTTCACAGTTTACAAACATTGTTTGCATTCGTTTTGATTTTTAAACAATGATTTTTCTAGGTTATAAAAGATTCCTCTCCTTCATAACTAAATAAATCATATCATAAAATAATCTATATTTCTAATGCTATAACCTTTTGCCATTTACTTTAATTATTTCGTCTAAGTATGTATTATCAACGCCTGGTATAGATTCTTTTATTGTCTGTGCTACTCTTTTTCTATCTTCCTCATCAAATTCTCTGTATTCAAATGGTTCATTGTTTCTGCCTTCATCACCTAATTCAGTAATATCATAATCAAAATCATTAACTCTATATCCTACTACTGACGATGATACCGAAGCTTTCTGTTGATCAAATAAATGAGAATTAAATCCGCCACCTTCTTGCCTTGTTAAAAATATGCTTTGCTGATCACTAATTTGATTTTGATTGATTTTATCAAATGGTGATATTACAAAATCTAATCCAAATAAGTTAGGTATTTTATATTTTCTTAAAAAATCATTTAATAATATAATATCAGGATTAATATGTCTAACTTCATCTTTATATCCTAAATCAATCGCTTTTTGTTTATCAAAGAAAATCATGCCTGTAGCACATTGCACTACCCCCATTCTTTCAAATGAATAACTTTTTAGTTCTAATTTGTCTATATTAATTGTATTTGATAAATCCCCTGATAAAGCCGCCTGTAAAAATCTTTCTTCACTATTCAATAAATCTTCTATTAATTTCAAAATATTTTTTTTGTCTCCAAAATTCTGAAGTAACCTATAAGCTTTTTCTGAATCAGGAAATACTGCAGCAAATTCTCTTGCTTGTGCCTCATGGTTTGTTCCATCTTTATCTTTTTTATTCGGATTTAAAATGTTTCTATAATCAAAACCCATTAAGTGAAAAAAACTATATGGAGTAATTTGTATTTTTGCATTTTTTATCTCATCACCATTATTATCAGTACTATTTATTAACCAAATTTTACCTTTATATAATTGTTCATATAAATTATAATTTCTTCTTAATGCTTGAAAAATTCTTTTAATTTGATTCTCATCGCTAGGAATAGGCATTTGATGTGGTCTTTTATTAGAGTTTTCTATAATATCTTCATTAGTAAGAGTTATGATTTTTTTATCTCCCATTGTATAAATTGTTTTTGCCAATATTTCATTTATTCCATATTTAGATAAAAAATTAAATATTTTTGGTTCAGAATACAAACTAAACATCAAATAATTAGTTATATCTTCAGATGAATTATCTGTTTTTTCAAATATTGTTAAAATATCTACTCCGAGTTTAGATTTTATATATTTATCACATAAATTATATACAAGAGCAACATCAATTGTTGATATTTGTCTTTTTCCAGAAAGCATATAATCTACTTTTTTAATTTCATCATCCAAGTCAAAATAATATTCCATTACATAACCTCCATCCTACAATTAATTATATCATGGATTCATAAGATATTTTCATCAAATTGAGTATTAATCTTGCTTCTATTTTCCAAATGCAAAAAAATTGTTTGTAAATACTTTGTCCTTTTTTTATTGGATTTTAGTTAAATTTTACAAACAATTTACAAACATTTTGACTATTTTCACGATTTTTTTAATTACTCAAAAGCTCGCAATTCCTTATTTGATGCGGGTTTGTGAGTTTATTTACCACAACATTGCTTATATTTTTTACCACTTCCACAAGTTGTAGGAACTCCCATATTTATAATACTTATAATATTTATAATATTATTGATATTTCAAGGCTTTAGCGT
>CAKOMK010000007.1:0-85225 GCA_934096645.1 uncultured Bacilli bacterium | reverse complement strand
AGTGATTTAACTTCAAAAGAAAAAGAATTAAATGTAATAGTTAAAATAATTCAAAAATAAACTACACTTTGACCATCACCAGGTGGCGATGGTGCTGAAGTAATATATTCTTTACGTAACAATTCAACATTATCTAAAAAAATATTAAATGAGATTGAAAAGACTGGTCAAAATGTTAGAAAGTATTATCAACAAAGATTACCTAGTAATCCTAATAAAGATTATTATTTTATGTTGAGAGATACTCCAAATAATGAAAGTATAATTGTTGAATATGGTTTTATTGATAGTACAAAAGATGATGCTAAACAAATAAGAGATAATTATAAGAAATATGCTGAAGCAGTTGTAAAAGCTGTAAGTGAATATAAAGGTATTAAATATGTTGCTCCTATTAGTGAAGGTCAAACATATCATGTTGTTAAAAAGGGTGATACTTTGTGGGATCTTGCTAATAAATATAAAGTAAGTGTTAATGATATTAAAAATGCTAATGGATTAAAGAGTAATATTTTAACAATCAATCAAAAGTTAATAATACCATCTAATACTCAAAATAGTTCTACAAATAATAATATAACTTATACTGTCAAAAAAGGAGATAATTTAAATAGTATTGCTAATAAATATGGAGTAACTGTAAGTGATATTAAAAAAGCTAATAATTTGTCGTCTAATACAATTAAAATTGATCAAAAATTAATTATTCCTAATTTAAAAGAATATACTGTTAAAAGTGGTGATTCTTTGTGGAAAATATCAAATAAATATAACACAACTGTTAATAAAATTAAAAATATTAACAATCTATCAAGTGACAAATTAAGTGTAGGACAGAAATTATTAATTCCTTAACTTATTAAAATATGATATTATATATATATGAAAAGTAGTAAAAATAAGTTAGTAGAAATTATATTAGTTGCAATAATTATTGGAGCTTATTACTTATATGATAGTAATAAGTCTTTTGCTTTTGATAATAACAAAATAAACAGTGTTTCTAATATAAATGAGATACCTGAATATGATGGTTCTGCTTATGTGATTATTAATAATAATGAACCTAATTTCGAAGATATATCTAAAAGTGGTGAATCATTTGAAGTTTATAGTGAACTTGATTCTCTTGGAAGATGTGGAGAAGCTTATGCTAGTATAGGGAAGGATTTAATGCCAACTGAACCTAGAGGAAGTATTGGAAGTGTTAAACCTACAGGATGGCACACTGTTAAATATGATAATATTGACGGAAAGTATTTATATAATAGATGTCATTTGATTGGATATCAACTTACTGGAGAAAATGCTAATAAAAACAATTTAATTACATGTACAAGATATATGAATACAGTTGGCATGTTAGATTTTGAAAATAAGGTTGCTAATTATATTAAATCTACAGGTAATCATGTGTTATATAGAGTTACACCAATATTTAAAGATGAAAATTTATTAGCTAGTGGTGTTCTTATGGAGGCATATTCTCTAGAAGATAATGGTGAAGGCATAAAATTTAACGTTTTTGTTTATAATGCACAGCCAGGTATAACTATTGATTATAAAACTGGTGAAAGTAAACTTCAAAGTTAACTCTATGTGTATAGAAGACACGATAGTTGAAAATAATAATATAAACGAGTATAATATATTCGAATGGTGATTTATATGGAAGTAAAAAAGAAAATTAAAAAAGCCATGTTTTTTCAAAGAATGAAAAGGAATTTAGAAAAAGTTAAGAAATTTTATATTAAATATAAATATATAATAATGATGTGTTTACCATTTGTATTAATGGATGTATTCACTTTTTTATTCGGAAAAGATATTGACTTTGTAACTATAGCATTTTATGCGCCGGTGTTATTTAGTACAATATGGATAGCATTGTTTGTAGGATTATCAACAAGTTTTAAAGGTGTAATTAATAAAATATTGTATTTGCTTTTTAATGCTTTGTTTTTAACTATGTTTCTAGTGAATAATGTTTATTATTCTATGACAAAGACTTTTTTTGATTTTAGTTTAGTTGAGTCTGCTAGTGAAGGTAAGTCTTATATGTTAGACACATTGAAGAATTGCAATCCCTGGGTATATGTTTCTATTATTATAGTTATTATTGCAATTGTATATGGGTATAAATATATTCCTAAAAATAAAAAGAATAATTATAAAAATGCAGGTATTATATTAGCTGGATTTATCGTTTTACATTTGCTTGTTCCTTTTTCATTGGGAAAAGCTAATAGTACATTAACATGGTCTAGTTGGAAAAATCCTAGAAATATATATATTTCATTTAATGATAATAATAAAAGTATGAAAATATGTGGTTTATATGAATATACTATTAGAAATTTTTATATAACATTTTTAAAAACAAAAGAAAAAGAAAATGCTGAGGATGTTGCTTTTTTAGATGAAGCATTTAAAGAGAGTGAAGAACATAAAAACAAATATACTGGTAAATTTGAAGGAAAAAATGTAATTTTCTTACAAATGGAAGGAATGGATACATGGCTTGTATCTAAAGAAAATACTCCGACAATATATAAATTAATGAATAGTTCATACAATTTTACTAATCATTATTCTTATTATAATGGGGGAGGTTCAACATTTAATTCAGAGTTTGCTGTTAACACTGGATTTATTACACCTCTTTCATATACTAAGAATGCTTATACATTTAATAAAAATAATTTTCCTTATTCTATGGCTCATTTATTTAAAAAATTAGATTATTCTGTTAATGCATTTCATATGAATAGTGGAGAATTCTATTCGAGAACTGTTAACTATAAGAATTGGGGTTATGATAATTATTATGGTTTAGCAGATATGTTTGATTATAAGAATAATGAACATCAATTAGATAGAGAATTAATTTTAAATGAAGAATTTAGTGATCTGATGTTTCCTGAAGAAGGAAAATTTGTAGATTATATTATTACTTATAGTCCTCATTTACCATTTACTAATACTAAAGGTGTATGTAAGAAATTATATGAAGAAGATATCCAAAAAGAAAAAGAAGAGATAGCTAATAATACTGGTCAATCTATAGATGAAATAAAGATTGAATTTAGTCAAATGAGTGATGAAGAGTGTGCTAAAAGACAAGCTAAAGAAACTGATTATATGATTGAATTATTACTTCAAAAGATGGAAGAAAAAGGTGTTTTAGATAATACTGTTATAATTGCATTTACTGATCATTATTTATATACAATTGAAGATCAAAGTGTTTTAGATAAGTATAAAAATACATCTAATAATTTAATAAATAATACTCCATTCTTTATATGGTCAAGTGATACTAAAAAAACTAATATTAAAAAAGTTACCTCTCAATTAAATATATTACCAACTGTATTAAATTTATTTGGTATTAAACATAATGTTAACAATTATATTGGAGAAGATGCATTAAATCCTAATTATGAAGGAATAGTATTCTTTAGTGATTATTCTTGGTATGATGGAAATGTTTATGTTAGTGGAGCAGAGGTTACTAACAATAAAAAGATTGATCCTGAAGAATTAGAAGATAAAAATTATTTAATAAGTTATTTAACTAAAAAGAATGATTTAGCTCTTAAATTTAATTATTTTAAAAAAGTTAAATTAGAAAAAAATAATTCAAAGAATGATAATGAAAAAGAAACTCAAAATTAATGAGTTTCTTTTATTTTTGTTTTTGTTCATTTGCAATATCATCTATGGTAATTTTACTTGTATGTGGAATAGGTTTCCAGCCAACGTCTTTAAATAATGCTATGTATGTTGTATATCTTCCTACTATATCAAATATTGGCCATGTTAAGCTCCATTTAATAATGTTCTTGATTGGCATTTTCTTGATTCTTTTTCTTTCCATAAATAGAACGTAATAGTAAATACCAATTTTTTCAATGTATGCTCCAATTCTATAAAATAGTCGAGCCCAAATAAATATTAATAATCCTACAAAAAATGCTTTAGGTCCAGCAGGTATTTCTACCATTGGATTAAACCAATGTCTTAATATTTTTGCAAGATATGTACCACCAGCTAGAAGGTTAGTTGATGATAATCCATGTGAATAACAATAACATGCATGGAAGAATAAAGAAACAGTTAACCATCTAAAAATATTTATAACATTAGTTGGAAGTAGATGCATAAATGTATCATACATCATAAATCTTTGCTTAATTGAGAGTAATATTTTTTTCCACCATGGATATTTCTTTTTTTGTTGTTTTGTCCATTTTACTTTTACGAATTTTTCTCCAAAGAATATGTTTGCAAATAACTTAAGTCCTGATTCTTTAAAATTTATTAATAAACCTTTTGACCATCGTAATTTTTGATTGTATGCAACTTTATAATTTGGAGTTTGTTCATCATAAAATTCCGCATCATTTTGATAAGATATTCTGTATCCTTGTGACACTGCATCTGCTGTAAAGCCTCTATCTTCAGTTAATGAAGTGTAATGCCATCCGTTTTCAACAACTTCACTAGCAAATAAATATCCTGTTCCTTGAAGATTGGTTGCAAGTCTTAAAACGCTTCTTGCTCTATGGTTTTCACGAATTGATCTCAACCAGTGTACTCCAAAACATATTGTAATCCAGTTTTCATCAATGTTTTTTATATTTCTATATGATGTAATAATTTTTTCTCCAGAATCGAAAGCATCATTCATTTTAGATATAAAGTCTTTTTTTAATAAGTTGTCTGCATCAAATACAAAAAATCCTTCAAATGAATTTCTTTTATAATCTTCCTCAATTCTGTCAAATAGGAATTCTAGTGCATATCCTTTTGTTTTATGTTCACTATCAAATCTTTCATAACATATGCATCCTTTATCTCTAACTATTTTTGCAGTTGAATCAGTACAGTTATCAGCTACTACAAAGATAGTTAATAAATCTTTAGGATAATCCTGTTTATGAATACTATCTATTAAATTACCAATTACTTTTTCTTCGTTTCTTGCTGCAATAACTATTGCATATTTATGTTTCTTTTTCGCAGGCTTGAACTTTCTTGTAAAGAACATTCCTATTAAAAAATATATTTTTCTATAAAATACTGCATAAACTAATACAGCACCTAATACTGCATTAAATTTTCTTAACCATGGATATAAACTACCTAAAAAAGTAATAATATCTCCTAAAATTTTTGCCATAAAATCTCAACCTCTAAAAATCTCTTAAATTATATCATATTAAACTTTTATTGTAAAATTTGATTATTTTACATTATCTATTGTTACTTTACTATTATGTGGGATAGGTTTCCATGTAACTTTTTTAAATAAAGCAATATAAGTAGTATATCTTCCAATAATATCAAATGTTGGCCATGTTAATATGAAAAGTATTTTATTTTTTAAATTTATTTTTTTGATTCTTTTTCTTTCTATAAATAGAACGTATATACCTATTAGCATATTACTTATATTTATTGATAATCTATAAATAATTCTATAAAAAACACATAATATGAGTGCTAAATACATTGCGTGAAATCCTGGTCCAGCTGATAAATTAAAATTAAAAATATTACCAAGTAATTTTGATAAATAATTGCTTCCATCAAATATATATGTTGTTTCTAAGCCATTAACGTAAGTGTATGAACAATAAATTATTACTGTGAATACTAACCATCTTACTAAATTTATAAATGAAATAGGTGTTAGTTGTGATAAAGTATCGAATGAAGCAAATCTATGTCTTATTGATTCAATAAATGATAATAAGTAGTCTTTTAGAGTTTTGTTTTTCTTTTTTTCTATTTTTCTCCATTTTGTTTTAATAAAATGTTTTCCTAAAAAGATGTTTGCAAATAAATATGGACCAGTTTGAACAAATGCTTGTAAATGTCCTTTTGACCATCTAAGTCTTTGTCTCCAAGCTATTTTTAAGCTAGTTGGTTGTTCATCATAAAATTCTGCTTCATCTTGATATGTTATTTGATATCCTTGAGCTACTGCATCAGCAGTTAAAGCTCTATCTTCAGTTAAAGAAGTGTAGTGCCATCCATCTTTAATAACTTCATTTGAAAATAAAAAACCTGTTCCTTGAATATTTGTTGCTAATCTTAAAACACTTCTAGCTCTATGATTTAATCTTATTGATCTTATCCAATGTATTGCATATGTAGATGCAACCCAGTTTTCATCAAAGTTCTTTGTATTTCTATACGATGTGATTATTTTTTCTCCTGAATCAAAAGCATTATTCATTTTAGAAATAAAATCTTTTTTTAATAAGTTGTCTGCATCAAATATGAAGTATCCTTCAAAAGATTCAATTCCATAATCTTTTTTAATATTGTCAACTAAGAATTCTAATGCATAACCTTTTGTTTTATGTTCACTATCAAATCTTTCATAACATATACATCCTTTATCTCTAACTATTTTTGCGGTTGAATCTGTACAGTTATCTGCAACTACAAATATAGTTAATAAATCTTTAGGATAATCTTGTTTATGAATACTATCTATTAAATTACCAATTACTTTTTCTTCATTTCTTGCTGCTATCATAATAGCATATTTATGTTTATTCTTTGCTAGCTTAAATTTACGTGTAAAAAATAAACCAATTAAAAAATATATTGGTTTATGAAAAACTAATATTGCTAAAATAGTTGCTATTATTCCATTTATAGTGTTTCCAGTATTATAAAAACTAGCTATTTTATTTATTATAAAATCAAGTACTTCCATAGTTACCTCGTGAGTACATTATATCATAATATTATAGTAAAATCATTAATATAATTCTTTACATACACCTGGGTCTGGAGCATAGAAACAATGTCCTTTATATCTTCCAACATTTCTTTGATTGAACCATGTTCCTTTACATTCAGCATTTTTTGATGGAGAATAAAACCATAATGCATTTGTAGCTGGGTAATAGTATTCACCTTTTAAAACTCTTTTTGCTAATTCTTTTTCTTTTGATGTAGCACTTCCATTATTATAAAGAGGACTATTATATCCTACAAAACCACCTTTACTTGATGATACAACATCTTTAATACTTCTTATATTTTTAAAATCTAAACAATTTGCTATTGCTCTATTTACAATAACATTTCCAACCATTAGCATTCCAAGATCTCCTTCTGCTAAAGCTTCTGCTCTCATTAATCTAGCACACATGTCCAATTCTTTAGTTGTATAATTAATTAACATATAATCACCTAGAGTATTATATGTAATTGTGTAAATCTTTACATTATAATTTTACTTTAGTGTTTCTCTATAATATAATAATTATAAGGAGTATATGCTTATGAAGACATTAAAATATGGAAATGAAACTATAGTAATTGAAGATGAAAGTTCAGAAGGAAAAACTGGTATAGCAATTCATAATATTGAAGATTTAGATGATACTGTAGTTATTAATACTGATGAGATTAAAAATGCTTTAGAAGATACAGTTACTGATTTAAAACTTGATTTGGAGGAAGATAAAGATGAATAGTTTGCCTAATACAGGTATTTCTTTAGATTCTCCAAGAATTACTGAAATGAATGATTTCTTAAACATGATGCTTTCTATTGCTAAACAAAACAATACTATGTTATCAACAGATGATGTATATTATTTGTTGTCGAGAGTTAATATTAAAAAAAATGATCATAATAAAAGAAAATCAATAGAAAATATATTTCATACATGGATTGAAAAATTTAGAAATATTCGCGGTGTAAGTGTTTTTCAATCTGAAGATTGGAAATATTTTTGTCAATTTACTAATAGAGCTGAATTATTAGATATAAGAGATATTAAAATATATATTCCTATTGATTATGATCATTTAGCTAAAGGAGTTAATGAATTATTTAGTTTCATGGCTTCACTAAATATGGCACATGCTTCAAAAGTTGGAATGGACTTAAGAAATGATAATGTTGTAATTAGATTGCCTATTGAAGATGTTGAAAATGCATATAGAATTATAGATTTTTGCAATAATAATAAATATATAAAAGCTGGGTTGAATAAAACTAATCCATTTGTTCCTAATTATAATGGATTGGGTGTTATGTATGAAGAAGGATTTTCATATAATCATGAAATGGCTAGTGGAATAGCAACTTTTATTAATAGAAATTTGCATAGAGATAGAGTTAGTATTGATGACTTTAATAAAGAATTTGATTCTTTGTTTAGAAATAATCAACATTATAATAGTATTAGAGTTGCATATTCAGAAGCTGTTGGATTTAGTAGAGGTCAATTCCAAAAAGCAAGTAAGAATTATACTGTAAATTTTCAATTAACACCAGCTCAAAAAGAAAATATTTTTATGAAAGCTGTAATGGCTACATATTCTAAATATGGTATTGAACAAGTTAAATATGCTATATTGAAAGCAATAAATAGTGGGGATTATAGTTCTTTTACATCAGATCATGAAAATTTAAGAAGTAGATTAAAGAATAATGTATCAAGTAGAGATATGTTTAATATGATTTATGATATTGTTGAAAAGAGAATTGGTAAAGTAGATGGTATTGATTTAGAAACATTAGTTAATAGATTTACTTCTTTATCTTTTGGAAACTCTTTGGCAACAAGTTTAAATGCAGTATGTAATGCAACTCTTCAAAAATATGGCCCTGAACAATTAAGAAGAGCATTAAATGATTTTTATCGTTATGGTACAATTGAAAGATTTACAAGAAAGTCTTTAAATCCTAATGATCCTACTAATTATCGTAAAATAATAAGTAATTTTGATAGATCATCTCTTATTAGTACAATTAAAAGTAATTTGCAAATTACAGGTGCTAATATTGAATATATGAATGAAGAAGGACTTATAAATTTCTATGTTGATTATTTGTCTAATAGTAGGGAGTTACAAAATGGTGACGCAGGTCCAAGAAAATAATTTCTTGGATTTTTTCATTTTTTGTTGATAATCTAAAAAACATATAGTATAATTGTTTTTGTGCTAGGGGTATGGTGTCAGTGGTAGCATGCCGGTCTCCAAAACCGTTGGGGAGGGTTCGAGTCCTTCTACCCCTGCCATAGAGATATAGTCGAACATGATGTTCGTTAATGTAGACTTGATACAGATGTATCAAGTCTTTATTTTATTAAAAGTATAAATTAAATATAAAGACAATTTTATTCTTTTAGAGTAAAGTTGTTTTTATTTTATTTGAATATTGTATTAAATATTATATAATTTATACAGTAGGTGTCGTATGAATAGTGAATTTGAAGAATGTAAACAAATGCTAAAAGAATGTTATGAAAAGTATCCTGTTAAGACTGTAGATAAGCTAAATAAAATTATAATTAAACTTTATCCAGAAAGTAAGAAAAAACATAAAAAGGAATTATATGATAAATATTATTTCATACCATATTATATTTGTTTTGCGTTAATGTTAGTAATAGTTGAATATGATAATAATATGGCTAATCCATTTAGTTTGTACTTTGGTGTGGGTTTGTTTATTTCTGGTTTATTTTTATGTTTACGTACTTGGTTTCCTTGTTTGTTTATATTCTTGATATTTGGATATTGTGGATTCAATCTTTTCTTGAAAGATCAAGTTATTAATATTTTAAACAGTCCTATTTTAAGTGACACAGGCAATACTGTCATATATACATGGCTTGGTGTTTCAACAAGTTTATTTTTAATAGGATTGATATTAACTTTTATATATAACTTTAGTGATAAAGTAAAGAAAAAGAAATGTGTTTTGTTAATACTTTTAATGTGTTATTTAACTGCTTTTGCAATTATTAAATTCTTTCCAATTTTTTGTGGGGTGATTTAATATGGAAAATGATTTTGATATAGCTATGAAAAAAATTGAAGAGATTTATTATGAAAAACCTAATGAAACTATGATTTTAATGAGGAGAGCTATTAATTCAATTAATGCAACAGATGATTCTGAAATATCTAGGTGGCCATTAATAATTTTTATGGCATTATTAGTGTTAATTGGATTTATAAGTTATTTTACTGATACATATTTGGTGTACTTTGCTGGTTTGTTTTTCTTTACACTTTCGTTTGTTACTGGTTTATCTGAAAAAGGTGAGACAAAATTATTTCTAACTTTCTTTTCTTTTATAGGTTTCGGTATGATTTTAGGTTCACAATATTCCCCTATAATTGATAGTCGTTATCCATCGGATATTGGGCGTATGTTGTTACTTTTTTCAATAATTTTTGCAATAATGGGATATGTTGTTTATATTAAGTATGGCTTTAATAGTGAAGCTTCAAAAAACAAAGATTATTTATATTTTAGTTATATTTTTATAGTAGTGTCTGTGTTTCTTGCTTCACTTATAAGTTTCTTTTGTTAGTTGGTGGTATTTATGGATTATAAAATTGATGATAATAAGAATAATGTAGACAATTCACAGGATATTATATATATAATTAAAAACAATAAAAAAGTTGCATGTATCGTAGTGTTCGCTGTTTTATTAGTTATAATTGGATTAATTGGTTTAAAATATGATGTCAAGAATTTACCAGCTTATTATTTTGGATTAGTATTTTTTATTGCTGGTTTGTGTATAGGTTTATTTGTTAGAGGCATGGGTATACCTTTTCTTTTTACTCATGGTGCAGCTGGACTAAGTTTTATGCTCGTAGGTCAAATTAATTATATTTTGAATAATCCAATAGTTAGTGATTTGGGTTTTAATGTTTATGTGTTGATTGGTATTGCAGTTATACTTGCGGTGATTGGTTTTATTTTAACTATTATTTATAATATTTGTTCACATTTAAAAGATAATAGATATTATCTTTATGTTTTATTGGGATGTTTCTTGATTTCTATTTCTATAATTCAATTAGTACCTTTGCTTTATAATTTAGTTTAGGAGTGTTTATTATGAAAAATGAAAATGAATTTGATGATGAAAATTTAAATATTGTTGATAGTGAAAAAAATGAGATTAAAAAAACATACCATATTCTTTACGATTAAAATTAGATTGTAAAGAGATAAGCATTGGAATTGAATTTATCGTTTATTTTTACTTGTTATTATAAGTGATGTAATTTATGTTAAAAATGATATTACTAATCTTTTTATTTGTTTAGGTTTGGTTAGTTTTAATATTGGAGTTTTTTGTTCTTTTTGTTTAGGAATTAAATTAGGAATGTTTGGCGGATTTATTTATGAAATGTTTGGCATATTTATTTTCTGGTTTGCAAGAGCTAATGTAATAATGAATAATTCAATAGTTAGTGATAGTGGAAGCAGTATTAAACTATTCGTTTATTTTTGCTTTTTGCTTTTTATATTAGGCATGATATTAACTGGAGTTTATTGGTTTAATAATAAATTTAAAGAAAATAGAAAGATATTAATTGCTGTTTTATGTTGTTATATCTTGTCTATTTATATTTTACAATTCTTACCTTCAATTTTTTCTTTCAATTTCTAATGTTTTGTGGTATAATATGTCTGAATTTTGAGGGGGTGTGATTATGGATAATCCTTTTACTGTGACTTTTCCTTATCCAGTTGGGACTTTTCTAGTTAAACGTGAAAATAATCAAAAACATGTTGATCAAATATTTAAATATGTTGTGCGTAGAAATGGAGTTAGTGCTATACTTGTTTTAGATGTAACTACTAAACCAACTATTAGTCGTGAAATTAGTCTTGAAGAATTAGAATCTAATTGGGTTCTTGATGATGGAAGATATAACGAAGAAGATGTTTCTGAAAGAAGATTTAGATAATTAATTATTAAAGAATTCTTTAATAATTTTTTTATAGTTTGACAGCTGTTATACACTGTTATATAATGTTATATGTAATGAGGAGTATGTTATGAATTTAATTATAAGTAATAATAGTTATACACCAATTTTTGAACAGATTAAAAATTCTATTATTGAACAAATAATGTCTAATGAATTAGAAGAAGATGAAAGTCTTCCATCTATTAGAAGCTTAGCTCAAGATTTAAGAATAAGTGTTATGACAGTTAAAAAGGCATATGATGAGTTAGAAAATGAAGGCTATATAATTACTAAACAAGGAAAGGGTAGCTTTGTTGCTCCTAGAAATTTAGAATTGTCACTTGAAAAAAAGCAAAAAGAGATAGAAGATTATATTAATAAAATAATAGATATATCTAAAAAATATAATATTGATAAAAAAGATATTATTGATACATTTGAGTATATTTGGGGTGAAGAATAATGAAAAATGTTATAGAAGTTAAAAAACTAATAAAAAAATATAAGAATGGTTTTAAATTAGATTTAGATGAACTTAAAATACCATCTGGCTTAATTGTTGGTCTAATTGGAGAGAATGGAGTAGGAAAAACTACTTTTATAAAGAGTATTTTAAATATTATTAAAATTGATGAAGGCAATATTAAAATATTTAATAAAAATTATACTGATGAAAGTATTAAAAATGATATTGGTGTTGTTTTAGATGAATCATTTTTTCCTGAAGTGTTGAGTGCTAAAGATATTGATAAAATAATGTGTGGTATTTATAGTAGTTGGGATAGTGAGATGTTCTATAAATATATTAACGAATTTAAATTACAATCAGATAAACCAATTAAAGAATTATCTAAAGGTATGAAAAAGAAATTAGAGATTATTACTGCATTATCTCATAAACCTAAACTATTAATTTTAGATGAACCTACTAGTGGACTTGATCCAGTTGTGAGAAGTGAAATATTAGATCTATTCCTAAAATTTGTTGAAGATGAAGAACATACTATTTTATTATCTACTCATATAACAAGTGATTTAGAACAAATAGCTGATAAAATTATATTTATTAATAGAGGGAATATTATTTTAAATGAAAATAAAGATGATATTATTGATGATTATGGTATTTTAAAATGTGATGAAAAATTATTTAACAAATTAGATAAAAAAGATATTTTAAGATATAGAAAAAATAAATATAGTTATGAAATATTAGTTAAAGATAAGAATGTTATTAAAAAGAAATATAAAAATTCTATTGTTGATAATATTACTTTAGATGAATTAATGTTACTTGTAATAAAGGGGGTAGAAAAATGAAAGGTTTAATTAAAAAAGATTTGTTAGTTGTAAAATCAAATGCTAAAATTTTGTTTATTGTTTTAGTTGCATTGAGTTTATTAGCTATTAAAGATAATAGTTCTGATATTTTGGTTATTATGCCTATATTTAGTATTATGATGTTTGTTTCTACTTTTAGTTATGACGAGTTTAATAAATTTAATACTTATGTTTCTGCTTTGCCTAATGGTAGAAAAGAGGCAGTTAAAGCTAAATATATTTCTACATTTATTGTTATATTATTTCTACTTGTTATATCATTTTTATTAGCTTTAGGTGTTGGTTATAGTAATAAATCTTTAGATATGAGTAATATAATTTCTACTTTAGTTGGTTCTGTATTTGCATGTGTAGTTGTTGTATCTTTATTATATCCTTTGATGTATAAATACGGAGCTATGAATGGAAGACTAATAATATTTGGTTTGGTTATAGGAATAAGTATGATTGGTAGTGTATTATCGAGAATGATAAGTTTTGATAAAATTATTAATTATTTTGATTCTCTTGGTAATTTATTTTTTGTTATTACAATAATTATTTCTTTATTGATAATTATTATTTCATATTTTATATCTGTTAAAATTTATAAAAACAAAGAGTTTTAAAAAAGAAGTTAGGACACCTAACTTCTTTACATTTTATCAACAAAATAATCTAATATTTTAATACTATCTTTATCCATTATTACTTCTGGATGCCATTGCAATCCCACTATAAATTTTTTATTTGGATATTCTACACTTTCTATTACACCATCTTCACTATAAGAGGAAATAACTAAATCTTTTAATTCGTTATTTATGTATGAATGATGTACACTATTAACATTGATTTCTTTTTCTTTTAGAATTGATTTTAATAGTGTATTTTCTTTTATTTTAATTTTATGTGCATTTTTGATATTTGGCTTATAATGATCATTATTTGGTAGTGCAATAGTCATATCATATCTTTCTCTTTCTTTTGAGAACATACTGCACATTATTTGAAAACCTAAGCAAATTCCTAACAATGGTTTGTCATTTTTGATAGCATGGTTTATAACATATTCGTCTAAATTTTGATGATATGTACCTCCAGGAACTATAAAACCATCACATTTATCTAAAACACAGTTTAATTTAGCATTATCAAGTTTATCATCACCTCTAGTTATTTCTGTGTAAGTTCTTTCGTCTGTTGGCATAATTCCAATCAATGCGATATTATCATATCTACTAAAGGCAGTTCTTACTTTTTCATAAAATTGTAATATACTTTGATTATCTTTATTCCAATATGATCTAGCTACTATTCCAATTATTTTCATATCTTTTTCTCTTAAATATTCTTTTAATTGACTAGCAGCTCTAAATCTATGTGATACGCTATTTTTTTCTTCACTAGTTGCGCTTCCGAATGTTTTATTTAAATCTTCAGATAAAAATATACAATCGTAGCCAAAAGATGTATCACCAACTTCATGATCAATAATCTTACCATAAGTTTTACCATCTACATGTTCATATGTACCATCTATGTGATAAAGAACCATAGTACAATTAAAATAAGCTGTTTTATCTTTACCTTCTAAATCTTTTATTAATTTATCTCTATTTGCTTTATCATTATGATTTTCACTATATCTAGCACTGTAAATACCAGGTTTACCATCTAATGCTTCACAACAAAGACCACTATCATCTGATAAAACATCATAATCTAATCCTTTATCTTTTATAAATTCACTTATCGTTTTAGCTTTAATTAGTGCATTTTCTAAAAAAGTAGTTCCATCTTCAATTATTTCTTTATCAAATCCAATTTGTTCCATTGTGATTATTTCTTGATTATTTAGTATTTGACTTATTTCTGTTATTTTATGTTTATTGTTTGAAGCTAATACTATTTTTTTCATATACATCACCAAAATTATTATACATTAATTTTAGTGAAATAAAAAGCATTCAACATATTCTATACATTCTTAGTTTATGATAAAATATTTATTGTGATATTTATGAAAATGATTAAATGGGAATATAGTAAAAAACTTAATGATAAAGGTGCAATAGATAAATTTGAAAAGAAATATTCTATAGAGTTTCCATCATATTTAAAGAAAATAATGAGTGAGAATAATGGTGGATTTCCAACTCCATACGTATGTACTTTATATGATGAAGAAGAAAATGATTTTAATAAATTATTGTCTTTTAATGAGGATGATGATGATAGCATTTTTGATGTAGCTGATTATTTTATACCTAAAGGTTATATACCATTTGGATGTGATTCTTATAATGGATATTATTGCATACATGAAAATTATATAGTTTATATTAATCTTTTAAATGATAATATTGACCTAAATGATGAATATATTCTTGCAAAAAGTGTAGAAGAGTTTTTTGATAGTCTACATTAATGTGGACTTTTTTAATGATTTGTGGTATAATATGTTCACTTTTTAAAGGGGTAAAAATAATAAAATAGGGGGAGCAATGGAAAATATATTTGAAGTAAAAAGTAATAATAAAAATTTAGATAATATTTTATCAAACCAAATTTATTATTATTTAAGTTCTAATTCTATGATACCAGAAGGTTTATTAACACATATTTTTGAACTAGCTAAAAGTGGATTAAAAGATAATTTATTTACTAACTTTTATGGTTTAATAAAAGAATATAAAAATATGCTTGAAGTTGCTTTACAAAATGGTAAAAATGATGAATGGACTAGAAAGTATATTTGTTCTTTAATAAAGATAATAGACTTTTATATTAAAGATATTGATTATGAAAATAAATTAAAAAATGAATTATCTAAGTTTGATAATAGAGTATTAAGTATTAGAGATGTTGAAGATTTAGGTTTTATTATTAATTATAGTTTAACAACTATTCCACAAGAATATATACTTTTATATTTAAGAAATGTTATTTATTATCATAAAGATATGTCAACTAATTTAGCAAGAAAAATAGTAATTGATTTTGTTAGTAATTATGCAATTCAAAATAATACTAAATGTAATGTTGCGTTTAGAAGTAGAAATGATGTATGTGGTTATTATCGTGAACATGTTGTTTCTATATCTACATCTTTAGTTGATGATTTTAGTGATTATCCATATAGTGGCTCATGTTTGTTATTTAATACTATATTTCATGAATTTGAACATTTATTTCAATCTGAAAGATTACATACTAAAGTATATCCTAGTTATGATGAGATAGTGTTTTTTAAAGATTTTTTACTTTCATATACTAATATGAATTATTATAATGGTAATTATCCATATATACTTTTTGAATTATATGCAAGAATTAAGGCTGATAGAATTAATAGAGAATTTATTGATTATTTAGGTGCATATTATATGGTTGATAAATATAATGCAGAGAATGATATTATTAGGCATAATTCTAGATGTAGAGTAATAAATGGTAGATTAGTTGATATTGATGTTGTGTTTGATGAGAATATAAGTGAAATAATAAAGTATGTTAAAAATAGTAGAAAGAGATTTCCATTTTTAAGTTTAATATATGATAGTCATGGAAAGAGAAGAACGTCTTATAAATTGTTTAGAGATAGAAATGCATTAAAGAAAGCTTTAGATTCTGGTGATGATAGAGAAGAAATATCTAAGCTTATTGAAGAAATAAATGTTATATTAGATAATCAAGTATTATCTAGTGAGAATGCTCTTAGAGATAGTGAAGAGATATTAGAACATTGTGGTGATAATGCTGAAATGATTGAGTATGCTTCAAGGCTTAAAAGATTAGCTGCTTCTAAACCAAGTATTATTGAAACAATATCTAGAGTATCAAATTATAATTCATGTTTATCTAATGAACCTACTAGAAAATATGAAAGGAAACTAACTGATTCTACTAAATTAAATTTATAGATTGACAAAATACAAAAATAGTGTATAATTTTAGGCAAGTGAGGAGATATAAGAATAGTCGAGCTATCTCGGGATAAACCTACACGTCATTTAAGCACGGAGTCACTAATAAGTTGACTTTGTGCTTTTTTCGTCTTTTTAATAGAGTCAGCTAATATGAAAGGAGAATGTTTATGTTAAAAGATTTATATGTTGAATGCGTAAGCGTTCTTGTCATGTCATTAACAGCTATGAAATCTTAAAATATGAATGAATATTTGTTGCTTTAACGTATACTTATATTCAGATTTTAAGTATACGTTTTTTTATTAGAAAGGAGGAATTTATATGTCAATAATAGAAGTTAAAAAGTTATCAAAAGCTTTTAAAGTAAAAACTAAAGAAAAAGGTTTTAAGGGTAGTATTAAATCTATGTTTAAACCTAAATATAAAATTGTTCATGCTGTTAAAAATATCAATTTGAATATTGAAAAAGGCGAGATTATAGCATTCATTGGACCTAATGGAGCAGGAAAGAGTACAACTATTAAAATGCTTACTGGTATTTTATATCCTGATTCTGGAAGTATTAAAGTAATGGGAATTGATCCTGTTAAAGAAAGAAAAAAACTTGCTTATGAAATAGGTACTGTATTTGGACAAAAGGAACAATTATGGACTCATTTAACACCATATGATAATTTTAAATTCTTTGCGGCGATTTATGATATACCAAATAGTGTAGCTGAAAAGAAAATCAATGAATTAATTATGTTATTTGAATTAAATGATTTTATAAATACTCCAGTTAGAAATTTAAGCTTAGGACAAAGAATAAGATGTGAAATAGTTGCATCTTTAATACATGAACCAAAAGTATTGTTTTTAGATGAACCAACTATTGGATTAGATCCAGTTGTTAAAGAAAATATTCGTTCTCTTATAAAACGAATGAATAAAGAGTATAAAACTACTATATTTTTAACTAGTCATGATGTTTCTGATATAGAAAAATTGTGTAAAAGAGTTATCATTATTAATAATGGACAAGTAGTACTTGATGATACAATGGAGAATTTAAAATATCATTATTTAAATAAAAAAATAGTTGAAGTTAAGATGAAAGAAAGAGTATCTATTAATGATGAAGAGGGAATAAATGTACTTAAGGATAAAGGATATAATTTAAAAGTAGAAGTAGATATTACTAAAAGAAGTGTTACTGATGTTATTAAATTATTAAATCCAGATAATATTATAGATATAAATATTTCTAATGTTCCTTTAGAAGAAATAATTAGTTCTATTTATAAAAAAGGTAAGTAAGATGAAAAAATATTTTTATATATTTAAGTCAGAACTTCAAAGTAATTTACAATATATGACTAATATACTTGTTAGATGTTTAAGTTCATATATTATAGTTTATATCTTAATATCTTTGTGGAAATATATTTATAGTGATCCTTCTGAGATTATTAATGGTTATTCTGTAGAACAAATGATATGGTATGTTATAGTTACTGAAACT
Organism: uncultured Bacilli bacterium; assembly: GCA_934096645.1. Taxonomy (GTDB): domain Bacteria; phylum Bacillota_I; class Bacilli_A; order RF39; family UBA660; genus CAG-1000. The sequence goes on along the minus strand of CAKOMK010000007.1, from coordinate 66,700 downwards.
TTATGGAATATACTTAGTGGTAGAAAATTATGTAAGAAGATATGTACTGATGTTAAGAGTGGCAATATTGCTTATAATATAAATAAACCATATAGTTATATTGGATATGTTATATCTAATCATTTAGGTAATGTGACTATATCAGCACTTATATATGTTATTTCATCATTAATGATTGGTATTTTATTTGTAGGACATATTCCATCATTAAATTTTATTAATATTATACTTTTAATAATTAGTTGTATTTTTGCTATTTTGATTAACATTTTGTTTATATTGATGATAGGACTTTTTAGTTTTAAAGTTGAGGATGCTATGCCATTTTATTGGTTATATAGTAAAGTTATAATTGTGATTGGAACTATATTTCCTATTGAATATTTTCCAATTAAATTAAGAGGAATGTTGTCTTATAGTCCTATTTATGTAGTTTCTTATGGTCCAGCTAAATTATTTGTTGATTTTAGTTATAGTATGTTTTTGAAAATTTTTATTGCACAAATTATTTACATTGTTGTTTGCAGTTTAATATGTAAAATCATTTACAAGAAAGGGGTGAAGAAATTAAATGTTAATGGAGGTTAAAAATCAAATTAGAGTATGTTTACTTAGTATTAAATATGCTTTAGAAAGAGAAATGTTAAATAAAGTATCGTTTTTATCTAATGTATTTTTTATGATACTTAATAATGCTAGTTTTTTGGTACAGTGGGTTGTTCTTTTATCTATTAAAGATAGTATTGGTAGTTTTACTATGAAAGAAATATTCTTGTTATGGGGAATTGCTTCTGGAACATATGGTGTATCTCATTTCTTTTTTGAGAAAGCTTATAGTTTAAGTGAAACTATTACTGAAGGATCTTTAGATACTTTTTTAGTACAACCTAAGAATGTATTGTTGTCAGTTATCACATCTGATATTAAAACTTCTGCGATAGGTGACTTAATATTTGCACTTGTTATGGTTATTTTATATGATATTAGAGTTTTACCATTATATACATTATTTTGTATTACTGGTGGATTAATATTAACAAGTATAGCTGTCATATTTTCTTCACTTAGTTTTTGGATTGTAAGAGCTGATATGATTGCTGATAATATGAATAGTTCTATGATAATGTTTTCTACTTATCCTGGTGATATATTTAAAGGTGGAATAAATATTATTCTTTATAGTATTTTACCAGTTGGAATAGTTAATTATTTACCTGTTAGTGTATTAAGAGAGTTTAATTTGATGTACTTTATTATATTAGTTGTTGTTTGTATATTATTTATAAGCTCTTCTTATATAATATTTAATAGAGGACTTAGAAGATATTCTTCAAGTAATTTGATGAATGCTAGAATTTAGTATACGTTTTGTATACTTTTTTCTTGTCAATAAAGTGTACTTATGGTTCTAAGAGTTTCTTTTTATGATATACTTATATTGGGAGATTTTATTATGAGAAAAAATATTAAGGGAGTTAATATTAACTATGAATTTTATGATAATGAGTCTAAAACAAATTTAGTTTATTTACATGGATGGGGTCAAAATATACAAATGATGATGCCTATAGCTAAACCTTTTATTAAGAAATATAATGTGCTTATAATAGATTTACCTGGTTTTGGGGATAGTGCTGAGCCTAATGAAGTATGGTCTATTGAAGATTATTCTGATATGGTTTATGAATTAACTAAAGAATTGAAGATGAATAATCCTATATTGATTGGTCATTCTTTTGGTGGAAAGATTTCATTGAGTTTTGCTACTAAATATAAAACAAAAAAATTAGTATTATTAGCTTGTCCATATAGAGTAGAAAATAAAAAATTAACTACTAAACAAAAAATATTTAAAGTATTAAAAAAAGTTCCTGGTTTGAATAAACTAGAAAGTACTATTAAAAAATACGTTGGTTCTACTGATTATAGAAATGCTAGTGAAATGATGAGAAAAATATTAGTTAAACATGTTAATTATGATTTAACTGATAAACTTAAATATATAAAGTGTCCTACATTGTTAATATGGGGAACTAATGATGCAGCTGTTAGTTATAATGATGCATTAGATTTAGAAAAAATGATTGATAATTGTGGATTAGTTACATATGAAGGTTGTACTCATTATGCTTATTTAGAAAGACTTGAGCAAACTAAAAGTGTACTTAAAAATTTTATAGGTGGTGAAGATAAATGAAATGGTATTTCTTACTTGCGTTAATTCCATATTTTTATTATTTGATGTTTAAGTCAAGAAAAGCTATGCATATGCTACAACAAAACTGGTATAATGATGGAAATAGATATTTTAAATGGATAATGGATAATCTATTAAAAACATTTTTGATATTTGATGCTTTATTTATTGGTTTTGCAACTATAAAGAATAATGATACTGCATTGTTAATTGTATTTTCATTATTTTATATAATAGCTTATATTATCAGAAGTAAAAAAGTTAAAATGGAACAATCTAAAAAACCTTTGGTTATTACTGCTAGAATTAAAAGATTATATGTAACTATGCTAATATTATATCTTATAGCTATAGTTCCTATGTTTATATGTTTTGATAAATATCCTTTATATTTATATTGTACTTATGCAGGACTTTTAATGTTTTTAAATGTATTTGTTGTGTTAATTGCTAATGTGATTAATAGACCTATTGAAAAAATAGTATTTAATCATTATAAAAGACTTGCTAAAAATAAACTTAATAGTATGACTAATTTAAAAAGAATTGGTATTACTGGTAGTTATGGTAAAACTAGTACTAAGAATGCTTTAAATGATATTTTAAATGTTAAATTTAATTCTTTTGCTACTGAAAAAAGTTTTAATACTATGAATGGTTTAATGATATCTATTAATAATAAATTAGATAAGTTTAGTGATGTATTTATTGCTGAGATGGGAGCATTTAAAAGAGGAGAAATAAAACAAAAATGTGATTTTATTAGACCTCAATATGGTATTTTAACTACAATTGGAACTGCACATTTAGAAAGTTTTGGAAGTAGAGAAAATATTCAAAAAGCTAAATTTGAATTAATTGATTCTTTGCCTGAAACAGGAATTGCTGTTTTAAATATGGATGATGAATACCAAAGAAATTATAAAATTAAAAGTAAATGTAAAGTTGTTTGGGTGTCAATAGGTAATAAAAATGCTGATGTATGTGCTAGTGATATAAGTTTATCAAATAGAGGAACTAAGTTTACTTGTACTTTTAAAGATAAAAAGAAAAAGTGTGAATTTGAAACTAAGTTACTTGGAAGTGCTAATGTATATAATGTTTTACAAGCTATAGCTATGGCATATAATTTAGGAATGAATTTAGAACAAATTCAAATAGGTGTTAAAAGAATAGAAACTGTTGAACATAGATTGCAATTAAGAAAATATGGAAATATTGATATAATAGATGATGCTTATAATTCTAATCCAGTAGGTTCTAAAATGGCACTTGATGTTCTTGGAATGATGGATGGAAAGAAAATTATTGTTACTCCTGGTATGATCGAATTAGGAGAAGAACAACATAATTTGAATATGGAATTTGGACGTCAAATTGCTAAAGTTTGTGATGAAGTTATTTTAGTAGGTGAAATGCAAACTAGACCTATATTAGAAGGATTAAAAAAAGAAAAATATGATTTAAAGAAAATACATATATTAAATGATGTAAAGGAAGCTTTCCCTTTAATGAGAAAATTAAGTGATAATAAAACATATGTATTGTTAGAAAATGATTTACCAGATATATTTAATGAGTAGGAGATGGAGTAATTTATGAAAATAAAAGTTGGAGTTATATTTGGAGGAGAAACTGTAGAGCATGAGGTTAGTATAATTTCTGCTTTACAAGCAATTAAAAATTTAGATGAAAGTAAATATGAAATAATACCAATTTATATTTCAAAAGATAGAACTTGGTATACTGGACATATTTTATTAGATATTGAAACTTTTAAAGATTTTAATAATGTTAAAAAATATGCTAAAAAGGTAACTTTATATAAGAAAGAAAATTCTTATTTATTACAATGCACTACTGGGTTATTTAGAAAAGATATTACTGATGTTGATGTAATTCTTCCTGTTGTACATGGTAATAATGTTGAAGATGGAACTTTAGCTGGATACTTAGATACTGTAGGTGTTCCATATGTTGGTTCTCATGTTTTAGGTGCTGCTTTAGGTCAAGATAAAGTTGCCATGAAACAAATTATGGCTTCTAATGATATTCCAGTAGTTGACTATACTTGGTTTTTTGATAACGAATATACAGAAGATAAAGAAAAAATATTAAAAAATATTAAAAAAGTTGGATATCCAGTTGTTGTTAAACCTGCAACTTTGGGAAGTAGTGTAGGTATAACTTATGTTAAAAGTGAAAAGGATATTGAAGAAGCTCTTGAAACAGCAATTAGTTATGATACTAAAGTAGTAGTTGAAAAAGCTGTTGAGAATTTAGTTGAAGTAAATGATAGTGTTCTTGGAAGTTATGAATATCAAAAAGTTAGTCCAATTGAAGAAGTAATGGGCGAAGATGAAATATTAAGTTATGCTGATAAATATTTAGGCAACGCTAAGAAAACTGGTTCTGCTAGTAAAGGCATGGCTTCAACAAGTAGAATTATTCCAGCTAGAATTAGTGATAAATTAACTAATGAAATACAAGAATGTTCTAAAAAGGTATTTAGAATTATGAATTTTAGTGGTGTTTGTAGAATTGATTATTTAATAGATTCTAAAACTCAAAAATTTTATGTTAACGAACCTAATACAATACCAGGAAGTTTATCATTCTATTTATGGAAAGAAGCTGGTATGAAATATAGTGATTTATTAGATGAAATGATTCAAATAGCTATTAAAGAATACAAACATAAAAGTAAAAAGGTTAGATCATTTGATTCAAATATATTAGAAGGATTTAATGGTTCTAAAGGATGTAAAGGTTTAAAAGGACTTAAAAACTAAAGGAGTTAGATATCTGACTCCTTTTTTAATTTGTACTTTATGTTTACAAATTATTTGATTCATGTTACAATATGTTAACTAATTAGTGGGGGAATTAATAATGAATAATGAAATAAGCAATGCTTTAATTGCAAGCTATCCTGATGCAATTAATTTTAATGAAACGGAATCATATAAATCATTTTATGATGCTTTAAAAAGATTTTTATGTGTTGATAGTTTTGAGAAAAGAGATGTATTCTTACATGATAAACAAGCAGAGGAATCTTACTTGTTTGACTTTAAACAAGATGATAAACAAAGACCTATGTACTTTCAACGTAGTTATGCTAGAACAAATGATGTAAGTGTTGTAACTTCAAATAGATATACAAATGTTCATGTTGTAGATTCTTATTATTATATTCATGTAACAGAAGAGGTAAATGGTAGTATTTTAGATGTGTATTTTAAACAAGAACCAGGCTGTTCTATGTGTGCAACAGTTTATATGATACCTGCAGCTGCTTTGGTACGTGAAAGAGAAAATTGTTCTCATTGTGTTCATCCAGGATTTTATGTAAGTGGTAGAACAAATATTTATACAGAACTTATTTCTTATGAATGTTTATGGAAAGCATTATCTGAAGAAGAAATGACACAATTTGTGGGTAAACTTTCTAGTATGACAATAGGTGATATTTATAATTTTGCAACTAACTATAAAATTGATGCTCATGATCGATATAAAAAATTATTACAAAAGTCTGATAAACCAATTAGTAGTCTCAAAATGTAATTTAGTTAAATATAAAATTAAAGTGGAACATAAAAGATGATGTTTCACTTTTTAAATTATTCATTATTACTATTTATTATTTCTAGTGTACCTGTTTTTTTACTTTTATTTATTAGTTTATTTTTTTCTAATAAATATTTTACTCTATTTGCCACTCCAATATTTCCATCTATTAATTTGACATTTGGAAGAATATTTGAGATTTTCTTTTTTATGTGTGGATAATGTGTACAACCAAGTACTACAGAGTCAACATTTTTGTCTTTGTACTCATCTAAATATTCATGTAATAATTTGCTTACTCTTTTTAAATCGTTTGTTTCTATTGCATTAGCTAATCCTTCACATGGAAGAAGATATATATTTTGGTTTTCTCTTTGATTTTTTGATATTAAATCATGAATTCTTTCTGATGCTATTGTACCTGGTGTAGCCATAACAATAGTATTATTGTAACCATTATCACATGCTACTTTTATTGCTGGTTCTGTTCCAACAAATAATACTTTAGGATAATCATTTCTTAATTTTTCTATACATCTAGTAGTTGCTGTATTGCATGCTATGACAATTATTTTTACTTTCTTTTCTAACAATTTATTAACAATGTCTTTTACTATTTTATATAATTCTTCATCACTTTTTTCACCATATGGGTTGTGTTTTGAATCTGCATAATATATATAACTTTCATTTGGTAAAAGTTTTCTTATTTCTTCTAAAGTAGTAAGACCACCTATACCTGAATCAAATATTCCAATTTTGTTTCTCATAATTCGCCTCTTTACATATTTTATCACAAATAGTTATTTTTGTTATTTATTATGGTATAATTGTATGTGTATTTTATGTAAAGGATGAATATGGAAAGTTTAATTAATAGTATTATAGATTTATTTAGTGGTTTACTTGCAATGAAGTATGGAAAAGAAGTACTTGTTTTTATTATATCAATATTGCCTATATTGGAATTGAGAGGTGGATTGCTTGCTGCTTCACTTTTGAATGTTTCTCCAGTTAGAGCATACATTATATCTATTCTTGGTAATGTTTTGCCAGTTCCATTTATATTATTATTTATTAATAAAATATTAGAATGGATGGAAAATAGTAAAATTAAATGGATGAATAAATTTGCTAAATGGTTACATAAAAAGTCTGATAAAAATAAAGGTCAAATTGAGAAGTTTGGTTATTTTGGATTATTATTGTTTATTGGTATTCCATTACCAGGCACTGGGGCTTGGACTGGATGTTTAATTGCTTCATTGTTAAATATGGATAGAAAGAAATCATTTTTTGCTGCGTTAGGTGGAATAATAATGGCTAGTATAATTATGATGATATTATCATATGGTGTGTTAAAGGGAATAATTTCATAGATTATTCTTTTTTTATTTGTTATAATTTTAATAGTAGGTGATAAATATGTCTATAGAATTTTATATAGCTTCATTGCCAGTCTTTTTGATTGGATTATACATTTATAAAAAAGATACTGAAAAGGAACCACTTAAATTGTTAGCAAAGTTATTAGGCTGTGGTGCAGCTGCTGCTGTATGTACTTTAATCTTTTCTCTTATATTAAGTGGCTTTATTCCATTTTTGGAAGTGACTGATATTAATACTTTAAGTGTGTTTGAAAGAATAATATATATATTTGTAGGAATTGCACTCATTGAAGAAGGTTTTAAATATTTGTTCTTATATAAGTATGGTTATAATAATAAAGAATTTGATTCTTCATTTGATATGATAGTTTATGCTACATTTGTGTCTTTAGGATTTGCGTTGTTTGAGAATCTTCTATATGTTTATGAAGGCGGAGTAGGACTTGGTATATTTAGAGCAATAACATCTATACCTTTACATGCTACATGTGGAATATTTATGGGAGCATTTTTATCTGTTGCTAAACATTGTGAAATAAATAAATTACCTAGTGCATTTAAAAATAAATTTTTAGCGTTATTAACTCCAATATTAATTCATGGTATATATGATTATTTAGTAATGCAAGGAAGTACTAAAGCCGTTATAGCTTTTATAGTATTTATTATATGTGTTGATATAATTACAATAAAATTGGTAAATCAAAAATCTAGAGAAGATAAAAAATTTATATAAAATAAAAATATTTAGTGAAGTTCGCTAAATATTTTTTTCATGTTTTCATTTATTACTAAGTTTGCTTTATTATCAAAATCAGTTGTACTTTTATTTATAATAACTAAATATTTTCCATTAAAATAATTTATTAATGTATTTGCTGGGAATACTGTTAATGATGTTCCAGCCACTATTAACATGTCTGCTTTTTTGATAGCGTCTATTGAACTATTAAATTCAAAGTTTGGTAGTGCTTCACCAAATAATACAACTGCTGGTTTAATTATTCCTCCACATTCACATAATGGAATTCCTTTTGATTTAAACACATATTCTGCATCGTATGATTTACTACATTTGGTACAATAATTTCTATAAATTGTTCCATGTAATTCATAAATTGTTTTATTTCCTGCTTTCGTATGTAAACCATCTATATTTTGTGTAACTATTGCTTTTAATTTACCGCGTTTTTCTAAATCACTTAAATAGTTGTGTACTATATTTGGTTTTTTATCTAAACAATTAAGTTTATCTTTGTAAAACTTAAAAAATTCATCAGTTTTTTCATAAAAGAAAGCACGACTTAATATTAATTCTGGAGGGTATTTATATTTCATATTATAAAGACCATCTTTACTTCTAAAATCTTTTATTCCACTTTCTGTAGATACTCCAGCTCCGCCAAAAAAAACTATGTTATTTGACTCATCAATCATTTTTTGTAATAATTCTATATTTTTCATAATGTTATTATACTATTTTTTATAAAAAAATGATATAATCTATATGATTTTGAGGTGAATAAATATGTTACCATTTATTATTACTATATTGAGTGGTTTATCTTTTTTTATAGGATACTTAATTACTAAGTTTATTAAAGATGAAAAAAAGTTGACTATTTTTTCTGTTGGTTTTTCTTTTGTGATTATTATTGGTTTAATATTATTTGATTTATTACCAGAATGTATTGAATCTATTCAAAATAAATGGTTAATATTATTATATATTTTAATTGGAATAATTGGACTTAAATCACTTGATTTATTTGTTCCTGATCATCATCATTCTAATAAAAAAGATCATATGGAACATATTGGTATTATTTCTTTTATAGCATTGTTTTTGCATAATTTAGTAGAGGGTACTGGAATATATGCTACTTCTATAACTGATATTTCTATGGGTGTATTTATGGCACTAGGTGTTTCTTTTCATAATATTCCACTTGGAATACAAATATCTTCATTGATTAAAAATACTCGTGAGAAGATTATATTATTATGTGTTCTTGCTTTATCAAGCGTATTTGGTGTGATATTTTTAAATATATTTAATATTACTATGAGTGATAATGTTCTTGGAATACTTATATCTATTACTTTGGGAATGCTTATATATATTGCATTTTTTGAATTGTTATGTGAAATAAAAGAACATTTTAAAGATAATGAATTAAAACTTGGTTTATTGATTGGAATTATTATTTTGATTTTTAGTCAATTTTTACATTAATAGGAGTAGTATGAAAAAAGAAAAATTAAGAATATATTATGAGGATAAAAATTTAATTGTTGTTTATAAAAAGAGTGGAATACCTACGATTAAAAGTGATAATTATAAAGATAATTTATATTCTATGGTATTTGATTATTTACATAAAAAGAATCAAAAAATATTTGTTGTTCATAGATTAGATAAAGATACTAGTGGACTTGTAATATTTGCTAAAAGTGAAAAGGTGAGAGATAATTTACAATTAAATTGGGATAATGTTAAAAGAGAATATATTGCAATTGTACATGGTATTACTAGTGAAAATGGAGTTATTAAATCATATTTGAAAGAAACTAAAACATTATATAGTTATAGTTCTGATGATAAAGTAAATGGTAAATATGCTGAAACTCATTATGAAAGATTAGATTATAATAAACAATATTCTTTATTAAAGATTAATATTTTAACAGGTAGAAAAAATCAAATAAGAGTTCATATGCAAGATAATAATACTCCAATTCTTGGGGATAGAAAGTATGGTAAAAAAGATGGTTTTAGAAATATGATGCTTCTTGCTAATTCTTTGGATTTTATTAATCCTGTAACTCGTGAAAGAGTTCATATTGATATTGGAGTTCCTCAAACATATTTAAGTGTTATGGAGAATGCAAGATAGTATGGAGAGTATTTATATAGTATTAACTCAAACATATAGTGGTATTGCTAGAACTATCAAATTATTTACTCATGATAAGTATTCTCATGTTTCAATTTCTTTTGATAAAGAATGTAAACATATGTATTCATTTGGAAGAAAGTATAAATATTTTCCTTTTTATGGAGTATTTAATCATGAAGAATTAGATAAGGGTTTATTTACTAATAAAGGTTCTTTAATAGCTATTTATGAGGTTAAAATTTCAAGAAAAAAATATAATAGAATTAAAAAGAAAGTTAAAAATATAAAAGAAAATAATAGAGGATATAATATTTTAGGATTATTACTTGCATATTTTAAAATTAAATTACATAGAAATAAATATTATTGTTCAGAATTTGTTTATGAAGTTTTGTCTGATGATGAAGTTAAATTGATAGAAAGAAATGATGATATATTTAAACCTGAGGATTTGATAAAAGAATTAAATTATAATAAGTTATTTGAAGGTATGATTGTAGATTATATCAATTAAAAATATATAGTTTTGTGACTATATATTTTTTTATGGAGCTAGTTCATCTGGAATATTTTCTTCTTCATCATTATTTTCTACTTTTGGTTTTTCATATGCGACTGTTTGTTTTGGTTCGGTTCCTTTTATAAATAAATAAGTTTTTATTTTTGAAGAAGGGGTACTTGAGTTTGGTAGTTTTGGAGGTTTTGTACCAACAACAACTTTAGATGCTACTAGACCTGATGGGCGAGTGAATGTTGAATCTTTTTCCATAACATTATTAACAATTTCTTTTTGAATTTTGACTCTTTCACTCCATGCATGATTTGCTGTGTTATATGTTTTTTTAGTTAATTCATCATAACCATACCATATTGCGACACTATAATCTGGACTAAATGTAACTGTCCATGCATCTCTAATAACATTTGTTGATAAGTGTAATCTTTTTAGTGCTTTTTCATCATAACTACTTGTACCTGTTTTAGTAGATATATCTGTACCACTAACTTTTACTTTTGATGATGTTACTTTTTTAAGCATATAAGAAATCATATAAGCTGTTGTTTCTTTCATGACTTTTGTTTTCTTAAAATTGTATTCTTCTACATGATTTTTCTTACTATCTTTATAAATGATTTTATTTATAGAATGTGGTTCAGTATAATATCCTCCGTTTCCAAATGCTGCATAAGCCGCAGCTAATTGTACTGGAGAAACACCTGTGAAACCACCAATTGAGTGTGCTTCATTTATATATTTTGTATTATTTAAATATTCTGGTTTTATACCAAGGGAAGTTACAAATTTGTCAATTTTAGAATTACTTAATGATTGGAATGCTTGTAGAGCACATGTATTTCTTGATCTAACTAAACATTGTTCTAATGTTAAGAATCCTTGATATCTTCCATCGACATTTCTCATAGTTCCACCATTTGTGTATCTAACTGGTTTGTCTGTGAATGGTGTATATGTTGACCAATTTAAATATTCTATACCTGGTCCATAATCGAATAAAGGTTTTGCTGTACTTCCTGGGTGTCTGCTTATTTGAGTAGCATAATTAAGTGATAAAGCAGACTTTTTATTTCTTCCAGCACCTACAGCTATTATTGAACCTGTTTCATTATCAATTATTCCTATTCCTACTTGAACTTTATTATCTTTGAACTTATGATTTTTATAAAAGTCATTTATTACATCTTGTTTACTTCTAACCATAGTTGTATAAATATCCATTGATGTTTCATATGGATTATCTCCAGTTCTATCAATTACTTCTTGAACTACTGTATCAATAAAACCTTGATATTCATTTACTTCTGTATTTTGTTCTAATATTAAATCTTTTACTTCTTTTATTTTTGCTTCATGAGCTTGTTCTTTACTAATATATCCATGTCTTAACATTAAATCTATAACTATATTTTTTCTACTGTTTGCTTTTTCTGAATTTAAATATGGATCATATTCATTTGGAGCTTGAAATAATCCAGCTATAGTAGCTGCTTCAACTAAATTTAAGTTAGAAACACTTTTTCCAAAATATGTTTTTGATGCCATTTCTACACCATATGTTCCAGAACCTAAATATGGGGCATTAACATAAAATTCCATTATTTCTTTTTTAGAATAATTTTTTTCTATTTTGAACATTGATAAATAAATATCTTTGAATTTTCTTACTATTCCATCAAATCCTTTTGATTCTGTGCTTGTAAGAGAGTTTTTTGATACTTGCATTGTTAAAGTAGAAGCACCACCAGCATCTTTTCCACTTATGAAACCAGCTCCTGCTTTTGCAAATCTATATATATCAAATCCATGATGTTCATAGAATCTTGAATCCTCTGTTGCAATAATTGCATCTATTAGTACTTGAGGCAACTCTTCATAATTTACTAATTGTCTTCTTTCTGTACCAATAGTTGTAATTAAATCACCTTTAGAATCATAAATATTAGTAGATTCTTTTGTATATAAAAGTTCTGGATCAAATTCTGGAGAACATAAATAAATGTAATATAAAAATCCACATCCTATTAAAAATGTAGCTAATATTAAAAATATAATTATTATAAAAAATTTATTTATAAAACTTGTTTTTTTCTTTTTCATATTGACCCCAACTATATAAGTATATCATAATATTATTCTTTACAATAAAATAAATAATTATACTATTTTGAATTTTACTTATATATTTTTTAATGATATAATGTATTTAATAAAAAGGAATGATTTTATGCTTAAATGTGTTGTTATTTATAATCCAAATAGTGGAAAACTGACAAATAGAAATGAAATAAAAAGACTTTATAAATTACTTGAGAATTATGGATATGATACTCAAATTATTTATACTGAGTATAAAGGTCATGCCAAAGAGTTAGTTAAGAAAATGGATGATGTTGATTTACTATTGTGTGCTGGTGGAGATGGAACTTTAAATGAAGTTATTTCTGGTAATATAGAAAGACATAAACCAATCTTATTAGGACATTTACCACTCGGTAGTGTTAATGATGTCGCACATATGTATGGTATGACTAATAATACTATTAAAAATACTTTAATGCTTTTAAACGGAACAAGAAAAAATATTGATGTGTGTCTAATAAATGACAACCCATTTGTATATGTTGCGTGTATAGGCGCGTGGGTGGATATTTCTTATGCAACTCCTAGAAAACTTAAGGAAAAATATGGAAAACTTGCATATGTTATATATGGAATTAAACAATTAAAACAACATTTACAATTTTATAAAGTAAAGTATACTGTAAATGGGGAAACACATGAAGATGAATTTTCATTTATGTTTATAACTAATAGTAATAGAGTTGGTGGAGTTAATAATATTTATAATGATGTCAAACTAGATGATAATAAGTTTGAAGTGTTATTGTGTAATATTAAAAATAAGTGGGATATTATAAGAGCTATTCATTATTTAAATAGAAGAGAACTTAATAATATTCCTGTGTTTAAGTATTATAAAACAGATAACATTAAATTTGAATTTGATGAAGTTCCTCCATCATGGTGTATAGATGGTGATGAATTATTACATAATGATAAGAAATTTGAAATTAAAATAAATAAAGATAATTATATGTTATTGCCAACTAAAAATATTGATAAGTTATTTGAACAATATGATAGAGATGAAGACCTTTAGAATAATCTAAAGGTTTTAGTTTACACTAATAAGTGAAAATATTGTTTTAAAAGAATGATTTTTGTTTTATAATGTTTTTAGAATAGGTGAGTTTATGGAGTATGTCAAAACTATTGTTTTATTATTAATTGGTTTTGTATTGTTAGTAAAATGTTCTGACTTATTTGTTGATGCAGTTAGTTCTCTTGCTAATAATTTTAAAGTGTCTAAAATGATGATAGCTCTTACAGTAGCTGCTTTTGGAACTTGTGCTCCTGAATTGGCTATATCTTTTAATAGTATATCTAGTGGAAGTGGAAATATAGCACTTGCTAATGTACTTGGTAGTAATGTAGTTAATATATTGTTAATTATTGGATTAGCTGCATTTGTTAATCCAATTAAAGTTAAAGATGAAGTTATTAAGAAAGAGTTACCAATACTATTGTTGACTACTATTATGTTTGCATTATCAATTGCGTTTCATTATATATTTGAAAATAATATGAATTTTATATTGAATAGAACGGATGGTTTAATTTTTGTATTCTTATTTTCAGTATTTATATTTTATATTGTTTCTGTTATTAAATCTAAACAGGGTATATTGGAGTATACTAAACCTAAATATAATATATGGGTATCTATATTGATTACTATTGTATGTTGTGTTGTTATAGTTTATTCAAGTGATTTAGTTGTAGATAATGCTAAAACACTAGCAGCATTATTAGGTGTAAGTGAAAAATTGATTACTATGACTGTAGTTGTAATTGGAACATCATTGCCTGAAATGACAATGACAATAGTTGCATCTAAAAAAGGTGAATTTGATATAGCATTAGGTAATATTATTGGAACAAATATATTTAATATTGGAATTGTTCTTGGTCTGCCATTATTAATATATGGTGGGTTTGCTTCATCAAGTTTTAACTTAATTGATATTGCTGCTGTAGTTGTGGCTGTAGTTGTATTTTATTTGTTTGCAAGAAATGATAAAGTACTTTCTAAATTAGAAGGAAGTATTATGATACTTATATTCTTAATGTATTATACTTATGTTTTTCTTGCTTAATCTATTAACTTGCATTTAAAGACCAAATTATCTATAATATTTATGTGAGGTAGATATGAAAAGAAGATTTGGTGATAGAAAAGATGGAAAGAAAATTAGAGATATAGATGGTTTTCATAAAATAATGATTGATATTAAATCTGAAAGATGTGATGCGGATGTCTATATTAATCAAAAATTTGATGTTACTAATTTATTTAAATATATTGAACAAAAGAAAAAAGAAGATCCTGAAAACAAGATTACTTTTTTTCATGCATTTATGACTGCATTTGCTAAAACAATATACAATAGGCCATTAATGAATAGATTTATAGCTAATAGAACTTTTTATGATAGAAATGATGTTATTCTTGCTTTTGTAGCTAAAGTTGCATTTGAAGATCAAAGTGAAGAAGTAATGATAAATATTACTGTTGATCCTGATGATAATATTTTTACATTAAGAGACAAAATTTCTAAAAGAATACATAAAGTTCGTGATGGAAAAAAAGATAAGAAAAAAGATGGAACTAATAATGTTGTTGATATTATTGGTAAATTTCCTAAGTTTTTGAGAGTGTTTATTATAGGAATATTAAAAATAATGGATAATCATGGATGGTTACCTGAAAGTTTTACAAAAGATAATTTATATTATAGTACTGCAATACTTTCAAATTTAGGTAATTTTGGTATTGGGTCAATTTATCATAACATAGTTAACTTTGGTACTAGTTCAATTATTGGAACTATGGGTAAAATACATAAAGAAAAAGTTCTTGATGATAAAGGAAAAGAAAAAATAATTGATGTTTGTGATTTTGGTATTAATATGGATGAAAGAATTGCTGATGGATATTATTTTGCTAAATCTTTAAAATATTTACAATACATTATAGAACATCCAAAATTATTGGAGGATAGAGCAGATGAAAAAGTCGAAATTAAGGAATAGTACACCATGGGTGAAATATTATAAAGATGTAAGTAAGCATTTAAAATATAGTGAATCTTCAATGGTTGGATATTTATTAGAAGCGGTTTCTAAATATCCTGAAGATGTTGCATATGAGTTTTATGGTAGTACTTGTACTTATAGAACATTTTATGAACAAATAAGAGAAACAGCTAGGTCTTTAAAAGCACAAGGTGTAAAAGAAAATGATAAAGTAACTATTTGTATGCCTAATACTCCCAGTGCAGTTATTATGTTTTATGCGGTTAATATGGTTGGAGCTATTGCTTGTATGGTGCATCCATTATCTGCTGAAAATGAGATTGAGTTATATTTAAATGAATCAGAGAGTAATTTCTTATTTGTGCTTGATTTAGTATATGAAAAAGTACGTAAGATTGTTGATAATACAAATGTTAATAAAATAGTTGTTGGTTCTGTAGGAGATAATTTAAAAAATATTAAGAAATTTATATATAAATTTAGATCTCGTGGAGAAACTCCTAAAATTGAACATACTGATGATATTATGACATGGAGAGAGTTTTTGAATTTTGGATATGATTATGATGGAGAATTTGTTTGTTTAAGAAAAGCTCAAGATCCAGCTGTTATTTTATATAGTGGTGGAACTAGTGGTTCTCCAAAGGGCATAATGCTTTCAAATTATAATTTTAATGCACTTGCTCTTGCTTCACATAAAATGATTGAACAATCTGGACCTAGAGAGTCTATTTTGGCAATACTTCCAATATTCCATGGTTTTGGATTAGGTGTTTGTATTCATACTACATTATGTTGTGGAATGAGAGTTGTTTTAGTACCGAACTTTTCTCCTAAAGAATTTGGTAAATTAATTTGTAAACATAAAATTTCTATTGTATGTGCAGTTCCATCGTTGTTTGAAAGTTTATTGAAAATGAAATTGGGTAAGAAAGATTTATCTTATTTGAAATGTGCGATTTCTGGTGGTGACTTTATGTCTTCTGATTTAAAACATAAAGTTGATGAATATTTTAAAGAACATGGAAGTAGTGCTGAAGTTAGAGTTGGTTATGGTTTGACTGAAGCTTCTGCAGCTACTTGTGCAACACCTACAGGTGAATACAGAAATAATTCTATTGGAATACCATTTCCAGATACAAGATATAAAATTGTGAAAATAGGAACACATGAAGAAGTAGGATATAATGTTGATGGAGAAATTTGTATTAATGGACCTACTGTTATGCTTGGATATATAAATAATATAGAAGAAACTATTCATGCTTTACAGAAACATGAAGATGGAAAAGTATGGCTTCATACTGGAGATGTTGGATGTATTGATGAAGATGGGTTTGTTTATTTTAAACAAAGAGTTAAAAGAATGATAATTTCTAATGGATATAATTTATATCCAAGTTATATAGAAACTGTAATTAATTCTCATCCTGATGTATTTACATGTACAGTTATTGGTATACCTCATCCTAAAAAAGTGCAAGTTGCTAAAGCATTTATTGTGCTTAATGATGGAGTTAAACCTTCTAAAGAAGTTATGAATAGTATAAAAAGTTATTGTGAAGAAAATTTAGCTAAATATTCTCTTCCAAGTGAGTATGAATTTTTAGATTCATTGCCTAAAACTTTAGTTGGTAAAGTTGCATATACAAAATTAGAAAAAAAGTAAAATAAAGGAGTAAATATGAAAAAGTATGATGTTGTAATTATTGGAGCAGGACCTGCAGGATTATTCTGTGCTTATGAGTTAGTAGAGGCTAATAAAAAATTAAAAATTGCTTTAGTTGATAAAGGAAATAGAGTAGAAACTAGAATGTGTCCAATGAAAGTAAATGGTGGAAAGTGTTTGAATTGTAAAACTTGTCAAATACTATCTGGTTTTGGAGGAGCTGGAACATTCTCTGACGGTAAATTAAATTTTATTCCTAAACTTGGAAAAAGTGATTTATTTAAATATATGAGTATGAGTGAAGCTAATGCTTTAATAGATGATACTGAAAAAATATTTACTAAATTTAAGATGGATAGTGATGTATATCCTTCTAACATGGATGAAGCTTTAAAAATAAAAAAAGATGTTGCTAAAACTGGTGCAAGACTTTTATTAATTAAACAAAAGCATTTAGGTAGTGATAAGTTACCTGAATATATTAAAGGATTTACTGATTATTTAGAAAAAAAGGGTGTTGATATATATGAACATTCTGATGTTAAAGATATAAATAGTAAGAGAAAAAATGAACATGAAATAATATTTGATGGTGATAAAGAAAGTATTATTTGTAAAAAGGTTGTTGTGGCACCAGGGAGAACAGGCGCTAAATGGGTTCAAGAATTAGCAGATAAATATAGTATTCCTTATACTAGTCAAAGTATAGAAATTGGAGTAAGAGTAGAGGTAAGAAAAGAAATTCTTGAAGATATAACTAATGTTATATATGACCCAACTATATTTATTAAAACTAATACTTATACTGATGAGATTAGAACTTTCTGTACTAATCCTGGTGGTTTTGTTGCTAAAGAAAATTATTATGGATTTATATGTGTAAATGGACATTCTTTAAAAGATATTAAATCTGATAATTCTAATTTTGCATTTATTTGTAAGATTGGTTTAACTGAACCAGTAACTAATACTAGATTATATGGTGAATCTATAGCTAGAATAGCTAATACTTTAGGTGATGGGAAACCTATTATTCAATCTTTAAGAGACTTAAAAAAGGGTAGAAGAAGTGAATGGAAAAGAATTAATAAAGGATTTATTGAGCCAACATTAAAAGATTGTGTAGCTGGTGATTTATCTTTAGTATTACCACATAGAATAATTACTAATATTTTAGAAGGTCTTGAAAAGTTAGATCAAATAATTCCTGGTGTTAATAATGATGAGACTTTGCTTTATGGGCCAGAAATTAAATTCTTTAGTAATGAAATAACAACTAATAATAAATTTAAATTAGAAGATTATGATATATATTTTGTAGGCGATGGAGCTGGAAAAGCTGGTAATATTGTAGCAGCTGCAGCAACTGGTTTAGTTTCTGCAAGGGATATATTGGAGAATATTTAAGATGTTTGATGAATTAACTCAAAAAGAAAAAAATGCTGTTAAAGAAATGGCTAAAGTATTAATAGACTATTCTTCAGAAAGCCAAATGCAAAAGATTCTTGATAATTTAGAACTTTTAGAAACACTTTCATATCAATTTGGTGAAAGAGTTGAACCATTTGATGAAGAAGAACTTGAATATCACGAATATTATACTTTTGAAGATACAATTGAACTTGTTAAAAAGTTTCTTGGAACTATTGATCCAGAGTATCCCGTTAAATTTGATGAATTATTAAATGATGGAACTATAAACTTGTATCATATTGATGATGAAGAATACGTAGATATATATGGTGAAGATGCTTTTTGTATTGAAGATGATATAATTAGACATGATGAAAATGGTACTATAATTGGCTTTGAAAAAAGAAGGGATATTAATGTACCTCTTCAACATACTTTAGATGATGCTTATTCATTAATACATGAGTTTATACATTATACTAATATTCCAAATGGAATGGAATATTCTGATGATAGAGATATTTTAACTGAGTCATCTTCATTTATATTTGAGTGTTTATTTCATAAATATTTGATTGATAATGGTTATTCTAAAGAAGAAGCTGATGTTAATTTGAAAATGAGAATAAATACTTCAATAGAATTAGCCGAAAGTGTTAATGGTATTGCTGGTGTATTATTTTATATGAGAAAATGTCCTGATTATATTAAAGAAGCTGTTCCATATGATAAAGAAGATTCTTCAGAATATGAAGCTATTCTTGATGAAGTTGATTATTTTTTAGCAGGCGTTATAAGCTTAATAGCATATAAAAATTATTTAGATGGTAAGATAGATATTAAAAATATAAAAGATTTTAATAGTGCACTTGAGTTTAATGATAATCTTGAATCATTGATATTCTTATTTGGACATAGGATTGAAGAATATGATGCAGAACAAATATGTGAAGATATTTCTTCAATTATAAATGACTTAGGATTTTCAAAGAAAATTAAATAGACAAATTTGTTGTCTATTTTTTTGTCTAGTTAAAAATAAAATAATAATTATAATATTTTTAACTTTTAAATCACTTTATAATATGTTAAAATATTTTATAGGTAAGGAAGGTATGTGCAGTGGGAAAGATTATATCATTAGTAAATCAAAAAGGTGGAGTAGGCAAGACAACAACTAGTATAAATTTATCTAGTTCTTTAGGACATTTAGGTAAGAAAGTTTTACTAATTGACTTAGATCCACAAAGTAATAGCACTACTGGTCTTGGTATAAATAGATCAAAGATTAAGAAGAGTGTTTATAATGTTATTATGGGGGAGTGTGATATTAAGGAAACTATTATTAAAACCCCATTTAAGAATTTAAGTGTTATTCCAGCTATGATAGATTTAGCTGGTGTAGATATTGAGCTTATTCAAATAAGTGTTCAAGATAAGGAATTTATTATTACTGAACAATTAAAGAAACAGCTTGAAACTATTAGGGATAGATATGACTATATAATTATAGATTGTCCTCCTAACTTAGGTATCTTAACAACTAATGCTTTAGCGGCATCAGATTCTGTTTTAATTCCAATTCAATGTGAATATTATAGTTTAGAAGGTGTTAATCAATTATTACATACTATTTTGAGAGTTCAACAAAAAGTTAATTCTAATTTAGATATAGAAGGTGTTTTACTAACAATGTTAGATGGTAGAACATTACTTGGGCTTGAAGTTGTAGAAGATGTTAGAAAGTTCTTTAATGAAAAAGTGTTTAGTACTATTATTCCTAGACTTGTTAAATTAGTTGAAGCTCCATCACATGGAAAACCAATTATAGAATATGATCCAAAAAGTAAAGGTGCTTTAGCTTATTTGAATTTAGCCAAAGAGGTGATTGAAAGAAATGGAAACAAATAAAAGAAAAGCTTTAGGAAAAGGATTAGAACAACTATTTAGTAATGAATCATTGTATGTAAATCCACTTGAAACATTAGATGAAATAGCTGAGAATACTCCTAAAGAGGATATTGTTGAAATAAAGGTTAGTGAACTTAGAAGTAATCCTTATCAACCTAGACAAACATTTGATCAAGAAAAGCTTGTTGAACTTGCTAATTCTATTAAAGAGTTTGGTGTTTTAGAACCAATTATTGTTACTAAAAGCATTAAAGGGTATGAAATAGTTGCTGGAGAACGTAGAACTAAAGCGTGTGAATTAGTTGGTATTGAAACTATTCCAGCTATTATCAAAGATTTTAGTGATGAAGAAATGATGCAAATAGCATTACTTGAAAATATCCAAAGAGAGAATTTAAGTGCTATTGAAGAAGCTGAAGCTTATAATAATTTAATTAAAGCTTTAAATATAACTCAAGAAGAATTAGCTAAAAAGATTGGTAAGAGTAGAAGTTATGTTACTAATATGTTGGGACTTTTAACTTTACCAGAGAGTGTTAAGTATGAAATTCTTCATGGTTATATAAGCATGGGACATGCTAAAGTTTTAAGTAAGTTACAAGATGAAGAATTAATAAAAGAATTAGTAGAAAAGATTAAAAATGATCATATATCAGTACGTGAATTAGAAAGTATTGCTAATAATCCTGATTATAAAAGAAAAAAAGCTATTGTTAGAATAAAAGAACCTAATCCATTTGGTTATGTAGAAGATGCATTAACTGATACTATAGGAAATAGAGTAAGAATTAAAAATAAAAAGATTGTTATTCCTTTTAATAGTGAGAGGGATTTAGAAAGAATTCTTGATGTTCTAAAAATAGAAGTGAAAGTTGATTAATATGAATAAAGAGTATAAGATAGGAAGTAAAGTCATTATGAAGAAACCACATCCATGTGGAACTAATCTTTGGGAAATAACTAGAGTAGGTGTTGATATAAAGATTAAATGTGTTAATTGTGGTAGATCTATAATGATGGATAGAATAGAATTTGATAAGAAACTTAAGAAAGTAGAGGAATACTAATGTTTAAGAAGAAGATAAAATTAAGTCCTATTATGACATTTATTATTTTAACTTTCGCTACTATACTTTTAAGTGGATTTTTACATTTATTAAATGTTCAAGCTGAATATGCAACAGTAAGTAAAGTTACTGGAGATTTGGTAAATAATGTTGTTGAAGTTAAAAATTTATTTAGTATAAGTGGTATTAAACATATTGTAAGTACTGCGGTAAGTGGATTTGTTAATTTTGCTCCATTATCTACATTAATTATAGTTTTGATAGGTATTGGTGTGCTTGAAAAGAGTGGATTCATGAAATCTTTCTTTACACTATTAACTAGAAATTCTAAAAAGAATACAATAACATTCATATTAGTGTTTATGTGTTTATTGTTTTCATTATTAGGTGATATTGGTTATGCTATTATGTTACCTATTGGTGCTTTGTTATTTAAATATGGTAGAAGAAATCCTTTAGGTGGAATAGTTGCATCGTTTGCATCATTGTCATTTGGTACAGGAATTAATTTATTCTTAAGTGCTAATGATAGTAGTCTATTATCTATCACATTGAGTGCGGCTAAAACAATAGATCCTAATTATAAAATTGGTATATTCTTTTTCTTATATATAATGATTTTTGCGTTAATATTAGTTTCTTTAGTATTTACACAGTTAACAGAGAAGAAGATTATGCCTAAGTTACCAAGATATGAAGCTTTGGAAGAAGAAGAGTTTAAAATAACTAATAAAGAATTAAGAGGATTAATTATTGGACTTGGAGCAGGTATTGTTTATTTGTTAATTATAGTCTATATGATTATACCTGGTTTACCACTTAGTGGTGGTTTATTAGATTCTAGTGCTACAAGATATATAGATATGCTATTTGGGGCAAATTCTTTATTTAATAAAGGATTTATATTTATAGCAACATTATTTTTTGTAATTATAGGACTTGGTTATGGTTTTATGACTAAATCAATTAGAAATAATAAAGATATTGCTGAGTCACTTGGTTATTCTTTAGATGGAATAGGTAGTATTATAGTCCTTATTTTCTTTGCATCATTATTTATTAATGTTTTTGAAGAGAGTAAGATTGGTGAAGTAATTACTGCGTTTACATCTAATGTAATTGGTGGACTAGGATTTAATGGGATTGGACTTATATTAGCAGTAATTTTATTAGTTGCTATTGCTAATTTATTTTGCCCAGGGTCACAAACAAAATGGTTAATTTTATCAGGCAGTATAGTACCATTACTTATGAATGCAAGTATTAGTCCTGAATTTTCACAAGTAATATATACTGCTGCTGATTCAATTACAAATGGATTGACTCCATTATTTGCATATTTTGTAATATATATTGCATTTATGGAGAAATACAATAAAGGGGAGATGGTTACTTTGTTCGGAAGTATAAAATATATGGTACCATATTCAACATTTATAACTATTATTTGGGTTGGAGTAATTGTTGGTTGGTATTTATTAGGAGTTCCAATTGGAATAGGTTCAATGCCTGGTGTTGTTTATGGCGCTTAAGGCAGGAATTATAGGTTTACCTAATGTAGGTAAGAGTACATTGTTTAATGCAATTACTAAAAAGAATATTTTGGCTGCAAATTATCCTTTTGCAACTATAGATCCAAATGTAGGGGTAGTTACTGTTCCAGATAAAAGACTTGAAACATTAGATGAAATGTATAAGCCTGAAAGAGTTATTGCGACTCAATATGAATTTATTGATATAGCAGGTCTTGTAAAAGGTGCATCTACTGGAGAAGGTCTTGGAAATAAATTTTTAGCAAATATTCGTGAAGTTGATGCTATTGTTCAAGTTGTTAGATGTTTTGAAAATAAAGATATTATTCATGTTGAAGGAAACATTGATCCAACTAGAGATATAGAAATTGTTAATTATGAATTAATATTAAGTGATTTAGAGATAGTTGAAGGTAGACTTTCTAGAATAGAAAAGAAAGCTACTACATCTAATGATAAAGAAGGCTTATATGAAGTTGCACTACTTAAAAAACTTCAAAGTATTCTAAGTGAAGGAAGAATGCTTAGATTAGAAGAATTTGATGAAAAAGAATCAAAATTAATTAAAACATATAATTTAATTACTAATAAACCTTTTATTTATTTGGCTAATGTAAGTGAAGATGATTTACTTTCAAATGATAATAAATATGTTAATAGTGTTCGTGAGTATGCAGCTCGTGAAAAGTCTTCTGTAGTACTAATGTGTGCTAAGATTGAAAGTGAATTATCTGAATTAGATGAAGAAAGTAAAAAAGAGTTTTTAGCTGATTTAGGTATTGCTAATAGTGGATTAGATCAACTTATTCATAATACATATCATTTACTTGGACTTAAAACTTTCTTTACTGTTGGTAAAGATGAGGTTCGTGCTTGGACTTTTAAAGATGGAATGAAAGCTCCTGAATGTGCTGGATTGATTCATACTGATTTTGAAAGAGGATTTATTAAAGCTGAAGTTATGAGTTATGATGATTTAATTCAATATGGAAGTGAAGTTAAAGTTAAAGAAGCAGGTAGAGCAAGACTTGAAGGTAAAGATTATGTAATGCAAGATGGAGATATTTGCTTATTTAGATTTAATGTTACTAAATGAAATTTATCTAATTTGACTTTAAAATTAAATTATGATAATATATGCTCGAAAGGAAACATTTATATAATGAGCATAGAAAATTTTAAGTCAAAAAAAGAAGCATTACTTAAAGAAAAAAATGTTGTAGAAACTTTGGCATATGTTCAAGGAAGTTTGGCACTTAAGCCTAATTATATTGAAGAAGAATCTCAATATGAAAAGCCAACAACTAAGAGAGTTCAAATACTAAAACCTTCAAAGAAAATATATATGGGATGTTGGCAACAAAGTTATACAGAAAATGATGGTGATGGATGCTAAAAGAACATATTTAAAATATGTTCTTTTTTATAATGATGTTTGGTGAAATTATGAATTTAGATGAAAAATATTTAATTAAAAAAACAAAAAATAATACTTTGTTAATAAACAAATTTGATTCTGATATAATTTATAAATTTGATGGTGTTGGAAAAATAATTATTGATAATATTAATAATGGTAAAACTGAAACAATTAAAATATTAAGGAAACATTATAAAGTTGAAACAAAAATATTAGAGAATGATTATGATGATTTTATTAATGAATTGAAAATCCTTGATAAATCAAATATATTAACAGAAGAATTGACTTATAGTGATTTGAATGTTTTGCTAGAATCAAATGAAGTAACAAATTGTATGATTGAAATAACAAATCGATGCCAATTTAAGTGCGATCATTGTTATGTTGATAAAAGTAAGAAAAATGATATGGATTTTATATCTTATAAACGAATTATTGATGAATTACTTGAAATTAACTGTTATACTGTTATTCTGACTGGTGGAGAACCTTTATTAAATAAAGATTTTAAAAAAATGTATTTATATGCAAAGAAAAAAGGAATGCGTGTTGGGATAAATACAAATGGGTTTTTAATTAATGAAGAAATAATTAAATTATTTAATAAATATAAACCATTTCAAATTGAAATTAGTATTTATGGATATGATGATCGTACTTATGAAGAATTCACTCATTTTAAAAATGCTTTTTCTGTAATTAATGATAATATAGTTTTTTTAATAAATAATAATATAAATTTAAAATTAAAAACTGTATTAACAAAAAGAAATTTTGATAATTTTGAAAGAATAAGAAAGTATTGTCAACAATTTGATTCAGAATTTAGATATGATTATAATATTTTTCCAAAAGTATCTGGTGGACTTTTTAGAAGAAATGAAGAGGCATTGTTACCAAAGGATATAGTAAAAATAATTAAAAAGAACGAAGATGATATAAATTATTTTAAAAATGCAGTTAATAATTTAAATGAAAATATTGAAATGAGTGATAATGTTTTTCAATGTTCAATTGGGAAAGATCGTATATTTATAGATTGTTATGGTAATATAAAACCATGTCTTGTTGTTGATGAAAAATATAATATAAAAGAGTATAAGATTTTAGATGCGTTAAATATGTTTAGAAATGGTATATGTAAACTTCATTTTAGTACTAATTCTAAATGTAAAAACTGCTATAAAAAGAAATTATGTAGATATTGTCCTGGAAAGTTTCAATTAGAAACAGGTAGTTATGAAACAGCGCCTAAAGAATATTGTGAGTTGTGTGAACTTTTAATTTCAGAGTTTAAAGAAGAATTTAGATATGATTTTTTTAATAATGATAATTTACCAAAAACTGAAATTCTTTTAGATATGTGTCAGATATTAGTTGATAATTATAATTTAATAAACAATACTAATGATTCAGTTGATAATTCATATGATATTTGGGTTAATATGATTAAAAATACAAAAGGCTATAATATGCTTTTGTGCTTTATGAATCATGAACTTATAGGATTTATATGTTATATGTATATGGATGATGGTTTAATGCTTTCTGAAGTACAAATAAAAAAAGAATATCAAGGTAGGTACAATATATTAAGAAAAATGCTTCAACAATTAGTAAATAATAGTAATAAAGACTTGTACAGTGATATTTATGGTACTATAAGTTCTAAAAATAAAAAATCTCAATTAGTGTTTAAACATGTTGGTTTTGAAAATGTGAGGGGTATTTTATATAAAATAAATATAAATGATTTAACTAAATGGATTAACAGGTCAAAATAACCTGTTTTTTTATAAAAAAAAGATACTTCTTTTTTGAAGTATCTTTGTATATTATCTTTAATTATTTTATATCGATGAATTTCTTTGATTGTTTTTGTTCTTCTTTAGGGAAGCTAATTTTTAGTACTCCATTATAGAATTTAGCATCAATAGCTTTTTCATTAATGTTTCCAACGTTAAATTGTCTTTTGAATGTTCCAAATGTTCTTTCTTTTCTATAGTAGTTCTTTTCTTTTTCTTCTTTATCTTCATGTTTTGTAGCTGCTATAGTAAGAATTCCATCATCTAAATCAACCTTTACATCATCTTTGTTGAAACCTGGAATATCCATTTCGATATGAACTTTACCACCTTTTTCATAAATGTCACATTTCATATCATTTTTTGGCATTTTTGGCATTGGTACAAAATCATCAAAGAAATCATCTAAATAAAACTTTTCTGGTAACAAACTCATAATTTTCATCTCCTAACAATTATAATTATACTCATTAATTAGCACTTGTCAATAGTAAGTGCTAATTTTTTTAAAATTTTGGAATTTATTGACATTATTATTTTACTCAAGTTTGTAAATAATATAACTAGGAGGATAAAAATATGAAAGAAACACCAAATATAATTTCAGTTAAAGATCTTTTATATATAGAAGATATGATGAATTGGAATTTTATAATGAATAAAAAAATATATTCATTTTTAGAATGCGCTAGCGATAGTGAAGTTAAAGAAATATTAACTAAAGCTAAAAAAATGCATGCTAAACACTATAAAGAATTGTTAAGTATTTTAGAATAGGAGGAAAAATGAAAGAAATTAAAAATGAAAAACAAGAAATCAGTAAAGATGAATGTTTAAATGATGAAGATTTATTAAATGATATAATGTTATGTGAAAAGAATATATCTAATAGCTATAGTGTAGCTATTAATGAAATGAGTAACAAATATTTATATAAAAAAATTATGGATATTTTTGAAGATACAAAAGATATAGCTAGGGATATATTTAATCTAATGTTTTCTAAAGGTTGGTATACACTAACTCCTGAAGAAGAAAATAAAATAACTAAATCATATACTAAATATTCTGATAAACTTAAAGAATTAAGTTAATTTATTTATAAAAATATTACTTTAAGTAGTAATATTTTTTGATTTGTATATTTTATTTGACAAAAACATATATTTAGATTATTATATAATCGAATTATGGGGTGCAAATATGAAAAAGGATAAAAAGTTTCTTGGTATACTAAATAATAATTTAAAAGGTTTAAGTAATAAAAAGAAAAAAGAAATAATTGATAAATATCAAGAAATTATAAAAAAAGAAAAAGAAAGTGGTAAAAAGATTACTATTATCTTAAAAGAGTTAGGTAATCCAGAAGATATTGCTTTAAAAGAAATTGAAAAAGCAAAGGCAAATTCTTTTAGTTTGTTTAAAAATAGTAATTTTTCTAAATTTAAAGAGTTTTTGATTAGAGATAGAAAGATTGAATTTAAGAAGAAAGATAAAAAAGAAAAGAAGAAGGATAAGAAGAATAAAAATAAAGATAATAAGATTAAAGAAAATGTAGTTGAAACTGTTAATGAATTGTCAAGTGATGTTAAGAAAGAAGTAACTAAAGTTAAAAAGAATTTTAAATTTAATAAATTATTTAAAAAGAAAAATAAAATTGATAAGATTAAAGATAATATTGAGGAAGTAAAAGAGGAAATAACTGAGATTAGTGATGATGTTTCTTCTGATTTTAGAGAAGAAATTCCTAATGTTGTTAATGCTGTTAGTGATAAGAAAATATTTGAGAGTAAAAAGTCTAGAAGAAAAAGAATATTTATTAATGTTATTAGTTTTTTTATACTTGCGTTTGTTTTGTTTATATTTTTATGGATTAATATAATATTTTTAGCTGGTTTATTTGCGCTTTTAGATGGTGTTAGGTTAATTGGACTTAATATAGCTTTATTAGGCTTAAATATTTTAATTTTTTGGTTATTTATTATGCTTAATAAACTTATTTTTAAAAAGAAAAATAATTATAAATTAAATTTAATTATTATAATATCTTCTACTGTAGTTATTGCTTTAGGAGTAGCTTTAACTTTTTATAAAATTTATCATACACAAGAAGTTCAAGATGTTAGTGATAAATATAGTATGACTAGTGTTTATGATAAACTTGATTTACCTAAAGATGAATCTAAAAAATTCTACATTACTTTTAATGCAAATTATAAAAATGATTATGTAATTGAATATGATGAAAATTTAAAAGATCAAATTAAATTAGAAGTTAAGTACTATGAGAATTATTATGATTATTATATTAAGAAATCTAATAATAATGTTTATATATCTTTAAAAATTGATGATAGAGATAGAATAAGTAGTTATATTTCTGATTTTAAAGAAGGAAAAATATATAGTACTGATGAATTGAGTAGGTATACTATTAAAATAACAATTAATGAAAATGATAAAGATAGGCTAGAAATAATACACTAGTCTTTTTTTATTTCATCTATTTTTGATTTAAGTTCTTCTACCATATTTGTTAGAACATCTAAATCTACTGAATGACTTGGGTAAACTTGTTTTATTATTCTTTTAATTGTTTCTATATCATATACTGGTGGATTATATAAACATTTTACTTCTTTTGAATTTATATTTATTATTCCACCTTTGATTCTACCTTCAATAATATTTTGAGAGGCAGCGTTTGTAAGAATTGTTTGACCCAATAATATAATCCAGTTTCCGAGCATATTTTGTTCAGGTGCAGTAAGATTATCTACAAGTAAAAGTCCAAGTATAAAACTAATTGATGTAGATAGTCTTGGATTAGTATTAAATATTTCATGGAAACTTTTATTCATATTTAATTGTATGTTTAAAGACAATAAAAAAACTCAAGAAATCTTGAGTTTATTCGCAAATGGCGCCCGATGTAGGACTCGAACCTACGACCTAACGGTTAACAGCCGTGCGCTCTACCGACTGAGCTAATCGGGCATTTGCATAAATAATTATAATGTATGTTTTTTTATTTGTCAACAAAAATATAGACTTTTATTAATAAAATTGATAAAATTAGAATGAAATAGATGAGGGAAAGCGTATGAATAATGATTTTGAAATTGTTGAACTTGGAAATGAAAAAGAAAATACTATAAAAGAAGAAGATTCTAGTAGTGAATTAAGATATAGTATTTTAGATACTTATGGTGAAAATTTAAGTAGAAAAGAATATGTTACAAATCCGGCTATTGGAAGAGAACATGAAATAGAACAAACTATAGAAATTTTATTAACACCTGAAAAGAGTGCATTACTTGTTGGTAAAGCTGGTGTAGGTAAAACAGCAATTGTAGAAGGTATTGGTTATAGAATGGTAACTGGTACTATTCCAAACGCTTTAAAACCTTATGAGTTGATAAAAGTTAATATTTCAAGTTTACTTGGTGAAACTAAAATTGGAGAAGGACAATCAGAAAATAGACTTCAGTTATTAGTAGAAGAATTAAAACATAAAAAAAATATAATATTATTTATAGATGAAATTCACTTACTTGTAAATAGAAATACTTCTAATATGAGTATTGACTTTGCAAATATGTTAAAACCTGGTTTAGACCGTGGAGAAATTAAGATGATTGGTGCTACTACATATGAAGAATTTGAAGCTTATATTTTAAGAGATAGAGCTTTCTTAAGACGTTTCTTAAAAGTTGATGTAGCTGAACCTACAGAAGAACAATGTGTAGCTATTTTGATGGGTACATATCCTAAATATGAAAAAAGAACTGGTATTAAAATAGGTTATACTGATTTTATACGTGAAAAGATATTTAAATTTATAGTTGAAATGACTGATGAATATAAAAGAATATATGAAATAGGAAATAGATATCCAGATATAGCATTAACTATTGTTATGAGTGCGTTTTCTATGGCATTATATGATAATGAAACAGAAGTTAAAATAAAACATTTCTATAAGGCTATTAAAAGAACTAAAGTTATATATGAGGACTCTAAAGTAAAGGAAATAGCTAGATTTAAAGAAGTGTTCAAAGATTTAATAAAAGAAGAAAATCTTAATTTAGATGAAATTAAATAAACTTACAAATTTGTAAGTTTTTTATTTTTGATTAATTTTACTATGTTAATTATTTAATTTTGAGTTATAGAAAATATTTATTTTGATTTATAGTTTTGTTGCTAAAATTTAATTTTGTCAATTTGATATTATTTTTATAAGTATGTATACTCCTTTTTATGAAGGGAGAAATGATGGAAAAAATAATTAAAGTAAGAAATGTTAATAAGTATATTGGAGATAGAAAAATATTAGATAATATTAATTTTGATGTTTACAAGGGAGAGATTGTTGGTTTGGTTGGACCTAATGGAGCAGGCAAGTCTACACTACTTAAAATAATGAGTGGTCTTTATTCTAGTGATGGTGAGATTATATATGATGGGTATGATTTAAGAAAAGATTTTGAGAAGGCTATGTCTATTGTTGGTACTTTGATAGAGTATCCTGATATGTATGGAAATTTGAGTGGAAAAAAGAATTTGAGTTTATATAAATCTATGTTTAATAATATAAGTGACGATAGTATAAATAGTATAGTTAAGATGGTTGAAATGGAGACATTTTTAAAGCGTAAATTTAAGACTTATTCTCTTGGCATGAAAGAAAGGTTAGGAATAGCAAATAGTCTTTTAAATAAGCCTAAAATACTTATTTTAGATGAACCCACTAATGGTCTTGATCCTTTAGGTGTAAAAAAGATAATGAAATTGCTTAAAAATATGGGTGATACAACTATTATAATTTCTTCTCATATGCTTAGCGAGATAGAAGATTTATGTACTAAAATTATTTTTATAAATGATGGAAAGATTGTTAGTATTAAGTGTAATGATAATAGTGTAAAGAAAAGAAATGTTATATTTGAAGTAGATGATTATTCTAGAGCTAGAATGTTACTTAATAATTATTGTATAAATGAAGAATTGGAAGTATATGAAAGTGATGAAAAAATTAGTGAACTTAATAGAGAATTGGTATTAAATAATATTAATGTTTATAGAATAGTAGAGCATAATAAAAGTTTAGAACAAGAATTTTTTGATATGGTAGGTAATCATGATTAGACTTGTTAAAAATGAATATACAAAGATTGGACATTTTAAATTAAATTTACCTTTCATTATATTTACAATTGTAATATTGATTATGAAAGAAGTTGAGAGTTTGAGTTTTGGTAAGATTTATTCTTTAATATCATTTATTGGTCTTTGTAATTGTGCATTATTTGGGGGTATTATTTCTAATGAGATAGAGAATGGTACTTTTAGAATGTATTTAACAAAGCCTGTTAAGAGAGAAAAGATATATTTGTCTAAATATATTATGATGTGTTTTTATACTTTTGTTTTGTCTTTATTTATATATTTTATGTTTGTTTTGATAATCAGAAATTTTGAAAGTAAAATTTTATTTAAATATTTAATGTATACTATTCCTTTATATTTATTAAATTCAATAATAATATTTGTATCAACTATAATAAGAAATACTGCGATAGTAGTAAGTATTTGTATATTTTTATTGGTATTTTCTTTAGTGATAGTTCAAATATTATTTGGATTAAATATTAAAATTATGGAATATAGTATTTTACCTTATTTAGATTTTTCTATATTTAATGATAAAAATAGTTTAGATGATATAAATATGTCTTTTGATGTTAGCTTATCTTTAAAGAAGGGAATTATTGTTGATACTTTTAATATGATATTTGTGTATTTGCTAGGCTCTTTTATATTTAATAATAAGGATATTAAGAATTAAAAAAAGACTATTTATAGCCTTTCTTTTGATAATATTCTAGTAGTTCTTTAAATCTTATGTAGTGAACTATTTCTCTTTGTCTTAGAAAACTTAGAGGAGCAAGGATACTTTCATCATCTGTTAAATCCATTAAATTTTCATAAGTGGCTCTTGCTTTTTCTTCGGCAGCCATATCTTCATGTAAATCAACTATTGGATTTCCTGAACATGCGATGTAAGCAGATGTAAATGGAATTCCATTTGGATCCATTGGGAACACACCTTTATTATGTTCTGTATACCATGCTTCTAATCCAGCTTTTTTAACTTCTTCTATACTTGCATCTTTAATTAATTGTCTGATCATTGTACATATCATTTCTACATGACCAAGTTCTTCAGTTCCAATATCAGATAATAATGCTTTTCCTTTATCATCTGGCATTGTAAATCTTTGAGTTAGATATCTTAGTGACGCACCTAGTTCTCCATCTGGTCCACCAAATTGAGCTACTAATAATTTAGCCATTCTTAAATCTTTTTTCTTTACATTAACTGGATATTCTAACATTTTTTCATATTTAAACATATTAATTTCCTCCTTTATCCCAAGGCCAAGGATTATTTATCCATGTCCATTTGTCAGTACTATTTACATTATTTGAATATAATGGACCATATTCATTAATATATTTATTTTTATATTCTTCTAATTTACTTTTATATTCTTGAAACATTTTTAACATATTTCTATCTTCTGGATAAACATCTAAATATAAATTTAAATCTTTAAGTGCAAAAGTATACATTTGAATTTTATAAAGTAACTCATCTTTAGGATTATTTACTTTTAAATTGTAAACATAATTTTTGTATTTAGAATATAAGTTCTTAAACATATTTCCTTTATTAAATCCTTCGTTTGGATCATAAAGAGTATTATCTCTATTAAAATTAATACTATCTACATTAATATTTATATTTGAATCTATGTCTGTTTTAAAGTTAAATTCGTGTTCATCAATGAAGTAATTATTGTCTTCATCAAAATACATATTCATATCACCTTCCTAGACTATTGTATGAAGTTATGTTATTTGTCGTATAGACTAATTTCTTAAAAATGTGTAAAATGTTTAAAAATACTTGTATATATTTTTCTATTAATGTTACAATGAATATGGTGGTATAAATGCAATATAAAATAACAACTTATTCTGAAGAAGAAACAATTGAATTAGCACAAAATATTGAAAGTGAAAAGTTTCCTAATATGGTTATATGTTTAGAAGGTGATCTTGGAAGTGGTAAGACTGTTTTTGCTAAGGCATTTGCTAGAGCTTTAGAGATAACTGACAATATTACATCTCCAACATTTAATATTATCAAGGAGTATGATGGTGGAGAAATGAAATTATTCCATATGGATGTTTATCGTTTAAGTGATGTTAAACAAGACATAGGAATAGAAGAATATTTTACTAAAAAGGGTGTTTGTATTATTGAATGGTCTGATTTAATTGAAGATATTTTACCTAAAAATAGACTTGATATTAGAATTAGAATCGTTGATGAAAATACAAGACAATTTATAATTATTCCTCATGGTAGTAAATATGAAGATTTATGTGAAAGAGTATTGTAATCTTTACAGTAATAAGATTTTTTAACTCTTTTTTTTTGACTTAAATTAATGTAAAATATATATAGAATAAAGAGGAGGATTTATGAAAGCATTAAATGAAAAAGAACTAAAAAATATAGATGCGTATTTTAGAGCCGCAAATTATTTATCAGTTGCTCAATTATATTTAAAGGATAATCCATTACTAAGAGAAAGATTAACTTTAGATCATATTAAACCTAATGTAGTAGGTCACTGGGGTACAGCTCCTGGTCAAAATTTTATATATGTTCATTTAAATAGAGTTATAAAGAAAAATAAATTAGATATGATTTATGTTTCTGGACCTGGACATGGTGGACAATCTATAGTGTCTAATGTATATTTAGAAGGAAGTTATAGTGAGATTTATCCTAATATTACTGAAGATGAAGCTGGATTAAAAAAATTGTGTAAGCAATTTAGTTTTCCTGGTGGAATTTCTTCTCATGTAGCTCCAGAAACTCCTGGCAGTATTAATGAAGGAGGAGAACTTGGTTATTCACTTGCTCACTCATATGGTGCTGTTCTTGATAATCCTAATTTAATAGTTGCATGTGTTGTAGGTGATGGAGAATCTGAAACGGGACCTTTAGCTGCTTCATGGCAATTAAATAAAATTATAGATCCTTTAACAGATGGAGTAGTTTTACCTATATTACATTTGAATGGGTATAAAATAGCTAATCCAACTATATTTGCTAGAATGCCTAAAGATGAGTTAATAAAGTATTTTCAAGGATGTGGATATGTTCCATATATAGTTGATGCTCCAACTACTGCTAAAATGCATGAAATGATGGCTAAAACATTAGATAGATGTATAGCACAAATTAAAGAAATTAAATCAAAATCTAAATTAAATAAAAGAGCTAAGTTTCCAATGATAATTCTTAAAACACCTAAAGGATGGACTGGTCCTAAAATGGTTGATAAAAAACAAGTTGAAGGTTCATTTAGATCTCATCAAGTACCAATTTTAGTTGATAAAAATCATCCAGAAAATGTAAAGGTTTTAGAAGCATGGCTTAGAAGTTATAAACCTGAAGAGTTATTTGATGAAAAGGGTAAATTAAGAAAAGAATTAAGAGCTATGGCTCCTACTGGAAATTATAGAATGGGTATGAATCCTCATGCTAATGGTGGAAAATTATTAGAAGAATTAAATATTCCAGATTTTAGAGATTATGCTATTGATATAAAGAAACCTGGTGAAGTTGTAACTCAAGATATGATGGAATTAGGTAGATTTATAAGAGACATTGTAAAATTAAATGAAGATAAAAAGAACTTTAGAATATTTGGTCCAGATGAAGCTTTATCTAATAGATTGAATCATGTATTTGAAGTAACTAATAGACAATGGAATGGAATTACTTATAATACTGATGAATTCTTAAGTCATTCTGGTAGAGTAATTGATTCTATTTTATCTGAACATGCTTGTGAAGGAATGTTAGAAGGATATTTATTAACAGGTAGACATGGATTCTTTCATAGTTATGAAGCATTTATTAGAATAGTTGATTCTATGGCTTCTCAACATGCTAAATGGTTAAAGGTATGTAGAGAATTACCTTGGAGACAAGATATAGCATCATTGAATTATATTTTAGCTTCATATGTATGGCAACAAGATCATAATGGATTTACACATCAAGATCCTGGATTTTTAAATCATTTGGTAACTAAAAAAGCAGATACTGTTAGAATATATTTACCACCTGATACTAATACTTTAATTTCATGTTTTGATCATTGTATTAGAACTAAAAATTATATTAATGTAATTGTAGCTTCTAAACATCCAAGACCTCAATGGCTAACTATGGATGAAGCAATTAAACATTGTACTAAAGGTTTAGGTATTTGGAAATTCGCTAGTAATGATGATGGAAATACTCCTGATTTAGTAATGGCTTGTGCTGGTGAAACTCCTACA
Source organism: uncultured Bacilli bacterium (assembly GCA_934096645.1). Lineage (GTDB taxonomy): Bacteria > Bacillota_I > Bacilli_A > RF39 > UBA660 > CAG-1000. The sequence continues at coordinate 30,710 of CAKOMK010000007.1, read as the reverse complement.
ATAGAAACTTTAGCTGCTGTTAAGATATTAAGAGAAAATTTTCCTGAATTAAAAATTAGAGTGGTTAATGTAGTTGATTTAATGAAACTAGAAAGTAGTGAAAATCATCCACATGGTCTTGAAGAAGATGAATATGATAGTATATTTACTAAAGATAAACCAATCATATTTGCATTCCATGGATATCCACATTTAATTCATCAATTAGCTTATAAGAGAACTAATAAAAATTTACACGTTCATGGTTATTTAGAAGAAGGAACTATTACTACAACTTTTGATATGAAAGTTCAAAATAAATTAGATAGATTTAATTTAGTTATGGATGCTTTAAAATATTTACCAGAGTTAGGTGATAAGAGAACTTCATTAAATGAATGGTGTAAAAATAAATTAATTGAACATAAAGAATATATTCATGAATATGGGGAAGATATGCCTGAAATTAAAAATTGGAAATGGGAAGATTAATAGATTGCATTCTTAAAATAAACTCTTAAATATAAGAGTTTATTTTTGGTAAAAAAAATGATAGAATGAATTTGGTGATTGGTATGTTTATGTCTTTATGCGGAACAGCAGAGGTATTAAATGTTATAAGAATTATTAAGATATTTATTACTATAATTAAGATAGTTGTTCCAATATTATTAATTGTATCTGCTATGACAACTTATTTAAAAGCAGTAACTTCTGGTGATTTGCAAAAATCTAATAAAGCATTGTTAAATAAAGTTTTAGCTGGAGTAATTATATTTTTAGTTCCCACAGTTGTTTCAGTAATTATAAATGTAGCATGGACAGATTCAGAAGTAAATCAATGTTTAGTAAATGCAACTAGTGAAAATATTTCTCAAGTAAGAATAAACCATACGCATGATCTTATTGATAGATTAGAAAAAAACCTTACATCATCTAATTACAATTCTGCTTTGTCTTCAACTAAAAAAATTAAGGATTCTGATATTAAAGAGGAATTGACTGAAAAAATAAAAAGTTATGAAAAATATGTTGCTTTATCTAAAGAAATAGATGATTTAGCTCAAAATTATAATAGATCTAAATATAAAGAATTACATAGTACAATTGCAAATATTGAAATAGAAAATATAAGAAATAATTTTTTAGAAAGAATTGAAGAAATTGGTGGTAAACCATTAAATATTGCTTCTGGTGCTTATCCTTCTGCTCAAGGTGATTTATCATATAGTGTTTATATACCTGATTTTGCAACTGAAAAAATGCCTTTAATTATGTATTTACATGGAGATGGTGGAGGCGGTGAATGGTTGTATGCAAAAGCTAGAAGTATTTATGGAATGGAATTTCCGTTTATAATAATCGGTCCGCAAGGTGGAATGTGGAATGAAACTTCAGGAAGAAAAGAAAATTTAAAAGCTATTCTTGATAAGGTATGTAAAGAATATTCATGTGATACTTCAAGAATTTCAATAACTGGATATTCAAGAGGTGCAATTGGTGCTTGGAAAATGGTTGATAAATATCCAAACTATTTTTATACAGCTGTTCCTGTAAGTTGTTCTGCTCGTATAAACGCTTCAAATTTTTTAAAAACAAAAGTTAGAGCTTTTTGCGGAAATGTGGGTGATGAAAGAGGATATTATCGTGTTATGAATAGAAGTGTAAATGCCATTGTAAATGCGGGTGGAGATGCGACACTGACAGTGTTTAATGCTGACCATGGTGGTACCCCTCCATTAGCATATACAAAAGACTTGTTTGAGTGGATGATTGATTAGGTTTAGCAATATAAAAACTTTCTATTTTATATAGAAAGTTTTTTAATTATTTAAATTGTTGATGTTTATTTTCTTTTTTAGCAAGTACCCAATCGTATGTATTTTTAACTAATGTACTTCCACAATATTCACACTTGTCAGCAGCTTTTCCTTTTACTGGAGCTCCACAACTTGGACAATTTTTAACTTCTTTATGAGTTACTGTACTTACAAATGTTAATTCGTATGTAATATCAACTTTTTTAGTATTAGTTCCTCTAACAACTTTTTCTTCACTATCTACTACATAGTCATAGAAGTTAACTCTTAAAATACATGTTAATGTAACTTTTTCACCTTCAAGATTGATTGAATTAATATCAATACTATCCATTACAAAGTCTGACATAACATTTTTTTGTTTTTTAGCTTTTAATACTTTTAATTGTGAGTTATATGTATTATATAATTCATCTGATAACATATTTCTTAATGCTTTAGTATCAAAATTACTCCATGCTTTTTGAACATTTAAATATGTTTGATAAGCATCATTTAAGAAACGTTGTTTATTAAAGTCAGGAATGATTTTCTTGATTTCTTCTTCTGAAACAGAATCAAAGTTCAATGAAGTATTAACGGTGCTTGAAGTATACGTTTTAGGATTATTTGTTTTGTTTGCCATAATTATAACTACAACAACTATAACAACGAATATTATAAAACCTATACCACCACTTGAACCGGAACTATGATAACTTTCACTGCTGCTATCCCAATCCCAGCTACTTCCACTGTCCCAGCTACTTCCGCTGTCCCAACTGCTACCGCTGTCCCAGCTTCCACCAGAATCATAACTTGAATCCCAACCACTATCAGCTTTTATTTCATTTTGCTTGATACAATAAAAGAAACAAGTAAAAAGTATAACCATAACGGATAAGTATTTAATAATTTTGTTTTTCATTTTACCTCCATATTTTATTGTTTAAAGTATATCATATTAATTAAAAAATAAAAATATTTTTTCATAAAAAAAACTCATAAAGAGTTTTATATGATTGCCATTTTTGTAATTATATAATCATAGTCTGAAGCATTAAATATAGTTCCACAATATTTGCATTTTCCATTTTCATTAACATCTACGCTGGCTCCACATCCTGGACATCTTCTAATTTCATTATATTTTTCTGCATTTAATTTTTTTGTAAATGTAATAAAATGATTTTTTTCTATTCTTCTAGTATTTTCTCCACTAACGTATTCACCATTACTATCTAAAAAATAATCCATGTATCTTGATGTTAATATTACTTCTACATTTATATTATTTTCATCAACTTTATAATCGCTTATTTGAGTGGATTTTACATTCATTTCATCAAATATTCTTGTATATCCTTTACTGCTATATTCTTTAGTTAATTCTTCATATTTTAAATAAATATCTTCACTTAGAAAATGTTTAACACTGCTCATGTCATTATCCATAATAGCATCAAGTATCATTATGAATATATGATCTACTTTAGTTAAAAATGTTCCCTCTGAAAAATCTTTATCATATTTTGCTATTTCTTCTAACATATTTCACCTCTATAATTATATTTAAAGTATAACATAATGAAAAATCTTTTTAAATCTTATTTATTATCTTTTGTAAATTGAAATTTATTTTTTGTAGTTTAATATTTCTTCACTGTCATCTAGGTGAATTTTTTCTTTTCCAATTATTTGATAGTTTTCATGACCTTTTCCTAAAATTAAAAGTATGTCGTTTTTTTTCATTATATCAAGACCATGTTTTATAGCTTCTTTTCTATTTTCTATTATTTCGTAATTATCTTTTTTAACACCAGCTATTATGTCTTCTAATATTTTATTTGGATCTTCTGTTCTTGGATTGTCACTTGTAAATATTACATAATCACTTAATCTTGTAGCAATTTCACCCATGATTGGTCTTTTTTTAGGATCTCTATCTCCACCACAACCAACTATTGTGATTACTTTTCCTTTTTTTAATTCATTGTAAGCTGTAATAACTTTTTCAACTGCATCTGGAGTATGTGCATAATCTACTACTGCAGTACCATCATTAATTTTGTATGCTTCGCATCTTCCTTTAGGTGCTTTTAATTTTGGTGTTTCTTTTAAAATGTCATCTACACTTATTCCATATTGGTTTACAATGCTTAACATTGTTAAATAGTTGTAAACATTAAATTTACTTGTTAGAGGTATAGTACATTCATAAGTTTTATCATTAAAACTAAATGATAGATTTGTTTCGCAAGGAAGAGTTTCAAAATTAATAATTTTATAGTCACCATTAAATCCGTATGTTAGAAATTTGTGATTTTCTTTTTTGAATTTTTCGTAAACTTTATCATCTGAGTTTGCAATAATAATTGCTTCTTTTGTTAAATGATCTAAAATCATCAATTTAGCATTTAAATAATTTTCCATTGTTTTGTGATAATCTAAATGATCTTCAGTTAAATTAGTAAATGATATGATAGAGTAGTTAATACCTGTTAGTCTATCATAAGATAATGCTTGACTACTTACTTCCATTACAACTGCTTTACATCCACTTTCATATGCATGATAAAGTAATTTATAAACTGTTAATACATCTGGAGTAGTGTTATTTAATTCAATAAAATCATCTTTATGGTAATAACCAATTGTTCCAATATATGCTGTATCAATACCTAAATTATTTAGCATTTGATATGTTAAAAAACAACTTGTTGTTTTGCCATTAGTACCTGTAACTCCGATTAATTTTAATTTATCAATATATTTCCCATAATCTTTTTTTAATAATTCTCTTAAATATGAATCAGTATTTTCTACTTTTTCATATGGAATATTAAAGTCTATATCTTTTTCACATATTATTTTTGTTGCACCATTTTCTATGGCTTTTTCAATAAAGTCATGACCATCTACAGTTAAGCCTTTTAGAGCTATGAATGTTTGTCCTTTTTGAACTTTTCTTGAATCGCTTTCGTATTTAAACATTTTATTCACATCCTTATTGATATTATAGCATATTCGTAAAAATAAAATACTTTCTATTTTCCACAATAATCCACATTATTTTATGAATATTTTGCATTCTATATCTTTATTTAATAGTTCTTTAAATTTTTTTCCATCATTTTTATCACCAACTATTAGTCCATAATGAGTAGGGATTACTAAAGAAGGCTTTAAATTATTGATGTATTCCGATGCTTCAATATAATTCATAGTAAATGTTCCTCCGATTGGTACTAGAGCAATATCGCATTTTACATTTCTAATGTCTGGATTATTGTCAGTGTCTCCTAGAATAAATATATCATGATTATCTATATTTAAAATATAACCAACCCAATTATTTTCAAATGGATGAAAATTTTTATTGATATTGTATGCATGAGTTGTTTTAAAAGATAGATCTTCTAGTTTATAATCTTTGTTTGGGATAACTAAAAGAATTTTATCTTTATTAAAATATTTCATTAATTCATTTTTTGTATCTAATGTACTAATGATAGATGTATTATCATTCTTGATTTTTAAAATGTCATCAATAGAAAAATGATCATAATGACTATGTGTAACAAATATATAATCAGCATCATGTAGTTCATTATCTATTTGATATGGATCAACATAAATAATTTTATTGCTAGTTATTTTTATACTATTGTGTTTTAATAATTCTATTTTCATTTTATCACCTAGGTTAATTATAATAAAAATATGATAAAAAATAAATAATGTAACATAATAAAACTAGGTGAATATTATGTGGATTTTATATGCTTTAGGAGCAGCATTTTTTTCTGGGTTAACATCTGTTTTATGTAAAGCTGGAGTAGATGATGTTGATAGTGAAGTTTCTACAACTATTAGAACTATAGTTATTTTATTTATTTCTTTTATAGTTACTTTTTATAATGAAAGTTTAGGTTCAATTGAAAATTTAAATATCAAACAAATTATATTTTTGATATTATCTGGAATTTCTACTTCTTTATTATGGCTATGTTATTTTAAAGCTTTACAATTGGGTAATGTTAGTAAAGTAACACCTATAGATAAAACTAGTATTGTTTTGACATTAATTTTATCTATGATTTTTTTAGGTGAGAAAATCACTTTTATTAAAGTTATATCTATGATACTTATATTATTTGGAACATTTTTAACAATTAACAAAGTTCAAAAAGATGAAAAAAGTAACTCTTGGATTTTATATGCTGTGTTGACTGCGATATTTACTAGTATTACTACAATTATTAGTAAAATAGGACTTAAAAATGTTGATAGTAGTTTGGCTACTTTTATTAGAACTATAGTTGTTTTAGTAATTATGATATTTGTTTTGTTATTTAAAAAGAAATTTAAATATTTTAAAGATTTGGATAAAAATAATTTAAAATATATTGTTTTATCTGGAGTTTCTACATCACTTTCTTGGTTATGTTATTTTAAAGCATTACAAGATAATGAAGCTAGTGTAGTGTTCACTATTGAAAAAATGAGTTTAGTAGTTGCTATAACTTTGTCATATTTCTTTTTGAAAGAAAAAATTAGTAAAAAATCTTTGATTGGAATAATTATTATTACTATAGGAACTGGTATTTTATTATTTTAAATAAAATGATATAATATCTTTGGAGTGAAGTATGTGAAAAATAAAGAAAAAGAAGAAATTAAAAAAATTAAAGAAAAGTCTAAAGGATTTTTTGGAGAATTTAAAACATTTATTCAAAGAGGAAATGTTATGGATTTAGCTGTAGGTGTTGTTATAGGTACAGCTTTTAGTAGTATTGTTAACTCTCTTGTAAATGATATTATTATGCCTTTAGTTGGAGTAATAATAGGTGGATATGATTTTTCTGGATTAAGTATTAAGGTGAAAGATGCTACTATTAATTATGGAATGTTTATTCAAAATATTATTAATTTTTTAATTATTGCTTTTTGTATATTTATTGTTGTTAAATTAATGAATAAGTTATTTGATAAACATAAAAAGGAACAAGAAAAAGAAGAGAAAAAAGAAGAAGTTAAAAAAAGTGATGAAGTAATCTTATTAGAAGAAATAAGAGATTTATTAAAAAATAAATAATAGGTGTTTTATGGGATTTAGATTTAGAAAAGTATTTAATATAAAGGGGTTTCATATTAATTTAAGTAAAAAAGGAATTGGATATAGTATAGGTAATAAATTCTTTAGAATAGGTAAGACAGCAGATGGAAAAGTAAGAAAAACTGTAACATTACCTGGAACTGGATTATCACATATAACTGAAAGAGATGAAAAGAATTTAGATAAAGTCGTTGAAAATAAAAATAAAAAATCTTTGAAGGAAATGTCTTTTGATGAGTTAATTGATTCAACTGCTGATAAGATTGATAAGAATTTATAGTATGGAAAATAAAATATATTTATTTAGAAATCGTTGTGAATATTTTAAAGTTTTAACAAAAGATGATGTCATTAATATAATTGGTGAGTTTGGTTCTTTAAAAGATACTTTATTAAATTCATATAGAAAAAATAAAAATTATATAGTTATATCAATTGATAATATAATTTTTGATAAATGTGTTAATGAAGAAGAGAAGCAATTAAAAAAACTTTTCGATAAAAAAAGTATTGATAATGTTGATATTATGTATAAAGAAACATTAAAGTATGTTAACTCTAAAAATAAAAAATGTGTTATTGAAGGAAAGAATTTAATATATATAGATAATCTTAATATAATTAAAGGAAGAGTAATTGTTGAAAGAACTAATACTTTAAGATGCTATTTTAATATAGTTATGAGCGATTATAAAAATCCAAAATTAAATGTTAAAGAATCTATTAAACAATTTTTTATTTCTATGATAAGTAGATTAAATATTATTTTTAATAAAATTGATATAGAAAATTTTATTATAAAGTTAGATAATTATAAGGAGTAAATTTATGAAAAAGAAAAATATTATTTTTATATCAATTATAGTTTTATTAATAGTGATAATTATAGTTTTATTAAATATTCCAGACAAATTATATTATAAGGATAGTTTAATTATGTCCTTACCTGATTATAAAGACAACGATTGCTATTTCTATGGTGAAAATAAAGACTATACTGACTATTGTAAATTTTATTTTAAGAAAAATATAGAAGAATCTATAAAAGAAAATAAAAAATTTGTTAAAGTTGATTCAGATAATATATCACTTGTTAAAGAATATTTTGATAATTATAATGAAGTAGTAAAGAATGCTGATTTCTTTGATAAATATGATTTTGATATTTCTCAAATTGAAGAAAATGATTATGTTTATATTCTTGATAAGAGTAATGAAAATGAAAGTTTAGAAAAATTTGATTTTTATAATTTATATTATTATGATGCTTCAAAAAATATTGTTTATTATATCCATAATAATATATAAGATAAACAAATGTTTATCTTTTTGTTTAGGAAGTAATTATGAACGAGATAGAAAAATTGTTTGATTATTTGAATTTTAAAAATAAAGAAATTAAAAGTGATATATTAATTGGATGTGGTTGTATTGATACTTTTATTCCTTTAGAGTGTGTAAAACTATTTAATGATTATAATTATAAAAAAATATTATTTACAGGTTATAAAGGAAAAGGAACAATTGGAAAAATTAAAAAAAGTGAGGCAGAAATTTTTAGAGATATAGCAATTAGAAATGGAATTAATAAAGAGAATATTTTGATAGAAGATAAATCTATGAGTACATATTCAAATATAAAAAATTGTTTTAAGATTTTGGAAAATGTAGATTATAAAAATATTATGGTTGTTCATAAACCTTATGTAAATAGAAGATTAAATTTGATTATTAAAAAATATAATAATATTTGTGTACATAATTATGATGTGAGTTTTAATGAGTTTGTTAAAAAGTCTAGTATGAGTGAAAAACAAATAATAGAAGAAATGGTTGGTGAAATTTATTTGTTAAAAAATATTCATAGAGTTAAAATTGAAAAAAATATTCTTAAAATATATTATAATTTAATTAATGATGGTTATAAAAAATATGTTTATTTATTTGATAATTTAATTTATAAATTTTATGTTTAATGTTGTATAATTGATTTGAGGTGAATTTTGATGAAAATTTCTACTAGAGGAAGATACGCTCTTAGAGTTATGATAGATTTAGCTATTAATGGAAAAGATAATTATATATCACTTAAAGATATAGCTAATAGACAAGAAATAAGTATGAAATATTTAGAACAAATTGTTTCTATATTAAATAAAGCTGGTTTAGTTGATACATTAAGAGGAAATAATGGAGGTTATAAATTAAACAGAAAACCTAGTGAATATAGGGTAGGAGATATATTGAGAGTTGCAGAAGGCGATTTGACTCCAGTTTATTGTGTACATGAAGAATGTTCTAGAAAGAAAAATTGTAAAACTTATTTTTTTTGGAAAGGTTTAGATCAAGTTATAAGTGATTATGTTGATAGTAAGACTTTAGAAGATTTAATTAAATAAATCTTTTTTATTTTGTGTTATTCCTATTGACTAGGTAGGAAAAGAATAGTATAATTCCTATTGAATTGGTAGGAAAGGAAAAATAAAATGAAAAATGTATATTTTGATAACGCAGCTACTACTAAATTAGATGGTGATGTGTTAAATGATATGATGCCTTACTTAACTGATAATTATGGTAATGCGTCATCTATATATAAACTTGGAAAAACTTCAAGAAAAGCAGTTGAAGAAGCACGTGAGAAAGTTGCTAATATATTAAATTGTAAACCAAATGAAATATATTTTACAGCTGGTGGAAGTGAGAGTGATAATACTGCAATTAAAGGGATAGCTAGAGCTAATAAAAATAAAGGCAATCATATAATTACTTCTAAAATTGAACATCCTGCTGTATTAGATAGTTGTCATGATCTTGAAAAGGAAGGATTTGAGGTAAGCTATATTTCAGTTGATGAAAATGGAACAATTGATTTAGAAGAATTAAAAAAAGAAATAAAACCAACAACAATTTTAATTAGTGTTATGACTGCTAATAATGAGATTGGAACTATACAACCTATTAAAGAAATAGGAGAAATTGCTCATGAACATAATATTTATTTTCATACTGATGCTGTACAAGCAATAGGTAATATTAAAATAGATGTAAATGAAATGAATATTGATAGTTTATCTTTGTCTGGACATAAGTTTTATGGACCTAAAGGAATAGGCGTATTATATGTTAAGAATGGAGTAAGTTTTAACAAATATATTTCTGGAGGACATCAAGAAAGAAATAAAAGAGCTGGTACTGAAAATGTTGCTGGAATAGTTGGGCTTGCAAGTGCTATGGAAAGAGCATATAAAGAATTAAATGAACATAATAAAAAAATAAGTGAACTAAGAGATTATTATGAATCAAGTATTCTTAAAAAAATACCTTATGTTAAAGTAAATGGTAATGTTAAAAATAGATTACCTGGTAATAGTAATATTTCTTTTAGATATATTGAAGGAGAAGGTTTACTTTTAAATTTAGATTTAAAAGGTATTTGTGCTTCTAGTGGTAGTGCATGTACTTCTGGATCTTTAGATCCTTCTCATGTATTACTTGCTATTGGTTTACCTCATGAAATTGCTCATGGTTCATTAAGAATATCTATTGGAAAATATAATACTAAAGAAGAAATAGATTATTTGATTGATAGTTTAGTTGAAATAGTTAATAAATTAAGAAATATGTCTCCATTGTGGGAAGAATTTATGGAAGGAGAAAATAAATAATATGGATTATTCAGATAAAGTAATAGACCATTATACTAATCCAAGAAATGTTGGTAAGATTGATGATGCTTCTGGTATTGGAGAAGTCGGAAATCCAGTATGTGGTGATATTATGAAAATGTTTATTAAAGTAGAAAATAATATTATTACAGATGTTAAGTTTAAAACATTTGGATGTGGTGCTGCAATAGCTACTAGTAGTGTATCTACTGAAATGATTAAAGGTAAAACTTTGGAAGAAGCATTAGAATTAAAAAATGTTGATGTAGTTAAATCACTTGATGGTCTTCCACCTGTTAAATTACATTGTTCAGTATTAGCAGAAGAAGCAATACATGAAGCAATTGCGGATTATTATAGAAAAGAAGGAAAGATGAGTGAAGAAGAGATAGTTTCTAAATGTAAATTAAAACCTCATCATTGTCATTTGAAAAACAACTGATAAAGTTGTTTTTTTGTGTTAAAATATATAAAAGCAACTGAATGTTTACAAAAAACAACTAATAATTGGTAGTTTGCAACTGGTTTACTAGATATAATTTATCTGTAAAAAGGAGGAGTTTGATAATGAATAATTTATCAGAAAACTTAAAAAGAATTAGAAAGGAACATAATTTATCACAAGAAGCATTAGCCGAACAATTAGGAGTTTCAAGACAATCTGTTTCTAAATGGGAAAGTTCACAAGCTTATCCTGAAATGGAAAAAATAGTATTAATATGTAAATTATATAATGTAGGAGTAGATGATTTATTAAATGGAAATATTAAAAAAATAGAAAAAGAACAAAAAACTAAAATTAATGTTAGTAAATATATTAATGATTTTCTTAATTATATGAGTAAAGTTTTTGATGTATTTTCTAGTATGAAGTTTAAAGATAAAGTTAAATGTTTATTTGAACAAATAATAATAATAGGAGTTCTTGTTCTTATTTTTAGTTTAATTTATAGTCTATTTTCAAATGTCATTTATAGTATCGTTGAAAATTTTAATTTGAACTCTAAAATATTTTATGGATTTATTTATCTTTTAAGTGATATTTATAATATATTTGCTGTGATTTTTGGGGCAGTAATTGTATTTCAATTATTTAAAATTAGATATTTAGATTATTATGTTATTGCTAATAGTGAAGAGAATACTACAAGTGACATTAATGAAGAAGAAATAACTGAAAATAAAAAAGTAACATTAAATAAACAAGAAAAAATTATTATAAGAGATCCTAAACATTCTAGTTATAGATTTATTAATGGATTATTTAAAATAGTTACTTTCTTTGTTAAAATGTTTCTTATATTTATTGCAATATTTATTGCATTTGGAGTTATATGTAGTGCTATAGCATTTGTATTATCTTTCTCAATTATTAAAACTGGATTATTATTTGCTGGTTTATTAATACTTAGTATTTCTTGTATAGCATTTTTAGTTAACTTTTTAGTTATGATATTAAACTTTATATTTAATAGAAGAACTAATATATTGTTATTTATAGTTTGTTTAGTTATTTCTCTTGTATTATTTGGTTCATCTTTTGGATTAGTTGCATATGGTATGACTAAGTTTGATATTGTTACTATTGATGAAATAGAAGAACCAAAAGAAAAGATAATTAATATGAGTGATGATTTATACTTTGATTATTATAATGTAGAGTATATTCCTGAAGAAAGAGATAATATTAGAATTGTTTATTATGATACTGATTATTGTAAATTAAATATTGATGATGAAGAAGATAGAGTAATAATTTATTCTGAAAGTAATTGTAATACTTTTAAAATAGTTAGGTATACTATAGATAATTTAAATAAGTATAAGATTCTTGACTATAATATTCCAATTAAAGTGTATGCTTCTAAAGATAATATTAAAAAATTAAAAAATAATCTTGATCATTGGTTTGAATAAGTATTAAACATTTTATCATTATATGTTAAAATGTTTTTAGGTGATGTAGAATGAATAATATATTTGATATAAAGGATAGAGTGGCTATAGTTACTGGAGCAGGTTCTGGTATTGGAAAGGATGCTGCTATTTCTTATGCTTCAATGGGAGCAAATCTTGCATTATTTGGAAGAACTAAAAGTAAATTAGAAAATGTTAAAAAAGAATTAAAAAAATATAATGTTGATATATTGTTAGTTGAATGTGATATTACTAATGAAGATAGTGTTAAAAATGCAGTTGATGAAGTAATTAAACATTATGATCATATTGATATATTACTTAATAACGCCGGTGTAGCAGTTAGAGGTGGAGTTGAAGATTTGAGTGTTGAAGACTGGAATAAGTCATTTGATACTAATGTAAAGGGAATGTATTTAATGTGTAAATATGTTGTACCTAAAATGAAAAAACAAAATTATGGAAAAATAGTTAATGTTGCTTCAGTTAATGCTGTTGTTGCTGATAAAGATGATATGTTTATAAGACATTCATATAATGCTTCTAAAGCAGCAGTTTTAGGTTTAACTAAAGGTATGGCATGTAGTTATGCAAAATACAATATAACTGTTAATGCTGTTGGACCTGGGTTATTTGAAACAGGAATGACAGAAAATACTTTATTTAAATCAGAAGAATTTTTGAAGATGTACAATCACATGAATCCATCTAATAGACCTGGAAGACATGGTGAGGTTAGTGGACCAATTTTATTCTTATCAAGTGATGCTTCAAGTTATGTTCAAGGCCAATTTATTGTAGTTGATGGTGGAGGTTCTTTAGTATAAAAAAAGATAAGACTATATCTTATCATTTAACATAGAAGTAATAATTTTTATTACTTCTTGTTTCAATTATTATATATAATATGGGAATACTTTCTTATAATGAAAAACAATATCAATTTTCAACATTAAAAGTTCTTGGTTTTAAAGATAATAGTATTAGAAAGATATTTAGTAAACAAAATATTTTGATTACAATATTAATAGGTTTACCTAGTGGAAAATATTTAACTAAGTGGATATTTAAAGCTTGTTTAGATGAAGCATATGATTTTGGAGTTTATATTAATATAAGTACATATGTTATTGCTGCTGTTATGACCATATATTGTATCTGTTAGACTCGCTAAAAATGTTAATAAAATTGATATGGTTAAAAGTTTAAAGAGTAATGAATGATTTTACTCTTTTTTTATGGTAAAATTTAATTGTGATGTATATGAAAGAAATTAATAAAAAATTTAGTAAAATATTGTTAGTGATTGGTATTTATTTTTTAATAGCTTTTTTGATAAAACTATTTATTGATTTATCTTTTAATAATAGTGGATTAAATTTAGTATCTTATATATATTTAGGAGTAGGACTTTTATTTATAATTGGATTTATAGTAGTAAGATATTTTTTGAGAGTGGAAGTTAAAAGATATTTTATGTGGATAGTAATTCCAATATTTCTTGTTTTAATATTATTTCCATTTAAAAGTACATATTTAGATGGTGGTACTCGTGAATATAATTCATTAATTTATAAAGTTATAAAATGGCATAGAACTAATGATAATTATGAAGGTGGATATAAGACTGGAAAAGAAACTCATTTGTTTCCATATAACTTCTTTAGTATTGATTATTATGATGAAGTAGTACCAGAAAACTTATATGTTAGTGTTAATGATCAAAAAATAAGAACGAGTTTAAATTCATATTGTTATACTTCTAATGTTAATAAATTATCGAGAGAAGCTTGTGTTGATAGTGACTATAAAGTATCTTTAAAATACAGTGATAAATTAAATATTAAAAGTAATGAAAATATTGAATTAAGTATTAAATTTAGAAAAGTAAATAATATCAAAGTATATAAATATAGTAATGAAAAAGATTGGTATAAGAAACCTAAATTAGATAAAAATGTAAGTGTAGAATATAATAAAGAAAATAATACATTAAATGTTTCTGGTGAAAGTGGTAAATATATAATTTCAATGCTTACATATTATGATAAAAATGATGTGATTTATACTTTTAGAATTAATTTAGAGAAATAAACTTAGTTAGTTGACTAAGTTTTTTGTTATAATATAATTGGTGTTTATATATGAAATGGATTAAAAAGAATTATTTTATTTTAGTGATATGGTTAATATTTGAAAGTGTTGCGTTATTGTTAACATATTTTACTAAAAATAATTTTTATTTTTATAATTTTAGTTATATTGGAACTTGTTTATCTGTTGGAATTTATTTATATTCTAATAAAGTTAAATATGCTAGAAATGTGGTTCAATTTGCAGTAGGACTTTATATGCTTATTTATTTAGGAATAATATGTAGAGAAAACATGCAAATTGAAGGATTTTGGTATTATTTATTTTTAGGTGTATTTGAGGCAGCAGTTATACATTATCTAGTTGCTAAAATATGTGGACCAATATTTTTTGGTAGAGGTTGGTGTGGTTATGCATGTTGGACTGGTATGATATTAGATTTACTTCCATATAAAGTACCACAAACTGAAAGAAAGAAAATAGGATATATTAGATATATAACTTTTGGAGTTTCTCTTATATTTGTTAGTTTATTATTTATTTTTAAAGTTAATGATATTGAGTATATAATATTTTTATCATTTATTATTGGAAATGTTTTATATTATTTAATTGGAATATTACTTGCATTTTTATTTAAAGATAATAGAGCTTTTTGTAAATACATATGTCCAGTAACAGTGTTTTTAAAACCTGCTAGTTATTTTAGTGTTATGAGAATAAAATGTGATAAAGATAAATGTATTTCATGTGGTAAATGTAAAAGAAATTGTCCGATGAATGTTGATATGTTAGACAATTCAAGAAAAAGAAAAAATGGTACTGAATGTATTTTATGCTTAAAATGTGCAAATGAATGTCCTAAAAAAGCATTACGTTTATAAAATATTAGATAATTTAAAATATTTTAAATAATTATTTACAATATATAAAATAATTGTATAATATTTTATAGGTGATTTATATGAAAAAATGTATTTGCATTTTTTATAATCTCCTTAAATTTTATTAATAAAATATATTTATTAGAGTAAGAAATAAATAGTTAAGACTTATAAAACGGGAAGTTGTTTATAAGGCAAAGGTGACTGCTTATTTATTTTTGCATTCCGCTAATGAAATACAAGATTAAATCCTGTTTTTTCATGCGGAAAGAAAGGATTTTTTTATGAATAAAACAAAGAAGATTATATTGAGTGCGCTATTTATAGCTGCGACTATTGTGCTTGGAAGAATTTTATCTATTAGAACTAGTATTATTACTATAGGCTTTTCTTTCGTACCTATTATGTTATCTGCAATTATACTTGGACCCAAGTATAGTACTTTTATTGCCACTATTAGTGATATAATTGGGGCATTATTATTACCGACTGGAAGTTATTATTTTGGATTTACTGTTACTTCATTTTTGACTGGTCTTACTTATGGATTAATACTTTACAGAAAGAAATTTAAACTTGATAAAAACTTTACTAAAAGATTAATCATAAGTTCTATATTAGTTACGTTGTTATATAATGGTGTACTTAATACAGTATGGATTATATTAATGAATAAAGGAGCTAGTAAAATAGTTGTTCCAGTTAGAATAATTAAACAATTAATTATGGCACCTATTAAAGTAGTGACTATTCTTTCATTATGTAAGGTATTTGAAGAAAGGTTAGTTAAATTAATAAATGATTAAATTAAATGATGTAACTTTTAAATATGATAAAGTTATTTTAGAAAATATAAATTTAGAAATATTTAAGTCTAAAGTTACATATATAGTAGGTAATAATGGAAGTGGTAAAAGTACACTTGCTAATATTATGAGTGGTCTTTTGTTTCCTTCTAGTGGAAAAGTAAGTATAGATAATATTGATATTAATAAAAAAACTAATAATAAATTAGTTCGTGAAAAAATTGGAATGGTATTTCAAAATCCAAGTAATCAAATTTTATTTACTAAAGTATATGATGATATAAATTTTATATTAGAGAATATGAATGTTTTAAAAGACAAAAGAGATAAAATAATAAAAAATAGTTTGGAAAAAGTTAATATGTTAGATTATATAAATTTTAATCCATATAATTTATCAGGTGGACAAAAACAAAGAGTTGCGATAGCTTCTCAATTATCATTAAATCCTGATTATTTAATATTTGATGAATCTACATCTATGTTAGATATAAATGGTAAAAATGACATGTATAGTTTAATTAAAAAACTTAAGAAAGATATTGGCATTATATGTATAACTAATAATATGGATGAATTAGTTAATGCTGATGAAGTAATTATAATAAATAATAAAAATGCTTTTAAATATAATATAAATGATATTTTAAATGATACTAATATTCTAAAAGAACATAATTTAGATATTCCGTTTATGTTTAAAATAGCTAACAAATTAAATATTAAAAATATAAAAGATGTTAATGAAGAGTTTATTTTAGGGAGAATAGAAAAATGATATATTTTTTAGTTTTGATATTTTTCTTTATATATAGTTTTTTCTTATTTTTGATTGATAATATATATTTTTTAATATTGATATTTATATTTAATATAGTAGTTTCTTTTATAGTTGGTGTTAAATTAAAAAATCATTTTAAAGTTTTAAAAAATAATTTTTTATTCGTATTATTTATTGTTTTATGTAATTTATTATTTAGTGATAAAATTGAATCTATAAAAGTAGGTATAAGATTATTCTTAGCTATAGACTATACATATATTATGGGTAATTATTTTGATTCTAATAATATAAGGATTGCTTTTAAATATTTATTTTATCCACTTAAAATATTTAATATTAATATAGATAATTTGACTTTAATAATATCTATTTCATTATGTTTTATACCAATATTAATTGATGAAGCTAATATGATAAAGTTATCTCTTAGAAGTAAAGGTTTTGATTTTAGTTTTAAAAATGTGATTAAAAGACCTCATATATATTTAATAACTTTTTTAAATAATTTATTTGATAGGATGGATGAACTTGAAAAGAGTTTAATTATGAAAGCTTATTAATATGATATAATTGATTTATGGAGGATATATGTCTAAAAAGATTAAACCTATTATTTGTCCTTATTGTAGTTCAATTGATACTTATGTTAGAGGAAACTATGATAGTTTGACTTGTTTTTGTGGTAAGTGTAGTAGAACTTTTAGTCCAGATATTTTGGATGAATGTATGGAAGTTGAAGATGGAATGTCACCTTTATATGATGAGAATACTAGTTTTATTAAAAAGTATGATGATATTGATGGTAAAAACTATACAGTGTTTTCTGCTACTAGCGATAATGGACTTATAATTAATATGCTAATGGAAGAAGAATTAAATAAAGGATTTAGTTATAAAAGAATGGCTTTTTATGATTTTATGGAAGGAAAATTATAGTTATGGGAGAATTAAGAGATTTATATGATAAGAATAGTAATTTAACAGGTCTAACTTATCACAAAGGAGAAAATATACCAAAAGGATATTATCCTATGGTAGTTATGGCAGTAATTAGAAATTCTAATGGTGAATTTTTGATGCAAAAAAGAGCCATAAATAAAGGTGGAGATTGGGGTGTAACAGGTGGTCATCCAAAATCTGGAGAAACTCCATTAGAAGGAATAATAACAGAAATTAAAGAAGAATTAGGCTTGGATTTTAGTGATAAAAATTTCATTTTATTTAATGAAGGATGTGACGGTACTGATTGTTATAAAATGTATTATGTTACAGCTGATATTGATCTAAATGATATAACAATTCAAGAAGAAGAATTATCTGTGGTAAAGTGGTTTAAATTAGAAGAATTAGAAAATATGGTTTTAACTAAAGAACTAAATGATAATCAAATATCTTGTTTTATAAAATGTACAAATTTTATAAAAAAAATAGTAAATAATTAGTTTGTGTGATAATATATATTTATGAAAGGAGTTAATATATATGTACGGAAATAATTTTTATTGGGGCACTATGGGGCCAACTTTTACTGGGAGTGCAGTTTGGAGAATAATTGCTTTTATACTTGCTTTAGTAGGAGGTTTTCTAGCATATTACTTGTTCGTTAAAAATACTAAGAAAATGGATAACAAATTTTTAAATTGGTTAAAAAGATTTTTAAATTTCAAAGAAATGTTAATTGAACCTATTTTAAAAGTTTCATATATAATCTTAGCTATTTTTATAACTCTTTATTCATTTAATATGATAGGTGTGAGTTTTATATCATTTTTACTCACTTTAGTATTAGGTAATATAGTACTAAGAATTATTTATGAATGGTGTTTAGTATTAATTATGATTTGGAAAAACACTACAGAAATAAATGATAAAACTAAGAAGTAGAAATACTTCTTTTTAATTGTTATAATATTTGTTGTAATTTTAATAAATAAATTATCGTTTAAGTAAATGAGTGCTCAAAGGAAGTGATATAGTGGAAGATGAAAAAATCATAGAATTGTTATTTGAACATGATGAAAATGGATTAAAAGAATTAACTAAAAAATATGATTTACTTATTAAAAAAATTGCATATGGAATACTAAATAATAATTCTGATACTGAAGAGTGTGTGAATGATACTTATTTAAAAGTATGGTCTACAATTCCACCGTATAAACCTGATTATTTAAAACCATTTTTATGTAAAATAATAAGACAATTGTCTATAGATAGATATAGATTTAACCATCGAGGTAAGAGAAATAAAAAACAAAATATATCTTTAAATGATTTAGATTATGAGATAAGTGATAATAAGAATGTTGATGATGAATTTAATTCTAAATTATTGATGGAATATATAAATAATTTTATAAGTGATTTAGATGTTGTTAGTCAAACATTATTTATTAGAAAATACTTTTTATTTGAAGAAACTAAAACATTATCAAAAAGATTTAATTTGAGTGAAAATTACATTGATGTAAAATTATTTAGAATAAGAAAAAAGTTAAAAAAATATTTAGAAAGTGAGGGGTATAATCTTGAAAAAATATAAGTTATTGGATGAAATGAATGAACTTGATGATAAATTACTTGATAGAGCTATTGATATTGATACCGAAGAAAAATTGAATTTAGCTAAAAAGAAAGAAAAAAAAGAATTCTTTGAAAATAATATGAAATATTTATTTGCTGGATGTGCTTGTACATGTGCTTTTGTATTTGGAGTAATCATGTTAACAAGAAATGAAGATAAAAATGCAGAATTATTTCAAGAAAAAGATTTTGTTAGAATTACAAATCCAGTTAATGAAGTTAAGTCAGTAAGTGAAATTGAAAAGACTATTGGTTTAAGTGTACCTGTTTTAGAAAAGAAAGTTGATAGTTATTTAGTCATTGATGAAAAGAGCAAATATGCATATTCGACTACTAGTGAAGGATATGAAGAAGATAATGATAAAATAGGTAGAATATTATATATTGATGGTTCAGTATTTAGTATTGGAAGAAATAGTAAAGATAGTGGTATGTTTGGGGGTACATTAACTAAATCTATTACAATAAATGATATTAAAATTGAATTATATGATTTAGAAGGGGTTAGTTATGCTGAATGGAATAATAATGATATATATTATTCTTATACAGCAAGTAGTGAAGAAAATATAGAAGAAGTACTAAAATATTTAGTTAAATGATGTTATAATTATAATGTGATTAGTATGGATTATATAAAAAGAATTGAAGAATTAGAAAGAAATGCCAAAAATATTACTTTACAACAAGATGTAAAACAAGCAGTAAAGCCAATGATAGTTTGTAAAGGATTTATTGGTAAGAATGCTATTATTAAGCCATATTCTATGCAAGGTGTTGGGTTTACATTAGATGATGATGGTATTTATAGATTACTTGTTTCTGAAAGAAGTAAAAATTCTTCTAATAGTTTTGCTAGTGATGTTTCTTTAATACAAAATATTTTAGATAAATATTTTGTTGGTGGTACAAAAGAAGTTGTACAAGTATATATGGAAGAACATAATAATGGAAGAGATATACATTCTATAAAGAAATATAGAGGTAGAGGTGGACAATGTATTCAAAAGTCTGCTTTAGCTAGTAATATGTTACAGATACTCGGATATGATTGTGAAATGGTATGGAGTAATGTTGGAAGTGAAAATCATGCATTTTTAATTGTTCATAGTGAAAATAAGCATTTTATATATGACCCTACTAATAGAAGTAAAATGAGTTATCCATTAAGTGGAGGATATGTTAAAATACCTACTTTAGTAGAAAAAAGTGAAAAAGACATTAATGATTTTTATAATGGAATATCTGATTTAGAAATAAATGAACAAGATGAAAAAATTAAAAATCAAAAACAACATGATAAAAGTATAAATATTGTGCTTCCTAGAATGAGATATTCTTGTAGACAAAAAACTAATTATATAAATTTGAGTGAAAGTGCTTTAGATAAATATATTAGTTCTTTACGTTCTAGAGGACTTAATGACGAAGAAATTAATAATTTGATAAATAGAATTAATGAAGATGTTAGGTTAGGTGTTGTTCCTAAAGTTGATTCTTTATTAGAAGTTTATGAAGAAGTAAGAAATGGTAGTGGTATGCATATGTAGTTTGCATACCTTTTTTGTGTTATAATTAATAAAGTTTAAGAGGTTGTTTATGACAAAAGTTGGAATAATATTTGCAATGAAAGAAGAAATGGATGCATTAAAGGAGTATTTAGATATAACACGTGAATATGAAATTTATGATTTAAAATTTTATGAAGGAAATATAAATAATGTAACTTGTGTTTTAGTTGAATGTGGTGTTGGTAAAGTAAATGCTGCTAGAACTACACAGGTACTTATAGATAAAATGAATGTTGATTATGTGTTTAATATTGGTGTAGCTGGTGGAATTAGTAAAGAACTTAATGTATTAGATATAGTAATAGGTGAAAAATTAGTACAACATGATTTTGATATTACAGCATTTGATCACGAAAAAGGATATATACCTAATGTTGGAGTATATATTGAGTCAGATTCATATTTAGTGAATTTGGCAAAAAGTTCAGAAGTTAAAAATATTAAAGTTGGAAATATTGCTTCTGGTGATATATTCTGTACGCTAGAATCTATGAGTAATAAAATAAATTTTAAATTTAATGCTTTAGCTGTCGAAATGGAAGGAGCTAGTGTAGCTCAAGTATGTCATTTATGTAAAGTACCATTTTTAGTAATTAGAAGTATATCTGATATACCAGGTAATAATAATGTAGTAAGTTATGAAGAATTTTTAATAGAAAGTTCTAAAAAAGTCGCAAAATTGATGAATGATATATTAATTAAAATATGTTAAAATTATTTTAGAATTGAGCGTGAATAATATGTATGATATAAATACTAAGAATGTTAAAAGAGGTTTAGGATTTTATTATTTATTTATGTTTGTGGGTATTTTACTTTTAGGAATATTTTTGATTATTGTAATGGCAAGAAATAAAACTATAAAACAATTAGACTCAAGAACTACTTCTATTGGAATGACTGTAGAGACATCTCATGATGAACAGAATACAAAGTATTCACCAATATATCATTATTTAGTTAGTGGAAGAGAATATTCATGTCCTTCAAACACTTCATCTAGTGCTAAATCCGGTGAAAAAAATATAACTATATATTATTCATCAAGTGATCCATCTAAATGTATGACTGAGTATTCTAAATCAAGAAGTAAATTGATTTATCTTTTTATGATAGTTCCAGTAATATTTATGATATTTTCTTCTATTAATGTTAAAAAGGTAGATAAAAGATTAAAGATAATTAATGAATTAAACCAAAAAGGTAAACTTGTAAAGAATTTAAATTATCATCTTGAAGATACTGGAATAACAATAAATAAAGAAAATATTAAAAGACCAGTTGTAGAATATACTTTATCTTCAGGTAAAACTGTAACATTATATGGTGATCCAAGATTTGACAGAAAAACTAAAGATGAAGATGGAACTGTTGATTTAATAATTGATGAAAATAATCCTGAAAATTATTTTATAGATTTTGAGATTAATAGACTTACTGGTAATTTACCAACTGGTTATAATAGTCAAAGTAAAACTGATGACTCAGAAAATAAAAGCATTTAATTGATTTATATAATAAGTAATGTTATAATATCATACAATTTCTAGGGGGTTGTATGATATTTAATTTTAAAGAGTGCTTGCCTTATATTATTGATGCTTATTCTGCTGTTTTAGGAGAAGAATATAGAGATATAATAGCCGAAAAGATAAATAGTGCTAGAATTTGTTTTTATACTGATGTTGAAGGTGAATTAAATTACATAGATGAATTAAAATCATTTAAAAAGTTAGAATGTTTAAGTGAATTTTTTGATGCGATAAATTTAAGTAGAGATAATCAGCTTGATAGAAATATAATTAATATTCTTGAAAATAATATTAACCTTCTATTTGAAAATGGTGATATAGATAAACTATATTTATTACTTGTGCATTTTGATGATGATGAATTTTTAAGTAAAAATAATTTATTAAACAGTAAAATTATTATGATAAACTTCTTATTAAATAGAAATGATATTAATAGAAATAATTATAAAGAAATTATGTTGAGTCAAGATTATTCTAAAGTTTTAATAGAAGTAGATAAGATTTTACAAATATATTTAAAGTTTAGTGAAAAATATAGTAAATATGAAAAAACTTTTAGTTCTTATGAAAGGAAATTAGAGAGTGAAATTAAGCTTTGCAAAGATACTAAAAAAGCTGCGATAAGAATTTTATTTGTTAAATCTTCTAAAAATTTTCCTGAATATATAAGAAATAAAATATCAAATAAGACTCTTGAAGAACAGACTGATTTATTTTTATGTGATGAAGAATTATTTAAATCTTATGGTATCTATATATTTAATAGTGAATTAATGAATGATTTATATCAAATGAATGTGAATTCTTCTATTCCTTTAATGACTTTAGTAGAACTTCAAAATAGTTTTTTAAAGAAAATAGGGTTTGATGTTCCAAAAATTGATTATAGTAATTTTAGTGAAAAGGAAATTTTTAAGCATATTGAATTTGTTAAAAATGAAATTGCTAGTGGAAGATTATTTGATGGTGAGTTTGTTGATGCACTTGTTAAAAAATACTATGCTGTTAATAATTCTGCGCTTAGAACTTACCATATGTGTAGAAAAGATTACATTGACTTTGTAAGTAAAAATAAAAACATAGAAGATATTGAAACTATAACTTATGGTGAAATAATGGATAAAACTGTATGTGTTGTTAATTCAAAAGATGAAAATGGAAAACCATGTGTTTTGTTATACTTTGGAATAGGTGAGAATACTCTAGGACTATTATCATATTGTTTTTTACATGAATGTGGTCATGTTATAGATGAAAAAGATGGGCAATGTGGTTTTGATAAACATGTTAATGTAGATGCAAATTCTTTTAATGAAGAATATAGAAAATATGAAAGATTTAATGAGACTATTAATGATATATTTGCTATTGAGGCAACTGAATATTTAGAAAATCAAGGAATTTTTATTTTAGAAGATAGTAAATACGTTGATAAAGAAATTCGTCATAAAATTAATACATCTGATATTGATAAATCTTTATTAAATCCTTTAGTTACTAAATATAGAAAACATGTTATTGAAGCAAAAGTTATGTCTGATCCAAGTAGATTAACTGATTATATTGGGGAAAACAATTATGAAGAATTGGTTTTCTTGTTAAACTGGGTTGATGATTTATGTAAAAAAGGATTAGCTAAATCACTTGCAGATAAAGAGAACAATATATTAACTGAACAATATTCTTTTATATTAGAGAGGGCTGAATTTGTATATCAAGAGATTCAAAATTTCTATGATAGAGTTATAAGACAGATGTCTTTAATGAATAAATGTAATTAAAAAAGTTTATTTTTTAATAAACTTTTTTATTTGTGTGATAAGTTATATATTTTTATGACGTTTTAATTTTATAGAGGTATATGTTTATGAAAAAATATTTAAAAATCACTTTAATTTTATTTACAATTATTTTACTTGATACTTTACAAGCTATGTTATTTAATCGTTCTCCTTTATTGAGTTATAGAGTAGATAATGTTGATAAAGGACTTTTTGTTAATACTTATTATTGTAGTAAAAATGGTAAGGTTGAGATTAGTTCACATTTTAAAAATACTAAATTTAATTGTGCACCTGTTAAAATTGAAATTGGATACTATGATAATTGTGAGGAGAATAGTGGATGTAAGGAAACAATTGATTTATTAAAAAATACAGATACAGCATGGGATTTAACTTTTATTAATAGTGATGGAACATATACTTATGATAATAATTCTTTTATAAACTTTAATGGGGTTGGTAAAAATAAGTATACTTATTATAAAAATACAAAAAATAATGAATTGGTTTTTGAAAAGAAAGGAACTTTTTTTATAAATAGTAACAATCAAATTATATTAACTCCAGAAGATGATGAAAGTAATAAAATAACTTGTGTATTAGGTGAAGAAAAAGATTTGGTGGCTATCATGAATTGTAATAATAACTTTGGAACATTTTCTTTACTAAAAATAGGAAAATTAAAATTACCAGATTTGATTCTCGATACAATTTCTAAAACTAAAAAAATAGTTGTTAAGTGCTATCAAGAGTCGGAAAGTAGTAAAATTAAAACGATTACGGATAAAGATAAAATAGATGAATTTGTATCAATTATAAAAAAATCTAATGTTTGGACTGGACCTGTGACTATGCCAATGCCAATATATGATATATATTTATATGATGATAAGGATGTTATTGCTGAAATAACATATAAACCAAATTTTGAAATTAGTATTAGAGAAAAAAGATACGCATTAATTGACATTGATGAAGATTTTTTTGATGATATAATAGAATAGAGGAGAATATGAAAAGAATAGTTTTAATAATATTATGCTGTTTGCTTGTGTTAACAGGCTGTAATAAAAAAGAAGAACATTCATTTATAGCAAAAGTAATTGAAGTCTCTTCTAATAGCATTATAGTTGAACCTGATTTACTTGAAGATGAGAGAAAAAGTTCTGATAGATTTATAATTGACTTAAAAGATAATGACACTATTTATGAAATAGACGACTACGTAAAAATATATTATGATGGTGTTATATTTGAAAGTTATCCTGCTCAAGTTGAAGCAACAAAGATTGAAAAACTTATTGAATCAAAAATGGCAAATAATAAAATTAAAATTGAAAAATTTGATCATTATGATTCTAGTAAATATTATGAATATTGTAAGATGGATGATAGAATAATTTATTTTGATGGTTCTATAAAAGAAATTTATATTATTGATGAAAAGGAAGTTAGTTTAAAAGAATATATATCAACTACATATCAAACATTAGATGATAGTATTAAGCATATTACAGAAAATATGGATAAAATTGTAACATTACGTGATGGTGGAACTACTATTTATAAATCTAAAAGCTTAGATTTAACTGTTACAAATTGTAATACAACTAATAAAAATAAAGATATTTATTTTAGTGATTATAAAAGTACTTTTAATGAAACTATGTGTAAATAAATGATTAGTTATTAGACTAATCTTTTTTATTGTTGATAATTTATGGAAGATGAATATATTCTATGTTAATATAATATTAGATAATATTTATAGGATTAGAGGTGTAACAATGGGTGATAAAAAAGAATTAGTTAAAAAAATTGTGTATAAATTTGCAGAATTATCTAATGTTATTGATAAAAGTTTAATAGAAAAATATATAGAAAAATTATGTTTACTTGAAGTGGATGATATTATTGATAGTATAATGATTTCCTTGAATGATTTATTTAATAGAAAAGTATTAACTGTAGAACAAATTCTTTCTAATTCAGATATGATAATAGCTTTAAATCCTCAAAAATATCATTCTGCAGATGATTTAATAAATAGGTTAGAATGGATAAAAAGCATGAATTTAGAACATCCAAGTATGCCTTTAACTGAAAATCATAAGTTAGTTACTAAAGTGTTTGATGAATTTAATAAGTTGATTGGAATTAACTTTGATTGTTTTTATACTGGAGGTTTAATGGGATATTTGTCAACTAATCATCCTTTAGAAAGATATCATGGTGATTTAGATTTGTTTATAAATGAAGAACAGTTAATGGTTTTATATGACTTAGTTAGAAATAATGATGAGTTTAAATTTGTGAGTAATATGGATCATAAAGAAACTTTTGGTCATGAATATAAGATTACATATAAAGATACACCAATGAGTATTGGATTATTTTTGTTTAATAGATTGCCTAATGGAGAAATTGTATTAAGAGAATATTATTATCCTAATCAAGATACAACTCAAGATTTATGTGTTAATGAACGTCATTTTACAGAAAGATATGCTTCAATGATGTTTTCTGATCAAGTTAGAGAACATAATGGAACATTTTATAGAATGCAAACATTAGAAAGTATATATAATTCTAAAAAGAATTCTAGACCTAAAGATAAATACGATGCAAGTATTATAGAAAGTTTTGTTGATAAACAAATGGATAGTGAAATGGACTCTGAACGTAAAAATAATTATGATATTATAGGTCAAAATGCTACTGATTCAATAGTATATCAAATGGAAGAAATGATTAAACAAGATATGTCTAAACAGGAGGGTTTATGAAAAATATATTAATCTGTGGTGTTGCTAAATCAGGTAAAACATATTTAGCTAATAGAATCAATAAGGATAACACATATAATTATATTCCGTTAGATTATTTTACCTCTAATTTTAAAAATAATTTTCCTTAAGTTGGAATAACTAGTAATGTAATAATAAATAGAGAATCTAGTCAGAAATTAGCTCTTTATTTATCTATTAAAATTGATGGTATTACCTGTGATAATTGTAGAAATACAATAAAAAAGGAATTACTAAATATTAATAATATAAAAGATGTGAAAATAACTAAAAATATTGCTAAAGTGAGTTATTTAAAAGAAATAAATGAAATAGAAATTATTGAAGTAATAAATAAATTAGGATATTTTACTAAAAAAGATTATATAAGTAAAAATATTAAAGACATAAATTCAAATATGAATTTAAAGGAATTTGTTATTATATTATTTTCTATTATGCTTGTAATATTTTTGATTATGAAGATATTTGGTTATGATATTCTTAATGTGATTCCGACTATTAGTGACAATATTACTTATGGTATGTTATTTGTAACTGGATTGTTGACAAGTATTCATTGTATTAGTATGTGTGGCACAATAAATTTAAAAAGGCCAATAATATATAATCTTAGAGGGTTAACATCGTATACATTTTAGGTGGACTTGTTGGATGAATATGATTACAAATAATATCAAAGTAATAGATGTTGAAAAGTATTTTGAGGTGAAATGATGAAAAAAATAATTTTAAAAATTGAAGGTATGACATGTAGTGCTTGTTCATCAAGTTTAGAAAAATATTTATTAAAACAAAAAGGTATAGATGATGCTTTAGTAAATTTAGTAATGTCTTCTGCTAGTATAAGTTATGAAGAGAATATTACAATAGATGACTTAAATAGATTTGTAAGTGAAGCAGGTTTTAAATCTTTAGGTATTTATGATGAACAAGAAAATGATAATGATAATAAAAGTACATATTTCATAATTAATGGATTGTTTGCATTATTGGCTTTATATATATCTATGTCACATATGATACATTTACCTGCAATTCCATTTTTGCATATGATAAATCATCCAATAAATTATTCAGTATGTTTGTTTATATTTAGTTTGTATTTTATATATTTTGGTAAGGATATTATTATTAATGGAATAAAAAATATTAAATATAAATCTCCTAATATGGATACATTAGTTACATTAGGTGTTATTTCTAGTTTTATATTTAGTACATTTAATATGATTATGATATTAAATGGTAATAATGAGTATGTAAAAAATTTATATTTTGAAAGTGTATGTATTATTTTATATTTGATAAAGTTTGGAAGATATATAGATGGCATTAGTAAAGAAAAAACTAAAGATGCTATAAAAGGTTTGGTTACTATTACTCCAAAGTCTGCAATTTTATTTAAAAATAATAAAGAAGTAGAAGTATCTATTGATGAAGTTAAAAAAGGAGATATTTTGATAGTTAAACCAGGAAATAGATTTGCTGTTGATGGAGTTATAGTTGAAGGAAATGGACATGTTGATGAATCGTTTATAAGTGGGGAATCAACACCAGTTAAAAAAAGTATAAATGATAAAGTAGTTGCTGGTGCTATAAATTTAGATGGTGAAATTTTGTATAAAGCAGAAAATATAGGAAGAGATTCAACTATATCAGAAATAGTAAGATTAGTGGTTGAGGCTACAAATACAAAAGCTCCAATAGCAAGAATAGCAGATAGAGTAAGTGGAATATTTGTTCCAGTTGTTATAATTTTAGCTATTTTAACTTTAATTGTTCATTTAATATTAGGATTTAGTTTTAGTGAGTCGATTGTTTATTTTGTAACTGTACTTGTTTGTGCTTGTCCTTGTGCATTAGGTCTTGCAACACCACTTGCAATAGTAGTGAGTGAAGGATTATGCGCTAAGAATGGGATATTAGTTAAGAAGTCAGAGATACTTGAAAATGCAAATAAAATTGATGTAATCATTTTTGATAAAACTGGAACACTTACTTATGGAAACTTAAGAATATCAAAAATAATAAATAAATCTGATTATTTAGATAAAGATTTAATAGAAATTGTTTCATCACTAGAAAGTAAATCTATGCATCCAATTGCTAGTGCTTTTAATAGTTATGCTGAAAAAAATAATTTAAAGAAAATAGATGTTAAAGAATTTAAGAATGTTGCTGGGATTGGATTAAGTGGTATTGTTAATGATAAAAAATATTTAATAGGAAATAATAAATTATTTGAAAAATATAACATAGAAAATAATATGTCTAAAGAAGAGAAAGAATTGTCTTTAGATGGTAACAGTATCGTTTATGTTATTGAAGACAAAAAAGTTATTGCAATTATTGGAGTTAAAGATATTATTAGAGATAATGTTCGTGATGTTATAAATAAATTAAAGCAAATAAATAAAAGAGTAATTATGCTGACTGGAGATAATGAAGTTACTGCTAGTATAATTGCTAAAAGTATTGGCATTAAAGAAGTAATAGCAAATGTGTCTCCTAAAGATAAATCAAATAAGATTAAAGAACTTAAGAATAAAAATTTAAAAGTTATGATGGTTGGAGATGGAATAAATGATGCTCCAAGTTTATCACTTGCAGATATAGGTGTAAGCTTGAAATCTGCTATTGATATAGCTGCTGATTCTGCTGATGTTATATTAATGAGAAATGATTTGAATTCAATATATAATTTATTTGATATAAGTAAAAAAACATTAATTAATATAAAAGGAAATTTGTTTTGGGCATTTTTTTATAATGTTTGTATGATTCCAATTGCCTGTGGACTTTTAGAGTTTGTTAATATTACAATGAATCCAATGATAGCGGGACTTGCAATGACGTTATCTAGTTTCACTGTAATAATAAATGCATTAAGATTAAAAAGATGGAAGGAGAAATAAAATATGTTTAATAAAAAAATAAAAAAAGTAGTTACTATTGAAGGGATGATGTGTGAGCATTGTAAATCTAAAGTTGGGAAGGCTTTATTGGGATTAGAAGATGTTGATAAAGTTAAGATTAGCTTAAAAGATAAAACAGCAACTATATATTCAAGAGTTGGTATTAGTGATAGTGTGATAAAAGATACTATTTCTAATTTAGGATATAAAGTTATTAATATAGGGGCAGATGAATAGTGAAAAAGATTTAAAAAACACAATTATAAAGAACTTAAAAGATTTTATATTAGAAGTTGGTAATAAAATTTGCCAAAAAGATGATATAATTATATAAGAAAGAGATCAGATTTATTTTTTAGAATGGAGTGGTAGGTGATAAATATTGTGAAAAAAATCTATATATTAACAGGAGCAAATGGTTTTTTAGGCAATAACATCATAAGAAAGTTAGAACAAGATGCT
>CAKOMK010000006.1:0-86778 GCA_934096645.1 uncultured Bacilli bacterium | reverse complement strand
TTTATAATATATATCGGAGCGAAGCCTTATTTAATAAGGGAAACGGTAAAAAATAAACGGTAATTTAATTTAGGGCTCATTTTTCATACCCGTGGTGTCGAGGGTTCGAATCCCCCCGTCGCTACCATGAATATATGAAAATCAACGAAAGTTGATTTTTTTATTGTATATAAGCTAATATTTGAAAAACAATCTTGAAAAATATCTCGAATATTGTATAATATCAGTAAGAAAGAGTATATACTTAAGTAGGGAGGTTAACTATGAAAATAATTAGTAATGGAGAATGTTATATTCAAGGAAGAGATGTAGAACATATTATGTATAACAATAATGATTTCACATTAGATTTATATAGTAGTTTGTTAGTAAATGGGAAATCTCATCCAGAAAAAGATGAATATATTAAAGTAGAAGATCAAGCTTTAATAGATTACATTATGGCTCATAGTGAAATACCAGACTTTGAAGATCTATATAGTATGGATACTAAATCATTAAAGAAAAAACTATCTAATTTATTAGATGAATTACTTGATGAAAGCTTCAGTGAAGATGTAGTATATTCTAGCAAAAGTGAAAAACTAAGAAAACAAAGATACATTGAGTATATAACAGAACAAATAAAAGAAATGATTGCCTTTAAAGAAAATAAATCAAAAATATCTTATCCAAGTGTACCACTTCCAGGAGGAGAGAGTATTTCTAATGGAAAAGATATTGCTACAGAATCTATGAATCGTGGAGAAGTATTAGTTTATTCAAGCTTGAATTTACAAATAGATGAAACAACAGTAGATAATGAATTTTTAAGATTAGCATATTCAATGTTAGCAGATATTGATGATATTTCACTAGAAGAAATAGATCTGCACAAAATAAATTCAAGATATTTATCATTAAAACAATTAAATAAACAAAAAAGTAGCTTTGAAAGAGTAATGAGACAAAACTAAATCACAATTAACACTTGTGATTTTTTTATACAAATTAATTTTAAAAAATATACAAAAATATATATAAGTGTGGTAAAATGTATAAGGAGGATAGTATGGATAAAGTAACAGTTATAATAATCGTAGCATCAATTATTTTTATAGCAATTCTTTTATTTGTTATAAAAACAATTTTTAAAAATAAAAAGAAGAAATCTATATTATCTTCAATAGATAAATTAACTACTGAAAAAAACATGATAATTTCTTCTATACTTAAAAGTGAATTAGCTAAAGCTGAAAAATTAGCTAATAACAAAAAGACTGAAAAAGAAGTAGAAGACTGGAAAACTAGATTTGAAGAAATAGAAAATACAGATATGCCAATATTAACTGATGAATTAATTGAAGTTGAAACCAGAATGGTAGAAAATGATTATGAAAAAGCATTCGAAGCGTTAACAAAAGCAGAAAAAGACATTTTTCATGTTAAAGCAAAATCTATTAAATTATTAGGTGAAATTAAAGATTTAACTGAAAGTGAAGACAGAAATAGAGAAGCAATCACTAAACTTAAAAGTGTTTATAGAGAAGTTGTATTTAAATATAATAAAAATAAAAACGACTATCAAGATGTATCTTCAAGAATAGAATTACAATTTGAAAATATAAATAAATTATTTAGTGCATTTGAAGTAGCTGTACAAAATAAAGAATATGAAGAACTAGGAAAAATAGTAAAAGCATTAGATGATATGATAAATAATATCAGTATTGTAATAGAAGAAGCACCAACAATTGTACTTATGGCTAAGATGGTATTGCCAAAGAAAATGAAAGATATTAAAAATATAAGTACAAGAATGACTAGAGATGGCTATAACTTAGAATATTTAAATATCGATTACAATATTGAAGAAACTAATAAAAAAATAAATGAAATAATGGATAGACTTTATGTTTTAAATCTACAAGATTCAATATTTGATTTAAAAACACTAATTGATTATTATGAAGGATTATATAGTGATTTTGACTCTGAAAAAAGAGGTAAAAAAGAATACGAAAGAGGAATAATCAATATAACTGAAAGAATTAGTAAAGTAAGTTCAATTATCAGAAATTTATATGCAGAGATTGATAATATTAAAGATACTTATGATTTAAGTGATGATGAAATAAAAGTAATAGATGAACTTAATAAAGAACTAATTACTGTAAAAGATAGCTTCAAACTAATAAATGATAGATCTTTATCAAAAGTTATGCCATATTCAAAATTAAGTAATGAATGTGAATTAGTAGCTGTTAATTTATCAAAAGTTGAAGATAAATTAGAAACAACACTTAAAAATTTAGGAAGCTTAAAAGAAGATGAAGCAAGAGCAAGAGATCAATTATATGAAATTAAAAATATAATTAACAATTCAAAATATAAAATTAAAGAGTACAATTTACCAGTTATTCCAGATAAATTTTATGTTGAATTAAAAGAAGCATATGATGCAGTAAAAGAAATAAATAATGAAATAGAAAAGAAACCAATATCAATTAAAGTATTAAATTTAAGAGTAGATACTGCTAGAGATTTAGCATTAAAATTATATCAAACTGCTACAAATACTATATCAAGTGCCGAAGCAGCAGAAAGTGCTATAGTATATGGAAATAGATATAGAACAAGTAATAAAGAAGTAGAGTCAGGATTAATATCTGGAAGTAAAGCTTTTTACAAAGGTGAATATAAAGAATCTTTAGAAATAGTTCTAAATACTTTAAATATAGTAGAACCTGGAATACAAAAAAAATTACTTAGCATGATGGAAAGATAGGTGTAAAAATGGCAAAAAGAAAAAAACAAGCAGAAGAAAAAAGTGGGTTTCAATATACAAATGAGCTTATAGGATTATTATTGATTTTATTATCAATAACAGGTCTTGGAAATTTTGGACTAGTAGGGGGACTAATTAAAAAGTTTGCAATATTTCTTTTTGGAAATTGGTTCTTTCTATTTTTAGTATTAACTCTATGTTTAGGAGTAGTATTAATTGCCAAAAGAGGAAAAATTAATTATTTTAGTGGAAGATTAATAGGAATTTATTCAATCATTATAGTTATATTATTATTTTCACATATCAATTATATAAAAGATAATAATTTAATAACTCAAGATATATTTAAAACAACAATGAATAATATAGAAATATCATTTGATAGTCAAAATGAAATAACTAATACTGGTGGTGGTATTGTTGGTGCTGCATTTTCATGGGCATTTGTATCATTATTTGCAGTAGAAGGTACATATATAGTAATGGTTATTATTGCTATATTTGGATTAATTATGTTATTTGATTTGTCACTTTCAGATATATTTAGTGGAATTGGAAGATTCTTTAAGAATATATTTAGTAGAGATACAGATGATGATGACGAAGAAGATGATGAAAATAAAGTTAATGTTGCAGATATAGTTGGTGAAGAAAATGCTAACGTTGATAAGAGAGTAGTTATAACTAGTGTAGAAGATTTAGAACCACATAAACAAGAAACTGTAGGTTCAATGACTGTACCAGAAATAAATACTAGTGATGACAGTGATGAAGTATATATCAAGCCATCAATTAATTTGTTAGATCCAATTAAGAATAATAAAAATAAAGGTAATTCAGCAGAATTTACAAATAATAACATAAAAGCATTAGAAAGAGTATTCCAAGACTTTGGAATGGTAGCTAAAGTAATAGAAGTTCATGTAGGACCAGCAGTAACACAATTTGAAATGGAACTACAAAGAGGAACAAAAGTAAATAAAGTACTTAGCATATCAAGAGAAATAGCTTTAGCTTTAGCAGCTAAAGAAGTTAGAATTGAAGCACCAATTCCAGGAAAAAATACAGTTGGAGTAGAAATTCCTAATCAAAATATAATTCCAGTATCTATGAGAGAAATAATGGAAGCTATGCAAAATGATCCAAAATATAAAGATTCTAAATTAGCAGCTCCATTAGGAAGAGATATAATGGGTAAAGTAAAATATGTTGAGATTAACAAAACTCCTCATATGTTAGTAGCTGGAGCAACTGGTAGTGGTAAAAGTGTATGTATAAATAACATTATATTATCTATTATAATGAGAACTAATCCAGATGAAGTAAAAATGGTTTTAGTAGATCCAAAAAAAGTAGAATTTAACGTATATGATGGAATTCCACACTTATTAACTCCAGTAGTTACTGATCCTAAAAAAGCCAGTGCAGCACTACAAAAAATAGTAGTTGAAATGGATGACAGATATGAAATATTTAAAAACAGTGGAACTAAAAATATTCAAACATATAACGAATATGTAGATAAAGAATTAAAGAAAAATCCAAATTGTGGTTTAAAAAGAATGCCATTTATATTAGTAATTATTGATGAACTTGCAGATTTAATGTTAGTTGCAGCTAAAGAAGTTGAAGAATCAATTATGAGAATTACTCAACTTGCTCGTGCAGCAGGAATACATTTAATAGTAGCAACTCAAAGACCATCAGCCGATATTATTACAGGTGTTATTAAATCAAATATACCAACTCGTGTATCATTTGCTGTTTCTTCTTCAATAGATTCAAGAACAATTCTTGATATGACAGGAGCAGAAAAACTTCTTGGAAAAGGAGATATGTTATATAAACCAATGGATGCAAATACTCCTACAAGAATTCAAGGAAGCTTTGTTGGAGACGATGAAATTAAAAGAGTTGTTGACTTCATTAAGAAAGGCGGACATACACCTAAATATGATAACAAGTTTGAAAATTTAGAAGCATCATCTAATAGTGGTGGAGGTTCATTTGGTGGCTCTGGTGGTGAGGGACAAAAAGATGTTCTATATGATGAAATATTAAATTATGCTATCAGAATGGGACAAATAAGTGCTTCATTAATACAAAGAAAATATAGTATTGGTTATAATAGAGCAGCACGTATTATGGATATGTTTGAAGAACGTGGAATAGTAGGGCCAGCTAAAGGAAGCAAACCAAGAGATGTTTTAGTAAAATTAGAAGAAAATAATGACAATGGTGAATAAAAGGAGATAAAATGACAGTACATATTGAATCAAAAAAAGAAGATATAGCACCAAGAGTGCTTATGCCAGGAGATCCAAATAGAGCGCATTATATAGCATCAAAATATTTAAAAGATGCCAAGTTAGTTAACAGAGTAAGAGGCGAACTAGCATACACAGGAACATACAAAGATGTACCTGTAACAATATTCTCAAGTGGAATGGGAATTGGTTCTATGGGAATATATAGTTATGAATTATTTAATGACTATGACGTAGAAAAAATAATTAGAATTGGAACAGCTGGTTCATATAAAGAAGATCTTAAAGTATATGACATTGTAGTTGCTGATTCAGCATATTCAAATACTTGTTATGATGAAGAAGCTGGTATTGAAAACATAGATACAATTAATTCATCTTTTGAATTAAATAGTACAATAATTGACACAGCTGCTTTAAAAAATATAAAAGTTACAACTGGTAGATTACACACATCACTTGCATTTTATACTGAAAATAAAGATTACACTAAATATACTGATTTAGGATGTGTAGCAGTTGAAATGGAAGCATATGCATTGTTATTTAATGCTAAAAAATTCAAAAAACAAGCAACAGCAATCGTAACAATAAGTGATAATTTAATAACTCATGAAGAAATAAATTCTGAAGAAAGAGAACGTAAATTAGACGAGATGATTATGTTAGCTTTAGAGTCAATTATAAAAAATTAATAATTGTTAATACTAATAAGGAGATATTTTTATATCTTCTTTTGTTATTTTTTGGTACAATAGGAAAGGATGTGATAATATGGAATATAAAAAGATAGAAAATAATGAATATAATATACACATAATAAATTCAAATAGATTTAAAACAATGTGCATAGAACTTGTACTTACTAAAGAATTTAATGAGAAGGATATAGCATACTCAAATCTATTAACTGGAAATATGGTATATTCTACAAAAAAATATAATACAAAAAATAAAATAGCTATAGCAGGTGAAGAATTATATGGAGCAAGAGTATCCTCTTCATATAGTATATCCGGAAAATGTCAGTCACTTTCTTTTTCACTTGGCTTTTTAAATCCAAAGTATACAGAAGAAAAATATCTAAAAGAATCAATAGATTTTTTATACGAAGTTATATTTAATCCAAATGTAAAAGATGGAGAATTTGATAATGATTTTTTTGATATTATAAAAAAAGAAAATGTAGTTAAGGTTAATTCAATCAAAGATAATCCAAATTCATTTGCTGGAGTAGAATATTCAAAAATAATGTATAAAGGAACTCCTTCATCACGTGGAAGCATTCCTACATTAGAAGAATTAGACAAAATAACACCTAAAAATTTATATGAATTTTATAAAGCACTATTTGAAGGATCATACAGAATTAATGTAATAATCGCAGGTGAGATTGAAGATGAAAGTACTATATTATCACTAGTAGAAAATAAACTAAAAAATATTAAAGGCTCAAAAGAAAAATTAGAGTTCAAAATAGAACATAAATATAATGATAAATTAATAGAAAAAGTAGATAGTCTACCATATAATCAATCTAAATTATATATGGGATATAGACTTAATAACTTAACAATGCATGAAATGACTCATGTTTTAAGAGTATATAACACAATTCTTGGAACAATGAATGATTCATTATTATTTAATATAGTTAGAGAAGAAAATTCATTATGTTATTCTATTGGTTCATATTATTCTAAATATAATCCATCATTAACTATATATGCAGGTATTAATAAAATAAATTATGATAAAACTGTAGAACTTATAAAGAAATGTGTAGAGTTAATGAAAGATAAAAAAACTATAGCAAGATTAATGCCTTTTGCTAAAAAAACAATAAACACATATTTAAATAACTATTATGATGATGGAAGAGCTCAAATTAATTATTACTTTAGTAGTGAATTTGAATATACAGAAGACATAGAAACTATTAGAGAAAAAATAGAATCAGTAACTGTAGATGAAATAATAGCTCTAAATGACAAAATAAGTTTAAGCGTTATTTACTTATTGAAAGGGGATAATAATTAATGAAAGAAAATACATTTGAAAGAGTAGATGAAAAACTTTATAGTGAAGTTCTTGATAATGGAATTAGAGTATTCTTATATCCAACTAAAAAAACAAAGAATTTCTATATATCTATCTCAGTTAAATATGGAGCAAAAGTAACAAAATATAAATTAAACGATAAAGTTTATGATATTATCCCAGGTAGTGCTCATTTCTTAGAACATAAAGTTATGGCTTTATCAGAAAATAAAGAAATATCAAAAAGAATAAATGAATTAGGAAGTCTTGCTAATGCATGGACAAGTTATGAAGGAACAAACTATAATATATTTGGTAGTATAAATATAATTGAAAACTTAAAAATATTATTAGATTTATTCTATAATACTGATATAAACGAAAAAAATGTTGAAGAAGAAAAAGGCATCATTGGTGAAGAAATAGATATGTATAAAGATGAAATAAATAGTTATATTTATAGTGAATTATACAAAAATCTATTTAATAAATCATATGTTAGAAATACAGTAGTAGGTGAAAGAAGTGACATTGAAAAAATTACTTCAGAATCTTTAAATAGAGTATATAGTCATTTTTATACATCAAATAACACATTTATCATTGTTACAGGTGATTTTGATAAAGATGAGATTATGAATGTAATAAAAGATTATATTGGTAAACTAAATCTTAAACCTAAAAAACTTCCAAAAGTAATAAAAGAAAAAGAACCTGATAAAGTATCAGTAGCTTTTGAAGAAATAAGTAAAAATATGAATGATATTAGAGTAAGATATGCTCTTAAAATGAAAAAGAATATATTTGGTATTAAAGATGATGAAATACTAAGATATTATATGTCAATAATACTATCAAATAACTTTTCAGCAACATCACCATTATTTGAAAAATATAAAAATGAAAATATAACATCAAGATTAAGTTACTCATTTAATATTGTAGATGATCATGTAGTAATAATAATATCATCAGTTTGTAGTGACGCTAATATATTTATTGATAATATTTCTAAAGATATTAAGAAAATGACATTAAATGAGAGTGAATTTGAAAGAAAGAAAAAGATGGCTCTTAAAATATATGTAACTAGTTTTGATAACATTGAAGATATAGAATACGATTTATGTTCAAGTATACTATATGAAGATAAAATTAATTATCATGAATATAGTGATTTAATGTCTACTACATACAAAGAAGCTAAAAGAATTCTTGAAACAATTGATTATTCAAACATAAGTATTATTAGAACTTCTAAGTAACAGAAATGTTACTTTTTTTATTAGTTTGTTTCTTTTTTTTAGTATATATAGTATAATTATTTTGGTGAAAGTTATGAAAGAAGAAATAGTTTTTAGAAGCGTAGAAGAATTATACAATAGAGTTTTACCAGCTCTATATTCAAAGCGAAAAGAAATTAATTCTTTAGGTTTTAAATTAGTAACTGAAAAAGATATATGGAATTATCTAGTCGAAAATGAATGGAAAACAAAAAGAAATCTTGAATTACATGATCTAATAAATGATATTTTCTATGTAGACAATATTAAAATAAATGATTATGTGATGAGAAAAGTAGAAAAATTAAAGAGAGTAGAAGACAGTACAGTTCATGATAATGGAGTACTTTAGGAGGCATGATATGAAAAAAATAATTAAACCAATATTAATAACAATATGTATTGTTTTAGTAGGATTATTTTTAATAAAACCTACTATTAAAAAAATATCTTATGGAATAGATTTACAAGGTGGATTTGAAATACTTTATAATATCAAACCATTAGATGAAAATAGAGAATTAACTGAAGACGATTTAGATAAAACATACAAAGCAATAGTAAATAGAATTGATACATTAGGTGTATCAGAACCAGTTATTAGTTTTGAAGGTAATAGCCTTATCAGAATACAATTACCAGGTGTTCAAAACGAAGATGAAGCTCGTGAAAGAATAAGCACAACAGCAGTTTTATCATTTAGAGATACAGAAGATAATCTTTTAATGACAAGTGATGTTTTAGGCGAAGGTGGAGCTAAAGTATCATATAATGAAAAAGAACTACAATATGTAGTAGAATTAAATATAAAAGATACAGAAACATTTTATAATGTAACAAGAAAGTTAAGTGAAAAAACTGGTAAGAATATGATTGTAACTTGGTTAGATTTTAATCCAGAAACAGACTCATATGAAAATGAAAAAGATAAATGTGGAGTAGATTCAAAATCAAGTTGTATTAGTGCTGCCTATGTAAATGAAGGATTAAGTAGTAAAACAGTTATGATAAGTGGAAACTTTACTCAAGAAGAAGCAGCAAATTTAGTAGATTTAATTAATAGTGGTTCACTACCTACTAAATTAAGCGAAGAAGCAACTCCAAAAAGTGTTTCACCATCATTTGGAGCAGAAACTATTACAAAAACAGGAATAGCAGGATTAATTACATTCGCTCTTATTTCATTAATATTGATATTTAAATATAGAATTAGTGGTTTAATTGGAAGTGTTTGCTTATTTATATATGCATTATTAGTATTTATTATATTTAATGCAGTAGGTGGAGTACTAACATTAACAGGTATTGCAGCTCTAGTATTAGGAGTTGGAATGGCAGTAGATTCAATAATAATTTCTAATGAAAGAGTTAAAGATGAACTAGCTAATGGAGAAAAAACATATGCTGCCTTCAAAGAAGGTGGGAAAAATAGTTTAGGTGCCATAATAGATGCTAATATAACTACATTAATAGCTGGTATTGTGTTATATGTATTTGGAGAATCTACAGTAAAAGGATTTGCAACTATGTTAATTATTACAATATTCATTACTGTTATTTGTACTGT
Organism: uncultured Bacilli bacterium; assembly: GCA_934096645.1. Lineage (GTDB taxonomy): Bacteria > Bacillota_I > Bacilli_A > RF39 > UBA660 > CAG-1000. The sequence goes on along the minus strand of CAKOMK010000006.1, from coordinate 76,854 downwards.
ATTATTATATAGAGTTTTACTTGGACTTTATGTTAAGAGTAAAGTATTTAATGATAAACCAACATTATTATTTGGTAAATTAAAAGAGAAAAAGAAAAATGATTACGTAAAAGTATCAAAATATTTTATAGCTACATCATTAATTGTAATAGCTACAGGACTTGTATTCTTTTTTGTAAAAGGATTTAACTTTGGAGTAGATTTTACAGGTGGAACAAATATTAATTTAAGTAGTGAAAAAGATATAGATTTTGCTAAAGTAAATAAAGTAGTAGAAAAATATGATATAAGAGATTATGACTATTATGTTGGTAGTAAAAAAGAAGGTTATATTAAATTAAATGATGTTTTAAAAGAAAAAGAAGGAACTTCAATTAAAGAAGAATTCTCATCAATGGGAATTGAAACATCTATGAGTGAAATTAGTACATTAGTTACTAAAAGTTTAACTAAAAATGCTATTAAATCACTTATATATAGTTTAATAGCTATAATAATTTATATGGCAATTAGATTTAATATTAATTATGCAATTACAGGTATTTTAATGTTAGTACATGACGTTTTAATTATACTTGCAATATTTGCAATATTTGGTATAAGTGTAGACTTTATAATAGTAGCAGCCCTTCTAACAATAATAGGTTATTCAATAAATGATACAATAGTAGTATTTGATAGAATTCGTGAAAACAGAAGAAAAATGTTTAGAAATAAAAAAGTTCTATCTAATGACGAATTAAAGAAATTAGTTAATACATCATCAATGGAAACAATTAATAGAAATATATTGACTAGTATTACTACAATAGTTGCAGTATTAACATTAATCGGTGTTGGATTAAGTGATATATTTACATTTAATATTGCAATTTTAATAGGTTTAATAGCTGGTTCAATTTCATCATTAATAATAGCTCCAAGAGTATGGATACTACTTGAAAGAAAAAGTATGGACAGACCAGAAGATGAAGATGATGAAGTTAGTGAAATGAAAATAAAAGGTGTTAACTGTTAATAGGGAGTGATTACCATAAAAGACAAAACATATGATGAACTAAAAGAATTATTAAATTCTTATATGGATAAAAACTATGTAGAGTTCATCGAAAAATATTATGAACAAGCAAAGATTGTTTATGATGGAATGAAAAGAGAAACGGGTGAAGACTATATACTTCACCCAATCAATGTTGCTTACATTTTAGCTGATCTAAAAATGGACCCGGTGACAATTGGATGTGCATTAATTCATGAAGCAATAACACTAGGAAAAATGACATTTGAAGAGATAGAAGAAATGTTTGGAACAGAAAGTGCTAATATAGTAAGTTCTATTACAAAAATCAGTAACTTAAAACAAACATTTAAAATTAATAATCCAGAAAAGTATAGAAGAATAATAGTTGGATTATCAGAAAATCCAGCAACACTATTCATTAAGTTTGCTGATAGATTACATAATTTAAGAACTTTAAAAGTGCATGATGAAGTTCATCAAAAATATATTATTGATGAAACACAAAATATTTATATTCCAATAGCTCACAGACTTGGTATGAAAAAAATGAAGAGTGAAATGGAAGATTTATGTCTACAATACTCAGATCCAGAAGGATACAATAAAGTATTAAAAAGAATAAATGAATCTAAAGTTGACTTAGAAAAATCATTATCAAGAATGAAATATGAAATAATGCAAATAATGGAAGCTCATAACATTCAATACGAAATACTATCTCGTGTTAAATCAGTTAGAGGTATATATAATAAATTAAAGAATGGTAAAAAATGGGAAGATATTTATGATTTGTTAGGAATTAGAGTTCTTGTTCATAATGTAGAAGACTGTTATAGAGCAATAGGATTAATTCAATCTAAATATCCTCCAATTCCAAATCGTTTTAAAGATTATATAGCAAATCCTAAACCAAATTTATATCAAAGTTTGCATACAACAATATTTGGTGAAGATAAAAAAATATATGAAGTTCAAATAAGAACATTTGAAATGGATGAAATCGCAGAAAAAGGAGTAGCCTCTCACTGGAGCTACAAAGAAAAAATAGATGGAAGTGTAAAAAATAATTTAGACCATATTTTAGAGCAATTTAGAGTAATGGTAGAAGTAAATGATATTGAAAAGAACATGAATTTCTTTGTAAATATAAAAGATGAATTAAAAAGAAATGAAATTTATGTTTATACTCCAAAAGGAGATATCATAGAACTTCCAAGTGGTTCTACACCAATAGACTTTGCATATAAAATCCATAGTGAAGTAGGTAATACAACTACTGGAGCATTAGTAAACTCTAAAATGGTTAAGTTAGACTATGAATTAAAAGATGGAGATTTAGTAGAACTAATAACTAAAAAAGGACATGCTCCTTCAAGAGGCTGGTTAAAAATAGTTAAAACAGAATCAGCTAGATCAAGAATAAAAGCATACTTCTATAGAAAAGAAAGAGAAAAATATATTTCACTTGGTCATGAAATGATGGCTAATGAATGTAAGAAGAGAAATTTAGATATTAATGAAGTATTTAATGATGAAAATGTAGAAAAGCTATGTAAATCATTAAAACTAGAAAATTTAGAAGATATTTACTTTTCAGTTTCTACTTTAAAATATTTACCATCGTCTATTCTTAGCAGACTAGAACTTCATCAAGAACGTAAAAAACAACCACAAGTATTAACAAAAAATAATAAAAATAGTAACGGAATTATAATAGCTGGTTCAAATGATATTTTATGTTCACTAGCTACATGTTGTAATCCAGTTTATGGTGAAGATATAGTAGGATATATAACTCGTGGTTATGGAGTAAAAGTTCATAGTAAGAATTGTCCAAACATAGATTTAAATAATGAAAGAATTATAGAAGCTTCATGGGCAGAATCTATGGAGAGTAGATATAATACTAAACTTAAAGTTTATATTGAAGATGTTGGAGACATATTATTAAAAATAATAACTGCATCAACTAAATGTGAAATAATAATAGATTCAATAAACTTAATTAATAGAAATAAAGAATTATTCTATGATATAAGTTGTAAAGTAAAAAATGTTAATAATTTATATAACTTTATAGATCAAATACGAGCAATTGATAGCGTAAAAGATGTAGAAAGGATCTTTATATAATGAGAGTAATCGTACAAAGAAGTAAAAACAGTAAAGTAACAATAGATAATAAAGTAAATGGTAGTATTGATCATGGATTTGTTTTATTAGTTGGTTTTACTGATGGAGATAATGAAGAAATAATAGATAAAATGATTAATAAAGTTGTTAATCTAAGAGTATTTGAAGATGAAAATGAAAAAATGAATTTAAGTATTCTTGATACAAAAGGAAGTATTCTTAGTATAAGTCAATTTACTTTATATGCAGATGCTAAAAAAGGAAATAGACCAAGTTTTATAAATGCTATGAATCCAAACGAAGCAACTAAATTATATGATTTATTTAATGAAAAATTATCTAAATTTCTTCATGTGGAAACAGGTATTTTTGGTGCTGATATGAAAGTAGAAATATATAATGATGGACCAGTAACAATATATTTAGATAGTGAAGAACTATTTAAAAAAGGAGTAAAGTAAAATGAAAAAAAGTATTTTAGGGGTCTCACTAATAACAACATCATGTTTATATGGATTACTTGCAGCAGTAGTAATTTTAATCACATTGATGGCTGGAGGAGAAGTATTAACTGCAATATATGGAAGCATAATTGTACTAATAATTCAATTCTTAATATCTCCTGCATTAACTGACTTATCAATGCGTTTATTCTATAGAGTAAAATTTAATCAAGATGTACCAGAACTTGCTAAAAAATATATAGAAGAATTATGTAAAAAATATGATGTTAAAATGCCTAAATTAGGAATTATCGAAGATGGTGGTCCAAATGCTTTTACATATGGCAGAACAAAAAAATCTGCAAGAATTATTCTTACAAGAGGAATGTTTAACTTATTAAATGAAGAAGAAATAAAAGCTGTAATAGCTCATGAAATGGGACATATAGTTCACTATGATATGTTATTTATGACAGCTGTTCAAATTGTTCCATTAGTTTTATATGCAATATATGAAATGTTAACAAGTAGTGCTAAAAGTGATTCAGATGAAGACAGTGGAAAAGCAGCAGCTATAGGTTACTTAGCATACCTTTTATATATAATTTGCCAATATATAATATTATACTTATCAAGAACAAGAGAATATTATGCAGATGAATTTTCAGTAGAAGAAACTAAGAATCCAAATTCATTAGCTGAAGCATTAGTAAAAATAGGATTTGGATTAAGTACAGAACCAAATAATAAAAGAAGTTTAAATAGAAGTAACACACTTGGTATTAGTGATGCAAAAACATCTAAAGCTATGGCAATTTCTTGTTTAGATGATACTGGAAAAGTATCAAAAACAAAAATAAAAAATGCTATGAAATGGGAAATGTGGAATCCATGGGCAAAATGGTATGAAATTAATTCAACACATCCACTTATTTCAAAAAGAATAATTGCAATTACTTCAAAATGTCAAAACTATAATCAAGAACCATATATAGTATTTGACTTACAAAAAACAGAATCTTATGTAGATGACTTCTTACTAGAAGCGCTTATTAGTTTTAGTCCAATAATTTCTTTAATAATAGGAGTAATTATTATTGGTATAAATGAAGGAACTAAAATGTCTTTAGGACTAGCATTATTACTTTTCACAACTGCTTTATATATTAAATATAAAAGAGCTCATAAAACTATAAAAGTAGATAAAAAAACTACAGTAAGTGATTTGTTAAGTGAAGTAAAAGTTTCACATATAACATCTATTCCATGTGTACTAGAAGGAAATATAATAGGTAGAGGAAATCCAGGATGTATATTTAATGAAGATTTTACTCTTAAAGATAGTACAGGAATTATATTTTTAGACTATAATCAACCAATCAATATAGTAAATAAAATATTTGCATTATTTAAATCAAAAGAATATTTTGATAAAAATGTAACAGTAAAAGGTTGGTATAGAAGAAGTCCAGTTCCTTATGTTGAAATATTAGAAATGACTGTGGATGGTAAAACTAAAAAAGTATATTCAAATGGATTTACTAAAGTATTGCTAACACTTATGCTAATAAGTTCAATAATTTTAATGTTTTTATAATTTAAAAAATCTAATTTGATTAGATTTTTTATTTTGAACTAAAAATAATTACCAAAACTTAATTTTTTTAATAAAATTCTTTGAATAATTAAATCTTATGTAATATAATAATTTGTATGGAAAGAAAAGATATTAATATAAATGATGTTAGCCCTATGATGAGGGAGTACCTTAAAACAAAAAGTGAGTATGAAGGTATAATATTATTTTATAGATTAGGTGACTTCTATGAAATGTTTTTTGATGATGCAATCACAGCGAGTCATGAATTAGAATTAACTCTTACAGGTAAACAATGTGGTTTAAGTGAGAGAGTACCTATGTGTGGAGTTCCTCATCATGCAGTAAACATTTACCTAGAAAAACTAATTGAAAAAGGATATAAAGTAGCTATATGTGAACAAATGGAAGATCCAAAAACTGCTAAAGGAATAGTAAAAAGAGAAGTAATCCAAATAGTAAGTGCTGGAACTATAACAAGTACTGAAATAGTAAATGAAAAAGATTTTAATTATATTGCAAGTATTACAGATTTAAAATACACATATGTTTTATCTTATGCAGACCTTTTAAGTGGAAAAATATATGCCACATATGTAGAACATAACACAGATAAACTAATTAGTCACATAGTTAATTTAAACATAAAAGAATTAGTCGTAGAAGATAACTTTGATATAGAACTAATACATAAACTAAAAACAAACTATAATATTTTTATATCATATTATAATAACAATTCAGAATATAAAAGTAATACAATATTTGAAAATATACTAGATAAAAACATAATAACAAATACATCAATTCTATTAAATTATTTAACTAATTCATTAAAACAAGATCTAAGTCATATTCAACATTTAGAAGTTATTGAATCAGGATTATTTTTAGAATTAGATAAAGAATGTATTAAAAACTTAGAATTAGTAGAGACAATTAGAAATAAAGATAGACAAAATAGTTTACTTGGATTTATGGATAAAACAAAAACAGCTATGGGAAGCAGACTATTAAAAAGCTATTTAATTAGTCCATCAAAAAGTAAAGAAGAAATAATAAGAAGACAAAATCTAACAGAAAAATTAATAAATGAATTCTTAATCAAAAGTGAGTTAACAACTCTTTTATTCGAAATATATGATTTAGAAAGACTAACTGGTAAAGTAGCTTGTGGAACACTAAATGCAAGAGATGTACTTCAACTTAAAAACAGTTTAAAAGTATTACCAAGTATAAATGAAATATTAAAGAAATTAGATTTAGAAGAAATAGAGACATTTAGAGATTTATATATATTATTAGATAATTCAATCAAAGAAGATGTACCACTTACTATTAAAGAAGGCGGAATAATAAAAGATGGATTCAATCAAGAAATAGATGAATTAAGAAGTATTAAATTAAATGGAAAAGATTTTATATCTAAATTTGAAGAATCAGAGAAAGAAAGAACTGGTATAAAAGGATTAAAGATTGGATTTAATAAAGTATTTGGTTATTATATTGAAGTACCAAAAGGACAAGTTCATTTAGTAAAAGAAGAATTCCAATATGATAGAAAACAAACAATATCTAATTGTGAAAGATATATAACACCACTATTAAAAGAAAAAGAGAATTTAATACTAAATGCTGAAGATAGAATAAACAGTTTAGAATATGATGTATTCTGTCAAATAAAAGATGAAATTAAAAAACATATTTCATCACTACAAAAAGTCAGTGCAAAAATAGCATATTTAGATGTAATACAATCATTCTCAACTATCGCAGAAGAACATAATTTTGTTAAGCCAGAAATTAATGATGAACATATAGTTGAAGTAATAGGTGGTAGACATCCAGTAGTAGAAAGTGTTATCACAAGTGAATACATAGATAACGATGTAATACTTGACAATAATACAAACATTTTAATAATAACAGGTCCTAATATGAGTGGTAAAAGTACTTATATGAGAGAAATGGGAATAATAGCTGTATTAAATCAAATTGGTTCATTTGTACCAGCTAAAAAATGTAATTTGCCTATATTTGATAAGATATTTACTAGAATAGGTGCTAGTGATGACTTAGTAGGTGGAGAAAGTACATTCATGGTAGAAATGAAAGAAAGTGCAAATGCTCTTAGAAATGCTACAGAAAATAGTTTAGTTTTATTTGATGAATTAGGACGTGGAACAAGTACATATGATGGCATGAGTTTAGCAGGTTCTATAATTGAATATATTAGTAATCATATAAAATGTAAGACAATGTTTTCAACTCACTATCATGAATTAACAGATTTAGAAAATAAACTACCTGGTATAAAAAACGTTCATGTATCAATAGATGAAACAGATGGATGCGTTACATTCCTTCATAAAGTTATGGATGGATGCGTAGATAAAAGTTATGGTATAAATGTTGCCAAATTAGCAGACCTACCAGAAGAAGTAATAACAAAAGCAAATGAATTACTTGAAATGTATGAAAGTAATGATCACAAAAAGAATACAAAAAGGGTTAAACAATTTTCATTAGATTTAAAAGAAGAAAAGAAAGATGAATTAAGAGAATTTTTAAGTAAAGTTAATCCATTAGAAATAACACCAATTGAAGCACTAAATATATTAGATCAAATGAAAAAAATATCATAATTTCCATGGAGGGTTTTGATGAAAGAAAATACAGAAAATTTTTACATTGAAGGTTTTTTACCACAAGATGCAGAAGAATTAATAAAAAAAGAAATAGAAAGAAACTCAAGTTCTACTAAAATTGAAGATATAATCAAAGAAAGAGAAGAAGACTTACGGTTAATAGATGAAAGCTTCAAAGCTATAGATACTGACTTCAAAACAGTTAATAAGACTAGAAAAGAAATTACTTACTCATTATGCATATCTATAATTTATATTAGTGTATTAAAGATATTAAAATCTATGATGAATGATTTTGAATTAGTAGAAGAACTAGATAAATTAATAGACAAAATATCATCCGCTTATAAAGAAATAATAAGTCAAAGAGAAGTAATGATTATAGTAAGAGAAGCATATAAAAGATTAAAGAGTCTAGAAATATATGAATGTAATGGAGATATTAGTGATTTACTTGTATTAATGTATGAAAAAAATAGAATTATTCATTCAGATGTATTAAATGAAATTAGAATGACAACATCAAGAATAAAAGGATTTAGTACATCAAAAGGAGAAAATAAGGAATTAGCTGAAATTAATAGTAAAATAGATAAATCATTAACTAGATTAGGATTAGTAAAGGAGTAGAACATGAAAGAATCAACTGGACAATGTGAAATGGATATTAATGAATTATTTGGCCTAGAACCTGCAGATATTGAAGGCGTATTATCAAACCCAAATGCCACAATAGAAGAAATGATAAGTGCTCATGATTATACAACTGCACTTAATAATATTCAGTTTGCAGCACTAAATTCTATGTTAAACGCAGTAACAAAAGAAAAGAAATTTATTATTAAAAGACTAAAATTACTAGCACTTAAAATCAAAACAAGAAGAATATTTAGTAAAGAAAATATAGAAGAATTAAATCAACTTTTAGAAGATATAAATTATTATATTCAAGATATCAAAAATGATTATGAATTAATCCAAGAAATAAGAAGACTATATAAAGAATTAGTTAAATATACATTTGGTTATCACAATGAAGAATTAGCTGCTATTTTAAAATATTATATTGGTAAATTCGAAATTATTTATAATGAAATGTTTCAAATATATGAAAGTCCTAAAGATTATGTAAAATTAGATTTTAGTACAGATGAACTTGATGCATTAAATAAAGATATTTTAAGATTAGGATTAGGTGTTAAACATGAGTAAAGATAATAAAAAACTAGTAGCTCACATAAATGAACCAATGTATGATGATATTGAAGGTTTTAAAGGAAAAAATTATAAGTCATCACTAACAGATGAAAATATAGAAGAACTAACTGATTTTGAAGGTAAAACTATTTATGAAACATTAGAGATGTATAAGAAGCTAAAAGAATATATCACATCAGATTTTGAAGTGTTAGAAGAATACTTTTATTCAAGTAAAGAAATGCTAAAAGACTCAAATAAAGTAATGAGAAGAAATTATATTATTATGGGACTAGCAGCATTAAAATATACAATTTTAATGGATGAAGAATTAGTAAAAGAATATTTAAAAATAGCTGCCTTAGCTTTAAAAAATATCGAAGAGTACAAAAAAGATAGAGAACTTATAGCTAAACTAGAAATCTATTTAGAAGCTTTAAAAGAAAGAGATATTACTTGTTTTGGACAAGATTTTCTAAATATATTAGCTTATATAACAGATAAAGTAACAATGAGTTTTGATAACTTTAATAGAGTATGTGATCACTTATCAGTAAGACTTCAAGGTATAAGTAGTAGTGGTCCAAAAGACATAGATGAATTTTATAGTGAAAAAAATGAAAAAATAGATGCTATAATTAAAAAACTTAATATTAAATAAGATGTAATAATTTACATCTTTTTATATAGTAAAATTATTTGAATAAATATTATTTAATTGATATACTTATAATGATGTTATCATGGATGGAATAAGTAGTGGAGTTAAAAAAATAGTAAAAATATGTTTTATACCATTAGTAGTTATAATACTATTAATGTTTTTTAGTGGAATTGATAATGAAATAAATAATAAGTTTGTTATAACTCTAAATAATAATGAATTATTATCTAGAGTAGATACAGAATATGTAGAAATAATATTTAAAAAAATAGGTGGCAATACATACAATAAAAAAGTTGATTCTAGTAGTGAATACTTTAATAAAATTAATTCATCAAATAAATATATATTAGATATAAAAGAATATGAAATATATAGTAAATATGGACATAGAGAATCATATAAAGGTATTGATAGTGGAAAAAGAACATCAAAGCTTGTTACAGATGACAATAAAACAATGATGGTTCAAAAAGACAATAAAATTATATATGAAGGTAAATTTAAAAATGATGTTACAAGTTTAATTACAGAAAATGGAAGATACTTCTTTCATGTATATACAAGTCATAAGAGAAGTAGTTCTCCATTTGCTTACATGGATACAAGTCTTCACTTTAATGTATTGGTAGGTGAAATAGATGAATAAGAAATTTTTTTACGCTCTTATAACTGTAGTTACTATATTAGTTATAGTTTTAATAAAAATATATTTTTATAATTTAGATAAAAAATGGTATAAAAAAATAGATTATAATAGTTATGTGTTAATTGTAAATGATATATATAATAAATATCCTAATTTATTTAAATTTGATGAAAATAATGATGCCATTATGACTGTAGAAGAATTAGTTACAAAACAAGATGATATAGAATTTGATATCGCACATGATAAAGATGGCAACATGTGTATAGGCTATTTTATAGTATCAAAAGTAGGAGAAGGCATTGACATAGATGCATCTCATATGTGTGATATGATAAACTACTAAAATAAAAAATCCTAATTATTTAGGATTTTTTCTGTGTTTTTAAAATTAATTTTAGCTATTTTATATAGTTCTTCTTTTCCATACTTTTTAACTATTTCACGTCCAACATCATCAACTTTATCACTAGCGCCTTTAAGAATATTTATTTTATATTTCTCACTTAATTTATCCATTTCATTTAAGAATAAATATCTACTTATAACACTAGCAGCTGCAACACTTAAATGTTTACTTTCACCTTTAGTTAGAAAAGTTATTTTAGTAACTTTATCCTGAATATTTTCTTGTTTCAAATAACTAAAGTAACTTCTAGGAGTAGTAAATTGATCAACAATAATTTTATGATAAGGAATTCCCTTATTAGAAAGTTCAAACAAAACTCTATTGTGTAGTATTGCTTTAACTTTATTCATATTAAATCCCTTATTAGCCATGTCATTATATTTAGGATTAGATAAAGTAAATGTTACATAAGGTAACTTATCCATAAGAATTGGAGCACATCTTCGAATTTTATCATCCGTCATTTTTTTAGAATCCATTATTTTTAAATCTTCAAGTAATTTTCTGGTATTTTTATCAACTAGAGTAGCGGTAACTATGATAGGACCGAAATAATCTCCAGTACCAACTTCATCACTACCAATAGCATCATAATAGTAATAAGTCTTATCATCTTCTTTATTTTCTTTAGCTTTTATTTCAGAATCAATGTCTCTATTATTAAAGTGACTTTCTAAATCTTTCCACATATTAGCATCAATATCAGCACTAATTCCTTGAAACATAACTTTACCACTTTCATATAAAGTAATAACTGTACCACCTTCATCAGCTTGAAAAATAGAGTAAGGAGGTTTCTTATCTCTTCTAAGTAAATCATAGTATTCAATCATTTTTTCTTTAATATTATCACTTACTTTAAATACTATTGTTTTTTGTTCTGCCATAAAATCACTTCCAAAAATATTTTATCAAAAAAATATAACTTTTACTAGAAAAATATATTTCTTATGTTATAATGAAAATGAGGTAATAATAATGTTAAGACTTTTATCATTAACATGTTTTACCCATGTTAATTTTTTTATATAAGGAGTATTATTTATGAAAAGAGCAAAGATAATTGTAATTGAAGGAACAGATGGTTCTGGGAAAGAAACTCAAAGTAAAAAAGCAGAAAAATATTTAATTGATAAAGGATTTAAAGTCAAAAGATACTCTTTTCCAATATATAATTCTCCAACTGGAGAAATAGTTGGTGCTTCTTATTTAGGAAAGCCAGAATTAGGTGAAAGTGTTTTTCCAGAAACATCAGCCTCTGTTGATCCAATAGTAAGTAGTCTTTATTATGCAGCAGATAGAAGATATAACTTTTTAAAAGAAATTGAAGCAGAAATATACAAAAATGATTATGTTATTTTAGATAGATATACAACTTCTAATATGGGACATCAAGCAGGAAAAGCTAAAACTAAAAAGGAAAAAGATAAAATATTAGACTTTATAGAAAAATTAGAATTTGATTTATGTGAATTACCAAGACCAGATATAGTAGTATTCCTACACATGCCATATGAAGCAACGATAGAACTTAGAAAAGATAGAGTAGCTGGAGATGGAAATGAAAATAACCCAGAACATTTAATAAACGCAGAAAAAACATATTTATATATTGCAAAGAAATATAATTGGAAAAGCATAAATTGTATTAAAACAAAAAAATATACTTCACTAAAAGATCTTAAAACAATAGACGAAATAAGTCTAGAAGTAATTGATGCTATTAAAAATGTTAAAGCAGAAAATAAAATATCAAAAATGGAGAGATTTTAATGAATAAAAAAACTATAGTTATAGATATGGATGATGTCATAACAACAGGAACTCTAACTGAAGTAATAAATGAATATTTAGGAACTAATTATAAAGAAGATGATTTTACTGAATTTTATAAACAAGATGTAGTACCTGACAAAGAAGCATTTTTTAAATATTTTCTTACAAAGAGTGAATATAATTATGGAAAAATTGCTTCAAATGCAGTAGAAGTGATAAAAGAATTAAGTGAGAAATATGAAGTATTTATTGGAACATCTTTTATTTTTAAAGAAATAGTAAATGAAAGTGGAATACTAGTTAAAAATAAATATGATTTTTTAATAAAAAATTTTCCATTTCTTGACCCAATGAATTTTGTATTTGTTGGTAATAAATCAATATTAAAAAGTGATATTAAAATTGATGATAAAATAGAAAATTTAGTTAATGGAGATATTAAAATATTATTTACAGCTTATCATAATAAGAATATAAGTGATGAAGAATTAAAGAATCAAGGAATTATAAGAGCTAAAGATTGGTTAGATATTAAAAAAATATTATTAGAAAGTGGGGAAGAGTAATATGGCTAAATGGGACAAAGAATATTTAAAACTTTGTAAAAAAATATTAAAAGAAGGAGTAGAAGTAGAAAATAGAACTGGTATTAATACCATTAAAATCCCAGCTTATAGTTTCGAATTTGATTTAGAAAAAGAATTTCCTTTTTTAACTACAAAACAATTATTTTATAGACAAGCAATTTTAGAAATGTTATGGATTTTTCAAGCACAAAGTAATGATGTAAGATGGTTACAAGAAAGAAACGTACATATTTGGGATGAATGGGAAATAGATGAAGATGGACTATGGAAAGCAACACAAATGGTACCAGATGGAAATGGAAAGCTAGTAAAAAAAGAAATAGTAAAAGATTTTGGAAAAGACTGGGCTCATACTATTGGAACAGCTTATGGATGGATAGTAAGAGAATACGATCAAATGAATAAATTAATAAACACAATTAAAACAAATCCAACAGACAGAAGAATGATTATTAATTTATGGCAAAACAAACATTTAGACACAGCAGTTCTACCATCATGTGTTTGGTCTTCAGAATGGGATGTAACTAATGGACACTTAAATGCATATGTTCATCAAAGAAGTTGTGATGTACCATTAGGTCTTCCATTCAATGTAACACAATATTCAGTATTGTTGTATATGATTGCACATGTTACAGGACTTAAACCAGGTAAACTTTACTGGAGTATTAAAGATGCACATATTTATATAAATCAAATAGATGGAATAAAAGAACAAATAAGAAGAGGAAAAGAATTAGAAGATTTACCAGCTCCAAAACTTTGGTTAAATCCAGAAGTAAAAGATTTTTATGATTTCGATAACAGTTCAGATTTAAAAGATATAAAAGTATCAGAATATAAACATCATGGAAAAATATCTTTTCCAATAGCACAATAGGTGATTTTATGAGTTATACAATAATCGCAGCTATAGGAAAAAATAGAGAATTAGGAAAAAATAATGATTTAATTTGGCATTTACCAGGAGATTTAAAATTCTTTAAAGAAACAACAACAGGTCATTCAATAATAATGGGAAGAAAAACTTTAGAATCTCTTCCAAGGTTATTACCAAATCGTCATCATATAGTATTATCAAGCAAAGACGATTTTAGTAGTGAAATAGAACATTATAAAACAATGAAAGAATTACTAAATAATTTAAAAGATAGAGATGAAGAATTCTTTATTATAGGCGGAGGAAGCATATATAAAGAATTTATATTACTAGCAGATAAAATGTATTTAACAGAAGTAGAAGAAGAATGTCCTGAAGCTGATACATTCTTTCCAGAATTTAACCCATCAGAATGGACAAAAGATGTAATCAAAGAAAATGAAGACAATGGTATAAAATATAAACATGTTTTATATAAGAAAAAACAAAAGTAGCATAATCATGCCACTTTAAAAGGAAGTTTCAAAAAACTTCCTTTTTAGTTATTGTTATTATTGAAGAATCCAACTCCAAAAATAATTACTAATAATATAAATAAAACTAATATAATAGCAGCTCCATATCCAAATCCATAACCATAATTACCACCAGTATAATAACCAGGATAAGAATTCATGCACATGTTATTTCCATATCCACCATTATATCCATAATAATAATTCATAATTTACCTCCTTATTATCTATATTATTGTATGGAATAAATACCTTTATTGACACAACAAACTAATTAAATAATTTACAATTCATTCAATATTTATTATAATTATATTGATATAATATGAAAAAAAATAATAAAAAGATTTATATTTTCAGATATATGAATAAACCAATACTTATTTTAAGTATTCTTTTTGCCTTGTTTGGAGCATTATTTATATTAGATGCTTCAAGTATATCTGCAGTATTAAGATATAAATTAGACACATATTATTTTTTTACAAGACAATTAGTAATGATTGGTGGATCACTAGTAGCAGCTTTATTCATTATAAAATTATTTCCGACAAAAACGTATAAAGCATTCTCACTAATTTTATCAATTATATTTATTGGATTATTATTAATAGTATTTATAAAAAATAAAGTTATAACTACTGATGTTAGTGAAGTTACACTACAAATAGGTGGATTTAGTCTACAGCCAGCAGAGTTCTTAAAAGTATTTCTAATAATGTATTTAGGATGTTTCTTTGGTTCATGGATAAATAACCCAAATAGAAAAAGATGGTCTTATATTATTCCATTATGTATTTGTGCAGTTGCATGTTTCTTGATATTATTAGGTGGAGACTATGGTAGTGCAGCTTTAATGGTTGCATTATTTGCCATAATATTTATAAGTCTTCCATATAAAGAAAAATATTTTTCAGGATTAAAAATTCTAGCAGTAGGTGGTTTAGTATTAGCATTACTAGTACTTAAATTTTCATATAAATTAATCCCAGAAAAAGTATTAGAATCTTCTCCAAGACTTAATAGACTTCTATATACAAACCCATGCGATAGATATGAAGAAAGTTCAGGTTATCAAGTATGTAATGGATATATTGCAATAGATAATGGAGGCTTATTAGGAGTAGGAGTAGGAAAGTCAATTCAAAAATATTTGTATTTGCCAGAAAGTCACACAGACTTTATATTTCCAATAATAGTAGAAGAATTTGGCATAGTTACAGGAGTAGCTATAATACTTGCTTATATTTGGCTTATTTATTTAATATTTAAAGTTGCTGTTAACTGTTATGAATTACAAAACTCAATAATATGTTATGGAATAGGAATATATATAATGCTACATGTTTTTGTTAACTTAGGTGGTGTTTTAGGAATTATACCACTAACAGGAGTACCACTACCATTTTTAAGTTATGGAGGTAGTTTCTGCTTAGTACTTATTTGTTCTTTAGCAGTAGTACAAAGAATACATATAGAAAATCAAGTAGAAAAAAGACGAAAATTAGCAAATAATTAGAAAAAACCTAGACAATAAGGCCTTTTTGTGTTATTATTATATCGCTTAATCCGCTGCATTATGTGTATGATTAAAGAAAGCACAAAGGAGGATAGATCGTATGAATTTAGTCGATAAGATTAATAAGAAACAAATTAATCCTAATGTTCCAGCATTTCAAGTTGGAGATACTGTAAGAGTAGATGTTAAAATCAAAGAAGGTAAAAGAGAAAGAATCCAAGCATTCGAAGGAATTGTAACTGCTCGTAAGGGTGGAAGCGTTTCTGAAACATTTACTGTAAGAAAGAAAAGTGGAAACGTTGGTATTAATAGAGTTTTCCCAGTTAATAGTCCTTTAATCGATAAGATAACAGTAGTTAAAAAAGGTAAAGCTAGAAGAGCTAAACTTAACTTCTTAAAGGGTATTACAGGAACATTCAAACTAAAAGAAAGAAATTAGGTTTTAAACCTAATTTTTTATTAAAGAATAGAAAGGAATATATATGAAGAAAATTTGGAATGAAATTAAAGATTATATATTTATTATTTTAGCGGTAGTTTTAATACGTACATTTATTGTAACTCCAGCTATAGTAGATGGTGGAAGTATGGACAATACTTTAGAAAATGGGCAATTAGTATTAATAAATAAATTTATTTATAGATTTGATGACATAAATAGATTTGATATAGTAGTAATAAATAACGATGCTGATTCAGATAAAATAATTAAAAGAGTAATTGGTCTTCCAAATGAAATAATTGAATATAGAGATAATATTCTTTATATAAATGGTAAAAAAGTAGAAGCTGAAATAGGATTTATTGATACAGAAGATTTTATAGCTAAAACAGGAGAAAATGAATATTTTGTTCTAGGAGATAATAGACCAATATCTAAAGACAGTAGATATTTCGGTAGTTTCAAAAAAAATAAAATACTAGGAAGAGTTACTATAAGATTATTTCCGTTTAGTAAATTTGGTTTAGTAAAATAAAAGAGGCGTAGAAGTATGAAAAAGAAAATATTAATAATTGTTGGTTCTATAATATTAGCATTTGCAATTCTAATTGGCTATTTTGTAGTACAAGATTTTAAACAAGAAGATTTATTAAAAGAAGAATTAGATAGTATTTCAGAAATAGCATATGATTATTCAAAACATGATGAAATAGAAAAAATGCTTAATAGAACAGTTACTAAAGATGATTATAAAAAAGTAGAAAAAGCATATAAAAAATATATTACAGACATATACAATAATATTATTGATATAAATAATGTTATTAATGATGAAGAACTTACTAAAGTTTTAACTGTTGAAAATTATAAAAAAGATGGACCATCTTTTATTATAACTAAAAGTTATTTAAATAAAGCAATGAAAGATTTAGAAGAATATAAAAATAAATATTATGAATATTTAACTGAAGAAAAAGCTATGTCATATTTAAATACTAAAGATTTAGATAGTTATTATGTAGATTTTTATAAAAATGAAATAGTAGGTGACATTGAAACTGAAAAAAACGATATAACAGTAAAAGAATCAATTGAATCTATAATTAGTTTATTAAATGCTTCATATAATGTAATAGATTACTTATCTAATAATAAGGCTTCATGGACTATAGAAAATGATACTATTCTTTTTGATACAGAAAAAGATTTAAATGAATATAATGAATTATTAGCTAAAGTAATAGAGAATTAGTAGATTTATTTCTACTTTTTTATTTGACTTAATAGTGTTATAATATAAAAAAGGAGAATGGTATGGAAAAAATATTTAATAAGTTAGTTAGAGATAATATTCCAGAAATAATAAAAAGTAAAAATGAAACACCATTTATAAGAATATTATCAGATAATGAGTATAAAAGAGAATTATTTAGAAAACTAACTGAAGAATGTAATGAAGTAATAAGTACTAGTAAAAAGGATGAATTGTTAGAAGAACTAGCAGACGTACTAGAAGTAGTTAGAGCACTAGCAAAAACTGAAAATGAAAGTTTAGAAAATATAATAGAATTGGCAGACGAAAAAGCTAAAATTAGAGGTGCATTTAACTCAAAAATCTTTTTAGAAAAAACAAGTGATTAGAAGGAGATAGGAAATTATGAAAAAGAATGTAAAAAATATTTTATGTGGAGTAATATTAATTTTAATAGGTTTATTAATCGCATGCAATGAACTTAAAATAACAAATATTAATATATTTTTTGATGGATGGTGGACACTATTCATTATAATTCCATGTTTTGTTAATTTATTTGATGATGACGATAAAACAGGAAGTATAGTAGGATTATTAATCGGAGTAATTTTATTATTAAGTTGTCAAGGACTTATAAATTTTGATCTTATTTGGAAATTACTTTTACCAGCAATATTAATAATCATAGGTGTTTCTATTATGTATAAAAATATTTTTACAAAAAAGATTGAAGAAAAAATTAAAGATAAATCAAAAAGTAAAATAGATGATACTAATTGTTGTGCAACATTCTCAAGTCAAAAAATAAAAATAGAAAAAGAAAAAATAGAAAGTGGAAACTTGGATGCTATATTTGGTGGAATAGAATTAGATTTAAGAGAGGCTAAAATCACTAATGATATTGTAATAAATGCAACATGTATTTTTGGAGGAATAGATATTTTTGTTCCAGATGATGTTAAAATTATAATTAAATCTACTTGTATATTTGGTGGAGCAGATAATAAAAAGAAAAATAAAGTTGATGATGATAAAGCTCACACAATTTATATTAATGCAACATGTATATTCGGAGGAATAGATATTAAATGACAAGTACTCAAAAAGTAATAAAATATGTTTCTTTAGCATTTGCTATATTTCTTATATATATAATTTTCTCTGCTATATTTAGTGGAATAAGTATGGTAAGTGAAGCAGTTAATCCAAAATATAATAATGATATAGAAGTCATTAAAGGTGATAAAAAAGAATTAAAAAATGATATTAAATCATTAAAAGTAAAACTATCTACCACAAACTTTTCTATCAAAGCAGGCGATAAATTATATATAGAAACAAACAATGATAAAATAAAATATGGTATCAAAAATAATGAATTAATTATCACAGATAAATCTAATTTCAAAATAAATAAAAATAATTATTTAGATTTATATCTACCAATTGATTTAACATTAGACTCACTTGATATAGAAGCAGTAGCAGGAAAAGTTATTATTGACTCAATAATTTCAAATGATATAGATTTAAAATTAGGCACAGGTAAAACAGTAATAAATAAAGTTATCTCAAATGAATTAGATGTAGAAGGTGGAGCAGGTTCTATAGAAATCAATGGTCAAATAAATGATTTAGATTTTGATATGGGAGTAGGTTCATGTAAATTAAATCTTGAAATTCTAAATAACGCAGAAATAGACGCTGGTATTGGAAAAATAGATTTAAATTTGATCGGAGATAATTATAAATTTAAAGTAAATAAAGGAATTGGAAAAATTACAATTAATAATAATGAAATGAAAGATAACACTATTACAGGAACTGGAACAAGTTTCATAGATATAGATGGTGGTATCGGAGAAATAAATATTAAAACAAATTATTAATCATAAAACGAGTGAACATTTATTAGCTTCACTTGTTTTTTATATTTTTATTATGAAAAATATATATAAGAAAAGTAATTGACAAACTCAAGAAAAAAGATAATAGTATTTATATAATATATGTTATAATTACTACATAAAGAATATAGTAAGAGGATTATAATATGCACGACTTTAAAAAAATAAAAAATAAAGCTAAAAAGAATTTATATAGTCATTACTTCTTAATAATGTTTACATGCTTAGTTTCAGCGTTTATTGGAATTGAATTTACTGGTTCAATAGCTTTTACAAGTAGAGTAAATGTAGATTTAAATTTAGGAACAAGAGGAGTATTTGCTACTATAATAAATGCATTTACTACTAAATCATTTATAGATTTTATTACTAAAACAATATTCTCAATTATTGGTTCAGAAAGAATAACTAATGTTATATTAATATTATTAGGATTTTTAGTTTCTTTTGCTTTTTGGGCATTAATAAAAAATGTATATAGAGTAATATCAAGAAGAATTATATTAGAAACAAGAACATATAAAAAAGTACCAATGAATAGATTTACATACTTATTTAGAATCAAAAAATGGTTTAAAGTATCATTGAGTATGTTAGTTTATTCTACTAAATACATACTTTGGTGTTTCACAGTAGTAGGAATATTTATCAAAAGATATGAATATTTTTTAGTTCCATATATTCTATCAGAAAATCCTAATATAAATGGTAATAAAGCATTAGAATTATCAAAAAACATGATGTATAATCACAAACTTGAATGCTTCTTACTTGAGTTATCATTTATTGGTTATGACATTTTAGGAATAATTACATTTGGTTTAAGCAGTGTATTATTTTCAAATGGATATAAATCACTAACATATGCAGAATACTATTATGAAATAAGAAAAAAATATATGAGTGAAAAGTCAAAAGATTATAATTTATTAATAGATGAATATTTATTCAAAAAAGCATCAAATGAACTATTAAAAGAAACATACAAAGATGTATATGAATTAATGAAAAAAACTACTAAAAAAGAATATAAAGGTATTAGTGGTTTTCTATATAATTATTTTGGTATAAATTTATATGATGATAAAACAACATTAATATATGATGAGCAAGAATTAAATGAATACAAAATATCATACTATAGTAAAATCATAAATGGTGAATCTTATCCAACTAGATTATATCCTTTAGAAATTAAAAGACAAAGAAAGAAATTAGAATTAATGAATTATACTAGAAGTTACTCAATACCAAATTTAATATTAATATTTTTTAGTTTTTCATTTGTTGGTTGGCTTTGGGAAGTGATGCTACACATCGTAAGTTCTGGAAAATTTGTTAATAGAGGAGTTCTACATGGACCTTGGCTACCAATATATGGTAGTGGAGTTATTCTAATAATGCTTTTATTAAAGAAATTCAGAACAAAACCAGCATTAGAATTCTCATCAATGATATTAGTTTGTGGTTTAGTAGAATATTTTACAGCAGTTTACCTTGAAACAAAATTTGGAATTAGATGGTGGAGTTACGATGGATACTTTTTAAATATACAAGGAAGAGTATGTGCAGAAGGACTATTAGTATTTGGACTTGGTGGTATGGCAGCGGTATATTTTCTAGCTCCAACTCTAGATAATTATTTCAAAAAAATGAATAAAAAAGTTTTATGTTGTTTATCTACTATATTATTATGTTTATTTATATTTGACAAAATATATAGTGGATTTTATCCTAATACAGGAGAAGGAATAACAAATCAAAAAGAAGTGATTAAAAAATGATAGCAATATTTTTATCTCCAATATATATATTAATAAATATTTATATTGTGAAATGGTTAATTAAATGGACGGAAGCATGTAGTAATATATTTAAAAATAAAATTGTAAGATATTTTATAGTTATTATTTATGTATTTTTTGCAAGTTCATTTGTAGTAGGCTTCTTATTACCTTATAGAACAATAAAAGTAATAGGTAATTATTGGTTAGGAGTAGTACAATTTATTATATTAACTGTTATAATTGCAGATTTAATTAGAAAATTACTTATTAAAACTAAATTAATTAGAAATAAAATTATATATTCAAAAAGAACATTTATAATTGCTGGTTTCTTATGCTTAATAATAGTTTCATCACTATCAACATATGGAGTAATTCATTCTAAAAAAATAATTAATAAAAATTATAATATAACAATCAATAAAAAAGTAGAAAATGAAAAAAATATGAAAATATCATTGATATCAGATTTACATTTAGGTTATAATACAACATTATCACATGTCAAAAACATGGTTAGTAAAATAAATGAAAATAATTCAGATTTAGTAGTTATAGCTGGAGATATATTTGATAATAATTATGACGCAATCAATAATCCAAATAGTATTATAAATGAACTAAAGAAAATTAAATCAAAATATGGAGTATATGCTGTATATGGAAATCATGATATAGAAGAACCTATATTAGCAGGTTTTACATTTAATTGGAAAAATAATAAATCTTATAGTAATCCAAAAATGGAAGAGTTTTTAAATAATTCAAATATAAAACTATTAAGAGATGATGTAACATTAATAAGTGATAAATATTATTTAATTGGTAGATTAGATTATCATAAATATGGACTAGAAGTAGAAAAAAGAAAAACTATAGAAGAACTATTAGAAAATGTGGATAAAACAAAACCAATATTTGTTTTAGATCATGAACCATATGAATTAGAAGAATTATCAAATAATGGTGTAGATTTAGATTTATCAGGGCATACTCATAATGGTCAAATGTTTCCATCAAACATATTTATTAAACTAATATGGAAAAATGCACATGGTTTATTAAAAGTAAATAACATGTATAGCGTCGTAACAAGTGGAATCGGAGTATATGGTCCAAATATGAGAGTCGGAACAACCGCAGAAGTAGCAAATATAAATATAAAATTTAAGGAGTAGATATGAATATAAAAAAGAAAATATTATTAATTATACTAACTATTATTTCTATATTTTCTTTTGCTAAAATAATTATTTATTATATAAATTCATATCAAAATAAAAAAGCAAATCAAGAATTAATAGAAAAATCAATTGAAAAAATAGATAATAAATTTAAAATAAATTATTCAAAAATAAATAATGAAGATGTAGTCGGATGGATTATAATGAATCAAAATAAAATAAACTATCCAATACTTAAATCAAATGATAATGATTTCTATCTAACAAGAGATTATAATAAAAAACATAATCAATCTGGAAGTATATTTATGGACTTTAGAAATAATGATTTTAAAGATAAAAATACAGTCATATATGGACATTCTATGTTAGATGGAACAATGTTCGGTTCATTAAGAGAAATGTTTAAAAAAGGCTATTTTGATACTAAAAACAATAACTATATAAAAATATATGATTTGAATTCTAAAGAAACAAAATATCAAATATTTAGTTACTACATTATTGATACAGAAGACTACTACATAACAACATCATTTACTACAGAAGAACAATATAAAACATTCATAGATAAAATAACAAAAAGAAGTTACAAAAACTTTAATATCAAAATAGATACCACTAGTCAAATATTAACACTATCAACATGCAGTAGTAATAATAAAAGAAAAGTACTTCATGCAGTAAAACTAAAGTAGAATTTTCTACTTTTTTATTTTGCATTCGTATAATAAATGTATTTAAAAAGAATATATTTTATAAACGGAGAAAATATGAAAAAGAAAATACTTATAATATATGCTTCATATGGTTCAGGTCATAAAACTGTAGCTAATTACTTATATGATTATTTTTTATCTACTAATAAATATGATATTAGAATAATCGATATATTAGATTATGAAAATATAATTGGCAAAATTAGTAAAAAAATATTTGAACAAAACTTTAAACACAAAAGTAGTTTCATTTTTACATCAATTTACAATATATTTAATTTTAAATCAACAACTATATTGTATAAAGCAATAGCTGAGTCAATAGTGAATAATAAAAAATTAAAGCAAGATATTGTAAACTTTAATCCAGATTTAGTAATAACAAGTCATTTCTTCGGTATAACAAACTGTACTATATATAAAAAACAAAAAATAATTAATCCAAAAATGATAAGTATTATAACAGACTATGCATCTCATGAATTCTGGGAGAAGGATATTGATTATATTGATTCTTTAATTGTGGCTAATAAGATTATAAAGAAAAATTTAATTGACAAAGCAATACCAAAAAATAAAATATATGATTATGGTATCCCTATATCAAATAAATTTAATAAAGTTTCTAATAAGGAAAAGATAAAAAAGAAATATAGAATTAACAATAATCTTAAAACAATTGTCTTCTTTGCAGGTGGAAGTATAGGAGCAAATTTCTCGTACAGTTATTTAAAAAAATTATTAGAACAGAATTACGAATGTAATGTTATATTTGTTTGTAGTCACAATAATGAATTAAGAAATAAATGCAATAAATTAATTATAAAAAATAAATATAAAAATGTAAGAATAACTGGATTTATAAATAGGGTAAATGATTTACTAAGCATTAGTGATATAGTAATAACAAAACCTGGAGGTTTAAGTGTAACAGAGTGTTTAGAAATGAAAAAACCAATGGCATTAATCCCAGGTAATGGTGGCCCAGAAATTTATAATGCAAAATATGTATGCTTTAATGGATACGGAACATATTGTAAAACTCCAAAAATGCTTTCGTACAAAATAGGAAGAATATTAAAGAATGAAAAAATTTTAAAAGATTACAATAAAAGATTAAATAAAATAGTCAAAAATAATTCATTAAATAAAATATATAAATTATCAACTAAATTAATAAGTAATGGAGATTAATATGCAAGAAACGATAATAAATATATTAAATAATTTTGGCTATCTTGGTGTTTTTTCACTAATAATGGTTGAAAATTTGTTTCCACCAATACCATCAGAATTAATACTTTTATTTGGCGGATTTATGACAAATTACACTAAATTAACTATATTTGGAATGATCATATTTTCAACCTTAGCATCTTTATTTGGTGCAATAATTCTTTATTATATAGGAAAGATATTTAATAAAGAAAGACTTAAAAAAATAATATCTGGAAAAGTAGGTAAAGTATTAAGGCTCAAAGAAAGCGATATTGATTCTTCAAATAAATGGTTTGATACAAAAGGTCAAAAAACAGTATTTTTTTGTAGGTTTATTCCATTAATAAGAAGTTTAATAAGTATACCAGCTGGTATGAATGAAATGCCTATAAAAAAATATATATCTTACACTTTACTAGGCTCACTAATATGGAACTCTATATTAATAATAATTGGTTCAATAGTAGGTGAAAATTGGATAAATATTTTAAGTGTATTAGATATTTATTCAAAATATATAGTTATTCTATTAGGAATAGCATTAATAGTAATCGTAATAATGTTTTATAGAAGGAAGTATAGCAATGAAAAAAGTATTCAATATAATAAATAAAAATATAGCAATTATTTATATAATCTAAACGATAATTAGTGGAGAAATCCACTTTTTATATGTTATAATTTTTATGAGGGATATTTATGATAAAAGAAAAATACAGTATTGCTTATAACAAATTCATAACTGAATATAAAAAAGTACACTTAAATCCATGGCACAATATAAGTGAGGAAGAGTTAAACAAAATATATAATAACTTAATTCAAACTATGGATATAAATGATATATATGATTTTAAATATTTTATGAATTATATTATTAAAAGATTAAGCGGTTTAAATGATGCTCATACTAAAATGGATATGGTTAGTCCAATTAATATGAATTTTAGAATATTTAATGATACAGTAATAGTAAACTATCCTTTAGATTTAAAAGGAAATCGTCTTTTATCAATAAATGATATAAACATAGAACAAATAATTAAAGAAATAGATGAAATAATTACTTATGGAACAAAAGGAAAAAGAACAATAGAAATAGAAAAATCATTATTTAATAAATGCATTTTATTTGGTTTACCATCATTAAGAAATAGTAATGAATTAGTTTTTAAATTAGAAAATCAAAATAAAAAAGAAATAACAAAAACATTTTCAAAGAACGAAGATAATGAATCATTTAATTATAATGAATATTTATACGGAAACATAACTTCATATGAAATAAAAGATGATATTTTATTATATAAATTAAGTTCTCTTCAAAATGAATTTAAAGATAAAATATTTTCTACTATAGAAGAATTAAATAATATAGATTTATCTAAAATAAAAACTATAATTATTGATATTAGAGGTAATACTGGAGGCAATTCATCTCTTTCTATGCCTGCTATAGAATTTCTAAAGAAACATAAAGATAAAAAATTAATATGTTTAACAGACTATAGAGTATTTTCAGCAGGAAGAATTTTATTAATTGATTTAAAACGTTTAGGAGCACTTACCATTGGTGAAGAAATATCTACTCCTATAAATAGTTATGGTAACTCTCACTGGATTAATATAAATAACAATTATTCTTTTTCAATATCAGAATGCTATTTTAATCCAATAAAAAATATTGGTATACATGATAAGAAAAACTTTACTAAACAAATAGAAAAAGACTCAAATAATTTAATTTTTTATAAACCTGACATACAAGTAGAAGAAACATTAGAAGATTATTTAAATAATATAGATACTATTTTAAATAGAGCAATAAAGGAGACAAAGCAATGAAAAATTGGAGTTTTGCTACAAATAACGATAAATTAATTTCTTTAGTTTTAAAAGGTCAAAAAAGAGCAACATCTTATCTCTATAAAGAAGAAGATATTCCAGTAATAGGTGAAGAGTCAATAATACATTTTGATAACGAAAAAGATGCTTGCATAGTAAAAACAATCAATTACAAAATACTAAAATTTAAAGATATAAAAGAAGAAGATGCAATTCTTGAAGGAGAAGGAGACTTATCACTAGATTATTGGAAAAAAGTACATGAAGAATTTTTTAAAACACAAAAAAAGAATTTTACTATAGAAGATAAAATAATATTTGAAGAAATTGAAGTGACTAAAAATTTAGTTGAAGAAAGATTAAAGATAGGCAAAGCTATAGCTTCTAAAAACTTAGATATATTTAAAAATATAAATTCAATTCGTGAAATAAATTCAGGATTTAATAATACACTTTTTAATATAAATGATAAATATGTATTAAAAGTATGCACAAATAAATCACTAGAAAGAACATTTCAAACAGAATATAATTTTTATTCATCAAACAAAGATAACAATTATATTCCAAAACTATATAAGTACGATGATTCTAAAAAAGATTCAGAGTTTATTTATGAAATAATAGAAAAGTTAGAAGGAAACACACTATATTATTATTGGTATAAAATGGATGAATCAGAAAGAGAAAATACTATCAAAAATTTAATGGAAATAATAAAGAAATTTCATAGTAAGAAACCAGAAGGTTATAATTGGGCATCTAAAATAAAGAATGAGGTTTTAAGTGATTTAGAAGAATGTAAAGATTCATTTAGTTCAAAAGAATATGACATAATTATTAAAAGTATAAATAATTACGATTTATTTCTAAAAGATAATAGATTTGCTTTAATTCACAATGACTTGCATTTTGATAATATAATATATAATAATGGTATATTAAAAATAATAGATTTTAATGATTCACTAATTGCGCCAATAGATTTTGAATTTAGACAATTATATTCATGTCAAGAAAAACCATGGAAATATGCTAATATAGAAATGGATCCATTTCAAAAACCACATGATTATAAAAATATTTGGAATTACATAAAACAATATTATGAAGAATTAAATGATATAAAATATTTAGAACAAAGAATGCTTATATATAATGTATGGAATTCTATTAGAAATTTAAAGAAATATAAATTACAAGAATTAATAGATGATGTAGTTAATTCATCAAAAAAATTAAGCGATGTTTAGTCATCGCTTTTAGTAGCTATTAGAAGAAGTAATGCAACTGCTTCAAAACAAGTACTAAAATAATGATGTAAACCAGTAAGAAACAAAGAATATAATAAATTAAATTAAAAAATTATTTCAATTGAAATCGAGGTTATATAAGGCAAATAGACAAAATAAAATTTTTTGTCTATTTACTTTATTTTTTTATTTGATATAATTAATCTAGATAATAAGGGAAGACTTATTATACTAAGAAGGAAGGGAGAAAAAAGAATGAGTAGTATTCATGTAACAAGCGAAATCGGAAAGTTAAAAAAAGTATTGCTTCATAGACCTGGTAATGAATTATTAAATTTAACACCAGATACATTAGGAGAATTACTTTTCGATGACATTCCATATTTGGAGGATGCTCAGAAAGAACATGATGCATTTGCTGCAGCTCTAAGAGAGAATGGAGTAGAAGTTGTTTATCTTGAAGATTTAGTTGCTGATGTTATTAAAGATGATAACGTTCGTACTAAATTTATTAAACAATTTATTAAAGAAGCAGGAATACATACCATTAAATATCGTAATCTAGTTTTTAGCTTCTTAGATGATATCAAAGATCCAAAACAATTAGTATTACAAACAATGGAAGGTATTCAAATTAAAGATCTACCAGTTCACAAAAGAGATGTTGAAAAAACTCTTGTTGATCTAGTTGATGAACCAGAAAAATTTATTGCAGCACCTATGCCTAACTTATATTTCACTAGAGACAATTTTGCTAGTGTAGGTGAAGGAGCTAATTTAAATCATATGTATTCAGTAACTAGAAACAGAGAATGCATTTATGCTGAATATGTTTTTAAATACCATGAAGGCTTTAAAGACACACCTTTATATTACAATAGAGGATATCATTGGCATACTGAAGGTGGAGATGTTCTAAATATTAATGAACATATTGTAGCTATCGGTATTTCACAAAGAACAGAAGCAGCAGCTATTGACCAAATTGCTAAAAACTTCTTTAAGGATGAAACTTGCAAAATTGATACAATTTTAGCATTTAGTATTCCTGAATCAAGAGCGTTCATGCATTTGGACACTGTATTTACTCAAATTGATAAATACACATTTACATATCATCCTGGTATTTCTGAAACACTTCAAGTTTACGAAATTACTGAAGGCTACGATCCTACAACTTATGAGGATTTAAATGTTAAAGAGGTTACTGGTTCATTATCAGAAATCTTAGAAAAATATTTACATCATGAAGTAACACTTATTCCATGTGCTGGCGGAGACAAAGTTGCTTCTGAAAGAGAACAATGGAATGATGGATCTAATACTTTATGTATTGCTCCTGGTGTTGTAGTTGTATATGATCGTAACAATGTTACAAACCAAGTTTTACGTGACGCTGGGCTAAAGGTAATTGAGATACATGGCGCTGAATTGGGGCGTGGTCGTGGTGGACCAAGGTGTATGTCTATGCCATTAGTAAGGGAGGACGTTAAATGGTAAACTTAAAAGGGAGAGATTTTCTAAAACTTTTAGATTATACTCCAGAAGAAATCAGACATTTATTAAATGTAGCAATTGATTTAAAAAGAAAGAAACGTAATGGTGAACCTCATCGTTACCTAGTTGGAAAACAAATAGCAATGATATTTGAAAAAGATTCAACTAGAACAAGATGTGCTTTTGAAGCAGGAGCACACGATCTAGGTATGCAAGCAACATATCTAGGACCAACTGGATCTCAAATGGGTAAAAAAGAAACTATTGAAGATACAGCTCGTGTTTTAGATAAAATGTATGATGGTATTGAATATCGTGGCTTTGGTCAAGAAATAGTAGAAAGCTTAGCTAAATATAGTAAAGTTCCTGTATGGAATGGTTTAACAAATGAATTCCATCCAACACAAATGTTAGCTGACGTAATGACTATTCAAGAAGAATTTGGAGACCTAAAAGGTCGTAAATTAGTTTTCTGTGGAGACGCAAGAAATAATGTTGGAAATTCTTTAATGGTTGTCAGCGTTAAACTTGGAATGAACTTTGCATGTTGTGCACCAAAAAATCTATGGCCAGAAGAATCTTTAGTTAACGAATGTAAACAAATAGCAGCTGAAACAGGTGCAACAATTACATTGACTGAGGACATTATGGAAGGTACTAAAGATGCAGACGCAATTTATACAGACGTTTGGGTATCTATGGGAGAACCAATGGAATTATGGCAAGAAAGAATTAATCTTTTAAAACCATATCAAGTTACAATGCAAGTTATGAATAATGCTAAAGAAAACGCAATATTCCTACATTGCTTACCTTCTTTTCACAACAATGAGACTACTATAGGTAAAGAAATCGAAGAAAAATTTGGAATTAAAGAAATGGAAGTTACAGACGAAGTATTTGAATCTAGTAAGTCTCGTGTCTTCGAGGAGGCTGAAAACAGACTTCATACTATTAAAGCTGTAATGTTGGAGACTTTAAAAGATGAGTAAAATTGTTATTGCATTAGGTGGAAATGCATTAGGAAAAAATCCAGATGAACAACAAGCAGTAATTGAAAAAACTGTTAAACATTTGGTTGATATCATCGAGTCTGGAAATGAAGTTGTAATAACTCACGGAAATGGTCCACAAGTTGGAATGATTTATGAATCAATGAAAGGTGATAACATACCATTTGCTGAAAGTGGAGCAATGTCTCAAGGATATATTGGATATCAATTACAACAAACTTTAAAAGATGAATTAGACAAACGTGGTATCAAAAAAAGCGTTGTTACTGTTGTAACACAAGTTGAAGTAGATAAAAAAGATCCTGCTTTTGACAATCCAACAAAACCAATTGGAGCATTTTTAACTAAAGAAGAAGCAGAAGCAAAAAGAAAGATAGACAAAGCAATCTATAAAGAAGATGCTGGAAGAGGATATCGTAAAGTAGTTGCTTCTCCAAAACCAAAGAAAATTCTTGAGTTAACTACAATTGAAAAATTAATGAATGAAGGCACTATTGTTATTGCTTGTGGTGGAGGTGGAATTCCAGTAATCAAAACAAAAGAAGATGGTTATGAAGGAATTGATGCTGTAATCGATAAAGATAGAACAAGTGCTTTACTAGCAAAAGAAATCAATGCTGACAAATTATTAATTTTAACTGATGTAGAAAAAGTTTGCATCAATTATAAAAAAGAAAATGAAACTCAAATTGATAAAATGTCAGTAGCTGAAGCTCGTGTTTCAATGAGACATGAAGAATTTAAAGAAGGCAGCATGTTACCAAAAGTAGAAGCTGCAGTTGACTTTGCTAAATCTACAGAACATGAAGCAATAATTACTTCATTAGATAAGGCAGAGGAAGCACTAGAAGGAAAGAATGGTACACTAATTTATAATGATCAAGTTAAAAAAGAACCAGAAAAGAAACGTGCTTCATTCTCATTAAGTGCATTTACAATTATATTATTATTAATATTTATTTTAGCACTATTAACACATTTATTACCAACAGCTGTTATGAACGAAGGCGAATTAGTAAATGGTAGTGGAGTAGTAGGTGCTACATTAGCACAAACTCTATTAGCACCAGTTCAAGGATTTGGCGATGCTATTGATATTTGTGTATTTATCCTAATTTTAGGAGCATTCCTAAATGTAGTTAATTCAACTAAATCAATTGAGACTGGAATTCAAGTTTTAATTAAAAAATTACATGGAAAAGAATTAGTATTAATTCCAATTCTTATGACATTATTCTCAATTGGTGGAACAACATATGGAATGTTAGAAGAAACTGTAGGTTTTTATGCATTACTTGCTGTAACAATGGTAGCAGCAGGAATGGATACAGTTGTATCTTCTGCAATAGTTCTTTTAGGAGCTGGATCTGGTGTTTTAGGTTCAACAGTTAACCCATTTGCTGTAGGTGTTGCTGTTGATGCAGCTAAAAAAGTATTACCAGAAGGAACAGCTATTAGTCAAGGAACAATTATTGCTTTAGGCGCAATATTATGGATAACAACATTAGTTATTTCAATATTATTTGTAATGTCTTATGCTAAAAAAGTAATTAAGAAAAAAGGTTCAACAATATTAAGCCTTCAAGAACAAAAAGCTATGGAAGCTACATATGGTGAAGATGAAATACAAAAAGATGTAACTTTAACTGGAAAACAAAAAGCTACATTATTACTATTTGCATTTACATTTATAATCATGATTATAAGCTTTATTCCATGGGAAGACTTTGGAATTACATTCTTTGTTGAACATAAAATTTTAGGTTTATCTTGGTTAGCTGGTTGTCCAATAGGTCAATGGTATTTCCAAGAAGCAACATTATGGTTCTTAATTATGACTATTGCTATTGCAATTGTTAACGGTATGAAAGAAAAAGAAATCGTTGATAAAATTGTAGATGGTGCTGATGACATGGTTGGCGTAATTTTAATTATTGCTGTAGCACGTGGTGCTTCAATATTAATGAAAGCAACATATTTAGATAATTATCTAATTTATAACGTAGCTGAAATGTTAAAACAAGTACCAAAAGGAGTATTTGCTCCATTAAATTATATCTTCCATACTGTTTTATCAGTACTTGTACCATCAAGTAGTGGTTTAGCAACATTATCTGCTCCAATTATGGCTCCACTTGCAAATCAAGTAGGATACAGTGTTGAAGCAACAATAATGGGAATGGTAGCTGCAAATGGATTTGTAAACTTATTTACACCAACTTGTGGAGCTATTATGGGAGGTTTAGCATTAGCAAAAGTAGAATATACTACATGGATTAAATGGGTAACTAAAGTATTAGTTGTAATATTTATAGTAAATATTGCTGTTCTAACGCTTGCAATGCTAGTTTTATAAAAACATTTAAAAGGAAGTTGTAAAAACTTCCTTTTTATGTTAATCTTATAATAGGTGAGAATATGAAAAAAAGAATAATTTCTATCTTAACTATGATAGTATTAACATTTAGTTTCTTTTTTAATACTTTTCCTATGAAAGTTTTATCAAAAGAAGATGAATTAATTCTAGTAACAGAAGCAGGTTTTGCTCCATATGAATATTACAAATCAGGTAATATAGTTGGAGTTGATATAGATATAGCAAAAAAAATTGCAGAAAAACTAAATAAAAAATTAGTAATTAAAGATGTTGCTTTTGATTCAATTATTAGTGAAGTAAAAACTGGTAAAAGCGATTTAGGCGCAGCTGGTATATCATATACAGAAGAAAGAGCTTTAGAAGTTGATTTCACAATAAATTATGCTTCTTCAAAACAAGTAATAATTGTAAAAAATAATAGTGATATTACTGGTTCTGATAATTTATATGGCAAAGTTGCAGTACAGCTTGGAACAACAGCAGATACATATCTTACAGAAAATTATAGTAATTTAAATATTATTAGAGAAAAAAAGTTCTTAGCAGCAATAGAAGACTTAAAAAATGATAAAGTTAATGCAGTTGTAATGGATGAATTACCTGCTCAAAAATTAATAAACGAAGACATGAAAATATTAAAGACTCCATTAGTAGTGGACAATTATGGAATGGTAGTTGCTAAAGGAAATACCGAACTATTAAACGCATGTAACGAAGTAATAAAAGAAATGCAAGAATCAAACGAAATTGATAAGTTAATATTATCTCATATGGGAATAGATAATATAGAAGATAAA
Source organism: uncultured Bacilli bacterium (assembly GCA_934096645.1). Taxonomy (GTDB): domain Bacteria; phylum Bacillota_I; class Bacilli_A; order RF39; family UBA660; genus CAG-1000. The sequence goes on along the minus strand of CAKOMK010000006.1, from coordinate 43,519 downwards.
AATCAAACAATAATAGATAGATTTTATAAAAGTGTTATTTATGATGGAAGATATAAATATATTTTAGAAGGTTTAAAAAACACATTATTAATTGCTTTAGGAGCAGTTATAATTGGTGTGATTTTAGGAACAGTACTTGCTTTAATTAGAAATTATCATGAAAACACTAATAAACTTTATATATTAAATGCATTATCTAAATTTTATATAACAGTTATTCGTGGAACACCAAGTATTCTTCAATTAATGATAATTTATTATGTAATATTTAAAACAACTTCAATAAATATAGTGTTAGTTGGTATATTATCATTTGGTATGAATAGTGCAGCTTATGTAGCTGAAATTATAAGAGCTGGATTAAATTCAGTAGATGATGGTCAAAAAGAAGCAGGATATGCACTTGGACTTGAATATAAAAAAGTTATGGCATATATTGTATTTCCACAAGCATTAAAAAATATTCTTCCAGCACTAGGAAATGAATTTATAACATTAGTAAAAGAAACATCAGTTGGTGCTTATATTGGAATAGTTGAATTAACAAAAGCCAGTGATATCATCGCATCACGTACATATGATTATTTCTTCCCATTAATATTAATTGCAATTATTTATTTAGCAATCACTTATGGATTAAGTAAATTAGTTGATATGATGGAAAAGAGGTTAAATAATGTTAGAAGTTAAAAATTTAGAAAAAGCCTTTGGTAAAAAGAAAGTATTAAAGGGCATTAATTTTAAGATTGATAAAGGTGATGTAATAGGTATTATTGGTCCTTCGGGATGTGGCAAATCAACTCTATTAAGATGTATAAACCTTTTAGAAATTCCAACTTCTGGTACAATTATATTTGAAGGAAATAATATAAATTATCATCATAATTTAGAGTCCATACGTAAGAAAATAGGAATGGTATTTCAGTCATTTAATTTATTTAATAATATGACTGTTATTGAAAATATAATTCTAGCACCAACAAAGTTAGGAATATTAACTAAAGAAGAAGCAATCAAAAAAGCAAATAAATTATTAAAGAAAATTAATCTTTTAGATAAAAAAGATTTTTATCCAGAAGAACTATCAGGTGGTCAAAAACAAAGAATTGCTATTGTAAGAGCATTATTAATGGAACCAGATTTAATGTTATTTGATGAGCCAACATCAGCACTTGACCCAGAAATGATAGGCGAAGTTACTGATTTAATGCGTGAAATTGCATTAGGTGGAATGACTATGATAGTAGTGTCACACGAAATGAACTTTATTGAGAATTTTACTACTAAAGTATTATTTATGGATGAAGGTAAAATAATTGAAGAAAATACTCCAGAAGAATTATTTAATAATCCAAAAGACAAAAGACTAAAAGAATTCCTATCAGCATTAAATGAAAATAAGGCTTAAAAAAGCCTTTTTAGTTTGATATAATAAAATATATAAAGAGATTCGTTCTGAATTTTTAAATAAAAATTATTTTATTTTGTCTAACAAAAACATCATGTAACAAACAAAAAATATTTGTTAATAATAAAATAAAAAAGATTACTAGACTAACCATTTATTATGATATAAAATATATGTAGTTTTAATATATGATTATGATTATATAGCTGAATAGAAAAGGACAGGTGCAAATAATGAATAATGAGAATAAAACAAATATCAACTGGTACCCAGGACATATGGCTAAAACAAGAAGAGAAATAACAGATGTTATATCATTAATTGATGTTGTAATTGAAGTTATTGATTCAAGAATACCATATAGTTCTAGAATACCTGATTTAAATAAAGTAACTAGAGAAAAACAAAATATAATTGTATTTAATAAATATGATTTATGTGACAAAGAAGAAACTAATAAATGGATTAGTAAATATCAAAGCGAAGGATATATTTGCGTTACTTGTGATTCAAAGAATTCTAATGACTATAAAAAGGTAATAAGTGAAGTAAATGTTTTAATGAACAAAGTTAATCAAAAAAGATCATTAAAAGGCTTGCTACCTAAAAAAGCTAAATGTCTTGTTATTGGTGTTCCTAATGTTGGAAAGAGTACATTAATTAATAAATTAGCTGGTAGAAATATAGTAGGAGTAGGTAACAAACCAGGAGTAACTAAACAATTGAGTACTATAAAAATAAATGAATTTATGGATCTAGTAGATACTCCAGGAATTTTATGGCCTAAATTTAATAGTCAAGAATTAGCTTTAAATTTAGCAAGTATGACAATCATTAAAGAAGAAATATTAACTATTGAAGAAGTTGCTATTCATATATTAAAGAAATTAGATATGTACTATAAAGATATATTAAAAAAAGAATTTGGAATATCTTACTATAATGATGATGAAGTAGAAGAGCTATTTGAAATAATTTCTAAATATAAAAACATTCCAGTAAACGGAGAAGTTAATTATGAAAGAGTAAGTACTTTAATAGTAAATACAATCAAACAAGAAAAGATAAAAAACATCACATTTGATAGATTATAAAAAGGTGATGAAAGATGTCAGGTAATTTTGTAGATATTTCAAAATATAGCAATATAGATAAATTTAAGATGCAACTTTTAAAGTTAGAAGGATTTGTAACAGATAAAGAATGGCTTACTATGTTAAAATATGATATTGCACTTAATCCACTTCTAGCAGAAGAAATAGTTGAAATAATAGATTCTATTGATATTGAAACATTTACAGCAGAAGATTATAACAAATTAATAATCAAACTTAAAGGTAAATGTATAGAACTAAAACAAGAAGCAGATCTGTGCGATGATAGAATAGAAAAATGGTATAAATATAGACATGCTTACGCATATTATGGATTGATTGAAACAATAACAGAAGGGTCAATCATAACAGAAAGCATTCTTAGGTCATTCAAATTAAAGTATGGTGATAAATATTTAGAGGAACTTAAAAAAGTAGATAATTATAAGCCGTCTAGTTTAACTAATTTTGACATCGAAGATAGTGAGAATATAGATTTAAATGATCCGATAATAAAAATATATTTATTAATGAAATATTATCAAGATGTAGAACACGTATTTCATGAGAATGAACTTATAGGTGATCATAGAAAAGCAAGACAGTCATTTGAAGAACTAGTAAGGAAAGATTATCCTCATCTAGAAAAAGTGACAGGAAAAAGTCTACTTATGCTTGTGATTTTAGATAATATTCCTTTAATAGATATTAATATTTTGTCACGATTTATATTGATTAATGAAAATAAAAATTTAGCTAATATAGTTGGAGGAAAAGGGCTGGGGCTTGCTACATTAAATACATATGGATTTAAAGTTCCAGAAACATACTTGATAAGTGTTACATCATTGTCAAAAGAGTTATATAAAGAAGCACTAAAAAAATTAAAAAAACAAAATTATGCAATCAGAAGTTCAGCATCAGTGGAAGATAATGAAAATAATTCATTTGCTGGATTATTTACATCAAAATTAAATATTCCAAAAGAAGAGATGAACGAAAATATTATTCTTGTAAAAGAATCTGTTAATAATCCTAGAGTCAGTTCATATGTGGAACATTTCAAAACTGACAAGCCATATATGTCAGTAGTTGTTCAAAAATTCAAGGAACCAGAATTTTCTGGAGTTTGGATAGGAAACAAAATGGAATCTGGATATTTAGAATGGGTAAAAGGTAATGGAGAAAAGCTTGTAAGCGGCCATGTAAAACCAATACATGAAATATGGCCAAATGACACTCAAGAAAATTTGAAAGCAAATAATGAAGAAGTTGGAGAAAAATGTTTAGATCTACAAAAGGCTTTATGTGCTCCGGCTGATCTTGAGTGGTGCATTTTGGATAATGAATTAGTATGGTTACAATATAGACCAGTTACAAAAACTATTGAATATAAAAATGAAAAAATAGATGGTAAGTCATATATAGGCGTAGCAGCATCATCGGGAACAGTAATTGGAAAACCAATTTATTTAGAAGAACCGGATGAAGTAGAAAATTTTGAAGATGGCAGTATATTACTAACGGATTATACTGATCCTGACTGGGTGCCAGTAATTCTTAAAAGTTCAGGAATAATAACCGCAGAAGGAGGCTTTTTATCACACACAGCGATTATATCAAGAGAACTTGGACTACCATGCGTAACAGGATTAGGCTATGAAGCAATAGATAAACTAAAAGATGAAGAACAAATCGAAGTGAATGGAAATAATGGAAGCGTAAGACACATTTGATAGATTATAAAAATAAGCACATAGTATATATGTGCTTTTAATGTACAAAAAAACATAACTTTTAATTATGCTTTTTGTTCGAAACTTATATTCGCATTGATTTTAAATGAATCTGCACTATTAGCGGCGTTAGTATCACTTTCATCGTTCATTTGTTCATTTTCACCTTCATACCATTCAAAATATACTCTAACGGTAAATGGTTTAAAACTGAAGTTCTCTGTTGTATTATCAAAATCTAATGTGTTTGTTATGCTTGTTCCTTCTAAGTTGATTACTTCTAATTGATCTCCTTCAGTATAATCATTAGGAATAATAGAGTATTTAGTAATCATCAAATCAGGAATGTTTTCATTTTCTATTGATAGGTTAATTGTATAATTAAATGATACTTCTACATTAGATGGATCAATATCAATATCAAAGTGTCCTTTTGATGTAGGAGCAACTGTATTTGATTTGATATTGTAATTTGCTTCAATAACAGGTTCAAAACTTATTGCAGAACTATTACCAGTAGTTATATCATTTTGATTAACCAAGATTTGCCATTTAGCAAACAGAATATCAATATTTCCAGTAGTATCAGACACATATCTTGAATAAGTATTACTCATCAGGCACATAGAAATAGATGCTGAAATCAACAAAAATATAAAACAAATCTTCTTAGTCATATAAGCCCTTTTTCTCCTTCTTTCTGATACAATTATAAGATTTATAAAATACATTCTCAATATCTCAATATCAAAATGACACTTAAGTTTACACATTTTTTGAAAAGCTTGATGTAAAATAATGTTCAAAGAAAGTGTAAACCAAAAAATACAATTATGATTGACAATCATTATCTTTTACGTGTATAATTGTAATGTAAAATAGATAAGGATATTATTATAGAGGTTATGACTATGAAGAAAGAAATTACTGTTGGTGTTGACAAAGTCAAAAGAAGAAAAAAACTTACAAAGATAGCCAAGCTTGTCATTTTGATATTATTTTTACTTTTGATATTGCTTTACTTTATTATGGGTATAATATATAACAATGGTAACTTTAGTATTACACTTGATAAAAACCTTTATTTTGAAAGAAATATTATCATGTACGATGATCCTACTTATAAGGTATATAGGGAAGAGTTACAAGCACCTGCTGTTGATTATTTTGATAATATATCATATAAGTGGTTACCAGATAATTTAGATCAGATAGATGGTTCTCATAATGGTAAGAATTACGTTGCTTACACATTTTACGTTGAGAATACAGGAACTGATACTTCAGACTACTGGACAGAAATAATTATAGATGATGTTGTTAAAAATGTAGATGAAGCAGTAAGAATAAGAATATATAGAAATGGCGAATATGTAACATATGCTAAAATCGGAGCTAATGGTCAACCAGAAAGAAATACAGTCGCATTCGAAAGTGATGATTTAGTAGCTATGAATCATATAGAAAACTTTGGCCCAGGACAAATTGATAAATATACAATTGTTATGTGGGTTGAAGGAAGTGATCCAGAATGTACAGATAATATTCTTGGGGGAGAAATTAAAGTACATATGGAATTTAATTCAGAGTTTGTAGAAGTCGTAGGAAAAGGGAAGAAAAAAGAATAAAAAGGAGAAGTAGGATATGGAAGAGAGCACAATTGATTTTGATATTTCTAAATTAACATTGAAAGAGTTAATTGAAGTATATGAAAAAATAAATTTATTTATAAAATACTTAGAAGAAAATAAGATAGAACAAGAGGTAGAGGATCATGAATAACTTTTTAGACTTTATAAATGAAGATATAGAAGCGAAGAAAACATTATTATCTTCTATGCCTACGAATAACAAAACAAACGCAAAAAAATATAATGAAAAAATAGACTCTACCATCGATACATATAATGAATACAAAGAAAATGTTAAAAAATATCTAAAAGCAAAATCTGAATCATTTGAAGATAAAGAAAAAGAAATTTCAGTTGATGAAGAAGCTTTAGAGAAAAAAGTAAAAGCATTAAAACATGTAGTTGTTATTTTAAATCCATTAAATACATATGTGGAAAAATTAGAAATAGATGATATATTATATGACTTAAAGAATTATTCAAGTATATCTTTTGATTCATTAAATGATATTATCAATAGATTTATAGATATATTTGATGATGCTGGTATAAAATTAGATAAAGCTGATTTTAATACTACTTTCTATGTACATAGTTATATGACTACATTCTTTAAATTAAGGAGTCAAAAATCTAAAGACTATAGTGAATTATCAGATGTATTTGAAAAAATATATTGGTTTAATCCAGAAATTATTGAACACATAGAATTAAACTTTAGAAGACTTATAAAGAAAAATGATAAAGTATTTAAAGCTTATATTTCAAAATTAGCTAAATCATTAATGGAAGAATATAATATTGAAGATTATGAAGAAGCTAAGAAGAAATATAAAGATGCTTATAATGAATTACAAAGTTCAAAAGAAGAAAGCGTTAAAGATATTATTGAATTAGCTAAAAAAGGTTCAATAGATATTAAAAATTACTTTGAAGATAGTAAATATAGAACATCTACTTATGAAATACTTATTATCAATCATGAAGAAAAAGATGAAAATAGAATATATAAATCTCTTGAAAAGCTAAAACAAAATGCATTAGAGTATAGAAATTATACAAAATACAAAGCAGTATTTGATAGCTTTAAAGCAGATTATCCAGCTAATACAAAAGAATTTGATAATAGTAAATTAAAAGAACTAGAATCAAGTATAAATGAAAAAGAAGAAGAACTAGAAAAGATCAATAAAAAGATTTTTGCTAAGAATAATAAAGATGAGAGTAAGTTATTAGAATTTGTATCTAAAAAGATAGAAGAATCATTAAAGAAATTAAAAATTGAATCTATCAAACTTGCTAAAGAAATATATGATTTATATCAAGTATTAGACAAAGAAAAAATCAAAGAAATGATTACTCCAAATATAAGTAGCACAACTCTTATAGATGATGTATTAAAAATATATGCAAGTTTCAATTTATATAGAAAGAGTACTATAGAAAAAGCATTAAAGATTGATAACTATAATGATGTTCTTGCAGAAGATAAAAAATTCAAAGATTTTGCTGCTAATCCAAACAACATAGTTATTAATGGAATTTATCTATATGAAGATAGTGATGTACCAAAAATAATTACTAATAAGTATAGATTTGAAAATATTAATGTTCAAGAAGATGAATTATCAGATAATATTGATGCTTTATTAGAAAAAATCAACTTTGCATTAAGAGTAAATAAAATAAATCATAGTAATCTTGATGTAGAAAAAATATGGTTTATTAAAGAAGTAAATTCAATAATAAATAATACAAAAAAATAGTTCAAAAACTATTTTTTTTATTTAACCGAAAAGATTATGACATAATTCGACAAAACTCGATTTTTGAATTGACTTTTAATGATTGATATAATATAATTTATATATAATATGACAGTACGTTAGAGGTCGTCTGTTGTATAATTGTGTAAGGTAAAGTTGAAGATATTATTCTAGAGAATATCTTTAATTTTGCAAATTTAGTTAGTAAAGGAGAAGGAAAGATAGTATGGCTAAAAAGAACAAAAAATACACAAAAAGAGTGAAGAATCTAGTTGTTATTTGTACACTTAGTTCATTAGTATTTATTGTTACAACATTCGCATGGTTCATTGGTATGCGTACTGTTAACGTTTCTACTTTTGATGTTTCAATTGCAACTACAGATTCATTATTACTATCATTAGATGGTAAAAAATGGGATACTACTGTTACTATTAACAGTACAAACTTCAATGATACAGAAAATACTGTATATGAAGGAAATGCCAATACTTGGAGTAACGGCGGATTAATTCCTATGTCTTCAATTGGTGAAATGGATGAAGCTTCATCAAGAATGAAACTTTATCAAAAAGCTAGTTTAACTAAGACTGCTGGTGGTTACAGATTAATGGCTAGTCGTGTAACAAATAATACAACAACAGTTCCTAATTATGATTGGCAATATAACGAAGCAAAAGGTTATGTAGCTTTTGACTTATTTGTTAAAAACTTCTCAGGGGAAGAATATTATGCAGAAAATAATGTAGCTAATGAAGAAGCAATTTATTTAACTGATGATTCACTAGTTAAAGTAGCTGCTGATGGAGTTGCAGACACTGGAATTGAAAACTCTGTAAGAGTTGCATTTGCTCAAATTGGTAGAGTAGTAGCTACAACAAACGATCCTAGCACTATAACAAGTATTACATGTAAAGATGGTGGAAGTGTTACTGGAATTTGTCGTACAGCACAAATTTGGGAACCAAATGAAACTAAACATGTAGCAGGTGCTATTAAGTACTATACTGATTCTTGTAAAGCAAGAACAGGAGCTAACGTTCTAGAAGCTGGCTCATATGCAGGAGATTGTGGTGTTGTTAATGCTGATCAAGCTTATCAAACATATTCAATTGCAAAAGAAATCACAGATGGTACTTTAGTAGACGTATATGATGGAGAAGATTATAATACTTATACTCAATCTGCTACTGCTGGATACTTAAAAGCATTTAATACATTTACTGATGCTGATAAGATTAAAACTGGTGTAACTAGAGATGAATTCTTTACATTAGCACCAAATAGTATCACTAAAGTAAGAGTTTATATTTATATTGAAGGTCAAGACATTGATAACTATGACTTAGCTTCAATAGGAAAGAAAATATCTGTAGCATTCGGATTCACTAAAGATAGATTTGATTTCGACGATGATCCAGATTACGTTGAAAATGTAATTGCAGGAGATACAACTGCTCCAACAATCGCAATTGCTAAAGAAGGTTATGAAGAAGGAACTAGTACATTAACTATTGCTAATGGAACTACATTCAAAGCATTAGAAGGTGTAACTGCTACTGATGATAAAGAAGGAGACATTACTCCAAGAATTCAAGTAGTTAACAACACAGTTAATACTGCTCAAGCTGGAACATACATTGTTTCATACTTAGTAAGTGACTGGGCTGGAAATTACACTCAAAAAGATATTACTGTAGTAGTACAATAATTATCTAAAACGTTTAGTAGAGAGTAGGGAAACTTACTCTTTACTAAAAATATTATATGGAAGGAAAAAATATGGCAAAGAGAAATAAAAGTCAACAAAGACGTGTTAAGAATCTTGCATTAGTATTTACTTTAACTACAATCGTTTTAGTAACATCAACATTTGCATGGTTCATCGGAATGCGTACTGTTAACGTAAATCAATTTGACGTTACAATTGCAGCTGTTGATGGTTTATCACTTTCATTAGATGGTGAAAACTGGTCTGAAAAATTAACTGTAGACAAAGCTGCTGCTAATTATGACGGAAATACAAATGTATGGGCTGAAAAAGGACTTGTTCCTATGTCAACAGTTGGTGAAATGGATACAACTTCATCAACTATGAAATTATTTCAAAAAGCAAGTTTAACTAAAACTGATGGTGGTTATAGATTACTTGCTAGTCGTGTAAATAATTACACTCAAAATGCTGAAAATAACAACCTTTATACTGAAGGAAATGGTTATGTAGCATTCGATTTATTCATCAAGAACTTATCTGGTGAAGAATATTATTATGAAAATAATAAAAATAATGAAGAAGCAATTTATTTAACAAATGATTCTTCAGTTAAAGTTGCAACTAGTGGTGGAGTTGAAGGTACTGGTATTGAAAACTCAGTTAGAGTTGCATTTGCTCCAGTTGGTAGAGTAATGGCTACTAATACAAATTTAGCTATGATCAGAGCTTTAAGTTGTGGTGACACAACTACTGACAAAACTGGTGCTACTGGAATTTGTCGTACAGCTCAAATTTGGGAACCAAATGATAGAAATCATGTAGAAGGAGCAATTAAATACTATACTGAATCTTGTAAGAAGAGAACAGATGCTACTACTTATGATAAAGGTACTGCATGTGCAGCTATAACTAATGGTCTTGCATACCCAACATATGCTATCAAAGATACAATCAATTACAAAAATGGTGATACAGCATTACCAGTTGTAGATGTATATGATGGCGCTGAATACAATGGATATACTGGAACAACTGCTGGATTAGAAGCTGTTGATACATTCACTGATAGTGAAAAATTATTAGCTGGAACCGCTAGACAAGACTTCATTACATTAGCTCCAAATAGTATTACTAAAGTAAGAGTATATGTTTATATTGAAGGTCAAGATATTGATAACTATGATTTAGCTCAAATCGGTAAGAAAATATCTGTTAACTTCGGATTTACTAAACAAAGATTTAATGAAGAAGATATTAATTATCCAGGACCAGCAACTAATGAAGGAGATGGACCATTCGTTTGGGATGAAGCTACACAAGCTTACAAACAAGCAAATGATACTACTAAACCATTCATTAAGTTAAGTGGTGAAGGCGTTACAAATGATACAGTAACTGTAACAAAAGGAAATACATTTAATTTAGATTCTGTAACTGCTACAGCATATGATAAAGAATCATTATTTACTAAATCTCAAGATGAAGCAGGAAAAGATGTTTATACTGTAACAACAACTGCAGAAAAAGAATTAACTGGAGCTACTATTGAAAAAACAGGAACTGTAAATACTGATGTAGCTGGAACTTACCAAGTAGTTTACTCAGTAAAAGATGCTGCTGGTAACTTAGGTACTAAAGTATTAACTGTAATTGTAACAGAATAATTAATGCTTAGAAATTAATTCAATCAATATACTAACTATATGGTTATGTTAGCAATATATATAAATATTAAAGAATAATCACAAGTTGGTTATTCTTTAATTGTTTATAGGAGGCTTTTTGATGAAAAACAAGTCAAATAAAAATACAAAAAAGAAGAAATTCGAAATGCCTAAGGATAAAAAGAAGACAAGGATACTATTTTGTATTACCTTGCTTCTTGCAATCCTATTAATATCATCAACATATGCTTGGTTTAAAGCTTCATTAAATGTAAAAGTTAAATTTATAAATATGAAAGTATCAACCGATAGTGGATTATTTATATCACTAGATGGTGTTAACTTTTCAAGTGAAGTAGAGGTATCAAGAGATGCTATTATGCAAGACATTAATGATGTTTATCCAAATCATACCAATCAATGGGCATCAAGTGGCTTATGGACTGTTTCTTCAAATGGTATTTCAAACTCTAATAATGATAAATTTAGTTTATTCTATGGAGAAATTGGAAAATATCGTGATGCTGAAAGAAGAGGACAAAAATACTTGAAAACAAGAAAAATTGATGAAAGTCAAAGAAAAGATTGGAATAGATTTATAGCATTCGATGTATTCTTAAAAAATGTAAGTGGTTCACCAAAAAGTGACAATTTATATTTAACAGAAGATACATATTTTAAATTTGAAGATGGTTATTTAGAAGGTTTAGAAGAAGACGATAGAAAAGAAATGGAAGGAATAATGAATTCTATTAGACTTGGAATCGTAAGAATCGGAGATACAACTCTTACAGCTGATAAAAATACAATTCAAAATTTAAAATGTAATAATAATTGTAAAGCCATTATTTATGAACCATTCAGTACATCACATACAGATAAATCTATAGCAGATGCTGCTGGATATGGAATTACAATGAGTAATGGACAATATATACCAACATATGGAGTATATAGTGAAGGAACTTACTTAAATCATAGAAGTTGTTATTATAGTTCTGGAGTAGCAATAGATACTAATCATTTTGCTCTTCAAAGAACAATAAAAGATTCAGATTTAGATGATCCGATATTCCAATTACCAAATGGTATTACTAAATTACGTGTATATATTTGGTTAGAAGGACAAGACGTTGATAGTTTAGAAACACATTCAACAGGTGCTCCAATAGATGTTGTATTAGACTTTATAAAAGACTTAGCTGGTTATGATGGATATTAGTAAAGGAAGTGATGAAAATTGACAAAATTAAATTATAGAAAAATTACATATTTAGTAATTGGTTTGATTTTTATCATGGCAATATCTATTACAATACCATCACTAGCAAGATATAAAAATAGAGTTAACACAGAAATAAATGTATGGGATGGAACTGTTGCTACAAGCTTTAAAAGTGGCGAAGGAACAATTTCATCTCCATATATAATTTCAAATGGTAGTGAACTCGCTTATCTTTCTGATTCATTAAAAACAAATAATTACGAAGGTATGTATTTTAAAATATCTAGTGATATTGTTTTAAATAATGGAAAATTTAATTATGAAGATAATAAATACATATATGAAATAGATAATAATAAATATTATATAAATAATGATAAATATTACAGCGATACTGAATATACAAATGAAGTAGGATCATTAAATATATTAAGTCCATTAGAAGGCTTTAAAGGTATATTTAATGGTGATTCTCATATTATATCAGGTTTATATATGTATAATGATGAATCAGCTTTATTTAAGAGTTTAAATGGAACTATAGAAAAATTATATATTAAAAATTCATTATTAACAGGAAATAAAGCTGCATCACTAGTAACAAATTCTACTTCTTCAATTATAAATGAAATACTATTTGAAGGATTTGTTATTAGTAATGCTGAAAGTAAAATTAAAAAAGGAACAATTTCTATTGATACAATACAATTAAATAATAATAAGAAAACTATAACTGTAAATATAGATGATAGTATAAAAAGTTATAACAATATTAGTTCTATCAAAGTAAGTGGTGACTATAATATAGATACTAATAATGGAACTGTATTAGTGAATGATGCTTCTACTAGCAATAATCACTTTGAAATAACTACTAAAAATAATTCATTTACAATAACAGCTAGTTCTACTGAAATATCTAATGTAAGCTTTGAAAATGTTTCATATGAAATAACTTATAATGGTAATATGGCAAGTGGAATTGCGTTAGATGTAACAAATACAGAACTTACAAATGTTATCAATAAAGGAAATATTTATTCAAATAATGTTTCAAGTGGCTTAGTTGGAATATTAAATAATTCAAAAATAACAAATGCTTACAACAATGGGATAGTAAATACTCTAGGTGGAGTCGCTTCATACATCACTGGAAAATCAAATTTAATTAATGTTTATAATTCATATGAAAACACATCTTTAATAAACATAGTTGAAGATTCTACTTTAAATATAATTGGATCATTTAATATATCAAATATTAAACCAATCAATACAGTGGTAAATTCAGAATTAAGTATTCAAGACTCATATATAGTTGATAGTGCTTTAGATACAACTTCTAATTTCACTGTAAAAACTATTGAAGAATTAAAGAATCAAGAAACAATGAAAATTATATTCCATGAGTATGTTTCATTAGAAGATTTAGATTCTAATATAGAAAACGCATGGATATATGAAAGTGATAGTTATCCATTACTATTTAATGATGATATAACTAATGGACTTGCAACTCTTCACATTAAAACATATTCATATGATAATTTTAGTAATGTTTTAGAAACATTTAATTATAAAGACAATGTATCATTTAGTATAGAAGATAAAGATGAACTAAATCCAAGTGATAAATATTATTATATTCATAAAAGTAAAACACCTCTTACAAGAAGTGAATTAGAAAATATTTTAACGTGGAATGAATATAATCAAATTGAAACTTTAAATGGAGAAGGATACTTCATAGTATATGTTAAATTAGTAAATGATAATAAAAATTATTATATAAATTCAGATATATTTACTCTTGATAAAAGTAGTCCAAATGTTACATTAAAGTTAAATGATAACACTTGGAATTCACTAAACACTGAATTAAATACAATAAATATAGATGATGAAACATCGTTCACTGTAGAAGCAACTGACTCAATATCAGGAGTTAAATCAATAAAATATTATTTATCTAAAAATATATTAAGTGAAACAGAATTAAGTAGTGTAGAATGGATCACTTATGATGAAAATGCAAAAATTAAAGATTTAGGTAAATCTATAATATATGTAAAAGTAACCGATAATGTATCAAATGAAACAATAATTAATAGTGATTATATTAATTATGATGGATATAAACTAACTGTTACATCTGGTAATCATTTAAATAGTAATTTAAATATAACAGATAAATCTAAATTAAAATTTAAATTCATATATGATGGAGAAAATAAAGTAACTGGTACTCATAGTTTAGTATCAAATACATTACTTCCAGATGGAACAATAATAACTTTAAATGATCAAAATAAAATATATGAACATATAGTTAATAGTACCTCAAATGATTATGGATTTGAAACTAATAATTATGCAACATATAAATTTGAATTATTTAAAGAAAAAAATAAATATGAAAATACTTACTACAAAGAAAGTGAAAATGTAGGTATAGAAAACATAGAAGTTACATTAGACTTTAAAAATGCTTCTATTACAAATGATTTAAAAAATATGACATTATCATTAAATGTAGGTAGTAGTAGAAAAACATTACAAAGTAATATAAAAGAATTTAATGTATACAAAAATAGTGATGCTTCACTAGTATTAACATCAACTTACGATAACAAAGAAATAGAGTTTAATGTTAACTCAACAATAAGCATAGAATTATCTAGTGGAGTTAAATATATTACTAAAAATACTTCATCAGTTATAGATACAACATATGAAGATAAAATTCAAGGATTAGCAATTAAATTACTTGATAGTAATAATAATATTTTAGATAAAACATATTTAGAAAAATTAGTATTTACTATAGATGGAATAAATTATATTCCTAATAGCGATAATATAATAAGAATTCCATTTAGTGATACAACATCATTAACAACAAAATCATTATTAATTACAACAACAAAAAGTGATTTAAATTTAACAGAGGATAATATCAATATAGAAATATCTAATTATGTTTCATATGATGGAAAATACTATGATAAATTAAATAATAGTATTAAAGTTCCAGTAGTAATAACAAATAATAATAAAACAACAACTGATTATGAATTCAGTATTTCTATTCCTGATGAATCAAGAATAATAAATAAGAAAAATGAAAATATTACATTAGGCTTTGATATTATCACAAAGAATATTACAAATCCTACAATTAGAGTTTCACTATATAAGAAAGATAAATTAACTGCATATGATCAAACATATAGTATAGTTGATTTAAAAGACTATACAACATCTAGTTTGAAATCATTCACATCAAATGTATATTTAACAAATGTAAATGATACATATACTTTAGATTTAATACCAAGTAAATTTGAAAGTAATGGATATAAATTTGTATTTGATTTATATAGTGATAACGTGAAAATAAATACTATAGAAAAGTATTTTATTGCTAAGTAAGGATGTGCATGAATGAAATATAAAGTATTAAAAATATTAATGATTATGGCTCTAGTAGTATTTGGATTAGGTATTACTTATTCAATATTTAATTCAAATACACTAGCTGCTGGTAATCAAAAAATAGCTAAATTCATCTTTAATGCAGAAGAAGTAGATAAGTTATCTCTTCCAATTACTGATCTAAAACCAGGATATACAAATGATTTTGATTTTTCAGTAAGTAACAGTAAAGATAAAAAAATAAGTGATGTTACAATAGAATATCAAATGACTATTAAAACATTTCATTTAGTACCATTAAATATAGAATTATATAAAATAGATGGTGAAACAGAAACATTACTTATTACTTGTGATGAAACATTCTCAAGAAATGAAGATAATGAACTAGTTTGTAATCTTCCAATAGAAGAATTAGATTATCTAAAAGAATCAAAAAATAATTATAAATTGAGAATATCTTTCCCAAAAGAATATAACGATGAAATATATTCTAATTTAGTAGATTATATAGATATTGAAATAAAAAGTTGGCAAAAGGTATAGAAAGGAATATTATGGAAAAGAAAAAAAGAGTTTTATTAATTCTAATCATATTAGCTAGTTTCTTATTCATAAGTTCCGTTTCTTTAGCTAAATATGTATCAAATAAAGTATGGAATCAATATTTAAAATCACAAGGTTTTTATTTTGAAAGTGAAGACTTATCAACTACAGGTAAAACTACTGTAAATACTTTATGGAATGGTTCACAAGTAGATTTAGTAGTTCAAAATAATAATTTAGATCAAGTAACAGATACTGATATAGAATATGAAATGATTTGTAGTATAGAAGGTGATCAAAAAAATTCATTAAAGTGTTTATCAAATGGAAAAGATAAATATACAGGAGTATTATCATCCACAAGTACATGTGTAAATGATTTAAATATTGATACAAGTAATTTAACTAAAACAGAATGTGAATTAAAAGGATACACATGGAAAAGTATGATTGCTAAAAATAATTTATATTTTGAAGTAGTCAAAACAGATGAAACATATAATCTAGGTGATGTCACAGTAAATGTAACTATTACTAGTAAAACACCATATAAAAAGACTTTAAAAGGTACATATATACTAAAATATAATAATATTAAAGAAGGAGAAATAACATCTTCTTATAAAAACTATAATGATTATAATAGATTAACTATAACAAATTCATACGATACAAATAAATGTGTAAATATATCATATGATGGAAGTACAAAAATAATTGATGTAGATTCAAGTCTAGTTAAAGGTTCTAATCAAGAAGGCAATATTAATGAAATAGAATTTACTATTAAAGGTAAAACTAGTGAAAGCTTTATAGTATATGATAGTAGTGAAAAATTAACTGATAACTTTGTTATTGGTGTTACAGATGAATGTAAAGGTAGTTGATATTAATTTTCAACTATGATAATATAGAATAGGTGGTAAAGTATGAAGGTATTAAATGCAATAAAAAAATTTTTTCTAGGAGTTTTAACTCTTGTATTCTTTGCTTATGCAATTGTTATGACATTCTTATTATTAAACTTCAATAATTATGGAGTAACAGAAGTAGGAGATACTTCTATAGTTATTATTAAAGATAAAATAGCTAATGAAAACTATAAAAAGGGTGATATTATTCTTGTAGAAGACAAACCTATGAAAAGCATACAAGTTGGAGATGAGCTATTCGCATATAGAATTGATTCTAAAGGAAATGCAAATATTGAAATAGGTACTGTAGGTCAAGTACATTTAGATAGTGAAGCTATTACTTTTGAAAATGGTGACTCTTACTCATATGAATTCTTAATCGGAGAAGGAACTAAAACTATTGCTGGTTTTGGAACATTCTTAGGATTAGTTGAATCTAAATGGGGATTCTTATTCACAGTTCTAGTACCAAGTTTCATATTCTTTGTATATAATCTATATGCATTAATCGTAGAAATAAAATACGGAGATGAAGAATAAAATACGAATTAATTCGTATTTTTTTTATTTGAAAAAAATAGTTTATATGATAATATAAATATATAAAGTAGAGTGGTCTAAATGAAGAAAAGTAATTATTTAATTATAATAAGTTTTATGATTTTATTAATATTATCAATCTATAGTATTTATTGCTATAAAAAAGATGTTAATGGCATTATGTCGTCAATAGAAAAGACAAAAGAAGAATGTAAAAATTCTATTAATACAAGTGAAGATTATATAAATTATTGTAATGAACTATTAAAAGAAGAGTATAATCCAAATTTCTTTTCATATTTAACTTTTATGTTTATTCAATCATATTTGATATATTTATTTTATTAATCATAACAGCATTATATAACTATAGAAGATGCATTTTAAACTATATATTTTTATCAATAATATTAATTTATATATATTTAAGATTTGATGCAATAATAGTCCTTATTTTGTCTGTTTTTATGTTTATTTTCAATTACAAAACAATAAATTTCACCAAGAATTTTACTAAATAAAAAGAATTAGACTTTTAATAAAATAAAGTCTTTTTTATAAAAAAATTATCTAATATTATTGCATGAATTTAGTTAATATGATAAAATTAATAGAGTAAAAGATAGTAGGGTAAAAGTATGAGGAAAATGAATAAAGTTGTTGAAAAAGTGGCAAACGTATCATTAAACATCCTGATCGGAATATTCGCAGTTATATTGCTTGTATTTTTTTATTCAGGCTTTCAAGTTAAAATTTTAAAAAATGATTATGCTAACTTTTTTGGATACTCAATGTTTGAAGTCCAAACAGGAAGTATGAAGAGTTATATTAATGCAGGGGATTGGATAGTATTAAAGCTTACAAAAGATGTTAATACAAATGATGTTATTACATTTAAACAAGATGGAAATTATATTACTCATAGAGTAATTGAAATATATAATGGAACTTATATTACTAAGGGAGATGCAAATAATTCAAAAGATGATCCAATAGATCAAAGTCAAATAGTAGGAAAGGTAGTAAAAGTTCTTGGAGGATTTGGAATATTAAGAAAAACAATATTTAATCCAGCAGTAGTAATAGCCCTAATAATAACTTTATTGTTATTTAATCTAACTTTTAAGAACGATGTGGAAAGTATGAAGAAGAAAAAACAAATAAGAATGATAGTAAATAAAATAATTAATTTATTTAAAAATCTTAAGAAAGATGAATTCAGTGATTTAGATGAATTTGAAACTCCAAAAAAAGTAGAGAGAAAAGAAGAAAAAATCATTGAAGAAGAACCTATTTTTGAAGAAAAAGAAGAACCAAAAACAGAAGAAGCATTAAGTAAAACTTCTATGTTTAGAGTTGTAAGTGTTAAAAAAGAAGGTTATGAGCCTAAAGAATCATCAAAAGTAGAAGAAGAAACTGAAGATGAAGAAGAAATAATTGAACCAAAGAAAACTCCAGAACAAATTGAAGAAGAGTTAAGTAAAACATCAATGTTCAGAATAATAAAAGCTGATACTAGTGATGTAGATAAAAAAATTAAAAAGATAATTAAAAAAGAACAAAAAGAAAATAAAGATAATAACGTTTATACCGTTACATTAGAAGCAGAAAAAGTAGTAAAGAAGCTTGACAAAAATATGGGAAAAAATGAAAAAAATACAAAAAGTGAACCAATAAATGTAAACGTAAACGATTTAAAAATTAAGACTTATAATACAAAAGCTAAAAATATAATTGATAAAGCTATTAAAGTTAAAAAACAAGAAATCAATCAAATAATGGATATCATTCTTGAAGGTCAAAAGACATATGTAATTAAATCAAGCTTTAGAAATGACTTTATAGATGCTTATATTTCTAGTAAATATTATTTAGCAGAAAGTGCTAAAAGTAATACTAGCGTAAAAGAAGCAATTACTGAATTAGCTGAAAAGTTAACTAAGAAAAATATTAGAGATGAAAAACAAAGATTAATTATTAAGACATATGAAGATTTAATTCTTTTATATTCAAGCCTTGATAAAAGTAGTTATGATGAAAGTGATAGAGCAGTCTTCTATCAAAAAACATTAAGAAAATATAGTAATTGGGATTTAGAATACATAAATTATTTAGTTTATAACATCATTGAAATTCAAAATAAATGTTTAGAAGAAATGGAAGCAAGTTATAAGAAACTAGAAACTGATACATTTGAAATAACATTTAATAAGATAACTAATAAGAAAGATTTATATTCAGTTGTATTAAATCACAACATCTCATTCAGTAGTGTATATAGCGATTATATAGTTGATAAGACATATAATGAAGGAATTGTATCAGAAGATAAAGTAGTTGTATTATTAACTTTATTATCAAGTATAATTGCTAAAGATATAATGTCTTATGATTATAATAAGAAATATATAATTTATATACCAAATGGATTATATGAAAAAGAAAAGAAAATGGCTGGTTTATTAAAGCTTATTGAAGATGATTATGCTAAAAATCATATTTATATATTATTAGATACTAAAACATTAATTTCTAATAAGAAAATTACAACTAGTCTTAAAAAACAAGGTTATAATTTTGCATTCTTAATGAATGAAGAAATTAAAGCAAATGAAAAAAGTTTAGGTTACTTATATTTAGCTGATTATATTTTTGTAGATAAAGATATCAAAAATATATCAAGTTTAATGAGTGAAGTACCTGAAGAACTATTAGATAAAATAGTTAAAGAAAATGTAAAAAAATTGGGTGATTTTGGAGGGGAGTAATTTATGAATACATTCTTACGTTTTTTCTACGAATTTATATCTATATTCTTTGATGGAGTAGAAAAGATAGTCAAAGGCTTTATAAATGGCTTTGTACAAATGTTTAATTATGGAGATTATAAACAAATAATAAGTAATTATAAAGGAAGTTTTAGTGGAATAGAATGGATATTTGTTGGACTTGGAGTTGCATTCTTTGTACTTCTAGTCGGAGCAATTTTAGTACTTATATTTATGGGTATTAGGAAAATATTTAGACTAAGAAAAGAAAAATTAAATCAAGATGAATTATTAGATGAAATTGGGGAACTTAATGATAAAGTAAAACAATTAATGAAAGAAAAAGATGAACTAATGGCTATGAAAGTTTCTCAATTAGGACTTAGTCCAGAAGATGAAAATAATGAAGAAGCTAAAAATGGTGAAAATCCTGAAGATGGAGAAGTATCTACTGAAGATTTAGATGAAGCTGGAAATGTACGTTTTCCTAAACTTGTTAGAATTGATCAAGAATATGAAAATTATAAGATCAAAAATTATAATAATAACTTCACATTAGAAGAATTAGTAGATAATTTAAGATGTTTTGCAGCAAGTCAACTTCACTTATATTATGAAGCTCATCTATTAAGAGCATTTGTTGGTGGTCTTGCTTGTGGTAAATTAATTATCTTACAAGGTATTTCTGGTACAGGTAAAACATCTCTAGCATATGCTTGGGGTAAATTTGTAAAAAATGATTCATGTATCGCATCAGTTCAACCATCATGGAGAGACAAAACTGAGTTACTTGGATACTTCAATGAATTTACTAAAAAATTCAATGAATCAAATGTATTAGAAGAATTGTATTTAGCTGGCTATGATGATAATGTTCATACAATTATTCTTGATGAAATGAATATAGCACGTGTTGAATATTATTTTGCAGAAATGCTATCAATTTTAGAAATTCCTCAAAGAAGTGAATGGGAAATTGAATTAGTAACAACAATATGGCCAGATGATCCAAAACGTTTAGATAAAGGTAAATTACACTTGCCAGGAAACTTATGGTACATCGGTACAATCAATAATGATGACTCAACATTCATGGTAACAGATAAAGTATATGATAGAGCAATGCCTATCGATATTAATAAGAAAATAGATCCATTCGAATGTAGAGAACAAGAAGCAGTAGCTATAAATTCAAGCTACTTAGAAGGATTATTCAAACAAGCATTTGAAGAACATCAATTATCTCAAAAATCAATCAAAATGGTTGAAGAAATAGATGATTATGTTATTGCTCACTTTAGAGTTGCTTTTGGTAATCGTATTATGAAACAATTAAGAGACTTTACTGCTGTATATGTAGCTAGTGGTGGTGGCGAAATAGAAGCAATAGATTATTTCTTAGCACAAAAAGTATTAAGAAAATTCGATCAATTAAATATCGCACAAATTCGTGATGAAATAGATGGATTCATAAAATACCTAGATACAACAGTAGGAAAAGGTAAAATGAAGGAATGTATTGAATTTTTAGAAAGATTAAAGAAATCAGTATAGGAGTGATTTAGATGGCTAAAACTAGTATAGAAATTGACAAAGAATTAAAAAAGCAATGTACTCTTTTTCTAAAAAATACAGATTCAAATATGCACTATCTAGCAGACTTAGATAATACACTTGGTTCTACAGAATGGCTAGAAATAATGGAAGAGACATTTCCATATATTGATAAAATAGTTAGAGTTCCAAAAGTAGCATTAATTACTGAAACTGAAACTCAACAAATAGAAAAAGCCAAAAAAATTGGAGTAGAAAGTGTAAAAGATTTAGCTAAACATAGCAATTATATTGAAAAAGTAATAAGTGATAAAGAAATTAAGCCATCTAAAATACTTGTATTACTTCGTGAAGAAACATATAACACATATGAAAATAGATTTATTTATACTTTAGTTCATGAAACATTAAGATTTATTATTTTAATGGAAGAAAAACTAAAAAAATTAGAATCAAAAGATCAAAAACAATTAGAATACACATCAATCACTAGTAATGGAAAAGATAGAGTAAAAATTAGTTTAAGAATTAGTGCTAGTGAAATAGATAATGGTGCTAAAAGTGGTGATTTTGATTCTCAAGTAAAAGATATAAAAAGAAGATTAAAAATATTAAAAGAATATATTACATTATGGCAAAGATGCGAAATGATAGTATCACTAAAGAAAATACATGCATCATTTGTAACATCACCAATTAAAAAGACAAACCTTATATTAAAGAACCCTAATTTCAGAGAAGCAACAAAATTATGGAACTTTTTAATGAACTATTTAGATGATGAATTAAGTAAAAATAAATTATATGATACAAGTGGTAATATGTATTTAAGAGATATACTAGATGATGCATTTTTAATGAATTATTATGTATTAGATTCAATTTCTAATACAAGAAAAAGTCAAAGAGACAAACTTACTCAATACGCAGTATTAATGATTACTGAGCAAGTTAAAAGATCTATGGAAATATTATTAAATAATGGTATTAAAGTATCAGAAGAAAAATTACTACAAATGGTTAATATAGAAATTAATAATGATAAAAATAGAAATATTCTAGGAAGTAGTGATATAAAGAAAAAATTTAAGAAAGAAATGGATGAATACTTAGCTAAAGCTCAGGATTTATAAGGTGTATAGAATGAAGAAATTAAAGAACAACAAAGTATTAAAGACAATTTTCACTATAATTAAAACATTTATAATAATAGTTTTACTAGCATTTATACTAGTAGTATTCTTACAAAGATTTAGTAATAATAAATTGTCATTATTTAACTATAGAATATTTGCAGTAGCTACTGGTTCTATGAAACCAAAATATAACATTGGAGATGTATTAATATCAAAAGATGTAAAGCCGAGTAAATTAAAAGTTGGCGATAACATTAGTTATCTTGGAACACAATCTAACTTTAAAGGAAAAGTAATTACTCACCAAATAGTAAAAATAGAAAAAGATGAGGATGGCAAATTACTATTCCATACTAAAGGTATTGCAAACTTAGTTGAAGACCCAGTAGTAAAAGAAAGTCAAGTATATGGAAAAGTAATATATAAAACAATTTTATTATCATATATATATAAACTTGTAAGTACTAGTACAGGATTTGGATTAATAATAGTTATTCCATTAATATTAATAGTAGGTTATGAAATATTAGTAACACTACTAGAAAAAAAAGAAGAAGAAATAAACTCTAAGAGAAAATAAAAAGGAGGCGCTAAAATGAAAAAAAGACATAAATTATATCTAAAACTTAATTTAGTTTCTTTAGTTTTCATTGTAGTGTCTTTAATTTTCACAACACTAGCATGGTTTGCATATAGTGGATTATCTTCACTAGATACTGAAATTGGAGTTAAAGCTTGGTATATTGAATTATCTAAAAATGGAGAAGCTGTTTCAAATAATGTAGTTATTTCAATACCAACTATATACCCAGGAATGGATACAATTACTGAAAAGATTAATATTCAAAATCATGGTGACTCAATTGCTCAAGTAAAATATGATATACTATCAGCAAGAATTCTTGATACTAAATATAATACAGAGGGAAATAGTAATATTACATCTAATGCTTTAGAAACATCGTTGTCACATAATTATCCATTCCATATAAATATAAATTTAAGTAATTATGTAGTGGAATCTAATGGAGGAACAGCAACATTTGAAGTAAGCGCATCTTGGCCATTAGATGGTGGAAATGATACACTTGATAGTCAATGGGGAACAAAAGCATATGAGTTTAATCAATCAGAGCAAAATAAACTTAAGAGCAATTCAAATTATGACGTAGAAGCTCCAATTCAAGTTGTTATAAAAGTAACAGCAGAGCAATATGTAGAAGGTAATAATGCAAGTTCAATAGATTATGCTTTTGGAAATACATTATTATATGATGTAGTTGAAGATAACTTCTGTACTAAAATTAGTGATACATGCTTAAGTACAACAGTAATTGATGAAAATAATAAATTAGGCGATAAAACTATCACAGTAATACCTAATATTTTAAATAAATTTACAGAATCAACATTTGATAATTATAATGATACACTAAATAGTGTCGCATCTAACTGGAATGTTGAATATAGTGCCTTAACTGCTGGTGATATATTAAAAATAATATCAAAAGATATAGAATCATCAAATATGATAACACCAACATTATCAAATATAATAGTTGGAAGTATGAATTCTATTACAAGAGTAGATGAAAAATTAAATAAAGCATCTTCATTAAATGGATACTTTGAATTCATGAATGATAAATTTAAATTCTTATATGATGCTTCTGGTTCATGTTACTGGACAATGACAGATTATAACACATTAAAAGGATACGCATTTTCTAAGATAGATGTTGGAAAATCTAAATTATATGGTGAATCTAAAACAACTTCTTGTCAAGTATTACCAGTAATAAAAATAACTAAAAAAGACTTAACAAAGAAAGAAAATGGTTAAAAAAATTAACCATTTTTTTATGCAAAAATTTTTATGTGAAATTTTCATTTTAAGTGTTTACATTTTTAATTTTTGCTCTTATAATAAATACCCATAAGACGAGGAGGCAGGCATACAAATGATTAAAAGCAATTTACCAGTTATCTTGTTAAAGAACCTAGTCTTACTACCTCATCAGGAAGTTAGAGTTGAAATTAAAAGTGAAGTAAGTAAAAAAGTAACAGAGATTTCCTCAATTTATCATGATAACGAAGTATTGGTTGTATGTCCTCTAAATTCACTTGAAGAAAAACCAGATATTTCTGATTTACCTAGAATCGGAGTAGTTGGTAAAATTAAAAACGTTATTGAATTACCAAACGGAAATAAAAGAATAATTATTTCTGGTCTTTATAGAGTAAAAGTAATAAGTTATGTAAATTATACAAATGAAGAAGATATATTAGATAGTATCATAACAAATATAGATACATACGAAGCAGAAATAGAAGAAACAGCATATTATAGAAAATTAATAAATGAATTAGAAAATTATGTTAATAAAAATCCATTTATAACTAATTCTATTATGTCTATGGTAAAAGGAAATATATCACTTGATAAATTAACAGATATAATAGGTGCATTTTTACAATTATCTTTTGATAAAAAATTATCACTAATGCTTGATAGTAGTCCAATAAGTAGAAGCAAAACATTAATAAAAGAATTAGCTATAGAAAGTGCAGTAATAGATTTAGAAGGACACATAGAAACTGAAATCAAAAAAGGATTAGATGATACTCAAAAAGAATTTATATTAAAAGAAAAATTAAAAGTAATCAAGAATGAATTAGGTGAATCTAATACAAAAGATGAAGATGTAATTAATTATAGAGATAAAGTAAAATATGGAGAATATCCAGATAGAATAAAGATTAAATTAATTAGTGAAATTGAAAGATATAATGCTTCTAGTGAAATGAGTCCAGATGCAGGTATAATTAGAAATTATATTGAGTATTTATTACAAATACCATGGTATTATGAAACTAAAGATGAAAAAGATTTATTGAAAATAGAAAAGAAATTAAATACTTCTCACTATGGAATGCAAAATGCTAAAAATAGAATAATCGAATACATCGCAGTCAAAAGTATTTCTCCAGACATAAATAGTCCAATATTATGTTTAGTTGGTCCTCCTGGAGTAGGTAAAACAACATTCGCAGAATCAATTTCACATGCATTAAATAGAAACTTTGTAAAAATATCTTTAGGTGGAATGAGTGATTCAGCAGAATTAAATGGACATAGACGAGCATATATAGGCTCTAATCCAGGTAAAATTGTATCTTCACTTATAAAGTGTGGAAGTAAAAACCCAGTATTTTTATTAGATGAAGTAGACAAACTAAAAAAAGATTATAAAGGAGATCCAGCATCAACACTGCTTGATATTTTAGATGTAAGTCAAAACAAGAGATTCACAGATAATTATGTGGATGAAGAAATAGATTTAAGTAAAGTATTATTTATATTAACAGCAAATGATATAACAGGTATTCCAGTAGCTTTATTAGATAGATTAGAAATAATAAGTTTAACAGGTTATACAGAAGAAGAAAAACTATATATCGCAGAAAATTATTTAATACCATCTATTCTAAAAAAACATGGATTAAAAAATAATGTCATTAAATTTGAAATAGAAACAATAAGAAAAATAATTTCAAATTACACAAGTGAATCAGGTGTTAGAGAACTTGAAAGATGCATTAATAAAATAATAAGAAAAGTTATTACAGAACATATAAAATCAAGTAGAAAAATAGTAAGCGTCAGAATACATGATGAAGATTTAATAAAATATTTAGATCAAGAACTATATTTAAGCAGTGACTACAAAGAAATAACTACTGAAGGAGTAGTAAGAGCAGTAGCATGTACAACACTAGGGGGAACAACTCTAGATATAGAATGCAGTGACTTTAAAGGAGCAGGAAAATATACATTCACAGGTTCACTAGGTGATATAACTAAAGAAAGCATTGAAGTCTCAATAAGTTATATAAAAAGTAATGCTAAAAAATTCAAAATAAATGAATCGTTCTTTTCAGATAAAGACATTCATATTCACTTTACAGAAGGTGGAATATCAAAAGATGGTCCATCTGCAGGAATCGCAA
This sequence comes from uncultured Bacilli bacterium, assembly GCA_934096645.1. Lineage (GTDB taxonomy): Bacteria > Bacillota_I > Bacilli_A > RF39 > UBA660 > CAG-1000. Next base: position 16,377 of record CAKOMK010000006.1, on the reverse strand, counting down.
TTACAACAGCTATATTATCTTTAATAAAATCAAAAGTTATCACAAGCAATATATCAATGACAGGTGAAATAACTCTAAAAGGAGATATATTAAAAGTAGGCGGAATAAAAGAAAAAGTAATGGCATGCAAAAAGAATAAAATTACAACTCTCTATATTCCAAAAAGCAATCAAAGAGATATAGAATTCTTAGATAAAAACTTAAAAGAAGGAATAGACTTCAAATATATAGAAAACTATATAGAAATATATAATGATTTATTTTAGAAGGAACTAGTGTTCCTTTTTCTTTTGTTCTAAAAATATTAATGCCTCATATATTTAACTGAAAGGAGAATATATGAAAGAAATTATTCCATTAAAAAAAGATATTATTTTTAAAACAAAAATAGGAGAACTAACAAATATCAGTTTAGATCATGATTATAAAATCAATGAAGATATTATAGAAGGTACAGTAGTAATAAGTGGTACATATAAATTAACTGAAGCAAGTGTTCAAGAAGAAGAATTCTATTACACAATTCCGTTTAGTGTAGCTATATCAAAAAGAATAGATAAAGATACTATTAATATAGAAATAGATGACTTTAAATATGAACCAATAAAAGATGTTTTAAAAGTAAATATTGATTTACTTATTACATGTGATGAAAAAGAATCTTTAGAAAGTATGCTTAGTAAAGAAGAAAATATAATTGAAGAGAGTGAAGATGATAAAGAAATGGAAAATGATGATTTAAATAATTATATAGATAACTATTTTAATAGTGAAGAAATTAAGAAAGAAGAAAATGTAAAAGAAAACAATATAAAAGATAATAACATTAATATAGAAGACAATATTAGCAATATAACTAATAATTTTGTTAATGAAAATAAATACTATACATATAAAGTTTATATAGTAAGAAGTGGAGATACTATAGAAAATATATGTAATAAATATAATACTACTTTAGAAGAATTAAAACTTTATAATAATATAGGTGAATTAAATGTAGGAGATAAAATAATTATCCCACAAGTAAATGACTAAATATAAAAATAGTGTTCTAATTGAAGATAAAGTAGTAAAAAAGAAGTATAAAAAAGATTTATTAGAATTATATGACTTTCTTGAAAGTAGAAATTTTGATAATTTTCCAAAAGTAATAGATAATGATGAAAAATTTATAAGAAGTGAATTCATAGAAAGTAAACCACATCATGAAATGACTAAAGGAGTAGAATTTATGAGAGTAGTTTCACTTCTTCATTATAAAACCCTTTATTTTAAAGAAATAAATAAAAATAAGTATAAAAATATTTATAATAAATTATCTAGTAATATAGAATATCTAAAAGAATATTATTTGAATATTATAGAAAGCATTGAAGAAGAAGTTTATATGTCTCCATCTCATTATTTATTTGCTAGAAATTATTCAGTTATAGATAGTTCACTAAAATATGCTAAAAGTGAATTAGATAAATGGTATAAAAAAGTAGAAAATAAAACAAAAGAAAGAGTATGTACTAATCACAATAATCTTTCACTAGAGCATTTTATATACAGGGATAAAGGTTATCTATTAAGTTTTGATAACTATTTGGTTGATACTCCTATTTTAGATTTATATAAATTTTATAGAAAAGAAGGCTATAAACTAGACTTTAATTATTTACTTGATGTTTATAGTGAAAACTTAACACTTTTAGAAGAAGAGAGAATGCTCTTTAATGTATTAATTTCTATTCCACCTAAAATAGAAATGATTAAAAATGAATACTATAACACTATTAATATAAGCGATAGTTTAAAATATATTTATAGTGGAATAGATATAGTTAATAAAAAAGCTGAATCATAAATGATGAATGCACACAATAATAAGTGTGCTTTTAAAATGCCTGAAATTATTCTTTAGACTAGTTTTTTTTGTTACTTTGTGTTATAATTCCTATAGCGATTTAAACTTTTAAAGGGAGAGATGATATAATGAGTAAAATAAATATAATGAGTTTAGGTGGCCTAAATGAAAATGGTAAAAACATATATACAGTTAATATAGATGGTAAAATTTTAATATTTGATTGTGGTATTAAGTATGCACCAGATAAAGTATATGGAATAGATTATGTAATTCCTGATTTTTCTTATTTAGTAAAAAATAAAGAAAATATTGTAGGATTATTTATATCACATCCACATCATGAAAATATGGGAGCATTAACAGATTTATTGAAATTAATACCAGAATTACAAGTATATGCTTCACCTTATACATGTGAAATAATTAAGATGCAATGTGCAGAAGAAAAAATTCAAATTAAAAACTTAAATGTAATTCCTGCACATAAAAAAATAGATTTCAAAAACTTTAGTGTATTTCCATTTAATGTAACACATAGTAGTCCAGAAACATATGGATTTTCAATTAATACTGAAGATGGAGCTATAGTTTATATGGCAGATTTTGTAATAGATCCAACTATGAGTGGACATTATGATATGGATTTAGGAAAACTAGCATATATTGGAAAACAAGGAGTTCTTTGTTTAATGGCAGAAAGCGTTTTTGCTGAAAAAAAAGGACACACAAGTCCAAATCATAAACTAGAAGGATTCTTTAAAAAGTTAGTAGACAAACAAGAAGGAAGAATCATATTTACTGTTTTACCATTACATATATATACTATTCAAGAAATATTTAATTCAATAAAAGGAAAAGATAGAAAAGTAGTTATAATGGGAAAAGAACTACATTCAATAGTTAATTTATGTATCAAAACAGGATATCTAAATGTAGATGAAAATTTAATTGGTAATTTAACAGATTTAAAAAATGATAATACTATAATTTTAATAAGTAATGATAGAGAAGCACCATACACTAATATAAATAGAATATTAGCTGGTCATGATAAATTTATTACATTAGAACAAACAGATACAATATGTTTCGCTGAACCAAGTTATGATGCATATGAAAAAATGCTTGTTAAAATTATGAATGAATTAGCTATTAAAGGTGTTAATATTGCACCAATACCAAAAGATAAAAGCGTAAGACATCATGCTTCAAGTGAAGATTTAATGTTATTAGTTAAATTATTTAATCCTAAATATTATATGCCTATAAAAGGAGAATACAGATATCAAGTAGTAAATGGTGATTTAGCTCATGAAGTAGGAGTACCAACAGAAAACATATTGCTAAAAGAGAATGGTTACATTGTTACATTTGAAAATGGTAAATTAGTAGATAACTTTGACAGAGTATTCGTAGATGATATATTAATTGATGGAAAAAGTAGTGAAGATGTAGGAGAATTAGTACTTAAAGATAGAGAATTACTTGGAGAAAATGGTTTAGTATTAATATCAGCTACATTAAGTAAAAAAGATAAAAAAATACTAGTAGGTCCAGAAATAATAACAAGAGGATTTATTTATCAAAAAGATAATATGGATATAATAGATGAAATTAAAAGAATAAGTTTAGAAAATATAAAAGAAAATACATTTAATGAAAAATATGCTGATTATGTTAAAATAAGAAATGAAATGCGTGAAAAAGTAGGAGCTTATTTATTTAAAACTACTCAATGTAAACCAGTTATTTTAACAGTTATACAAGAAATATAAGGAAGTGTAAAAAATGATTTATTTAGATTATAGTGCTACTACTCCAGTAGATGAAAGAGTATTAGATTCATATTGCAAAGTTACTCGTGAATTTATAGGCAATGCTAATTCAATTCATACTCTTGGAATGAAATCAAAAGAATTATTAATGCAAGCAACTAATCAAATAGCAGATATATTAAATTGTCATCCAAAAGAATTAATATTTACAAGTGGAGCTAGTGAAAGTAACACTACTGCTATAAAAGGAGTAGCATTTAGATATGTAAAAAAAGGTAAACATATTATAACATCAAAACTAGAACATAAAAGTGTTTTAGAAGTAATGGGTTATTTAAGCAGTATTGGATATGAAGTAGACTTTGTAAATATTCTTCCTAATGGACAAATAGATTTGCATCATTTAGAGAGTCTTATAAGAGAAGATACTATATTAGTAAGTATTTGTGCTGTTAACTCAGAAACAGGCTTTAAACAACCTCTAAAAACAATAAGACAAGTGATTAATAAAAAGAATCCAAATGTTATATTTCATAGTGACTTAACACAAGCATTAGGAAAAACAAAATTCTATTTAAGCGATTTAGATCTAGCTTCATTCTCATCACATAAAATATATGCTCCTAAAGGAATAGGAATATTATATAAAAGAAGAGATTTACAAATAGACACATTAATCTATGGTACAACAGAAAATTGTCCATTCAGAGGAGGAACTCCAGCATTACCATTAGTTGTTTCTTTCTCAAAAGCAATGAGATTAATGAACGATAAATTAGATTCAAATATCAAAAAATGCGAAAAATTAAAAGCAGAATTATTGAAAGGACTTTCTAAATACCCAATTCAAATAAATTCAAATGAATTATGTGTTCCTCAAATAGTCAACTTTAGTTTAATGAAAATTAAATCTGAAACATTTGTACATGCATTAGAAAAATACGAAATATATGTTTCAACTACAACTGCATGTTCTTCATTAGAAGAAAGTGTTGTATTAAAAGCATTATCTAATGGTAATAAAGATGTATCAACTACTTCAATAAGAGTAAGTTTGTCACATTTAACTACTATGGAAGAAATACAAAAATTCTTAAGTGTATTTGATAAAGTATGGAATGAATTATTATTAAAATGAATAGAGTAATATTAATAAAATATGGCGAATTAACTACTAAAAAAGATAATAGAAATTTCTTTATTAAGACTTTAAAAAAGAATATTTTCGATAAATTATCTTCTTTTGCTTTTGAAATTCAAGATGATTATTATAGAATGTTTATTTTTCCTAAAGAAGAAGATATTGATCAAATTGTTAATAAACTTCAAAATATATTTGGAATTCATGAAATAGTCGTAGCCATAAAAAGTGAAGATACTAGTGAAAATAATATTAAATCTTTATGTTTAGATGTATTAAAAGAAGAAGAATTTAAAACTTTTAAAGTAGTAACTAATAGAAGTGATAAAAGTTATCCAATAAAATCAATGGATATGAATAATATTTTAGGTGGACATATTCTAAAAAATATTGATTGCAAAGTTGATGTTCACAATCCTGATGTATTGTTAAATGTTGAAATAAGAAAAGAAGCAGTTTATATTTATACTAAAGGATATAAGTGTCTAGGAGGCTATCCAGTCGGAACACTTGGACGTGGATTATTAATGTTAAGTGGCGGAATAGATTCCCCAGTCGCTGGATATTTAACTATTAAAAGAGGAGTAGAGTTATATTATTTATATTTTGAAAGTAGACCTCATACAAGTTTAGAAGCTAGAAATAAAGTAATTGCTTTAGCAAGAAAATTGGAAAAATATAATAGTGGTGGTAAGTTACTAGTTGTAAATTTCACAAAGATTCAAGAAACAATATATAAGAATTTAGATCCAGACTATCTAATAACTATTATGAGAAGAATGATGTATAGAATTGCAGAAAGAGTAGCAAAGAAAAAACATTGTTTAGCAATAGTTAATGGAGAAAGTGTAGGTCAAGTAGCTAGTCAAACTTTATCAAGTATATTAGCTGTTAATGATGTAACAAATTATCCAATATTAAGACCGCTTTGTTCATTTGATAAACTAGATATAATAGAAATATCTAAGAATATAGATACATATGATATTTCAATAGAACCTTATGAAGATTGCTGCACAGTATTTGTCCCAAGACATCCAGTAATCAACCCAAGTTTAAAACATATATATAATGAAGAAGGCAAATATGATTTTGAACCTCTAATCAATGAAGCAGTAAACAGTATAGAAGTAGTTGATTTAGAAGAAAAAATAAGTGATTTATTGTAAAAAGTAGTGTTTTAAAAAGTTTTTGCGTATCTAATTAATAGAGGGTAAAAGACGAGTATTCGTCTTTTTATTTGAAAGAAAGGAAAGATATGTCAAAAATAATGATTAAAGACATTCCGTTAAGTGAACGCCCAAGAGAAAGACTATTAAAATATGGTAAAGAAAGTCTTTCTAATGAAGAATTATTAAGCATTATATTAAAAACTGGTACTAAAAATTATTCAGTAAAAGAGTTATCTAATCATATATTAAAAAACTTTAAAAATATAAAAGAAATGAAATACATTACAATAAATAAATTAACTGAAATTAATGGCATAGGCGAAGTAAAAGCAATAGAATTACTAGCAGCTTTAGAATTAGGTAAAAGAGTATATTACATAGAACAAAAAGAAAAAGTACTTTTAAATTCCTCAAAGAAAATTTATGAATATTTTAAAAATATATTTATAGAAGAATATCAAGAATGTTTTTATGCATTGTATTTAGATACAAAATCAAAATTAATATCATATAAATTATTATTCAAAGGAACTATTAATTCATCATGTGTTCACCCAAGAGAAGTATTTAAAAATGCATTCTTAGAAAGCGCTTATAGCATTATTGTTATACATAATCATCCAAGTGGAGACCCAACTCCTAGCAAGGAAGATATAAAAGTTACAGAAACACTAATGCAAATAGGAAAAATAATGGCCATTCCAGTAGTAGATCATATAATAATAGGCAATAATCAATACTATAGTTTCTATGAATTTATGAATAAATAATTAAATATGGAATAATATTTACTATGACATACGAAGAATATAAAAATAATAAAAATGAAAAACCTAAAAACGAAATACTAAAGAAAATATTAAGTAAACTATTTACAATAATTATTTTCATTATGCTTGTAGTAACAATATCAAATTATTCACCTGGATTTAAAAACTTTATAATAGATGATGTTTTAAATAGTACATATGATTTTAGCAAAGTGAATAAACTTATAAATAATTTTACAACTGTATTTAAGAATGACAATACAACAAAAGTATCATTTGTAGAAAATAAAACACATGAAAAATATTTAGATGGAGTAAAATATATAATTGGTGAGAATGAACCAATTAAATTAAAAAGCAGTGGAATAGTTACATATATAGGTAAAAAAGATGGCTATAATAACACTATAATTGTACAACAAAGCGATGGATATTACGCATGGTATGGTAATGTTAAAGAAAGTATTAAATTATATGATTATATTGAAGCTGGTGAAACTATTGGAACATCTAGTGATGAATACTATTATGCTTTATTTAAAGATGATAAGCCAGTTGATTTAAATGAGGGTTAAGATCCATGATACCACATATATATTTTTGTTCTTATCTTTTTTATCTGGCTATTTTGAGTATTTGTTTTTACTTCTCATAACTATATTAATTCATGAAGCAGGACATTTATTTTTTTCGATTTTGATAGATTTTAAATATGACAAAATAACTATATATCCTTTTGGAGGAATAACCACATACAATGAAGATTTAAATGTTAATTCAAACAAAGAATTATTTGTTTTACTTGGAGGAATAACATTTGAATTGATATTCTATTTTACGATAAAAACATTTTATTTTAATGGTTTCATAACCAATCATGTATTTTATTTATTAATGAATATAAATTATTTATTAATTTCTTTTAATTTCATGCCAATACTACCATTAGATGGAGGAAAACTATTAAATATATTGCTAAATAAAATAATGCCATATAAAATATCTAATATAATTTCTTTAATGATATCAGTATTATTTACTATAGTTTTTATAATTACTAAGAAAACGTTATTTGCATTTATTTTGACTATCTTCTTATTCAAATGTATTATAATAGAAATAAAAAATTTAAAATACAAACAAAATAAATTTATATTAGAAAGATATTTAAATAACTATAATTTTGATAAGATAAAAAGAGTAAAAAACACGAATAATTTTAAAAGAGATTATTATCACATCATAAATAATTGCTTAGAGAAAAAATATTTATCTAAATTATTTGACAGAACCAAGTAAATATGCTAAAATACTGATGTTTGTAGAAATCTTTCTCTACAACCGCGTTGAAGAGGTTAGAAATATTTATAATGAATTACCTCAAAAGCGAGTCTTATTGAAGGAGGAAAAGTAAATGAAAGCAATTTTTGTAACTGGTGGAAAACAATATATGGTTGAAGAAGGCCAAGAATTATATGTTGAAAAACTAGATAACGAAGTAGATAGTGAAGTTGTTTTTGATGAAGTTTTATTTGTTGATGGTAAAGTAGGAACTCCTACTGTTAAAGGAGCAAAGGTTGTTGCTAAAGTTTTAAAACATGGCAAACAAAAGAAAATCCTAGTTTTCAAATATAAACCAAAGAAAAAATATAGAAAAACTCAAGGACATAGACAACCTTATACTAAGATACTAATTAAATCAATTAATAAGTAATGATAAAAGTAAATATCAAAAGAAATAATGGGTTAATCGAAAGTATTAAATGTCATGGTCATGCAGGTTATGATGATTATGGAAAAGATATAGTATGTGCATCATTTAGTACAATGATAATTACAACTATAAATGCAATACTTGAAATTGACAAAGACGCTATAAGTTATACTGATACAAATAATTTAGAAATTATTAATATTAAGAAAGATAATATAACAAATAGCTTACTTAATAACTTAGTGAATATGATTTATGAACTAAGAAATAATTATGATAAAAATATTAATATTAAGGAGGAAAACCATGAATAAAATGAATTTTAATATACAATTATTCGCATCTAAAAAAGGTGTTGGTTCTACTAAAAACGGTAGAGATTCAGCTGGTCGTAGATTAGGAGCTAAATTATCTGATGGTCAAACAGCTAAAGCTGGAGCTATTATCTATCGTCAAAGAGGAACTAAAATTTATCCTGGAACAAACGTTGGTATGGGAAAAGATCATACTTTATATGCTAAAGTTAGTGGAAATGTTAAGTTTGAAAGAAAAGGAAAAGATAAAAAACAAGTTAGTGTTTATGAGAACTAGTAATAGTTCTTTTTTTATGCTAGAATAAACAACAAAGGTGAATATTATGAAGAAAATATATTGTGGTGATGCAACTCTTATTAAAGAAATTGTAAATCCAAGCCAAGCAATCAAAAGAAACTACTTAAGTAATGTTGATTCACCGGTTTGGGCATATTTACGTAGAATCTCTAACCCAAATGCTTTAAGAAGTTATATCGAATCTTTAGAAGTTTCAAGATATCAAAAAGAATGTTACAATACAAAAGCGATAAATTGTTTAGATGAAGCCTATAAAGATACAAAAGTAATGTTATCAATTAGTCGTCAATATACTTATGAAAGAAAAATATTCTTTGAAAAAGTAGTTGATACTGAAGGTAATGTTTATGCTAGAGAAATAACTACAGGACTATTATTTCCATTATTAGAAGAATGCAATGTAGAAAATAAATACTATTTTGCTAAACCAGAGTTAGTTAACAGCGTTCTTTTAATTATTAAACAAAATTTTACACATGAAAGTTTTCATGCTTTGAATCTAGGAATTTTCCTTTATAGTCCAGCATCTATCGCTGAAATAGAAGAATATGTAAGAAATATTTCAAAATCCAAGATAAAAGAATTATATGAAAATAATTCATTTGCAAAAAATATATCTATAGTAGAACAAGATGAAGAAGAAAAAGAATTAAGAGAAAAAGTAATGACTTTATTAGAACAAATAGAATATAAATTATCATTATTAAAACCTAATCAAATGATAGATACTATTAATTTAGAGTTAACTAAATTATCAAGTAATAAAATAAGTGATGAAGAATATTTAAGAAAACTATTAGAAATTAGTGATAGAGTAGAATTACTATCCATAAGTAAAGGATATGACGACTTTAATGCATTTTTAAAAATTAAAGCAGCTTCATGCTTAAATTCCATAGGAAGAAAAGAAGATTTTGATATAGATTTAAATTGGATAAACAGCTTATTTGATTTATTCCTTAGACAAAATACAGACTATAGTGCAAGTGAACAAAGAAGCATAACAAAAAGTTTTGTAATTATGTACATCGCAGTTATTAAAAAATATGATTTAACTGAAGAAGATTTAGAAGAAAGTCACTTTAAAGATTTATTATTAACAGCTCATGTTTGTTTAAATGAACTAGCTAAAGAAGGTTTAATTTTAGATACAGTAAGTGAAACAGAATTAACTAATATTAGTTTATCTTCAGTAATAGATTGTATCAAAGGAAAGAAATTTAAATCAGCAAGACTTAGTTTAAGCAAATAATTAGATAAATAATGTAAACAAAATTTAATATAATTCATAACCTATTAGTAGATATAAAGGAGTGGATTATATGTGTAATAATAATAACAACGATAATAATTGTTGTGATAATTGTATCATGGAAATATTAAAAGTTATAAATGTATTACAATCTAATGCTTGCCCAGATAATTGTTTACTTTCATGTGATAGACCTGCATTAGGTGGTGGAAGCAACTGTGTTATCTGTAATACTAGACCAATTATGCTTTATGCATGTGGAAGTAATGGAACACCTTGGAGTATGCCAGTAAGTAGAACAGATACAGAAACAACAAGTAATGTTTTTAGAGTAGAAAAAATAGATGGTTGCTGTTGTACATTTAGAGTTCTAGCGCAAAACCCAGATACGACATCACTTTATCCATATGTAAGTACTGATTCAATATTTACTATGGATTGCAACTGCTTATGCTGTGTAAGATGTTTAAATGATACATACGTAGAATGTTTATAATATTAAATTAGACTGTTTAAAACAGTCTTTTTTCTTGAAATGTGATATAATTCATATGTGGTGATTATGAAAGAATACGAAAACGAATTATATAATAAAGGAATAAAATATATAGCTGGAGTAGACGAAGTAGGAAGAGGGCCATTAGTTGGTCCAGTAGTTACAGCTGCAGTAATCTTACCAGTTGATTTTTATGATGAAAGAATAAACGATTCAAAAAAAGTTACAGAGAAAAAAAGAGAAGTGTTATACGATGTAATTATGGAAAATGCAGTTAGTGTTGGTATCGGTATGTCTTCTAGTGAAGTAATAGATGAAATTAATATATTAGAAGCAACTAAAAAAGCTATGAAAGAAGCATTAAATAATTTAAGTGTTAAACCAGAACACGTTTTAATAGATGCAGTTAAATTAGATATTGATATCCCAAGTACATCAATTATAAAGGGAGATGCTAAAAGTCAAAGTATTGCAGCTGCATCAATAATAGCAAAAGTCACAAGAGACAGAATGATGTATGAACTTGATAAAGAACATCCAGAATATGACTTTGCTCATAACAAAGGATATGGAACAAAAAAGCACATAGAAGCAATAAGAAAATACGGAATATTAAAAGAACACAGAAAATCATTTGCTCCATGTAATGAGTATGATTTAAAGGCCTAAAAAGGCTTTTTATTTGCTTTTTAGTAGTAAATATGCTATAATATATTGGCTTTTTAAGAGAGTAAAAGCACAAGGGAGTAAAAACACATTAAAATGAAAGACACAATTACATTAGTTCAAAGATATATAAATATTAATTCTAAATGTTTAAGAATTAGAGCTTGGACTAAAAACTTAAATAACAAAAGTAGTAAAGCAGAATTAAAAAGAGTATTAGAAGGAGCAGAAACTTTAAGAGACTCAATCTATAATGAACTTGATGAAAAAATAGTTTCAGTAAGTATACCAGATATAAAAACTATTATTGAATGGTTAGAAAAAGAATCTATAAAATTCGATAGTATCAATACAGGAAATATCAATATAGATGAACCAGCTTATTATAGTTATATAGCTTGTCAAAGATACATAAAAGAACTAGAAGAAGAGATTAACAGAAGACTAGTATTAGATATTTAATTGACTTTTGTTATTATTTATGTTAAAATACATAAGCTTTTTAAAGGGGGGGAATATAATGAGAAGAGATTATCTATCATTAGAAGTATTATGTAAAAGAGAATACAAAGGTGAAGAAGAAAAACTTGTTTGTCAAAATGGAGAATATTCAACTGTTATTTATTCTGATAGAACATTTATGGCAAATGAAGGACCTCTTGCTAGATGTGAAGAATTAGGCGTTAATTTATTAGATTGTGAAGATATTGATAGTTTAGAACTACCAAGTGATATTAAAGAATTTTCATTAAGTCTTGCTAGAAAAGTTGTTTTTGAAAGTGCTCAATGTAAAGTAGTAAGTACATTAAGTAGAAAACCTATAGTAAGAGTTAGTAAAGATAATATGATAAACTTTAATAGTGAAGGAGAAAAATCATTAATTGAAGCATTAAAAGAATTAGCTAAGGCTACAAAAGAAAGAACAATCAAAACAGCTAGTGAAGAGCCAGAATTAAAATTAAGTTTCAGATAAATGGAGGATTTATGGATATTAGATATACAACAAACCCATATATAGATATGGATGATTTAGCAAAACCATGGGAAGTTAATAGAAGATTAAGTTATGAAGTAATTGAAAGAGAATACATGACAAAAGGAACTTTAAAACAAATAGCTTCAGAATACTATCCTAAAAAAGATGAAGAAGTTAATGAACAAGAACAAGTAAGTACTGAAAAACCAGCTTCACTAACATTAAGACTAAAATAATATTGACAATATAAATTATTGTGCTAAAATGTTAAATAAGTAAAGCGATAATAGTGTGATGGTAAAGCACTTAGGCTATATAAATAAAGAGAGATTCTTCTAGAATAAGTAAGGTGGGACCGTCCTGTGTGGACCCTTACAATATTTTAGGAGTTTTTTAATTTTTAAGGAGGATTTATGAAAAGTGAAATTTCAATGGAAGAAATGACAAATTTCTGCAAGAATTATGGATTTATATTCCAAGGAAGTGAAATATATGGAGGTTTAGCTAATACTTGGGATTATGGACCTCTTGGTAGTAGATTAAAAAATAATGTTAAAGATGCATGGAGAAAAAAATTCATTCAAGAAAGAAAAAATGCTTATGAATTAGATGCAGATATATTAATGCATCCAAGAGTATGGGAAGCTAGTGGTCATGTTGACTCATTTGCAGACCCTCTAACAGATTGCAAGCATTGTAAAACACGTCATAGAGCGGATAATTTAGTTAATGATTATACAGGCACAAGCATTGGTGACACGTTATCTAATGAAGAATTAATTAAATATATAAAAGATAATAATATTCCATGTCCAAAATGTGGTAAATGTGACTTTACTGATATAAGACAATTTAAATTAATGTTTGAAACTTATAGAGGAGTAGTAAAGGATAATAAGTCAATTGTATATTTAAGACCAGAAAATGCTCAAGGAGAGTACGTTAACTTCTTAAATGTTCAAAGAAGTATGAGAGCAAAATTACCATTTAGTATAGGACAAATAGGTAAAGCATTTAGAAATGAAATCACACCAGGTAACTTTACATTTAGAACTATAGAATTTGAACAAATGGAATATCAAACATTCTGCAAAGAAGGTAATGATCAAGAATTATATGAATACTTTAAAGATTATGGTAAAAAATTCTTTGAATATCTAGGTTTACCTAGTGAAAAATTAAGATTTCATGATCATGAAAAATTAGCTCATTATGCTAAAGCAGCATGTGATATTGAATATTTATTCCCATTCGGATGGGGAGAAATAAATGGTACTCATAATAGAACTAATTTTGATTTAACTAGACATGAAGAATATAGTGGAGAATCACAACATTATTTAGATCCTGAAACTAATGAAAAATATATTCCATTCATTATAGAATCAACTTATGGTTTAGATAGAACAATATTAGCAGTATTATTTGAACATTATCACAAAGAGATACTAGAAAATGGAGAAGAAAGAGAGGTATTAAGATTACCTAATTTCTTAGCTCCATATAAAGCATGTGTTTTACCACTTGTAAAAAAATATCATAGTGAAAAAGCAAGTGAAGTATATGAAAAATTATCTAAATATTTTATGTGTACTTATGATGAAACTGGATCAATTGGTAAAAGATATAGAAGACAAGATGTTATTGGTACACCATTCTGTATTACAATAGATGATGAAACTATAAATAATAATACTGTTACTGTTCGTGATAGGGACACAATGAAACAAGAAACAATAAATTTAGATGATTTAGCAAAATATATTGAAGAAAGAGTAAAATTTTAAAATGCACAGTAGTGCATTTTTTATTTATAATTAACTATCATAATGTTAAAATAAAATAGAAGAATAGAGGAGTATTAATATGAACGAAAATAATTTTAATGATGAGAATCAAAACACTATTCCAAGTGTAAATGAAACTCCAGCAACACCAAACCCAACTGGATCAAATCCTGAAACAAGCAATGATAATAATCAACAAACACCAAAGAAATCAAATAATATTACTATGATTATAGGTGAAATTGTATTATTAATTGTAATAGTAGTAGTTGTATATTTTGTATTTATTAAAAAAGACAAAAACAATAATAATGATCAAGTAATTGATAGAACAAAAGAAATAGAAGAAGCAACTAAAAAAGCAGAAGAAATGGATAACAATGTAAACGTTGTGTTATTAGATAAACTATCTAGTAGAGATTTCGCAGTAGAAATAGAAAACAAAAACTCAACAGCAGTTACAGTTGAAGTAAATATCATATTTTATGACTTAAATGGAAATATAATTGATACAGAAGAAGTTTATTCATATGTAGAAAAAAACAGTAAGTGGTATAAGGAAGTATATGTAAGCAGTGATTCTGGCATAAAAAATTACGCAAAAGCAGAAATTACAAAGAAAGTATACGATTGGAGTAAATATTCTTTAACATCATCAGTTGAAGCAAAATTAACACAAGGAGCTGGTGAAAAAGTATTTGCACAATTAACAAATAAGAGTGATAAAATTATTGAAGATGCAGAAATAAGCGTATTATTTTACTATCAAAATAAAATAGTTGGAGTAGAAACAGTAGACTTTGACAATATTAGAGCTAATGCAAGTGAAACAGAAGAAGTAGATATTCCATGGGATGATAACTATAAAGCAATTCAATATGATAAAGTAGAAATTGCTTCTACATTTGCATATAATATGTAATAATATAACAAAAGTTGGAGGGTAACAAACTTCGACTTTTTTCTTTGTCTAACTTTCTAAAAATATAAAAAAATTTATTGCTACTAATGTCTTAATGTGTTAGAATATTATTGTAGTACATACTAAGGAGGCTTTAATATGGCATTTGAATTTAAGAAAATATTTACAACTGAAGATCCAGATGGTGAAGAATATGAAGAAGTAAAAGAAAGTGTTAAAAGCAATACTAAAGATTACAAAAACAAAACTATTTTAGTAGAACCAAGAGCTTTTTCGGAAGCACAACAAATAGCTGATTATTTAAAAGCTAAAAATCAAGTTGTAGTTAATTTCAAAAGAGTAACTTCTGATGTTTCTAAAAGAATAATGGACTTTTTAAATGGTATCATTTATGCTATTGAAGGAACAATGCAAAAATTAGGTCCTGGAATTGTGCTTTGCGCTCCTAAAGGATTTGAAATCGAAGGAAACATTTCTGATGATGACACAAAAAAATCATCTAAAAAAGATGACATGGGAGAATGGTAATTTAATTATAAAAATGGTATATTAGTATATTGAGGTGAAAGGCATGAAAAAGTTTGATACAGTTTTTCGCGGATATGATAAGGTTCAAGTTCAAAAGTGCTTGGATGAAATAATTAACAATTATGAAGTCTTATTAAATAAAAGTAAAAAAACTGAAGAAGAAAATAAAAAACTTGTAGATCAAATAGCTCATTATCAAAGAATAGAAGATACAATGAATAGAGCTATTTATACAGCTGAGTCAGCTGGAGATCAAATTAAGTCGTCTGCAAGAAAAGAAGCAGAGAGTATGATAAGTGAAGCTAGACATAACGCTAGTAGAATTATAAATGATGCTCTTCTAAAAGCAGAAAAAGCTCAAAACCATGCTGATCAATTAAGAAGAAATACCAATATACTAAAAAGAAGATTAAGACAAATTATTGAAAATCAACTAGAAGTAATAGAAGAAATGGATAAAGTAGATTTTAGTGATATAGATTCAAAATACTAAATCTGCTTTTTAATTTATATAGGTGGATTGTATGAATAAAAAAGGATTTACATTAGTCGAATTAATAGTAAGTATAGTACTAGTAAGTGTCGTAATGGTATCAATGCTTATGGCACTGGTAAAATTAAGGGAGAATTATAGTACAGTAAGTGAGAATGCAAATGCATTAGTTTATAGTAATGCAGCATCAAGAATAATAAATAATGATATATTGCAGA
>CAKOMK010000005.1:0-117180 GCA_934096645.1 uncultured Bacilli bacterium | reverse complement strand
AGAGGTGGATTCGAACCACCGAACCCGAAGGAACAGATTTACAGTCTGCCGCGTTTAGCCTCTTCGCTATCTCTCCAATTAGTGGTGCCGAAAACAGGAATTGAACCCGTAACCTACTGATTACAAGTCAGTTGCTCTACCAATTGAGCTATTTCGGCACAAACATAAATAATGGTGGGCGATGAGAGACTCGAACTCCCGACCCCCTGCTTGTAAGGCAGATGCTCTAACCAACTGAGCTAATCGCCCATTATTTTTCCTTGTTGCGTAATTAAATATACCATTTATTACTTTTTATGTCAAGAATTAAATGAAATTTTTATGATGTTTTTTTGTTTTTTTCAATTTCAACTATTCTTTCAGAAATCCATGAGTTCAAATTTTCTTTTAAAGGTTCAAATCCTTGACCCTTTTCTACTAAAGAATTTCTTCTCATTTTTACCTTATTCAAAGATAATTTAACCTGTTTTTTTTTATAATCAATATCAATAATTCGAGCTTTGATGAACTGGTTAATATGATATCTAGAATTCAAATCATTTATATATCTACTACAAATTTCTGATATATGTATTAGGCCATTAATATCTTCTCCAATTTTAACAAAAATACCGTAGCTTGCAATTCCAGTAATTTGACACTCTACAATATCTCCAACAAGTAAATTAGTTTCCATTCAACATCACAAAACAATTATAACATAAAAATTAAATTATCCAATTGATTAATTCAATTTTTTTAAATTTTATACACTTATTTCTAAAATAATTTAAAAATTTTAAATAATAATTTGAGTCATCAATTATTTTTTTCAATACATTATTATATTTTTCTTTTGCTTCACGTGATAATTCTTTTTCATTTGAGAACATTAAACTTAAAATATCGAAATACTCAATTGGATATAAAAAAATTGAAAATAAATATATTAAATCATTTTCTGTCATTCCGACAATCAAATGATCTATCTCATTGAAGTTAAATTCATGTAAAAAAATTTTTTTCTTAATAGTAATTGCTTCATTATAATACTTATTAGAGCGAAAAAAATCAAATATATTATAATTAGAAAGCTTTTCAAAATCAAAAAAACTACTCTTTAATCCTAAATATTTTTCATTTTTTGTATCATAATCATTCAATAATTGAACGGAATTCTCTGCCATCCCTATAAAATAATTAAAACTTTTCTCAACCAAAGGATAATCATTATAATTATCCAAAACATTTTCCTCAATTTTATCTATTTCTTTTTCAATTCTTTCTTTTAAATTAACAATAGGCAAATTTAACGTATTTGCATAATCTTGTTCATTTATAAAATTAACAATTTCCTCAATACTATCACACGAACCTTTTTTGAATAAAATTATTATCTTATTATTTTTTCTACAATAAAATTCATTATTTTTAGTTTTTACAATTCTATTCATTTTAATTTTAGAGTTTTTTGAATTAACCTCTTCAATCAAATCAAAATATACTTTTATTTCATTTTCATTAACATCTGTACTCTTTTTTATGCATATATAAAACATTTCATTGCCATCAAAAAAATATAAATCATGCTCATCTATATAATAAATTTTATTTGGATAAATCTCATAATTATTAAATATAAAGTTTTTTATATGAATCACCAATAAATTTTATGCAAATAAAAAAGCACTAATTCTAAAATTTTAGTACTTTTTATTTATTATATTAAATAGATAATTTACTTCCTTCTTCTGGTAATTCAGGATTGTCTTGAATTTGATCAATCATTGTATCAACCATATTAGTCATATCAGGGATTTTTGTTTCATTTAAATGGTTCTCGCTCACAACAGCAGTCTTAGGTGAATCCATTTTCTGCGTTTCTGATAGGTATAAATCTATCTCATCAGATATAAAACTCATAATTTTTTGTAACATTTGCTCTTTGCGACTAGTAGATGACTTAAATTTCTCCTTCACATCAATGTTCTCTTTAGTACTTGAATCGTCTAATGTAATTCCATTCATTTTAGGCAATTCTACACTTAACGAGCTATCCTCACTACTAACTTTAGGTGCTTCACTTTTATTTTCTAAAGAAGGAGTAGCACTATCAATAAACATTTCAGAAGAAGCTTTTGGAACAACTGGAATATCTAATTTTGTATTAGAAAAATTTGGTAACTCTAAATCAGGAATTACTTCTTTTTTTGCTTCTATATTCTGAGACTCAATTGGTGAATCCAATGATGGTATCTTAGGTAAATCAATACTTTCCAAACTAGAAGTATCACTAACAGAAACTGGAACAGCCCCTTGTAAATCAGGTTCTTGTTCTTTTTGCCCCAAAGATAAACTGCCTAAATCAATACTAGGTATATCTGCTTTCTCTTCTGCCACATCTGATCCCAAATCTAATGATTCCATTACTGGAACAGAAATCTCAGGCTCTACTTTTTCTTTTTCAAGAGATGAAGTATTTGCTAGTGGAACAATTCCTTGAGCATTTGACTTTAAATTAGAGGAATTAACACCAATAACTTTTTTGTACATTTCAAAATCACCGGTTTTAGAAACACTACCAGAAAGTATTTTATCAGTTTTATTTATCAATTGCATATTATCACCTTATCCTTCAACTATTTGCTTCATAGCTTGCTTAACGCTTGCCCATACTTGATCATCTTTAATCCCAACTAAGCTATAAACACCAGGTTCATTTTCTACAAATTCAGAAATATAAATTTTACTCATACCTTCCCCAGCTGTTTCGCCTTTAGATAATATAACAAAATTTTTATCTAACTCAGATATTTTAAAAGCATTAACCAAGTCTACTTCTTCCATAGTTCCATCCATATTTTTAATTGATATTTTATTCATCTCTTCACCAATCCTATTCTACCTAATTCTAACACATTAAAAAAATAATATCAACACCGATATTATCATTTTTTACTTATCTATTACTTTTTCAAGAATAAAATATTTGCAATCATAAGCACAGTTTTCTTTTATATACTTATCTAAATTTCTATAATCATTTATTTTGTTTAAATTTTTATTACCTTTTTTATTAAAACCTTTCAATCTTAATTTTGAATAAGCAATATCACCAACTATATAATCATAATTTTCAAAATAAGATGTATATTTATCCAAGAACATATCTTTATCAAAAGCGCTTCTATAATCTTTAATTAATTTATATTTATTATTTTCTATTTCTATAATCATTTTAACAGCCTTCCTATAAAAATTATATCATTTTATTAAACTCAAGTAAACAATATCAAAAATTTAAAAATGTTTTATCAAATAAATTATTACTTGCCTTAATATTTTAAATTATTCAGATTCATTTAACAGTATTTCCAATAAGTCCACCATAATAAGTTGGAATCTTTCCTTGAATTATTTTGCTATCAATCAGCAAATCTTTTTTTATTTTTACATTTTTTGAAATGAATGGAAAAATTATTTCATACTCAATATTTGTTTGAAAATACACTTTAATAATTGAGTTGTTAATACCATATTCTTGAGTATCAATATAAACTGAATTATCACTACTAGCAACTGAATACAATTTATATGGAATTTTAGGCGTTAAGTTTGACAAAACTATATTATCATGTACAATTCCAAATGGAATTTTTACTTCAAGAGTATTTTTGATTTTATAATTTTCAATATCTTCTAAAAAATTATCAACTATTTTTGAGTAACATTCATTCATTAGTTTATTATCAAAATCAACTGATATTATTTCACCTTTATCGTTATAATTAAGTATAACAAATTGTGTATTTCCATTATAATCCTTAATTGTCTTAACAGCAGCATCATTAAGTATTTTCATAATCCTATTTGTTAATTCTTTCTGTACAAAAACATTCAAATATTCAACACTTTTAACAGAAAATAATCTAATAAAAAGAAAGGTCACAATCAGTATAATTAATATCACCAGTAAGATTTTATCACTCACAGTGATAAAAATATGATTTTTCAATCTCATTCTACTCATAATAAATTCTATGAAAAAAGAAGTACATTATATACTTCTAATTTAACTCATACATATATAAAATTATACTTAAATAATATTCCAATCTAATATATAATTTAATATTAAGAAAATTGTAGCCAACAACATTAAAATTATTAAAACCATAATTATCTTTCCAAATACAGAACCTTTTTTTGCTTCTTTTTCAATTTCCTGAAATCCTTCAAAATCTGATTTATCAAACAAACTAGAATTTGTATAAAAAGAATTATCTATCTTTTCTATTCTTGGCTTATCATCTTCATCATCAGAATCATCATCTTCTAACTCTTCTAAATCTGAATTTATTTTTTTATTTTCTTCTTTACTATCAGATTTTTTCAGCATCTCTTTTTCTAAATTTATTTCTTGAGTAAAATCAGTATCAGGCATTTTGATTGATTCTAAATCTTGAGTAATTTCAATCAATTCTTTCTTTAAACTTTCACTATCTTGAATTTGACTATCACCCATTGGAGGAATAACATTGGTATGTTCACTGTCCCCCATAAGTTCATCAAGCAAATCAGCCTTCTTACTATTATTCTTACTATTTATTTGAATATTTTTTATTAATCCTACCAAAGTTTTTTCTTCTGTATTTAATTCGTCTATTGGACCAGTAATGTCATCGTCAATAGCTGCTTGCTGTTCTTCCTTGATTTTTATTCTTTTTAATATATCTATTTGAGTATTATTTAACTTTCTATGTCTATCTTCAGCATAATCAACTTCTCTTTTATCACGCGCAGTTTCAAGTACAGAATTTATATCATATGTCTTCTCTTCTTTTCTTGTAACAACAACTTTTTCTTCAGGTGGTAGCTCTAATGAAATTCTTTTCCTATTTTCATCTAAATCCTCATTCGAATAAACATATCTCTTTATCTTTTCAATATCTATTCCCTTTGTATTATCAGAAATAACGCTAACATTATTGTTTGTTCTTATTCGAGACAATTCACTCATATCAGTATTAGTATAAATTGATTGATTTTTTTTAACTCTACTCATACTTTGTAGTGAATTTTCTTCATATTTTTCCATCCTTGTACTCATTATGCTTCACCGTAATAATAATATCATAAGTAACGATTATTTTCAAGGAATGTATTTTTACATATAAACTAGATTTTTTTATATTTTTAATATATAATCAATACATAATGTTATAAAGGAGAATAAAATTTATGGAAAAATTAAAAGTTACAGAAGCTTGCATAGGATGCGGATTATGCGTAGCTGAAAATGAAAAATATTTTGAATTCAACGATGAAGGATTCAGTAAAGTAAAAAAAGAAATTATTGATGAAGAAGATAAAAAAGATTTATTAAATATAATTGAATCTTGTCCTGGTGAAGCAATAGTTATTGAAGAGGAAAAAGAAGCCTAAAGAAAAAGAAGCATAGTTCAATCTATACTTCTATTTTTTTAGTTATTAACATAATTATATAATTGTTTTGATTCTTTTATGGTTAGTTTATGATATTCTCCCATACTTAATCCTTCTAAATCAAAGTATGCATATCTAATTCTTTTTAATTTCAAAACCTTATGTCCTACACTAGCAAACATGTTTTTAACTTGATGATTTCTTCCTTCAGTAATCGTTAGTTCTACATAACTTTTATTGTTCTTTTTATCAATTTTTTTCAATTTAGCTTTTGCTTTTTTAGTCATCACGCCATCTAGCAAAATTCCATTTTCTAGTTTTTTTATTTCTTCTACTTTAATTATTCCATCTATCTTAGCATAATATGTTTTTTCAATATTTCCTTTTGGATGAGTAAGCTTATTAGCAATCTCACCATCATTTGTTAAAAGTAAAACTCCCGTAGTATCATAATCAAGTCTTCCAACCGGAAAGATTTTTTCTTTTGTATCAATCAAATCAACAACAGTTTTTCTACCCTTTTCATCATGTACAGAACATATTGTTTTATCAGGTTTATAAAGTACATAGTATTCTTTAGCCTGTCTTTTAACCTCAAATCCATCAACTTCAACTACATCTTTTTCATTAACTTTAGTACCAAGTTCACGAACAATGTTTCCATTAACACTTACTTTTCCTTTTAAAATTAATTCTTCACTTTTTCTTCTTGAAGCTACTCCACATTCACTTAAAAATTTTTGCAATCTTTCCATATAAAACACCTTAAGTAATTTTAACAAAAATTTATCTAAATGACAACAATTCTTTTATTCTTGAGATACGTTTCTTATAAGAAATTTTATATAATTTCTCTTTAAATATCACATCTTCATTCAAAAGTACTAAAACACATTTCTGATTTAAATCGATTTTAAGTCTGACATTTTTAACCTCATCAGGTCTAAGTAATACATTAATATCTTTCTTTAAGTAGTAATGATTATTTTCTCCATCATCAATCTTAAAAGAAATAAAATACTTATCTAATAATTTATATTTTTCATACTTTTCAAAATATTCTTCATATAACCTTTTATGCAAATTAAATTTATCAGCTTCATCTATACTAGCAATTACCAAAGTTTTTCCATTTTTCCTAGCAGAAGAAACATACACTTGACCACTAGCTTTTGTATAACCAATTTTTCCACTTATCAAATACTTGTATTCACTTAAAAGTTTATTTTTATTTACCCAAATATATTTATCAACTTTATATCTTTTAGCTTGAGTAATCTTTAAAAAATCTTTATTTTTTATTGCATAACTCATAAGAACAGCCAAATCATACGCCGTACTATAATTCTTTGTTTCATCATTTAACCCATGTGGATTTTCAAAATTAGTATTATACATTCCAAGTTTAAATGCTTTTATATTCATATTAGCTATAAAATCATCATATCCATATTTTGTAGCTATAGACATAGCAGCATCATTACCGCTTTGTAACATTAATCCATGAAGCAAATCATTTAAAGTAAAGGTTTCCCCTTGTTTCACATAAATCATAGATCCATTAACTTTTAATATTTCTTCACCTATAGTTATCTTATCGTCTAATGAACCCATATCTAACGCAATCAAAGATGTCATAACTTTAGTAGTTGAAGCTATTAATTTTCTCTCATTCATATTACTTGAATATAAAACCCTATTACTATTCGCATCCATTACAACTACAGATGCGTTAACTTTAATAAATAACAATAATAATACTATAACAATTTTTTTCATACTAATTGTATTCACAAATCAAAAAAAATATCAAACAAAAAGCAACTTTTACATTGCTTAATCAGTTAAAAATTTCTCATTTACTATATTTATAAAATTATATTCCTTCATTCTTAAAAATTTTAATTTCTTATTTTTTACAAAACACTCAATCTTCTTAACATTATTATATCTCTTATTTTCGCCATCAAAAGTAAGCAAAATTGTCTTTTTAAGTGGATAAAGCTCAATATGTTTTTTTTCTGGTAACACAATAGGATTTAACAAATTTCTATAAGCTTTAGTATTTATTGGAGCAATAGGCATTATTTGTAGTGTATGTAATGTATTATAAACAAGTGCCCCTCTAAAACTAGTATTGTAAGCACTAGAACCAACAGAAGTTGATATCAAAACGCCATCTCCCATATAAGTTTCCAATTTTACATGATCAACATGAATATCCATAAGCAAAGCATTCAATTCTAGTTCACGAACAACTACTTCATTTAAAGCATAATATCTTGATATAGAATC
The DNA here is from genome assembly GCA_934096645.1 of uncultured Bacilli bacterium. Classification (GTDB taxonomy): domain Bacteria; phylum Bacillota_I; class Bacilli_A; order RF39; family UBA660; genus CAG-1000. The sequence continues at coordinate 109,461 of CAKOMK010000005.1, read as the reverse complement.
ATCCGTTGAAACTTTAGTTTCCAAAACACCAATATTATCTACTTTAAAATCATCATTATTAAGTGCCTCAATAAAACTTCTTAGATTATTTGGTCTAATCTCTTGTAAGAATCCTAAAGTACCAGTATTAATTCCAATATAATAAACTGAACTATCAAAATTAGTATCTTTTACCATTCTTAAAAAAGCACCATCACCACCAATAGCAATAGCTAAATCAAAACCCTCATCAACTAATTTGAAATCATACAATTTTATTAATCCAACTAATTCATCCAATATAGAATCAGATCTTTCAGTATGATTTGAAAATAGTTTTATTTTATTAATTTTTCTCATTTATTCACCTACTTTATAATCTCTAATAACCTTTCTAAAACTTTATTAACTATAAACTCTTTACATTCTTTTCTAGGTTTATTCGGACACATGACGTTAAATTTCACATATTCATTATTTTTTCTATCATATATAGTTACAAAAACTATATTGTCTTCTCCACTTGGATTATTCACGTCAAATCTATTTATTTTTCCTGTAATACCTACCCCATAAGTAGAAAGAGCATAATCACTTATACATTTAGCCATCTCATCAGAAGTTTCAAAACTATAAACAGAATATTTAGAAATTGTTTCTTCCTTAACACCCATTTTAATTTTATATTCATTTGAATATGTTATAGCACTAAACTTCAACACTTCACTTGAACCATCAACATTTGTAATAGTTGTAGCAAAATATCCAGCAGTACATGACTCCATTGAAGCAATTGTCTCTTTATTTTTAATTAATCTTTTTACAATTTCACTTTCCATATCTTTACAACTCCTTAGTTTCCATTTTAGTTAGTCTTACATAAGCAGTAATTTCACCATTTTTATATTCTAAATCTATATCAGAAGCAAACACATTAACCAAATTTAGCTCTGCTTGTAATAAAAAACATAACTCAACCTTACCAAATCTAGTTTCTTTGGGATAAGAAAAACCATTATACTTTTCTTCAGTAATTACTAAAACACTAATTTCATTATCCTCAGTTTGCTCAAATTTTATAATACTACTATTGTCCAAAACAAAAGCATTTCTAATCATAAGAAGAATTTGCTTACTGTCAATACTAAAATCATAGTCCATAATATAACCTCAATTTCCAACAATAGTATATCATAAATTATTACTTAGACACATATATCAATTGTTTTTTAACTAAAAATATGTTAAGTTGTAATTAAGGGGATTTTTATGATTAAAAAATATAGTGAAATACTTATTGATATATGCAGAGAAATAGACTTTGAATATGATGTTTTAATGGACTTATCTGAAAAAAATAAAGAAAATACAGTAGATTACACAAATAACATATGCAAATTAAGAAGACTATTAGATAAGTCAATAGAATACTGTAGAACATTTAGTGTAGAAACACTTCAAAATATGCTCTACTATATCACAGAAAAATTAGGAGAATTTGAAAGTTGTTACTACTATGAAATTGCTTCTAGTATAATTGATCATGTTTTAAATAAATATTATATTGATCAAAGAACAGGCACAGATGACACAAATGAAGAAGAAACTGAATACGATGAAGCACCACTAGACGAAAGCGAAGTTGAAGAAGCAAATAGATGGTTAGAAACTTACCCTGATTACTTAGATGATTATTATGATGAAGCAATGGGAATTATTTATACAAGCGTTGCTAGAAAAATATTTATTGAACTAATTAATCTAAAACCAGAAACTAAAAAAGAAAAAGAATTACAAATTAAATTATTAAAACTTTATAATTCAAAATATAAATATGATTTTTTAACAAAAAGTGTTTCACTAGAATTAATGGCAGTTGATGCTAGATTCAATCCATTTAGAATTTATATACATACAGATGAAGAATTTAGTTCAATGTATTTTAATGAGTCAATTGATATATTAAAAACAATATGTAACAGAAGAATTAGTAGTTTAGATACTGAAAGTTTAGAAGATTGCTTTGAAATAATGTGTTTATTTGAAATGTTAGATTATTTAAATATTGAACAACTAAATAAACTTAAAGAAGCATGCATAGAATTTACTAATTCAAAAAGCCCTAATACACTTGGAAAATTATGTCTTTCAAAATTGCAATCAAAAACGGACGATTAGTCCGCTCTTTTTTTAGTCATTTTCATAATTATATAAACCATGTATTTTTTCTAAAGTAACTCTATCTGGTGTCTGTAAAACCCATTCTTTATCTTTTTTAACTAATTTAAATGTTATATCATAATCTATTTTATCACTTACTTTAGACATATTTTCTATTTTATATTTATAATATAAATTTTCATCAAACATATTATCATTATCATAAAATTCATTCATATGACTATTCATATATTCACGAGAATTTTTATCAGCTAAATATAAATCATATACAGTTATTTTTACTTTAACTGTTGCCTCTTCACCATCAATACTTTCCTCTTTAACTTCATATTTTAAATCTTTATATTGTCTTTTTAGCACTTCTTTATAAGCTAAAGTATTATCACTATTTAAGTTTTCAACTGCAACAGTAGTATCAATATCTTCAATAACATTATCAGTTAAATTATTATATTGATTTAAATAAGATTCAACTTTACTAGTTGGTGTATTTGATAAACTACATCCAGTGAATAGAAATAATAATGATAAAGAAAATAATATTTTTTTCATAGATTTTCCTCCTAATAATATTGTTAACACAATAATAAAATATTATTCATTCTTTTTAAAAAAAGAAAAAAATATAAAAATAATACCAATTACCCCTATTAAACATTCAATATGAGTAAAAATATATTTCAAGTATTCTATAAAACTATACCCCATCTTTAATAAATTAAGATAAACTATAATAAACATTAAAGAATAAGAGCATAATAAAATACCTGTAAACAATAAGACAATTTTCTTTAACATATTATAATTATATTTGTAAAATTATAAAAATATTATTATAATGAGAAAGGTGATTATATGGAGATATTAAAATATTTATTATTAGCAGTAGTACAAGGATTAACTGAAACAATACCTGTTTCATCTAGTGGTCATTTAATGATCATAAAAAAATTAATAAGTTTAGATGTAGATTTTAATACAATAGCTATACTTACTAATTTTGGATCATTAATAGCAATATTAATTATATTTTGGAAAGATATGGTTTCTCTAATAAATAGTTTTTTTAAATATTTAAGTACTAAAGAAACAAAATATAAAAGTGAATACAAATATTGCTGGATGATAGTTCTTGGATGTATTCCAGCAGGACTTTGTGGACTAATAGTTAGTAAATTAGAATTATTTGCTAAAATAGAAAATAATATTAAAATAGTTGGTCTTTCATTAATAATTACAGCAGTACTATTATTTATTATTAGAAACTTTAAAGGTAAAAAAGATGATAAAGATATTGGAGTTAAAGAAGCTTTAACAGTTGGATGTTTTCAAATATTAGGTTTATTTCCTGGTATAAGTAGAAGTGGTTCAACAATAGTTGGAGGTATGAGCGGAGGACTTAAAAGAGATACAGCATTCAAATATTCATTTATGTTATATATACCAATGAGTATAGCTGCTATGGGACTTGAATTATTCGATATAGAATTTACTAGTTCATTAATTCTTCCTTATGCCCTATCAATTATAGTTTCATGTATTGTTACACTACTAGTTACAAAATGGTTTAGAAAAATTGTTAATGAAGGTAAACTAATATACTTTAGTATATATTGTTTAATAGTTGGTTTACTTGTAATATTATTTCTATAAAAATAAAGATCTGAAAAGATCTTTTTTATTTACATCTTATTAAAATACTTATTCTCTTTCCTATCATATAATAATTTAATGATTATATTACATAAAATAAATATTAATCCGATAGATAAATAAATATATCCAAATAGTTCAATATAAGCCCTTATATCATTTAAAAATAGATTATTACTATCAATTACATAAAACAATCTAAAAAGAGCTAAAAACGCTATCAAAAAGCTTAAACTAACATGTTTAAATCCCCTATAAGTATTCTCCCTTATCAAAAATATACCAGTCATCAAAGTAAATATAAATAAACAAAGAACAATTATTACAACAAAATTAACCCTTTCAGCAACACCAATATATTCAAATAAATAATTAAATTTATCACTAACACCATACCTAGTAATATTATAATTTAACTTTTCACTATTAAAAATATTAATCAAAAAACAATTAAAAGGCAAAACTAACAAAGCAATAGAATTAAATATCACTAATAACATAGTATTAATAGATATCATAAATTTTCTTAAATCACTTATATCTTCCATAATAACCTCAATTCATAAGTCATTATTATAATATACACACATTAAAAAGAAAATAAAAAAAATTATCTGTTGACTTTTTCAACAAAAACATGTTAAAATTTTTATAGAAGGTGAAAAAATGGAAGAAAGTAATAGCATAATTGTTGGAAAAAAACTTAAAACAATGAGAGAAAAACTAAATTTGACTCAAGAACAAGTTGCAAAAGAACTCAACTTAGGAAGAGATGCTATAGTAAGAATTGAATCAGGTAAAAGAAAAATAACTTATGAAGAATTAAAACAATTTGCTAAAATATATAATTTTGATGAAAAAGAATTAACTGATAGTAAAAAAGAACAAGAAATAAAAGGAATAATATTGGCCGGTGGAAGTGGAACTAGACTTTACCCTATCACAAAAGGAACAAGCAAACAACTTATTCCAATCTATAATAAGCCTATGATATATTATCCATTATCAGTACTTATGCAAGCAGGAATCAAAGACATATTAGTTATAACTACAGAAGAAGAACAAAATAATTTCATAAGATTATTAAAAGATGGAAAACAATTTGGAATTAATTTAACATATAAAATTCAACAAAAACCAGAAGGGCTTGCACAAGCATTAGTAATTGGAAAAGAATTTATTGGTGATTATCCTTGTGCAATGATACTAGGAGATAACATTTTTTATGGAAGTGGAATTGAAAATGAATTATCACAAGCAATTAATAATTTAAGCGACGAAAAAGCAACAATTTTCGGTTATAAAGTAAAAGATCCACAAAGATTTGGAATAATGGAACTAGGATACAACAATACAGTACTTAGTGTAGAAGAAAAACCAGCTAATCCAAAATCAGAATATGCAATCACTGGCTTGTACTTTTATCCAAAAGGGGTTTCAAATCTTGCTGAAACAATAAAGAAATCAGCAAGAGGAGAATATGAAATAACTACTTTAAATGAATTGTATTTAAAACAATTAAGATTAAAAGCAAGACTTTTAGATGATAATTATGTTTGGCTAGACACCGGAACATTTGAAAGTATGCTAGATGCTTGTAACATGATAAAAGCATTAGAATTTAACAAAGATACTTTAATTTGCTCACCAGAAAAAATAGCTTTTGATAATGGATGGATTAATGAAGAACAATTAAAAGCTGAAGCTTTAGAGCAAAGCAAAAATGAATATGGAAAAAAATTATTAAAAATATTAGAAAGGAAATAGATTTATGAAAAAAATAAAAACAGAATTAGAAGATTGTTTTATAATTGAACCAGACAAATTTGGAGATTCAAGAGGTTATTTTTCACCCTACTTTATTCAAAAAAATTTTGATGATTTAGGATTTCAAAAAGTTGTTCAAACAAATAGAAGTAAAAGTTCAAAAGGAGTTTTAAGAGGATTACATTTTCAAAAAAATCCAAAATGTCAAGCTAAAATTGTTGAAGTTATCAAAGGAAGCGCTATTGATGTAGTTGTTGATATGAGAATTGACTCACCTACATTTGGAAAATATACTGCAGTTAAATTAACAGAGGATAATAATAGACAATTATTTGTACCTAGAGGATTTGCACATGGTTTTGTAAGTTTAGAAGATGATACAATATTTCAATATTTAATAGATAATGATTACGCTCCTAAATTGGAGGCAGGAATCAAATGGAACGACTCAACAATAAATATAGATTGGCAAAGAATATTTAAAGAAAATAATATTGGTGAACCACTTTTATCAGATAAAGATAAAATTCATCCCTCTTTTAAAGAAAACAAAGTAGTTTTTAAAAGGGAACAAGAAAAGTACCTAATAACAGGTTATAATGGACAATTAGGATATGATATTAAACGTGAATTATTAAAAAATGGAATCAAAGAAGAAAATATTTTAGCACTTGGAAGAGAAGAAATGGATATTACCAACCAAGAACAAGTTAATAGTGTTATAAACAATTTTAAACCAAATGTTATTTTTCATTGTGCAGCCTGGACAGCTGTAGATAAAGCAGAAGATATGGTCGAAGAAGCAACAAAAGTTAATGTTGATGGAACTAAAAATATTGTTGAAGCTTCAATAAATGTTGGAGCAAAAATCGTTTATCTATCAACTGATTATGTTTTTGATGGACAAAAAGATGGAATTTATATTCCAGAAGATGAAACGAATCCACAAAATATTTATGGAAAGACTAAATACTTAGGAGAAAAAGAAGTAGAAAAAAATCCAAATCATTTTATAGCACGTACATCTTGGGTTTTTGGAATAAATGGGAAAAATTTTGTAAAAACAATGCTTAATTTATCAAAAAATCATGAAGAATTAAATGTTGTTGATGATCAGATTGGTTCACCTACTTACACTGTAGATTTAGCACATATTTTATATGAATTATCTCAAACAGATAACTATGGAACTTACCATGTCACAAATGAAGAATTTTGTTCATGGGCTGAATTTGCAGAATATATATTCAAAATCAATGATATAAAAACAAAAATAAACAGAGTTACAACTGAAGAATATTTAAAATTAACAAATTCAAAACAAGCATACAGACCAAAAAATTCAAGATTAGACAAAAATGAATTATATGAAATTGGACTAGATCATATGCCATCATGGAAAGATGCAACAGAAAGATATTGTAGAGAATTAAGAATGAGGAGTACAAAATGAAATTTTTAGTAACAGGTGGAGCTGGATTTATTGGAAGCAATTACTTACATTATGTAGTAAATAAATATCCAAAAGATAAATTTATTTGTATAGATGCATTAACTTATGCAGGAAATTATAATAATATTAAAGAATTAGAAAAGAAAAATAACTTTAAATTTGTTAAAGGAGATATTAGAGACAAAGATTTAATAGAAAAATTATTCGAAAAAGAAAAATTTGATATAGTAGTAAATTTTGCAGCAGAAAGTCATGTAGATAACTCAATAAAGAACCCTAATTTATTTGCTGATACAAATGTTTTAGGAACAATGACTTTAATGAATGCGTGCGTAAAGTATGGAATCAGAAGATATCATCAAGTATCAACTGATGAAGTTTATGGCGATCTTCCATTAGATAGACCTGATTTAAAGTTTAATGAAACAACACCAATTCACACATCTAGTCCCTACTCAGCTTCGAAAGCAGGAGCTGATCTACAAGTATTAGCCTATGCTAGAACTTATAAATTACCAATAACTATATCAAGATGTTCAAATAATTATGGAGCATATCAATTTCCAGAAAAATTAATACCAGTAGTAATTTCAAAAGCATTAAATAATGAAAATATACCAGTATATGGTACTGGAGAAAATGTTAGAGATTGGATACATGTACATGATCATAATGTTGGAGTTGATCTAATTATAAGAAAAGGAAAAGATGGTGAAATTTACAATCTCGGAGGACATTCAGAAAGAACAAACTTAGAAGTTGTAAAAACTATACTAAAACAATTAGGAAAACCTGAATCATTAATTACATTTGTCAAAGATAGACCAGGACATGACTTAAGATATGCAATAGATTCAACAAAAGTTGAAAAAGAACTTGGCTGGACAAGAACATACACATTCGAAAATGGCATTAAAGAAACAATAGACTGGTATATCAATAATAAAGAATGGATTGAAAATATTAAATCAGGAAAATACAAAGAAGCATACAAATAAAAAAAGTCTTAGTATTAAAACTAAGACTTTTTCATTTCCCTTTTTAACATTTTGATTGATGAAATTATAACAACAAACATAGTTATAGCTAATGGAAAGCCAACTAATATTGCTAAAACTTGCACAGCATCAAAACCACCAATTTGTAATAATACAAATGTTATGATACATGCTATTACAGCCCAAAACAATCGTAACCATCTTGGAGCCAAATCTTTACTATCTTTATGAAGATATGTTGACTCAGCCGCAACAAAAGAACTTGAATCCACAGTTGTAGCCATAAAAATAAAACATAATATTGTAACAATAAACATCATTACTTTAGCAAATGGCATAGTTTTAATTATCGAAACGATAGCTTCAGCTTGTGTACCATTTTGCAGAATACTAGCTATATCCAGTACTCCACTTTGTTGTATCTTTATTGCATAGTTTCCTAATGTAGACATTGCCACCCAACATCCTAAACTACAAAAAATCATTTGACCTAATGCCATTTCTTTAAGTGTTCTACCTTTAGAAATTTTAGCATTAAAAATTCCCATCAACGGCATATAAACAATAAGCCATGCCCAATACCATACAGTCCATTTAGCTACAAAGTCACCATTTCCATAAGGATCAGTATAAGTTAGCATTCTTGGAAAATTGATTAGATATTGTCCCAAATTATTAATTTCCGATTTTAATACAAAAGGTATACCAGCAATTATTGCCACAACTATCATAAACAAAAAGGCTAAAGCTACATTAATATCACTTAATTTTTTAATTCCTTTATTTAATCCTTTGTATACGCTCATACCAAATATCAAGATCCAAATAACCAAAATAGATATTTGCATAATTATAACTTTATCAGCAGGAACATTAAAAATAGTTTGAATTAGTAGTGTTAATAATGGCATTCCTAAACCCATAGAAGTCACAGGAGCAACAACTGCACCAAAAATCCCAAAAATATCAAGTAATACTTTAATAAAGCCATCTTTTTTTGAAGGAGTAATATCGCAAGCCGCACTCATGTTAACATTTTTTATATGTTTATTATGTAAAAGTATGCCTAAGGCAATAGATATTGGAACATATAAAGTCCATGCATTTAAACCCCAATGATAGTGAGAATAAGACTGTGCCAACTCATAAGCATCTTTTGACAATGGAACAACGTCAAAAGGAGGATTAGAAGCATAAATTATGCTTTCTATAAATCCAAAAACAATTAATCCAGCACTACAACTTGTAGTAAACATCATTGCTATCCATGAAAACTTACTATATTCTGGAGTTGCCTTTTCACCCCCAAGCTTAACATTAGAATAACGTCCAAATATTATCCATAAAGAAAATATAAAAGCAGCTATATTTGCTAATATAAACAACCAACTAAATTTATGAGAAATAACATTATAAACATTGTCAACATTATTTTTTATAAAATTCAAATTAAAAGATACAACCACTAACATTACAGCTATGATTAATAATGATGGAATAAATCTTTTTTTATCAACCTTCATGAACTCACCACTTCCTAACAAAAAATTTTCTATAAAATTTATCAATAATAATATTTACTTTATTTAATAAAGGATTTATTAATATATTTATATCATTAAGACATTTATTTTTATTAATAAAAATTTTTTCAGTAAAATTATTTCCTTTAACTATTATAAAGCCTTTAGATTTATTAGACAATAATAAATTTTCTTTGTCATAACCAACATTTTTAGAATAAGACAAATCTATATCAAAATTATTATCTTTTTTTTCATAAGAATAAATACTTATCTTTACCTTTTCATCTTTAAAGCAAATATAATTATTAGTCCATTTATCATTTAGTAAAACTTTATTACTTTTAATAGATGGAATTAAATCATATAACTCTATTTCAGAAAATCCATTTTTAACAACATTATCTAATATTTTTATTTCAATAGTTTTAACGGAATCATCAATCAATATTCTTTCTTTTTTTAATAAATTATTAAATTTATGTTTTATAATTTTGCCATTATATTTAACTTCAATATTTTTTATATTTTCATTATTTAATCCATGATAAAACACCATATATTTAACTTTAACAAAATCAGAGAAAAAGATTTTAATATTTTTTTTATCATCATTCTTTTCTGGAATCCATATTCCTTGATCATAATTAATATTCACATTATTTCCATTCAAAATATTGCTAGAATCACAAATAATAAAATCATTTAAATATTCTTTTTGTCCAGAAGAAGTTTCAATATTTGCAAGGTACATTAAGTTATTAGTAAACCTAGGAATATAAGTAAAATTACAATTAATCATATTAAAAGCATGTTCAGTCAAAACTTGACTCTTATGGCACTTAATTGCTTTATATGCTACATTCTTGAATAAATTTAAAGTATAAAATTTTTCGTTTATTTTTATTTTCAAGCATTCTTCTTCACTAAAATATTTATTATGTAGTAATAACTTGTCTTTAGTTTTAAATATAGACTCACCTGGATATAATTGATTAAAATCAAATGGGCCAAAGTATGAATTCTCATAAGTAAATGTTTTTAATAGCAAAGGATAATAGTTATATTTATTTTTTAAAATCAAATTAATTGCTTTTTCAACTGATAATGCTGTCATTATGTGATCTGGATGAAAATCCAAATCATTGGTTACTATTATATCCGGAGTAATAAACTCAATTAATTCTCTTAAATCATTTATCAAATTATTAATATTTAATTTATTGTGAATATGATTTTTGATATAGCACCATTCACCTATTCCAACAACACCATAAGTTTCAGATATATTATTTTTAGAAGTCCAATCTTTTTTCGAAGTATACATGTGAGTGATGCCAGAATAAGATTGATCACAATACCCTAAAAAATATACCTTATTTTTTTCTACTCCCAATTTCTTCAATGATTTTATAGCTTCTTTGTATCTATATTTAGCAGGAATTACATAATCTCCATTAGTCGTAAAACATACGTAAATATCATTATTATTATGAAATTTTTCAATTACACCACCAGCAACATGAATTTCGTCATCTTGGTGAGGAATCACAACCAAAATTTTTTTATTTTTTAAACCATTAAAATCCATATTAATACCTTTTTTTAGTTATTTTATGATAAAACTTAAAAAATATTGGATTAGGATCCTTTCTATCCCAAAAATACCATACTTTTGCAGTAAATAATTCTTTTAGCCATTTAAATAAACTTACTTCTTTAGTTTTTACTCTGTCTTGAAAATCAACAAATTCAACAATTGCTCTAAAACCTTCAAATTTTTTAAAACAATTTTTAGTTTTTTTATTATCTAACATACATTCAGACCAAAGATAAGGTAAATTCATACCAGCTTTAGTAGATGCCCAACTCCATGTTGAATTTCTAAAATTAATTTCTAAAAAATAATAATTATCATTCTTGTCAACTAGAAATTCAACAGAAAAAATACCATCAAATCCTATCATTTCAAACATTTTTGATAATTTTGATTCAAGTTCAGGATGAAATGGAGGAACAACCTTCATATAATTACTATATGCACCTTTTTTAACATATAAATAATCAGATGATATTGTAAACACAACATTTTTTCCGTGATTCACCGAAAATCCATCATAACAAAGTTCATTCTTTTTATCAATATATTCTTGTAATAGAATTTCTTTTGATTTTATATTACTTAAAGCTTTTTTCAATTCCTTTTCGTTCTCACAAACATATGAATCAGCTTTCCAATGATCTTTAGTAGAAATAATTGCTTTAGTTAAAACTGGATATTTAACATCTTTAGGAATTTTCTTATCTCTAATTACCCAACTTTTAGCAATATTGATACCACACTTTTTAGCTAATAAATTTATCTCATTTTTATTCATATATTTTGTAACTCTGCCTTGTTCATGAGCATTAAAGAAAATAAATTTATCTTTTAAAATATCATAATTATTATCTAATATACTCGTCATTTGATCATCACACGTAAAAACAAAAGGTTTAACATCACCAAAATTACCATATTCTTTAATTAATAAATCTAAAGCCTCATCAAAAGAATCAACAAGATGTAATTTTGATATATATTTACTTTTAGATGCAAATGCAAAGTCTCCTCTTTTTATAATAGCAATGGGTCTTATATTCTTTTCACCCAAACTTCTAATTAATCCTAATGGATTATAAAATTCTTCTCCTATCACAATATAGATTTTATCATTCATATTATCACTCTCTTTCAATATTCTTTTGATATCAATAATTTTATAATATATTATTAAAAAGTTTTGTATTACTAAAGCTATCAAAATAGCAAACAAGTCTATTCTTCTAACTAATAAATAGGATACTAACATATATATTACATTTGATATAGCAACAATTATAGTTTCATTTTTTACCCTATTCATAGATTGATAAAAAGGATGAAGAGTCGTATAAGACAAAGAAATAGCATTAATAAGCAAATATATTAATAAAATATACCACTTATCAGAATACATCTCTCCATAAAAAATATTCAACCACAAAGGAGATGTAATACCAATTAATAATGCAACTGGTACAGTAAACTTTAACATAGTATTTTTTATCTTAACGAAAATTTTTAAAGCTCTTCTATTTTCATTTTTTGCATTCAGTTCAGAAAATTGAGGTAAAATTGATTGTTGCAACGGAGATGAAACTTTATTCAAAATCGAACCAAACTGCTTGAAAACCTTAAAAACTGATACTAAATCAGTACTCAAAAAAGATATAAATATCATATCAAAATAATTAACAGGAATATCAAGAATACATCCAAATGTACACCACAATGTATAACTAACAAAATCTTTTGAATCATCGGGAAATTTGCTCTTAAGTATTTTATATTTAGAATAAATCTTTTTGTAAGTCACAAACGCAAATATCACTAATAGAATATTTCCAATAATATCGGAAATACAATAAATTATAACAACATTTACCAGTGAAATATTTGAATTAAGTAAGAACATAACTAAAATTGATACAAGTTTAATAAATGCCGTAATAAACTTTTGTAACGCGACCAAATTAAACTTATCCATAACTCTCAGCATTGCAGTTGGTGTTCCAGAAAAATGTGAAAATATAGTTACAGAAAATATCTGAGCACAAATTATTAATTCAGGTGACCAAGAAAATAAATGTCCAACTAATGGTGCTAAAAACAAAGCAACTAGTCCACCTAAAAAAGCAGTAGATAAATCAATTATTGTTCCAAGTTTTATGTAGCCAGCTAATTTTTCTATATCATTCTCAATTAAAGCTTTTTGACCATACTGAATGGTACTTTTCCAAGCTTGAATATTCAATGCAACATCAATAATTAACATATATGTTTGAGCTAGAACTAAAACTCCATAATCATAACTACCTAAAAATTTAATTAATAAAAATGTTACAATCAATCCAATTAAAGAAGCACCAGTATCACCAAAAAAAGCCCACAATGAATTTTTAAAAAGATTTTTCCAAAAAATATTGCTAAAAATTTTGTCTTTATAAAAATAATATTTATGTTTAATTTTTTTTATCATTTTACACCTCAATCTTTTTGTCACTAAAAAAATATGAAACAGCAATAAAACTAAACATCAACAATAAATTATAATAATGACCTATTCTAACGCCTTGAATAAAGAATAATAATATAAAAAACAACCCATAGTAATTCTTTTTCTTAATATATCTAATAAAATATTTTAAAAGATATGCAAATATATACAAAATTCCTACTATACCAAATTCAGAATAAATTCTTATAAAAATTGATGCAGCATCAACCTCATTCACATAATTTTTAACGACAGGATACATTTTATCAATATAAAATTTATAATAGAATCTATGTGAGTACATTCCTGTTCCAAAATAATAACCATCTTTAATTTTACTATGAGCAACTCTAAAATTTGAAATAATTGCAAAGCCAGTAGTATCTTCACCCTTCATAGAATTAGGATTAACAAGAGAACCAATCTTATATATAGAAGTTTTTATAAAATCAGGTTTAAACAAACATAAAGAAACAATTCCAATAATTAATAAAGAAAACGTGACAATCGTTTTTTTAAAATTCTTTTCTTTAAACAAATATAACAGAAAAACTAAAAATAAAGAAAAATATACTATAGTAGAAAAAGTCAATAAAGCAAAAACTAAAATAATAAGAGTTTTATACCAAGCATAATTTCTATTTTTTTCCAAACCAATATATAACCCTGAAGACAATATGCCACATAAGTGAGCCGGTTCGGCATATAAAGAATGAAAACGATTTTCCATTAAATAATTACCATTAGTTTTAAAACCATATAATGTTATATCATACAAATATTTAAAATCTAGCTGATAAGAAATAAACTGCACTAAACCATAAATTGCCAATATTAAAGCAGATACATATAAAACTTTTTTAACTCTATCAACTGTAGTTTCTCCAATATACATATATAAAGCAAAGAATTGTATTAAAAAATATACAACACTTTTAATAGTGGAAAAATCAAATTTATTTATAAAAGTTACAAGTAAAATATATATAAGAATTATAGTCATTTTTTTATCAAAAAACAATATTTTTCTCTTGTAAAGCATTTCAGCCAAATATAAGCAACAAAGGAATAGTATCAAAATTTGAAAAATAGTGATAGGTAAAAATCCAAAATGACCTGCATCTTGTAATATGATTGCCATAATTAAAATAAAATCCTTAAGTCTATTTAAACTATTTTTCACACCTAACACCTCACTTTTTCAATATTTCATTATATAATCTTAAACAATTATTTTGATCATTAAATCCATAAAATTTATCTGCAAATTTAACATATTTATCTTCATTTTTAAAATTATTCATCAATATTTTTTCAACATTTTTTATAAGAATGTTGAGTGATTTACAGGAAACACCAAAATCTCCTTTTTTCAAATCCAAATATCCTTTTTCATAATGTTTTGAATAAAAAGCATCATAATCAAAATGAAAAAACAAAACTGGCTTCTTCTGATATGCAACATCAAAAAAAGTAGATGAATAATCTGTAATAAGCATTGAACATTTTTTTAATAAAGTATGAATATCATAATCACTACTTTTACAAATTTTAACCATTTTATTATTAATATTCATAAGTTTAATTCTTTTTTGTATTTCATAATGTGGATAAAACAATATTTTAACATTATATTTTAATAATATTTTTTCCAAATCCTTTGAATTAATAAAACTCAACCAATTCTTACAATAACTGCTTTCTTTAAATTCATTATCTGACGTATAAAATAAATACTGTCTCCAAGTAGGCATCAATAATATAAACCTTTCACTTTCTGAATTTAAATCATCAAATCTACAAAGTCCAGTTAATTTCACAATATCTTCATTATATCCAAAGTTATCTAATATAAATTTATATTCCATAGGTGAAGATGTAACAAATAAATCTATTTTCTTATTAACAAGTGATGGTAGATAATTATATATTATGCCATGTTGTATAAAGATTCTCTTTCCTCTACAATAAATTAAGTTTCTATCATCCAATTTCCAGAACATACCACTATCTGGAGAGTAACCCATATGGTGAGTACTAATCAAATACTTTGCATTTATAAAAATTACAAAATGTTTAAAAGATGATTTATAAACAACATCTTTTTTATTAATTCTTTTTAAATCATAAGAATCTTTCTTAATTATATATTTGATATTAAGATTTGTATGATTCTTTTTTAGATATTCATAAAAATAAAATCCATTATCTCTAGCTTCATCTCCCCTTTCAGCTATTAGCCAAACATCATTATATTTTTTTCTAAAAAAGGGAGCAACAATTAAAGATATAACATATTTAATCAAATATATTACCTGTAGCATTCTTCTTAATATTTTTTTCATCTTATACCTTCCTAATATTATAAACATACCATCCAATTTTTACAAAAGATGAACCCAAAGTAGATAATAATAGTGCCAATAAATTAACTTTATTTATATTTTTATTTCTTAACAAAGTCCATCCCTCATGAAGTATTTCTTTTCTTAAATCACTTTTGTATTTTTTCACTTGATTATTACTTAATTTAGATGAACACATTTGTGCATAAACACCAAACATTGTTTTAAATTTTTTATTCATACAATTAACACTTAAATCAGAATATTTTTTTGAAATATCATCACACATAATTGAAGTCATTTCAATAGCATCCATTTTCTTTACATTAAATTCACATCTAGTAATAGAATTTTTTCTCAAGCAATAAAAATAATAACTTTTATTTCCATAAGCTATCTTGTCACATTTCATAATTAATTTATAAATAGTAGCATTATCCTCATATAATTTTCCTACTGGAAAAGAAATATAATCAAACAAATTTTTTCTATACATTTTTGCACAAGCAGAAACAGTAAATCCCTCTTCATTGACCAATCTCTTTAAAGCATCCTTTTGAGACAATAAATTTTCTTTATAACCAACCCCAATATCTTGAACTTTTTTAGAAAGAATCTTATAAGAAGAAATGGATAAATCCGTTGAATATTTGACAATAAGTTTTTTCAAATATTCAACATATCTTTCATCAACATAATCATCTGAATCTATAAAAACTAAATACTCACCACCTGATTTTTTAATTCCATAATTTCTAGCATCAGATAAACCACCATTCTTTTTATGATATACCTTGATTCTTTTATCACACTTAGACCATTTATTACATAATCTACCAGAACTATCGGTAGATCCATCATCTACCAAAATAATTTCTAAATTAGTGTATGTTTGACCAATAACAGAAGAAACACATTTATCCAAATATTTTTCAACATTATAAACAGGAATAATAACACTTACTAAATCTTCCATATTACCTTTTCCCCGCTTTCATGCCAAATAATCTTGCTGCCATATCAAATGGATATCTAAAAAACATTTTAATATTTTTTTCTTGAACTATTCTCTTAAGTACATATTTTGCTAAATCGGCGCCACTACTATTAGTACCATAATTATCCAAATAAGAGTTTTCTTTAAAAAAAATACCAGTTAGCTTATATCTATCGTATATTTGTTTTAATGTAAAATTATGTGAATGATATACTATTGAATCAGACTCATACGATATTTTATAGCCATTAGTTATTAATTTATAAGCTAAATACATGTCTTCGGAAATTGTTAATTTTTTAGAATCATATCCTTTTACTTTTTTGAATGCCTTCAAATCCACAGCACTAGCAGCATCACTAAAAAAGAAAGTTCTAAGGCCATATTTTTCAATATCATTCTTTGATCTCATAAATGAATAATCTGGATAATTACGTTCTCTGGTATATTTTTCTATATTATTATACTTAGTAATTTGCCTAGAATAAGCAGCAGCACAATTTCCTTTAAGAATATTTTTTGTCAAATTATATAACCATTTATCATCTTTTATTACAACATCCTGAGTAATAAAGCAAACAATATCAGCATTACTCTTCATAGCCGCTTTTTCTCTAGTTAAGCTATGAGAAAATTCACTTTTCTTAACAATTTCATAATTACATTTGTTATTTTTCAATAATTGTTCAGAATTATCTTTTGATTCAGTTAATAAAAAAAGAATTTTACCAACATTTACATTTTTTTGAATCAATAAAGATTTATATAAGTCATCTATATATTCTTCAGCATTATATAAAGGACATATGATATCGATTACTTTTTTCATTTTTTCACTTCCTCAAAGAATTAATATTTGCAATAATATTATATCATCTAATATATGTAATTAAAAGCAAAAAAGTAAACAAAGTAAAAGAGCTGTAAATTTATACAACTCTTTTACTTAATACTTACACTCTTTGATTTATCAAAAAGATTTATATATGTATTACCATCATTAACATTTACTTCTGTTCCATCATTATAAGTATATTTAGTTTGAGCACTTCTAGATTCTTTACTCCATTTAATTTCTCTTGCATAACCATTAGTTATATAGTACCCACTACCACTACCAATATTGTATAAATCAGTATAATTTGTACCAGCTGTATCAGTATAACCTTTAACTTTTCCAGTTCCAATTAATGTTATGATAATATTTTTAGTATCAAATTTATTTCCATTAAAATAATCCTTATGTTCTTTATTATTATAGTATCTTTGATATCTCCCAGTATTTTCATCATATACATATTTTAATTTATAACTACCAGAATAATTTAACTCAACTGTTTTAGCTTCTTTAGCATCGCTTGCCTTACTTAAATCAACAATATCAGTTGTATATTTAAGTGGTGATTTAACATCTGTAGTTAATCTATATTTTTTTGTATTAGTTGCATAATTAATTAATTTTTCTAAACTTGTATATCCAGTATGTTCTGTTGCTAATTTTTCTGGATTATCCCTAAAGAATGGTTTTGAAGAACTTTGAGCATCTATATCAGTTACTTTAGTTTCTTTAATTACATCGTAAGCAGGATGATTTCCACCCCAATGTACAAATATTGCATCATTTTCTAATGCATAATCAATATAATTTTGTCTTGCACTTCTTACAGTACCAATTTTATTAGTTGTTTTATCTTTAAATAAAGCTAAACTTCTTGAATAACCACCTTCAATTGGAAATTCATAAATCATATATGCTTGATCTAAACCAGCTTGAACTTTCATAGCAGATGGTAAGTTATTAATTATAATAGCGTAAGGTCTAGATTTAGAATCTTCATCTATTATAGTTAATTTCTTTTCTTCAACTTTTGGTTCGACTTGAACATCATTATTTTTATCCTTATTAGAATCAACCTTTTCTTCTTTTTTTCCACATCCACTTACAAGTAACAATGCAACAAGAAGTAATACAACCAATCTTTTTTTCATAATACTCTCCTCTTATAAAGCTCCATCTCTTTTAAAAACTATCACAAAAGTTTTAAATAATATTTTTAAATCTAAAAGCAATGACTTAATCTTAACATATTTTACATCTAAATTTAATCTATCATTAAAATCAGTATTATTTCTTCCTCTAACCTGCCAATATCCAGTCAAGCCAGGTTTAACAGTAGTTATAGTTTTGTATCTACTACCCATATCTTTTTTCTCACGTGGCAAATAAGGTCTAGGACCAACTAAGGACATTTGACCTAAAAATACATTTATAAATTGTGGAAACTCATCTATAGATGTAATTCTTAAAAGTTTACCGATTTTTGTAATTCTAGGATCATTATTTAATTTTTTATATTTGTTATACTCATTAGCTATTTTTTTATCATTTTTTAGCATTTCTTCTAAAATAGCATCTGCATTGGGAACCATTGTTCTAAATTTTATCATTTTAAAAATTTTACCATTTTTTCCAATTCTATCTTGCACAAAAAAGATTGAATTATTGTCTCTAGCAAACAAAGAGAAAATTTTTACAACAATAACAATTGGAATTAAAAATGCAATTCCAACAATACTGCCAATGAAATCAAAAAATCGTTTTACAAACAAATAAAAATAATTATCATTAATTATTGTCTTTTCTTGAACTATAGACTTTGAAATTTTCTTTGTATTTTCGACTTCTAACGTTTCATTCATTATGCAACTACTCCTAACTCGTAAACCTATTATACTATTTTAAACTTAGTTATTCAACCATTTATGATTTTTTATACAAAAAAACTGATAAGTTTTTATCAGTTTTTGTTAAGTGCTTGGTTTAATTTAACTTTTGCTTCTTCAACTGTTTTTAAGTTAGGATTCATTACATATAACTCTCTACTTGGATAACTATACGTATAAGCATATAAATCGCTTCCTGAAACATTGTATGTATCTATTGTCCATCCACTCATATCATCTACTTGCATTTTTACTAAACTTGTAATTTCTTCAGTTGTTATATTAGTTTCAAATGTACCATTTAAAGATGTTAGTATATCTGAATATTTAGATATAAGCGTTTTAGAACTAGTAACTTTTTCTATTATTTTTTGAATTACTTGCTCTTGATTTTCTCCTCTATGTCTATCTCCTTCTGTATAAGCATGTCTTTCACGAGCAAATGCTAAAGCACATTTACCTTTTACTTTGTTATTTCCTGGTTTAAACACACAATCTCTATCAGTCCAACAACTAAAACTTCTTGTTTGATCATTGTATAATGTAATACCATCAATAGCATCTACTAATTTTACAACTGCATTAAAATTAACTCTAACATAATATGGAACTTTAATCTCATATAAATCTTCTAATGTTGACATAGACATGCTTACTCCACCAACAAGTCCAGCATGAGTTAATTTGTCTTTAAGTCCAGTTTTACCATGTAATTGAACATAATAATCTCTAGGTGTATTTACCATTAAGATCTTTTTTTCAGTTGGGTTAACAACTAATAAAATATTAACATCACTTAAACTCTTAGCAGGTAACTTACCACTTCTTGTATCTATTCCACTTAAATAAACAATAAATGAATCTTCAGTTACATCTACTCCTGTAGATGTATTTTCTATTCTTTGTTTAATCTCTATCGTATCTAATACTTTAACACTATTTGTGTATTCTTGATCTTCTTCAACCATCGCATCATAATTACCTGAATTAACAATAATTATGGTTTCAATATTATCTTTAACTTCATATAATAATTCAGCAACATTTTCACTATATTCTAATTTACCATTTTTTATTTTTTTATTGATAGACTTCTCAAGTAAAGTCTTATCATCCATATCATTAACTAATTTTATAGTTTTATTATTTAAATCACTTATTGAATTAATATTTGAATTTTTATTAACAACAACATTATATATATTAGTTTCATATTTAGCATTTAAATTATCTTTTAAAAATTTCAATGTATCATCTAATTTGTCATTAGCAAAATATGTAATTCCAATCAAAGGAATAAATATAATATCGCAAATTATTAATATCCAAGCTCTTGAATTTTTATTTCTAATAAATAAGATAAACATTAATATTAAAAATACCATTACACCTACTAAAATCATATAGTATTTAGTTGGTAATATATTAGCAGTATATATTAAATAACACAAGTATCCCATAGATATTAAAGCAAGTAACCATAAAAAACCACTAATTATTCTTAAAACAGTATTTTTCTTCTTTCTTTTTGACATTTCCTATCCCAACTTTCTAGCATATTATACCACTATAAGTACTAAATATCAATTATAGTTTATGCATAATAAGTGTAAACATACATTAAAAGTAATGTTTATAATTTTTTTATTTCTTCAATAGTTAATCCTGTTGTATCAGAAATAATTTTAATATCGATATTGTTTTCTTTTAGGTTTCTTGCTATGTCAATTTTCACATTATTTAGTTTAGTTTTTTGAGTCTTTAATTCTTCTTTGCTATTTCTTAGTTCTTCTCTACTATTCTTTAATTCTTCATTCTTCTCAGAAATAATGGTTCTTAAAGCATTCTCAGTTTTCTCTTGATCTTCTTCTCTGCTTATGAATGTTACAAAGTCATCATCACTATTTAACTCATCTACTTTATCTTTATATTCCATTATTCTCTCATCTCCTAAACTAAATTCTTCTAACTCTTCTTTATTTAAAGTTAACATTATTACCGGTTTGTATTTATTTATACTTTTGATGTCTTTATTATAATATAACTTCTTTAATAAATCTACATTTATCTCATATATTATAAAGTTATCTGTCCATATATTTTTACTTTCATTTAATGTGTCTACTAGAAGATATTTACTTTTTAATTCTATGTCTTTTTTGCCACTTGTTATGTTTAATTGAATACATGAATTTATCTTTTTATAGTCATTACTCTTATCTATACTCTTTCCATATAGATTAGCTAAGTATCCTAGATTTCTATCATTATTATAATCATGTGGTCTATTATTTATTTCTACATTAAACATTTTATTATCACTTTCAATTAATAAGTCTACTACTCTTCCTTTTGAGTATTTTGTCTTTTTAGATAATTCTTTATCTTTTAATATTAAATTATCTATTTTAATATCTAAACATGATTCTAGTAACCACTTAAGTAAACCTTTATGTTCTTCTACACACAAAGTATTCTTAAATACAATATCATTTAATCCATTATAATATTTCATATTACCTCCTTTCTTACAAATTAAAAAGACAAATTTCTTTGTCTCTTCATTAATTAAATACGCAATAACTTTTTAATACACTACTTTTACAATAAAAAAGTTACTTTTTCAAGTAACTAATTTTTCTTACTTATCTTTTCTACTAATTTTGTAGGATCGATGCTTGCACTTTTAAATGCATCAAGTACTTCAACTGGCACACAGAATATTATAGTATTTGATTGATCACTACTTATATCATTAATAGTAGATAATGTTCTTAAATGTAATGCTCCAGGAGTTGATGCCATAGTAGTAGCAGCTTGAGCCAAATTCTTAGCAGCTTCAACTTCTCCAGAAGCCTTAGTTATAACAGCTGCTTTCTCACGTTCAGCTTCTGCAGCTTTAGCTAAAACTCTCTTCATTTCTTCTGGTAAACTAATATCTTTTAATTCTACATTTTCAACTTTAACTCCCCAAGGATCAGTAGCTTCATCTATAATTTTACAAATAGATTCACTTAATTTTTCACGTTCAGTTAAAAGTTCATCTAAAGATACACTTCCAACAACATTTCTCATAGTAGTTTGAGCAAGTTGACTAACAGCATAATAAAAATTTTCTACTTCTAATAATGCTTTAGAAGCATCAAAAATCTTATAATAAATAACAGCATTTATTCTAACTGATACATTATCTTTAGTAATCGCATCTTGCTCAGGTACATCAACTGCTTTTGTTCTAATATCAATTTTCTTATAAGATTCAAATATTGGTATAATTATTCTCCAACCTGGTTCTAATATCTTAGTAAATTTGCCTTTACAGAATTTAACTCCTCTCTCATATTCATTAATTTGTACAATACTTCTTAATAATACAATTCCAATTATTATTAAGACAACAATTAAAAATGGTCCCATAAATAGTCTCCCTTCTTCTACTTAAATTATACTATAAATAAAAAGAATAATACAAGAATTATTCTTTACAATCACTATGAACTTCGTATTCATTCATAAATAAGCCTCTAAACATTGTAACATTATCTATACAATATTTATCTATATTAGGATTTTCCTTAATATATCTATCTTTTAATAAATCATCTACAGTAATAATTACTGAATCACTTATTTTAGGTTTAATATTATAATCTCTAACATATCTCTTAGTAGCACTTTTCAAATCTCTTTCAAGTCTCAAATATGTTGTATCTTTAAGACTATTCCCAATAAATAATAAAGCAGATATAAATAATACAACTATACTGCCTTGTATAATCATTATCTTTTTACTCATAATCTTCACTATACCCAGAAGTTCTATATCTAGAGCAAGATATATATGACACTATATTATCATTTGGTAAAACTTTAGCATATCCTACACATTTCTTATCTCTACTATCAGTTAAAGTAGACAAATAGCCATTATTATATAATGTTGATGTTTTAACTATTAATATATCACTTACTCCATAAGGATATTTCTCTTTAACATATTTTCTTGCTGCATTAGATAATTTATTTTCAAGTGCACTATAGTCAAAATTTGTTTTCATATTAGTATTCATTGGTGCATTAGGATTTTCTCCTAATAATCCAAATTGATATAAGCCAACTGTAGATATAATTAAACAAATAACACACAATAAAATAAATGCAAGCTCTGCTCTAAGTCCCCAACCATGTTTATTCATACTCTTCACCTTTTTCTAAATAAATTATACCATATAATCTATAATATTTCTTCTATTCTTTCTTTTAAATCACTAAACTTAATAATTTCTCTAATCTTGTTATTTTTTTCATAAATATTTAAACACTTTTCATATTCAATTAGTTTATCTTCTATTTGCTTAATATATTTTCCAACATAACTTCTACTAATATTATTATTATCAGCTATTTCTTTCAAATTCAAATCTTCAAAATAATAATTTTCGAAATATTCTCTTTCTCTTTGAGATAAAAGTTTATTATATATCTCATATAAACTTGTTATATATTCTCTTTCTTCCATTAGAACTCCTTAAATAATCCATAAATATATTTTTCTATATCAAATGGTATCATATCATCTTCTTTTTCACCAAGTCCTACAAATTTAACAGGAATATCTACAAGTTCTTTTATAGCAAGTACTATTCCACCTTTAGCAGTACCATCTAATTTAGTTAATACTATTCCAGTAATATTAGTAATTTCTTTAAAACTTTTAGCTTGACTAATTCCATTTTGTCCTGTAGTTGCATCTATTACTAATAATGTTTCAACTGGATTACCTGGAACTATTTCTCCAATAACTCTATTCATTTTTTCTAATTCTTTCATTAAATTAGATTTATTTTGAAGTCTTCCAGCAGTATCAACAAGAACAACATCATAGTTTTCCTTTTTTGCTTTATTTAATCCGTCATATATAACCGCAGATGGATCTGTTCTATCATCACCATAAAAACCAACATTAAGTCTTGATGCCCATTCTTCTAATTGATTAACTGCTCCTGCTCTAAATGTATCTCCAGCTATTAACAAAACTTTCTTTCCATCTTTTTTTAATTTATTAGCAATTTTAGCAATACTTGTAGTTTTACCAACACCATTAACACCAACAAATAATATAACATTCAATTCATCATTTTTAATATTTAACTTAGAAGATAATATATCATTACCTACATAAATCATAAATAATTCATCAACAATAACTTCTTTTAAATATTCAAAATCTTCAATATGTTCTTCTTTAACACGTTTTCTAAGTCTATTAACAAAATCCATTACTGTATTAACACCAATATCAGCAGTAATTAATATTTCTTCTAATTCATCATAAAAATCTTCACTTATTTTAGTATATTTAATTCCTAAAATACTTAATTTATTTACAAAATTATCTCTAGATTTAGATAACCCATCTACATATTTCTCTGTTTCTTTCAATTCTTCTTTTTGTTCTTTAGTAACTTTAATTTCATTATTATCTAAACTTTCTTTTACTTCTTCTTGTTTACTAAAAACGCTTTTTAATTTACTAAATAGTCCCATAATATAACCTCTCTTTAATAATTATTTTATCATCTTTTTATTTAATATTCTACTAAAACATATACCTATAAAAGAGCCACAACCATCTATTATAGTATCTCTAAATTCCATACTTCTACCTGGTATAAAAAATTGATGAAATTCATCACTTACCGCATATAAATAACATATCAATAAAGAATAAATAACTATATTATTAACTTTAAATTCTTTAAGCAATAAATATACTAATATTCCAAGTACAAAATATACAAAAAAATGAGCAGCTTTTCTAACAATAAATGTATTATTAGAAATAATCAATTCCATTTTTTCATCACTAATATCTTTACTTCTAAAAACAGATACAATTTTATAAATAAAACTATCACTTAAATTACTAGATTTACTAGCATCTTGATTAGAAAATAAAAATATTATTAACATCCAAACTACAACTAATATAATTTTAATAATTCTTTTTTTCATATTTAATATTTTAATACATTACATTAAAAAAAGATATAATTAAATATCTTAATTAACAATATCAAACATATTTTTTACTTCATTATACACTTTATCTACTTTATCACGTTTTCCCTCAACTGCTACCACAAGCATTTTAGGTTTAATATAATCATCTATTTCAAATTTAACTTCATCTTTAACAAATACAAATCTTGTTCTTACAATATTAGAAGTTTGTTCAAATCCTAAAACATCTAAAATAGATTTAACATTTTCAATATCTTCTTTTTTTATTTTTAATGGTAAAGATGCTTTTGATATTTTCAAAGTTTCTGTTTCATAACTTTTATTTTTAAAATCAAATAAATAATCTTCATCATTAGAAGTAATTCTTGATATTATATTTCTATTTTTAATATTCTCATATACAATTCTATTTTGTTTTTTATTAAAAATTTCTTTGTAATTATTTTCTTTTAAATACATAAAAACTGGTTCTAAAGATTTAACTTTAAAACTATATTCATACTCTTCCATTATTTCTCCAATTTATAAACATCAATTACTTTAAGTTCATAACAACTTTCATCTTTATCATAAATGATACCATCAACTACACTAAACATATGATAATAATCATCTTTACCACAAATAACTACATATTTTCCACTATCTAATTTTAAATCTCTAACGCTTACACCATTATAAGAATCAACTTTTATAAAACCACTATCATCTAAATATTTTAAAAATACTTTTTCATCTCTATAATCTTCACAATTTAATTTTTTAGTTAAATTATTTAATTCATTTTTAACTTCAAAATAATCTTTTTCAAGTATTTTTGTTAATGATCTTAAAATACAATTTCCTTTCTCTATAACTGGATTAAAAACACAAACTTTCATATCTACTCCTTATAATATTTAATAGTAAAAATAGTTTTATCATTTTCTTTAGAACTTACACTTATTTTACCATTATTCTTTTCTATAATTGTTTTTGATAAAGATAATCCTATTCCAAAACTATCTTCTAAAGAATTATCTCCTTTATAAAATCTATCAAATATATGTTTTATATCTTTAGAATTTATTCCAATTCCATAATTTATTATTTCTATTTTAGAATATAATTTTTCATCTACAACATTTATTATAATATCTTTATCTTTAAATGAATGTTCTATACTATTCTTAACTATATTAGTAATAGCTTCTACTTGCCAATTAAAGTCACAATAAATATTAAAGTCATTTTTAATATTTAAATCAATCTTAATATTTTTTAAATCACTTAATGTTGATACATTATTCATTACTTTATCCATAATAGATTTAACACTATTATTTTGACTATTATATTTAACAGCATTAACATCAAATCTAGATAATTTAAGTAAAGATTTAATCAAAAAATTTATATTATTTATTTCTCTATTTATATCATTTATAAAATCATTTCTAACGCTATCTTCCATATCAGGATCATCTATTATATTATCAAGCATTACACTTATAGAAGTAAGTGGCGTTTTTAATTGATGTGATATATCTTCAATTGATTTTTTTATATTATTTTTATCATTATTAGAATTATATGCTTCTTCTTTTAACATAACAGTTGTTTTATATATTTCATTTTTTAATATTGATAAATCATCTTCAGTATTATTATCAATATCTATCATATAATTCTTTCTATTAATTTGTTCTATCAAACTAGTAATTTCTTTTATTTTTTTACTTTGATTTTTCTTACTTATAAAAGATATTAAAGTCAATAAAATTATAAAAACAATCATAAAAATATTATTAATTATTAATCCATTCATATAGTCTTTCTTACTATTTAATATTAAATAATCTTTATCAATATCTATTCCATAATCCTTTAATACATTTACATCACTAGTTTTACCATCTAATATTTCAATAATATCTTCACTATTAACTAAAGGATATTTAAGACTAACTTCATATAAAATATTATTTAAAGTAATATTATATTTCATTCTATTTTTATTATTTAAAGAAATATAAAAAGCATTAAATACAATCATAAAACATATTATTACTAATATATAACTAATTATTATAATTTTACTTTTTTTCATTTTCTATTCTATATCCTATTCCTTTAATAGTAACTATTATATCATTACCTATCTTCTCTCTTATCCTTTTTAAATAAACTGTTATTGTATTATCATTAACATCATTACCAGTTAAATTATAAATATATTCAATTAAATAATTTCTAGTTACTGCTTTATTCAAATTAGAAAATAATAAATATAATATTTTAAGTTCTAAAGAAGTCATATTAACAATTTTATCATCTTTATATACTTGCATTTTGTCCATATCAAATTTAATATTTTTAACTTCTATAATTCTTTTATCTTTGGATAATATTTTATTTATTCTAACCAATAATTCTCTTGTAGAAAATGGTTTAGTTATATAATCATTAGCGCCTATTTCAAGTCCTTTAACAACATCATCTTCATTATCTCTTGCTGTTAAAAATATAGTTGGAATATTTAATTTTTTAATTGTATCTATATATAAATCAAATCCATTCCCATCAGGTAAACTAACATCTAACACTATTAATTGTGGATTATAATTACTAATAATATATTTACTAGAGCTAATAGAATTAGTTATTTCACATTCATACCCATTACTTTTAAAAGCATACTCTAGTCCTTTACAAATACTTTGATTATCTTCAATCAATAATATTTTCATGTTACCTCACTCCTTTAAACACATTATAACAATAAATAAGAGACTAAACTAGTCTCTTATTAAATATTTTCATTTCTTATAGTCTCTATTATATTATTAGATTTAGTTTTATTAACAGAATATTTCATTAATGTAAATATAAGTACAAATACAACACATATACTAATAATTATTCCTTTATATGGTAGAACATATTTTAATTCCATTTGACCTATTAAAACATTATATATAGTATAAGAAATAATAATTCCAATAGGTAATCCAATAAGCAATGATTTAATACAATAGAAGAAACTTTCTAAGAATATCATTCTATTAAATTCATGATTAGTCATACCTACACTCTTAAGCATAGCAAACTCACCTTTTCTAAGCTCAATATTAGTAGTAATAGTATTAAATATATTAGTAACACCAATCAAAGCAATAACAATAATAAATCCATATAAGAATATAGCAATAATTAAATACAAATCATTCATAGATTTAACATTTTTATCAATATTAACCATATTATATTCATCTACATCAATAAGTATTTTATCTATTTCATCTTGTAATAAATCAGGATTATCACAATTAATAAATGCAGTCATACCACTTTTCTTAGGTAAAGTATCCATTAATTCGTCACTAATTATTAATATTGGTTGATCATAATAATTTTCATACGCCATTGGTCTAATGTCAGTAACTTTAGCTATTTCTATATTTACATCACTTTCATCTTCATCAATTACAGTTTTACCTTTAATAAAGTCTCCACTCTTAATATCAAAAATTTGATAAACTACTTTTTTAGTTTTATCATTTTCTATAAATTGAGCTATATCATTATTAACTAATATTGCTTTATCTTTAACATCATCATAATTAAGATTTAATTCTTTTATATATCTTTTATATTCTTCTTTTCCAAAACTTAATGTAATCAATATTTTATTATTAGCAATATTACTATCATAACTATTATATTTAACAGCATCATTAGTATATTTTAAATTAGTTTCTATCATAGTATTTCTAACGATAGAATAATCTTTTATACCATCTAAATTAGTAATATCTTTTAAATAATTATAATTTTTTTCATAATCATTTTGATAAACATTTACACTTATATTATAATTATATTCACCAAATTCCATTTTAACTAAAGTAAACGCAGTATTAATAAAATATGATAAAGCTACATATACAGAAACACATATCACAATTGATATTACTGTAGTTCTATATTTTTTCTTATTTCTTTTTATATTTTTATAAGATATTACTCCTCCTATGCCAAATAACTTCTTAATAAGTTTTGAAGTTTTTAACTTTTTAGGATTTATTTTAATAGAGCCACTATTTCTAATAGCAGTAATTGGAGATGTTTTAGAAGCTATTTTAGCAGCTTTCCTAGAAGATAAGAATATTGTTACAACACTTAATACTATAGAAAGAACTATAGCTAAAATAGATACTTTATATACTAAAAATCCTTCAACTACCATAGAGTCACCAAGTAAAGCATTAACTATTTTAATAAGAACAAATGAAGCAAATAACCCACTCAATACTCCAAGAGGAATACCAATTATAGATAACAAGAAAGCTTCATAATAAACATTTCTTTTAATTTGTTTACTCGTTGCTCCTACACTAGCAAGCATACCATATTGTTTAATTTTCTCAGTTATTGAAATATTAAAACTATTTTTTATACAAAAAACAGAAGTAAAAATTATAATAGCTATAACTATAATTGCTAAATTAATAATAACTCTCATAGAACCATCACTAAAAGACATAGTTTCAAGTTGAATTAAATGTTCATTAACTACAAATTCATATTTAGGATCATCAATATCGCCTACCAAATTAGAAGTAACACTTTTATAATCTTTTAATGCATCTTTTGTATATTTAACATACACATCATAAAAACCATCATTATCATTTTTAGATTTAAATGTCACAAAAGTATATCCAGGAGCAGTATAATATTCAAAACTTGGTCTTTCAACAATACCAACTATTTTATAAGTTTTTGATTTTGTATTAATTATTTCTTCTGGAGTTTCTTTACTAAATGGATTGCTTTGATTTAAAGCATATCCTTCACTTACTCTATCACCAATTTCTAATGTAATCGTATCACCTATTTCAAAATTAACTCTTCCATTAGTTTTTAAATGTCTTGGAATAACTATTTCACTATCACTTTTTGGAAATTCACCACTCACTAATTGAAGTCTAGTATTTTGAAAAGCAGTCATATTCATTTCCATTACATATGCATATGGTTTAAATTCATTTTTAACACCTTCAAGTTTTGCATATCCAATACCACTCGTAACATAATATGATTCAATATTTCTATTATTATCAAGATATTTTAAATCTTCAACTGGAACTTTATCAAGTCTTATATGATAATCTCCTTCTCTAGTTTTTTCATAATTAATCATAGTTTCTCTAAAACTAGATACCATACAAGAAACCGCCGTAATTAACGCAACACTAAGTATTATTCCAATTATTGTGACAATACTTCTTTTTTTATTTAAAATTAAATTTTTATATGTTAATTTGTTTAAGAGTTTCATAATTATGCCTCCTTAACAATTTTTCCATCTTCAATTTTAATTATTCTATCAGCTATCTCAGCTAATTCTAAATTATGAGTAATCATAATAATTGTTTGATTTAATTCTTTATTAGATTTTCTAAGTAATTCTACAATTTCTTCACTAGCCTTAGAATCTAAATTTCCTGTAGGTTCATCAGCTAAAATTATAGATGGCTTTGTTATTAAAGCACGACCTATAGAAGTTCTTTGTTGTTGTCCACCTGATAATTGACTTGGTAAATGATGACGTCTTCTTTCTAATCCTAAAAGAATTAACATTTCATTTAAATCTATTCTATTTATACTTCTTCCATCAAGTTCTAAAGGTAAAGATATATTTTCTTCAACATCTAATATAGGTATTAAATTATAAAATTGATATATTAATCCAATTTGTCTTCTTCTAAATATTGCAAGTTTATCATCATTCATACTAAAAATATCTTTATCATTAATATAAACTTTTCCACTAGTAGGCCTATCTACTCCACCAATCAAATGAAGTAATGTACTTTTACCACTACCAGAAGCACCAACTATAGCCACAAATTCACCTTTCTTAACACTAAAAGATACATTGTCTAAAGCAACTACTTTAGTACTATCTTTTCCATAAACTTTTGTTAAATTTTCTACTCTTAATATTTCCATAGAAACACTTCCCTTTCATCTGTTATAATTATACGACTATATAAGTGACATCAAAGTGACAAAAAAAGCAATTAAATAATTGCTTAAAAAACAGACTTTCTATTGTAATCAGTTATATCACTACCTATCTTTTTATATAGATTAGCAACAGTAGTTTTTTTATTTTCTAAAGCTAAAAGTTCATCATTAGTTACACCAATAAATTCAACAAAATCTACTCTTCCATTCGGTGTATCTAAACTAACAAATGTAGTATCAGGAATAGTTATCAAACCAGTTAATTTAGATTTCCTAAAAGCATCTATTCCATCTGTTTGACCAGTGTATATATACTCATATATATCAAATATTTCATTTTTAGTAAATGTAATTCTAGCAACTTGCTGTAATATATTACATACACATCTTATCTCAGCTTCAAGATCTTCATATTTATCTTTTTTTAATTTAAAAGTAAATTCCATTCCATAACCACTATATTCATCAGTAGTAGTTTTTTCAAATAAATCACTTAATCCAAAAGAAACAAAATGATAATATTCATCTGTCTCATATACATTTACTTCTCTAAGTGGAAACTTTCCCCCTGCTTCCCAACTTATCATTGGGCCATAATGAATTGGATACAATTGATCAGGATAAGCGTTTTTACATTCTTCTAATATTGCATTAAATCCAACAGGTTCACGTTTTACATTTTCATCTTTTTTATTTTCTTTATTTTTTAATTTATCAATTATTGTCATAATACTTCTCCAGTAATTTTAATCTATATCATATTCCCATCCAGGTTTCCAATCACCTGTTTTTCTCCAATCATTTTTATTAGCTTCCTCCCAAGAAATATTTTTAGTTATTACTTCAAAAGCTAATTGTGGTGCTCTATGAGCAATTATTCCAATAGTTTTACCTTTATAGTTTTCTAGTAAATAATTTATAAAATCTCTAATTCTATTTTCAACATCAATTAAAGATTCACCATTAGGAAAACTCTCATCTATATGTTCTTCATAGACTATAAGATGTTTATCTTCACCATCTAAATCACCATAATTACATTCTCTTAATCTTTTATCTTGAATTTTTAATACATTTGGAAAAGCAATATTAGCGCTTTCTATAGCCCTAACTAAATCAGAAGTAAATATTACATCAAAATTTATATCTTTATTTACTTTTCCTAGATTTAGAGCTTGTTCTCTTCCTAAATCATTAAGTTCAACTTGCTTCCAACCGGAACACTTTTTACTAGCATTATCATATGTAGTTCCATGAACAAAATATATTAATTTTGTTTTCATTTTATACCTCACTTACATTGTTTTAAATATTCTTTTATTGCTTCAATCATATCTAAAGAAATTAATTTATTCTTTTCATGATTTGGTATATTCTCTTCTATTTTAGAAATAGCTTCATTCAATTTAAATGATTTAATAGAATAACCTTTATCAATTTCATTTTGAGTATAATTAGTATTTTTTAAATTTACTTCTTTTAATGTTTCAATAACATAATAGTATATCTCACATTTTCTATTCTTACCTTTTTCTGGCCAATCTCTATTTAAATATGATACTTTCATGAATGGTCTTTTAATTTCAGAATCATCTAATTCAATACCGGTTTCTTCTCTAACCTCTCTTTTTAAACAATCATTAAATGATTCATTTTCTTCTAAATGTCCTCCAATAAATTGAAAACATCCAGACTCATCACCTATTAATAACTTATCACCTTGAATAATTAAAGCTTTCATTCTAATAACTAATTCAGTTATTTCTTCTTCAGTTAAATTATCATAATTATATATTATTTCTTTCATATTAACTCCATTTGCACTTTATAAGCATATTATAACATATAAAAAGCAAATTGTTATTTAATTTGCTCTTGATCTTGCCCTATCACCACTAAACACATCTTTTAATAGATTACTAAAAACTTTGAAATAACTAGCTTTTTCTATATCTTCATGAACTACTAAATCATATGAATAAGTTTTATTATCATAATATAATTTTAAAACACCAACTTTACTATTCTTTTTTAAAGGAGCTTTAACCTTAAATAATTCAATGTCTGTTTTATAATTTACATCTCTAACATTTTTATCAACAATTAAATTAATATCAGTATCTAAATAATATTTTATATCTCTAACTTTAGCATTTTCAATATGCAATGTTCCATTAAATTCATCTTTTTTTATTACAGTATTACTTCCATACATACTATAACCATATTCAAGCATTCCAATGGTATCACTACTTCTATTATCTTTAGTATCACTTCCCATAACTACACTAATAAGTCTCATATTATTTTTATTCATAGTAGCTGTTAAACAATATCCAGCATTATCAGTATAACCTGTTTTAAGACCATCTATTCCTTTATAAAATCTAATTAATTTATTTGTATTAACAAGCCAATGATTCTCTCCTGAAACACTAATATTATCTTCATAAGTACTCGTAAGTTTTAATACGCTCTCATGTTTAACTAACTCACGTGCAATAAGAGACATATCGTAAGCAGTAGTCAAATGTCCTTCTTCATCAAGTCCATGTGGATTTTTAAATTCAGTATTCTTGCATCCAAGTTCCTTGCATCTATTATTCATCATACTAACAAAATTATCTAAAGTACCACCTATATATTCACCAACAGCAACAGCAGCATCATTAGCAGAAGCAATAGATATTCCTTTTAATAATGTTTCAACACTTATTTCACTATTCTCCTCTAAAAATATTTGAGTACCACCCATCGAACTAGCATTTTTAGATACATGAACCATATCATCTAATTTGATTTTTCCATTTTCTAAAGCTTCAGTTGTTAAAAGTAATGTCATCATTTTAGTCATACTAGCAGGACTTCTCTTTTCATTACTATTTTTTTCATACAATATTTTTCCAGTAGTACTTTCAATCAATATAGCACTTTTAGAATTCTTAGCTAAATCTACAGCCGCAAAAACTCTAAAACTAATCAAAAAAGTTATCATAAATAAAAAGATTTTCTTCATACATATCACCAATATAATAATATGTAATCAAAAATCTTTTATTAATTTTTATTTCTTTAAATATTTAGCTAATTGCATATATCCAGTATCGTTCCAAAGTTTTAATCTTTCTTCATCTTCAAAACATGCTAATGTTTGATCTTTTCCTTCTGGAATAAAAATCTTATCCCAACTCCAACCATAAGAACCCATACTTTCTTCAGCAATAGTTCCATTAGTAATAGATACAAATACCATAGGTTCTTTTCCATATTCACAAAATCCTAATGCTTGAACAAATTTAGCTTTTCTATTAGAAACATTTTCCATTAGTTTTAAAACTCCATCTATTCCAATAGTATCTTGAACATAATGAGTATATGCTGCTGGAAATCCATTTAATGCTTCTATCATTATTCCTGTATCTACTTTCATAACATTCTTTTTAAGTTTTTCACTTGCCCACTTAGCTGAATACTTAGCAACTTCCTCTACAAAATCACTTTGTATTTCTATAGTATCCATTTTTTCATTATCTATTTCAAAACCAAGTGGTTCTAAAAAATTTTTAGCTTGCATGACTTTAGCCCAATTGCCAGTCACTAACGTAATCTTCATTTTAAATTTTCCTATTCTTACATACTAGGCATATCTTTATTTTCAAATAAAACATCACTATACTTTTTAATATTTTGACTTTCACATAATTCACTATATTTATCATCCCATGATAATCTATAAGAATCTTTTAAATCTAAACCTAGTTTTTTAACATATTTTTCTACTATTTCTTCTTGATTCTTATCACACTTAGCCTCAATCTCTAAAGCTAATCCAAAAGGATATAAATCAACAGAAACTTCTATTTCATCATTATCATAATTTGTTCTATATCTTTCATAACTTTCAACTCTAATCATCTTTACTACGTTTTCAGTTAGATATATAAAATTATCATAATCACGAGGATCTATTCTACATTCTATTTCCTCTTCTTTATTTACATTTCCACTTTTAGTATCATTAAGTCTTCTTTTCCAACTTAACATACATTTAGTTTCATTTTCACCCTTAGTAATTCTAACTCTATATCTTCCATCTATACTTTTAGAATAAAAATCATTATTAGAATTGCTAGAATTATATTGAGTAGTCTTCTCATAAAAAGTACCACTACATTTTAAATCTTTAATATTATTTAATTTATTGATTATATTTTCCTTTTCACTTTTAGAAAAATAAAATCTAACTTCATATTCCATTTTAATCCTCATCAATCATTTTAATATTATTATCTTCTATTTTAACATTATTAATTGAATCAAATCTTTTAGTTATTTTTTCAGTAGTTTTATGAATATTTTCAACATCATTATTAACAGTTTGAATTGTTCTTGATAGTTTATCCCATCTTTCTTTATATCTACCAAATTCAATACCTAATTTATTTAATTCTTCATGTATAACAGAAGTATATTTATCTCTTTCCATACCCATTAATACAGATTGTATAATAGTAAGTAAACTCATTAATGTAGTTGGACTAGTAATCCAAACTTTTTTACTTGCAGCGTACTTAACAATATTTGGATGATATGCATTAATCTCAGCAAATATAGCTTCGGCAGGTAAAAACATAATGGCTTGATCAGTAGTTTCACCATTAATTATATACTTACTGGCAATCGCATCAATATGTTTCTTAACATCAGCATCAAACGCTTTACTTCTTGCTTCTCTCTCTACCTGAGTTAACCCCTTCTCAACAAGTCTTCTATAATTCTCAAGTGGAAACTTAGAATCAATACAAATTGTTCCTAAAGGTTCAGGACCAAATACAATTGCATCAGCAATTGTTGTATTAGATAAAGTATATTGTGTTTGATAAATTTTATCATTTTTCTCACCAAAAATACTAGAAAGTATATGATACAAATTTACTTCCCCAAAAATACCCCTACTTTTTTTATCAGTTAAAATACTCTCTAAAGAAACAATCTCATTACCTAAACCATCAATTTTCTTTTGAGCTTCATCTATTCTAGTTAATCTATTCATTACTTCAGTAAAAGTTCTATTAGTCTTATCAAACCCATCTTCTAACTTCTCATTAACTTTTTGATTTATTAAATTTAACTTTCTTTCAATTCTATCATTTAAACCATTAAAGTCTTTATTTATATCACTATAAAAATCATGCTTAAAGTCACCAATCTCTTTAACGACATTAATTTCAGTTCTATTCATCTTCTCAATTAAGTCACTATTATCATTCTTTCTAGTCAATAAAATAATTAATAATATTATAATTACAACTAAAAGTCCTACAACTAAATACTCCATATTATCCTCCAATATTACTAACTAATTATATAATATTTTATATTATTTTTCTAGATAATAAACATTATATCCTAAAGAAGATAAAACTAATGTAGCTCTTTTACTTAATTTTCCACTTTTACAATATAAATAATATCTATCTCTTTTATTAAGATAAACTCTATAATTATTTAAAAGTTCATCATATGGAATATTAATACTATTAGGTAAATGCGAAGTACTATATGTATATTTATCACTAACATCTATAATTTTCATTTATATCACCTAAAGTATTTTATTCAAAAAAAGAGTGAACGTTATTGCTCACCCTCACTTCCAAAAAAGTCATCAAAGAAATCTTCAGATTTATCATTATTATTAACTACAACACTGTCAACATCAATATTAACTTTTGGTTTTTCAAGACCTTCAATTTGTGGTTTATTTTCTACCACTTTAGGTTCTTCTACCACACTTTGATTATTAACAGGTGTAATTACTTCATCTGACTTAATAACTTCAACTGGTTTATCTTCTTTGTATATTTCTTCAGTCTTCTTTATTTCAATTGGTTCTCCAATATCTATTACTTTATCTTCTTCATCACTTGGAATAATGAATTTAGGTATTGAATTTTTTGGAGATTCTGGTTTAACCTCAGTTGGAGTTTCCTCATTCATAACAAATTTATTTTCTTGTTTTACTGGTTCTGCTGCTTCAACTCTAGGTTCTTCCTTATGATCAAGTATATTAGAAATCTCTTTTTGAATCTCTTCTTCCGTCTTAGGAGTTAAATGAGATTCAGTAGTTACTGGAGAAGAAACATTACTAGCATTTTGTGCTTCTTGTTTAGCTTTCTCTTCTGCTTCTTCTTTTTCAAGTTCAGCTATTTTTTCATCTAATTTCTTTATATAATCATCTAAACTTGTAGGAGCAATACCACTCTTACCACCACCAGGTACTGGACCAGATTGCATAAAAGGATTTGCCATAGGATTCATTCCAGGCATTCCACCCATACCAGGCATACCCATAGGCATTCCACCCATTCCTGGCATACCATTACCAATTGGAGTTCCTTGTTTTTCTTTATAATCTGCTACAAATTTCTTAAGGTCAAATACTTGAACATCATGATGTTCACGTTCAGTATAACCCATAGGTTCATATTTTCTTCCCCAATCAATTTTATAGTTATAAGTTAATTTAGTTTTAAAAGGCATACTTCTAAATCTATTAATTATAACTTCTCCTTCTTTTAATGCTTGTAAATCACTTACAGTAAATAAAGGTCTAATTGGAGGAGCAGGTTCATCCTTCTTAGCTTTTTCTGGTTTTTTATCACCAAGTAATTTACTAACTTCTTCTAACGCAGCTAACTCAGTAGTCATGATATATACGAAGTTACCACAGTTACCTTTAATAGTCTCTGCTACTTCCTTACCATAAACTTGAGTTAATTGTGAGAAGTTTTGAATCGCAAAACAGAATCTAATATTTCTTGAACGAGACGCAGTAATCATAGTACCAACATCTTTAAGTGCTGGCATATTTGCAAACTCATCTAAAATAAAGTTTGTTCTATAAGGTAATTTTAAATTTGGAAATGTTTGAGCTGTAGCAATTAAAGCTTCATAAGCTTGTTTTACAAAAATAGTTGCTAAAGCATGATATGTAGTTTTTTCATCATGTATTTTTAAAAATACTGCTGTTTTTTCTTTACCAATATCTCTAATATCAAAATCACTATAAGAAAGCATTTCTGATAAAGCTTCTTGTGATGAGAAAATTCTTGTTTTAGTTCTAAATGTAGACATGATACCACCACGTGTCTCATTTGGAGCATTAATACAAGATGCAGCAGCAATATATGCTGGAGATAATTCTCCTTTACTTCTAAAATATTCTTTAATATATGTTGAAGAACCAACTCTGTCTTCTCCAACCTCAGCCATCATATTAATACTGTTAATATTAATTTCAGCTTCTTTAGCATCATCAAATAATCCTAATGAAAGTCCAGTAAAGAAGTTAGATGCAGTTTGTTCCCAGAAAGGTTCAGCCTTATTATTAGGATCAATCAAAATATTACTAGCCAAGTCTTGTAAAAGTTCATTAGCTTTATCAACATTACCTTCTTTATAAACTCTATAAGGATAACTAAATGGATTCCATGCAGCACCTTCTTTAGGATCACGGAAATTTATTAATATAATTTTATAACCTTTTTCTTTAAGTAAGTTGCCACATTCTTCATAAAGTTCACCTTTAGGGTCTGTAACAATCATACTTTCACCATGTCTACCTAAAATGTTAATTAATGGAAACATAAAAGCTTGAGTTTTACCTGAACCAGAAGCACCCATGATTAACGCATGTGGTTGACCACTATCATCAACCCAAGCATCTTTACCATCATTAATAACTGGAATACCTCCAGCATCATAATTATCATCTTTTAAATGAACCTTTTTAATACCATACTCTTTCTTCATCTCTTTTTCAGTTAAAAGTTTAGAGTATCCATCTTTCTTAGTTTTCTTTTCAGTAGTAATTCCAAATCCTTCTTCTCTTTCAAAGAAATAAGAAGAACATCCAAGCATAATAGCTAATACAACTAAAAAGTAAATAACTAAAGTTGGTAATAAAAGTTCCCCTTTAAATGCAGGCATAGGATTTAAACCAGTAAACTTTGAACTTAATGCAAAACTATGTACATTAACAACAGCTACTGAAACAAAATATAATAATACAACACAAAATATTAAAAATATTACTATATCTTTTAACTCAGCTCTAAATTTAAGTTTCATATTTCCACCTCTTCACAAAAATATTATACAATATAATACATCATTTTTCACTAATAATCTAGAATTTTTGATGTTAGTACTTGATATTTAAATTGTTTACCCTTACTATTAATCATAAATTGTAATTGTTTATGAGTAACACTACCACCTAAATAATCTTTAGTAATAGTACTAGCTAAATTATAGTTTTTATTTTTAATTGCGTCTTTTAAATTATTAATGTTCATTTTTTCAGTACTAGTTCCACTAGTATCATATAAATAAATATATATATCTGCAGTAACTCCCATAGAACTCATAGCCATTCTCTCTACTCCAATAGTAATATTTTTATTAAATTCATCAGCTATCTGTCCATAATAGAAACAATATCTACCACTACTTCTATAAGTATATTTATAAAATTGTTCCATAAAACTTAAAAAATTATCATCAACATCTAATCTATATAATTCTTTAAATCCTTCTTTAACATGTTTATCTAATAAACAAAATAATTGTTCATCAGTATTTTTATGTAACATATATCTAGTATTTTCAATTTCATAATTAAATATAAAGTTTCTTAACATATCTTTAATTTGAGTATTTTTATAACCTTCTTTATAATCATAATCACTAATTAAAGCAAACTTAGAAAAATAATAATCATTTTCTAATTGTTCACGAACATCTTCATATTTACTATCATCACCAAAAATACTTTCATCAATTGTTATCTCTTCATAACTTGGAAAATTCTTTTTATTAACTTCTTCAGTTTTTTTATTATGAGAAATAAGTAAAGGAATTATGACTATCAAACCAAATATAACAAAGAATGAAAGTATTGCTATAGTAGCTTTTGTATCTTTACTCATAATTCCTCCTTAATATTTTATTTCAAATCTCTTAGGATTAAATGTTCCTGAATTACCTTTTCTTTGATAATTTCCACCCCAATTAAATCCAGCTGGTTCATAAGCATATTTATATAAAATATAGTTAACATTTTCACAATTTTCTTCTCCACCTATAGAATTAATAAATTCATTGTAAGTATCTAAATTACCATTATATTGTGATTTAGAATAATTCCAATCTTGTGTTAATCCATAAGCTTCAAGTCCAATTGAACCACTTGTAGTTTTAACTTCATTAAATGTTCCGCCACCAGATAAATCAGATAAACTATAATTACAAGTTTTACCATTTGATATTTTTACACCATTAGTTAGTATATTACATACATTAGAAAATGCTTTTTTAAAACTATCAGCAGCTTTAGTATGAACAGTATATTCACTATTCCATCCTACAGCAGAGCAATTAGAACTTACAGTAGTCAAATTAGCTTCTTTCCATTTAGGATCAATACTAATAGAATTATTACCTTCATTAGCATAAGCAAATCCATAATATTTGCCTTTATTTGGAGAAACATTAATATATTTTCCATTTACTTTATTTCCTAATTTTGCATCAGTATTATCTTCTTCAGTATTATCATCTTGATTATTTGAACTATTACTTCCTCCACATTCAAGTAATTCAGCTCCATCATCACCATAAGTTTCTTTTAATATTTCTGTAAAACTATATCCATTTAAAGCTAACTCTTTCCATTTGTTTGCAACAGTACTTACATAATCAGCTTTATATACAGCTCCATCTTTTA
Organism: uncultured Bacilli bacterium; assembly: GCA_934096645.1. Classification (GTDB taxonomy): domain Bacteria; phylum Bacillota_I; class Bacilli_A; order RF39; family UBA660; genus CAG-1000. The sequence continues at coordinate 67,933 of CAKOMK010000005.1, read as the reverse complement.
CAAGCAAATAATTAATTGCAGTTTGATATAAACTTTGTGCTCTAGAATATTCACTATTTGTTAAAGCACGTTTTGCAGAAGGAGGTCCTGGTATATATGATGTACAAGCTCCAACACTTCCACACGATTGATGAGCTTTAACAGCATTACAACCTTTTAATGGCGCACAATATGCTTGCCAACAGTTTCCACTTCTAACACTAATTGTGCTACCCTTACTATAATTATTATTTCTAGCCAAAGCATATGAAATAGCAGCAACCATATGAGTCAAAGCATAATCATCAACACTACCACTACCAATACTTGTTTCAGCATATGAAACACCAATTATATAGTCTTCCATAGAAGTAGTTCCATAAGATACTCCATCACAATCTTTAATTTCAACTTGAATATCATTTAACTGTTCGGTTAAGAACTCCATACAATTAGCTCCAGTAACAATACCATTAATATTATTACCCCAAAATTTATTATCTAAATCATCTAACATTAAGACTTCATTTAAATCAATTTTCCTATCAATAACTTCTAAAATAACTCTTTCTATTTGTTTAGGAGTAAACGTATCATCATATTCTATATTAGTATTAGAATCTGACATTCCTTGATAATAATATGGAAATTTAGTATAAACAAATCCAGTAGTATAACTATATTTTAAATTATCTTTAGTTTTAGTATCAACATCAGCTGACATTAAATATCTAGATAAATCATTTTCAGGTTTTCCAAGTTTTTTAAAGTATTCATTTGCCTCACTATAACTTGCGTCAAGTACATCATATCCAGCTGGCTCTGTTTCACCTTTACATTCCCCATCAGTAGAATTCCATTCAGTTAATCTATTCTTTTTATATTCATATTCATCTGCTAAAGCTTCACCATATCTCATAGTTATTTTCCACATATCTAAACTATAATAATGTTTATCAACTTTAGTGGCATCACAATATCCAACTTTAATAGTTCCACTATCAGGTTTTTTAGGATTTTTAAGAACTTCTCTTATATTCCATTTATAATATGTATAATCATCATGAAACATAGTATGTTCAATAATCATATCTAAATCATCTACACTAAGCATTCCACTATTTAACATATCTTCTAAATTTTCATAATGGTTAGCACTAGTACCAGCATCATAATTACTTGGCACAGAATCTAAATTCTCTTTTTCAACTTTGCTATCATAACCAAATAATACAGTACCAATTACTAATGATTTATCTAATTTAATACCATAATCTTCTTCATACTCTTCAGTCTTGTTTTTAACATATCTAACAAAACTACATACGTTATTGATTTTTTTAGAGAAAAATCTAGAAATCCAATCACCAAATCTTGTCCAATAAGTATTAGGACAATTAGTATTTTCATTTAGATATTCTATTATTTCTTCATCTGTCATTTCATTACCATTAGCATCAAATTGATACTGTTCATCAGTATAAAGACCATCATTAGCACCCTCAGATGTTTCTTTTTCAGCCACACCAAAGAAAGTACTCATTGCACTCATTTGTGTATCAGAAGAAAATAACACAGTAAGAAAAGCAATAACAAAAATCATAACCACAATACCAGCTAAAACCAAATATATCTTTAATTTTACTGATGTAGGTATTTTACTTTTAATTGCTCCCTTAGCTGCACCTTTCAAATCAGATAATTTATCAGAAGTATTACCACCATTTGAACCAATTTTTGGTTTTAAGTTAGGTTTTGAACTATCTTTTTCAGGCTTTTTTCCATCATCTATACTAGGTTTCTTTAGAGAATCTCCAGTTTTATTATCTGAATTATCTTCATCTTTACGTTTACCTATTGCTTCATTTCTTCTAATATTTTTTAATGCATTAATATCAGCTCTATTAAAAGCAGAACCCATTCCAGCAGAAAACTGATCAAAGCTTGAACTTTGACCTTGTTCTACATATTCTTCTTCATTATAATTTTCATTACCGCCGTTTGAATCCATACTTCTCCTTTAAGAATAAAGAGGATTTTTTTAGAATCCTCCTCCACTACCAAATGATTCTAACTCTTGTTGAGTTGCAATTACATTTATACGCATTCTTCTACTACCACATACGAATAATGCTTGTCCTTGACTATATCTTTTAATTGAATCTCTTTCTTGGTCATTTAAATCTATTAATCTTGATAAATCATCAACTGCTTGTTTCTTAAGACCCATAATTAAGTAATAAGAAGCATTATCAAATATTGCTTTTCCATGAATTAAAACATTAGGAGCAGCAAAATCTGTAGGTTGTTGAGTAATTATTATAGTACCAGTATTATATTTACGACTACGTCTTTGAATACGAGCCAAGAATTCAGCACCTAATGTATTTTGATCAGCAAGTAACATATGTGCTTCATCGACCATTAATATAGTATTAATCTCTCTATCTAATGTAAGTCCCCATGCATACTTTAAAATATTAAAGAATAATGCATTTCTAATATTACTATCAGCATTCATTAATTCACGAATATTAAATACTATAAAATCAGCATCAGTATCAATTGTAGTTTTACCAGTAAAGTAATATCTTAACTCTTTTGTCAAAGGTCTAATCTTTAACTCTAATCTTTCCATTATATCTCTTTCATGAGTATGTTCAGTCATAGATAATAATCTACCTTTAACTGTAGCATATACATCATCAAAAGTAGGATAATCTTCAGATCTTACTCTACTAAAATCAGTATTATAATCTATTTTATATCTTCTATATGTATCTTGTACAACTTCACTAAATAAAGTTAAAACATCTTCTTCAATATCAGGACTATAATATTTCATAAATGCCTTTAAAGTTTGTAAAGTACGAGTTAATATAGCATAACCCATTCCCTCTTTTAATTCCTCTTCATCAGCATCTAATACAACTTCAAGTGGATTAATCATACCAAAATCTCCACCTTTACCTAAATCGATAAAGTCTCCACCATAAAGTTTAGTCATTTCTTCAAGTTCACCTTCAGGGTCAATAGCAACAATCTTATGACCATTTCTAATATTACTTCTTAACAATACTTTAGCTGCAGTAGATTTACCACTACCAGAAGTACCTAAAATAATCATATTAGCATTATTTCTATTAAACTCTTTTTTAGTTTGATATAAGAATTGATTAAATAGAATAACTCCTCCAGAATAATCAACTCCAAGTAAACATGAAAGTCCTGGATCTTTAATACTATCAAAAACAAATGGATACATAGCTGCAATAGTTACAGATGGAATTGGAGTACCAATTCTCTCTTCAATATCATTTGCTTCAAAGATAGGCAACATACTTTCTAATAATTTTCTTTGTTCAAATCTTAAAACTAATCCTTTCATACCCATAGCATCAAGATAGTTTTTAACTTGAACTTTCTTATTTTCTAATTCTTCATGAGAATCAGCAGAAATTAATAAGTGCATTTGAAAATCAAAAATTCTAGCTTGAGTAGCTGTTAACATAGATATGAATTGTTCAATACTTTCATAGTCTTGACGTAATCTTTCTTGAATAGTTCTATCATGTTCATCTTGATATTTTGATTTCATATCAGCAATCTCTTTATTTAACATTTTAGATAAAACAGAGAAAGCAATTGGAATATGTTTAATACACACTTTAATTCCAGATAATTGAGTAATATTTGCTAAATATCCTTCACTAATAGTTTTAGGATAACTAACAATTGTAAGTATTGCACAATACTTATCACTAATAATAATTTCAGATGGTCTGAATTCTAAGCTCTTAGGAGCAATTTGACTTTTAAAACTTACGCTCATATACTACTCATCACCGTTCCAAACTTGGTTGTGTCTCCACCATTCATAAATCCATCAAGCAAAACTCTTAAATCATCATTACTTACTTGAGCAGATTGTAGTCCAGCATTAGCTAAACCAGACACTATATTTTGTATTCTCTTTTGAATAATTTCAGGTCTTCTATCTTTGAATAGAATGAAATATTCAGTATCAGTTACATTAACTTCTTTACTCATAAATAAATTAGCTTTATCTATATCTTCTCTAACTAACTTTCTAATAGATTGAGTTTGAACAGAATTATATAACAATTTTAATTGAGCAAGATATACATTAATATCAACTGGTCTATCAGATACAATTAACCAAAAATCATAATCCATAGTATTATAGAAACTTCTTAAGTTAAATATAGCATTAGACTGACTATCATAATCTAAAATAAATATGTTTCTTGGTCTAACTTTCACTCCAGTAACTCTGTAACCATTGTCTAGTATAATTTCTCCATTTTGAATACCTCTAACAGGAATCCAATTTTCAGCCCAACTGGAATTCTTTGGGTTTACTTTACTTTTTTTCATCGTCGAATCCACTTGTAGCACACCATCCTCTCCATCTATATTGATTACCCCCATTAACTTCTGCAGAATAGAATAAGAAAAATTCTTTTAAGAAGTCTAATACATTATGATAAAACGCAATTGGCATAACTAATATCAATGATAAACATAACGGTAATAATTTAATTACTATAAATATTAATGAATCAGCACTAATTAAGAACAAAAATACTAAAGTAACTAACACACCAGTAAGTAATATAATTAAATCTCTTAGTTTAAATAAACCAAATATCAATTGACTTTTCTTACTATTAGCAGGTATTAAATATCCATTCATACTCTCTTTTCCTTTCTATATCAAAATATAATTAATTTTTAGGTTTCTTTCCATGAGCTCTAGCATAGCTATCTGAACTAGTAATTCTACGTTTTTCATTAGCAATAGCAGTTTTCTCTTTCTTGTAATCAATGTTAGTACTAGCATCCCTATTAGCTTTCTTATTGTATTTAGCTTTAGCAGCACTTGCAACTTCATCATGATCAGCATAGTAATTTGTAGCATTATCATATAATTTCTTAGCATTATCTTCAGATTTAACTCTCGTAGTTTGAAGATTTTCCATAGCTTTAGCAATACTAGCTTCATTTCCGGATAATTGAGCAGTGTCTAACGCAGATTGTGCAGCAATATACTTCTTGTCATATTTTAACATATTTTCAACAAATGAATCTTTATTATCGCCAAACTTAACTCCTTTCCATCCTGCATTATAACTAGAATCAGCAGCAGCTTCATCTGCACTTGACAAGCCACCTGAATCGATCAAATCAGAGAATTTATTATCTTTAACGGCAGCAGTGGCAGCTTCATTATATGCCTCCAATGCAGAAGCTTGTTTATCTAAATTTTCAATTTTTGCATCTTGTCTAGATCCAGTAAATGCAAGACTTTCAATTCCTCCAAGAGCTATATTTCCATAGCCACCTCTAGCAACAAGGTCTTGAGCTCTTTGCTTATTAGCAGCATTTATACCACCAATGTTTTTGAACTTTTCAGCAACGGTATTTCCTTTAAATCCACTTGTAAGTCCACTTACAGCTCCAGTTAATGTTGTTCCAATAGCACCAAGTCCAGCACCAGAAGTAATTCCAGCAGCAAGTCCAGTAGCAGCACCAACGCCAAGTCCAATACCACCACCAATAACACTACTTACAGCATTAACAAAGTTGCTCTTTTGTCCAGCCATCTTAGTTCCCATTACTTTATCAATTAATTCAGGAATAGCTTTTGCCAATCTAATTATTGCAACAATTAGAATTGCAGTAATAAAGAATTTTGTCATACCTGATCCAGCTTTTTCTGATGAGAAAAGCTCATCAATATTTTCAAAAAATACCAATATTAAACACACAGTAAGCAATGTCGTAAACATTCTAATAAATAATTCCATAAAAGTCGAAACAAGTGTACTTACATAGCTTGACCAAGGCTTAGCTTTAGTTCCACCACCTATAATCGACATAGCAGCTACTGGAGTTAACATTTGTAACACTAATAGTTTAAACATTCTGACTCCAACTTGAATAGCCATACTAACTAAACTATATATTAAATATAATCCCATAATTCCACTAATAAGAGGATATTTATATTCTATTTTTCCACTTCTAACAGGCAAAGTAGACAACTTTGTAAAGTCATAATCACCACTTCCAGTAGAAATAGCATTTAACACAGATTGATTACCACCATCATTATCATAAAGGAACATAGTGACAGTTTTATAAGATAAATAATCTCCAATATTTCCATTACTTGCCGAATCACTTCCAAACAAGAATCTCATAATTAATCCTTCATCTTGTTCACTACTTACATCAGCAAGTGAAGATAAATAAGTAAAATCATATCCTTCAGGAGTACCAACAATTAACATAGATAATTCATTTATTACCCCAAAAACAAAATTATAACTTACAACTATAATTGCAGAAATTGCAATATTCTTAATCAAATCAGGACCACTCTTCTTTAGATTATCCGGATTTATCAAACATTGTATCAATTCAATTGCAACTTTAAATAGTATTACAACTACAATTACAGCTTCTACTCTATCTAATAATGGTGATATAGCAAAGTATAAAGAATTATAGTTTAATTGACACATAATCATAAATAATTCAAATGCATATGAAACTAATGAATATATTATTCCATCAAACCATAAACAAACAGTATACAATACAGATTGTATCCATGATACACTACCTGACAGTATATTTATAAATGAAGACAAAAACGTCATAGACTCACTTCCATTCAATAATATTCTATAACAAATTATAACATAATTAAATGTCAATTAAAAGTTTTTTCCAAATAAAAAATAGAGTTTTTATAACTCTACATTATGATAAACATTACTTACATCATCTAAATCATCAAGCATATCTAAAAGTCTTGTAAATTTTTCTTTTTCTTCATCTGTTAATTTAACTGTATCTTTAGCATAATAAGCAATTTCATCTATTTCAAATGTTATACCTGGAAATGCATCTTCTAATGCTTTCTTAGCATTGTTTAAATTAGCTACATCAGTATAAACAACAATCATATCATCTTCTACTTCAATATCATTTACATCTACATCAGCATTAATTAAAGCTTCCATAACTTCATCTTCACTATGACCTTTAAGTCCTACAGCACCTAAATGTTCATACATAAAACTAACAGCATTTTGTCCAGCTATTTTAGCTCCACATTTATTAAATACAGTTTTAACAAAACTAATTGTTCTATTTGGATTATCAGTTAAACATTTAACTATTAAATTACTTCCACCTTGTGCAAATGCTTCATATTCTACAACATCAAAGTTTTCAACTTCACCTTTTTTAGCTTTATCAATATTTCTATTAATTACATCAGCTGGAACTTGTTCTCTTTTAGCCTTTTCAATAATTCTTCTTAATGCATCATTACTAGTTGGATCAGGATTACCTTTAGCAGCTTTCATAATTTCTTTTGCATAAATTGAATATAATTTTGATTTTTTAGCAGCAGTAGCAGCCATTGCTTTTGCTCTAACTTCATGAGCTCTTCCCATAATATTTCCTCCTTAAATTAATCTAAATTCATAATTTCCTTTACTATTTTAGCATATTCTTGATAATTTGCAAAATTATTCTTTATATTATTATCTAAAAATTCTTTTGAATCATCACGTGCTTGTAATAATATCTTCATATCTTGATGCAAATTAGCTATTTTAAATTCCATATCACCACTTTGCTTAACTCCAAATAAATCTCCTTCTCCACGCATCTCATAATCTTTTTCAGTGATATAAAATCCATCATTACTTTCACTTAATACTTTAAGTCTTGGATTATCTTCTTCACCTATTAAAACACATTTAGATTCAAATTCATTTCTACCAACTCTTCCTCTTAATTGATGAAGTGTTGCAAGACCAAACATATTAGCATTATATATTACCATCATAGTAGCATTTTTAACATCTATACCTACTTCTATAACAGTAGTACTTATCAAAATATCTATTTTTCCTTTTTTAAATTCATCCATTATCTTATCTTTATCAGCTTTAGATAATTTTCCATGCATAATTGCACTCTTAACTTTACCTTTAAAATAAAGATCAATATTTCTTTTTATTTCATTAACAGTTGTTAAATCAACTGCTCCTTCACTTTCTTCAATTAATGGTGAAACTATATAAACTTGATGTTTATTTTCTATTTCATTCATCATCATTTCATAGACTTCATTAAGTTCATTTTCATTTTTTATTAATGTTTTAATTTCTTTTCTACCTTTAGGTTTAGTTTTTATATTTGATATATCCATATCCCCATATATAGTTAATGCAAATGTTCTAGGTATAGGTGTAGCAGACATATATAATGTATCTGGAAGTAATCCCTTATTTTTTAAATTAGCTCTTTGATTAACTCCAAATCTATGTTGTTCATCTGTTATAACCAATCCTAGTTTTTTAAATACAACATTTTCGCTTAATAAAGCATGTGTTCCAATAATAAAATCTATCTTACCACTCTTTAATTTTTCAACAACTTCATCTTTTTCTTTCTTTTTCATACTTCCAACTAATAAATCAACTCTTATTTTAGTATTAGCTAAAATATTTTTAATTGTTTCATAATGTTGATAAGCAAGTACTTCAGTTGGAGCCATTAAAGCAGTTTGATGTTTACTTAAATAATTTATATAAGCAGCAATAACAGATATAATTGTTTTACCACTTCCAACATCACCTTGAAGCATTCTATTCATTCTTCTACTAGATGTCATATCTTTATATATTTCTAATACAGCTTTATCTTGATCAGCTGTTAACTCAAAAGGAAGTTCTCTAATAAAACTATTAACTTCTTCTGGATCAATATTTCTAATATAACCTGCTTTACTTTCTTTATTAATTTCTTTTAAATAATTAATCTTAAACATGAATTCAAATAACTCTTCATATTTTAATTTAATAAGTGCTTTTTTAACTTCTTCTTCATTCTTTGGTAAATGAATCATATTAACAGCATCTTTTTTACTAATAAAATTATATTTTTGATTTAAATAATCAGGTATATAATCAGTATAATTATCATATTTAGGTAATACCTCAGCTATATATTTTTTTAATTGTTTAGAAGTAAGACCACTCGTTAAATGATAAATACTTTCAACAGAACCACTAACTAATTTTTCAAACTTTATATCAGAAGCTATAACAGTATTTTTTAAAGCATCATATTTACCTATTACTGTAACTACACTTCCAGGTTTAATATGTGTTTTTAAAAATGCTCTATTAAATATAACAACAGCAATCATTTTCTTATTAGACATAGCTCTAAAAGTAAGAGAAGTCATATTAGCCCTAAATCTCCTTGTTAAAGGTACAGAGTCAACAATACACTCAATTACAACATTTTGTTTATCAACTGCAGTCTTTATATCATTTAAAACAATAATATCATGTCTATAAGGATAATAATTAACTAAATCATCTATATTATTTATTCCTAAATTATTTAAACATTGTAGAGTTTTCGGACCAAGTCCTTTAATAGATTCTAAATTGTTCATTATTGGTTCCTCCAGTAAATCTTCCATATTATATCACAAAAGTATCTTTTTTTAAACAATTTTTTCTCTTAAATTTTTTTTAATTTTTTTAAACTTTTATCTTGACAAAATAGTACTTTTACATTAGTATATAGACTTACCAATTCACTATTAGGCGAATTGGTGCTAGTATCACACTAGCCAACCCCTTTTTATTCTTTTTTCCGGACTGCTCATCAGGGGGTGAGCGGTCCTATTTTTTTATTTTAAACTGAGGTATAATATAAATATGAAAGAAAATAAGTTTAAATATACATTAGATAATAAGAGATATCATACATTAAATTATTACTATAAAAAGAAATATAATAGTAAAGTTTTTAAAGTAAGTTTAAATGCTGGATTTGGTTGTCCAAATAAAAAGAATTCAAGTGGATGTATATATTGTTTTAATGGTAGTGGTGAAAATAGAAACATGCCTTTAATAAAACAATTCTATAAAGTAAAATCAGTTATGGAACATAAATGGCCCAACTCAAAATACATTGGATACTTTCAAGCAGACACAAATACTTATGCACCACTAAACATACTAAAAGAAAGTTATGAATCAATATTAAATTTACCAAATGTTATTGGTTTAAATATTGCAACAAGATGTGATGCTATCACAAAAGAATGCTATAATTATTTAGAAGAATTAAATAAAAGAACAGACTTAGTAATAGAATTAGGACTTCAAACAATCCATCAAAAAACATCAGATTTAATTAACAGAGGACACACATTAACTCAATTTGAAGATTGTGTCAAAGAACTAAGAAAAAGAAACATAAATATAGTTGTACATATAATAAATGGTTTACCATATGAAACAAAAGAAGACATGATTGAAACTGCAAAATATGTTTCATCACTAGACATACAAGGTATAAAAATACATATGTTATTTATTTTAAAAGGTACTAAAATCGCAGAACTATATAATAGAGAACATTTTCATATATTAACAAAAGAAGAATATATAGATATAGTTTGTGATCAATTAGAATATTTAAGAGAAGATATTGTTATTAATAGAATAACAGGTGACCCTATAAAAGAATTATTAATCGAACCACAATGGTTACTTAAAAAAGTATGTTTATTAAATGATATAGATAAAGAATTATTAAAAAGAGATTCATTCCAAGGAAAAAGACTACATTCGTAGCCTTTTTTCTTCATCAAAAATTGGATAACTAATAGCAAGTTCATAAGAATATTTACTATCAAATATTTTATCTAAATATGCTCTTTTAGATTTATCAGTTTTTTCATAGAATTTAATATCTTCACATAACATATAATAGTTACTAGCATTATTTTTTATTACAACAGCCAATTGATTTAATTCTTTTACACTAGCTCCATTACTATATCTTTCATTATATCTTTTTCTTAAAACTTTATCTGCATTCAAATGGAATTTTTTATATCTAAGCATTTTTTGATATACACTACTTACTGCAGAAATATTTCTAGACATAACTCTTTTTTCTAATTCATTTAATATTTGATGAGATCTTAATTTTAAATTTCTATTTGGATTATCATAAGAATAAAAGAAATATCTATATGTTCTTATTTGTCTTAATAATTCATTATTACTAACACTAGCATCATTAAAACATCTATTTACTTTTTGCTCTAAACATCTAGCAAAAGCTTCATTCATTTTTACAACATTAGCTTTTTTTTCTAAATTATTAATATTTTTAACAAGTAAATCAAGAGCTGTTTCTTCACTACCATAAAATTCTCTTAAAACATCATTATATAAACTATTAAATTTTTTTATTCCTTTTTTAGGATCAACATATAATAGTTCAAATATTTCTTTATCACCAAGCAATATTCTAAACATATCGCCACAATCACTATAATAACCAACACCAAGATTTCTATTTCTGACAAATCCACTATCTAAATAATAAATTTTTATTACTCCAGTATTATATCCACTAAACTCCATTGCTTCTGATTCATTAATTTCTTCATCTAATATTAAATGATGTTCATTAACAAAAAATTTTTTACTATTTTTACCACAATAAGTTAATCCATTAAATACACATCGTTGATAGTTATCTTCATCTTTAGACTTTCTTATTTCATCATAAGGAGTAAGAATATCATTATATTCTTTTAATTTAGCTAATTCATCATACACCCTTTTATAATCATCTTCAAATCTACAATCATAACATCCATCATACTTATTTTTTAACGCATGACCAAGTTCATGCATCATAGTATGCTTAAAACGTGTTTTTATAATATCTTTATTTTTTAAAATATAATATTTCTCTTTGCCTATTCTAAAAAAATAAGAATATAAAGACCGAACCATTTTAGATTTATCATAAGATATTTTACTTATTGCTGGATAAAAAGTCGCAGACGCTTCGCCATCAACATGATTTGCATCTATTGAATTAATACTTCTAAACATTCTATTAAGTAAAAAATCTTCTATAGAATATCTACCATTAACAGGTTTAATAAAATATTTATTATTATCTAAAGAAGCATCTATTCCATTAGGAAACACTTTTTCATATTTAGAAATTACTTTCTGCATATATTCTTTAACAATATCAGTTATTTCTGTATTAAAACCTTTACATCTAGCTAAAACATCGATAAAATCATTTACTTTAACTTTATTCATAGTGACCTCTCACCTTCATAAATAAAGTCCTCTGACTTTTTACTAGCTTCTGTTTCACTATATCCTTCAGCTTTTCTAACATTATATATTATTCTAGATAATGTTTCTTTTGGAATACTTTTTGAATTAAATTCTACTAATTTTGTAGATGCATCAGCTTCTTTATCAAACATATCATTTATTTCACAATAAAATAATTCTTTATTTTTTAATGTACCACACATTTCAATAGCACGTTTAATATTTTCAGGATTAACATCTTTATTCAAAAAATCTATATCACCATAAAACATTGAATCCTTTTCTTCATGAGGAAAAACTTCATTATATTTAGAAAATGGAACTAAAAAATATTTATATAAATCTAAAGCATCATATTCATTTCCATACATTTTAGCACGTTTTTTACTATAACTATCCCAAGTTGAATCAAGTGAATAAATTCCATGAATATTATATTTATCATCATTAATCCTAACTATATTTCTCATATGTCTTCCAGATACTACAACATCATTATCTTCAAAACAAGTTAAAGAATATGTTCCTAATTTAATATTAGGATCAAGTCCTCTAATAACTTCTTTTAAAAATGTTGCATATCCAGCACAAACAATATTACCACTAAATATAATTTTTTGAGGTTCTCTTGATACACTAGAATCTTCGTTTTTTCTTTCTGCATTATACTCAAAAGTTTTTAAAATATCATAAGCAAAAGCAAGCTTTTCAACAGGTGACAAATCATAACTATTAATTAATTCTCTATACCATCTAATTGTTTCAACTAAACTTCTAAATTCATACCAATTCATTGTAGAACTACTAAAAGGAAAATCTACTGATATATCCGTTCTCTTAGCAAGTTTATCTAAAAGAACATAATTTTGATTAATATAATCTATATCAATTGGATCATAAGAAAATAAATTCACTTCTTTTACAACATAACCATCTTCTTCTAAAGCAACCACAAACTTACAAACTTCACTCATATCTTCAAAATGAGCAGAGATATTCACACTCACTTTATCAAATCCCAAACTAATATATTTTTTACCAAAATCAACACTATAACTTTTAGCTTTATATTTATGAACTAATTCTAATATTTCTTCATTTGTCAAATGTTGAGCTTTATAATAAAGATCATTACCATCATTTAAATAATCATAATAGTCATAACAAAAATTACCAACTCTACTTATCTTACAATCATGATGTAATTTATATGTTATATCATCAGCTTGAGTATATCTAGAAATAACAATTACTTCTTCTAAATTAAATTGACTAAAATCTATCATTCTAGCTACTCTATCACTAACAGTCAATTTTTTTATATCTCTAGGAATATTATTTATAATTTCTAAAATAACTTCATCAGGAAAATAAAAACATTCAATTGAATCTTTATCATAAGTAAAAGAAACGTTAGGCATCTCTTCTTCACTATAAAAATCATCTAATTCTTTTTCTATTTCTACAATAGAAAACTCACCATCACAATTTCTAATGGCATTTAATATTTGACTCTTATTTTTTTTATATTCTAAAGAGATTTTCTCAATTAATTCTTCTTTACTTATCTCATTCATATTTTCATCATTACTATTTTAACATAAAAATAAAAAAATTGACATTAAAGTCAATTTATTTATTTTCTAAATCTTTATAATAATTATATCTTAATTTAGAATTATTCATATTTTCTTCATATAATCTTTGATATTCATCTTGATTCTTAGTTTCTAAATTTCTATATCTAAGTTCATGATTAAATACTATATCATAATTAGTAAAATCTGGTTCTTTAGAATCTACTGTTAATTTATCTTCTTCTGGATTATATCTCATTAATAAGTTATATCCAACTTCAACAAGTAATTTTTGTTCATCAAGTGAATTACCAAGTCCACCTCTAATTCCTTGTTCAATACATGGACTATATGCAATTATTAATGATGGTCCATTATGTTCTTTTGCTTCTTTAAATGTTTTTAAAGCTTGCATCATATTAGCTCCCATAGATATACTTCCAACATAAACATTAGGTATAGCCATAGCAATTTTAAATAAATCTTTTTTACTTTCTAATTTACCACTTGATGCAAATTCTGCAACTGAACCAATTCTAGTAGATTTTGATTTTTGACCACCTGTATTTGAATAAACTTCTGTATCAAGTACCATTATATTGATATTTTCATTACTATGAAGTACATGATCAAGACCACCATATCCAATATCATATGCCCATCCATCTCCACCTAAAATCCATACAGTTCTAGCTGGTATATAATCTATTAATTTTCTTATTTCTAGAGGAATACTACTCTTCTCTAGTTTTTCTTTTATAGCTAATGTTAAATCATCATCATCCATATTATCAATCCACTCTTTAAAAGTAGCTTTGATTTCTGGTGTTACTTCATCTTTATATTTATACATTAACTTTTTAAGTCTTTCTCTCATCTTCTTATAAGACATATGAATACCAAAACCAAATTCAGCATTATCTTCAAATAAAGAATTCATCCATGGAATCTTATAAGGTGTTAATGGTAAACTTCCACCATAAATTGAAGAACATCCAGTAGCATTAGCTATTACCATATTACGTCCATATATTTCAGTCAAAAGTTTTATATAAGCAGCTTCTCCACATCCTGCACATGCTCCACTAAATTCAAAATAAGGTTTTTGAAATCCAATTCCTTTAACAGTAAATTTATTAAAAGGAGTGACATTTTCATGATTATTAAATAAATAATCACTTATTTTATCATGTCTTTCACTAAATTCTCCTTCTTCTAAAGCTTTTTCTCCATTCTTACCAGGACAAGCTTTTATACATAAACCACAACCAGTACAATTAGCTTCATTAATTGCCATATAGAAATTCTTATCTTTTTCACCAATACTTGGTATAGTTTCACTTTTATCTAAATGTGCCATAATAAGTTCATTATCAAGTAATGAGAATGGTCTAATACAAGCATGAGGACAAACAAATGCACATTGATTACACTCTATACAATTACCACTACACCATTTTGGTACAAATGGAGAGATTTTTCTTTTATCACTCTTAGCAGTACCACCTTCAAAAGTACCATCTTTATATTTATCAAAATCAGATACTTTTAAATTATTACCTCTTAATTTTAATACCTCATCAGTAAAATCTTTAGTATTCTTATGTTCTTCACCTAAAGTAAATATTTTATTATTTATTTCTTCTAAATACTTTAATCCTTCATCAATAGCATTCAAGTTATTTTCAACAACTTCTTCACCTTTAGAAGAATATGTTTTCTTAACTAACTTTTTAAAGTCTTCTATTTCATTTCTAGAATATCCACTTATCTTAATCATATACATACACATAATATTATTGATTTTTCCTTTAAGAGAATACTTAGAATTTAATTCATCTAAATTAGCTATATAAACTTTAATATTCTTATTTAATATTTCTTTCTTATTATCATTATTAATTAATTCATTTAATTCTTTATCACTCTTATTACTATTTATTAATAATATTCCATTTTCTTTAATATCTTTTAAACAATAATATCTATTTAAATATATATCTTTAGATACTACTACAAAATCAGGACTAGTTAAGAAATATGGAGCATTTATTTTAGATGGACCAACTCTTAAATGAGATATTGTAACTCCACCACTCTTTTTTGAATCATATTCAAAATATCCTTGAACATAATTATCTTCTTTTTCTCCTAGTACTTTCATAAAGTTTTTAGAAGCTCCAACCATTCCATCAGAACCAAATCCATATACTTTAATTTCTTTATAATCAGGTTTATAATCTATTTCTTTACTTTCTAAACTTAAATGAGTAACATCATCAAAAATACCTATTGTAAAATTATTTTTTGGTTTACTACTAAATATATTTTCAAAAACAGCATTGATATCTTTTAATGGAACATCTTTACTAGAAAGACCATATCTTCCACCAACTATATTAATATTTTTATCTTTTAATGCTAAACTAACATCTAAATATAATGGTTCACCAATACTACCAGATTCTTTAGTTCTATCTAGTACTGCAATATTCTTTACAGTAGATGGTAAAACATTTAACAAGTGTTTTACACTAAATGGTCTATATAAATGTACTTCAATAACACCAACTTTTTTACCATGAGAATTTAAATAATCAACAACTGTTTTAGCTGTATCACATACACTTCCCATAGCTACAATTACATGAGTAGCATCTTTACTACCATAATAATTAAATGGTTTATATTCAGTCATAGCAAGTCTATTTATTTTTTCCATATTATTTTGAACAATATCAGCAACTTTATCATAATATTTGTTTCTTACTTCAGTATTTTGAAAATAAACATCACCAGTTTGAGAAGTACCACGAGTAATCTCTTTACCTACATTTAAACTTCTATTTTTAAATTCATAAACTTTATCATAATCAATTAATTTTCTTATCTCTTCTTCATTAACTAAACTAACTTTATTTAATTCATGACTTGTTCTAAATCCATCAAAGAAATGTAAAAATGGAAGAGAAGATTCTATTGCAGACATATGAGCAACTATTGCCATATAATAAGCATCTTCTACTGAACTTGATGCTAACATACAAAATCCAGTACTACGAGTAGCATATATATCTTGATGATCACCAAATATAGATAAAGCATGAGTTGCCAAACTTCTAGCTGCAACATGTATTACTGCAGGTAACATTTCACCAGCCATTTTATACATTGTAGGTATCATCAAAAGTAAACCTTGAGAAGCAGTAAATGTTGTACTTAAACTTCCAGCTTGCAAAGAACCATGAGTTACTGCTGCAGCACCAGCTTCACTTTGCATTTCAATTACTTTAACAGTATCATCAAACAAATTCTTCTTTCCAGCACTACTCCATTTATCAGTAAGAGTTGCCATAGGACTAGCAGGTGTAATTGGATAAATACCACACACCTCACTAAATAAATATGATCCCATTGCACAAGCTTCATTACCATCTATAATATAATCTTTTTTCATATCATCACCATTTTAATTATAATACATAATTAAAAAAAAAGATAGAAAACGTTATCTTGTAATAACATTTTCTTCTCTTTCTTCATTTTCTTTTTGAGTTTCTTTCCACTCTTTATATTCTTCTAAATTATTAAATCCCATTTGAGCCATTTCTAACATTTCTTTATCATATAAATCTAGATCTTCTTCACTTAATTCTTCTTCAGTTCCATTGAATACTGGCTCATATCTAGCCTCTTCTTTTTTACTTTTAAATTTATTAAACATTATTCCTCCTAAGTCGACTATTCATACACTAATTTTAACATATAATAAATTTAAAACAATTCAATGACCATAACTTTACATTAACTATCTTATCATTTCTTCGTGATTGTGAAAAGATTCAGTAGATGTTGATCCATCCATGCTATAAGTATATTCGCCAGAATATTGAAAATAATAATTTCCATCTTCACCTTTTTTTATACCGTCTACACTAAGATTATCTGGCAAATCAAATTTCTTTCCAGTTAAAATTTTTTGACAAGCAACCAAAATATTATTATTATGCCAATCTAATCCATTGACTTCATTATACTCATCCATTAATGCATCAAAATATTTATTAACTTTATTTTGGTATTCTGGATCTTCACATAATTCTTTTATTTCTTTTTGTTGACAATTGATAAGGAAGCCATTAATTTCAACAAACAAATCGTAATGCTTCTTATAATCTATATTTTCAAAACTTTCTTCTAAAGCTGATTTCATGATTTTTTTATTATAAAATGTTTCCTTGAAAAATTCTTCACCATAAATTTGCTCAAAAATTATATAAAATTGTCTTTCAGTGTTATAAACTGAATTGACATTACTATATGATTCAGTCATTCCTTCATTAACCTTATTATATACATATGTGTAGTCACGCATTCCGCCAATAATATGTTGTACCTCATGGCATAATATTCCTGCATAACCGCTTGATGTATATATGTGTACTACATTACTACCTGCAGAGTATAATCCAACTACCTTAAAACCATCATCCAAAGCAACAGGTGCATCATTTTCTAAATATGCTCTATCTATTTGAAAATCAGATAATAGTTTAAGGACGTATTCAAAACGTTCTTCCTCAAAATATTTACCATCTTGTTGAAAAGTAGTAAATAGTCCATTTACAAGAATATTTTTTTCTTCATCAGTTATATTTTGATTACTATTAATTGCTTCAATTAATCTATTTGTTCTTTCAGTTGCTAAACTAATGTCAATTTTCTTATTTGATTCTTTATCTTCAGTGGCTATTTCAGCAGTTATTTCAGCATTAATTCTATCTAATTCTTCTTGTGAAGCACCATTGTCTAGCGCATCCCAAAGTCTATCCCACTTTTTATTTTCATTATAAGTATTTATTGCATATTCATATACCCACTCTGGTTGTTCTCCACAGTGTTCAATAATTGACTCTCTTATTTGTTCTTCAGGTGATAAATCTGATGGCCTAGAATATACAATTACAGGATCATCTAATGTATCAGTTACTTCAATTGTATCAGTTACTTCAACACGATTGATTTCATTACTATTATCTTTTGCTTTAATAATTTTAGGTATTGCAACAAAAGAACCAACTAATAATGAAACACTTAATGCTACAGAACCAATAATAATTTTTAATTTTTTATTTTTTTGTTTCTTTAAATTACTTTTATAATTATAGTCAGCAGTAAAATAATCATCATCTGGATAAGAAGAATACATTGATGATCTTCGTTCAAAATCATCATAAGGAAAATCAAAAATATTATCACCATCGTCATCATATATAGAATATTCAGGTAAATAATTATACATCTTGTATAAATCTAAATATTTAGAATCTTCTTCTTTAATTCTTATACCATCTTTTTTAAAATAAAATAAATCAGTTATTCCATCAAAATAGACATCTACTTTTTCACCTTTAAAATCTACACTATAAAAATATTCATTTCTAAGTTCATTAATCCTATCTATAACCTTTTTACATATTTCATCATTATTTACTTTATGTTTATTCTTACCTATCACAACTACTGATGTTTTACCATACTTATCAACATACAATTCATAAAAATTTCCTGCATAAGAAAATGTAGCAATTAACTTCTTCATATACTTCACCTATTATAATTTTATAATAATATAAAACTAATATCAACTAATAAACATTAAATTCTTTCTCAAGCAACATTAATTTTTCAACACTTGTATTAACACAAATACCATCAATATTTATACCATTATATAAATAATAAATCTTATCATTATTATTCATCTCACTAGTATATAAAAGAATTAATTTATCAATATTTCTAACATAATATTTTTTATCATTAATAATATAATATTTAACAATAATATTATTTTCTTTAATAAATTTATCTAACTTCTCACTATTAGCATTATAAAAGAATACTTTAAAAGAACCAGTATCATAAATATCATTTTTATTATATACAAGATATTTATCACTATTAGATTCTATTTCTAAAGTATTAAATGTAAAAAATAAAATAAAGAAACATATTATTTTTTTCATATTCATCTCTATTATTATGAATTAAAAGTTTAAATTTATTTATTTTTTTGATATAATCGTTTGGGAGAAAAAATATGAAAATAAAATTAATTGGATTTCCTATGAAAGATGGTTGTCATGTTGATGGCTGTGACACGGGAATAAATGTAATAAATGATAATTGTAAGTTAGATAAAATAATAAATATAAATGTTTTAGATAAGGATTTAGATACTGTTGTTAAATATGATACAGAACTTGCTAAAATTGTTGATGAAACTATAAAAAATAACATAATACCAATTACTATTGGTGGTGATCATAGTTTAGCTATTGGATCTATCGCTGGTTCTGCTAAAAACTATGATGATTTAGGAGTAATATGGCTAGACACACATCCAGATATTAATACAGATAAAACTACCACTACTTTCCATATTCATGGTTACCCATTAGCTGCTTCAATGGGATTTGGTCAAGATGAACTTACTAAATTATATTTTGATAAAACTAAAGTAAAATATGAAAATGTTGTACTATTTGGTATAAATGATATAGATGAACCAGAACAAGAATTAATAAATAAATATAATATTAAAAACTTCACATTAGATGATATAAATACTAAAGGAATTGATACTTGTTTAAAAGAAGCAATAGAATATTTAAATTCTAAAACAAAAAATGTACACTTAAGTTTTGATATTGATTCAATTAATACAAAAGAATGTCCTGGAGTAAATATTCCAAATAGATGGAATAATGGTATAACATATAAAGAAGCACAAGAAGCAATAAAAGAATTTACTAGTAAACTAAATATAGTTTCAATGGATATAGTAGAATATAATCCTTTAACTGACTCTGACAACAAATCATTAAATATTGTATTAGATACAATAAATTACATAAAAGAAAACCTTCAGAAATAATCTGAAGATTTTTTTATTCAACATTAACACCTTTCTTAAATTCTTTAATTCCAAATAAATAAAGAATAATTAAATATATTACATAAACTATCATAATAACATTTAATAATATTTTAATAGTTTCGATCTTTATACTTTCATGACTAAATATAGCCATGATATCCGTATTAAATGTTCCAAGTAAATATACTATTAAAAGTAATAAAACATTAAAGATCATATAAATTACTAAACCATATATCACAGACTTAATCATTTTATTATCATTAGATTTATGTCCTAATATTAAAGCATCAAATCCAGTTAAAATAATAAATGTAAATTCTAAAAATAATATTAAAAATAATGTTAACAATACATTAGTTATAGAACTAGAATAAGCATTAGCAACAATATTTAATGAATTCTTTAAAAATTCTATATTTTCTTTACTATAATAACAAAGTACTAAACAAATAAATATAACAATTATAGAAGTAAAAACACTTATAATAGCTGCTAATATTTTAGAAGAATAAATATCTCTTTTTTCTACTGGTAATGTATGTGTTAAATAAGATTCATCTTTATAAATATTATTATTAAATCTAACCCATATTCTAAGTAAATTATTTATTAGAATATTAACCATCATAGATATTGTAATACCACAATTAACTTTATAAAGAATAATCATTATATTAGAATCAGATAATAAACATAATCTTGATAATACAGCAAATAATATAGATAATATATAAAACACAACTAATGCTTTATAACTATATTTTAAATCATACTTTAATAATTTTCTTAACATTTGAACATCCTCCTAAACACTTCATCTACACTTGCTTTTTCTTTTTGTCTTAAAGTATCACAATCAGATGTCAAAATAATTTTACCTTTATCTATAAATATTACATCATCTAATATTCTTTCAATATCACTTATTAAATGTGTTGATATTATCACACTTGCCCCATCTTCAAAATTACTAAGAATAGTATCTAAGATATAATCTCTAGTAGCTGGGTCTACTCCACCAAGAGGTTCATCTAAAATATAAAGCTTTGCTTTTCTACTCATTACTAATATTAATTGTAGTTTTTCTTGCATACCTTTAGACATTTTAGAAATCTTAGAATTCATATCTAAATTTAAATCTTTTAATAATTTAATAGCTTTCTTACTATCAAAATTATCATAAAACTCTTCAAAATATTTTATTACTTCATAAACTTTCATTTCTTTATCTAAATAAGTTCTCTCAGGTAAATAAGATATTATTTTTTTAGATTCAACCCCAGGATTTTTACCATTAATTAATATTTCTCCATCACTAGGAGTTAATAAATCATTTATTAATTTAATCAATGTAGATTTACCTGTTCCATTTTTACCTAACAAACCTATTATTTTACCAGGTTCAATTACTAAATTAATATCTTTTAATACTTTCTTATCACCATAAGACTTAGATAAATTCTTAATTTCAAGTAATTTCATAATTCCTCCTTACATATTTAAGTAATCACTTAATGAAGAAGAATCAATACCTAAATCTTTCATATCACTAATATATTTATGAGTTAATTCAATAGCCATATTAGTCTTATATTTATTAATTAACTTTTGATCATCAGTTACAAATTTACCATTAGTTCTCTCTGTATATATTAGTTTGTCATTTTCAAGTTCAACTAATGCTTTTTGTATAGTATTTGGATTTACTTTATAAGTAAGTGCTAGCTCTCTTACAGATAGTAATTTTTGACCACTTTTTAATTTACCAGAAACAATTTCTAATTTAACTATTTCATATATTTGTAAATATATTGGTCTTTCATTATCAAAAGTATAACTCATATGATCCTCCTTTCGCTGTATTACTCAACTAATACAATAATACTATTATATTATATGTAAGTCAACTATTTTTAACAATATAAGTCATAATTACATCAACTAAATAATCTATTTCTTCATTAGTTAATTTTCTATTTTTAGGTATTTTATGCCATTTATATATACATCCCCTACAACAAGTACCAGTCGCATGTTGAGCAATAAATACTGGATGTCCTCTCATCGGAGTCTGTTTACCATCATTAGGTATATTATCACTAGAAAGTCTATTCACAACAAAATCATGAGCATGACTATATATTACATCAATACCTTTTTCTTCAATATACTTTTTATCTTTATTAGATAACTTAAAACTACTTCTAAATTTAGATTTACTTAATCTTTCAAATAACTCATCCATAGAAAAAATTATATCACAAAAAAAGACTAGTAAAAACTAATCTTCAAAATAACTCTTAATAATTTCAGTATATTTATCACTAAAATAAATATTAAATTCTTTCACTCCATCATTAACACCATTTAATTGCATCTCTAATATTAGATTATCATTTTCGTCATAAAATTGAAACATATATGGATAACCTATATCATTACGATATCTTTCATAAATAGCATGATTTAAAATATCAATAACAGATTTTATTTCTTCACTACTTGTTAATGTTTTGACTATTCTATATTTATTATTAAATCTATCAACAACATAATTATCACCTTCCATTTCAAAGTCAGAATAAGCAACAATTATTTTCTTAGTATTTTTTGCTTTAGTAATAAATTTCTTTAAAGAAACTTTTTCTTTTCTCTCACAATAATTATATAAATAATCACGAGAGTATTCTCCATTTTTTATAATATTATAAGTTTTATTATCATTATAAAAATCACAAGTAACAACATCATAAAATAAAGAATTATAATGAACAACATCTCCATAAGAAGTCATACTATAATTAAATATTGGAGCTCTATTATTTTGTTTAACACTTAAATAATCAAATAATAATATTATCAAACAAAATATTAAAGTATAAATAATTAACACTATAGTTCTCTTTAAAAAAGATAGTTTTCTAATCAAATTCGCAACACCAATTATAGTAACAACTATCCCAAATATTATTGAGAAAAAACTACTATGAGTTTGAGAATCAAAAACAATACTTCCAAATATAATAAATATTAATCCTAAAACAAATATCAAATAAGATATTATATTATTTTTTTCTTCTATTTTTTTATTTGAATAATCTATTGTATTAATAATATTTTCATTAGATTTATCTTTATAATTTTTATCATTTACCTCTTCTCCACTTAATAAATCATTAATTGATACATCTAAAGTCAAACATAATATATTAAGAAGAGATAAATCAGGCATATTTCTTCCATTTTCCCAATTACTAACAGATTTATCAGTAACACCTAATCTCTCAGCTAACTCAGCTTGTGTTAGCTTTTTCTCTTTTCTTTTACTTGCAATAAATTTTCCAATCTTTTCTTGATTCATATATTTTTTCCTTTCATATAAATCAATATACTATTAAACGAACATAATTTACAGGAAATATTCCTAGAGTTGCACGAATTAATTATAACAAATAAGATTTTAAAATTAAAGATTTGTTTTTAATTAAGTTTTATGAAATAATTATGTTGAAATCACAATAAGTGAATTTTTTATTTTTAAGGAGGTGTAGTTTTGAAAAAAACTAAAGATTCCAGTAAATTAGATAACTATTTTGAAGTATCTAAAAGAAAATCTTCAATCAAAATAGAAATATTTGCTGGTATTACAACTTTTCTTGCAATGGCCTACATCTTGACAGTTAATCCTAATAATATTCTTTGGGATGGTACTTTAGATCCTAGATTCTCTAGTGTATTTATTGCTACTGCTCTAGGAGCATTTATTGGAACATTATTAATGGCATTGTTAGCCAAAATGCCACTAGCTCAAGCACCAGGTATGGGACTTAATGCAATGATTGGAACTATCATTGGAGGTGCTATGGGATTCTCTTACTCTTATGGAAACTCAATGACACTAGTATTTATAAGTGGAATAATATTCCTTTTTTTATCTTTTATTCCAGTTGGAAGAAACAAAAAAACAGGAAAACTCATTTCACTAAGAGAAAAAATATTTGATGGCATGCCTACTGCAGTAAGATTAAGTATTTCAGTAGGAATAGGATTATTTATAGCATTTATAGGTTTACAAAATGCAGGCATTATAGTAGACAATCAATTTACTCTAGTACAATTAGTTGACTTTAACAATCCAGAATTATGGGTTAAAGGTGGAACAACTTGCAGTGCCATAGTTGCACTATTTGGTTTAATAGTAATCGCGGTATTATCCCATTATAAAGTTAAAGGTTCAGTTATTCTAGGAATTCTAGCTTCAACATTATTAGCTATTCCACTAGGAGTAGCAGACATCCAAATATTAACAGGTAGTATTGATGGTATCAGTTGGAAATTTTGGGAAAACTTAAATTTATTCTTTAGTGACAACAGTGTATTTTTATCAGTATTTAAAGGTGGATTTAACTTACCAGAAGGATCACTTTTAACATCAATCATGCTTATAATAACTTTCTGTATGATAGATATGTTTGATACTATGGGTACTGTAGTTGGATGCTGTACAAATGCAGGTCTAAATGATGAAGAAGGAAAACCAATTAATTATGGAAAAATAATGTATTCAGATAGTTTAGCAACTATAATAGGTTCACTACTTGGTACAAGTACAGTAACAACATTTGTAGAAAGTGGAACTGGTATTGGCGCAGGTGGTAAAACTGGATTAACAGCATTAACTACTTCAATATTATTCTTATTATCAATTTTCTTATTACCTTTATTTGCATTTATTCCATCTGCTTCTGCAGCAAGTGCATTAATATATGTAGGAGTATTAATGATGAAAAATGTAATCAATGTTGATTTTGAAAATCCAAAAAATTCAATCCCAGCTTTCATGACAATTATCACAATGGTTCTTGCCTATTCTATTACTGATGGAATTGGTGTTGGAGTTGTAACATTCGTAATACTTGATGTAATAATTTACTTAATAGATATGATAAGATATAAATTAGGAAAATGCGATAAACCTAAATTAGAAACAACATTTATAACTTTAGTAGTATTAATATTATTCTTAATATATTTCTTAGTTCCAGTATTATAAAAAAAGCGAGTCTTATGTGACTCGTTTTTAACAGCTTTTTTCTAGACTACAAGTAGCTTTAGATTCAGATACACACTTTATAACACACTTAAATGCATTATAACTTTCACTCTTCATCTTATCACTTAATTCCATATAAGGATCAGTTTGTAAACTACTTATACCTGTTTCTAATTCTTCAGCTTTCCCATTTATTATTGAAACTACACTTGGAGCATATATTCTCTTTTGTCCAGTTTCAACAGTATTACCATCTTTATCAGTTAAGTTATAATCTTTTAAAACATCACTTAATAATTCTAATAATTTATAATAAGATTCACTACCTTCTTTAGTTTCATTAACCTCATTATTATCATCTAATTCTAAAGTATTTCTTATATCTTTAACATCAACATAATAAATAGTATTATAATTTAAATCATTAGCTACTTCTATTAAAGAAGGAATAACACTTCTACACCATGGACAAGATGAAAAACCAAAATAAACAACGAAAGATTCTTTTTTATTAATCATATCAACTATTTCAGCATCTGTTTTATATATAAATGGATTATTTTTAGGAATAGATAACTTTCTGTTTTCCTTTCCATAATTATTTACTACTCCATTAAGACTTTCATATTCTTCTTTAAATTTCAAAGAATCACTATCTTCAGTAGTACATCCAAATAATAAAACGACACTAATAATTAATATAAGTATTTTAAACTTCTTCATGATTTTTCTTCACAACTTTCTTTGTTGATTTATGATAATCATTTCTTTTATCTAATTTTTCAACTTTAACTGTTTGTTTAGAATTATTAATTGCTTCTAATAATTTTTTATTAGATCTATTTACATAAAACATAATTACAGCAGTTGAAATAGCTACAAATACAAAATTCCAAATAATAATTCTATCATATACAGCTCTTTCAGCTCTAGCTGCTTCTTTTAAACTCTTATTGTATTCTTCAAAAACATCATATTTTTCTTTAGAATCATATAAGTCTTTAATAGCAGTTTTAATTTGTTCATCATAATCTGAAGCATATCCACCAAATACTTGATCACCAATAATTATATATGGAACTCCAGAAGCTGATTGACCCAAATAATTAGATATTGTATCTAACAATTCTGCATTATCAGCATCATACCAAGATTCAAAAGAAACTACTTTAAAATATTTGCCATATTCTTCAGCTATATCATTAAGAAAATTTAAAAATGCTCTACAATAAGTACAACCTTTTCCTCTAAATAAATATATTACAGCTTGATCATCAGTTTCTTTATAATCAGTATATTTCATATCTATTTCTTCTTGAGTTAATGCATCTTTTAAATTTAAAGTTTTATACTTAGATAAATCTATTTCATCACTTGTAGAAGCAGCATTTAAACAAATTGGAAATAAACTTAAACAAAATACTAACAATGCTACAACTGTTTTCTTCATATATTACCTCTCCTTCCTATAATATATTTTAATTTAAAACATATTAAAAAACAATAAAAAATAATATATTTCAAATTTTTTTCACAAAAAAAGGCAAGTTATCTTGCCTTATGAATTTAAAGATTCAGTTTCATATAAATTTTTATATATTTTAGATTTTTTTAATAATTCTTTATGTGTTCCCTTTTCACTAACTTGACCTTTATCAACAACATAAATTACATCTGCATCAATAATAGTTGATAATCTATGAGCCACTATTATAACTGTATGATCCAAGACTAAATTATCAATTGATTTCTTTATAAATTCTTGACTCTTATTATCAAGTGCACTAGTTGCTTCATCAAATAATATTACTTTACTATTTTTAGCAAGTGTTCTTGCTATAGATAATCTTTGTTTTTGACCACCACTTAAATTAACACCTGATTCTCCAAGAATAGTATTATATTGTTCTGGTAAACTCATAATATAATCATCTAAATATGCCATTTTAGTATATTTTCTAACAGTTTCTAAATCAATATCTTGATCAACTAATCTAAAATTATCAATTATACTTCTATTAAATATAAATGGTTCTTGTCTAATAACAGATATATTCTTTCTAAGAGAATCTTCACTCAAATCACAAATATTTACTCCATCTAATAATATTCCACCCTCATTAGCATCAAATATTCTTGTTAATAAATTAAATAAAGTACTCTTTCCTTGACCACTAGCTCCTACTATAGCTATCTTTTTATTTGGTTCCATTTTAATATTAAAGTTGTTTAATAAAGTACCTTCATTTGGATAACCAAAAGTAACATTCTTAAACTCAATTACTCCTTTTGGATTATTAAGTTCAACTTCACCAAACTTAACATCATCATATAATCTATTTTCAAGTATCTCATTAATTCTTCCAAGAGATACTACCATTCTTTGATAAGACTTATTAAAGTCACTTAAGTCTTCTATCAAATACATAAATTTATAAACATAATATGTCATAGCTATAAAGAAAGTCAATGTAGTCATTTTAAAATATAACAAAATAAGACATGTTATAAAAACACCAACTTCCATTAATGACTTTAATAATCTATTAGTCATATGATAACTTTTTCTATATTTAATTTCTGTTATAGACTTTTCATATACATCTTTAATGATATTTCTCATATCTTTAATAAGATTTTTCTTAATACCTAAAGTTTTAATTTCTCTAACTCCTCTAATAGATTCATTAACTAAAGAAGAAAATTTATCTTGTCCAACTTTTCTAGCCTTATGAGCATCTTTCATTAACGGACCATATTTTTTCATGGTAAAAAATAATAAAACTAAGAAAAAACATATTTCTAATCCTACAATCCATGAATTATAAAATATAAAAACTAATATAACTAAACACGCCACAATATTTGTAATAATTCTAAGTAATTGTCCAAATATAAAACTCAATGTATCCGCATCATTAGTTATTCTATTAATTATTTCACCAGAAGACTTTTCTTCATAAGACACAGCTGGTAAATTAAGAGATTTTTTATATGTTTCAAATCCTAATTTTCTTGTTAATTTACTTTCTACTTCTTCTAATGCTCCAGTACAATAAGTATGAACTATACTATCAATCGTATCTAATACAAAATATATTCCAAGTACTATTATTGCTCTCTTTAAATGTAAATTAGTTATTTCTTCTACAGCTAAACCATTTAAATATCCAAAGAAAACTTCTAATATTCCAATTAAGAATATAAGTAAACTAGATATAATTATTTTCTTTTTTTCTTCTTTAATAAGTTTCCATAGAGGTATAAATTCTTTTAAATTATTTTTCATTCTTACCTCCAAAATAAAATGCCTACAAAGTAGACATTAAGCGTTATAGAAAGTTAAGAAACAAAAAAGTTCCTCACTTTCAAAATTGTCTACTAAAATATTATAAAAATTCAAATTTGAACTTTTCATTTCTTAACCTCCTCTCCTTAAATTCAATTACATATTATCACATTAAAAAAATGATGTCAACCATTTTTAGTTTACATCATTTAATAATTTATTATAAATATCATAATCTTTATCTAAAAAGCACTCTAATATTACGTTAATATTCTCATAATTTAATTCTTTTAAAGTATCAACTACTATTTTAGCTGCTTCTTCATTTGGAAAATGATATACTCCAGTACTTATACATGGAAATGCAATAGTTATTTCTTCTAAATTATTTTCTTTTCTATAGTTTTCAGCTAATTCAATTGATGATACATAACAACTTTTTAACATTTCATTTTCATTATGTTTACCATCTCTATAGACTGGACCAACAGTATGAATTATCTTTTTACATGATAAATTATAAGCATCTGTCATCTTAGACTCACCAGTTTCACAACCACCAAGTTTCCTACATTCATTTAATAATTCTTTACCAGCTTTTCTATGTATTTGACCATCAACTCCACCACCACCAAGTAAAGTTTTATTAGCAGCATTAACTATAATATCAACATCTAATAATGTAATATCTCCTTTATTAACCACAATACTTTTTATTTTAATCACTCTCCAATATAAAGTTCGCAATCATCGCCATTTTCAAAATACGCACCATTTTCAAATAAAATAACTGGAATTTTACTCCACTGATCTTGTTTATATAAAATTTTTTTTACTTTATAATCATATCTTTTTTTCAAAGATCTGGTATATAAATAATTGTCTGGAGAAATAAAGTAAGCCAACTGCCCAAAACAAGTATATAAACCTCTCTTCATGACAAAATCAGTTTTTTTATCAGCTAAATATACTCTACCATCAACATGAACATTAAATCCATCGTATTCGCCTTTATAGATATTTGTATCATATTTTTTAAATGTTTCTACATCATAATAGTCATCTTTTTCATCTTTAGCTAAGTAATAATCAAAAGAACCACAAGTATCATTAGATACAAATAAATCTTTTAAATCTATATATTTTTTATCCAATTTTACAAATTTTTCACCATAGATTTCACTATCGGTATTAAAAAACCAAATACCATCATCAGTAAAAGCCGCAGCTACCATCGTTTCAGATGAACAACCAGTATAGTTAGCTTTTACATATTTAACATTTTTTATTATCTGTTCATTTTTTTCATAAGAATAAGTAAGAGTATTATTTTCATATTTTAAACGTAAGATAGGAAAACGATTATAATCATTTTCAAATTCATCATCATCATATCCACCATCATAATATTCCTTCTGCATTGCTTCTATAGTAGAAGACAAATCACTAAGATTTTTAAAAATATCATGAGTTTTCTCATATTCATCTAAACTCATTTCTTTAAGATTTTTATATTTTTCATTCCATAATTCTTTATCAACTTCTTCTGTTATATAGCCAAAATAATAAAAATATGGATCATCTGAGTCATCATCACTATGATCATTATCGATGTCATTGTCGTTATCATCATTATTACTATCTTCATCATCTGTATTAGGAACATCACTTGGATCTTTATCACTCACATCTGGAGTATTAATTATAATAGTTTTCCCGTCAGTATCATCATTTTTATCAGAAGTATCATCTTTAATATCATTATCATCAAAAGCTTTATTTGTATTGTAATAAAATCCCAAACCACAAAAAGAAACACTTATAACAAATAATAAAATTAATACTCCTAAAATTATATTACGTTTCATATTTTTACCACCAACTTATTCTTCTTTTTAAAAAGACTATTAATAAATATATCTATCAATAGTCAAATAATTACTTAACAATCTTAATTTTATTAACTATAGGTAATTCTCTAGCTTTTCCAGTAGCTGCATCTATAATGCCCATAATAGATACAACAAAGAAAACACATTCAATTATATTTCTAACTAATACTATAGCAAATCCTAAAAATAGTAAAAGAAAAACTAATATTGAAGCACTAACACCGACTATTACTTCTAACAAAAATAAATTTAAACCTTGTTTAGCATGAAATTTAACAAAATTATTTTTATCTTCTAAAAAATATGGTATTAAGCATAATACAGATATATATGATAAAATTCCAAAGAACATACCTTCACTTTTTTCTTTTTCAGTATAATCTTTACTAAAATCTTTCACATCTTTAACGTAATCATTAACTGCTTTATCTACCTTTTTTCTTGTTTCATCTTTCTTTTCACCATTATTAGGTTCAACAACATTTTCTTCTTTATTTACTTTTTCTTCTTTTTTATCTTTCTTCTCTTCCATAATATCCTCCATTATATTATAAGCAATATATATTATTATAACACATTAATTAATGCTATTAAATAAAGTAGTCTCATTCATACTTGGATAATATTTAGTAATTATTTCTTTTAAATAATTTGCTTTATCAAGTAAATGTTTATAATTTTTTATACTACTTGGAACATCATAATTACATACGTTTTCAAATACACGAGCTTTATCTTCTGTTGGATAAGTATGACTATAATAATCAACAAAATAAACATTGTCATCACTTGTTTCACCAATAGTATATTCTAGTCTATTAACTACTTTATATGAGTAAGAATAATCATATTTCTTTGGATTTAATTTATACCAATCAGTAAAATATTCACCCATATTATTTAATTTATTTTCAATAGAATGCATTAATTCATGACAAGTATTAGCCTCTAATCCAGATTGTGTAATATCCATCGCAATCAAATACATATTTTTATAATAGCTTGTATAAGCAGCTGGTGTTGTATATTGTGATTTAACATCCATTGGTCTTAATTCACCAGTCAAATAAACATTTAATCCTTTATCACCATCTTCATATAAAGAATCAAAGAAATCTTTAGGAAACTTATCTAAAATTGACTCTATTCTATTAATACTAGAATATATATCTTCACTATCATCATACTCTTTAGCTAAAAAGTCAGGAAACTTAATTATCGCAGAATCTTTTATATATAAATTAACATTATATTTTTCTTTAACATTACTTACTTTATCATTTAATTCAGTCTCAATTAATGTAACATATTCATTAATAGAATAACTCTTATAATTATAACCATTCTTAATTACATAATAATCATAATCACTATCTAATAATTTTAAAAACAACATATTATTAACTATACTTATATTATTAACATCAGAAATATTAAATGTTTTAACGCTATTATCATTTAAATTAATAATTTCTAATCTTTCCATATTATTATTGTAAACATAGAAATTATTATTTTTATCTAAATATTCAGTAAAATATTTACTTCTATTTAACTTTATATCATATTCGCTATATTTATTACTAGAAGCATCATATACAGTAATTTTATTATTATCTATACTAAATAATCCATTTTCATATTTATTATAAGCATTTAATTTATTATCTTCACATTTATTATTTTTAGTATCACATATAATACTAGGATTTTTATCATCATCAAATTTAAAATATATTAAATATATATTATCATTAACAACAAAATAATCAGTTAAATCATACCCAGAGTATTTTTTATCTAAAGTAAAGTATTCTTTATTATCTTTATCAACTATTTTATTATCTGAAATACTATAATAATTACCGTTATTATAAACAATACCAAGTCCATTTATAGTAAATTTTAAAGTTCCATCTTTATCATAAAAATCAGTCTTCTCATTATCTGCACAACCAATTAATTCACCATATTTCTTACAATCAAAATACTCAAATTTCTCAATAAACTTTTTCTTTTCACCAGTATATAAATCATACTTATAAAATTCTGTATTTTCAACATCTTCACCTAAAGAATAATATATATTATTTTCATCAATAATATCAGAATTAACATAGCCTTTACCAGTATCATTTAATTTAATACCATAAACATTTTCTTCTATTTTATCTCCCTTTAAAACTTTAACTATATCAGGTTTATTTTCATCTTTAACTATAAATTTTTTATAGCATAATACTCCAAGTAAAATAAAAACAACGATTAATAAAAAGTATATTATTTTTTTCATATTATTCACCAATTACATTATATCAAAAAAGAAGTACTTTTTTTTAAAAATACTTCTGTGCTTTATGTAAAGCTAGGATCAGGAATTACTTTATCACTAAAATATAATCCTTCTTTATTTAATAATTTTAATTTATTATTTTTATTTTCTATTTCATATTTAATATTATATAAGCATTCTTTTTCATTACAATAATTAAATTTTAAAATAATATTCTCTTTATCTATAATCTCATATTTAAATATAGATACTCCTCCTACACCTAAATTATCAAGATTATCATCATCCATCATATTCATATTACTT
Source organism: uncultured Bacilli bacterium (assembly GCA_934096645.1). Lineage (GTDB taxonomy): Bacteria > Bacillota_I > Bacilli_A > RF39 > UBA660 > CAG-1000. The sequence goes on along the minus strand of CAKOMK010000005.1, from coordinate 34,371 downwards.
AAAAGATTAACATTATCACTTTCAGTACTTTTCCATTCATATCCACTATCTATATTAGTTTCAAGTATTATTTCAAAAATTACTTTTTCATCAGAACAACCACAAAATGTTAATATGATTATAGTCATAAAAATAAGTTTAAAAAGATTATTTATTTTTTTCATAATCCTCTCTAATCATTTCAATACAATATTCATCATAGAATCTTCCACCATAATAATATGCATTTCTATATTTACCAGCAACACTATATCCAGCCTTTTTAGCTGCCTTTAAAGATGCTTCATTGAACTCAAATATTCCAGAATATAAACTTTCAGCATTTAATATTTCAAAACAATATTTACTTAATAATTTTAATGCTTCAGTTCCATAACCTTTTCCTCTATCTTCTTTGTCGCCTATAAAACCACCAATATGTATTCTTCTTGAAACATTATCTTTAATAATTAATCCATAAGAACCAATCATTTTATTATCTTCTTTTCTAACAATAGCAAAAGTAATATTACCATTTTTATTACTATTTTCTAAATATTCTTTTTCATCTTGTTCAGTAAAATTAAATTTAAAATTTCCAAGACCACGAGCTAAAGTCTCATCATTAATCCATCTTGTAAAAGTTTGATAATCATTTGAATCAATTGGAGATAAATAAATTCTATCTCCTTCATATTTTTTATAATACATAATAACCTACTTTCTAAAAACAAATCAACTTTGTTCTTTAATAAAATCTACAACTTTCTTTATTTCTTCATCTGATATATACGGAGTTTGCATTTTTAATATGTCATTATTTCTACATTTAATTAATACTTCTCCACCAGCCTTCAATAAATCAGCACCTTGTATTTTTAAATATTTTGCTTGTTCCTCACTTGCTAAATCAAATGTAATAATATATGGAAATGAATTTAAAAGCGCTCTATTAAAATGATTCTTTAAATATGAATTAGTCGCAAGAATTAAATGAAAACCATAATCTACTCCTTTAGACATAATAGTTTTTATCAAATCAAGAACACTATCATCTTTCATCATATCAACTGATTCATCAGCAACAATTATTATTTGAGCTAATTTACTATTAGAATATAACTTATTATATTCATCAATTGTTTTACATTTAGCTTCTTTTAATACTTTCTTACGTTCTTCTAACATTAATAAAGCATAATCTATTTTATAACCATCAGTATTACTATGACCATCAATTATTACATGAGATATTCCATCATATTCACCTAATTCAACTAATTTTGGATCAAAAAACAAAAACTTTAATTCATTAGGATTATTTTTTAACAATAAGGTTACAATCGCACTATCTAAAAATACACTTTTTCCACTTCCAGTTTCTCCACTTATAAGTAATGTTGGTATGCTTTCTAAATTCATATAATATTTGTCACGTTTTTCATCAATACCTAATGGAATAGTTAATTTATTATTTAAATCTTTCTTTAATATCATTTTTGATAAATTATAAAATCTACTATCAGATTTAAATAGTTCATTACTTTTATTTAATAATTCTTTATTAGGTAATATATAATCTTTATCCATATCATTCACCACTTTAATTTTATCAAATTAATATTATTATTTCTACAAAGATGTAAACAAAAAGTGAATAGTTTATTCTATTCACTTCTAAGTGCTTCAACAGGATCTTTCTTACTAGCCATTTTTGATGGTATAGATCCAGCTATAATATTTAAGAATATACTAAGTATTAGTAATCCTAATCCACCATAGAATGGTAATTTAGACATATTAGCCACATCTATTAAATTATTAATAATTATATTTATTGGAATATTTAAAAGTAATGTTATACCTACTCCAAATACACCAGATAATATTCCTTCAATAACTGTTTCAGCATTAAATACTCTAGTTATATCTTTTTTACTAGCACCAACCGCTCTTAAAATACCAATTTCCTTAGTTCTTTCTAAAACACTAATATATGTAATAATAGCAATCATTATTGAAGAAACAACAAGTGATATAGAAACAAATGCTATCAAAACATAACTAACAGTATTAACTACTTTTTTAACAGACGTCATCAATAATCCAGTAACATCAGTATAATTAATTTCTTTTTCTTCATCTACTGAATCATTATAATCACTAATAAATTTCAAGAAATTTTCTTTTCCATCAAAACTACTAAAGTAAAATGATATTGATGTAGGTTCTTCTAAATCTTGATAACCTAAATTTACTAAATTTGCAGTAGCATTATTAGATTTATCACCACTCATCATCGCACTCATTATTCTATTAACTTCTTCTTCACTTAAATCAAACTTAAATGCAGAAGCAATTTTATCTTGATCAACATTAAATGAATTTGCTACACTAGACATTAATTTATTAGTAAGAGTTCCAACATCAGTTAATATATTTTTTTGCATAACTGCTTCGGTCATTTTACCAGCCATTAATTCAGCCGTAGACACTACAACCATTTGATTAACAAATGAATTAATTGCGTCTTCACTATATATTAGTACAGCACCTTTATTATTTTCATCTGTAGTAAATGAAGTATCATTTTCATAATAAGCACTTATATATCCTTGTAAATATCCAGTTAATAAACTACTATATGTAGATTTAAATACATCAGCTGGAATTACATAAGAACTTTCTAACTCAGATAATTTCTTTTTAACACTATCACTATTCATATATTCATTTACAATAGATTCAACATCATTATAATATATAACCGCAAATATTTGGTTAGGTATATAAGGATTTGGTAAACTCACTTTAGGATTTTCTATATATCCTTTAACAAGTTCAGTTGTAAATTCACTTAAAGTATTTAAAAATATTTCTTTAGCAGGACTAGTATTAGTAGTAATAGATGATGATATCTTATCCATATAACCACTAGTTGTATTTTTAATATCATTTTCATTTAAATTAATACCAAATGCACTGGATAACATATCTTTATCAATAGTAATTAAATCTTCAAAATTCATATTTGCTTCATTTTTTTCATCATCGAATCTATTATTTGAAAAAACATCTACTTCCCTATTAGCTAATTGTTTTTTAACAATATCACTCTTACTAGCATTATCTATTACATACTTAGTTAAATCAGATGTATAAGCAACACCAGGAGATAATGTCATAGTAGTACTGTTACTCTTTTTAGGAGCAACTACTCCTACTATTTTCAATTTTAATGCTTTATCATATAAAGAAGACATATATTTTTTATCATTACTCATATCTTCATATACAGAATATTTACTATTATATTTATATAAGTCAGATTGATTAATTAATCTTAAATCAATATTCATTAAATCTTCATAAGTTAATTCAAGTGGTTTGTTTTCAATCTCAACTTTTTCACCAGCCATTATTTTAGTAATCATACTTGATAATTCATCAGTTTTTCTAAGTCCTAATGAATAAACTAACAAATCAGATATACTATTAGCTTCAGATAAAACAATAATCATTTCATCATAATTACTTGGCCATTTACCAGCAAGAACATTATATTGTTCATCTAATTTTTCTCTATCATCCATCATTTGATTAAATATACTTGAATATGATGAATAAATACTATTACTAATAGAATCACTATACATAGCAGACATCAGTGAACTAGGATTAATTTTAGATAACGTATCACTAGCATCAATTGTATAAATATAAGGACTAACACTATATGTATATTTAATATTAGAAATATCATTTTTTATCTTTTCATTATTCTTTTCTATATATCCTTTAAAACTCTTTAAATCATTAGATTCAATATTAGTAAACATTGAAGTTATATATTGTTTCTCTGTTACCTTTCCACTCTTATCATTACTACCATCACCACTTACCATAGATAGTAACATAGATGTCATATCAGCAGTCTCACTTGTAATAGTTAATGGATACGATGATAAAGTTTCTTCTTGTAAGTCATCTATATAATTTTGAAAACCATTAGATAATGACATAATTAATGCAATACCAATTATTCCAATAGATCCAGCAAAAGATACTAATATTGTTCTTCCTTTTTTAGTCATTAAATTATTAAATGATAAACTTAAAGCTGTAAAAAATGACATTGAAGTTTTTTTACCTTCTTCATCATGAAATTTAACTTTTTCTTTTTCATCATAAGGATTAGAATCACCAATAACTTTACCATCTCTTAATTTAATAATTCTTGTAGAATATTCTTGAGCTAAATCAGGATTATGAGTTACCATAATAACTAATTTGTTTTTAGCGACATCTTTCAATATATTCATAATTTGAATAGATGTTTCTGTATCTAAAGCACCAGTTGGTTCATCTGCTAAAATAATATCTGGATCATTAACTAAGGCACGAGCTATCGCTACTCTTTGCATTTGACCACCAGATAATTGAGATGGCTTCTTATTAATATGCTTTTCAAGTCCAACTTTAATTAAAGCTTCACGTGCTCTCTCTTCTCTTTCTTTTTTAGATACTCCAGATAAAGTTAAAGCAAGTTCAACATTTGATAATATTGATTGATGAGTAATTAAATTATAATTTTGAAAAACAAATCCAACTCTATAATTTCTATAAGTATCCCAATCTCTATCTTTATAATCTTTAGTACTAACACCATTTATAACTAAATTTCCACTAGTATATTGATCAAGCCCACCAATAATATTTAATAAAGTAGTTTTTCCACTTCCAGATGGACCTAATATAGAAGCAAATTCATTTTCTCTAAAATTAATAGATACTTGATCTAAAGCTCTTTGACTAAATTCACCAGTATTATATACTTTAGAAACTTTTTTTAATTCTAACATACTTGCCTCCTTTAAAACGTACTTTATTTTATATTATATTTGTATTATAGTCAATTAATTATAACATTTTTAAAATTAAAAATGAAGCATTTTATAGCCCCATAGTTTTATAATCATCTAAGTTAATATCCAATGCTTTAAACAAATCTAACACATCAGGTTCACTCATTCTATCATCTAATATTTGTTCATAATCAAAACCTAAAGTTTCTAAAAAATCTTCGAGTGCCATATAAGTAATACCAAGTTGACTACCAGCATTTTCTCTAATCAAATTAACTTTTCTTTTAGATATCTTATCTAATTTAAAACCATTAATTCTATATAAAGTATCAATTTCTCTCATCATATGATTATATTTATCAAGTTCACGAGCAAATTCAACAAAAGAAGTATTAAATCTCTTAAAGAATGAAGCACCATTATTATCAAAATAATCTCTCATTATATGCATACCTGATATATCAGTTATAGCTAAAGCACATGCTCTTTCAAAAGGATAACAAACTTTATTACTTCCAGCCATAGATGCAAACATATCAGTAATACCTTCATTTAATCCAGTGCCAAATAATTCACCATTACTTTGTCTAATACATATTCCATCTACTAATCTATTTCTATTACTAGCTAAATGAAACATTTCATGAATACACTCGTCACGATTACCATTATAACTCATACTATTAGTACGACAACTATAATCAGAATTATTACTTTCTCTAACATTCAAAGTTCTACAATTAATAAATAAATTATTTCTTCTAAATTTATATTTGTCTAAAACAGTAAGAACTTTACTTTTTAAAAGATTAATTTCTTTTTTGATTTCTTCACTCATATTATTCACCTATTTTATTATATCATAATATACATTTTATTTACAACAATTAGACAAACTAATATTTACGTTTTACATTTTAAATGATAAAATTTCTATGGTGAAAATAAATGAATATAGGAATAGATATAGATGATACAATAACTAATTCAACTGAAGTAATTAGAGAATATGTTATTAAATATGACACTGAATATTCTAACAGCAAAGAATTAGTAAATAATTTAGATAAAATAGTAAGAGGATTTAAAGGTTCTAATATCATTGAAAGATTTTTTATAGATCACTGTTTAGAAATGATGGGAAAAGTAAAAGTAAAAGAACACGCCAGTGAAGTAATAAGTAATTTAAGAAAAAATGGTAATAAAGTCTTTATTATCACTGCTAGAAGCGATAAATACTATGGAAATACAACTAAATATATACAAGATTATTTAGGAAAGAATAATATAGAATATGATGTGATCGTTCATTCACAAGTTCATAAACTTAAAGCATGTCAAGATAATAAAATAGATATTATGTTTGATGATGCAGTTGATACTTGTGACACTCTAAATAGAAACGGAATAAAAGCATATTTATTCACATCAGAAATCAATAAAGACTTACCAACTATATCTCCAAGAGTTGATAACTGGTATGATGTAGAAAAATTATTTGAATAAAAAAATTTTGTAAAGACCAAAAAATTCAATTGACATTCTTTATTAAATCATTATATAATTAGATTGACATAGAGATATGTCAGAATACTTCTACGAAACATAATGGAAGTATTCAACCAAAACCCCCTGAAGAGAGCGAAAGCTCTCATTTTTTTATGCTTTAACATTCAAAAAACACTAGTATTACTAGTGTCTTTTAATTATTTTTATTAAACAACTCTTTAACAATTAAATCTTTTGAATGCAAATTATTATTTTTACCCAATAACAAATTTTCATAAAATTTAATTAAATAACTTTTATCTTCATTAACATTTAAATCATTATTAAAATAATTACTTCTTACTAATGCATTTCTATAATAAACAGATTTATCTTTAAACAATGTATTATCTACATTATATCCAAGTGATAATAAATATTTTTCTATAAACAATACAATAGTTCTTGTATTGCCTTCTCCTAAAAAAATCTTAGTTTTTAACCTTCTCAGTTAAGAACGTTTCCCACCTCATTTACATAATTATACCAAAAAAATAAGAAAGTTTTTATACTTTCTTATCTATTTCTAGTAAGTGTTAGCTGTTTTTCTTGTTTTTTATTTCCTAACATTTCTTGTAATTCAACTGGATCAATATATTCTAATCCTCTATGTAATAAGACTTCATATCTTGTTGAATCATACATATAATCATATTTTTTTTCAAATTTTGCTTTAGTGCCTTTTGAAACTTGCTCATAATCATCTTCATAGTCATCGTAATCATCTTGAAAATCTTCTACGTTATAGATAAAGCTACCACCATTAAAATATTGAGTATAATCACCATCTCTACGAGAACGTCTTTGTCCTGAATTTCTTGATTTTATTGACACATCATTTCTTATCAAATCTTGAACTAATTGTGAGATTTGAGCATGATTTAAATCATAGACATTTTTATCTTCTATCATTTTTGATGTGAAACTATCACAAATTGAAGTTGGAAAATTGCTTTTATGTTTATTCATCTTGTAAATTTCTCCACGAGCCAACATTAATAGATAAATTCTTTTAATGGAAGAATGTGTAAGTTTTTTGTCCATTAAAATTTCTCTCATAATTCTATCTACAGTAGTTTTTTCTTTTTTAGGTGTTAAATTAACAACAAATGATGTAACTGCAGGAGCAGGATAAAAAGCTTCACTTGGAATAGCAGTTACTATATCTACATCACAAAACGTTTTACAAATCGCACTCATTATACCAAACTCTTGATTTAAGTGTCTTGATTTTCCTTCTGTAATTTGAACAGGAGCAACCATTTTTCTTGTTGTGTTTTGAGATAAAACCAATGTTACACTTTTTAATATAGAACCTTTTTGATTATTTGGATTATAATCAAGAGCGCCTGAACTTGCTAGATTAATTAAAAATGGCTCACTTATCGTATATGGTAAATTTGCAACCAATCTATCATAATTTTGATAATTAAAATTTAAAGCATCTCCTTCAATAACAGTAACATTTACCATATTAGAATATTTATTTTTTAATAAATTAGCATAATAAGGATCCTTTTCAATTACTGTTACATGATTATTTCCTTGTATTAAATAATCAGTCAAAGCACCAGCACCACCACCTATCTCAACAATAGACTCACCATCTTGAATGTTTGCAGAATCATAAATCAATTCTAGCATTCCCTTATCTACCATAAAATGTTGGTCTTTAGTTGGATTAGGATTTTTTTCTAATTCTATCATATTTTTCCCCCTTACTTACTCAACAGTATTCCCCTTTAAGTTGCCACGTATTATAGCACAAAAAGAGAAATATGTCAAATACAACTCATAAAAAGCCTCTATTTACTAATTATTTGTATAACTTTACCTTTTTTTGCTATGAATTTGAACTCTAAATTTTAAATCAATTATACCTTTTTTACTATATTTTTTAAATATAGTATTTATTCCATTTAAATATCCATCCATATCAAACTCTTTATCACTCAAAACTTTGCTAACTGTATTCATCTCATGTGTAATTGGAAATAACACCAAAGATAAAGCTAAATTTTTAAATTGCTCTTTGTTTAAATGTGCAGTACTAATCACTTCTTTCATTATTGAATTATTTTCAAAAAAACATTGAGCAATATCATTATTTTCTTTTTCTTCCAATTTTGCTCCCTGTATTTCATCAATCAAATATCTAGTATGATAATTTGTATAATTTTTCTTAACAATTTGTAACAATTCTTTAAATATAGGTTTATAAAAATCAACCCTATACCAAATTATTAATACATTGTTTTTCTCTTTTAAAACTCTATCACATTCTTTTTTAAATTCTTTAGGTTCAAATCGATGAAATGCTTGGGATACAATAATATAATCTACTGAGTTATTAGGTATATTCATATTTTTTTCTGTTCCATTTATCAATTTAAGATTATATCTAAATTCATTACATTTATCAAAGCAAATATCTCTCATATTTTTATCTGGATCTATGCCATACACTTTATTGCCTCGGCGCAAAAAATCAAGAGTCAATCTTCCAGTTCCACAACCAACATCAGCAATTATAGAATCACTATTTATACCAATGGTATCACTATATAAATAATCATAAAATTCATAACTAAATGCTGGCAAAGTATCATAATATTTTGCGCTTTCATAATCTTCAACAAATTTCATATTAATTTATTCTCCTTCTTACTAAACAATTTTCTTTTTCAATTTTATCAACTAAATCTCCAAAAGAAGAAACTTCTTCTAATGATGCTTCCTTTACTTTTTGTTCTCCCCATGGCAATGTGAAACCGTTATATTTTTTTATCATTGACAAATCATTCAAACCATCACCAATTGAAAAAGTATTATTAGGTGTTATTAAATGTTTTTTTCCAACAATAAAAGCAGCATAATCCTTTTGCTTTCTACCACTAAAAACATATGCAACATTACCATAATAATCTGTTTCAAAATTATATCGATTTAATAAAGGAAGTATTTCATCTACAAATCTTCGAGAATTTTCAAGAATTAATTTATAATAAAGTATTTTTTCTGTTTCATTATTACCACATGGTTCTATAGTTTTTACACTACTTATCTTTGAAAATATAAATTTAAGTAATTTTACTTCTTTTGATGATAAATAATTAATATAAATAAAATCATTTTTATCATCAAAAATGACATTTGCATTTAGACAGCTAAGATAATTATATGGGAATTTATATTTTTCCATTTCACCACTTAGTGATTTGAATGTTCTGGAAGAAGCTACAATAAGCACATTTCCAGCATTGATAAAATCATGTGCTTTTTCAATATCACTATTTGAAATGCCGTTATTATTTATAGTACAGTCATAATCACTTATCAACAATTTCTTCATATTTACCTCTTATTTAAACTATTAATTTTCTTAAATACCCAGCCTTCAAATATATCTTCTATATCATTTAAACTTTCTTGATTTTTAAATTTTAGATACTTTTCAATATCATTATTTAAATAAATAATAATACTCTTATAAGCATAATATGCTAACATATTCCTTGAAATACGATAATTAATATTATTATTCTTAAGTAAATTATTAATATTTTTTATTTTATATTTATAATCCATAAAAAACCAACAATCACGTTCGATTGGAGCAAGTAATATTCCATCCCAATCAACTAACGATACATTAATTCCAACCATAATATTTACACAAGCATCACCATGTGTTACTACTTTCAAAGATTTTTTATCTATTTTTTTATAATATTTCTTTAATTCTTTAACATATTTTTGAATGTTTATTTGATAATTACTTAATACATTATTCAACTCATAAAATTTTTGTGCCTCTAAAAGATTATTATTTAACCTTTTCAACAATTTATTTATTTTGAAATTCTCCCTTGGAATACCAAATCTTACATTAACCTTGTATATATTAACTAATAATTTCATTAATTTTAAATATGGATAATTGTAATCAATTTTTCCATCAATATATTTAAAAACAACTAAAATCTTATTTTTAAACTTTATATAATTTTTATTGTTTTTAGTTTTAATAATTTCATTAATATTCCCTACATTTTTTTTGTTTAATAATTCAATTGCATTCAAACTTCTAATAAAATTTTTATTATTTACACCAGAATAATTAATTTTAACAAAAAATTTATCTGTTGAAGTTATAACTATCCACGTTTCACCATCCATTCCCCTTGAAGCAGGATTTATTTGATTAATTATAAATCCATAATTTTCACTAAGTTGCTTTTTTAATTCCTTTAAATATTCTTTATTTCTTTCAATCATTTTTTCATATTATTCCTTATATTCATTTAGAACTTTTATTACTCTTATTATTTCATCTTTGGTATGAGCCACTGAGCATGGAATACTCAAAACAGTTTCCGAAATTTCTTCGGATATTGGATACACATTGTTAACAACATGTTTTAAAGCTTTTTGCTTAAAAATAGGTATAGGGTAATGAATTATACTCTGAATATTATTGTCCTCTAAATATTGCTTTAATTTATCTCTATTTCTTGTTCTAACACAAAAAATATGAAAAACATTTTTAGAATCTATTTCTGGTTGTGATGGTAAAATTAATAATTTGTTTTTTAAATATTTGAAATACAATTTAGCATTTCTGATTTTTTTATTATTATTTTTTTCAATATCATTTAATTTATTTAATAAAAATAATGCTTGAATTTCATCCATCCTACTATTAATTCCTTCAACATTATAATGATATTTATCACCACCATAACTACGTGCCAATTTACAATAATTATATAAATTAATATCATTAGTAGCAATCATTCCACTATCACCAATTCCACCAAGATTTTTAGTAGGATAAAAACTAAAAGCTGCCAAATCACCAAAACTTCCAACTTTTTGCCCATGATATTCTGCTCCAAAAGCTTGAGCGCAATCTTCAACTATTTTTAGATTGTATTCATTTGCCAATTTACAAATTTCCTCCATTTGACATGGCCTTCCATACAAATGTACTGGTAAAATTGCTTTAGTTTTTTTAGTAATTAATTTTTTTATATTTGATACTTCAATGTTGTAAGTGTCAAGATTAGGTTCACATAAAACAGGTACTAAATTTGCTCTAATTATTGCTAAAACAGAAGCATAAAAAGTGTTTGATGGAACAATAACCTCAGAGCCAGACTCTAAATTCAACGATTTTAACGATATTGTTAGAGCATCTAATCCATTTCCAACTGCAACACAATATTTTACGCCTATATACTTAGCAATCTCTTTTTCTAATTTTTGAACATTAGGACCTAAAGTATATTGTGCTGTATCTTCTAAATTAATCAATTCTCTTTTTAGATTCTTAAAGTATTTAGAATTCAACCTTTTCAACTCTTCCCAATTAATACTATTTATTGTCTTCATACCAACCAACATTTCCTTTTGGATTTAATTTTATATAATTTAAAAATTCTTTCTCTTCTTTCAATTTAACCAATACTTTCTTATATTCTTCAATATACGGTTTATAAATATTATCAATTGCATCTTGTCTAATATCATAGTGATTATCACGATCTCCTTCAATAATATATTTATAATCGTCGAAATTCATTTTAAATGCATGAAAATGATAGTATATTAATGGTTTATTATTTATATATACTCCATCTTTTCTTGTACTAACATCATACTTATGAATATTCCATGGGGCTACATTAGCTCCAATTGTTGTTGTCTCTCTGATATTATCATATTCATCAAGCCAATAATCCATATATTTTTGATCGCCAAATTGACCAGTGCTAAAATCAGCACCACACCAATTAATACATTTATCTTTCCAATCATTAATAATTTTCTTACTATTATCATTAACTCGAAAAACATTGAATGATGTACAATAATAACCTATAGGTTCATATTGCCATCTTTCTTTAACTGAAAAATTGTTCGGTTGAATTAAAACATCCTTGTTTTCTAATTCATCAAAAATTGGTTGAGGTGATGAATAGAACATCATATCTGTATCCATATATACAACTATATCACTCTCATGAAGTTTTTCTATTGTCTTTAGAAGAACAATTGGAGTATATGTCCAATAATATTCATAACTTTTTTTTGTTTCTTTTTGTTTTATTACTTCCGGTAGCTCAAAATCTTCTTTTTTATACAAAATCACATCATCATAAGCATACTCTCTCATTATATTGAATACAATATTGTCAAAACAATATAAGTGCATAACAAATTTATTATCAAAAAATTTTTTTAAAGATTGATAACAAATTAAAAATTTCGGTAAATAATTTGCATCAATATATGAAACTAAATTAATTTTCATTTTTTTTCTCCTTCAAAATATTATTCACAAATTCTTCCATTAAATAAATTGTACTTACCTTACCAGATAAACAAGAAATAAATGTAGGACTATTACTATGTTTTTTTATAATTGTTGGTCTTGAATCATCATTTTCACTTTTCAGCAAAATTGGTTTAATTGCAAACAAACTTTCTTTATACTCAAATTTATATTTATCTAACAAATATTCATTAAAAAGGGCATACATCTCTTTTTCTTTACTATTTGGTCTATATCTACAATTGTTACAATTAAACAACATTTTTTGACCACATTTAATATGTTTTTCTTGGCATGGAAATTTTGGTATTTTTTCATAACTTGTTAAGTGTGGTGTAAAATGCACACTAGTTAACGTATGATAATTTCCCTTTCCAAATGGCATTGTTGAAAAAAAGTCTCCATCCATAATCGTAAAAGCAACATTTGATAACTCCTTGTTAGGAATACCTAATTCAACTTCACATAATTCATATTTTAAATCCAATAATTCAACTCCAAATAATTTGTTAACAATGTTAATCGATGAATATGTAGTATTAATAACAAGTGGAGTTTCTATGATTTTCTTTGTATTCAATTCTAAAATATATTTACCATTGTTTTTAAAAACCGCTTTGATATATGTAGAATACAAAATAGTTACATCATTTGTATTTGCTTTCTCTAACAATTTTTGCCTTATTAAGTTTGCATCAAATACATATTCTTTTGTTAAATATGCACTTGAAATTTTATTTGATTTAAAATATTCATTCTCATCAATTTTCTCTATTGGTATATTGGCTTTTTCACAAAAAAGTTCAAATTCCTTATCAGATGTCAAACTATCATTTTTCGCTATAGCATAAATGCTAGTAAATTTATCATTTATTGCATAACGAAATTCTTCGTTAAATTTCTCGAAATAATTATATGTATCCTTTGCAGTACTTAAACTACGAGGATAATGATATCCATTATGTACTCTCGCTTGATTAATATATGATGCTCTTGAAAAAGAAGATTTATCACATTCTAATATAAGTACTTTTTTATCTTTAAATACTTTTAAATTTGAAATATACAAACCATATATTCCAGAACCAATTATAACTAAATCATACGTCTGCATTTTTTCACTCCAATTCTACCAACTTAAACATATTTTTGAATTCTTTGGATAATAAAATTAATGCAATTAAATTCGGTATTATAATAAATCCGACACTCATGTCCGCAAAATTCCATATAACATCAATTGGTAAAAATACTGCAAAAACAATTGGAACAAGATAAATCCACTTTAACATTTTAAATTTTTTTTCATCAAATAAATAATTCATACAAGTTGTAAATTCATAAAAAAATCCAATATAAGTTGAATAAGCAAATAAAACAATTACAATGCAGAGAATATATTTACCAAATATGCCATAAAACGATTCAAAAGCCTTTAAAACCATCGGTGCACCATCCAATCCAAGATACCATGTATTAGTTGTTAAAACTAATAATGCTGTAATAGTGCAAACAACAAAACTAACAACTGCAACTTCTAACATTCCCCACATACCTTGCCTTATTGGAGTATTACTAGTAGTTGCATGAACTGTTGTTGATGTTCCAGTTCCGGCTTCATTAGCAAATATACCGCGAGAGGCACCTTTTGCTATAGTTTGAACGATTGTGGTTCCAGCAAATCCTCCGATTATTGGAGCTGGTTTAAATGCAAATTGAAAAATTTGTTGTATTGAAATCGGTAGGTTTTCTACATTAGCAATAATAACAATCAAGGCAGTCAACAAATAAAATACACACATAAATGGTACAATTTTTTCTAAAATTTTGCTAATTCTCTTTAATTCGCCTTTAACTATGAAAAAAGATAGAGTTAATAAAACGATTCCAATAATAATTGGCGTAATAGAAAATGTGTCATTTAGAGAAGAAGAAACAGTATTTATTTGGACAAAGCCGGCATCACACAATACATACACTAATAAAGCAATACTATAAATAATTGCTAAAGGTTTTGATATCTTACCTTTGATACTTTTTATGTAATACATTGGGCCACCACTGTTATTTCCTTCTTTATTTTTTCTCTGATGTTTTACTGCCAATGATACTTCAACCATCTTTGTTGCCATACTAAAGAATGCCACTATCCACATCCAAAAAATAGCACCAGGTCCTCCTACAGCTATAGCTGTAGCAATACCAGCAATATTTCCAGAACCAACAGTTCCACCCAAAACAGACATAATTGTTTTATAAGAATTTTTATACTTAATTTTGCACATTGTATTTTTTAAAATTTTTTTAATATTTAATTGCAAAAATTTAGTACAACAACTAAAATAAATACCAGCTAATACAATAATTATTGTTAATGGGATTCCCCATATATAATCAAATATCATGACAATTTTATCAAACATACATCTTCTCCTTTTTTAATTTTCTTCTAATTTTCTTACTTTTTTTACAACAAAATAAGTAATTGGTGTAAATGCGATCTCATAAAAAACTTTTGCTATAGTTTGACAAATAATCATTGTAAATAACACATTATTTCCCATTGTTCCAAAAAAACCAATCATCAAAAATAATCCTGTATCTAAGGCTTCACCTACTATTGTTGACAATATTGTCCTAAACCATAGAAATTTAATTTTGGAATTATTTTTAATATAATCCATTATATAAGAATTAGAAAATCCACCAATTAAATATCCTACAAAAGATGCAAATAAAATTCTCGGTGTATTTTCTAATATTGCTACAAATGCCTCTTGATTATGCCAATAACTAGGATATGGTAATTTAATTGCTAAGAAGAATATAATTACCATCAGTAAATTACATAAAAATCCATATAAAATAACTTTTTTTGTTTTCTTATAGCCATATATTTCTGTTAATACATCACCAATTATATATGTAATTGGAAAAACTAATACACCACCAGTCATAGCTATTCCAAATACACTAATTATCTTTGAAGCTAAAATGTTTGATATAAGAATACAAGCAACATATAAAACAGTAATAAAAAGGAATATATTGGAATTATAATTTTTACTATCCTTTTCAGTAACATATTTAATAGGATCTTTCATACCTGCTTTTTCAAATGCTTGTAAACGATCACGACATGGTTGACAAATACCACAAGCCTTATCATCTCTAGCAACACACGTCCAAGTATACTCAAACGGAATATTTAATTTCATCCCTTTCTTTATATTTCCAACCTTATCACTGTCATTTAGTGGAGCAACAATTTTAATATCCTTGTTCAATTTAGTTGAAATAGCGGTTAAATTATTTAATGCTTTATAATATTCTGGACTATTATCTGGACATATCCATGGCCCAGCTTCACTACCTGTATAAATAACATCAGCATGATTTACTTCTGCCCAAGCAACACAGGCTGATATAATGCAAGTGTTTCGATATGGAACATATATAAAATCATCACTTACATTTTCAAAATGGATATTCAAGTCGGTTATTCCTGAATTTCCTAGTTCCCCTAGCCATTTCATGTCAATAATTTTATGTTCTTTTGCTCCAAAATACTTAGCCAATTTCTTTGAATTCTCCAATTCCTTTTTGATATTTTTTTGTCCATAATCTACAGTCAAAAAGTAAAGCTCGTAACCCTCTTTTTTTGCAATTCCTGCAGCTACTGTGCTATCAATACCGCCGCTAATTGCAATAATTGCTTTTTTCATAAAAATCCTCCTTTTTTAAAAGTCAAAGGGAATATTGCCTCTTACAATATTCCCAATTAAACCTCAAATATATATTTGCGCAACTTTAACTGCAAATATTGTTATAAATATCAAAAGAGGACATCATTCTTCCATGATATCCTCAGTTAAATTCAAAACATTAATGCAAATATATATAATAAATGTTAAATATTTACTAATACCATTACAGCAATATTTGCGCAACTTTAACTGCAAATATCATGCTAATAAAATACATACATCCCTTTGCTACAAGTAGGATAGCATAGAAATCATTAAATATCAACACAAAAATTAACGTTTTGTTAAAATTTGCTACATTTTTTTGTGCTTATCTAAGTATTTAGGCAAAAAAAGATTAATACATTATATAAATTGAAACTTAAATATATGTTTTTTTCATTATTTGAATAGTATTAATAATCTATTTTTACGTATTATGTAAATCACAATTTAAAATATTTTGTATATTTCTTATCTCACATAGTTCAACACTCAGCGTTAATGACCAAAAGCTTTTCTTTTTTAAATCATTTTCAATAATTTTATATAATTTTGAAAAATATCCTTAATTTTTAAATTCTTCGTTTGTTCTAAAGACTATTAAATATGCCCTACCTTCACCTATCAATCCTTCTTTATTTTGCATATCTGTATCATTTTCAGAAATAATTGCTGTTTTTTTAATTATTAAGAATACCAATATAGACAATTCTATTATCGATATTACGTAATGTTTTTATTTTGAATTTTTTCCAAGCATCTGAATTATCAGATTTTTTCTTTAACTTTTCTTTTCCTTCTTCAATATAATCAATTAATTTATTATAATCATCAATCGTTTCATTCAAATAATAATATGAACTTTTAACTAAATTAATTAATTTATAATCATTGTTCTTATCAAACATATCTTCCATTTGTTTTAAATAACTATCATAAAAGCACTTTAACTTTTTTCCCCATGAATAAGCAAAACTATCTAAATACTTCTTATTATTAGCAATCATAGTTTCTATTTCTTTACTAATCTTTTTCATTTCTTTAATATTAGTTTTATAAACTTTAATCATCATTTCTTTTTCATAAATCATTTTTAAAGTTAATAACAGTGCATACACATGTTTACAATATGGATCTGTTTCAACATGATATGGACAATCACATTTAACTTCAATTTCATCATTTTCTAAATATTCCACAGAAACATAATAATCTTTTGTACCTCTTACAACTGCTGAAATTTTATTTTTAGTTTGACAAAATTCAGTCACCGTATGATTTGTATAATAAAGAACACCTCTATTTCTTATAATGTCTCTAAATAAATAATCATATTTAGTTGAAAACATATTATTGTCAAAATAATGTTTTTCATCATAAGTAACTTTATCCTTTTTCTTCATATCATCACCACTTATACATATTATAACATGGTTTATTTCTTTTTCTTAGCAATTAAATAAACAATTCCACCTAACATACCTAATCCAGTTATTGTACCTAAAGGATCAACTTCATCATTATTTACACTATTTTCTTCTTTAATATTATTATTTTTATTACTTAAATTACTATTATACTTACAGCTTCCATCGTCTTTTTCAGCTCTAACATTATAATTATTTGCAGTTTCATCAGTACAACCGTAAATAAAATATTCACATGAGCCATCATCTTTATTTGCATTAGAATTGTAATTCTTAGCAATTTCATCCATACATCCATAAACATAATATCTACAACTACCATCATCTCTATTAGCTTTAGAATCATAATTAATAGCATCTTTATCTGTACAACCATATTTATATGATACACTTGGTGTACAAGTACATGTCGGACTTAATGTACCATCATTACAAATTTGTTTTCCAGAACTGCTACAACCACCACTAACCCCACCATGATGTGAACAACATCCTCTTTGAGCATCAACACTTATTGGTAACAATAAAAAAAGACACATTACCAATATTAAAATTTTATTCTTCACTTCTCCACTTCCTTTACCACAAAAAAAACACCAGCACAAAAACTTATAAATATAAGCCTGTACTAGCGCTTTTCTTTATTAACTACATTATACTATATAAAAACAAAAATGAAAATATTTTGCTTTGCTTTTTAATCTTCAAAAGTAAACCTCATAAGTAAAGTAATACTTATTTCATACATTTTACACAAGAATTGTGATAAAATATAAGTGGAAAAAAGGAGGAGTTTTATGAGTGATGTAGACATTATATTAAATAAATTAAAAAATTCTACTAAAGATATTGAATTTTTACAAGAATTAAACGAATGTTTGGAAAAAAGAATGAGCTTATCTGATGCTATGTCTATTTATGAAAATAAAATAGTAAGATATACAGAAGAATTTTTAAAAGCTAAAAACGAATTTGGTATTAATTATATTACTGGAATTTCTACATGTATCTACTTACCTTCAAAAGATAATAAAAATGATTACACTTATACTATTATTGGTGGTACTAGATCAAGAAATTCAAATGAAAAAATAAATCAAAGTACTCTTTTTGACGTCGCATCAATCACAAAATTATTTACTTTAATTTTATTATTAAGATTAAGTGATTTAGGTTTAATAGATTTAAATGCTAAAATATGTGATATTAATCCTGATTTTCAAAATTTAGAAGACTACACTCTTTATGATTTAATGAGATTGCATGGAGTTCTAAAAACTAAAAAAGAAGTTGAATACAATAATAGATATACAGCTTATGAAAATTTAAAAACATTATATTTAGAAGATAATAGTCGTGATAAAAATAATTATAATGATTATGGTGCATTAGTAATAGCAAATACTATAGAAAAAATTATGACTGAAAAATTAAAAACTAAAGTTAAGTATAAAGATATATTAAATATGTTTGTATTATATCCTCTTGATATGATGAAAACAACATATAATCCTGAAACTATTAATGTTGCTGGTAATGCTAATTCATTATCATTACCTCATGACCCTAAAACAAAAGCTTTAGGAGGTGTATCTGGTTCAGCTGGTATATTTACTAATAGTAAGGAATTATGTTTACTTGCAAAAGATATAATTAATGCTAAAAATAATAAAGGAATTGTAATAAGTAAAAAAATGTTAGATACTCTTGGAGAAGTAACTTTTCCTAATGATTTAGA
The DNA here is from genome assembly GCA_934096645.1 of uncultured Bacilli bacterium. GTDB lineage: Bacteria > Bacillota_I > Bacilli_A > RF39 > UBA660 > CAG-1000. Next base: position 14,728 of record CAKOMK010000005.1, on the reverse strand, counting down.
TTCTAATAAAGGCAACTTAGGATTATTCATAAAGCATCCTGGAGGATTAGCTATATCATACGTACCTGACGAGTTCTCACCAGGTAGCTTTGCAAGTCAAGGATGGACTGGTTCAGTTGCAACATTTGATCCAACAAAAAGAATACATCAAAATATTTTAGTAAATGCAATTTATAATTCAAGTAACGAAACACTAGTAAAAAATGATAAACCAAAAGGTTACCATATAGAATTCAAAAAATATCAAAACAAAATAACTAAATGTACTATAAAAATGAAATTCATTCAAGAAATTTATAGTTTAATAGATGATAAAAATGAAAACATAGAAAAAACAAGTCTTCTAAATTAGACTTGTTTTTTTATTCATTAACTCCTTAAATAATAAAGCATGTGATTCTAAAAATTTACCTTGATTAATTAATTCAATTATCTCAAGTTCATCCATATATTTAACACTCTCTACTTCTTCTTCCTGAATTTTAACATCATTTATATCAATATCTTTTTTTATATAAAATAAATATCTAAGAGGCATTCCAATTTTATAGAATCCTAAGCTTACAATATCTTTTGTATCTATATCTATTCCAATTTCTTCAGATACTTCTCTTTTAATTGCTTCTAAAGGAGTTTCTCCACTATTAACATGTCCTCCAGTAGTGGAATATTCTCCACCTTTTATATGTGATGTCTTTTGAATTAAAAATTCATTTTTATTATTTTCAATAAATATTATTGCAACAGCTATATGTTCATTTTCTTCAAATGTAACACTTTTATCTCCTCTTTGTACTACTCTTCCTGTAACATTTCCATTTTCATCATAAACATCTAATAATTCCATAATTATCTCCTCCTAACTAAACTAATTCCATGATATAAATCATCTAATGTTTTAATTTCATCATCAAATCTTCTTTCTAAATCATCAGTAACTTCTCTATATATTGTTGATGGTAACATAATTCCATATAAACTACTTTCTCTTATAATTTGTCCTATTCTAACACTTAAATCCTCTGCTCCATCTATTAATCTTAATGTACTCGAAGCAAACTCTTTAATGTTTTCTTTAAATGTTCTATAAGGATCATGTGGTGTTCTAACATATAAATCTGTATCAACAACAAATATAGAATTATTTGATGAGTCATATATCATATTACCTGGATTCATATCTTCAATTAATATTTCACTAGACATAGCTCTAATTTGAAATTCTAGTTTTTTTAAAGCTTCTATAAAATCTCTAACTTTAATATTACCATCTAAATTATTAAAATCACATCCAGACACAAAAGGCATTATATAGCCCGCTAATCTTTCACTATTGTAATCTTTTACATAAATAAGTAATTCAGGAAATACAAAAAAATCATATTTAGTTTTAGCTAAATAATCAAAAGCAGAAATACCATTATAACTTTCTATAAATTCTTTAAAGACTTTATTATCACTAGTCAAATAACATCTACCCATTACTCCACTACCAACTCGTTTTTTATAATAATCAAGCGGTATATCATCAACAACTATTTTCTTTTCCATAACTCTCCTAAATAGTTAAACTATTATAACATATACAATATTATAAGTAAATAAGGAGACAATTATGCCTCCTTATCCTTTAAAGATTTAAATATTTTTGTCCATAACTTACTTGAAGAGTAATTTAATATACCAGCTTTATATACTTTAATTCCATATTTATATAGTAAATAACATACAAGTAATAATAATCCTATTGATACTCCCATATGCCATAATTCTATTTCTCCTAGTGTATAAGTTACTGGAGCAAGAATTCCAGATATAAATGGTATTAAAGACATAACTTTAATAAATGTTGCACCTTGATAAATAGAAGCTATTATAGCTAAATAATAACCAACCATTAAAAATATCATAACAGGAGTTTGTATTTGATTATAATCTTCCATACTAGTAGTTACACTAGCTAATATCCCTATTAATAAAGAATAAGCTACAAAACTAAGTATTATCAATAATATAAAGAATGGTATACCATTAACAAGTCTACTAGCAATATCACTCTTAATAAATAAATTTATATATTGACTTACAGAGTTTAATTCTCCAATTCCATTAACACTTTGTGCAAGCCCTCCAGTAGTAAGAACTCTTATTACTCCACCAATCACTGTATAAAGTATCAATAATAATCCTTGTAATATAGCAAACACATTAGCTGATATTAATTTAGATATAAAATGTACTTCAGGACTAACACTTGATATTATAACTTCCATACTCTTTGTTGATTTCTCTTCATTTATTTCAGCACCAATCATTTGAACAATTAAAACTATCAAAATAAAGAATGGTAAAATAAACGCAATAATTATTATAGAACCAATCTTTTCCATTAGTTCTTCATTTTCATTTAGATTCTCATCTAATAATATTCTATTTACTTCTACTCCAGCATTAACTTTATCTAAAATATCTTGATCTATATTAGCCATCTTCATAGCTAAATTAACTTTAGTACTATTTAACGCAGTTAATATATTTTGATATAACACTGTATCCACATAATCATATGATATAAAATCAACATTAAACATCTTTTCATATGTAGGATTATCTATATTAGTAATATTAATTATGATATCTGAACTTTCTTTATCAATAATTTCTTTTTTTAAATCATCAACACTATCACTAGACTTTTCAATACTAGCATTATAATTATCAAGTATATTTAAAAAACTATTATCAACTGTTTCTTTAAATTCATCATACACACCTACTTCATCAACAACATAAACATGTACAACTTCATCAAAATCACCACCAAAAAATTTAACAATACTATCTAAATTAGTTAAAGCAACTATTATAATTAACAATACTAAATTAGTTATTTTAAATGATTTAGTTGATACTTTTTTCTTAATGCTATCTTTAGTTAAAAACTTAAATTTATTTTTCATATGCTTCACCTACTGTACTAACAAATATTTCATTTAAAGTTGGTTCTTCTACTACAAACTTAGTAACATTATCAAACTTAGAAACTATCTTAAATACATCATTCACATATTTATTATCTTCTATTTTAATGTTATATTCATCTTTATTTTTAGTAATATCTATAACACCTTTAATATTTTTAACTTTTTCTTGATCTAAATTATCACAAATAACATTAATATTTTTACGTCTAAAATCTTGTTTAATTTTAGTTAACTTTCCTTCTAAAACAGTTTTACCTCTAACTAATATAACTATAGAATCACAAAAATATTCTATATGTTCCATCATATGTGAAGAAAATATAATCATTGTTTTATTCTTCTTAAGTCTTAAAATTACTTTTTTAAACATTTCTACATTAATTGGATCTAATCCACTAAATGGTTCATCTAAAATTAATAGTTTAGGATCATGTAATATACTTATAATGAATTGTATTTTTTGTTGATTTCCTTTAGATAACTCTTTAATCTTTTTATTTTTATATTCACTAATATTAAATTCTTTTAAATATTCATCTAATTTCTTTTCAACATCTTCTTCTTTCATTCCTTTAAGTACAGCATAATAAGTAGCTTGTTCTAAAACAGTTTTAGATGTTAATAAACTTCTTTCTTCAGTTAAAAATCCAATATCATCAGTTACACTATAATCAATATGTTTACCATTTAAAGTAATATCTCCTTTAGTTTTATCAAGAAGTCCCATTATCATTCTAAATGTAGTTGTTTTTCCAGCACCATTAACTCCTAATAAACCAAATATTTCACCCTCATGAATTTCAAATGATAAATCATCAACTGCTAAATGTTCTCCATAATATTTAGTTACATGATCTACTTTTAACATATTTCCACCTTCATAAGTGTTTCTATTCCAAGTTTCTCAGCTTCATCTTTATTCATATGAAATTCTAATTTACATGTTTCATCAGATTTAATATGTACATCATTTAAAATAACACCATTCTCACATTTAACACTAACAGTATCACCTTTATTAACATTAAATGTCACTAAATCCTCTTTACTCATATGTATATGTCTATCAGCTACAACAGTTGATTCACGAGCAACATATTTTCCTTTTGGACCTATAATTGTAATAGTTTCACTTCCACTTAAATCTCCACTTGTTCTAATCGGAGCATTAATTCCGAAAAATAAGCAATCTCTTTCTAACAACTCAACCTGAGTATAATTTCTACAAGGGCCAATAATTCTAACATGTTCTAAAACTTTACCATTACATTCTAAATCAACAGTTTCTTCACAAGCAAATTGTCCTAATTGTACTAAATCACGTTTATTAGTTAGCTCATATCCTTCACCAAATAATATATTTAATACTTCACGAGTCAAATGAACATGATGATTAGATACACCTACATTAATATTCATGATCCCACCTCCATTTTAATTTTATCACACAATTATGTATATTGTCATTAAATACTAATAAAGGAGATGATTATTTATGAACGGTAGTTATTATCAAACACCAGTATTTATAAATGATATTAATAGAGATACTGAAAATATAGAAAGTAACTTTTCAAACCAATCAAATCAATATAATATGGAACAAAGTTACATAGAAAATATATTAAGAAATAACATAGGAAAAAAGGTTCGAGTACATACATCATTTAGTGATTCAGTTGAATGGAGAGATAGAGTTTTCACAGGTATAATTGAACATGCAGGAAGAGATAACCTTATTATTAACGATAAGGAAAACAATAAGAGTTATTTAATATTAATGATTTATCTAGATTTTGTTGAATTTGATGAAGAAATAACTTATGCTAAATAACTTTAAATATTAAAGATTTTTTGATATAATATTACATGGTGATAAGATGAAAACATTAAATATAATTGCATTAATTTTATTTTCTTTAATAATTTTAGTAACAATTATTAGTATTTTATTTAAGTATCACAATGAAAAACTAATGACTATTATTAAAAATTTAGAAAGTTCTAAAAATGAATATGATGAAAAATTAAAAAATAAATATGATTTAATAATAAAAATAATTAAAACAGTTGAAACAAAATATAAAGTTGAAAGTAAAGTATTTGAAGATGCTAAAAAAACTGAAGGAAATATTAATTCTAAAAACGAAAAAATATTCACAAAATGTTATTCTGAAATACATCAAATTATAGAAGATAATCCAAAAGTAAGAGAAACAAAGGCATTCAAAAAAGATTTATCTGATTATGATAATAATGAATTACATATTTTATCTTTACGTACTTTTCATAACAAATATGTATTAATTTATAATAACATGGTAAAAAAATTTCCTTACAATATTATATTTAAAGTAAGGAAATATAAATTAGAAACTCTTATCGAAGGAAAAGAAATAGATGAAAGTTTTAATAATGATTTGGAAGTGTAAAATCCACTTCTTTTATTTTGTTTGCTTTTAAGAAATTATTTGCTCTTGAAAATGGCTTACTTCCAAAGAATCCATATCTAGCTGAAAATGGACTTGGGTGAGCACTTTCTATAACTAAATGTTTAGGATTAGTAATATATTGTTTTTTACTTTTAGCATAATTTCCCCATAATATAAATACTACAGGTTCACTCTTCATATTAAGTAGTTTTATTATATGATCTGTTAATAATTGCCATCCTAAATCTTTATGAGAAGCTGCTTCATCTTTTCTAACAGTTAAAATACTATTCAGCATTAAAACTCCTTGTTTAGCCCATGCTGTTAAATCCCCACTCGGACCATTCTTAATTCCTAAGTCATCGTAAAGCTCTTTATAAATATTTTGTAAACTAGGAGGTAACTTTACACCTTCTTGAACACTAAAAGAAAGTCCATGAGCTTCATTTTCTCCATGATATGGATCTTGCCCTAAAATAACAATTTTAGTATCTTTATATGAAGTCAATTTTAAAGCATAAAATATATTTTCATATTTTGGATAACACGTATGAGTCTCATATTCAGTGTTTACTTTATTCATAAACTTTTTAAAGCCTTCACTCTCCCAAACAGATTTTAACATTACATCCCAATCATTACCTATCATAATTCCTCCTAAACAAAAGTTATCATTTTATTTATGATAACTTTCATTATTTAATATTTTAAATGATCTATAAATTTGTTCCAAAAGTATTCCTCTAAAAAGTCCATGTGGGAATGTCATATCTGAAAATGATAACAACATTTGAACATTTTCTTTAACTGCTTCATTTACTCCATTAGAACCACCTATTATAAAAGTTATAGTATTATATCCAGTAGTAAACTTACTATCTATTAAATTAGATAAATCAACAGAATTAATTTTCTTACCATGAATATCCATTAAAATATTATAATCTTTATTATTTAAATGATTTAATATTTCATTACTTTCACCTTCAATATTATTATCTTTTAATTCCATAATTTCTATTTTTTGATATTTAGAAATTCTAGTTTTATAATCATAAATTAAATCAGTTAAATATTTTTCTTTAATTTTACCAACACAAATTATCTTTATCATTTATTTATACAAACTAAATGGATTTATATATTGACCATTCTTTTTAACTCTAAAGTCTAAGTGTGTACCTGTACAAGATCCAGTACAACCCATTATTCCTATAGTTTGTCCCTTCACAACCTCATCGCCTTTTTTAACAAGTACTTTGCTTAAATGCATATATTGACTTGTATAACCATTATGATGATCTATTATTATATTTTTCCCTGCTCCACTATTATATCCACTAGCAACTGCTGATGTAACAGTACCATCTTGAATAGCATAAATATTTTTAGAAGATGTACCAGTTATATCTAAAGCTGGGTGGAAATGTGTTTCGTGTCTAATTGGGTGAACTCTCCATCCATAATTATCAGAAATTCTAAATGGTTTACTAGTAGGCCAAGCCCAATATGTAGAATTTCCATAATAAACCACATTCTTAGCACCAACCACTATTATCTTATCAACTGCTTCACTTAATACTTCTTCACTAATTTGAGCAGTAGATATAATAACACCATTTATTTCTTTAGTAGCATATGTAACCTTAGATTGTCCATCTTTACCAGCTTGTTTAGTATAAGTTTCACTAGCACTCATATTCTTATCATATTCAACATGTGTATCATATGTAATAGTTTCAATTTCAGTTTCAAATGATTCAACAACTATATTAGATAAAGGACTAATAGGCGCAACAGTAACTTCTTGTCCTTCAGCAAGTAAAGCATTCTCTCCACCTATATCAGGATTAGCAACTAAAAAATCTGCAACACCTAATTTATTCTTATCAGCTATAGTTTCAATAGTATCTGCAGCTGTAACTTTATACTTTTTAGTTAAATCAGTAGTTCCAAATAAGAAATATTGACTTAAAGAATCACTATCAGTAAATATATTTTCTTCAGTAGAAATATAAGTCTTTTTAATAGAAACTTCATTATCTAAATATACATCAGTTAACTCTGTTCCTTCTTGAGTTAAATCATGCTCTTTACCAGCTAAATAATTATTATAATCATCTTCATCAACAAAAGATAAAACTGTATTCCTAATCGCAGTATCTAAATCATCTTTATTAAGTATATAAATATTCTTTCTAGAATTATCATATTTTATAGTTACTTCATATCCTTCTATTGTAAAAGGATCTATATCTTTTATATCTTCATAAATTTGTTTAGCAGACTTAACATTATCATTATAAGTTAATATCTTTTGTATTTCTAATCCTGATGGAGGATAAACTTTAGAAACTTTATATTTTTCTTTAATTTCATTTTGTTCTTCATCAATCAAACTATATAACTCATCAATTGAGTTAATTAATCCTAATTTTTCCCCACTAAGATATACTTGATATAATTCATTAATTTTTCTTTTGGTAGGTGTAAAAACCATACATACGTATATTACTAGTCCACATATAAATGTAGTAAATAATATAGTACCAAAAGATAATTCATCTTTATTCATTCTCATCTTCCTTATTCATAAAATTATCAAAAGAACCTGTATTCATCTTAAATATTAAATCTACACTTCCAGTAGAACCAGCTCTGTGCTTAGCAACTAAAAGTTCTATCTTTCTATTAACATTTCCATCATATTTACCATATTCATCACTATGTAAAAATAATACAATATCGGCGTCTTGTTCAATAGAACCAGATTCTCTTAAGTCTGATAGTTTTGGTTTATTGTCTCCACCTTTTCTTTGTTCAACGCTTCTTGAAAGTTGTGCCAAAGCTATAACAGGAATATCTAATTCCATAGCTAATTTTTTAATATCACGGCTTATTTCACTAACTTCTTGAACTCTTTGTCCAGCATACTTAGATGAACTACTCAATAATTGTAAGTAGTCAATAACAATTAAATCTAAACCATCATCACTATTTTTAAGTTTTCTACATTTTCTTCTAATCTCACTAACAGTAAGTCCACCAGAATCATCTATAAAGAATTTAGTATCAGAAAGCTCACTCATAGCCTCATTCCACTTTTTCCAATCAGATGATTTTAACTTACCAGTTTTTAATACATCACCATCAAGTTTACCAACACATCCAAACATTCTTTTAATTATTTCTTCAGCACCCATTTCAAGTGAAAAAAATGCAATACTTTTCTTTTCTCTAATTGCTGCATTCAAAGCAACATTTAAAGCAAAAGCACTTTTTCCACAACCTGGTCTACCAGCAACAATAATTACTTGTTTCTTCTGTAAACCACGAGTCATATTATCAAAATCATAATATCCAGTTCTAAGACCAGTAAACTCTGTTTTAGTTTCAGCAAGTAATTCCATGTTCTTTTGCATATCTGGTAAAATATCTTGAATCTTTCTAATATCTCTTCCTAATTTATCATTATAAACACTAAGAATATTACGTTCAGCATTCTCAACTATATCAACAACACTATCTTGTTCATCATAGCATTCATCTTGAATTTGAGTACTTTTAGCAATCAAATTACGTAAAATACTCTTTTCAAATACAATTTTAATATAGTAATTTAAATTAGCAGTAGAAGGAACAGAATCAATAATATCAGCTATATATTCTACTCCACCTACTTTAGATAATGTTTTGTTTTTATCAAGTTCATTACACACAGTATTAGAATCAACAGGAATATTATTAGTATATAATGTTTTCATAGCTCTATATATTAATTGATTAGGTTCACTATAAAACATTTCTTCACTAACTTCATCCATCACTTTATCTAAAGCTGTCTTTTCTAAAAAAGCACATCCTAAAATAGAAATTTCTGCTTCAATATTTTGTGGTTCCTTTCTTGCCATAAACCCTCCTGCTTATTTTTTCAATACTACTTTTATATCAAATGACACTTTCTTATGTAACACAATCTTAACATTATGAGTACCAAGTGTATTAATATCTCCATCTATTTGTATTTTCTTTTTATCAATATCAAAACCTAATTTTGATAATTCTTCACTTATTTGTTTAGAACTAATACTTCCAAAAACTTTATCTTGACTTCCTGTCTTAACTTTAAAAGAAATCTCTTTACCTTCAAGTTTCTTTTTAATTTGATTACATTCCTCAATTAAAGCTTCTTCTTTATCTTCTCTAACTTTAATTTCTTTTTTCAAAACTTCCACACTTTTTTCAGTATAAGGAACAGCCAGCTTTTTAGAAATTAAGAAATTTGCATAACCATCTTTAACCTCTTTAATTTCATCTTTCTTTGCTTGTTTTTTTACATCTTCTATAAAAATTACTTTCATAAAAGTCACCTCCACTTCTCAATGTATCATTATTATATCACGTTTGCATATAAAAAAAAAGTTGTATTAAACCTAAAATTATTATATACTTTATATGTAAAATATGGAGGTAACAATGCCAGAAGAAGTATATAATCAAATAAGAGAATTCGAAATTAAAATAAAGAAAATAATTGAAGAAAAATATGGTAAAAACATTAGTCCAGAAAAAATTGCAGTCATAGATTCAAAAAGTTATACAGACTTAGTAGATACAAGTAATGGTATTGACCCTAACAAAATTGAAAGTGAAATTGTTAGAAATATGTTTAATGACTGTGTTGATATTACATCTGAAAAAGCATTAGATGTTGAAGGAACAATGAGAGAAATTCCTTATGCAGGCAATCTTCAAAGAGGCCTAGTTGAATATTATACTCAAGAATTAGCAAGAGAATATAATTTACAAATAGATACTATTCCTGAACTTCAAAATGATGTTAATATGATTATTTTTATAAAACAAGTTTTAGGAGAAAGCTTTGATGAAGTTATGTATAAAGAAAATGCAGCAACTTTTTTAAATAATAATATTGCATTCCAAGATTTAATTAAGCATTGTGACAGAATGGCTATTGAAGAATATGTTAAATTAATTGCCAAAATGCAAACAACAATTCCTCAAACAGATGAAGATAACATTCATAAATATATTCAAAAGATTAATGAAGAACCAGATCAAACTCAAGTAAATACAAACGAATACAACCAACAAATATCTACATCTCTTGATTATTCAAACTATAATTTAGATGACTTAGCTGACCTATGGAGAAGATTCATGAATAATGATACTACTCTAGCTGCTGAAGATTATAAAACACTTAGAGATTTACCACCAGAAGTTATCCAAGTTATTCAAGAAATTGTTGCTCAAGACATTAAAAAAGCTGGATTTGTTCCAACTCTTTACAACAATCAATATCATGGATTTACAAGCAATACATTAACACTTTATATATTAAGTGTATTAATACTTTTAGGCATGTTAATCGGATATGTACTATTTAAATGTTCTGTACATTAATTTTCTTCATAAACAATCATACATGAAAAACAATATATTTGCTCATCAGAGAATATACTAATGGCAGTTCTAAATTGAATATCTTTAACATTCTTGTTTAACATCAAAAAAGCATTAACGCTTCTTTCTAAATCCTTTTCATGACTTTCATCAATAACTTTTACTTTTATCATATATAAATAATACAATAAAAAACATAAGAAATTTGTCAAATTATTTCTTATGTTTTTCTTTTTGTACTTTTTTTCTTATTTCTTCTAATTTATAAGTATTAGTCTTCTCTATTTCAGTATCAGTTTTATGTCTATTTAAATATAAACCAATCACAAATACATAAGCCAAAATATAAAACCATAATAGTAATATAACAATATTAGTCAAATTACCATATACTAAATCATATCTAGCTATATTATTAATATAAATTGAATATATATATGTTACGATTAACCAACAAATAGCTGTAAAAGCAGCTCCACGATTAACATACTTAGAACTAATTCTTTGATCAGGAGCAACTACATATAATAATTTAATTATTGTAAATATAACTACTAATGAAACAGGAACTCTTAATATTAAGAATAGAGTTGTCAAAAATTTTTCTTGTCCAACAAATACTTTAAGTAAAATATTTAATATAGATTTACCAAACAATGGGACAACAACTACAAATGCAATAAGTATAATCATAACGATAGTTAAAAATAATGATTTAATTGTTCTTCTAACTATAGGAGAATTCTCAATATTATATATTGTATTACTTGCTAAAATAATAGCATTACATCCATTAGTAGCAACCATAACAGCTATTACTAAAGTAATTATAGAATTCATGGTAATAGTATCAGTAAATATAGGTTGCAATAAATTAACTACTCCTTCTGGAAAAGTATCAGATAAAAAATTTTGTACCATATCTAATGGTAAATTAAATGATGATAACAAATAAAATAATAATGATAATATAGGTATAATAGCCAAGAAGAATGAATAAGCTAAACTTCCTGGCAATACACCTAATTCTTTTCCAAAAACATAATCATTAAAGAAGTCATATATTTTTTTCATTTTATACTTTCCTTTGATTTATTAATCATTAATAACGCATCATTAATAGCATCATCAATAGTAGTTTGTTCATTCATAATCATAGAATATCCAATAGATACTCCATAATCTTTATTAGGTAAAGATGATATTAATTCTCTATTTAATTTATGAATATAAGTTCCTATTTTCTTTTCATCATAACCAACTAGATAAATCATAAATTCATCTCCATCAGTTCTCATTATTTCAGAATTATCTCTTTGAGTTTTAATTAAAACACTAGCAACAGCTTTAATTTGATTATCCCCTGCTTCATGACCATCTTTATCATTTAATGTCTTAAGACCATTAATATCAATAGCTATAATAGCTTGAGGATATACTTTAGTAGATGACCAGAAATCAATATTATCATTTAGATAATTTCTATTTTTCAAATTAGTCATCGCATCAAAATAATAAAGTCTATCTTCTTTCTTAGATTTTTTATCATTTAGAACTTTCTTAGCAACTAAATATATAATAAATGCTATTAATAAAATAACAATAACAATATATATTAAATTACTAATTATAAAGTTAAATACTCTATTATTCTTTAATGTTTCAATAACACCTACTACACTCTCATTCTTAACTTCATTAGAACTTAATGTACTTAAATAAAAATCAAATAATTTATTAAACGCCTCATTATTATTATTAAGTAAGAAAGTATTATTTAATTTAACACTAGATATATATCTAATACTATAATCTTTTAATATAGAATCTTTATAATAATCATAAACTTCTTTTTCTATTATAATTATTGAATTTTTAGTAGCATTTTTAGCTAAAACATTTACATTTGAATAATCAGTTATTTCAAATAAGTTTTTACTAGACATATTATATTTTAAATTCATATTAGATAACATACTAACATTAGTATTAGCTAAACTATATAATGAATTAACAACTATATTATTATCAACATGAGCAAGTACTACATATTCCGTAGGTCCTAAAACTCTACTATCAGTGTAATTATCATTACTTAAAGAATAATAATTTAATGCAATATCTATTTTGGTATTAGTTAATGCATCACTTAATTCTTTAGTATCTTTATATTGAATATATTTATAAGTAACACCAGTCATATCAGAAAATTTAGTTAAATATGTATTTGTAAGACCAGTAAAATCACCACTTATTTTACCTTCATATGGCAAATTATTAATATATCCAACAATAAAATCTTCATCAGTTATAGATTCTTTTTCTAATTCAGTATATTTCTTCGCATCATAATATATATTTAAGAAATACTCATTAACTTTATCTTGAGCTTTCTTACTCCATCTATTATAAAACTTAGTCATTATACTATTTAATTCTTCATTACTATTATTAAATGATAAACAATAATATGAATATAAACCATCTAAATGAAATACTATATCATAAGAATAAGATATAATCTTATCAATGTATTTATACATAGGTAAAACCATATAATCAACAATTTCATCTTCATAAGCAGCATTTAACTTATCAAAGTCATCATAAGTTTTAATAGTAATATTTTTATATTCAGTTAAATAATATGTTACATTATCTATATCACTAGAAATTACACCTACTGTTTTATAGTTTAAATCTGATAATTTATTAACATCATCACGCCCTACAACAACAAAATGATCTTTATATACAACAATATCAGATTCACTAGTACTATTCTTATTAGTTAATTTTAATGTAGAAGTATCAGTAGTAATTATATTTAAATTAATTCCAGAATCTTCTTTTAAAGCTTTTAGATAATCATAATATACACCTTCACCATTTGATGAAAATACAGGTAAAGATTGTTCAACATAAACGTCAAATGTCTTATTTGAATTATTATTTATCCATGTTTTCTCATCATATGAATAATTATTAACAGTACTTGTAATATAATATAATGTACCTAAAAATCCACAAACTAACACTGCTATTATAATAAATACTATAAGAACAGTCTTTTTCTTTTTAATACGTCTCATTTACTCCAAACCACCTTTAAACTATTAGCATTCTTAGAACCAAATACTGGATAATTTGCATTCTCTTCAGTTCCAGAATAAGTTAATATATATTGAATTTCATAAAAAGATAAATTCTTTTCACCTATAGTTTCAAGAGATTTAATAGCTAAAGTTTCAGCATCAGAAACCTTAATAGACTCTTTAAAATCAATAGTTATGTATATAATCTTTCCTTGTAATTCATATACTACTTTATTAACAGATGATTCATCTTTATAAAGTGCTTTAATTTCTTCATCTATTTTTTTATTTAATGGATAATTCTCTATACCATCTAGTCTATCACCATATTTAGATGAACTTGTACCAGCATAAAAGTATGTATAAAATATTATTCCAATTATTATAAAACAAACAATTAATATGGCAAGCAATACCCATAATACTTTATTTTGCTGATTTATTTTTATTTTCTTCACTTTTTTACACCTTCCCTTGGCTTTTAATATTATACTATATTTTATTATATTTTTCCACATCAAGACATATTTCTTATATTTTAGTATTCTCATAAATATTATATAATATTTATTAAAGTTAATAAAGAGTAAATTTTCTCCAAAAAATATTGACAAATCTAAACTTTTAATGTAATATTTATATTGCATTAACAAATGCAGGTGTAGTTTAATGGTAGAACTCTAGCCTTCCAAGCTAATAACGTGGGTCCGATTCCCATCACCTGCTCCAGATTGATAGGAAACTCGGAAATTAACTTCTGAGAGTAATAAATGCTAACTAGAAATAGTTA
>CAKOMK010000004.1:0-136710 GCA_934096645.1 uncultured Bacilli bacterium | reverse complement strand
TCATAGCTCAGTTGGCAGAGCACAAGACTGAAAATCTTGGTGTCGTTGGTTCGATTCCAACTGAAGCCACCATTTTTTGTTCAATATGTACAAGAGAAAAAGTTGAAGCGCTCATAGCTCAATTGGATAGAGCATTTGACTACGGATCAAAAGGTTAGGGGTCCGACTCCTCTTGGGCGCACCATATTTTCGGGAAGTGGCTCAACTTGGTAGAGCATTTGGTTTGGGACCAAGAGGTTGCAGGTTCAAATCCTGTCTTCCCGACCATTGGTTAATTAAGTTTGCTTTGCAAACTTTTTTATTTTGCTTTAATATGCACTTTCATGTATATATTGATTAAGTTTTTTATATCGATACAGAATCTTGTTCCATGATATGTTATTTTATTATTTTCATTCATTTTTATGCTAAAGGTGACTTTTATATATCCTTCTTGTAAAGCATCTATAAAAAAATCAAAGTTTCTTAATTTGTAATACATTATTTCATTATATTTGCAATGTGTTATTTTGTTTATTTTTTTTGTTTCTGCAATGACTAATCCTAAATATTTTATTTTTCGTTCTATTTTTTCTTTTATTTCATTTAAATCCCAATAAAGATCTTTACTAATAATTTTTTTATTTTTAATTATTAGTAAATAAATTTTTTTATCATTTTTGTTTAATTCCAGTTTGAATCCCGTGTTTTTATTTGTGTATTTTGTTTCCTTTGTACTAATTATGCCATTTATATATTTATTATTTTTTGTTTTTTCATCACATCCATTATGTGAAAAGTTTTTTATTAAGTATTCTATACTATTAACATTTATACTATTTTTAGGTGTTATACTAATTAATGAAACAGGGTATTTTGTATTTTTGTTGCTTACTTTGAGTTCTACATCTTTATAATCTGGCTTTGATTTATTATCTAATTTTTTTCCAAGAAGTTTTTCAAGCATTTTACCAGCTCCTCCACTGTCTAGATATTCTTGCTTTATAAAACCTTTATTTTTTATATCATTAAGTATT
Source organism: uncultured Bacilli bacterium (assembly GCA_934096645.1). Lineage (GTDB taxonomy): Bacteria > Bacillota_I > Bacilli_A > RF39 > UBA660 > CAG-1000. The sequence goes on along the minus strand of CAKOMK010000004.1, from coordinate 135,694 downwards.
TTATTTAATTCTATAAATGTTTCCATAATTTCCTCCTACTAATATAATTCGTAAAAACTTTTTAAAACACTACTTTTTTTACAAAAAAAGTAAACAAATTGTTAATTCTGCTACAAAAATATTAATTTGTTTTTCTTAGGTGTTATAATTGTGTCATGAATAGTATTATGTTAAAAATTAGTGATAATGGAAAAAGTATAATTGATGACAACAATTTTTTATTTGTTGCTTTTCAAAATAGATTGGTAACTCGTTTAGTGAATATTTTTGATAAATATAAAATTCCTATAAACAAGAAAATCTTAAATAAAAATATAGAAGAAAATTTAATAAATTTTTTAATGGATACCAATAATGATGTTATCGAGAAATATATTAATCTTTTATCTAACTATGAAAAAATTATTTGGAAATATATTGAAAATAAAACTAGTACTGATTTGATAAAACAGGCCACAATTGTTTTTTTAAATAAAATTTCTGAAAAAAATGGTACTATCGTTAATTCAAAGTGTTCTCAAAATTTTATTGAATATATTAATTCAGTAATTTTTGTATATGATAATAACGATTTGAATAAGGAAATATTAAATAGAATTAATCTTGATGTTGCTGAAATTTTAGATGAATTTAATAAAAATAATTATAATTTCGTTATTGAATCTATTAATAAAATTATAAAGAATGTTATTTCACAAATTTAGTAGGAGTGTATAAGTGTATATGAAAAATCATAATTTTCAAAAAATTGTTGTGTTTTTTTTATCTTTTTTGCTTTTGAGTAAAAATGTTTTTGCTGAGATTGTTGATGTCACTAGCGATAAATATATTTTATATAATATGAATGAAACTGAAGTTTTGTCAGAAAAAAATAGTCATGAAAAGGCTTATGTCGCTAGTTTAACTAAATTAATGACTGTTTTGGTTGCTGTTGAAAATATTGACGATTATACAAAAAAGGTGACAATAACTAATAATATGTTAAAAAATATAGAGTGGGATGTATCTGTTGTTGGATTTAAAGTAGGTCAAACAGTTACTTATGATGACTTATTATATGGTACAATGCTGGAAAGTGGTGCTGATGCAGTAAATGGTCTTGCTTATTCTATTTCTGGAAGTGAAGAAAAATTTGTTGAATTAATGAATTTTAAAGCAAAAGAGATAGGTTTGAATGAAACACATTTTGCAAATCCAGTTGGATTGTTTGATGCTGATAATTATAGTTCAGCAAGTGACATGGCAAAATTATTGATTTATGCATTAAAGAATAAAAAATTTAAAGAAATTTTTACAACAAAAGAATATCTGTATTCTACAGGTGGCAAAGCTTCTAGTACATTAAGTAAATACAACAAAAATTCTAGTTTTGATATTTCAAATATAACAGGTTCTAAGACTGGTTACATTAATGCCGCTGGTTATTGTTTAGCATCTACTGCAACAATTAATAATGTTAACTATTTATTAGTTACGTTAAACGCTATGAATGGTGTATCAACATCACATATTAAAGATTCATTGGCAATATATAATTATTATGCAAATAATTATGAATATAAAAACTTGATAGATTATGATGATGTTGTTACTACTATAAAGGTTAAAGGTTCAAAGGAAAGAAAAATTGATGTAAAATCTAATGAAAAAATTGATGATTATTTAAAAAAAAGTTTTAATAAAAAAGAATTGAAATATGTGTATGAAGGTGTAGATGAAATAACAATATTTACACCATTAAAAACTGAATTAGGGGACGTAAAAATTATGTATAATGATAAAATGATTGCCTCTTTTAAACTTATTTATAATCAAAAAGTTCATTTTGGTTTTTTTGGATTTATATGGGATTATAAGTTAATTATATTAATTTTGTTATTCATGTTATATTGTTTCTTTAGAACTTATAAAGTTAAAAAAAATAGGGAACGTAGGAAAATAAAAAATATGTCAAGATAAAAATTTAAAGTTGACAATAACTTGATAAAATTTTACAATATTAGTAGAGGTATTTATACTTCTGGAAAGAAATAATGGAGGAAAGATATGAACGATGTTGTCTTCTCCATTTTGCTTGTAGTGGTTGGATTGTTTGTTGGAGCCTCAATAATATTAATTTTTAACAAATTAAAAGTGAGTGCTGCTCAAAAGGAAGCTGATAAACTAATTAAGGATGCTAAAAGAGAAGCTGAAAAGGCTAAAAGAGATAGCATTTTAGAATTAAAAGAAGAAAGTTATAAACTTAAAAATCAAACCGATGCTGAAATTAAAGAAAAGAAGAAAGAACTTAATGAATTAAACCAAAGAATAGACAGCAGGGAAAAGAGTTTAGACAAAAGAGATGAATTATTAACTCAAAGAGAAAAAAATTTAGATCAAAAAGACAAAGATTTATTAGCAAGACAAAAAGAAATTCAAGAAAAAGATGCAAAAATGGAGAGCATAATAAAAGAGCAAATTGCGCTTTTGGAAAAAATCTCAGGTTTTTCTAAAGAAAAAGCTAGGGATTTAGTTATGAAAAAAGTAGAAGATGAAATGAGTAGAGAAATTTCATCATACCTTAAAGAGAGAGATGATGAAGCAAAACTTGAAGCTGATAGAAAAGCAAAAGAGATTTTAGTTTCATGCATGCAGAGATATTCTAACGATGTTACTAGTGAGCAAACAGTAAGCACTGTTGAACTTCCTAATGATGAAATGAAAGGAAGAATTATTGGTAGAGAGGGTAGAAATATCAGAACTATTGAAGCTGTTACAGGTGTTGATTTGATTATTGATGATACTCCTGAAGTAATAGTGTTATCTTCTTTTGATCCACTTAGACGTGAAATTGCTAAGGTAACTCTTGAAACTTTAATTAAAGATGGTAGAATTCATCCTGCTAGAATAGAAGAACTTTATGATAAAGTATGTGATGACTATAAAAAAATAATTAGAGAAAAAGGAGAGGATGCATTATTTGAACTTGGCATTTCAAAAATGGATCCTGAGCTTGTTGAACTTGTTGGAAAACTTGGATTTAGAACAAGCTATGGTCAAGATGCTTTAGCACATAGTAAAGAAGTTGCACATTTAGCTGGACTTATGGCTAGCGAATTAGGAGAAAATGTTTCTTTAGCAAAAAGAGCTGGATTATTACATGATATAGGTAAAGCTATTGATTTTGAAATAGAAGGAAGTCATGTAGAAATTGGCGCTGATATCGCTAAAAAGTTTGGTGAAGACAAAGTTGTATTGAATGCGATTGAATCTCACCATGGCGATAAGAAGAGTGAATATGTTATTTCTGAATTGGTTGCAATAGCTGATGCATTAAGTGCTGCTAGACCAGGTGCAAGAAATGATTCTTTAGAAAACTATGTTAAGAGACTTGAAGATTTAGAGGATATTGGTAACAAAACTCCTGGAGTTGAAAAAACATTTGCTATGCAAGCAGGTAGAGAGCTTAGAGTTCTTGTTAAACCAGAAGAAGTTGATGATTTAACAAGTTATAAGATTGCTCGTGAAATTAAGGATAAAATTGAGGATACTATGCAATATCCTGGAACTATAAAGGTTGTTGTTATTAGAGAAACAAGAGTTGAAGAAGTTGCTAAATAAAAAGCAGCTTTTTTAATTTTATTATATGTTATTTTATGTTAGAATAAATTTGGTGATGATATGAAAGCTTTAATAACTGGCGCCTCTAGTGGACTAGGTCGTGATTTTGCTTATAAGTTAGCAAATGATGGATATGATTTGGTTTTAGTGGCTAGGTCTAAAGATAAATTAAATGTTATTAAAAATGATATTAAAACAAATGTTGAGGTAGAGGTATTAGATTTAAGTGATAAAAATAATGCACTTAAACTTTATAAAAAATATTCTAATCAAATTGATTTGTTAATAAATAATGCAGGTTTTGGTGATTGTGGCTTTTTCACTAATACCGATTTAGATAATGAACTAAATATGATTGATTTAAATGTGGTAACTTGTCATATTTTGACTAAACTATTTCTAAAAGAATTTTTGAAGAAGGATAGTGGTCAGATTTTGAATGTTGCTTCAAGCGCTGCTTTCGAACCAGGGCCTTTAATGGCAACATATTATGCAACAAAATCATATGTTTATAATTTAACAATGGCTATTTATGAAGAATTAAGAAGAAAAAAATCAAATGTTAAAGTTAGCATTTTATGTCCTGGACCTACTAATACTAATTTCAATAATAGAGCACACGTACATTTTGGAGTTAAATCATTATCAAGTGATTATGTAACAACTTATGCTTTAAGAAAACTAAAAAAGAATAAACTTATAATCATTCCGGGATTTGAAATGAAAGTTGGAGTATTTGCTAATAGATTATTTAGTCGAAAGTTTGTTATGAAAGTTATTTATAACATTCAAGAAAGGAAATTAAAATGAAAATAGTTATGATTTCTTCTTTGGGTTGTCCATCTTGTATTATAATGAATAATGTTCTTAATAAAGTTAGAGAGAAATATGTTATTGATATTGATGAATATGATTATGACTTTGATGATGTTAAAAAATATAATCCAGGTAAAATAATGCCAGTTTTAATTTTTACTAGGAATGATGTTGAGGTTTATAGACTTTGCGGTGAACATGATTATGAAGAAGTTTTAAACATCATTGAGGGAGGTTGGAGAGACAATGAAAAAAATATTTAAAGTTTTATTATTGATTTTTCTTTCTATTCCAATATTTGTCTTTGCTGATAGTAAAAATGATTTAAATTTATATTTGTTTTATGGTAGAGAATGTCCTCATTGTGAAGATTTGTTAAATTATTTAGAACCTTATATTAAAGATAAAGATAATATCAAGTTATATAAATATGAAGTATGGCATGATCAAAAGAATTTAGAAAAATTAGAAGAAGTGCATAAGATTATGACTGATAGCAATAGTGGTGTTCCATATTTGGTTATAGGAAATACTGGAATATCTGGTTTTGCTGAAAAATTGACACCTGATAAAATAACTTCTTCGATTGAATATTATTCTCATGTAAAATTTGTTGATAAGGTTGGTATATATTTGGGAGTAGTAGATGAAAATACTGACTCTAGTGAAGATAATAAAAAAGATTTGGATAGTAACATGAACATTCCAATTTTTGGAAAGAAAGATGTTAAGAAATTTCCAATTTTACTTTCTGCAATTGTTATTGGGCTTGTTGATGGTTTAAATCCATGCGCTATGTGGATATTGATCTTTCTTATTTCTATGTTACTTGGTATGGAAAATAAAAAAAGAAAATTGGCACTTGGAATAACATTTCTTCTATCATCTGGACTTGTATATTTTTTATTTTTGATTTCATGGTTAAATCTAGCAACATTATTGAATGATATTATTTACATTCGTACAGCTATAGCTACTGTTGCTATGGTTTTTGGATTTTCTTCCATTTTGAAATTTGTTAATCAAAAAGATGATGGATGCGAAGTGGTTGATAGTAAAAATAGAAAAAGAATAATATTATCTATCAAAAAAATAATAAAAGAAAAATCATTCATTATTGCGTTATTAGGTATTGTTGCTTTAGCAGCAGCTGTTAATGTTGTGGAACTATTATGTTCATTGGGATTACCTGTTATGTTTAGCGAAATTCTTGCTGTAAATAATGTTAATTTAACTTCAAAAATTTTGTATTCTATTATTTATATATTATTCTTTCTTTTAGATGACATTATTATTTTTATTATTGCGATGAAAACTATGGAAATTAAAGCTATTTCAAATAAATATGGCAAATATTCTCATTTGATTGGTGGAATTATAATGGTAATAATTTCTGCGTTGATGATTTTTAAACCTGAATGGTTGATGTTTAATTTTTAGTTTCATAATTACTTATATCACATATAATATGTTAGGTGATATATGTGAATGATAATCTTTTTAATAGGATTGAAGAGAAAACTAATGTGAGCAAAGATACTATTGTTTCACTGGCTAGAAAACTTCAAGAAGGTGATTATAAAAACACAAATACTTTAAGAGAAATTATACATGAATTATCTTCTATTACGGGGAAAAGTGTTAGTGAAGAAAAGGAAAATAAAATTATTGATATGATTGTTAATGATAAAGTACCAAATAATTTAGACAAGTATGTTTAGTTAAAACATTAATTGTCTTTTTTATTTGTCTAATTGACAATATGTTTGTGTAATGATATTCTTAATATATACTAGAATAGTATTTTATATTAGGAGTTGTATTTATGAATAAAAAAATATTATATATTGTCATTGTGTTATCTTTGATTTTAACAATTGTTTCTTTTATTACATCGAAAAATAGTATAAATGTTGTTATGGCTAGTGTGAGTGCTGCCTCTAAATGTGATAAAGTATCAAATAACAATTATAAATTAAATTTTGTAACTAATAGTAATAAAAGTATTGTTTCAATTGATACATGCGTTAATTGTGATAAGGTTGATGTAATGCCTGTGCCTGAAAAGCAAGGGTTTATATTTGCTGGTTGGTATTATGATGAAAAATTTAATAAAAGATTTGAAGGTACAACTACAAAAGATGTGAAATATTTAGAAAAATATGATATAAACGGTTGTATAATTGGATATGAAGATATTACTTTGTATGCTAGATGGATTCCTAATATTCAATGTCCTAACGAGATATCTTTAACTGTTAATTTTGAAACAAATGGTGGTTCTAAAGTTGATAAAGTAGTTTTGACTAGTAGAAACATTACTAATTTTAAATTAAACATTCCAATACCTACAAAAGAGAATTATAATTTTAATGGTTGGTATTATGACATTGATTTAAAAAATAAAGTTGATCTTTCTATGATATTTAATCCTGATTTAAGCAAATTTGAATGTAAGGATTTTGAAATTACGCTTTATGCTAGATGGGTACATAAAAAAACTGTAACTTTAAATGGTGTGTTAAAAGATGCTAATAGTGTAGTGATGCAATATTATTTCGTATCAATAGATGATAATGATTATCGAACTGTTACTGATAAGTTTGGTAAATTTGAATTAAATGATGTTATTGAAGGAGAACATAAGGTTACTATTAAAACTTTAAAAAATAAAGAAATTGCGTCTTCTAATATGGTTTTAAAATATGGTAATGATAAATATGAGGATGATTATGCCTTTATTTATGGAGATGATGAAGATAAATTATTATTAAATCTTTCTGTTGATAAGTACAATAATCTTGATATCGAAAAGAGAATACCTTTATATAAAAATGTATATTTTTGTGTAGGAATTAGCGCTGTAGCTGTACTTTTATTAATGCTTTATTTATTAAATAAAAACTATAAAAAATATGAGTATTAGTTTTAAAAATAAAAATCGTTCATTAAGTTGAACGATTATTTTTTTATTGCAGGTTTATAAAATTCTTTTTGAATTTTGTTTGTTGACCATAGTAGTTGATGAAATGGTTTATTAACTATTAAATCTAATTCACCAATATATTCATATACTTGTGGTTTGTATTTTAATTTGAATTTATTTAATTCTTTGTATGGATTTGTTTCACTAAAATCAGCAGTTATTCCATTCAAGTCTAAATATAAGTATCCCGCTTTTTTATATTCTTCAATTATTTTGTAGTATAAATATGTTTTAACGTCTATTCCAGTAAATTCACTATTGTTACCAGTCATTATAATTGTAATTCTTCCTTGATATTTTACTATAAATGCGCCACCAATAATTTCTTTTATATCGTTATCTTTCATTCTATTGTTGGCTGTTGCAATATCTGAAGAAATTCTTGCCATAATTTGGTCTGATTTCATTTTTCTATTATATATATCTGCATTATTTGGATTATTATGAAATTCTATATTAATTTTTTCATTTTTTTCTTGTTCAAATATATATTCTTTTTGAAGATATTTGACATATGTATCATAGTTAACCTCTATTAGCAATAAATCAACCATATTACTTTTAACAAAAGTGTTATAAAAATATTTGTAGTATGTTAATGTTTTTGTTTCTTTATCGTCGACAAATTTATAGAATGTTTCTAAATCATTTTCACCACCACTTACAATTTTTACACCACTTAATTCATATTTTTTCATATTATCTAGCATATTTTTATCTAAAACATTTTTGTCATAAGATTGAAGATTTATTATTGGTGTATATTTTGGTAATAAAGATTCAAAATATAAATTATCTTTCAATTTATCATAACCTAAGTTTTTTAATTGATCTATTAATTTTTTATTTCTTGAGCTTATTGTTTTGCTTTTTTCATCAAAATTTATTGTTGAATATGTTATTTCTGGATTTATTTTTATGAAAGCAAATCCTCTTTTGAAGAAGAAATCTTTAACTTTCTTTGTGAATTCTGAAAGTAAATCTGTATCATAATAATCTATTAAAAATCCTCTTGGGGCATACCCATATCTCATTCCTGTTCCGATAGATTTGTGTAATATTAAACTTGCGGCAATTAAAATATTGTTTTGAAAAGCTCCAATGTACATGACTGAAAAATCACTATATTTCATTAAATCACCATATTCTTTTGTTTGAAAGTAATTTTTAAGCATATGATTACTTGCAAATTCACCGAAAACATTTCCATCTATCTCTTTTATTGTCATAGGATCCTCCTTTTTATCAAGATTAATTATAGCATATTTAGAAAAAAAATAGTATAATGTTATTATAAATATTCGGAGGGAATATCATGAGCAAAATTGCGAGTATTAAAGCTAGAGAAATATTGGATTCTAGAGGTTTTCCTACAGTAGAGGTTGAGGTTACAACTGAAAGAGGATTTAAAGGAATTGCATCTGTTCCATCTGGAGCTTCAACTGGTAGTAGGGAAGCTATTGAATTAAGGGATAATGATGGAAGATATTTTGGTAAAGGGGTTAGAAAAGCTGTTAATAATGTTAATACTATAATAAGTAATGCTTTAGTTGGCATGGAAGTATCTCATCAAAAAGAGATTGATACAACTATGATTAATCTTGATGGTACTTCAAATAAGAGTAATTTAGGTGCTAATGCTATATTAGGCGTTAGTATTGCATGCTTAAAGGCTAGCGCTTTTGAGGCTGGTAAAGAAGTTTATGAGTATTTGAATCCTAGAGAAAAGAAAATTCCTAAATTGATGTTTAATATTATCAATGGAGGTATGCATTCTAAAAATAATTTGGATATTCAGGAATTTATGATTGTTCCAAAGAAAGAAAGTTTTAGTGAAGGACTTAGATGTGCTAGTGAGGTATTTCATTCATTAAAGACTCTACTAGATGAAGATATGCTTGCTACATCTGTTGGTGATGAAGGTGGTTTTGCACCTAATTTAAATGATAATAAGAGTGCTTTAAATTATATAGTTAAGTCTATTGAAAGTGCTGGTTATATTCCTGGCAAGGATGTATTTATTGCTTTGGATATTGGTGCTTCATCTTTATATAATAAAGAAACTAAAAAATATAAAATTGAAGATAAATTTTTGAATTATGAGGAGTTATTAGATTATTATTTAGATTTACTTGGTAATTATCCAATTATTTCTATTGAGGATCCTTTTGATGAGGATGATTATGATGGATTTAAATTAATTACTGAAAGACTTGGTAAAGAAATAAATATAGTTGGTGATGATTTGTTTGTTACTAATATTAATGAGCTTAAAAAAGGTGTTCTAGAACATATGTGTAATTCTATACTTATAAAGCCTAACCAAATTGGAACATTTTATGAAATGTTAGAAACAGTTGTTTTTGCTAAAAAGAATCATTATACTACTATCATGTCACATAGAAGTGGGGAAACAACTGATACATTTATAATTGATGTTGCAGTTGCATTAAATATACCATTTGTTAAATGTGGTTCTGTTTCTAGAGGAGAGAGAATTTGTAAGTTTAACAGACTTCTTAAAATTGAAGAGGAGTTGAATGATAAAAATGAATGAAGATAAAAAGAAAAAAATTATAATAATTAGTTCTGCAATATTAGTTATTGTTTTAGGTGTAATTGTTTATTTATTGATAAATTTAAATAATAAAATAAAAGATACTATTGAAACAAATGTTTTTGATTATTTGACTACTAAATATGTTAGTGAAGATTATGATCTTAGTTATTCTCCATTAATTGGACTTTTGAATTATAATTCTGATGATATACTTAATCAATCATTTAGTATTTTAGATTTGGAATATACTAACTTTTTCTATCATTCTATTATGAGTGATAATGATTTAAATAATTTATATAAGAGTGTTCTTGGAAAGTCTAAAAGTGAAGTAGATAATCTTTATGTTGAGTCTGTATCTAACTGCTATTATAACCAGAAGAAACTAAATAAATCTTTAAATTGTGATCTTATTTGTTCTAAAAGTGAAAGTGAAATAATGGAAGAAATGAGAAATAAATTAAATTGGATTAATGTTAGTAGTGAAGATGTTAGTAATTTTTGTTTGAAAAATATAAGTTATGATGAAAATAGTATTGTTAATAAAACTATAATTGATATAAATAAATTAAAGTCAGTATTTAAAGATGTTACTGGTAAAGGATTAGATGTACCATATGAGATTTTAAATAATAATAGTTTATATAAATATAATGCATATGCTGTAACTAATATTAAAAGATTAAATGAATATATTATAAATATTGAAAGTGTTAAATATAAATCTAGAATTGGTAAAAAATATACATTAGAGTATATTGCTAAAACTAATATGAATAGAGAAATTAATGGTGTAGTTGTATTACAAGAAAATGAAAATGGTTATTATATACTATCTAATTCACTTGAAACTGTACTAAAATAATTTGCATATTATATAGTTTTATAGTATAATACTTATCGAAGCGAGGAAAAATCATGGAAAAAGTATTAATGGTAATATCTGTTTTATTAATAATGATAGTGTTGCTACAAAGTAATAAAGCTAGTGATGCTAGTCAAATTATTACTGGTGGAAATAGTATGTTACTTGGTAAATCTAAAGAAAGAGGAGCTGAAAAGTTTATTACTAATATTACTTATCTTTTAGGTTTTGCATTTATTATTATTTCATTTATATTATCTATATAGAATAAAATAGTGTATAAAAAGTTCATATTTGTTATGAACTTTTTTATTTATGTGTTAAAATTATTGTGAGGTTATGATATGAGAGATAAGTTATTACAAATAATTAAAGATAATAATAAAAGAATGAATCCAACTGAAATAATGGAACATATTAAGAAAGATTATAGTGTTTCAGAACTTAGAGAAGTTGTTCATGAATTGGATTTAATGTGTAGAGATAGTATATTAAGAGTTTCTCATGGTAATACATATGTTCTTAATGATTTATTAACTGGTGTTCTTGATGTTCATGAGAAAGGTAATGCTCATTTGTTAATAAAAGATGGTGAAGATATTTTTATAGCTAGAAATAATTTAAAAGGTGCTTATGATAAAGATACTGTATTAGTAGAATATATAAGTAAAGATAAAGGTGAAGGAAGAGTTGTAAAAATATTATCTCGTTCTTTAGGCAGAAGTTTAGGTGAAATTGTTGATAATGATGGTAAATTAAGTGTTGTTTGTTTAGATAAAAAGCTTCCTTATGAAGTAGTTGTAGATTTAGATGAATGCAATTTTACTTTAGTTGATGGTTTAATAGTTCATTTAGCATATGTTAAAGATATATCTAGAGGTAAAGTATTAGCTAAGATAGATAGAATTATTGGACATAAAAACGCTCCTGGAAATGAAACTGAGATTGCTATGATAGCAAGTGAATTTAATGTTGATTTATTTTTTCCAGAAGAAGTTAAAGAAGAAGCAAAAAAGTTTCCACAAAATTTGGATCCAAAAGATATTGAAAAAGAAATATCTCATGGAAGAATAGATTTAAGAGGGGATACAACTACTACAATTGATGGTAAAGATACTAAAGATATAGATGATGCTGTTCAAGATGAAGTTTTACCAAATGGAAACTATAAAGTTACAGTAGATATTGCAGATGTTAGTTATTATGTTAAGATGGGTTCTGCTATATGGAAATATGCTGAACATAAAGGAAATTCTGACTATTTAGCTAATAAGGTTGGACCTATGTTACCAGTTGAATTATCTAATGGAATTTGTTCTTTAAATCCTAATGAAGATAGATTTGCTATGACATGTACTATGGAAATAGATCATTCTGGTAGAATAGTTAATTCTGAAGTATTTACATCTGTTATTAAATCTAAAAAGAAAATGAATTATGATGCAGTTCAAGATATAATTGAAAATAAAGAAACTGAAGATACTAAAGATTACACTACAATTAAGTATACTGTTAAAGAAAATGAAACTGCCGAAGATATTGCTTTTAAAAATTGTATTACTGTTGATAGATTATTAGAATTTAATAAAAGTGATGATATTAAACCTGGTAATGAAATAAATATTCCTGTAAGAGATGTAATTAAGTTAATGAGTAAAATATCTAAGATTATGGGAAGTAGACTTGAAAAAAGAGGTAAGATTAATTTTGAAAGTAGTGAACAAAAACAAATATTTGATGAAAATGATAATATTATAGATGTTAAACCTCGTGTACAAAGAGAGGCTGAAGAATTAATTGAAAATCATATGATATTTGCTAATGAAGGATTTACTATTTATACATGTACTATGTTAAGTACTATTTTTCCAAGAATGGTTCCTTTTGTATTTAGAATTCATGAACAACCTAATCCTAAAAAGATTGATGACTTTATGAATATGCTAAGTGTTTTTGGAATAAATTATCCTCGTAAAATTAATTCTGATAATGTAAGTAGTAAAGATATTCAAGAATTATTAGGATATTTAAGTGAAAAAGATAATTTTAGAATACTTAGTAAAAAGTTACTTAGAAGTATGCAAAAAGCTAGATATTCTCCAGATAATATGGGACATTTTGGAATAGCTAGTGAGAATTATTGCCATTTTACTAGTCCAATTAGAAGAATGGCAGATTTATTAGTTCATACAATATTTAGAACATTTATAGTTGATCATGATGATAGTGATGCGACTGCTAGATTTTGGAGTTCTTATTTGCCTGAAGTGTGTGATCATATTTCTGAATGTGAAAAAGTTAGTGCTGAATGTGAATATGCTGTTGATGATTACTATAATGCTAAGTATATGGAAGATAAAATTGGTCAAGTATTTGAGGCAACAATTGATGGAACTATGAATGGATGTTTCTTTGTTGAAACAAATGATAAATATATTGAAGGAAGAGTAGATTATATTATTAATCGTGAAGATTCATTACTTCTTAAAGATATGACTGATAAAAATGAAATAGAGCAATTTATAGCAACTCATATAAAACCATTTGATTTTGATTATAATGAAAATGTTTATGGTTATACAAGACGTGGAAGAGTAGTATATAGATATGGTGATAAAATTCTTGTTCAATGTATTGGAAGTAATCCAGAATTAAGGGAAATTGATTTTGCTTTAGTAGGGAAGTTATAATATGGAAATTGTTAATAGAAAAGCACATCATGATTATTTTGTTAAATCTACATACGAGGCTGGTATAGAACTTATGGGTACTGAAATAAAAAGTATTCGATTAGGAAATGTTAATATTAATGATTCTTATGCTAGAATTAAAGATAATGAAGTATTTCTTATAAATATGTATATTGGCAAATATGAAGAAGGTAATATATTTAATCATGATGAGAGAAGAAGTAGAAAATTACTTTTACATAAAAAGGAAATTATTAGAATAAATCATGAAATTGAAACTAATAAATATACATTAATACCTTTAAAATTATATTTTAAAAAGAATAAATTAAAAGTAGAGTTAGGTCTTTGTCAAGGAAAAAAATTATATGATAAAAGGCAGACTATAAAAGAAAGAGATATTAAAAGACATGAATATTTAGAATATTAAAGTAATATAATGTTTTAGGTGGTAATATGAAAAAAGTTCCTAAAATATTTGTTAATAATCTAAGTAAAATTAATAATAATAAAGAAGTATTTTATTCATATAAGGATAATGATTTTGAATATGAGAAAGAAGAAGTCATTATTCCTAATGAATATGAAATGCAACAAAAAATAAATAAGTTATTTAGAAGTAATGATTTTATTTATAAAAAGAAATTTCATATAAAGACTATTAATGGTGAAGGAACTTATACTGTTATTTCTAAAAGTTATGATTATCTTTTAACTATTGATGGTGAAAAAATATTGATTAAAAATATTATTAATATTGAAGAGGCTTAATTTTAAGTCTTTTTTTATTAAAATACTTGATTTTATTATTAAAATTTGATATTATTTAATCACACAAGGATGTGTTTTTTTTTGGAGGGATTTTGATGAAGAAGATTAAAAGTTTCTTTAGAGGAGTTAAAAAGGAAGCAAAAGCAGTAAGATGGCCTGATATGAAAAGTTTAGTTAAGTATTCTTGTATCACTATTGTAATGTTAGTATTCTTTGGATTATTCTTTTATGGTTTAGATGCTTTATTTGCAGTACTAAGGAGGATGTTCTAATGGAAGAAAAAAAATTATGGTATGTTGTTAATGCATATAGTGGACATGAAGAAAAGGTTAAAGATTACTTAGAATCTAGACGTGAAAGCATGGGAATGGAAAATAACATATTTAGAGTTATTATTCCACAAAGAACTGAAATTGAAGTTAAAGATGGTGTTAAAAAAGAAAAAGTACGTAAGATGTTTCCAGGTTATGTTTTAATCGAAATGGTTATGAGTGATGAAGCTTGGTATGTTGTACGTAATACTCCAGGAGTTACAGGATTTATTGGATCTTCTGGTAAAGGAGCTAAACCAATTCCACTATCACCAGCAGAAGTTAAGAAATTTATTGGTGAAGGAACTGAAGTTAGTGAAAAACCAATTAATACTGATGTTGAGGTTGGAGACACTGTATCTATTATAGATGGTCCATTCAAAGGAATGTATGGTAAGATTGAAAGCGAAGATAAAGAAAATGAAAAACTTACTGTTTTAATAGATTTATTTGGTCAAGAGACTCCAGTAGAAGTAGATTTAATTCAAGTATCTAAAAAAATGGATTAATAATTAAAACTGATTTTTATAAAAATTTTAAAAAAATAATTAGCAACTTTATGAGTTGCTTTTTTTGTGTAAATTATAATATAATATACTTAATACTTTTAATATAGGAGGTAATATTATGGAATTAAAAGGAAGTAAAACAGAGGCTAATTTAATGGCTGCTTTTGCAGGAGAAAGTCAAGCTAGAAATAAATATACATATTATGCTTCAAAAGCTAAAAAAGAAGGATATGAACAAATTGCAGCTATATTTGAAGAAACTGCTAATAATGAAAAAGAACATGCTAAATTATGGTTTAAAGAATTACATAATGGAGAGGTTCCTAGTACTTTAGAAAACTTAAAGGATGCTGCTAGTGGTGAAAATTATGAGTGGACTAATATGTATAAAGAATTTGCTGAAGTTGCTCGTAGTGAAGGTTTTAATGAGATAGCAAGATTATTTGAAGGTGTTGGAGAAATTGAAAAACATCATGAAGAAAGATATATGAAATTAGTTGATAACATTGAAAATAATTTAGTGTTTGAAAAAGGTGAAGAAAAGATTTGGATATGTAGAAATTGTGGACATATTTATAAAGGAAAGAAAGCTTTAAAAGTTTGTCCAATTTGTAAACATCCTGAAAGTTATATGGAAGTTAAAGCTGAAAATTATTAGTGCAATTTTTGAATAAGTGTGGTAGAATAAATGGTAGAAAGTAAAGAGGGTATATTTATGAAGTGTGTTAGTTTAGCAGGACCAAAAAAATTGGTTGTTGAAGATAGAAAGGCTCAAGAAGGTAAAGAAGGCTATATCTTAATTGATGTAATTAAAGCTGGTATTTGTGGATCAGATATTCATTATTGGGTATCTGGTGAACCTAAAGGGTTAGTAATGGGCCATGAATTTAGTGGTGTTGTTATTGATAATGGTGGAAGTAAAAAATTCAAAGAAGGAGATAGAGTTACTGCATTACCAATTTCTCCATGTATGACATGTGATGAATGTAAAAGTGGTGAATATCAAATTTGTAGTAAGACTTGGTCAGAAGCTATTGGTTTAACTGTAAATACACCAGGTGGATTTGGTGGAAGAGTATTGGTTCGTGAAGATATGGTAAGACATTTACCAGATAATGTTACTTATGAATCAGGAGCTATGGTAGAACCTGCAGCTGTTGCACTTAGAGCTGCTAATATATCAGGAATTAAAAAAGGCGATAAAGCTTTAGTTATTGGTGGAGGTATTATTGGCTTATTAACTGCATTATTTTTGAAGGCTAAAGGTGCTTCATATGTAGCTATAACTGAAACTAATGAATTAAGAGGACAAAAAGCTGTTAAATTAGGTGTTGCTAATGAGTGGTTTAATGCTTTAGATCCAAAACTAATGGAAAAACTATTTGTTAAAACTGGAAATGGTTTTGATGTTGTAGCTGATTGTTGTGGAAATAGTCCTGCTCTTACAAGTGGAATTATATTTACTAAACCAAATGGTCATTTAATATTAGTAGGTATTTCACTTGATAATGTAAGTATTCCTTTAGTAGCTGGTGTAATGAAAGAAATAAACATTAAAGGATCAATTGCTTATAAACCATCTGAATTTGATATGGTTATTAAGTTATTAGAAGCTAAAAAAATAAATTTAGAAAAATTTATTGATGATGTTGTAGTTCTTGAAGATACACAAAAAGCTTTTGAAAGATTAACTAGTGGAAAAGATGATGCTGTTAAGATATTAGTTGATCCTAATAAACATAAAATTGTTCAAATAAAATAAACTTCACAATTGTGAAGTTTTTATTTTGGTATTCCATAAATATTTTTAGTAGTATCAAGAAATAAATAAT
Source organism: uncultured Bacilli bacterium (assembly GCA_934096645.1). GTDB lineage: Bacteria > Bacillota_I > Bacilli_A > RF39 > UBA660 > CAG-1000. Next base: position 118,754 of record CAKOMK010000004.1, on the reverse strand, counting down.
CTTTTATAGGATAATAAGTTAAATAGAAGAAGTTAAAATATATAATTATGAATAATATTATTCCTAATAAATTATTATATTTAATCTTTTTAATATTAAATAACTTATATGTTAAAAATGCTATATAAATAAACATTATTATTAGAAGTGTTATGTCTATAAACATACTATTTCCAATTTTATTATATATTGGTACATATATTATTAAAAATATAATTATACTTGATATTATCGATAAAGAATAAGAAAGAATAAAGTTATTTGTTTCAATTTTCTTCTTTTTGAAAATAAAATTTTCAATTATCATATATAGTAGTACTGGAGTTGATAATAATTTCATGTGTTCCCATATACTTTCATTTACTGGGAAAAGAATACTTGATATAAAATTTGGAATTGTTTCATATGCAAAATGTGATAAGAAAGAAAGTGCAAACATAATAAATATACTTATAATTTTTATTTTTTTCATAATAATCATTTATAGTATACTTATTTTTAAAGAAAATATACGTTTAACCTATAAAAATCCTTGATTTTATGGGGATATTGTGTTATTATGAATAAGCAATTTGTATTTATATATACAAATTAGAAGTGGGAGATTATGGGATTATCGCGAACCACTCGCGAAAAAATAAACTAAATTATATGGGAGGTGTTTTTCGTGGCAAAGAACGTTGTAAAGAAAATTAAATTACAAATACCAGCAGGAAAAGCTACACCAGCTCCACCAGTTGGAACTGTTTTAGGTCCTGCAGGAATTAATCTACAAGAATTTTGTACTAAATATAATGATGCAACTAGAGAAAAAATGGGAGACATTGTACCAGTTGAAATTTCTATTTATGATGATAGAACATTCGATTTTGTACTAAAGACTCCACCAACTCCAACACTATTATTAAAAGCTGCTGGAATTGAAAAGGGTAGTACTAAGGGTGCTAACAATATTGTTGCAACATTAACTAAAGAAGATATCAGAAAGATCGCAGAAATTAAAATGCCTGATTTAAATGCTTATGATATTGATGCTGCTATTAGAATTGTAGCTGGAACTGCTAGAAACATGGGTATTGCAGTTAAAGGTCTTAATGATGCTGAAATGGCTGAGCAAGTAAAAGAAGCTAAAGAAGCTGAAGCACAAGCTGCTAAATTAGAAGCTGAACTTGAAGAAATGGAAGAAAGTGCTAAAGCTATGGCTGAAGGTGCTGGCGTTGAAGTAGAATCTACTGAACAATCTAAAGAAGAAGAAACTGAAAGCGAAGAATAAGATTATAAAATAATCGTGAGCAAATAAGATAATCCAAATACCACATAAGGAGGTTAAGTTTATGAAGAAACATAGTAAGATGTATGTGGAAGCATTAGGTAATGTTGAAAAGAATAAAGAATACAATGTTACTGAAGCGATCAAAGTACTTAAAGGTTTAAAGACTAGAAAGTTCGATGAATCTGTTGATTTAGCTCTTAAATTAAATATTGATGCTAAAAAAACTGATATGAACGTAAGAGGAAGCTTTGTTTTACCAAATGGTACAGGAAAAACTAAAAGAATTTTAGTTATTACTAAAACTAAGGCTAATGAAGCAGCAGAAGCAGACTATTGTGGTGCTGAAGATATGTTAGAAAAAATCGAAAAAGAAAATTGGTTTGAATTTGACACTATCGTTGCTACTCCAGAAATGATGCCTGCGTTAGGTAAATTAGGTAAAGTTTTAGGACCTAAAGGTTTAATGCCAAACCCAAAACTTGGAACTGTAACAACTAATGTTAAAGAAGCTATTGCTAACATTCAAAAAGGTATGGTTGAATATAAGAATGATTCTTATGGAAATTTACATTTATCTGTAGGTAAATTATCATTTAGTGAAGATAAATTAGAAGAAAACATCAGAGCTATCGTAGCAGAAATTGTTAAGAATAAACCTACTGGTGTTAAAGGTACTTTCATTAAGAATGTAAGTTTATCATCAACTATGAGTCCTGGAATTAAAATTGATAGAAGTTCTTTAGGATTATAATAAAATTAAGTCTGAGAAATCAGACTTTTTTTGTGTTTAAAAATGTGTTAAAATATGCGCAGGTGATAAGTATGAAATTATTATTACATATTTGTTGTGCTCCTTGTAGTGCTGCTTGTATAAAGGTTTTAAGAGAAGAAAATATTGATATAGTTGGTTATTGGTATAATCCTAATATTCATCCATTTAAAGAATATGATAATAGACTTAAAGCATTAAAAGAATATTCTAAAATGATTAATTTGAATGTTATATATGATGATTTCTATGGTTTAGATGAATTTGTTAAAAATACTGTAAATATCATTGATAATAGATGTGGATATTGTTATTTATCTAGAATGGAAAGAGTAGTTAAGTATGCTCATGATAATGGATATGATGCATTTAGTTCTACTTTATTTATTAGTCCATATCAAAAACATGATTTACTTAAAAGTATTTGTGAAAATTTAAGTAAAAAATATAATATTCAATTTTTATATAGGGATTTTAGACCATATTATGAACTTGGAAGAGAAATGTTTCGTGAAACTGGATTATATATGCAAAAATATTGTGGATGTATTTTTAGTGAAAGAGAAAGATATAAAAAAGAAATTGATTCTTCTAAAATTAAGAGTGATAAATTAAATGTTGAAACTTTAGAAAGAATTAAATTGTCATGGAATATTCCTGGTTTAAATATTAAAAAGAGTAATGGAAATAGTGAACTTTTAGATTTAATTTTGAATTTAAAATTTAAGAATTCTGTCCATAAACTATATGAAAAGTATATTCATAATAATTTAAAATCTATAAAGTGTGTTTATATTAATGATGAATTGATTGGTTTTTATGACAAAAATTATGATATTTATTTAAAAAAAGAATATTTGAATATGGGAATTGAAGAGGAAATAAAAAACCATTAGATTTATTTGTCTAATGGTTTTAATAATACTCCAGTAGAGATTAATCCACAAATTCCTACTAAAGCATAAACAAAGTTTGTTAAGAATGTATCTACACCGAATAGTAGTGATACAAGGTTAACATTAAATATTCCTACCATTCCCCAGTTTATAGCACCAATTATTACCATAACTAGTGCAACTTTATAAATTGTGTTCATTATTCCTCCTTACTAGTTATTAGTTTACTCTAGTATTAATTTTCTATTCATATAAATTTTTAAACTAAATATAATTTAGTGTGAAGGGGGAATTAATATTAAAAAGATAGTATTAGTATTATTAATGGCTTTATCATTAGTTGGATGTTCTAAAATGGATTCTAAAGAGGCTATTAATAAATATAAGAAAACATTAGAAAGCAATAGTAAATATACAATGACTGGTCAGATGAGTATTATTAGTAATGAAGAGAATTATCAATATGATGTTAGTGTAGATTATATGGAAGCTGACTATTATAAAGTATCTTTAGTTAATAAAGATAATAGACATGAACAAATTATATTAAAGAATGATAACGGTGTTTATGTTGTTACTCCTAGTTTAAATAAAAGTTTTAAATTTCAAAGTGAGTGGCCTTATAATAGTAGTCAAGCATATATATTATCTAGTTTACTTAAGGATTTAGAGAATGATTCTAATGTAGTATTTGAAAGTAAGGATGATAAATATATATTATCTAGTACAGTAAATTATCCTAATAATAGTTCACTAGTAAGTCAAAAAATTATATTTGATAAAGATATGTTACCAACAGAAGTAAATGTTTATAATAAAGAGGGAGTAGCTAATATAACATTTAAAATATCTAAAATTGACTTTAAATCTAAAATAGATAAAACAACTTTTGAAATTGATAATACTAAGAGTGAAGGTGAACTTGATGATGTTAGTTCTTTAGATGAAATAGTATATCCGATGTATTTGCCTACAGGTACTGAATTTAAAGGTGAGCAAACTACAGAGGCAGATACTAAAAGAGTTATATTGACTTTTGGTGGAAATAAGTCATTTACATTAATTGAAGAAGTTTCTAGTATACCTGAAAATTTTGAAGTAACTAGTGTTTCTGGTGATCTTGTTCATTATGAAAATATACTTGGAACTTTAAATAACAAAACTCTTAATTGGACTATGAATGGTAAAGATTATTATATTATTTCAGATAATTTAACTAATGAGGAATTATTAAAAGTAGCTTCTTCTACATCAACAGTATCGTTAAATAAATAAGTATTAGGAAACTAATGCTTTTTTTTTGGTTTTGTGATATTATTTAAATATAATAAAGAGGGAAATATGAAGGATAAGACTAAATATACAATATTAATTTTCGCATTTGTTATGCTTGTTTGTGTAGTTACAATTACTCATTTGTTTATACATTATGAAAAAGATGGTAGTGTTTTAGTTAATAAGAAGTATTATGATATTGTTTATTCTAATTTGAATATTGATTATGATACTAGTATGAGTGTTAAAATTAATGAAGATAATGATACTATTAAAGTTAATATTCCAAATTTAAATGAGTTTAAGAAAAGTGAATCTTTTAGTTTAGATGTTAAAAATATAGGTAATATTGATGCTAGTATTAGTGAAGCTAATATAATGAATATTGATACTAATGTTCCTAAATCGAAGGTTAAAGTAGATGTTTCTTTGTTAGAAAGTAATGTTATAAAGGGTAGTGAAAGTAAGAAACTTAATGTCACTATTACATATTTAGGTGATAATACAGTTCTAAATCCATACTATAATTTTGTTATTAAGTATGTTTTTGATGAAGTAAATCTTTAAAATTAAAATAATATTTGATATAATTAGGTAGAAGATTATAAGGAGGATACATGAAAGAAATAATATCAAGTTTAGATATTGGTTCATCTACAGTTAAATTGATTGTTGGCGAATATTATGATGGTGAAGTAAATGTACTTGCAGTATCCGAAGTAAAATCTAGAGGGGTTAAAAGAGGATTAATTGCTAGTCCTGAAGATGCATTAGTTTCTATTAAAGAAGCTTTTAGTAGATGCGAAGAGATGCTAAATATTAAAATAGATAAAGTTATTTTGAATGTTCCATCATATTATGCTGAATTTGTTGCAAGTGAGGGAAGCCATAAAATAAATAATGAAAGTGGATTAGTCGAAAGTGATGATTTACTTAAATGTTTACAATCATGTGTATATAATAAAGTTCCAAATAATAAAGAATTTATTAGTATAACACCAACTTTATTTAAAGCAGATGATAAAGTAGTTAGTGATCCTAAAGGGGTTAAGTGTAATAATTTAGAAGTTAAAGCTATTATAAGTTTAGCTCCTAAAAAGAATGTTTATACTTTGATAGCGTTACTTGAAAATATTAATGTTACTGTAGTTGATATTAATTTTGGAAGTGTATCTGATTATTATGAATTTAAGAATTCTAATATGGATAAAAAGAATACTGCTGTTGTAAACATTGGAGAAGAGAAAACGGAAGTAAGTATATTTAAAAAAGGCATATTAGTAGAAACAGAAAATATCGATATTGGTGGTAAGAATATTGATAGAGATATATGTTATATTTATGATATAAGTAGAAAAGATGCTAAGATGTTGAAAGAAAAATTTGCTTTAGCTAGTAAAAGAAATGCATCTACTTCTTGGTGTGAGGATGTGTTGACAAACTCTAAAGAAAATATTAAAATAAATCAATATGAGATTAGTGAAATTATATGTTCTAGAATAAAAGAAATACTTGATTTATCTAAAAAGCAAATTAATCTCTTAACAAAGATGGAAATAAGTTATATAATATTTACTGGAGGAACTACTGAATTAAATGATTTTAACTTGGTAGTTGATGAAATATTTGGTAAAGAGATGGAAGCTTATAAAGTGCATGAAATAGGTTGTAGACATAATAAATTTTCTAGTGCTTTAGGATTAATCAAATATTATCATGACAAGTTATCTTTTAGAAATAAAGTTGCTTATACAGTAGATGATACTAAACAAGAAGAATTAATAAATAATAAAAAATCTAATAATAATACAGTACTCGGAAAAATATATGGTTATTTTTTCAATAATTAAGGAGTGAAATATGAATAATAAACTGGAAATGGATCAAATAGCTGATATAAAAGTTATTGGTGTAGGTGGCGGTGGTTGTAACGCTGTTAACAGAATGATAGATTCAGGTCTTAGAGGTGTTGAATTTATAGTTGCTAATACTGATCAACAAGTATTAAATGCTTCAAATGCAGAACATAAGATTCAATTAGGTAAGACTATTACTAAAGGTAGAGGAGCTGGTACAAGACCAGAAGTTGGACGTGAAGCTGCTTTAGAAACTAAAGAAGAGATTGAAGATGCTTTACGCGGTGCAGATATGGTTTTTGTTACTTGTGGACTTGGTGGTGGTACTGGAACTGGTGCTGCTCCTGTAGTTGCTGAAATAGCTCAAAATTTAGGATGTTTAACTGTAGCTATTGTTACTAAACCATTTAAATTTGAAGGTAAGAAAAGAATGGATTATGCTTTAGTTGGACTTGATGAATTAAGAAAACATGTTGATACTATTGTAGTAATTCCTAATGATAGATTAAGAGATTTAATTGATAGATCTACACCACTAGATGCTGCATTTAAAGAAGTTGATAATGTACTTAGATTAGGTGTTCAATCAATATCTGATTTAATTAGTGTTCCAGGTCTTTTGAACTTAGACTTTGCAGATGTTAGAACTGTAATGGAAAATAGAGGAGACGCTTTAATTGGAATAGGTGTTGGATTTGGTGATAATCGTGCTGTTGAAGCTGCTAAACAAGCTGTTAATAGTCCACTTTTAGAAGCTACTATTAATGGTGCTGTTGATTGTATTGTTAATATAACTGGTGGTACTTCAATGACATTATTTGAAGCAGAAGATGCTGTTGAAGTTGTAAGAGCTGTTGCTAATACAGATGTTAACGTTATATTCGGTGCAGTAATTAATGAAGCTTTAACTGATGAAATTGTTGTTACAGTTATTGCTACAGGATTTGAAGATTCAACTGAACCATTATATAGATCAATTGAAGGTGAAAAGAAACCAATTCAAGAGATCAACGATGACGATGAAGGTGATGATGAATTAGATATGCCAGCATTTTTAAGAAATAGAGATTTTTAAGAACTTGTAAAAGTTCTTTTTATTTACATAATATTTACAAAATAAGTTGCGTTGGTTTTTTATGAAGTCTATAATGATTATTAGAGTAGTACGAGATGAAACTACGAGAGGGAGGTTATATGAAAGATGTAAAGCAAGCTAAAAAGCCTGCTAATAAAAATAATAAGAATACATCTGTTAAAAAGACTGAAGCACCAAAAGCTAAAGTTAAAGATACTAAAGTAGTTATCAAAGAAGTTGAAGAAATTGAAGAAAATTTCTTAGATGATGAAGATGATAACAGATTAATTATTTTTATAGCTATAGCTATTTTAGTGATAGTTGCTACTGTAATATGCTTGATTGTTGGTTGTGATAAGAAAGAAGTTAATGAACCTAAGAAACCAGAAGATGATGTTATAGTACCAATTGAAGATGACAAGAAGAATGATACACAAGATGATACAAAAGTTGTAGTTAAAAAGACTACAGTAAAAAAGACTACAGTAAAAAATACTACTAGTGAAGATAATAAGGAAAGTGAGGCAGTAACTTATAGAGTACAATTCTTATTAAATGATACTAGTAAAACTCATAGTGAGAAAGTAGTAAGTGGTGGTAAAGTAGATAAATATTTACCAAGTGGATATAATAGTTGTAAATATTATACTGATGAAAATTTAACTCAAGAATTTAATTTCAATAATGAAGTTAATGAATCATTAAATATTTATATGAGTTGTGAATTAACAGTTTATACTATTGTTTATGACATTGAAAGTGATAATCCTACAACATATACTGTTGAAGATGGAGAAATATCACTAAAGAATGGAAAAGTTGATAATATATTTGATGGTTGGTTTACTGATACAGAATTAACTAATAGAATATATAGCTTAAATCCAAGCATTATAAAATATGCTAGTGATAATATTATTAAATTATATAGTGATAGTAGAGAAACAATTGAATTTGTTTATTATGATGAAAATGATGTTGGTGTTATTGGAGATACTGTTGATAAAGACAATGAAAAAACTATTACTATATTTGAAATAAATGATGAATCAGTATGTAATAATGGTGCATTCTTAGGATGGACTAAGACTAAAAATAGTAACCAAATTGATTATGTGGGAGGAGAAAGAGTAACTTTAGAAAGTGACTTATATTTATATCCTGTATGTGGTAAAGCTAAAATAGTTTACTATAATGAAGATGAGGCTGTTACTATTGGAGTTAAGGAAGAAGAAGTTAAAGATTTAGAATTACCAGAAGAGCCTGTAGAAGATTTAGGCGTAAAAGCTCCAACATATTTTGTTAAGAGTGATGTTAAATCTGATAATACTAAAGAAATAATAGATGATAGTGAATTAGAGATTAATAATAATCAAATAAGACTATCTGATGTTATTAAGAATGCTGGTTCTTCATATGAAAAACCTAATGTTGGTGATAACGTAGTTGAAAAAGAAAAAGTATTTGATGGTTGGAAACAAGTTGAAAAGACTGAAACTATTGATCCAGAAACTGGTGAAACTTTAGAAGTAACAACTGTAATTGATGAAGAAGTTACTAATGAAGAAATAAAAGATCAAATTGATCCAAGTGATGAAAATATTCCAGCTAAGACTGAAATAGAGTTAGAAGCTAAATGGGTTGAACAACCAGAAGATATTGCTGAAACTAAAGAAGATAGTGAAACAGTAGTTACAGTAAATGAAGATGTAGCTACAGAAGACGTTGAAACTACAATGTAATATTTAGCATCCTTTATGGATGCTTTTTTATTGTTTGAAAAAATGTTATAATTAAAAAGAGGTACAATTATGAAAATTATTTTAGGTGACATAGAGATTGATGTATACGTAGAAAGAAAAAATAATAAAAATATGTATTTAAGAGTTAAAAAAGATGGAATACATATAACATGTAATTATTTAGTACCTAAATCTATGATAATATCTTTTATTAAAAATAATGAAAAAGCTATATTAGAAGGATATAATAGAGTTAAAAAGAAAGAAGAAAAAGAAGAATCATTTTATTACTTAGGTAAAAAATATGATGTAGTAATTATGAATACTATATCTAAAATAGAATTTGTAGAAGATAGAGTATTTGTTAAGAATAAAACATATTTAGATACATTTTTAACTAATGAAGCAAAAAAAATATTTAATGAAAGAGTAAAAGTATGTTATAGTATGTTTGAAGAAGAAATACCTTATCCTAAAGTTATGATAGGTAAAATGAAAAGAAAATGGGGATATTGTAAGAAATCAGAAGATTTAATAAAATTAAATTTTGAATTAATTAAATATCCTATAGAAGAAATAGATTATGTTATAGTACATGAATTATGTCATTTTTTAGAGTTTAATCATTCTAAGAGATTTTGGGGTTATGTTAAAAAATATTATCCTAATTATAAAAAAGCTATGAGTGTTTTAAAGGAGGAATAAAATGTTAATTACATCTAAAGATAATAGTAGAGTTAAAGAGATGAGAAAACTTTTAAATAGTAAATATTCTAAAGAAAAAGGAGAATTTATTGTTGAAGGTGAGAATTTAATAGATGAAGCTATTAAGAATAATTTATTAACTGAGTTATATGTTTTAGATGGAGAAGAGTGTAAGTATGATTTTCCATATAATAATTTATCTGTTGATGTTATGAAAAGCATTAGTGATTTAAAAAGTACTCCTAGGGTAATTGGTGTATGTAAATATAAAGAGAAGTGTGATTTAGGAAATAGAATTGTTATTCTTGATGATGTTCAAGATCCTGGGAATGCTGGTACTATTATTAGAAATTGTGTTGCTTTTGATGTTGATAGTGTTGTGTTTTCTTTAAATAGTGTTAATCCTTATAGTGAAAAGGTTCTTAGAAGTACTGGTGGTATGATATTTAATACTAATGTGATTATAAGTGATTTAGAGAGCGTTATTAGTGAAATTAAGTCTAAAGGGATAAATGTTATAGGTACAGCTTTAAATTTTTCTGTTAGTCTTGAAAATAGTGTTAAAAGTGATAAGTATGCTGTTGTATTTGGTAATGAAGGAAATGGTGTACATAAAAATATATTAGATTTATGTGATGAAATAGTTAGAATTGATATGAATAGTAAGTGTGAAAGTTTAAATGTAGGAGTATCTAGTGGTATAATTCTTTATTATTTATTTAAGAGGTAGTTTATGATAAAATATATTAATGTTGGGAAAATTGTTAATACTCATGCTTTAAAAGGCGAAGTTAGAATCATTAGTGATTTTGAATTTAAAGATAGAGTATTTATTCCAAATAATGTTCTATATATTGGACAATTTAAAGATAGAGAAGTAATTGAAACTTATAGAAAACATAAACAATATGATATGGTTAAATTTGTTAATATAGACTATATAAATGATGTTTTAAAATATAAGGGATGTAATGTTTATATTGATGAAGATAGTTTAAAGTTAGATTCTGATGAAATATTAGAAGATGAATTTTTATTAATGAGTGTTTATGATGATGATAAGTTAATTGGTAAAATTGAAGAATATAGATGTGATAATGGTAATAAAATGATTAGATTAAATGGTAAGTTTATTCCATATAATAAGGATTTTATTACTAAAATAGATAAAGAAAATAATATTATTTATATGCATGATATAGGGGTATTTTTATGAGAATAGATATTTTGACTTTATTTCCTATGATGTTTGAAGGTTTTAAGACTGAAAGTATTATTAAAAGAGCTATTGAAAAAGGAAAAGTAGAAATTAATATTATTGATATTAGAGATTATACATCATATAAAAATAATCAAGTTGATGATTATCAATTTGGTGGTGGTGGTGGGATGATTATGATGTGTGAGCCTGTATATAATGCAGTTGAAAGTATTAGAACAGAAGATTCACATGTTATATTACTTACTCCTAGAGGAAAAACTTATAATCAAAAGAAAGCATATGAATTTAAAGAAAAGAAACATTTAATTATCATATGTGGTCATTATGAAGGGTTTGATGAGAGAATATATAATCTTGCTGATGAATTTGTATCTATTGGTAATTTTATATTAACTGGAGGAGAGTTACCTGCGATGATGATTAGTGATTCAGTTATAAGACTTATTGATGGTGTTATAACTAGTACTAGTTTAGAAAGTGAAAGTTTTAATGATAATTTATTAGATTATCCAGTGTATACTAAACCAAGAGACTTTAGAGGAATGGAAGTTCCAGAAGTACTTTTAAGTGGTAATCATAAATTAATTAATGAATATAGAGAAGAAGAAAGAAAAAGAATAACAAAGGAATACAGAGACGATTTATTATAGGGTGGTAATATGAAATACGTAATTGATAAAAAGAATGTTAAAGAAGAAAAGTTAATGTATTATAATGTTAAAATGAAAGGGTTAACTGTTTCCCCTAAGAATGCAGTTCCTGGCCTTACTATTAAAGCTAAAAAAATTACACTTATTGATTCTGAACTTATAAAAGAATATATTAAAGGAAGAATTAATAGAAAAATAGATAAAATAGTTAAATTTATGTTACGTATTTTAAGTGATGAAGATACTGGAGAAGATGATTCTGGATTAGTTATTGATGAAGTTAATAAATTAAAAGGAATAATAATTAATAAATATAAAGAATATTTAACTGAAAGTGAATATAAAGCTTTACTTACAAAGTTAATACTTTTAGAAGAAGAATTTCAAAAAAATTATAATCAAAAAATGTATATGAATTATGTAAGCAATATTTATTATGAAGAAACTGATACTAAAGGAAGAGGAAGATAAATAAATAAAGTTCTAGGAAAAGCTAGAACTTTTATTGTGGAGTAATTTAAGCATAAAAAAAACAACTCAATTGAGTTGTAATTATCAATGGTGACCCGTACGGGATTTGAACCCATAAATGCACGCGTGAAAGGCGTGTGTGTTAACCGTTTCACCAACGGGCCATATATAAAATGGTGGGCCTGAATGGACTTGAACCATCGACCTTTCGCTTATCAGACGAACGCTCTAACCAACTGAGCTACAAGCCCATAACAACTCTTCTTTTGCGGTTGTCTTCATCATTTTATAATATTTTTTTATAATTTGCAACACTTTTTTGTAAAAAAAATAAATTTTGTATAAATAATTGAAAAAAACTTATATTTATAGTATCATTATTATGATATTGGAGGGAATTTATGAGTATTACAACATCAAAATATATTGTTTATATTATATTAGTTGTGTGGTTATATACTGTTTTTTGCAGTTTGATTCTTATGATAAATGGTAAGAAACTTTTTACTAAGGCTAAAAAGACTCCAAAAACATGTTTTTATCCAATATTAAATTTATTTACTTTATTAGAAATAGATGAATTATCTAGTTTTCTTGGTATATTATTTTTTATGCCTTTTACTAATTTAATTATACTTGCGATAGCTTTTTGGAAATTGGGTACAATATTTAATACAAGTGTTGGTTATAAAATTGGTTTAGTATTATTACCAATAGTATTTTATCCATTACTTGCGAATAGTGATAAAAAATATAAGGCAATAGATGAAGAAACTTTTAAAGCTTTAGATAGTGCCAGAATGGAAAGTGTTAATTTAATGACACAAGCTGAAATTGATGCTTTAAATAAAGAACCTGAAGAGGAGTTATCTCCAGTTGATTCAATATTTAAAGGAAGAATGCAAACTATGGATAAAGTTGAACCATATAAAGCAACAAAAGTAGATATTTTAGATATGAATAAACTAAAAAGAGATAATCAAGAAGTAGAAAATGAAGAGGAAGAAAATCCATATACACCAATTAATAGAATCAGTGAAGAAGAATACAGAGGAGCAAATGATCCAAGTATTAATCAAACTGAAGAAAAAAAGACTAATAAATTTATACCAGAAGATACAGATAAAGATGATATTGAATATATAGATTTATAAAAATAAGTTAGAGTTATCTAATTTATTTTTTAGTTAAGAATGCATTTGTTTAACACTTTTAAGTGTAAAGTGTGTGTTTACATAGAGTGTAACTTAATGTATAATTATTTATGGAGATTAGAATTTATGGCAGATTATAATGAAAAATCAATAAAAATATTAGAAGGTTTAGAAGCAGTAAGAAAAAGACCAGGTATGTATATTGGTTCAACTGATAAGAGAGGTCTTCATCATTTAGTGTGGGAAATTGTAGATAATGCAATTGATGAAGCAATAAATGGTTATGGAAAAAAGATTACTGTTACTTTAACTAAAAAAGGTAGTGTAATTGTTAAAGATGAAGGACGTGGTGTTCCAACTGGAATGCATGCTTCTGGAAAGTCTACACCTGAGGTAATATATACAGTACTTCATGCTGGTGGAAAATTTGAAACAGATGGGTATAAAGTATCTGGTGGACTTCATGGAGTTGGTTCATCTGTAGTTAATGCATTATCTAAATGGATGAAAGTTACTATTTGTAGAGATGGTAAGATTCAAGAAATATCATTTAAAGATGGTGGAAAAGTAGATAAACCATTAAAACAAATTGGTACTACTCGTGAAACAGGAACTACAGTAGAATTTTATCCTGATGAAGAAATATTTGGTAATGCTAGATTTAGCTATACAACTATTTGTGAAAGAATGCAAGAAAGTGCATTTTTAATAAATGGTTTAACTATGGAAGTTATAGACGAAGAAGATGATAAACATAATGTATATTGTTATGAAAATGGACTTGTTTCTTTTGTAGAATATATGAATGATGGAAAAGCAACTCTTCATAAAGTAATTAGTTTTTCAAATAGTAAAAATGGTATTGAAGTAGATATTGCAATGCAATATACAGATACATATAATGAAAGTATTATGTCTTTTGTTAATAATGTTAAAACTATTGATGGTGGTACTCATGAAGTAGGATTTAAAACAGCTATTACTAAAGTTTTTAATGATTATATAAAAGATAATAATTTACTTAAAGGAAAAGATAGTTTAGATGGTAGTGATGCTCGTGAGGGGTTAACTGCTATTATAAGTTTAAAAATACCTGAAAATTTATTACAATTTGAAGGTCAAACTAAAGGTAAACTTGGTACTCCACAAGCAAGAACAGTTGTAGAAAGTATTGTATATGAAAAACTATCATATTTTTTAAAAGAGAATAAAGAAGCAGCTAATACAATAATGGATAAAGCATTAAAGAGTAAACTTGCTCGTGAAGCTGCTAGAAAAGCTCGTGAAGAATCAAGAAATGGAAAAAATAAAACTAAAATAGAAAAGAATTTATCTGGAAAGTTTGCTCCTGCTCATAGTAGAAATCCTAAAATAAATGAATTATTCTTAGTCGAAGGAAATTCAGCTGGTGGTTCTGCTAAAGGTGGAAGAGATAGAAAATTTCAAGCAATATTACCACTTAGAGGAAAAGTTATTAATGCTGATAAAGCTTCTATGAGTGATTTACTTGCTAATGAAGAAATAAATACAATAATTCATACTATTGGTGCTGGAGTAGGACAAGATTTTGATGAAAAAGAATCTAATTATGATAAAGTAATTATTATGTCAGATGCTGATGTAGATGGTGCTCATATTCAAATATTACTTCTAACTTTCTTTTATAGATATATGAGAGGTTTAATTGAAGCAGGTAAATTATATATAGCTATGCCACCTCTTTATAAATTAGATTATGGTAAGAAAAAGTATTATGCTTATACAGATGAAGAATTAAATCAAATAAAAGAAGAAAATAATGGTAAGTGTTCTATTCAAAGATATAAAGGACTTGGAGAAATGAATCCAGAACAATTATGGGATACTACTATGAATCCAGATACAAGAAGTTTGATAAGAGTAAATATAACAGATGCTGCTTTAGCAGAAAAGAGAGTAAGTGTTCTTATGGGTGATAAAGTTGAACCTAGAAAAGAATGGATAAATGAAAATGTTGAATTTACTATGGAAGATAGTTATAGGGCTTAGGTGACGTGTATGGAAAAAAGTAGTAATGAAATTATAAGAAGAATTCAAGATTATGCATTAGAGGAAATTATGGGGGATAGATTTGGTAAATATGCTAAAGAGATAATTTTAGATAGAGCTATTCCTGATGTAAGAGATGGACTTAAACCTGTTCAAAGAAGAATTCTATATGCAATGTATAAAGCTAATAATACTTGGGATAAAGGATATATCAAGTGTGCAGCTACAGTAGGGGATGTTCTTGGCAAATTCCATCCACATGGTGACTCTTCTGTTTATGAGGCAATGGTTAGAATGAGTCAATGGTGGAAACAAAATAATATTTTAGTAGATATTCATGGTAATAATGGTTCTATTGATGGAGATCCTGCTGCTGCTTATCGTTATACTGAGGCAAGACTTGCTAAAATTAGTAAAGAATTGTTAGGTGAATTAGATAAGGATACTATTGAATGGGCTCCTAACTTTGATGATAGATTTTTAGAACCAACTGTATTGCCTGCAAAATTTCCAAATTTACTTGTTAATGGAACAAATGGTATTAGTGCTGGTTATGCCACAAATATTCCTCCACATAACTTAGGAGAAATAATAGATGCAACTATTAAAAGAATAGATAGTCCAAATTGTAGATTAGATACTATTTTAGATATAGTTAAAGGTCCAGATTTTCCAACTGGTGGAATAGTTGAAGGTAAACAAGGAATTATAGATGCTTTTACTAATGGACGTGGTAAAGTAATCGTAAGAAGTAAAGTTGAATTTAATAAAGAAAAAGGTAAAGAACAAATTATTATTACTGAAATACCTTTTGAAGTTAATAAAGCTTTAATGACTCAAAAAATAGATGCTATTAGAATAGATAAAAAAATAGATGGTATTGCTGAAGTTAGAGATGAAACTGATAGAGAAGGTTTAAGAGTAGTTATTGATTTAAAACCTGGAGCTAATAAAGATTTAATATTAAATTATTTATATAAAAATACTGATTTACAAGTATCATATAACTATAATATGGTAGCTATTGTTAATAGAACTCCTAAATGTTTAGGAATAATTGAAATAATAGATGCTTATATTGAGCATTATAGAGAAGTAATTGAAAGAAGAACTAAGTTTAATTTAGCTACTTATCAAAAAGAATTTAATATTGTTTCTGGACTTATAAAAGCTATATCAATATTAGATGATGTTATTAGAGTTATTCGTGCTAGTAAAAATAAGAGTGATGCTAAAGTTAATTTAGTTAAAGAATTTGATTTTACTGTTGAACAAGCAGAAGCAATTGTTACATTACAATTATATAGACTTACAAATACTGATATTGTTGAATTACAAGAAAGAGCTAAAGAATTACAAGCTATGATAGATGAATGCAATAAGATTCTTGGTAGTGAAGAAGAACTTAAATCTGTTATGAAACAAGAATTAAGAGTTGTAAGAAAAGAATATGCTGTTCCTAGAAAAACAGTTATTAAAGATGAAATTAGTGAAATTAAAATTGATGAATTAGATATGGTTAGTAAAGAAGATTTTATAGTATGCATATCTAATGCTGGATATGTTAAGAAAATATCATTGAAAGCTTTTGCTGCTAATCCAAATGAATATCCAACTGTTAAAGAAGGAGATTATTTAGAAGGTTTCTATAAAGTTAATAATCTAGATAATATATTGTTATTTACTAATTTAGGTAATTATTTATATTTACCAGTTAGAGAAATAGCTGAATGTAAATTTAAAGATATTGGTAATCATATTTCTAGTATTATTAAGACTAGTGATGGTGAAAAGATTGTTAAGACAATAGCTGTAAATAAATTTGATGATTCAATTATTACTGCATTCACTAAGAATGGTATGGTTAAGAGAATGATTCTTAAAGATTTTGAGGTTAGTAGATATATTAAACCTATATTAATGTTTAAGATGAAAGAAGATGATGATGAGTTATTATCTGTTAGTAGATATGATGGAAGTAAAACTGTTGTTATAACTGATAATGGAATTGCTCTTAAATATAACACTTCTGAAATTCCAATAGTAGGACTTAGAACTAGTGGAGTTAGATCTATAAAATTAGATGAAGGAAGTCATGTAGTTGGATCATTTGTAGTAAATGATAATAAAGAATTTGTGACTATATTTACTGATAAGAATACAGCAAAAAGAGTTCATATAGAAGATATAACATTAACTAGTAGAGCTAAAAAAGGTTCTTCTATTATTAAGAGTCCTAAATCTAAAACATATAATATTATTAAAGCATTTAATACAAATAGTAAAACTATATTTGGTGTATTAGATGGAAGTATTGGTTACTTAAAATCTAGTGATATTAATATTATGGATAAGAGTAGTACTGGAAGCATATTTACTAAAAAGAATGTTGATAATGTATTTATGGTTTCAAAACTTATCGATATAACAAATCAGGATGTTAGCGAGAAAGAAAAAGATACAGAAGAAGTTAAACAAGTAGTAGAAGAAAATACTGAACCTGAAATTAAAAAAGAGAAAGAAGAAACTATAAAAGAGAAGAAAGAAGTCAAGGAAGTTAAAGAGGTTAAAGAGAAAAAGACAAGTCCTAAAAAGGAAAAACAATTAACTATGAGTGATTTCTTTGAAGAATTTAAGATATAATGAGTAGAAATACTACTCATTTTTAATTTGCATTGTTGACTATTCATTTTAATTATGTTAATATTATATACGTATTTTGTGATACGGCGAAATTGGTGAAGTGGTTAACACGGCGGATTGTGGTCCCGTTATGCAAGGGTTCGATTCCCTTATTTCGCCCCATTATGAAATAATAAAACTAAGATTAATTCTTAGTTTTTTTCTTGATAAAATTTTAAAATGATTTATTGTTTAATAAGACTAAATATATGTTTTTTGATATTTAATTATTATTTAAAAAGAAAGATTATGTTATAAAAAATAACATTTTCTATAGATTTATTATAAATAATATGTTTATAATAAAATGTAAAGAAGGTAGTTGTTTTATGATAGGAATAAGTATTGCAGCTGATATTGAATGGAAAGCTATATTAAAATATTATTGTATAAATGAATCTAAAATAGAGAAATATCCGTTTGGATTTTACTTTAATAAAGTTTTAAATGGAAAAGAATGCATTTTTTATAAATGTTCTTCAAGAAAAGTTATATCATCATCTGCAACACAATATATGATTGATCATTTTAATTTGAATAAAGTTATTATAATTGGAACTTGTGCTGGTATAGATGATAAATATAAAACTTTAGATATATTTATTCCTAATTTGGCTGTTCAATATGATTGTACAGTAAAAGAAATTGAAACTTTAATTAAAGAAAAATTTAATGTTAGTTTTGATTTGTCTAAATATAATTTTGAATTTAATACTGGTGTAATTGGTACAGCTGACAAAGCTGTAGTTATGTGGAAAGATTATTTAGAACTTAAAAATAATAATATAACTATTGCAGATTGTGAAGCGGCAGCTGTTGCATATGTTTGTAAAGCAAATAATGTAGAATGTGTTATTATAAAAGGCATATCAGACTTTCCAGAAGATGAAACTGGTAAAGATAAATTGAAATCTAATGAAGAACAAATTAATGTGTTTGTTACTAATACACCTTTAGTTATGAACAAAATATGTAGTGAATATTTAGAAAAAGTAATTTAACTAAAAGTTTTTATTTTTGTATTATTTTTATGAGAGGTACTAATGAAATATAAAATATTTGTTTTTATTATAATTATTTTTTTACTTACCAGTTGTGGCAAAAAAGATATGTTTGATGCTGATGCTATTGTTTTAAAAGATATAAATTATCAAACTTTAGAAATTATTAGTGATAATGATAAAATTAAAAAGATATTAAATAAACTTAATAGTATTTATGAAATTGATGATGTTTATAAAACAGATTTTGCTTATGAAATTTTACTTGTTAAAAATAATGAGTCTGATTCTTTAAAATTTTATCCTGGTAGTGATGTGATATTGTTTAATGATAAAAAATATTATTTAAACTATTTAGATTTTATAGAAATGTTTAATTTAAATTGTGAAAATATTAAATGTATTAGTAAAGAAAATATTAATTTAATATCTAAGACAAATAAAATAGTTTTAATGAGTAAAAATGAAGTAATTAAAACCATCGAAGAAAAAGAAATAATTGGTAATATAACACAAATTTTATCTAATTCTATATTATTATTTGGTGAAGTTGATTATAAGACTTTTAATTATGAATTGAAATTATATGAGGATGAAGATTTATTGTTAAATATTAAGTTATATGATAAATGCATTGAAATAGAGAATGAAAGATATTATGTTGACGTAGATAAATTATTTGGAGTTATTTATGAAAATTGAAGAAATTAAAGAAGCTTTATATGAAAGTTATTCTAAAGATTTATGTTATTATAAAGTGCAAGATGAATGGAATGAAAATAATAAATGCTTTGGTATGTGTGCGATTACTGCTTTAATTATTAATGATTATTTTGGTGGAAAAATATGTAAAATTCATGTTGATGAGATAAGTCATTATTTTAATGTAATAGATAATAATGTTGTTGATCTAACTGGTAGTCAATTTGGTAAAGAAGTTGATTATTCAAGTTACACTGTTATGGATAGAGAAATTATATTAACTGAAGATACTAAAAAAAGATATATTACTTTGAAAAATAGAGTTATTGTTAAATTATTAGAAAATGTTAATAAAAAAATACATTCTTGTAAATTATGTGGTGACTTAGTAGAAAAGTTTCCTAATAGTGATACAGTTTATTTGGGAACAGATAATGATATTGTTTTAATAGGTGAAGCTCCAGCTAATAATGGATGGAGAAAAAGTGGTAAGTTATGGAAAGATATTAATGATAAAATATTGCCTAGTGGAGTAGTATTACAAAAATTATTTGATATTATTAATAGAAATATATTTGAAACTACATTTATAGAATCAGTTAAGTGTTATCCAGTAAAAAGAAATAATTTAAAAATCTGTTCTAAAAATTGTAATAAATTTGTGATGAGTCAACTTAATATACTTGCACCAAAATTAGTTATTACTTTAGGAGAATATGCTACTAGAAATGTACTTAATTTTAAGTTTGATAAATTTTCTTCTGTAGTTGGTAATGTATACGAAGTAAATGATTATAAAGTTTTACCAATATATCATCCTAGTCCAATATCTCCTAAAAGTTACAATGGAAATGTAGAAATATTTAAAAAGATTGAAACTTTTTTATAATAAAATGGAACTATTATATTGAGGTGTTAATATGACTAGTCAAGCCTTAAAAAAATTTAACAAGTTATATGATGAAACATATGATGATATTTCTAGATATGTTGTAATAAATTGTTCAAATATTGATGATGTTAGCGATATATTACAAAATATATATATGGATGTTTATAAGAAAATAGATATTATTAATGATAAGGGGTATGTTTTTGGAATAGCAAAAAATAAAGTTAAACGATATTATAGATTTAATTATAAAGCTAAAATATTATCTTTATTTGAGAGTCATGATGATATGGTTATGATTGATAATATTCCTTCTAATATTAATTTAGAAAAAAGCATGTTAATAAAATATGACACTGAAAGAGTATGGAATTATTTGAAGAAAAAACAGGTTATTATATCTAAAGTTATATATCTATATTATTATATGGAATATTCTATTAAAGAAATATCTAAGTGTTTAAATATAACTGAATCTAATGTTAAAAATTATTTGTACAGGACGATAAAAGAACTCAATACTTATTTTGAAAGTGAGGGAAAATAATTATGGCTAAAAAACAAATAATGAAAAATATTATTAAAACTAAAATAAATAAAGAAAACATTAGAAATAACATTTTAAGTGAGGAGAATAGTTATATGAGTAATAGCATTTTGAAATATGCTTTGTGTTTAATAGTAGTGGGTGTTTTTGGTGTAATAATATTTAATAATACTAAGAATGATAATTCATTTGATAATAATATTAAGATTAATAAAGTTGATTATATGGGGGCTTCTATACTTGATGCTGAGGTTAAGGAAATAAATGATATACAAAAGTTAGAGAGTGAATATTATTTTTATAAAGATTTAGTTAACAATAGATTATTTAACGAACAAAAAACATATGAAGTATTTACTAGAGAAAGTGTTGAAAGTAAAGAATATAATATTTTAAATAATTATAGTGTTGTTACTTTTAATGATGCAAGCAGTATTGAAGTGTCATTTTCCAAAAATAATAAACCTTTAAGAGATTA
The DNA here is from genome assembly GCA_934096645.1 of uncultured Bacilli bacterium. Taxonomy (GTDB): domain Bacteria; phylum Bacillota_I; class Bacilli_A; order RF39; family UBA660; genus CAG-1000. The sequence goes on along the minus strand of CAKOMK010000004.1, from coordinate 97,336 downwards.
TTTTTTTGAAGATAATGGTAAATCATATTCTTCAATAAATGGAGAAAAAATAAAAATATATAGTTATGGTAAATCCTATATGACTACATTTAATTATAAAGGTATTAATTTTGATATTGAGAGTTCTAATATTAGTGAAAGTGATTTTTTAGAATTATTAAGTTTAATTATCAAATAATTATTTAATACAGATATTTTATATATCTGTATTTTTTTATGAGATAATAGTTAATTTTTTCTTTAATAATATTTAATATGTGTTAAAATAGTAAAGGACAACTAGAGAATGGAGTATTATTATGGAAGTAATTGAGAATAAAATAAATGTTAGTAATTATATAACTAAGTCTAATTTACCTAGTAGTGATTATGTTATAAATCCATATATTGGATGTAGTCATGCTTGTAAATATTGTTATGCTAGTTTTATGAAAAGATTTACTGGTCATAGTGAAGACTGGGGAACTTTTATAGATATTAAAGAATGTGAAACACCAATTAATACTAAAAGATTAATTGATAAGAATGTTTTTTTAAGTTCAGTTACTGATCCATATAATCAATATGAAGAAAAGTATAAAAAAACTAGAAATATATTAGAACAATTAGTTTCTGTAGATACTCACTTAACTATATCTACTAAATCATCTTTAGTACTTAGAGATATTGATTTATTTAAACAAATGAAAGATGTAAAAGTAGCTTTGTCTATAAATACACTTGATGAAAAGTTTAGAAGTGATATGGATAGTGCTAGTAGCATAGAAAGTCGTATTGATACATTAAAAAAATTACATGAAGAAGGAATATATACAGTACTTTTTATGTCGCCAATATTTCCATATGTAACAGATTATAAAAAAATAATAGAAGAAACTTCTTCTTTTGTAGATGAGTATTGGTTTGAAAATCTTAATTTAAGGGGAAGTTATAAAGATGTAATACTTGATTATATTGAAGATAATTATCCAGAATATATATTTGATTATAAAAAGATATTTGTGTGTAATGATAAAACTTTTTGGATTAATTTAATACATGAAATAGAAGATTATTGTGAAGCAAATAATATAAAATATAAAAATTATTTTTATCATGAAGCATTAGTAAAGAAAGAAAAATAAAAAATTGAAATTTTGGTGAAAACTATTGATAAAAAATCTTTATTAGTATATACTTGTATAAGTTCGATAACGAACATAAGGAGTGATTATGCATAATAAAGATTTTTTTAGTGATATTAATGATATAAATCTTTCAATATTTAAATATGTATTTAAAAGGCATAAGAAACTTGGACTTGGAGTGACACCAGTTCAATCTAGAATAATAATGTATATATATGAGAATAATGGAAGTATATATCAAAAAGATATTGAGTCATTCATTTCATGTAATAAATCTACTTTATCTGCAGTATTAAATACTATGGAAAAAAATGATTTAATTTCTAAAGAAGAATCTAGTAGAAAAAATATTATTAAATTAACTAGTAAATCTTTAGAAATTGTGGATATATTAAAAAAAGATAATAATGAATCAAAAGAAATTATTTCAAATGGAATAAGTGAAGATGAATATAAGATATTTAAGAATGTTCTTGATAAAATTAAAAATAATATAGAAAGGGAGAATTAATGAAAGATATATTTAAAAATTTTAATAAAAAAGATGTTTTTATGATAATATGTTGTGTACTTTTAATAGTATTTCAAGTATATTTAGATTTAAAGTTACCTGATTATATGAGTAAAATTACTATATTGATTCAATCTGGTACTGATTCTATAAAAGATATACTTATTCAAGGATTACACATGATATTATGTGCTTTTGGTAGTTTTTTATCAGCTTGCGCTGTTGGATTTTTTGTTTCAAATGTTGGAGCTAGTTTTAGTCGTAATACTAGAAAAAGAATATTTGAAAAGGTTGAATCTTTTGGATTAAGTGAGATTAATAAATTTTCTACAAGTAGTTTAATTACTAGAACTACTAATGATGTTACTCAAGTAGAAACTTTGATTGTTATTGGACTTCAAATGATAATTAAGTCTCCAATAATGGCAGTATGGGCTATTACTAAAATACTTGGTAAGAGTTTAGAACTTAGCGCATTAACTGGTGTATGTGTTGCTGTACTATTATTTACTGTTGGTGTATTAATGATAGTTGTTATTCCTAGATTTGAAATAGTTCAAAAATTAATTGATAAATTAAACTGTGTTACTAGAGAAAACTTTAGTGGTATTAGAGTTATACGTGCTTTTAATGCAGAAGATTTTCAAAAAAATAGATTTGAAGAAGTTAATAATGAATTAACTAAAACACAAATGTTTAATCAAAGATGTTTTGCTGTTTTAAATCCAGTTATTAATTTATGTATGCATTTTTTAACTCTTGGTATTTATTTTATAGGTGCATTCTTATTACAAAAGTTAGGTTTAATAGATAAAATTAACTTATTTAGTAATATGGTTGTATTTACTAGTTATGGTGCTCAAGTATTATCTTCATTCCTAATGTTAGCTATGATATTTATGGTTTATCCTAGAGCTAAAGTATCTGCTAAACGTATTAATGAAGTGTTAGATGAAAAAATAACTTTAGTAGATGGTAAAGTTGATGATGTTAAAGATAAAGGAACTGTTGAATTTAAGAATGTTAGTTTTCAATATCCTGATGCTGATGAATGTTTACTTGAAAATATTTCATTTAAAGCAAATAAGGGTGAAACAATAGCATTTATCGGATCTACTGGTAGTGGAAAGAGTACTCTTATTAATTTAATACCTAGATTTTATGATGTAACTAGTGGAAAGATATTAGTTGATGGAGTTGATGTAAGAGATTACAAACAATCAATTCTTCATAATAAGATAGGTTATGTATCACAAAAAGCAGTTATGTTTACTGGAACAGTAGAGTCTAATGTCGATTATGGTGATTCAGGTAAATCAATTACTGAAGAAGAAATTATTAAAGCTATAGATGTAGCTCAAGGAACTGATTTTGTTAGTAAGATGGAAGATGGGTATACTAGTCATATTGCTCGTGGTGGAACTAATGTAAGTGGTGGTCAAAAACAAAGATTATCTATTGCTAGAGCTGTTGCTAAAAATCCTGAAATATATATATTTGATGATACATTTAGTGCACTTGACTATAAAACTGATTTAACACTTAGACAAGAACTTAGAAAGTATACTAAAGATGCTACATGTTTAATAGTTGCACAAAGAATAGGAACTATTATAGATGCAGATAAAATAATAGTTTTAGATAAAGGTAAATGTGTAGGAATGGGTACACATAAAGAACTTCTTAAAAAGTGTGAAGTTTATAAAGAAATAGCTTTATCACAATTATCAGAGGAGGAACTTAAAAATGCCTAGACCAATGAAAATGGAAAAGTCTAAAGATTTTAAAGGATCTTTAATAAGACTTATAAAAGATTTAAAACCATGGAGAACTACGATGATAATGGCTTTAATGCTTGCTTTAACAAGTGCTATTATAGCTTTAGTTACTCCAAATAAATTATCAGAATTAACTGATTTAATTACTGATGGTATTAAACCTAATACTGAAGTAGTAAGTACTATAAGTAAAAATATTACTAATAGTTTTGGAAATAAAGATGTTTATTTTGAAATATTAAATGATGAGAATGTTAGTGATGAAGATAAAACATTATTGACTGAAGCATTTATAGATTTGCAAAATAAAAAGACTGATAAATTTTATAGTTTACCAGAAGAAATAATTACTAGATTTTTAAGTGATATGAAGATTGATGGAGTTATTGTTAGTAAGAGTGATCAATATCAATTATTATTACTTATGCCTAAAATGAGTAGTGATGCTGAAGAGAATGTTAAGTTATTAAATGATCTTCCTGAAAGTATATCATCTTTATTAAATCCTAGTATTGATATTGATAGTGTAAAAAAGATATCTTTATTTATTGCTATATTATATTTGATAAGTGCTATATTTAATTATATTGAAGATTTTTCTTTAACAACAGTGTCTAATAATTTTGCTAAACATTTAAGAACAAGTATTAGTAATAAAATAAATAAAATACCTTTAAAGTATTTTGATAGTCATGAAACTGGAGATATATTATCTAGAACTACTAATGATGTAGATACAATATCTCGTAATTTAAATGATTCTATATCTACTATAGTTAGTTCAATTGCTTTACTTATTGGTAGTACTATAATGATGTTTTCAACTAACTGGATTATGGCTTTAACTGCAATATTTAGTAGTTTAATTGGATTTGCATTTTTAGCTAAAATACTTAGTAAGTCTCAAAAATATTTTGTTCAAAGACAAGTAGAGATTGGTAATATAAATGGTTATATTGAAGAGATATATAGTGCTCATAATGTTGTTAAAGCTTATAATGGAGAAAAAGATTCTATAGAACATTTTGATGAAATAAATGATAGATTATATGAATGTAATAAAAAAGGTGCTTTCTTTGGAAGTTTAATGCCTTCTATTATGAATTTTATAGGTAACTTTGGATATGTTTGTGTATGTGTAGTTGGTTCTATGCTTGCTATAAAAGGTGTTATATCTTTTGGAACAATAATAGCATTTATGATATATGTTAGATTATTTACTAATCCATTATCACAAATAGCTCAATGTATGACAACTCTTCAATCTACTGTTGCTGCTAGTGAAAGAGTACATGAATTTTTAGATGAAAAAGAAATGAGTGATGAGAGTAATTGTACTGCTCATTTAGATAAATCTAAAGTTAAAGGAAATATTGAATTTAAGAATGTTAAATTTGGTTATGATAAAGATAGAATTATAATTAAGAAATTTAATGCTAATGCTAAAAGTGGGCAAAAGATTGCTATAGTTGGTCCTACTGGAGCAGGTAAAACAACTATGGTAAATTTACTTATGAAGTTCTATGAAATTAATTCTGGTGATATTTTAATAGATGATGTTTCAATTAATAATTTAACTAGAGAAAATGTTCATGATTTGTTTATTATGGTTTTACAAGATACATGGTTATTTGAAGGTAGTGTAAGAGATAATATTACATTTAATAAAAAAGATGTTAGTGATGAACAAATATGGGATGCATTAAAAGTAGTAGGTGTAGATCATTTTGTTAAGACTTTACCTGGTGGATTGAATGCTACATTAAGTGATAGTGATGCGATATCTCAAGGACAAAAACAATTACTTACTATTGCTCGTGGTATGATAGAAGATGCTCCTTTCTTAATACTTGATGAAGCAACAAGTAATGTAGATACTAGAACTGAAGAATTAGTTCAAAAATCAATGGATAAATTAACTGAAGGAAGAACTTCATTTATAATTGCTCATAGATTATCTACTATTAAAAATGCTGATTTGATATTAGTTATGAAAGATGGAAATATTATTGAACAAGGAAATCATGAAGAACTAATGAAAGAAAAAGGATTCTATAGTGAGCTATATAATAGTCAATTTGAAAAAGTATCATAAAAGTGTAATTAAGTTACACTTTTTTTGATATAATTGATTTAAGGAGAACATATTGAAAAAAGTTATATTAAGTGATAGAAAGTTTAAGGAATTAACTAAAGAAAAAAATAAATATTTTTGTGATCCAAGTCATTTGAATCATTATCTTTTTCGTGTTGGTGATGAGTTATATAAATTTGATGTTAATTTTTTATATAATCTAAAATATGGTTTTAAAATGGATATTGATCCTAATCAAATTGAAATGTTATGTGAAAAGCAAAAGAGTATTAGTAAAACAAGATTACCTAAGGGAATAGTAATATATGATAATGTTTGTTTGGGTGTGATATATGACTTTTTTGAAGGATATAAATCATTTTTAGATTTGCATTTAGAAGATTTAGATTTGATATTTTCTAATATAAGAAGTGCGATTGATAAGAATATTGAATTATTAGAAAATGATATATATAATGTTGATTTTACATCTAGAAATATATTATATAGAGAAGCTAATGTAGAACTTATAGATTTAGATGGAAGATATATTAGAAGTTCTAAATCTAGTACTGTTAGAAGTGTTTATTGTTATTTTTTAGAATCAATTAAGGCAATATTTTTAGAAAATTTATATGGTAAGTGTTCTTTAGAAGAATATAGTGAATTTGTTCGTGAACTTGACTTTTTATGTGATTCTAGAAAGATGGGTGATAATCCTTCTTTTGATTATCCTTATGAAGTAGTTGATAAAATAGAAAAATCAAGAATTTTAAAAATTTGACATATAAATTAATTTGTTTTATAATAGTCTTACTTTTTGGAGGTGTCTTATGACAAGAAATATGAATAATCATCATCAATTAAATCATGTTCATCATCATGGACACTTTTTCGTTTGTTAAAATGAAGTACATATAAAAATAAAATATAAAATAAGATTATATGTGGTTCATATAATCTTTTTTAAAAGTTAAAAAAATGTTAAAATAATTAAGGAGTGATAATATGAAAACTGAACCAAGAACTTTACCTGGATTTATGGAGTTATATCCAAGTGAACAAGTTTTATTTAATAAAATTAAAAATACAATTATAAATACTTATGAAAAATATGGATTTTATCCACTTGATACGCCTATTATTGAATTAAGTGAGGTGTTACTTGCTAAAGCAGGTGGTGAAACTGAAAAACAAATATATAGATTTAATAAAGGTGAAAATGATTTATCTTTGAGATTTGATTTGACTGTACCTTTAGCTAAATATGTAGCTAAAAGATATAATGAATTATCTTTTCCATTTAAGAGATATCAAATTGGAAAAGTATTTCGTGGTGAAAGACCTCAAAAGGGAAGATTTAGAGAGTTTTATCAATGTGATATAGATGTAATAGGCGATGAAGAATTATCTATTAAATATGATAGCGAAATACCTAGTATTATTTATGATATATTTAAAGAATTAAATTTTGGTGATTTTGTAATTCAAATTAATAATAGAAAAATATTATCTGGATTTTTTAGTTCTTTAGATTTGGAAGATAAAATAACAGATATTTTAAGAATAATTGATAAAATTGAAAAAATAGGTGAAGATGCTGTTAAAGAAGAATTATCTTTATTAGGTGTAGATTTAGAGAAAATAAATTCTATAATGAATTTTATATCTATTGATGGAACTAATACTGAAAAAATAGAAAAATTAAAAGGATTAAATATTTCATCTAGTGTATTTGAAACTGGTATTAATGAATTAGAAGATGTTATTAATAATCTTAAGGCTTTAGAAGTAAATGAAGATAATTTTGAGATTAATTTAACTATAGCTAGAGGTCTTGATTATTATACTGGCACTGTATATGAAACTAAATTAAAAGATTATCCTAGTTTAGGTAGTGTATGTAGTGGTGGAAGATATGAGAATTTAGCTGAATACTATACTGATAAGAAATTACCAGGTGCAGGAATATCTATAGGATTAACTAGATTATTTTATCAATTAAATGAAGAAGGATTATTAAAGAGTGAAAGTACTAGTCCTAGTGATATTATTATTTTACCTATGTGTGAAAATTATAATTATATTGGTAAAGTTGCTAGTGAAATTAGAAAACAAAATATTAGTGTAAATGTTTGTTATATTGAAAAAGGATTTAAACAAAAAATGAAATATGCTAATAAACTTCAAACTAAATATGCAATTATCATTGGAGAAGATGAAGTTAATCAAAATAAAATAGTTCTTAAAAATATGATAGATGGTAGTCAAACTGATATTTCAATTAATGAATTATCTGATATTGACAAATACTTTCAATAAAAGTATAATTGTTTCATAAATCTTTGATGTGGAGAAGTAATATATAAATTCTTTATAGAAAGTTAGTGGTTAGTGGAAACTAATAAGATATATATATGAATAACACCACGGAGTGAAATATCGAAATTAAGTAGATATTTTCGGCTAAACACCGTTATAAAAATTGAGTTAATTAAAGGGATGGTACCGTGCACAAAGCACTCCTTGTTACCATTCCTTTTTATTTTAGGGAGGAATAATTTATGGATGTAAAAGATTTGTTTGCAAATATTAAAGATTTAGAAAATACTACAGTCACATTAGAAGGATGGGTTCGTAATAATAGAAATCAATCTAATTTTGGATTTATTGATTTTAATGATGGCACTTATTTTCAAAATTTACAGTTAGTTTATGAAAAAGATTTAAAAGATTTTGATATGATTAGTCATATTAGAGTTGGTAGTGCTTTAAGAGTAGAAGGAAAACTAGTTAAATCAGAAGGTAATGGACAGAGTCATGAAATTAAAGTATCTCATGTTGAAGTTCTAGGAGATAGTCCAGAAGATTATCCAATTCAACCTAAAAGACATACTAGAGAATATTTAAGAGAAATGGCTTATTTAAGACCTAGAACTAATTTATTTAATGCTGTTTTTAGAGTTAGAAGTGTTGCTGCTCAAGCAATTCATGAATATTTTCAAAGTAATAATTATGTATATTTTCATAGTCCAATAATTACTGGAGCTGATTGTGAAGGTAGTGGACAAATGTTTAAGTTGACTACACTTGATATGAATAATCTTCCTTTAGGGGAAGATGGAAAAGTTGATTTTAAAAAAGATTTGTTTGGAAAACAAGCATATATTACAGGTTCTGGTCAACTTCATGGTGAAACTTTTGCTATGGCATATAAGAAAATATATACATTTGGTCCTACAATGAGAACAGAAAACTCAAATACTAAAACACATGCTAATGAATTTTGGATGATTGAACCAGAAGTGGCATTTTGTGATTTAGAAGGAATAATGAATATTGAAGAAGAAATGCTTAAATATATAATTAAGTATGTTATGGATAGATGTCCTCTTGAAATGGATTTTTTTGATAAATTTGTTGAAAAAGGAATAAAAGAAAAATTAAGTAAAGTATTAACATCTAAATTTGTTAGAATAACTCATCATGATGCAATTACTTTATTAAAAGAAGCAAAAGTTAAATGGGAATTTGAACCAGAATATGGAGAAGATATAGCTAAAGAACATGAAAGATATATTACTGAATACTTTAATGGACCAGTATTTATTACTAATTGGCCTAAAGATATTAAAGCATTCTATATGAAATTAAATGATGATAATGAAACTGTCGCAGCTGTTGATTTAGAAGTTCCAGGTTCTGGAGAACTTATAGGTGGAAGCCAAAGAGAAGATGATTATGATAAATTAATAAACAGAATGAAAGAATTAAATATACCACTAGAAGGATTAGATTGGTATACTAATTTAAGAAGATTTGGAGGATGTTATCATTCTGGATTTGGTCTTGGATTTGAAAGACTTATTATGTATTTAACAGGAATTGAAAATATTAGAGATGTAATTCCTTATCCAAGAACACCTAATAACTGCGACTATTAATTTAGGAGGAGTTATGAAAATTAATAGATATCGTAGTATTTTAATTAAAGATATAGATAATACTATGATAGGTAAAAAGATTGTAGTTAGTGGTTGGATTCAAAATATAAGAGATCATGGAGGAATATTATTTTTAGATTTAAGAGATACAAGTGGAATACTTCAAACTGTATCTAATGATGATAATATATTTAAAGGACTTGCTCGTGAATCTGTTATAAGATTAGAAGGAACTATTAGAAAAAGAAGTGAAGATACAATCAATGAAAAGATTAAAAGTGGAGAAGTAGAGTTACTAGTAAGTAGTTTAGAAGTACTTGGAGAATCACTTCATGAATTACCATTTGAAATAATATCGAGTAAACATGTTGGTGAAGATGTAAGACTTAAATATAGATATTTAGATATGAGAAATGAAGTAGTAAAAAATAATATTTTACTTAGAAGTGAGATATTACATTTCTTAAGAAATAAAATGTATGATTTAGGTTTTACTGAAGTACAAACACCTATACTTACTGCTAGTAGTCCAGAGGGAGCACGTGATTTTGTAGTACCAAGTAGAAACTTTAAGGGAAAATTTTATGCTTTACCTCAAGCTCCACAAATATATAAAGAATTATTAATGGTTGGAGGATTTGATAAGTATTTTCAAGTTGCTCCATGTTTTAGAGATGAAGATGCTAGAAGTGATAGAACTCTTGAGTTTTATCAATTAGATTTAGAAATGAGTTATGTAGAAGAAGATGAAATATTAGAATTAGGAGAATCAATATTTTATGATGTATTTAGTAAATATTCTGATAAAAAAGTATCTCCTAAACCTTTTAGAAGAATTGAATATAATGACTCAATGGAAATGTATGGAACAGATAAGCCTGATTTAAGAAACCCACTTATAATTAAAGATGTAAGTGATATATTAAAAAATACTACATTTGGACCATTTAAAAAATCTATAGTTAAAGCTATTAATGTTGATGGAATAGGCGATAAATCTAACTCATGGTTTAATGAAGTAGTTGATTATGCTAGTAGCATAGGAATGCCTGGGATTGGATATTTGACTTTATGTAGTGATGGAAGTTTTAAAGGACCAATAGATAAATTTTTGACATCAGAAGAAAGAGAAGATTTAATAAAATATTTAGATATGAAAGAAAATAGTGTAGTTTTCTTTATAGCAAATAAATCTTTAAAAGTTGCTCAAAAATTTGCTGGTCTTATTAGAACTGAATTAGGTAGTAAATTAGATTTAATAGATAAAGATAAAATAGAACTTTGTATAATTAATAATTTTCCAATGTTTGAATATGATGAGAAAACTCGTAAGTATGAATTTTGTCATAATCCATTTAGTTTGCCACATGATACGAATATAGAGTATAATAAAAATAATATTGAAAAAGTTTTAGCTTATCAATATGACTTTGTTTGTAATGGTAATGAAATGGCTAGTGGAGCTATTAGAAACAGTAATTTAGATTCACTTGTTAAGGGATTTGAAGTAGTTGGTTATACAAGAGAAGAAGTTGAAAAAAGATTTAATAGTTTATTTACTGCGTTTAAGTATGGATGTCCACCTCATGGAGGAATGGCTCTTGGCATAGATAGAATATTAATGATTATAAAAGATGAAACTAACTTAAGAGAAGTACAAGCATTTCCAACAAGTACAAGTGGACAAGATTTAATGATGGGTAGTCCTAGTGTACTTATGCCAAAACAACTAGAGGAATTGGGCATTAAAATAAAGGAGGAGTAATAATGAGTAATTTTACAAAAGAAATGATAGATGATTATGCTGATAAATTACTTATAGGTTTAACTGAAGAAGAAAGAACTAATATTCAAGAAGAATTTGATGAAATAGAAAAGAATATGGATTTAATTAATCAAATACCAAATATTAAAGATACTGAACCACTTAGTTATCCATTTGAGATGGTTGTAGATGACTTAAGAAGTGATGATGAAGTTGGTGAAGAAATTCCTATTGAAGAATTGTTAAGAAACTGTGATCAATATGAAGGTAGAGAAGTAGAAGTACCAAAGGTGGTGGGATAATGATAACTAAAAGTATAAAAGAATTACATGAGGATTTAGTAAATAAAAAAGTTACTTCTAAAGAATTAGTTAGTGAATCACTAGAAAAATGTCATAGTATTCAAGATAAAACTAATGCTTTTGTAACTATTATAGATGATGCTGAAGGAAAAGAAGTAACTGATGAATTAGTGAGTGGTATTCCGTTTGGTATTAAAGATAATTTTTCTACTAAAGATATTTTATCTACAGGAAGTTCTAATACATTAAAAGATTATGTTCCATTCTTTGATGCTACTGCTGTATTAAATTTAAAGAAAAAAGGAGCAGTAGGTGTAACTAAAACAGTTATGGATGAACTTGGAATGGGAGGAACTGGTACAACTGGACATACTGGTGTTGTACACAATCCATGGAGTTATGATAGAATGACTGCTGGAAGTTCTGCAGGAAGTGCTGCTAGTGTTGCTTGTGGATGTTATCCTTTTGCTCTTGGTAGTGATACAGGAGATTCAATTCGTAAACCTGCAGCTTATTGTGGAATAGTTGGATATAAACCTACTTATGGAATGATTTCAAGATATGGATTATTTCCATTTGCATGTTCTCTTGATACAGTTGGAGTACTTTCAAGAAGTGTAGAAGATGCAGCAATAGCAGTAGATGCTATGAAAGGAATAGATCCTAAAGATATGACTTCTTGGGATTCAAGTGATATAAAATTATATAATAGTCTTAATAAAGATGTTAAAGGTAAAAAATTATTCTATATTAAAGAGATTGTTGATATTGATAATTATGAAAATCCTAGTGATGAATTAAAGAATCATTTAGAAAACTTTAATAAAACTATTGAGTTATGTAAGAGTTTAGGAATGAGTGTTACTGGTGTTAGTATAGATAAAGCATTGTTAAATGCAGTAGCTAGTGTTTATGTAGTTATTTCTTGTGCTGAAGCAACAAGTAATATGTCTAATTTAACTGGTATTATATTTGGTCCTAGAGGTAATGGAGAAAGTCCAATGGAAATGATGAAAGATCACAGAACTAAAGGATTTTCACCACTTATTAAAAGAAGATTTGTAATTGGATCTTATGTACTACAAAGAGAAAATCAAGAAAAATATTTTATAAATGCTAAACGTGTAAGAAGATTAATTGTTGATAAAATGAATGAATTATTTGAAGAATATGATGGTTTAATTCTTCCAGTAGGAAGTGGACCAGCTAAGTTTATTGAAGGTAGTAAAAATGCTTTATCTGCTTCAAATAGTATTTTAGAAGAGCATTTACAAATAGGTAACTTTGGTGGATTCCCATCAATAACAATACCAAATGGATTTGTAAGTAATTTACCTGTTGGAGTAAATATTACTGGTAAAGTTAAAGATGATATTAATGTATTAAATATAGCTTATGCTTTAGAGAGTAATATGGAATATAAAAATCAACTTGCAAAGGAGGTAGAATAATGGCATATAAAGCAGTTATAGGATTAGAATTTCACTGTGAGATGAAATCTAATACAAAAGTATTCTCAAATGCAAGAAATAGTTTTTCAAAAGTATCTAATGAAAATGTTGCTCCTATAGATATGGCATTTCCAGGAACTCTTCCTGTTGTAAATAAAACATGTGTTAAAAAAGCATTAATGATGTCAATGATATTAAATTGTCGTCAACCTGAGTATATGGAGTTTGATAGAAAAAACTATTATTATCCAGATCTACCTAAGGGATATCAATTAACTCAATTTTTTAATCCAGTTGGAGTAGATGGAAAAATTGAAATAGATGTTAATGGTACTAAAAAAGAAGTATTAATTCATGATATTCATTTAGAAGAAGATGCTGCTTCATTAGATCATTATTATAATACATCAACAATTGATTATAATAGAGCAGGTGTTCCATTACTTGAATTAGTTACTGAACCTTGTCTTCATAGTGCAGATGAAGCTCTTGCATTTTTAGAACATATTAAGAGTATATATGAATATACTGATATCTCTGAATGTGATACTAAAAAAGGACAAATTAGAGCAGATGTAAATGTATCAATTATGGATGAAAATGATACTGAATTTGGTACTAAAGTTGAAGTTAAAAATGTTAATAGTTTTGATGCTATTAGAAAAACTATTAATTATGAAATAAAGAGACAAAGTGAATTAAAAGATGCTGGAAGATATGATGAAGTAGTTCAAGAAACAAGAAGATGGGATGATGAAAGTGGTACTACTATTCATATGAGAAGCAAAGCTGATGCTATTGACTATAAATATTTTACTGAGCCTAATATTCCTAAATATAAAATAACTAAAGAATTATTAGATGAAATTAGAAGTAAAATACCTGTTCTTGCTTATGAAAGAAAACAAAAGTATATAAATGAATATGGTTTATCTGATTATGATGCTGGAGTATTAACTAAGAATAAAAAGATATCTGATTATTTTGATTCTTGTATCAAACTTGGAAGTGATGCTAAAAGTGCATGTAACTGGATAACTACTAGAATAATGGGTGAACTTAATAAATCAGAAGAAAATACTATAGAAGATTTATTTATTACGCCTGAAATGTTAAGTGAATTAATTAAGTTAATTAATGATAAAAAGATTACTAATAATCAAGGTAAAGAAGTGTTTACTCATATGTTAGAAGAACATTTAGCACCACTTGAAATAGTTAAAAAATATGATATGGGTGTTCTTGAAGATAGTAATTTAATTGAAACTTTAGTAAATGAAGTAATAAGTGAAAATGAAAAAGCTATTACTGATTACCATAACGGAAGAACTAATATGTTAGATTATTTAGTTGGACAAGTTATGAAAAAATCTAGAGGTAAAGCTAATCCAGTTGAAGCTAAAGAAAAATTATTAGAAAAAATAAAATAACTTTTGTTATTTTATTTTTTTAATGGCATAGATTTTAATAAAGATATTGAAATAATAATATTTTGATGATAAAATTATTGTAAGAATAAGGAGGATAAGTATGATAGATATTTTAGTTCAGTATAGATGGGTGTTTTTAGTAGTTGCGATTGTTCTTTTATTCGCTATTATAGGATTTATTGTACTTGGAAATAAGAAAAAGAAATCAGATGCTGAAAAACCAAAAGAGGAAACTCCAATTGATCAAACAAAGGAAAATAGTGTTCCTACAGATGGACCAACTATGCCAATGGGTGGCGATGTTCCAACAAGTGCTACTCCAAGTTTAGCTAGTGAGCTTGCATCAACAACACCAGAAAATTTCAATGTGTTTGCATCTGGTAATGAAACTGATAGTATGATTGCTCCAACTGAAGAAGTTGCAAAACCTGAAGAACCAACTTTAGTTATTCCTGATCCAAGTGTTGCGCCTGAAGCACCAGCTCCAGTTCAAGAAGCTCCTGTTGCACCTGAAATGAATGCTCCTGTAACACCAGATGTTCCAGCTCAAGTAACAGAAGCACCAGTTGTAGAAAACAATGCAGTTCAAGCTCCAGTTACATCTGAAGCTCCTACAGTGCAAGATAATACAAATATTACTAACTAAAAAAGGATTTATCCTTTTTTTATTTTTATATTGAATTTTTATGTGAAATTTGATATTATCTTACTGAAAGACGAGTAAAATACATATTATTTCATAGAGAGTTAGTGTTTGGTGAAAACTAATAAATAATTATATTTGAAGCTACTTTTATTATTGAGTTAATAGCTCACGTGTTTAAAGCGTTAATTTAATTAGAGTTAAATAAAGGATGGTACCGTGCATATGCACTCCTTGTGCTGTTCTTTTTTTATTTGTGAGGTAATTATGAAGGAAGATGTATTATTAAAATTAATTTCTGCTAATAAAAAAGAAAGTCATAAAATTAATAAAGCAATTGATAAAGCAATTAGTAAAAATGATTTTGGACTTTTAGATCAGCTTAGAGCTAAAGAAAGAGAAGTAAATGAACGTTCTTTTCAATTATATGAAATGATAGCTCCATTTAAATGTAAAACTAGTTTAGATAAAAAAGTTGGTTTACTTGAAATAGAAAAATTTAAATATTATATTTATTCTTTTGAACACGAAAAGATAGTTGGAACTATTGAGTATAAAGATACTACTCTTGGTTCAGAAAATGTTGGTTATAAAATATTTTCTGATTATAGAAGACAAGGTTTTGCATCAAGTGCACTTAGAATTTTATGTAGAGAATTATATTCTCGTGGAATTAGAAGCTTTACTGCATCTATTGATAATACTAATGTCGCGTCAATTAAAACTATTAAGAATGTTGATCCAGAAGTTGTGTCTGCAAATGATGTTAGAATAGTTTTTAGAGTAGATACACAAAAAATATTTGTTGAAGAAAAAATGGAGGAAATGAAATAATGAATATTAAAGATTTATATATTAACTTTTTTGTAAGTAAAGGACATAAACAAATACCTAGTGCTCCAGTTGTACCAGAAAATGATCCTAGTGTTCTTTTTAATACTGCTGGTATGCAACCATTAATTCCATATTTAATGGGACAAACTCATCCTTATGGAACTAGACTTGTTGATTATCAAAAATGTATTAGAACAAATGATTTAGATAATATAGGTGATACTTATCATCATACATTCTTTGAAATGTTAGGTAATTGGTCATTAGGTGATTATTTTAAAGATGAAGCTATTAGTTGGAGTTTTGAATTTTTAACAAAAGTATTAAATATTCCAGTAGAAAGATTAGCTGTTACTGTATATGCTGGTAGTGATAATATTCCATTTGATGAAGTATCTTATAATAAATGGTTAAGTTTAGGAATTAGTGAAAAAAGAATAGCTAAGACTGTTGATGATAATTTTTGGATAGCTGGTGAGACTGGACCATGTGGACCTGACTCTGAAATGTTTTATTGGAGAAGTAATGATCCAATTCCTGAAACTTTTGATACTGAAGATGAAAGATGGGTTGAAATCTGGAATGATGTTTTCATGCAATATAATAAAGATGAAAATGGTAATATAACTGAACTTCCAAAAAAGAATGTTGATACTGGAATGGGAGTAGAGAGAACTACTGCTATACTTGAAGGAGTAAATGATAATTATTTATCTAGTATATGGAGTGATGTTATTGATTTAATTAGTGAAATATCTAATTTACCATATGAAGGCAATGAAAATAGTATGAGAATTATTGCTGATCATGTTAGAACAAGTGTATTTATTAGTGCTGATCCTGCTGGTGTAAAACCTAGTAATGTTGGACAAGGATACATATTAAGAAGATTAATCAGAAGAATGATTAGACATGCTAAAAAATTAAATATTGATATTTCTAGTGATTGGGAACAAAGATTAGCTAAATTAATTATTCAAAAATATAAAAAATATTATAGTGAATTAAGTGAGAATGAAAATGTTGTTCTTGAAGTATTAAAAAATGAAAAAGAAAAATTTAATAGAACTTTAGAAAAAGGTTTAAGAGAATTTGAAAAAGTTGCTTCTAAAAATGATAATATTGATGGACAAACTGCTTTTCATTTATATGATACTTATGGTTTTCCAATTGAATTAACTATGGAACTTGCTAAAGAAAGAAATATGAGTGTTGATGAAGAAGGCTTTAAAGAAAAATTTAAAGCTCATCAAGAATTATCTAGAACAGCAAGTGCTGGACAATTTAAAGGTGGATTAGGTGGACATAGTGAAATTGAAACTAAATATCATACAGCAACTCACTTATTAAATGCTGCTTTAAAAGTTGTAGTTGATGAGTCTGTTCATCAAAAAGGAAGTAATATTACTAGTGAAAGAATGAGATTTGATTTTAGTTGTGATCATAAATTAAGTGATGAAGAGAAAAAGGCAACTGAGGATTTAGTTAATAAATGGATTAGTGAAGGCTTAGAAGTCAAATGTGAAGAGATGAGTAAGGAAGCAGCTATTAATAGTGGAGCTGAATGTATGTTTATTGAAAAGTATCCAGATGTTGTTACTGTTTATACTATTGGAGATGTTTCTAAAGAACTTTGTGGTGGTCCACATGTTAAGAATACTAGTGAACTTGGACATTTTAGAATTACTAAAGAAGAAGCTAGTTCAGCTGGTGTTAGAAGAATAAAGGCTGTACTTGAATAGATGAAAGTGTTATATTTAATTAGACATTCTGCTCCTTTTGTTAAAATTAAAGATAGAGGTAGAATACCATTTAGTGAATTTAGTAAGAATATGATTTTGTCTGCTGAAGGTGAAAAGAATGCTTCTAAGCTATGCAATATTCAAGAACTAAGTGGTGTTGATGCTGTTTATTCTAGTAATTCATCAAGAAGTATTGAAACAGCTAAATATGTAGCCGAAAATAATAATTTAGAGTTAATTGTTGATAATAGATTAAACGAAAGAGAATTTGGTATTACATATATAGATGAATTACCTAAAAATTTTAATTATAATCAATTTAGGGATGAAAACTATAAATTAGAAAATGGTGAATCTTTAAAAGAAGTGAATGAAAGAATATATAATTTATTAAATGAAGTAAGTGGAGAAAGAATAGTTTTTTGTATTCATGGAGTGATGCTTATGAGTTATTTACAAACTATTTGTGATGTTAGCTTTAAAGATGATAAGTTCAAAGTGTCATTTAATGGTAAAGAAATAATGAATGGTATTATGAGCAATCCTGATGTATTTAAGATAGTATTTGATAATGATAGAGTTATTGATATACAAAGAATAAATGTAATTTAATACTTATATAATTTTATAGGAAGTGAGACAAATGAATTTTTATGATTTTACACAAGAAGAATTAGAGAGTTATTTAATAGAAAATGGATTTAAAAAATATAATGCTACTCAAATAATAGAGTGGGTTTATGAAAAGAAGATAACTGATTTTAATTTAATGACTAATTTAAGTAAAAAACTTATTTCTTTTTGTAATGAAAATATTAAATTTGAAGAATTAAGTGTTGTTAAAGTTGAAAAGAGTAATCTTGCTAATAAATATCTTTTAGAATTATCTGATCATAATAAAATAGAATGTGTACTTATGAATCATGATTATGGATATTCATTATGTGTTTCAAGTCAAGTTGGATGTAATATGGGATGTTCTTTTTGTGAGAGTGGAAGACTTAAAAAAGTAAGAGATTTACATTTAAGTGAATTAGTGTCTCAGGTTTTGTGTGTAAGCAAATATGAAAATATTAGAATAGATTCTATAGTTGTTATGGGAATTGGAGAACCTTTTGATAATTTTGAAAATATTAAAAGATTCATTAAAGTTGTAACTAATAATAAAATGATTAATATAGGGCAAAGACATTTGACTATATCTACTTGTGGACTTGTACCTAAAATTTATGAATTCGCTGATTTGGAAACAGGTGTAAATTTAGCTGTTAGTTTACATGCCCCTAATAATGAAATTAGAGATAAGATAATGAAAGTAAATCATGCTTATAAAATAGAAAAAGTTATGGAAGCATTAGATTATTATATTAAAAAAACTAATAGAAGAGTAACAATAGAATATATAATGTTAGAAGGAATAAATGATAGTGATAAGTGCGCTTATGAGCTTGCTTCTCTTGTAAAAGGAAAACTTATGTATGTGAATTTAATACCTTATAATGAGACATCTAATTTTACAATGAAAAGAAGTAATGACTTTAAAATAAAGAGTTTTTATGATATACTTAAGTCGAATAATGTAAATGTAACAATAAGAAAAGAAATGGGTGGTAATTTATCAGCTGCCTGTGGACAACTTAGAGCTAACAATATGGAGGAATAATATGAAGGCATTTTATCAAACTGATGCTGGTAAAGTAAGAAGTCACAATGAAGATTCAGTAACAATTATTAAAAATTTAAATGATGAATATTTAGTAGTAGTTGCTGATGGTATGGGAGGACATAAAGCTGGAGAAGTAGCTAGTTCTTTAGTAGTTGGTGAACTTGGAAAGAGATTTTCTGAATTATCTAGCATTGGAAGTAAAGAAGAAGCTGTTATTTGGTTAAAAGAGATTATTGATGAAATAAATGTTAAAATACTAAGATATGCAGAAGAACATGTTGATGCTAATGGTCTTGGTACTACTTGTGTATGTGCAATACTAACTAAAGATTTTCTTATTTTTGGAAATATAGGAGATTCTAGTGGATTTGTATTTAAAAAAGGAAAATTATATAAAGTTACTAAAGATCATACACTTGTTAATATGCTTTTAGAGAGTGGAGAATTAACTGAAAGTGCAGCTATGACTCATCCTCAAAAGAATGTATTAATGAGAGCACTTGGAGCAGCAGAAACTATTGAAATGGATATTTTTGATGTTGAAAGAGATGTTGATGGGGTGTTCTTATGTAGTGATGGTTTAACAAATATGTTAACTGTAGAACAAATGGAAAAAGTATTAAATGATAAAGATCTCGATTTACAAGATCAAGTGGGAAAAATGATAATGAAGGCGAATATGCGTGGGGGAACAGATAATATTACAATAGCATGTATTAGATTCGGTGGTGAATAAGTGTGATAGTTAAAGGTTCTATTATAAATGATAGATATCAGATAATTAAGACATTAGGTGAAGGTGGAATGGCTAATGTATATTTAGCTCATGACAATATATTAGATAGAAATGTAGCAGTTAAAGTTTTAAGAGGAGATCTTGCTAATGATGAAAAGTTTGTTAGAAGATTTCAAAGAGAAGCTTTATCAGCTTCTAGTCTAAGTCATCCTAATATTGTTGAGATGTATGATGTTGGTGAAGATGATGGTCAATATTATATAGTTATGGAATATGTTGATGGTAAGACTTTAAAACAAGTTTTAAAACAAAGAGGTCATTTATCAATTACAGAAGTAGTTGATATTATGCTTCAATTAACTGATGGTCTTGCTCATGCACATGATGCTTATATAATTCATAGAGATATTAAACCTCAAAATATCATGATTTTATCTAATGGAATGATAAAAATAACTGATTTTGGAGTAGCTACTGCGTTAAACTCAACTCAATTAACACAAACTAATTCAGTTATGGGTACAGTACATTATTTACCTCCAGAACAAGCTAATGGTAAAGGTTCTACTGTTAGAAGTGATATTTATTCTATGGGAATAATGATGTATGAATTATTGACTGGTTTGGTTCCATATAAGGGTGAGAGTGCTGTTGAGATAGCATTGAAACATCTTAGAGAACCACTTCCAAGTGTTAGAAAAGTAGATCCAACAATTCCTCAATCTATTGAGAATGTTATTATTAGAGCTACTGCTAAAAATCCTAAAAATAGATATACTGATGCAAGAGAAATGCATGAAGATATAAAGACTGCTTTAGATGATTCTAGAAAAGATGAAAAGAGATGGGTATATAAGTATCCTGAAAATGATTTAGAAGAAACTAAAAAGTTAGATGATGATTTAAAAGATCTTGAAAAGCAAGAACAAATAATTAAAAAGAAAAAAGAAATAGAGTTAGAAAAAGAAGAAATGGCAGAAAATAAAAAATCAAATAAATTATTAATTGTTTTAGTTAGTATTTTTACAGCAATTATTTTGACTATTACTGTTGCGATGACAATATATTTTAAGAAGAGTGAAGTTAAAAATGTTATGATTCCTGATGTAAGTAATAAGAGTGCTAAAGATGCTTCTAATGAACTTACTGATAAAGGTTTTGAAGTAATAACTGAGTATAAATATGTTTCTAGTAGTACTATAGAAGAAGGAAAAGTTGTAAAGACTAGTCCTGAAATTGGTACTAAGAGAAAATCTGGTACTAAAATAACATTATATTTAAGTTCTGGAGAAGGTAAATATATTGTAGAAGATTTTACTAATGAAAATTATTTAGTTGCTAAAGGAAAGATTGAAGCTCAATGTGAATGTAATGTAGTAGTTGAAACTGAAAAAGTAGAAGAAGGAAAAGATGTTAAGGAAGATATTGTTTTAAAAACTGTTCCTGGTGCTGGAGAAGCTAGTAAATTAGGCGATCAAATTAAAATAATTATTCCTGAAGTTGAATATAAATATCCTGATTTTACTAAAGGATATACTATTGATAAAATAGAAGATTTTGCTAAGAAGCATGAATTAAAATTAGAATATAAATATCAAGAAACTACTAGTGTGCCAGAGGGTACAATATTAAAACAAAATAGAGCTGCTGATTCTATTGTTGCTCCTGGTGTAACTCTTGTAATTACTATTGCTCAATCACCTGAACCTACAGAAGAGGATACTACACAAGAAGGTGAAATCACTGAAGACAATGGAATGGATTAGTCTTAATAATGGGGGGAAAATGAATGGTAAGATAATATGCGTTAATGCAGCAATACATAAAGTATTACTTGAAAATAATACTATAATTGATACTAAAGTAAGAGGAAAATTAAGAAATGATAAAGTTCATCCAGTAGTTGGTGATAATGTAGTTGTTAATACACAAACTAAAACTATTGAAAAAGTTGAATCTAGAAGAAATTATTTGGAAAGACCACTTATTGCTAATATAGATAAATTACTTATAGTGATGAGTACATCTATTCCAGTATTTTCTTCTTACTTAATTGATAAATTTTTGGTGATAGCTTTTGCTAATAAGATTGAACCTATCATAGTTATTACTAAAACTGATATGATAAGTTTAAAAGAAAAAAATGATATTAAAAAATATATTAGTTATTATAGAAAACTTGGTATTAAAGTTTATATAAATACTAGTGTAAGCAAAATAAAGAATGAATTTAAGGATTCAGTTGTTGCTTTATGTGGTCAGACTGGAAGTGGAAAATCTAGTTTATTAAATAGAATTGATGCTTCATTATCTTTAAAGACTGGAGAGGTTTCACTTAGTTTAGGAAGAGGTAAACATACTACTAGACTTGTTGAATTATTAGAAGTTAATGGTGGTCTTATTGCTGATACTCCTGGATTTAGTTCTTTAGAAATAAGTGTTCCAAGAAAAGATATAAAAAAATATTATCCTGATTTTAATAAACCTTGTAAATATAGATCCTGTTCTCATGTTAAAGAAGATGGATGTGAAATTATTAATCTTGTAAACAAAGGTAAAATTCCTGAATGGAGATATGAAAATTATATTAAGTTTATGGAGGAAGTTAAATCATGAAAGTAGGAGTATCAATATTATCTTCTAGTATTAAAGCAGAAGATATTGTTAAAAAATTAGATGGAAGTAGTGCTGATTATATTCATGTTGACATTATGGATGGAAAGTTCGTAGAAAATAAAACATGGACTTATAGTGAAGTTAAAAAAATAGTTAGTTATTCTTCTTTACCATTAGATGTTCATTTGATGGTTAAAGATCCAGCTAAATATATAGAAGATTATGCTTTATTAAACACTACTAATTTAATATTTCATTATGAAGCAGTAAAAGATATAGAAAGTATGATTTCTTTAGTAAAAGAATATGGTTTGAAAGTAGGTATAGCAATAAATCCTGAAACTAGTGAAGAAGTGTTATTTCCATACTTAAAAGATATAGATGTAGCTCTTGTTATGAGTGTTGTTCCTGGTAAGAGTGGACAATCTTTTATAGAAAATACTCCTTCTAAAATTAAAAATTTAAAAGAAGAAATTATTAGACAAGGAGTTAAAACTATAATATCTGTTGATGGTGGGATTAATGATGAAACTGGTCTTTTGTGTAAAGAAGCTGGGGTAGATATGTTAGTTTCTGCTTCATATATTCATAAAGATATTGTTAATAATATAAAAGTTCTTAAAGATTTATAGTATATTTTTGATAATATTATACATAATATATAGTGGTGAATGATATGTATAATAGTTATTTGAAAAAAATGAAATTTATTAATACTATGTATGAAGAATATATTCCTCCTGAAGAGGAAGAATTTGATAGAATAGAGAAATATAGATAACATGCCTATTGGCATGTTTTTGTTTATATGATAAAATGAAGATGGTGAAGAATATGAATAGAAAAATGTTTTATATTATTTTGTTTGCTCTTATTTTTATGCTTGGATTATTTACATTATTTAGTAATTTAGGAAAAGATAAAAATAATATAGATGATGAAGATAAAATTATTGAGGGTAAATATATTTCTAAAAAGTATATAATTGATGAAAAAGAAATAAGTGATGAAATTAAAGTTAATATAAAGAATGATAGTATTAAAACATTTGAACTAGAACAAATGGATAAACTAGGAGATAATATCAAATTTGGAATATATAAATATATTATTAATGATGATATTAAATATTTAGTTGATTTAAGAAATGATACTAAAAAAGCAAATATATATTTTAAAAATAAACTTATTGCTAGTTATGAATGTGAAACTTATGGATTAACTGAAATATCTAACTATGGTGAACATTATATTTTAAGTGAGCAAGTAGAGTTTTATAACAATAATTATATTATTGATGGAAGTGGTAAGATTAAATATATGTTTCATGGAACATTTACTTATGATGAAAAAAATAATTACTTAAATATATTTGAAATGGATTATGAAAATACTGTTTTGAAAGTATATCATTTTGACTTAAATAAGAATGATTATAAGAAGTTAGATTTTACTTTAGAATATGATTATTGTAGTGATAAGGTATCTAAAAAGTATAATATGACATTTTGTTTTGAATAAAAGTGAAATTATTTCACTTTTTTTCTTTTGTTTGATATAATAATTACGAAATAGAAGGAAGGAAAATATATATGAAAATATTAAGTGTTAATGCTGGTAGTTCTTCTTTAAAATTTACATTATATGAAATGCCAGAAGAAGAATTATTAATTAGTGGTTATATTGAAAAAATCGGTTTGAAAGATAGTTTTTGGACTACTAAAATTAATGGAAAGAAAATTAAGGGAGAAAAACCTTTAAAGAATCATAAAGAAGCTGTTCAAGTTTTAATTGATGAATTATTAAATAATAAAGTTGTTGAATCTTTAGATGAAATTAAAGGTATTGGACATAGAGTTCTTCATGGTGGTGAAAAGTATTCTGATTCTGTAATAATTACTGATGAAGTAATTGAAGATGTTAAAGAATTAACTAAATTAGGTCCTCTTCATCATCCAGGAAATTTAGCTGGTATTGAGGCTATGAAGAAAGCTTTACCTGAAGTACCAATGGTAGCTGTATATGATACTGCTTTTCATCAAACAATGCCTAAAGTAAATTATATGTATCCAGTTCCAATGGAATGGTATACTGAATATGGTGTACGTAAATATGGTTTTCATGGAACAAGTCATAAATATATTACTTTGAAAATGAAAGAGAAATTAGGTAAAGATGATGTTAATCTAATTATTTGTCATATTGGTAGTGGTGCTAGTATTAGTGCTATTAAAGAAGGAAAATGTTTTGATACTACAATGGGTATTACACCATTAGATGGATTAATGATGGGTACTAGAAGTGGTGCTATTGATCCTTCAATCCTTGAATATGTTTCTAAAGAATCAGGACGTTCATTAGAAGAATTAACAAATGATTTAAATAAGAAGAGTGGATTACTAGGTATATCAGGTTTTTCTGATTGTAGAGATGTTGAAGCTGCTCGTGAAAATGGTGATGAGAATGCTGCTTTAGCATTAGATATGTATTATGATAGAATTGCTAAATATATTGCTGAATATTATATTAAATTAGATGGAAAAGTTGATTCTATAGTATTTACTGCTGGTGTTGGTGAAAATGGAGTAGAAGCTAGAAAAGAAATCATTAAAAGAGTTAATTGTTTAGGTATTTATTTAGATGATGATAAGAATGATAAGATAGCTTCATATAAAGATGAATGTGAAGGAATTATTTCTACTGATGAATCAGATGTAGTTGTTAGAGTTTTACCAACTAATGAAGAAATAATGATTATTAAAGATACATATAATCTTGTAAAATAGAAAAGAGAAGGTAATGAATAATATTTATAAATCAATCTACAATGAAATTAAAAGATATAAAAAAATATATATTGCTAGACATATAGGACCAGATCCTGATGCTTTTGGAAGTCAAATGGCGTTAAGAGATTCTATAAGACTTACTTTTCCTGATAAAGAAGTGTATGCTGTAGGAACTACAGTTTCAAGATTTAAATATTTTGGTAAAGTAGATAAAGTTAATTCTTATGATTATGAGAATTCTTTATTAATAGTTGTTGATACTCCTGATATTAAAAGAGTGGATATAGATGAGTTTTTATCTTTTAAACATGTTGTAAAGATTGATCATCATCCACTAGTTGATGTTTTTGGGGATGTTGAATATATAAGAGAGGATGCTAGTAGTGCTTCTGAATTAGTACTAGAATTACTTGAAAATACTAAATTGAAATTAAGTGAAAGTATAGCTAGTAAAATATTTATTGGAATAGTTAGTGATACTAATAGATTTTTATATGGTACTAATGATAAAACATTTCTTACTGTGAGTAATCTTGTTAAGAAATATAATTTAGAAACAGATAAACTATATAATTTAGTGTATAGTAAACCATTAAGTGAAGTAAGATTAATGGGATATATTGCTTCTTCATTAAAAGTAGATAAGTATGGATTTGCTAATATATGGATAGATGAAGATATAATTAATTCTTTTGGAGCAGATATAAGTGCTGCATCTAATATGATTAATGACTTCAATAATATAAATGAAATTATAGTATGGACTTTTGTTACTTATGATGTTAAAAATGCATTGTATAAAGTAAATATAAGAAGTAGAGGTCCTATTATTAATGAAATAGCTGCCAAATATAATGGTGGTGGTCATAAATTTGCAAGTGGTGTAAGAAATACTGATAAATCACAAATTGAAGAATTGTTAAAAGATTTATCTGAAGCTTGCCGTGAATATTTAGAAAAGGATGATAAGAATGGAAATAATTAGTGTAGAAGAACCAATTGTTGCTGTTAGAGTTAGTCAATATCCTGATGATAAAAAAAGTGAATTTTTGATTCTTGGTAGAAGTAATGTAGGTAAAAGTAGTTTTATTAATACAATTATTAATAGAAAGAATTTAGCTAGAACTAGTTCTAAACCAGGTAAAACACAAACATTAAACTTTTATTTAATAAATAAAGAATTTTACTTTGTTGATGTTCCTGGATATGGATATGCTAATACTAATAAAAAACAAATTGAAAAGTTTGGTATTATGATTGAAGAATATTTAAAACAAAGACAAAATTTGAAACATGTTTTCTTATTAGTTGATTATAGACATAAGCCAACAGAAGATGATATTTTGATGTATAAATTCTTAAAATATTATAATTTACCAGTAACAATTATTTGTACTAAGTATGATAAAGTTAATCGTTCTGCTAGAATAAAACAAGATGAACTTATTAAAAATACATTGACTCCAGATTTGGGTGATGAGATAGTTAATTTCTCTAGTGTGACTAAATTTGGAAAAGACAGAATTTACGAAATCATTGAAAATATAATAAATAAAAACTCTTGATATTCAAGAGTTTTTAATATATAATGATTGTAAAGAATAGAGGTTGTTATTTATGAACAAAAAGAATGGTTTTACTTTAGTGGAATTGTTAGTAGTAATTGCAATAATAGCTATTTTAAGTTTACTTGTAGTGCCTAGTGTTATTACAGTAAATAAGAACATTAATGAAAGACTTTATAATCAAAAAACTGATTATGTAGAAAGAGCTGCTGAATTATTTGCAACTAATAAAGAAGATATTTTTAATGGAGCAGAAGAAGTAAAGGTTTATGTTTATGAATTACTTGCTGCTAACTATTTAGAAGCTGATAAGACTTCTGAATGTCCAGATAAAGATATATCTGGTAAATCAATTGGTAATCCTACTGGTATTAGTGTTAGTGAAGCTAATAAATATGGATGTATGATTAATCCGATTGATAAAACTAGTATGAATAATGATATGGTTATTTTAAGAAAGAAAAGTATAGGAGTAGTTGCTGAGATTGTTCCTGTTGGAAAAACAGATACTTCTACTACTATTAGTGATGATTCTGATACTTTAGTTAATACTGTTTGTGATTTAATTGGTAGAACTGGAGCAGATAGACTATATGCTAAATGGGGTACTGGAGATACTGATTATTGTTGGTGTAAAGTTGTTGATGGTAAAGCTGTTTTATATAAAGCAAAAGTTGAAAAAACTGGTTCTGTTTATACAATTACTGGTGATGGAATAAATGAAAATGATCATCCAACAGCTTGTGTAATAGCTGGTTCTAATCCAAATAATTATTTAAAATATGGTAGTAATAAAGCTAACTGGAGAGTAGTTGGTTTATATAATTTAGATGGTTCTATTTCAGCTAAAATGATTACTTTAGATCCAGTTGATGATTAATAAAAAAATAACAATATTAAGTCTATTAATATTGTTTTTTTATGTTATAATTTTAATGGGAGAAAAAATATATGGAAGATTATTTTAAATATAGATTTGGTGATGATATTAGTTTTAATCTTAATAGTGGTGACTTTATATCTATAATTGGAAATACTAATGATTTATTTGTGTTTACTCTTTTATATGGTCATAAAGAGTGTAATCTTTTTGTAGGTGATAAAGAATTTAATCAAGAAAATAAAGATGAAATTAGAAGTAGAATGTGTGTAGTACTTTATAAACATTTAAATATTTTTAGTGGTGAGACTGTAAGAGATGAAATTGCTTTTGGATTAGAAAGTTTAGCTATGAAAAAAGATGATATGACTAATTTGATTGAGAGTGAAAGTAGACTTTTTAAAGTAACTTCTATATTGGATAGAGATCCTAATAGTTTAGGATTAAGTGATAAAGTTAAGATTAAAATATTATCTGCATTAATTATAAAACCTAAAGTTATTGTTATTGATAATTTATTAAGTGAACTTGATTATAATGATAAGATGTTAGTCTTAGATATATTAGATGAGTTTAGAAATAATGGTGGTATTGTAATTAATGTTACTAATGATATGGAAGAAACTTTATTTTCTGATAGAATAATTATTTTATATAATAAAAAATTAGTATGTGATGGTAAGACTCTTAGTGTATTAAATGAAGAAAAGTTATTAAAAAGACTTGGTCTTGGTTTACCATTTATTGTAGAGTTAAATAAATATTTGATGGATTATGGTATGATTGATAAATATTATTTAACTGATAAGAAATTGGTAGGTGCATTATGGAAGTAAAGTTTGATCATGTAAGTTTAATTATTAATGAAGGAACTCCTCTTGAAAAGACTATATTAAATGATGTTTCTTTTGAAATTAAGAATTCTGGTATATATGCATTTTTAGGTGCTTCTAATAGTGGTAAAACTGCTGTTGGTGATTTGATTAATGCTTTAATGGCTCCTACTAAAGGAAGTGTTAAAGTAGGTAAATTTATAAATGATGGAAGAAGAATAAGAAATGTTAATAAATTAAGATTTGAAACTGGATATGTATTTAGAAATCCATATGATATGTTTTTTAATAAAACAGTTAAAGAAGAAATAGAGTTTAGTATTAAGTATTTTAAATATAAAATGGATAAGATGGCTATTAGAACAAGTGATGCTTTAAAACTTGTTGGTTTAGATGATTCTTATTTGAAATTAAATCCTAAAATATTAACTTTAGTTGATGCTAAAAAAGTTGCACTTGCATGTGCATTAGTTTGTAATCCAAGTATTATTATATTAGATGAATTTACTAATGGACTTAATAATAAAGATAAAAGTGAACTATTAAGATTACTTAGAATGCTTAAAAATAAATATAAAAAGACTATTATACTTTTAAGTAAAGACACTAATTTCTGTTATCAAATAGTTGATCAAGTATATATAATGAATTTAACTAAACTTGTTGCTAGTGGTAAAAAAGAATTACTTGAAGATAGTGATTTTATATCAAGAATTGGACTTGAAGTTCCTTTAATAGTGAAATTTGTGGATGAATGTCGTAGTAAAGGTCATGAAATAAATTATTATTCTAATATATTAGATTTATTAAAGGGGGTTTATAGAGATGTATTCTAGAAATTCCTTTGGTTCTTATTATCCAGTTAATTCTATAATTCATAAATTAAATCCAGTTATTAAATTATTTAATTTTTTGATAGTTATAGTTTTAATAATATTAAGTAATTCTATTTATGTTAATTCTTTTATATTAGGTTTACTTATTATAATGATGTTACTTAGTTATGTACCATTTAATTATTATTTTAAGACTTTTTGGTTTTTAAGATATATTTATATTTTGATAGCTTTTGTTTGTGCATATTTTAGAACTTCTATGCAATTTTGTTTAATATTGATAATGAAAATAGTTATAGTTGTTGAATATATTAATTTATTATCTTATACTACTAGTCCTCATGAGAGTGAGTATGGTATTGAGAAGTTTTTATCTATGTTTAATATATTATATTTACCTGTATCTAAAATAGCTTTTAAAATTAATTCTATGCTTAGATATTATCCATTAATGTTAAGTGTTGAATATAATACTTTAAAAGCTGCGGCTAGTAGAGGAATTGATTATTATCATAGTAATATTATTAAAAGAGTTATTATTTTCTTAAAATTACGTTCTAGTGTTCAAAGAAAAACTAAAGATAAAAGTAAAGAAATAAGATTTGCTAGTGAACTTAGATTATTTAATATAAGGAGAAAAAGAACTATTTATAGAAAGAATAGAGTTGGATTTACTGATATATTTTTGTTATTATTTCATTTGTTATTTATATATGTATATTTAAGTGAGATGGGTATAGTATGAGATATTTAGTTAATTTAAGTTATGATGGTAGTCATTATTATGGTTATCAAGTTCAAAATAATAAACCTTCAATTGAAGGAGAATTAGAAAAGAATCTATCTAAAATATTTAATGAAAAGATTAATACTATAGGTGCTTCTAGAACTGATAAAGGAGTGCATGCATATAATCAATATTGTCATTTTGATACTTTAAAATCTATTAAAACTAAAAATTTAGCTCATAGTTTAAATTCTATGATTAATGATGATATTTATATTAAAAAAATAGTTAAAGTTAATGATGATTTACATGCTAGATATAGTGTTGTATCAAAAGAATATATATATAAAATTAACATTGGAGAGTATAATCCTATTGAAAAAAATTACTGTTTGCAATACAATAAGAGTATAAGTAGAGAATTGTTAGACAAATTTGTTTTACTTATGAGTGGAAAACATAACTTTAGAAGTTTTACATCTGACAATGATAAAGATAATTATGAAAGAGATTTAAAATTAGAATATAAAATAAGTAATAAAATATTATATTTGAAATTTAATTCTAGTGGATTTTTAAGATATATGATTAGAAATATTGTTGGATTATTATTAGATATAAATGATGGTAAAAAGTCAATAGAAGACATCAATGATATATTTAATAGTGAGAATAGATGTAGTGCTGGAAGATGTGCTTCTCCAGTGGGGTTATATTTAAATAAGGTAAATTATAAATAAGGAGTGGAAAAATGGATAAAAAGTTACTTACGGGGATTGTGGTTTTGTGTAGTTTATATGTTGGTTTTGTTATTTATGCTTGTACTAAAATTTATATTGATGATAAAGATATGAGCGATATAGATTTAATAGCTGCTTATGATAGTGATAAGTATTTGACTAAATCAACTGATTTTGGAGAAGATACTAAAAAAGAAGACAAGAAAGATGATTCTTCTATTAAAGAGGATGAAAATAAAACTACTGAAGATAAAAGTGATACTAAAACTGATGAAAAAACAGATGATAAGGAAGATGCAAATAAGTATTGTACAGATAATAAACTTAAAATAGCTAAAAAATTACAAGATTTTGAATCTAAAATTACTTATTATCAAGAATCAAGTAAGATTAGTGACTTTAATTATTGTTTCTATGATACTAATATGACTGGTGTAATATATATTGCTGAAACAAAAGATAAAGATCCAGTTTATGCTTATGATATTAATAAAGATATTGTATATAAAACTAATAAGACTCATAACCTTTATACTGAAAGTAATGTTAGTTATTTAAATGCATATTTATATGGAGTAGAATTATTAAAGAGTGTTAAATCTACTGGAAAAATGATTTTAGTTTCAGAAAAAATAGATGTTTTAAATTATATTCCTAGTGATACTATGGAATTTGTATTCGCTAATTGTATTAAAGGTGATAATGCATGTACTTCAACTACATATTTATTTAATAATAAAGAGTATAGTGAAGTAGAAAGATACTTAGTTAACTTTAAAACTAAAAAGTATACTAAAGTGACTGAATAAGTTAAAAGATTAATTCATTTTGAATTAATCTTTTTTTATGGTTTATCTTTATTTTTTTTATAATATTTGATAAAATAAAACATAGAATAGAAAGGTATAGGTTTTTTGTATGTTAGGAAATATTATAACAATTAATAAAAATAGTGCAATTGTTAAAATAAATAAAGATAACGAAATTAGTGATTTAATAAATATGCATGTCATATTTGAAGATGATAATAAAAAAATTCTTGGAGAAATAGATTCTATTCTTGAAGATACTATTAAAATTACTTTTTTAGGAGAATTAACTGAGAATGATTTTATAGGTGGTTTAATTAAAAAGCCAAGTATGAATGCTAAATTAAGAATTATTAATGATCAAGAATTACATATATTAACAGGTAATCCTGAAAGAGCAATTCAATTAGGAGTTAGTCCTTTATATAATGATTTTCCACTTAATGTAAGTATAGATGAATTATTTTCAAATCATACTGCTATATTTGGTAATACAGGTAGTGGTAAAACTTATGGTATATGTAGAATAATACAAAATATATTTCCTAATTCTCAAATAATACCTTATAAAGCTAATTTATTTATATTTGATTCTTATGGTGAATATATAAATGCTTTTAAAGATATTAATAAAAATAACCCATACTATTCATTTAAAGTAATAACTACTAATACGAATAAACCATATGAAAAATTAAATATACCAGTATGTTTATTAGAATTAGATGATATGTTGAATTTATTAGAAGCAACTAATTTCTCTCAAATAGCTATGGTTGAAACTATGCTTACTTATGTTAAAATGTTTGCTCGTGAAGATAATGAAGCTAAAGATTTTAAAAATCATATTTTAGCTAAAGCAATAATATCAATTATGTATACTAATCAAACATCTTCTAAGATAAGAGATCAAATATTTGAAATATTAAGTGAGACTAATACTGAAGAGATATCTTTAGATACTGAAGTTCCTGGGATTGGATTTACTCGTAGATTTAGAAATTGCTTTGATATAGATAGTGAAGGAAGATTTGCTGAACGTAAGATAATATCTGATTATATTCAACAATTTATACAAGAAGATAGAAAATGGAATTATAATTCTGTTGGAGTTTGTTATTCTCTTCATGATTTAGAAGTTGCTTTAAACTTTACTTTATATAGTGAAAGATATCTACTTAATGAAGCTATGTATGATAGTGCGATGAGTTTAAAAGTTAAACTTCATAATTTAGCTAGTAGAACAAATAGTCAATTCTTTTCTTCTGATAGGTATATTACAATTGACGAATATATTAAGAGAATTCAAATTAATGGTAATAAGAAGAGTCAAATTGTTAACTTTAATTTAGAAGATGTTGATGATAGATTTGCTAGAACTGTTGTTAAAATATTTGGACGTATGTTTATGAAATATACAAGAAGTTTAGAAAATAGAGCATCTTTTCCAATTCATATGATTTTAGAAGAAGCTCATAGATATGTTATAGAGAATGATGATAAGAAATTACTTGGATATAATATATTTGAAAGAATTGCTAAAGAAGGTCGTAAATATGGTTTAATAATGGATATTATTACTCAAAGACCAACTGATTTAAATGAAAATGTTATTAGTCAATGTGCTAATTTCTTAATATTTAAAATAAATCATCCAGCTGATTTAGAATATATTGCTAAAAGTGTTCCTAATATGAGTGAAGATGTAGTTGAAAAACAAAAGACACTTCAATCAGGTACTTGTGTAGCTTTCGGTAGAATATTTAAAATACCTATGATAGTTAAGATGGAGAAAGCTTGTCCCCCACCTACAAGTGCTAACTGTGAAATATATAATAATTGGATGGTAAAATTAAAACAACAACAATAAAGATAAGGATGTGACGTATAATGTATGATTTAGGTAGTCATTTTCATATAGATGTTAATAAAGGTAAAACACCTACATCTTGTGTATTTAGAGGTAATTATTATAGGATAAGTATATTATCTGACTCTTTAATTCGCTTTGAATATAATTTAAAAGGAGTTTTTAATGACTATCCTACATTGTTTGCATTTAATAGATCTTTTGGTGAACCTAAAGTAACTGTTACTGAAGATAATCAAAATATTGTTATTAAGAGTTCTAAATTTATATTAGAATATCAAAAAGAAAAACCTTTTACTGGAGATAAATTAGTTCCAGATAGATATTTAAAGGTTAGAATACCAGAAAGTGAAAAATCGTGGTATTTTAATCATCCAGAAGTTAGAAATTTTGGTGGTACTAGTTATAGTTTAGATTATATGAAGAATCCACCTTTACTTGAAAAAGGATTGTTTTCTTTAGATGGATTTGCAACTTTTGATGATTCTATGACTCCTATACTTGATGATAATGGTAATGTTACGTTACCTAATCCAGATGTTATAGATACATATTTATTTATATATAATGGTAATTTTGGTGTTGGATTAAGAGACTATTTTAATTTAACATCATTGCCACCACTTATTCCTAGATATGCTCTTGGAGTATGGTGGGCTAAGAATGAAGAATATGATGAAGAAGGAATACAATCTCTTGTAGAAAACTTTAAAAGAAATAAAATACCTATGTCTATATTATTGTTAAATAAATATGCTAGAAATAAAAATAAATTTTCTGATTTAAGTTTTTCATTTGATAAGAGTATTTTTCCTGATCCTAGTGCAATGAGTAAATATTTACATGATAATAATATATATTTAGGATGTAATATTAGAACTGATGGTGTTCTTAGTATAGAAGAACCTAATCATAGTGAATTTATTAAAATATATGATCAAGATACTGATAAAAATATTCCTATTAATGTTTATAATTCTAAACTTATAGATGGTTTCTTAAAAGGAATAATTGATCCATTCTTAAATCAAGGTGTTGATATGTTATGGATGGATGATAATAATATTAATGATAGACTTAGAAATTCTGTTATGGCTTATTATTTATATAATAATTTTAATAATAATATAGCTAAAAGAAATTTATTAATGAATCGTAATTATGGAATATGTCCTCATAGATATTCAGTATTATATAGTGGCAATACATATATTAATTGGAAAACTATTAAATATTTACCTTTTTATAATTCTACTGCATCAAATATTGGTGTTTCTTGGTGGAGTCATGATATTGGTGGATTTAAAGGTGGAGTTGAAGATGCTGAACTTTATATGAGATATATTCAACTTGGTACTTATAGTCCAATTCTTAGAATAACTAGTGAAGGTGGAAAATATTATAAAAGAGAGCCATGGAAATGGGATGTTAAAACTGAAACAATAGTTAAATATTATTTAAATTTAAGACATAGATTAATACCATATTTATATGCTGAAGCTAAAAAATATTCTTCAATTGGTTCACCACTTATTCAACCTTTATATTATAAATATCCTGAAACTTATGATGAACCACTTTATAAAAATGAGTATTATTTTGGAACAGAATTATTTGTTTGTCCTATAGTTAGTCCTAAAAATGAAGTTATGGATAGAGTAGTTCATAGAATATTTTTACCTAATGGAGTTTGGTATGACTTTAAGACTGGTAAAAAGTTTATGGGAGGTAAAAGATATGTTACTTTCTATAAAGATGAAGATTATCCTGTGTTTGCTAAAACTGGTGCTATAATACCTATGGCAGTATTAGATAAAGAAAACTTAAATGATACTTCTAGTCCTAAAACATTACAAATTGATATTTTCCCAGGAAGAAGTAATACATATAAATTATATGAAGATGATGGGTATTCTCTTCATTATAAACAAGGTGAATCTTTTACAACTGAAATAAATTATTATTATAAAGAGAATGATTTCTCTGTTTCCTTAGAACCAGTTGAAGGATATGATGCTAGTAGTGTTCCTGAAACAAGAAATTACGTAATTAATTTTAGAAATACTAAACCTACTAATGGAGTTCAAGTATTTGTTAATGAAATAAATATTCCTTTTGAAAGTCATTCAGTTGAAAATGATTTTATAGTTGAATTTAAGAATGTTAAATTAACTGATAAAGTATTAATATTCTGTAAAGGAAAAGATATTGAGATTGATTCTTCTAGAGCTATAAATGAAGATTTAGATGGAATTATTAGTGACTTAAAAGTTGATACTGAGATTAAAGTTAAATTGGCTGATATATTATTTAGTGATAGTGATATTAAAGCTAAAAGAATTGCTATTAGAAAGTTAAAGAGGGATGGACTAGAACCAGTATTTATAAAAATGTTTATTAAGTTGCTTGAATATATTGCTGAGTTATAGTATAATACATACATATTTGTTGACAGAAAAAGTAGTAAATATCTTATTTATTAATAGAAAGTTAGTGGGTGATGGAAACTAATATAAACTGATATTGAACTTGTTTTCTATAGAATAATCGTACATTGGCGTTAACAATAAATTAAGATGCATAAGACTTTATGAATTAAGGTGGTACCGTGGGAATATCTCATCCTTAAGTTATAAAGTTTTTATTTTTGGAGGAATATATGGAAGTATTATGGGCTATTTATGATTTTTTCTTTCTGTATTTACTAATATTTATTATTTATACAGTATTTATTAATAAAAGAAAGAAAAACTTTTCTACACTGAAAAAGAATGATGAAGTTGTTTTGTTTGTAAATAGATATGGTATTGATGTAGAGAAAGTTGGTTTTAAAAGAATTAAAAAGTATTTAGCGTTGATTAATTCATTTATTATAGCTTTTTCTAGTACAATAATTATTCATGTTGATGGGTTATTGTTAAAAGTTGGAATAGGTTTTGTAGTTATTATGATTATGATATATTCATTATATGAAATAGTTGGTAGAAAATTAAAGAAAATGGAGGGTGATAAAAAATGTACAACTGTAAAGAAATCGAAGAAAAATGGCAAAAATATTGGTTAGATCATAAAACTTTTAAAGCAGTTAATAATGGTGGAGATAAACATTATTATATTCTAGTTGAGTTTCCTTATCCTAGTGGTAATGGACTTCATGTAGGACATGTTAGAAGTTATACTGCTCAAGATGCTAAAGCTAGAATTAAGAGAATGCAAGGATATAATGTTTTATATCCAATGGGTTTTGATTCTTTTGGTAGTCCTGCTGAACAATATGCTATTAAGAATCATATTCATCCATCTAAAGCTGTAGAAGAAAATATTAAAACATTTAAAGGTCAAATGATGAGTTTAGGTTATTCATTTGACTGGGATAGAGAATTTGCTACTAGTGATCCAGAATATTATAAATGGACTCAATGGCAATTCTTACAATTTTATAAACATGGTATGGCTTATAAAGATACTATAGCTGTTAATTGGTGTCCTACATGTAAGACAGTTTTGTCTAATGAAGATAGTTCTGGTGGAGTATGTGAAAGATGTGGAACTGCTGTTACTCAAAAAGAAAAATCTCAATGGATGCTTAGAATGAGTGATTATGCAGAAGACTTATTAACTGGACTTGAAAATACTAATTTTGCTGATAAAGTCAAATTAGGACAAATTAATTGGATTGGTAAAAGTAGTGGAGTCGAATTAGATGTTGATATAGTAGGTGGAGGTAAATTCTCTGTATTTACTACTTGTATTGAAACTGTATATGGTATTACTTTCTTTGTAATAGCTCCTGATGGAAAATTAATTAAAGAATTAATGCCAAGAATTAAAAATCAAGATGAAGTTAAAAAATATATCGAAGAAACTGCTTCTAAGAGTAATATGGATAGAACAGAATTAAATAAAGAAAAGACTGGATGTTTGATTGAAGGTATTAAAGCTATTAATCCTATTAATGGAAAAGAAGTACCAATTTTCTTAGGAGATTTTGTTTTAGGTAGTTATGGAACTGGAGCTGTTATGGCTGTTCCAGCTCATGATCAAAGAGACTTTGAATATGCACAAGCACATAATTTAGATATGTTACAAGTTATTGATGGAAGAAGTGTTGATGAGTGTGCTTTTGAAAAACAAGATTATTTAGGAAAAGGTTGTAAATTAATTAATAGTGAAGAATTTACTGGTATGACAGTAGAAGAAGCTAAAGAAGCTATTACTGAAAAATTAGTTAATAGAAAAATAGCTCGTAAAGTTAATAATTATAAAATGAGAGATTGGATTTTCTCAAGACAGAGATTCTGGGGAGAACCTATTCCAATGATATATTGTGAAAAATGTGGATGGCAACCTATGGATGAAAAAGATTTACCATTAGTTCTTCCAAATATAGCTGAATATGAACCAACTGAAGATGGTGAAAGTCCACTTGCTAAAATTGAAGAGTGGGTTAATTGTGAATGTCCAAAATGTGGTGGTAAGGCTAAACGTGAAACAGATACTATGCCAAACTGGGCTGGATCAAGTTGGTATTTCTTAAGATTTATGGATCCACATAATGATCATGAATTTGCTTCAATGGATGCTATGAAATATTGGAGTAGAGTTGATTGGTATAATGGTGGAATGGAACATACTGCAAGACATTTATTGTATGCAAGATTCTGGGTTCAATTCTTATATAATATTGGACTTGTTCCAAATAAAGAAATGATATGGACTAGAATTAGTCATGGTATGATTCTTGGAGACAACAATGAAAAAATGAGTAAATCTCGTGGTAATGTAGTAAATCCAGATGATATGGTAAAAGCTTATGGAGCAGATGCTTTAAGAGTTTATGAAATGTTTATAGGTGACTATGAAAAAGATGCTGCATGGAATGAAAATGGTCTTAAAGGATGTAAGAGATTTATAGATAAAGTTTATAGATTAAAAGATAAAGTAAATGATAGTGAAGAGTATAGTGATTCACTTGTTAATATAATTAATAAGACTATTAAGAAAGTAACAGATGATATTGATACTATGAACTATAATACTGCAGTTAGTGCTTTAATGATACTAGCTAATCAATATGATAAAGAAGAAAGTATTTCTAGAAAAGATTATAAAGCATTAATTACATTGTTAAATCCAATAGCTCCACATATTACAGAAGAATTAAATGAAATGTTAAATTTAGGAAAGCCTATTTGTGAAAGTGAATGGTTAACTTATGATGAAAGTAAAATAGTTGATGATATAGTTAATATTGCTTGTAGTGTTAATGGTAAACTTAGAAGTACTATTAGTGTTCAAAGTGGTCTTTCTCGTGATGAATTATTAAGTGAAGCTAAAAAACAAGAAAATGTTATTAAATATATTGAAGGTCATGAAATAATTAAAGAAATAGTAGTACCTGATAAGATAGTTAATATAGTTGTAAAGTAGAGAATTAGTTCTCTACTTTTTGTATGGTTATTGTTTTTGAGTATGAAATATTGTAAAATAAAATAGAGGAGATAAATAATATGGAGTATACAATAGATGGTTTTATTAAATTGTATGATGAAAATAAAAAATTTGAGGGAGTAATATCTCGAGATATCCAAGAAATTCAAGAAAGAGAAAATAAGAAATTACAGCTTGGTGAATATGGAATTGCATTGTTACAAAATAATCCAAATAATAAAGAGATTGCATGTATTGTTTATAGTGGTCTTCCACTTAAGTACGGAGCTTATAGTAGTTTAAGTGAGGAAGTAAGGAATGATAAATTAGTAACTTTATTTGCTTTAGAAAAATTTGACGGAACTATTTCTGGAGAAAATATTGGGAAAAATTTAAGAAATGATAGGGAAGTTATGTTTTCTTTTGCTCGTAATACTGTTGGTGTTGGAAGTGTTGCATACTTTTCTGATGAGCTTAAAAAAGATAAGAATTTCTGGGTGGATTTATTAACTTATGCATATGTGAGTCCTAGTAATTCTTTGGGTTATGCATTATATCAATTACAACAAATTAATAATCATCTTAATTTAAATCTTGATTTTAATGTAATTAATGCAGCAGCTGCTGAGGTAAAAACAAAAGGACATGAACAAGGGGATACAATTTATAATTGTAAGATTTCTGCTATGAATTTAGTTGGATGCTCTCCACATTTTATGGATGAGGTTTTAAAAGGAAATGTTGAATATGTTTCAAATGAGCAAAAATTTCTTAATTTTGGACTTGCACATGAACTTTATGTTTCAGAAGCAAAAAAGTATCAAGAAAAAGCCATGTCTTCTGAAATGACATCTTCAATTAATAAATTTGATAATGTAAGTAATGTTCAAGAAGAAACTACTATTAATATTCCACAAGAATCTGAACCACAAGATAATATTGAAGAACAAAAAAGTCCTTTTTTTATTTCTGCAGAAGAATTTGAAACTAGAAAGAAAACATATGATTCTTTGAAAATGTTAGAGTCACTTAACCCTGATATTCTATCTAGTGAACAAAAGAATTTTATTTTAGAAACAGAAGCTTATTTGCAAACAATGGGTGTTCAAGAAGAAACAAGTGAATTTACTAAATAATTTTGATTGTTATATGTTGAATATTCCAGTAATAGATTGGAATATTCTTTTTTGTATTATAATCAAAAATGTGTTTAAAAGTTTGTATTTTATGTGAAATATTGATATAATGTTATTGAGGTGCAATATGATAGGAGTTTATGATTATACAGTTGTTTTAACTTATTTAGGTTTTTCATCAGGAATACTTGGAATACTTTTAGCTATAAAAGATCCTAAACATTTATTTCCAGCAATTATTTGTTTAATGTTTTCTGGATTATGTGATATGTTTGATGGGAGAGTTGCTAGAACTAAAAAGAAAAGAACTGTTGAAGAGAAACACTTTGGAATACAATTAGATAGTTTATCTGATTTAGTTTGTTTTGGAGTATTACCAGCTGTTATAGGATATAGTCTTGGATTAAATAAATGTTATTTATTACCATTAATAATATTTTTTCCAGCTGCTGCTTTAATTAGGCTTGCATATTTTAATGTTCTTGAAATAATTAGAAATAGTTCAACACCTGTTAAAGAATATACTGGACTTCCGGTTACATCTAGTGCACTTATATTTCCATTTATTTATATATTTAGAAGATTGCTTGGAAGTAACTTCGTTATATTATATGGGGTTGTAATGTTTATAGTTGGAGTTTTATTTATAACTAAGTTTAAAATTAAAAAACCTAACTTAAAAACTATGATTGGATTTATTTTAATAGGAGTACTTGAAGTAATATTAATTATTACTGTATATAAATTTTTATGAGATATGTAGCTAGAGAAAGAAATAGTAAAGAGGATATAATTACAGAGTCAACAAAGACTCTGGATTTTTTGTATAATACTTTTATTGGAAGAATTATTCTTAAATTATTTACTACTAAAACTTTTGCTAATATAGTTGCATTATATATGAATAGTGGATTATCTAAACATAGAATAAAAAGATTTATTAATAAAAATGATATAAATGTATATGAATATGATGATAAAAAATATAAGTCATATAATGATTTTTTTATAAGAAAAGTAATTGCTTATAAAAGACCAATTAGTGCTAGTAAATTTGCTTTTATTAGTCCTTGTGATGGTAAATTAACTGCTTATAAAATAGGTGAAGATTTAACTTTAAATATAAAAAATTCTTATTATAGTATTGATACTTTAGTTGATGATAAAATAATGGAAGAATATGCTGGTGGATATGCTTTAGTATTTAGACTTTCTACTGATAATTATCATAGATATTGTTATATTGATAGTGGAAGTAAAGGATTAAATCATCATATTAAAGGAGTATTACATACAGTACAACCTATATCATTAAATCATTATAATTTTTATACTATGAATGATAGAGAATATACTGTTTTAAATACTAATAATTTTGGAAAAGTTATTCAAGTTGAAATAGGTGCTTTAGTAATTGGAAAAATTCATAATAATCATGAAACTTATATTTATAAAAAAGGTGAAGAGAAAGGTTATTTTGAATTTGGTGGTTCAACTATAGTTGTTCTTGTCAAAAAAAATACAATTAATTTAGATAAAGATATATTAGAAAATTCATTAGAAGATATTGAAACAATTGTTAAATATGGGGAAAGAATTGGAACTAATACTTTTATTACCAAGATTAAAAGTACTATTCAAAGTATAATAAAATAAAAAAATACTTAGTTAAAATTTTCTAAGTATTTTTTATATGCTTCTTTTGCTGTAATGTCTAAACTTTTATATTTTAATTTTTTAGATTTACAAACTTTATTTAATAAATAATCTGTCAGATATGGATTTCTAATTAATAGTGGTCCGATAATATGAGTTGCATATACATTTTTATATGTGAATCCTTCTTGATTATTTAATCCATCATTTGAATATTTTTCATCTATTGTAAATAAAGAATCTTTTATATTAAAGTTTTGATCACATCTATTTTGAAATCCAATTATTTTTTCTTTTATTAGAGTAGTTGTACAAGTTACTTCACCAACAATTCTATCAGTAGAAGCATTTTTAAAATCAAATGAATTAGATAATTTAGTGTAATAATCAAATATATCTAATGTTTCTAATTTTTCACCATTTGCTTCAATATAACTTCCAAATAAATCCATTGAATTTCCTGTTAATAATAATAATTTATTTGATTCAATGTATTTTTTAAATTCTTCTTTTCTATTTAATATATCAGTTCTAGCTAATTCTAAATTATCTTCTGAACCTTGTCCAATATAAATGATATCATATTTACTTAAGTCTATCTTATCATTAATACTTTTTAAATCTACATGTACTTTAATGTTATTTAATTCTAAATTGTGAACTAGACATCTTGTATTAGCATTTTCTCCATAAAGATTTAATAGGTCATAATATAAATGCAATATATTAATCATTATTTTCCTCCTTTATGATTTTCTTAAGTTGAATTTCTTTATCAAAACATACCATTGAGAATATTTTACCAGTTGTTTTTTCTTTTATAGTTTTACTTAGGTTATCTAAATTTTCTACGAGTATTAATTTTTCTTTATTAATACCAGCATATTCCATTCTAAGTTTCATGTCATAACAGAATTTACCAATTAAAATTATATTTTTAATTGATGAATCATTTAGTGATTCAAAATCTATGTCCCATATCCATGATATATCATTTTCTTTATATCTTCTGCTTGAAGAATCAAATCCTAGTATTATAGTTTTGTC
The DNA here is from genome assembly GCA_934096645.1 of uncultured Bacilli bacterium. Lineage (GTDB taxonomy): Bacteria > Bacillota_I > Bacilli_A > RF39 > UBA660 > CAG-1000. Next base: position 54,399 of record CAKOMK010000004.1, on the reverse strand, counting down.
TCCATCTTGATGTAATATATAATCTAGTGATTGTTTGTAACTTAAGTTATTTTCATTTTTGCTAACTAGCATTTGCCATTTTCTATTATCAAAGTCATATATTTCTAATCTTTTAGTTTTAGTATTTTCATCATTAATAACTTTTAGAATATCTTCATCATTTAAACCAATTGTTTTTGATAATGTATAACATCCAGTTACAAAGTATGCTGTATATAAGAAGTTTGATGGTAAATGAACTTCTTTTTCATTTATTTTAATTAATTTATTATCTATATCAATATCAGTTGCTTCGTAATTAACTTTTCCTCTTTTGAAATCATATTTAGGGCAATTGTATTTTCCTATATGACCATAGTGATAATATTCATATTCTAATTTTCTATGACATATTGGACAATATGCTGCGTCTAAATTATTAATATTAGATTTTCTACTATAATCATTTTTAGCAAGTCCATAAGTAGTTATTTCACCTTTATGATTTATTCTAAGTCTATTTACGAATGGATCATCTGCATTTAGGATTAAATGTGTTCCGTATGGAATAGCATTTTTAATAGCATTATATATTTTTTCAGGATGAGAGTTTCTTGGTGGTTGATCTCTTGTAATATTAGTAATCATTAAGTGAGTAGGTGTGATATATTCAAAAACATATTTCATGAATTGTTCATCTAATTCCATTAATAGTACATCAGCTTTTAATTTACCTGATAGGGAACTATTATTTAGAACTAAAGCTGTAATACCATTAATTGTGTTACTTCCTTCTTTATTATATACAACTTTATATCCATTTTTAGTTAATATATTATACATCAATTCAGTACTTGAACTTTTACCACTAGAACCAGTTATTCCAATTACATATTTAGGTAATTTAATTTTACTTAATATTTTTTTATCTAATTTTCTAGCGTAGTGACCTCCGATAACACTTCCTTCATGTCCGATAAGTTTACTTGCTTTGTTAATAAATTTACAAGTAAATATTACAATACTTTTCCACATATTAATCACCTAATATTATTATACATTTTTTTTATTATTTTATAAAGAGTTTTGTGTTATAATGGGCTTATGAGGTGTGGTATTTATGGAAGATGGTTATGAGTTATATATTAAGTCACTTGAAAGTGAACAAGAGATAATTGAAGAAGAAATATATAGTATAAGTGACGAGATACAAAAATATTTTTCTATGAGTACTACAGAATATGCAACTCTTAGTAGTGAAGAAAAGAGTAAATATAAAGAGAAACTTATTAAGTTAAAGAAAGATTCTAAAAGAAAAGAAAAATTATCTATAATGTTATCATCTATATTTGATAAAAGATTTATTGCTAATGTAATAGAGCGTAATAATGAAAAAATCAGTTTAGAAAACTATGAAGATATATGCGATAATATTATTTTATTATTTAATGATAAAACGTTTTCTTTAGAAAATATTGAAACTAAAGTGAAAGAACTTTTGCTTAGAAATACTATATTTAATGTTTCTGATGTTTTAGATTCAATTATTGTTATGTTTAAGAGTAGAGGATTTACTTATGGTGAAGAATTATCTTTGTGATAATTTTTTTATTGCAAAAAAAATCCCTTTAAATAAGGGATTTTGTATCAAAAATTGGTGACCCATATGGGATTTGAACCCATGAATGTCGCCTTGAGAGGGCGATGTGTTAACCATTTCACCAATGGGCCGTACATAAAGTATAGCATAAGTTTTAATATTTGAAAAGTATTATTTTATGTATTATTTTTAATATAATGGAAAAAATATTATTGGTGAATTTAATGAATAATAAAGAGTATGATGATTTAATAAAAAATACTTGTCCTAAAGATAATATGTTTAGAAATGTATTTGTTGCTTTTGTAAGCGGTGGATTAATTGGATTTTTAGGAGAGATAATAACCCATATATGTACTTCTTGTTTTAATACTAATATAAGTGATGCTTATTTGTTAACTTTTTGTTTTTTTGTAGTTGTTGGTTCTATACTTACTGGTTTTGGTGTATTTGATAAAGTACTTAGTATATGTAAGTGTGGATTAATAGTGCCATCTACTGGATTTGCTAATACTATGACTAGTAGTGCCTTGGATGCAAGAAGTGAAGGATTTGTAAAAGGAATAGGTGGTAGTATATTTAAGTTAACTGGTAGTATCATTTTGTACGGAGTAATATTTGGAATAATATTCGGTTATATTAATGGGGTGTTATCATGACTTATAAATTTAATAATGTTTATATTAATAATTCATATTCATTACTCTCATCTACTAAGTATAGTCCAATAGTAAAAGATTTATGTGATAAGTGTATTGATGACTATTATTTAAAATGCAAATCTATTGAATTATGTGAAAGTAAGTATCAAGAGTTAACTATAAAAGGTTTATTAAATAAAGAAAATATAGTAAAAAAAGATATTGATTTATTGATTAGTGGTGACTTACAAAATCAAATTTTAGCTTCAACTTTAGCTTCTTCTTTGTTTAATTTTCCGATGTTGGGTGTATATTCAGCATGTGCTTCTTTTGTTGAGGGGATGATAATTGCTTCAATGTTTATTGAGAATAATCGAAGTAATGTGATTGTTTCTTCGTCTTCTCATAATTTGGTTAGTGAAAAACAATTTAGATTTCCTGTTGAATATGGAGCTATTAGAAAAAGAGTTAATACATGTACAGCAAGTGGTAGTGTTAGCGTTTTGCTTTCAAATAAAATGTCTAATTTAAAAGTAGAAAGTGCTACTATTGGATATGTAGTTCAGACAAATCATAAAGATGCTAATGATATGGGAGCTGCAATGGCACCTTCATGTGCTTTAACTCTTCATAAACATTTAAAGGAAACTGGTAGAGAAACAAGTTATTATGATTTGATTTTAACTGGTGATCTTGGAGTATATGGTTTAAAATTAATGAAATCTTATTATAAAAAGAAGTCTAGAAAAGATATTAAAAATGTCTTAGATTCTGGTAGTATTTTTTATACTGAAGATAATGTATATGCAGGAGCTAGTGGCCCTGTATGTTTACCGCTTGTATTTTTTGATTATATATTAAAAACTAAAAAATATAAAAAAATATTATTGATTGGAACTGGTTCCCTTCATTCAGTTATAAGTTCTAATTTGGGTGTTCCTATACCAAGTATTAGTCATGCTATTAGTTTGGAGGTTTTATAATGAATTATATTCTTTCGTTTTTGTTTTGTGGATTAGTTTGTGCTATATCACAGATAGTTCTTGAAAAAACTAAATTTACTCCAGGTCATATGAATACTATTCTTGTTATAGTTGGATGTGTATTAAGTGGGTTTGGTTTATATGATTGGATACTTGAAACATTTCATGCTGGAGCTAGTGTTCCGATTATGAATTTTGGTTACTTACTTGTAAGTGGAGCAAGTGAAGGTTATTTAAAATATGGATTTATTGGACTTTTTAAGGGAATATTTGTTAATGCTTCTGCTGGAATAAGTGTTGCAATTGTAAGTGCATTTATTATTGCTTTATTATTTAGAGTTAGAGATTAAGAACAAAAATAATATACTTTTTGTTCTTTTTTTGGTATAATTTCTTATAGAAAATAAAAAGGATAAGGTGATAATATGAATAGTGAGGCTAGTCAAAATAATAATCAAATAAGTAGTAATCAACCTGTGATAGAAACTTTAGATTTGAACCCAACACAACAACCGGTGGTATCTACTGTTCAAACACAACCAGTAGCATCTGTAACTCCTGTTGCACCAGTTCAACCAGTGACACCTACTGTTCAAACACAACAAGTAGCATCTGTAACTCCTGCTGCACCAGTACAACCAGTGGCTCCAGTAACATCTGTAACTCCTGTTGCGCCAACTGTTCCTACACAATCTGTTGTTCCTGCGACTCCTGTACAACAAAGTGTTCCGGTAGTAGAGCAAACACCTGTTGTAGAAACTACACAATTCACAACACCAGTAACACCTGTTGTACCAATAGAGCCAGTAGTACCTGCTGTTGAACCTGCACAATCAGTAGTATCAACTCCAGAAGTTATATCTACACAAACAAGTGAAACTCCAGTACAACCAGTAACTCCAGTACAACCTGCTGTTTCTACTGCAGAACAATCTAATACTAGTAATGAATTTAGTTCACTAGAACTAAATGCTAATGATTTGTTACTTAATAATGTTGAAAACAAAAGTGATAATAATAATCAAGTTATTGTTCCTTCAGAAAATAAACCAGTTGTTACTGAAATAAATACTACAACTAAAAAAACCAATAATGCAATAATATTTATTTTAATTGTTATTCTTGCATTAGTAAGTTATTTCATAAATGATATAGCTAATTTTTATCAAGAAAAGTTATTTCCACTTTTTACTAATAATGATAAAAATAACGATAATAATACATCCAATAATGATAATGGATTTAACTTAGTTGATGGCTATATTAAAATAGGGGAACCTAGTTCATATATTAATTTAAAAGATATTAAATTTTATAATTTTAGAAAAAATGATAGTGGTAAATATATTTCATTTAATTATTTATCTAGTGTAAAATATAGTGATATTAAAGATGAAGAAATATATTTAGAGTTATATGATTCTAATAAAGAAATATTATATAAAGAGTTATTTAATAGTGAAAGTGTTATTGATAAAGATAGTGTGAGTACTTATAAAATAAATATTAATGAAAGTGAATATAATAATGTTTCTTATGCTTTAGTTAAAATATATAGTGATTCTGAAAAGAAATCTACATCTAAGTTGGTATGTACATATAAGGTTAATAATGAATTCATTAATTTAGAATATACTAATACTTATGAATTTACTAATAATTCATTGACTAAATATAGTGTAAATAAAGGGTATGAAAAATTACAAGATAATGCTATTATATTAAGTACACAAGAAGAAATTAAAAAAGAATATATGAATATTACTAAATATAATATTACAAGTAAATATAATGATGTTAGTTTAGAATATAGTATTGATTTAAGTAATTATCCTAAAGATTTTAATCCTTTATATGAAAAGGATACAATAATTACTATAGTTAAAAATAAAGAAAAACTAAAAGGTTGGGAATGTAAATAATGGATAAGTTGTTAATAGGAGATTTTGAAGGGCCACTTGATTTATTACTTCATCTTATAAAGAAATCTAAGATGGAAATTTTTGATATAGAAATCTCTGAAATAACAAATCAATATTTAAATTATATTAAAAGTATGACTGATATGAATTTGGATATTGCTAGTGAATATTTAGTTATGGCTAGTGAACTTATCGAAATGAAGAGTAAAAAGTTATTACCTAAGAGTGAAGAAAAAGAAGAAGATGAAGAAGTTGAAGATCCAGAAGTAGTACTTAAAAGAAGACTTGTTGAGTATCAAAAATATAAAGAAAGTACTAATGTATTTAGAGATTTAGAAAAGAATAGATCGTCTTATTATACTAAAGCTCCTGAATCATTAAAGAAATATTCTTTAGAAAAATTAGAAAATGATGGTAGTGTTGATGTATATGATTTGTTAGATGCATTTCAAAAATTACTCGAAAGACAAGAATTTAATAAGCCTAAAAATACTAAGATAGCTAGAAAAGAGTTGTCTGTAAAAGAAAGAATTGTTAAAATAAGAGATATATTGAGAGTGAATAAAAGGGTTAATTTTGTTGAACTTTTTGATGATTTTAGTAAACCATATGTAGTTGTTACTTTTTTATCAGTACTAGAAATGGTTAAAAGTAGAGAAATCAACATAAAACAAGATAATAATTTTTCAGATATTTATATAGAAAGAGTTGATTAAAATGAATTTAAAAGCTGTACTTGAAGGAATATTATTTATAGTAGGTGATGAGGGAACTACTATTGAAGAGATGGCTAGTATATTAAGTGTTAATAATGATGATGTTAAACAGTTATTAATGGAATTAAAAAAAGATTATGAAAGTGAAGATAGAGGACTTAGAATTTCTTATTTGGGAAATGCATTTAAGTTAACTACTAAAGAAGAACATAAAGAATATTATGAGAAATTAGTTAGTGATAATAAATCAAATACTTTAACTAATGCTGCTTTAGAAGTACTTGCTGTTATTGCTTATAATGAACCGGTTACAAGATTAAAAGTTGATGAAATTAGAGGAGTTAATTCAACACAAATTATTAGAAGATTACTTGCTCGTGGATTTATTAAAGTTTGTGGCAAAGATAATAGTATAGGTAAACCAAGTTTATATAAAACAACTGATGACTTTTTAGATTATTTTGGATTATCTTCTAAAAATGATTTACCTGAAATTATAACTAAAGAATTAAATAATAAAGAAGAAGATGAAGAGAAAGATTTATATGTTTCTAATTATCATGAATCATAAAAAATAGAGATTAATAATTTAATAATCTCTATTTTAAATTTAATAATTTTCTTATATTTTCTTTATCAAAAGAATTTATTTCTGATTCTGGATTATATGGACCACCTAATCTATCATTTGCATGTAATAAATATTCTTTTTGTGATTCAGTGAATTTATCTGAATTACTATAAAGAAGTCTATCTGTATATTTACCAAACATAATTCTTAGAAATAATCTTGAAAGTCTGTTGTCAATTTGAATTAAACTTTCTTCAAATTCTTGATAGTCTTTTTTACTTATATTTGATTTAAATGTTCCAGAGTCTAAATCTACTATTTTTAGATCTTGTCCATCATAGATAAAATTTTCTTGATGAATATCTTTAAATAAGAATTCTTTAAGTTTTAAATATTCAAATAATCTAGCAATTAAACTTATTAATTTTTTTCTATCTTCAATAGAGAAAGATCTATCATATATAAATTTGTCTAATGTTTGATGTGTTCTATAAAATGTAGATGTGTAACCAATTCTACTTTTATATGTTATTGGTTCTATATTAGTAGGTATTGATTTATGATTTAATTCATCTAATGTTAATATAGTATTTCTTCTATCTTTAGTATTTAAGTCATGTAAAAGTAATTTTAAGATGGTATCATCTCTAATATATAATTTACTTTCTGCATTGTTGTTTGGTTTATATGAAGTAAAAGTTTTAAGTTCATCTTTAGTTAATTGTTTGAACATTTTGACTCCTTATAAATATATATAAAAATTGGCTATATTATAACATTAACGTAATAGATAGTCAATTTTAATGACAATTCTTTAATGATATGTTAAAATATTTAGGAAAAGGGAAGTGATTATATGAAAAAAATATCTAAGGCATTAGCTTGTTTCTTTTCTATGTTTATGGTAGGTGGATGTAGTGAAAAGTATACTTTAAATTACATATTAGATGAGACTGGTGAAAAGCCAATATATGAGATAGAAAATGTTAGGTATGTTGAGAGTGAAGAAAAAACTAATTTAGTAAAAATAGAAGTAGAAAATTATGGAATAATTATTATTGAATTATATCCTGATGTTGCACCTGAAACTGTTAAGAATTTTAAAAAGTTAGTAAGTGAAAATTTTTATGATAATTTAATATTTCATAGAGTTATTAAAGATTTTATGATTCAAACTGGAGATCCTCTTGGTAATGGAATGGGGGGAAGTTATCCAACTATTAAAGGTGAATTTGAAGCTAATGGATTTAAGAATGAGTTATCTCATACTAGAGGTGTTGTTTCTTTAGCTAGAAGAGGTAGCAATCCTGAAACTAGTGAAACATTAAATTCTGGTTCTAGTCAATTCTTTATTGTTCAAAAGGATTCTACTTATTTAGATGGAAATTATGCGGCTTTTGGAAAAGTAATTCATGGTATGGATGTAGTTGATAAAATTGCAGATGTTAAAGTTGATGATAATGATAAACCTTTAAGTGAACAAAAGATGTTGAGTGTTAGATTTGTTAGTGAATATAATCCAGAAAATGTTACACAAAAAGAAGGTGAATAATACATGGAGATAATGAATGGTAAAGAACTTAGTTCTAAAATAAAAGATGAAATTAAGGATGAAGTTGAATCATGTTTTAAAACTCCTATATTAGCTGTTATAACTATTGGATATAATGCTGCTAGTGAAGTGTATATTAAAAATAAGAAAAAGGCATGTGAATATGTTGGGATGAGTCTTTTACATTTTGATTATGTTGATAGTGTAAAAGAGAAGGTTGTTATTAATAAGATTAAAGAATTAAATGATGATGAAAATGTTAGTGGTATTATATTACAATTACCTATACCTGAAGAATTTGATTCTAAAAGGATTATTAATACTATTAGTCCTTTAAAAGATGTTGATGGTTTAACAGAATCTTCTGTTTCAAAAATGTATTTTGGTGAAGATGGGTTAATTCCTTGTACTCCTAAAGGTATATTAGAATTATTAGATCATTATAATATATCTTTAACTGGAAAACATGTTGTTATAGTTGGACGTAGTAATTTAGTTGGTAAGCCTTTAATGATTGAATGTTTAAAAAGAGATGCTACTGTTACTGTGTGTCATTCTAAAACTGAAAATTTATCTCATTTTACTAGTCAAGCTGATATATTGATAGTTGCTACTGGACAAAAATATTTGATTGATAAAGATATGGTTAAAGAAGGTAGTGTTATAGTTGATGTTGGAATTAGTCGTGAAGATGGTAAACTTTATGGTGATGTTAATCCAAATGTAAGTGAAAAGTGTTCTTATTTAACACCAGTTCCTGGTGGAGTTGGACCTATGACTGTAGCTATGCTTGTTAAGAATACATTAATTGCTTATAAAAAAATAAATAACCAATAAAAAAAACTCTTGAAAATTTTTCAAGAGTTTTTAAATAGCTAATTATCTATTGTAGTATTCAACTATTAATGATTCGTTAATTTCTGAATTTAATTCTTCACGTTCTGGATATCTTACATAAACACCAGATTTTTTAGTTTTGTCAACATTAACAAATGAAGGAATATTAATATCCATATTTAAACATTCATTAACAACTGGATGATCTAAAGAAGATTCTCTTACTGAAACAGTACTTCCAACTTTAACTCTATAAGATGGAATATCAACTTTCTTACCATCAACAGCAATGTGACCATGGTTAACTAGTTGTCTAGCAGCTCTTCTTGTTTTAGCAAATCCCATTCTATATACTAAATTATCTAATCTACTTTCTAAAAGTATTAATAAGTTAGTACCATGAATTCCTTGCATTTTACCAGCAGCTTCGAAAGTTTTTTCGAATTGTTTTTCAGATAATCCATACATGAATCTTACTTTTTGTTTTTCTTGTAATTGAACTCCGTATTCACTAAGTTTCTTTCTACTTGTTCCATGAATTCCAGGAGCAGTAGGTTTCTTTCTTAATTCTTTACCAGTTTCAAGTGTAGAAAAACCATATCTTCTTGATTTCTTGAATACAGGACCTGTATATCTTGACATAGTATTTGTTCCTCCTTTACAAAATATTTTTGTATTAAAAGGCCACTATTTTCATTATAGGGAGTTTCTATTATTATTTTCGCCTTGGCAGAGGTTACTAGTAAATTTCAAGAAACACGTTATAACTCCTTATAGCACTGCCACTTAAATACGTAAATAAATTATATACTAAAAAATAGTAAAAATCAACAAATAAATGGTACATTTCCCTAAAATATGCTATAATTTGAGTACGGAGATGATAAAAATGGCAAAAAATAAGATGCAAGTTAAGTACAAACAACCAAAAAGAGTAAGAAATCAGTCTAAAGAAATTGAAACTGATAATAAATTAATGGGCGCAGTTAAAACAGTTTTAGGTGTATTAATTGCAATGGTTTTAATGTATTTGATGATGTTTGGTATGGAAAAGTTAGGTGTATTTGAAGCTGGATATACTAAACCAGAAACAGGAGAAACTACTATTAGTAATGAATATATTATGGTAGGTGAAATATTAAATAGAAGTGAAAATAACTATTATGTTTTATTTGATAATTATAGTAGTAATTTTACTAGTGATATTTATATAAATAATTTACTTGCTAGTAGCGAAACAAGAACATATAAAGTTGATATGAGTAAAGATGGTAACTCTAAATATATGAGTGAAGATGAAAATAGAGATGCATCATCTATTAATGATTTAAAAATCAATGGTTTAACTTTAATTAGAGTAAATAATGGTAGAATTGTTGAATATAAATCTGGTAGTGATGAGATAGAAGAGTACTTGAAATAATGATAGAAGAACTAAATAAAATATTAGATGTAAAATTAGATTTTGATTTATCTAATTATAATACTTATAAATTAGAAAGTACTGCTAAAGTATTTTTATCTATTAAAAATACTGAAGAATTAAAAAAAGTAATTGATGTGTTAGATAAATATAAATCTAAGTGGTTTGTTATAGGTAATGGTTCTAATATAATTTTACCTTCTTATTATGATGGAGTTGTAATTAAATTAGTAGGCTTTGATAATTATGAAATTAAAGATAATAAAGTTATTGCTGAATCATGCTGTATGATTAATAAACTTGCTAATAATATATCTAATCTTGGATATAAAGGATTAGAGTGGGCATGTGGTGTTCCTGGAACTATTGGTGGTAGTGTGTGCGGTAATGCTGGATGTTATGGAAGTTCTATATCTAATGTATTAGAATCTTGTACTGTTTTAGAAAATGGAAAAATTAAAGAATTAAAAAATAGCGATTTGATGTTTGATTATAGAACGTCTATGTTAAAAGAAAATAAAAATATTATAGTTTTAGATGCAACATTTAAAATAGAAGAGGGTGACAAAGAAATACTTAAATCTTTTATTAGTGAAAAGATGGAAGCTAGACGTAAGTCACAAGATTTAACTCATCCTTCTAATGGTAGTGTTTTTAGAAATCCTGAAGGATTTAGTGCAGGAAAGTTAATAGATGATTTAGGGCTAAAGGGTTATTCTATTGGAGGAGCTAGTATTAGTACGATACATGCTAACTTTATAATAAATAATGGGAATGCTAAGTCTGAAGATATTATTAACCTAATAGACTATATAAAACAAGAAGTAAAAAAACATTATGATATTGATTTAGTTTTAGAACAAGAAATAATAAAATGACACTTCAAATGAAGTGCCATTTTTAATGCAATAAAAAATCAAGTTTTTACACTCAATTAATTATTCTTTTTGTTAGTTCTGATTTCTTTTGCTGAAAGTCTAGCTTTCTTTCCATCAACAACTACAGTTTGTAGATTAACTTTTTGAGTTTTTTTAGTTGCCTTTTCTGAGAATGGTCTATTTTGTGAACTCATATTTTTTCTATTTGATATATTTTTTGCCATTTTTAAACTTGCCTCCTCTTTTTAAGCCACATATAATTTAACATAAAAATTCATTTAAGTAAAGTAAAAATTGACTTTTAATGCATTTTTTGGTATAATATAGCCAGTTTTATAGGGGGAATATATGAATATTGGTAATTTAAAATTTCAACCTGAAGATAATAGATATATGATTGTAGAATATTTAGATTCTATGGAAGTTATTATGGATAAAGATGATTATAATGACTTTTTGGATGATTTAAAAAAATCTAATAAATCAAAGAAGAGTACTATTATTAGTGGAAATGTTAGTTTTGTACATATTGGTAAGCGTTCAATTAAAGCTAAATATCATAGATACCATATGTTAACTCCTAAAACAACTATTAGTTCACTTGATGATTTTACTGTTCAATTTGATGAAGAAGAATTAGAAAGAGTTCTTAAAGATAGAATTATAACTAGTAATGACTTTTATCCTGATATTAATATTGCTTATTTTACTCGTAGTGATGAAGTTGATTTACCAATTAGATATTTACCTATATTATATAGATATAATGATATTTTCTTACAACCTTCTACAATTAAAAGTTTGCTTTTTAAATATGCTGAAGAAGAAAATTATAGTTTTTTTAGAGATTTAGCAACTAGATTTGAAAGTCATAAAGATGTAACTGATTATGTTTCTTATTTAAGAACTACAATTGATAATTGTGAAAATTATGATTTTGATAAAATGGATTTATATAAATCTTCTGTTTCATTATTTTATCATTTGATTCGTGCTTCTCAAAATAGTTCTTATACAAGTATGAGAAGACTTAGAGATTTTGGACTTTTTATTAGAGATTATGGTATTCCTAAAAGAAATAGTCCATTTGCATATAATATGTATGAGAAAAAATATTTAAGAAGAAATGATGATAATGAATATTCATTAAAAGTGTTAAGAGAAGAAAGAAAATATTGGGAATTCTATAATAGATTAGAAAGTGAAAATGATAGAATGCTTGAAGACAGAGAACTTGATAGATGGGATCAAGAACGTGAAGGATTTAGTCTTGAATTAAAAATGTAATTATTTAAATAAAGTATGTATTTCGACAAAAAATGCATACTTTTTTATTTATAATTTTAATGGTGATTAAATGATATATATAGATGAGTTAATATTTTTGAATTTTGTTATTGATTATATTTTATTGTCTATTCTTAAAAGTATAATGAAACTAAATACTAAAAGAATAAGAATTATATTTTCTTGTTTGATAGGTGAAGTTTCTATAATATATTTATTTATTAATATGAATAATTTTACTCTTAGTATGTTTAAAATTATATTGTGTTCTATTATGATATTTGTGGCCTATGGGTATATTAATTTTAAAGAATATATTAAGAATATTATTTATTTTTATATTTTATCTTTCTTTTTAGGAGGATGTTTATTGTATTTTAAATCATTAAATTTAATAAAATATAACTATTTTATATTATTGATACCAATTATTATGAAAGTTTATAAGTTTTTTACATATAATTTAAAGAATATTATTAATTATAGATATAGAGTAAATATATATTTGAATAATGGTAAAATTATATATTTAAATGGTTTTATGGATAGTGGTAATTCTTTAATTGATCCGTTTAGTAATAAGAAAGTTATAATCATTAATAAAGATGTTGATGAAGATTTTTATTTAGTTCCTTATAAGACTATTGATAGTGAATCTTTGATTAAGTGTTTTAAACCTAGAAAGGTTTATATTGATGGGATTGGAGAACGTAATGATGTGGTTGTTGGTGTTATAAATAAAAAGTTTAATGGTTTTAATTGTTTATTAAATTATAAATTAATGGAGGGAATATGATAGAAAAAATACTTGATAAGTTTTTTAGAAGTGATGATGTGTTCTTTATTGGAAGTACTGATATTTTGCCACCACCTTTACCTAAAAGGGTAGAAGAAGATTTAGTTAAAAAAAGTAATATGGGGGACTTAGATGCTAGAAATAAGCTTATTGAACATAATTTAAGATTAGTTGTTTTTCTTTCTAAAAAATATACTAATTCTATGTATGATTTAGAAGATTTAGTTAGTATTGGAACTATAGGATTAATTAAAGGGATTAAGACATATAAATTAGATAAAAATATTAAGTTAGCTACTTATGCTTCTAGATGTATTGATAATGAAATTCTTATGTTTTTAAGAAAAAATAAAAAGAGAAATAATGAAGTTAGTTTTGAAGACTCAGTTAATTTTGATAATGAAGGTAATGAGTTACATATTGAAGATATTTATGGAACAGATGAAGATATTATACAGAAGGCTATTGAGGATAAAGATAATAAATTATTATTAGAACGTGAGGTTAAGAATTTAAGTGGAAGGGATAAAGAGATAATTGAATTTAGATATGGATTGTTTGGAAAAAAGGAGTTGACACAAAAAGATTTAGCTGATAAATTAGCCATTTCTCAGTCATATATTTCTAGAATAGAGAAGAAAGTAATTAAACGTTTGAAATTGATTATGAAAATATGATTTTAGTTGTCATATTTTTTTAATTTATATCTTGTTTTTATACTATGAATTGTGCTAAAATACTATGTAGAATATGACAAAAGTCAGATGGAGGAAAGAAAATGGCAAATAATTATGATGACTATGGCTATGAAAACGGTGAAAATGGCTCTGGTTTATCAAAAAAATTATTAATTATTGTACTTATCCTTATTGCTATCGTTATAGTATTTTTCTTGATTAAGAGTTGCAATAAAGGAAATAATGGTGGAGGAACAGTAGACAAACCGGAGGTATTTGATTATGAGAAGACATTATTAGATGCTGGTAAATTGTATTATGATAATAATAATGATGAAATACCTAATTCTAATGGAAAATGTAATCAAGTTAATTTACAAATTTTAATTGATAAAGGTTTAGTTAATCCTACTAGTTTTAGTAGTTGTAGTGTTGAAAATACTTATATTAGAGTTTGTAGATTAGAAAATGGAACATTACATTATACACCTTGGTTATCTTGTAGTGATAAGAATTCTGATAAAGAATATGGTGATTTAGCTGAAGGTAATTTGAATGATGTTGTGGCTGATTCAAGTTATATTGATTTCAAATATATGCCTCAAGCATTAAAATCAACATCAAATTCTCAACTTGGTAGTGTTGAAGAATTATGGAAAAATGATATTAAATATAAATCTTATAAAACATTAGCTACTACAAATTATTACAGATATAGAGATAAATTATATACTTGGGATGTTGTTAAAAATACATATTATGCAACTACTGGTACTAGTACTAATGCTTCTGATATTAAAGAGTATTATGCTGCTGCACCAAATGATGAATATAAATTAAATGATGAAAAAACTAAAACAACTGATGCTTATAAATGGTATACTTCTAGTAGTAAAAAAGTATATGCATTAGGAACTAATGGAGAAAAGGCATTCAGTGCTACTGAAATTGCTGGATATCCAAATTATGATGGTGGAGTTGTTAAAACATTCTATAGATATAGAACTGCAGTTAGTACATTTGAACCAACATTATATTATGCTTGTAAAACAGATGTTAATAGTGATTTAATTGTTTATCAACCAAATAAAGAATGTGGTAAAGGAAATAATACTGCTTATGATAAACAAGTTGATAAATTCTATAGTTGTGTTAAACAAGGTGATTCAACTTCAAGTGTTATAGCAAATAAAGTTGCTTCTGCTAATGTTAAATGTAATACTTATGGTGAATGGAGTACTGCTAGTGAAGTAGCATGTAAGACAACTGATACAGTTCAATGTCAAACAGCAACAAGAAAATATTATAATTGGTATAAAATTGAAGAAGAGGGTGGAAGAAAGTATTATCCATCTGGTGCTAGTGAAGCTAAAGGTGAAAAAGTTTATTATACTGAAGCTCCTGTAGCTGGAGCTGTTAAAGATACTGCTACTAAGTCAACTGCTTATAAGTGGTATAAATCAACTAAGAGTACTACTAGTGAATATACAGCTGTAGCTCCAAAAGGTTATGCAAGTGCTACAAAAACAAATGCATCTAAATGGAGTCAATGGACTGATTGGTCTACTAAAAATCCTAAAATAAATGATGGTAGAACAAGAAATATTGAAACTAAAACTAAAATTAAACTTCAACAAATACTTGGAACAAGTAGTTCTTCAGATTATGAAGATTTAAGTACTGAATATGTAACTGAAGAAGAAATGATTAAAATATTTAATGATAAAGGATATAAAGTTACATCTTTATCTGACATTAATAATAATGGTGAAATAAGATATCAAATTAAAATGTTATTAAGAAATAAAAAGGAGGCTAAATAATGAAAGAAAAGTTAGCAAATATTGAAGAAAGATATAATGAAATAATTAGCAAGTATTCTGATTTAGATGAGATTGGCTTTGATGAATTAAGTAGTACTTGGAAAGAAATTGATGAATTAAAAAATGAAGCTAATGCTATTGGAACTGATATGTTAGTTGGCATTACTCGTGATGGTGGTAAATTTAAAAGTAAAGATGAAATTGAATTTAGTTTTGCAGATATTGCTGAAGTAACTAGTACAATTGATAAATTTACTGATAGAGTATACGAAGATATTAAGAGAATTAATATTGAAGAAAGAGCTAAAAAAGATCAATTCTCTGCTGATTTTAGAGAAAGAAATAGAGTAAGATTTGATATTAGAAATACTAATAATATGATTGCTAGCTTGGAAGCTGAAAACAAAGCTATTAATATTGAGCTTGGAAATCCAACTCAAGAATTGTTAGATGAACTTGCTAAAGCTGGAATTCCTTATACTCCTCGTACAGTTGATATTGCACCTGAAAGAAAATTCTTCTTAGAACAAAGATTAGCTGCTAATGAAGCTAGTCTAAAGAATTATAAAGATGCTTTAGATACTTATGCTGTTGATGAACAAAGATTAACAGAAGAAATGGAAATTTTAAAACATGGTGGTAAATTATCAAATACAGAAGATTTAGATAAAAGTGAAGAAATGGATAAACCTTTAGATGTTGAAGAAACTCAAAAGGAGGATTTAAACAATACTATTGTTACTCCTGTTCCTTCTAAACCTTCTGAACCTGAATTAGATGAAGAAGATTTAATTGATATTGGTGCTCCAATTGCTCCTACAGATGATGAAGCATTAACTAATGGAGAACCATCTGAAGAAAATAAAGAGGATTTAGGTGCTGCATTTATTCCTGTAGGTGTTCCAACTGAAGGAGAAGAAAAATTAACTGATATAGGTGAACCACTTAACAATCCAGAAGAAAATAAAGACAATACTGATGTTTTAGATGCTCCTGTTACTGGAGATGAATTAACTGACTTAGGAGAAAAACCTGAAGCTCCTGAAGCAGAAACTGAAAATGAACGTGAAAAAGTTGAAGAAGTAGACGATGCTAAACCCGCATTATTATCTAAGTGGGATAAAGTAGTATTTGCTGCTATTGGATTCTTAAATGCTGTTGGTGTTACTGGTGTTGCTTATCATTTAGCAACATTACATGATAAATTAAAAATAACTAATATTACTCAAAATATTACAGTTTCTCAAGATACTGAAAAGGATCAAGATCAAGATAAGGACCAAGATCAAGACAAGGATAAAGATGAGGATAATACAATTGATGATAATAAACCTAATCCTACACCAAATCCAAATCCAAACCCAAATCCTGATCCAACACCTACACCAGATCCAACTCCAACTCCAGATCCTACACCAACACCGGATCCAACTCCTACACCAGATCCTACGCCAACTCCCAGTAATGACACTGGCATTAGATTAGGAGAAGGCGAATCAGCTTATAATGAATCTACAGGAGTAGAAGTTACAAGCTCTGGAGATGCTTATTTACATGATGATGGTAAAGTTAGCGAACAAGATCATAGAGATTTAGAAAAAGATGAAAATGGATTATCTAAAGTTACTGAAGATGATTTAAAACAAGATGCTACATTACCACAAACTGGTGAAGAACAATCTTATACTGATGCAGTAGGAGATTTAAATGCTGGTGAATTAGATAATTTAAATAATACAATTATTAATGATAATCAAGATGACTTTACTTGGTATTTTGATGAAGCTAATGATTTAGGAAATTCATTAGGTAAATAAGGAGGAAAAAGGGTATGGAAAATTTAACTAATAAAGTTTTTAAGTTAGAGAATGGAGCTTCATTCTTGATTGTTAGACAAGCTTCATATAAGGGTGATACTTATTATTTTGCATCTGAATTAACTGATGATGGAGAAGATTTTACTGGAAGATTTGCATTTGTAAAAGATGAAACTGATGAAAGTGGAAATCATTATATTAAACAAGTTAAGGATGCAGATATATTAAAAGTTTTAGCTAATAATATTAAATTAGATTAGTGAATAAAAAATGTTAATTCCTTTCAATATAAATTGAAAGGAATTTTTTATGGCTAAAAATAAAGTTGAAATTAATGGTATTAATACTAGTAATTTAGTTGTGTTAAAGCATGAAGAAATGATTGAGTTGTTTAAAAAATATAAGAATGGTGAAAAGGATGTTAAGAATACTCTTGTAGAAGGTAATTTAAGACTAGTTTTAAGCATTTTGAGAAAGTATCATAATAAGTGTGATAATTTAGATGATTTGTTTCAAATAGGTGTTATAGGGCTTATAAAAGCTATTAATAACTTTGATTTAAATTATGATGTTAGGTTTAGCACTTATGCTGTATTTATGATTGAAGGAGAAATTAAGAGATATATACGTGATAATAGTCAAATTAGAATATCTAGAAGTGTTAAAGAATTATCTTATATGATTATTAATTATAAAGAGGAATATTTAAGAGAGAACTTAAGATATCCTTCTAATGAAGAAATATGTACTAAGTTTAATATAAGTGAATATGAGTTATATAATATATTAAATTCTTTATGTGATCCAGTAAGTATATTTGAACCAATTTATAATGATGGAGGAGATACTATATATTTATTAGATCAACTTGAAGACAGTAAGAATGTTAATGTAAATGATTTAATTCTTCTAAAAGATTCATTAAATAGACTTAAAGATAGAGAAAGAACTATTATAGTTAAAAGGTATGTTGATGGTATGAGTCAAGCTGAATTAGCAAGTGAACTTAATATTAGTCAAGCACAAGTATCTAGAATAGAAAGTAGTGCATTAAATAGTGTTAAAAAATTAATTTTATAATATAATTTAGTATGAAATTATCAGAGTTACAAAAAAAAGATATTATTAATATTAGAGATGGAAAACGAGTAGGTAAAATTATTGATGTAGAATTTGATAGTAATGGATATATGGTACATTTTGTTATTGAAAAATGTAATTTTATGAGAAGTTTATTCTCTAATACTAATGAACTAAATATTAAATTTTCTCAAATTAAAAAAATGGGAGAAGATGTTATTCTGATAGATATATCGTAAAAAATTTGATATAATATTCTAATGAAGAAAAAAATATATTTAATTATTTTTGTAGTGTTTTTATTAGTTGGTTTTGATCAATTAATAAAATATTTAGTTATTGATAATATTGGTATTAATAATAGTAAAGTTATTATTGATAATTTTTTAAGTCTTACTTGTATTAAAAATATTGGTGCTGCTTTTGGAATAATGAGTGGTAATATGATAATACTTATATTGATAACTATATTTTTGATTTATTATATTATTCGTGAGATTAAAAAGAATTACGATAATAATATTACTTTGTTATCACTTACTTTAATATTAGGTGGTGCTTTAGGAAATTTAATTGATAGAATATTTAGAGGATATGTGGTTGATTTTTTATCTTTTAAAATATTTGGTTATGAAGCTGCAATATTTAATGTTGCTGATATATTTATAACTGTTGGAGTATTTTTAATGATAATTATATTATTTAAGGATGGAGAAGTATGAAAGAATTAATAGTTGGAGAAGAAAATAGTTTAAAGAGATTAGATATATATTTAACTGAAGTTTTAGGTGAGAGTAGAAATTTTATTTTAAAGAATATTAAAAGTGGTAAAATTTTAGTTAATGGAAGTATCGTTAAAGGTGGATATGCTTTAAAAGAAGGAGATAAAATTACTATTAATGATTTAAGTGTTGATACTGATGTTAAGGCTGAGAATATACCTCTTGATATTTTATATGAAGATGATGATATAATTGTTGTTAATAAGAAAAGCGGTATGGTTGTTCATCCTGGTAGTGGAAACTATTCTGGTACACTTGTTAATGCTTTAATGGCTCATACTGAAGATTTAAGTGATGAAGAAGGCACTGAAAGATGTGGTATAGTTCATAGAATCGATAAAGATACTTCTGGTATATTATTGATTGCTAAAACTAATGAAGCTCATAGAATACTATCTCTTGGTTTTAAAAATAAAACTATTAAAAGAAAATATATTGCATTAGTTTATGGTGTGATTGAGAATAATAAAGGTAAAATAAATGCCCCTATAGCAAGGAGCAAAACTGATAGAAAGAAAATGTGTGTTAGTGATGTTAATGCTAAAAATGCAGTTACTAATTTCACAGTACTTGAAAGATATAAAAAAGCTACATTAATTGAGCTAGTACTTGAAACTGGAAGAACTCATCAAATTAGAGTTCATATGGAATATATAGGTCATCCAATTGTTAATGATCCTGTATATGGAAGAAGAAAAATAATTAATGATTATGGTCAAATGTTACATGCTGAATATTTAGGATTTAATCATCCAAGAACAGGAGAATGGATGGAGTTTCAAGTTAAACCTGAAAAAGAATTTTATGAAATTTTAGATATGTTTAAAAATTCATAAAATATGTAGTACTCATTAGGATGAAAGCATAAATACTATAAACTATATATGGTATAAGATAGTATGAAGCTTTTTTAGATATTTTCTTGGTTTCGATAAATAAGAATATAGTAGATAATAAAATAACTGTAGTGATAGCGAAACCTAAAAATGGACTTTTTAAGTAGAAAAAGAAATACATAAATAATTGATTTGCTATGTAATTAGTAACTAATATATAAGCATAATCATTATTTTTAAAGATATTTACTTTTTTAGATATTTTTATAATACTTAAAGTAATTAAAATATAAATTATAAACCATAAAATACTTATTACTTTACCTGAAAGTGTAAATGATGGAAGATTTAATAAGCTATAATAACTATTATCTACTTTAAAAATAAGTCCACTAAGTAACCAAAATAGAAGAATAATTAAGAATAATAATATGTTTTTTATATGTTTTTTAATATTTTTCACCTCTTTACTAATAATATGATTAATAGTAAAATAATATTAATGAAAGGAAGTTATAATGAATATAAAAATTAATAAAAAAGATGATATAATACTTAAAATATTACATTATTTTATAACTGAAGAAGATTATAAACCTGTTATTATAAATGGCCTTGAAAATGAAATTTGGCTTGAAAATATGGAAAGTGATTTAAAATTAATTAGAATAAATGTTAATTATATACATAATGAAGAACAATTAAAAACTGATACTTATAAAGCACAAAGTATTATGAAAAGTATTAAAAAAAGTACTCTTTCATTTAATATGAATATGTTAAATTTACTTTTAGATACTGGAGAGAGTGTTAAAGTATTTGATACTAAAAATATTGAGACTATTAAAGTTGATGAAATAAATGACTTTAAATCTAATAAATTTGTTGGTGAATTCTTTCCTAAAGTTAAAGATGCTGATTTAAGTGATCAAGTTGATCCAGTGGAGTTCTTTAAATTAACTGAGGATATGAATCAAAAAACAATAAAGAACGAGAAAAAGTTAGCTAAGATATTTAGTCCTAAAAAACCTGTTGTTACTTATGCATTAATTGTACTTAATATTATGGTATATTTATATATGCTTTTATATGATGGAGATGGAAGTTTATCTTATAATTTAGCTAATAATTATATGAGTCTTAGAAGTGGAAAATATTATACTTTAATAACTTCTATGTTCTTACATGCTGATATCATTCATATAGCATTTAATATGTATGCTTTATATATTTTAGGTCCTCAAGTAGAAAAGTATTATGGTAAATGTAAATTTTTACTTATATATTTCTTAAGCGGTATTCTTGGCAATATATTCTCGTGTGTATTTATGGATAGTAATGTGTTTAGTATAGGTGCTAGTGGAGCGATATTTGGATTACTTGGTAGTATAGCATATTTTACATATTATTATAGAGCTACATTACAAGGACTTTTAAGAAGTCAAGTTGTACCTGTTATTTTATTAAACTTAGTTATTGGATTAGTAATACCTGGTATTGATGTTTCTGCTCATTTGGGTGGACTTATTGGTGGTGTATTAATATCTATGGCTATTGGAATAGGTGATAAGGGTAGACGTAGTGATCAAATAAATGGAATTATTGTATATGTATTAATGATGGCATTTATGATTTATATGATTTTTACTAAATAAAAAAGTTGCTTTAGTTAGCAACTTTTATTTTGTTATATTTTTCTATATAATCCAATAGCTTTTCCTAGAATTTTAACATTTGGTAATATGATAGGGTCTAAGAAATCATTTTCTGGTTGAAGTCTAATATGATCTTTTTCTTTATAAAATCTTTTTAATGTTACTTCGTTTTCATCAGTTAATGCTACTACTATTTCACCATTATTGGCTACATTTTGTTTTTTAACTATAACAATGTCTCCATCAAATATTCCAACATTTATCATTGATTCACCATTTACTTCAAGAGTGAATACTTCATTATTTTGAGGTATTAATTCTTTTGGTAAAGAGAAATAATTATCAGGATTTTCTATTGCCTCAATTGGATTACCAGCAGCTACTTTTCCTAGTAATGGAACTTCTACAACTGAATCATTATTTTTACTATATTCATTTGGTACATTTAATTCAATTGTTCTAAATTTATTTTCTGTTTGTTTAATATATCCTTTATTAGTTAAATTTTTTAAGTGAACAAACATTGTTGCTGTACTACTAAGACCACATAAATTACATAATTCTCTTATAGTTGGAGCATATCCATTTTCTGCAATAAATTTTTTAATAACAGTTAATATTTTTTCTTGTTTATCTGTTAATTGTTCCATTATTCCCACCTCATTTATATAATAACATACAAACAAATGATTGTAAATAATATATTTTTGTAAAAAATAATGAAAAAAATTAATAATTGATGTATAATTATTTTCATGGGAGTGATAATATGAAAAAAATGTTAACAGGTCTTCAACCAACAGGTGCTATTACATTAGGTAATTACGTTGGAGCAATAAAGCAAATGGTTGAAAATCAAAATAAATATGATTCATATTTATTTGTTGCTGATATGCATGCTATAACTGTTCCTCAAGATAGAGAAGAACTACATAAAAATATCAAAAGTTTAATAGCAATTTATTTAGCATGTGGAATTGATCCAAAAAAGAATAAGATTTATATTCAATCTGAAAATGAATATCATGCTAATGTTTCTTGGCTCCTAGAGTGTAATACATATTATGGTGAGTTATCTCGTATGACTCAATTCAAGGATAAAAGTCGTAAGAATGCTAATTTTTCTGCTGGATTATTAACTTATCCTGTATTAATGGCAGCTGATATTCTTATTTATGATGCTGATTATGTTCCAGTAGGTGTTGATCAAAAACAACATGTTGAGATTGCTCGTGATATAGCAGAAAGATTTAATAAGAAATATGGTCATACATTTAATTTACCAGAACCATTATTTACTTCTGAATCAGCATATAAAATATATGATTTAGTTGATACATCTAAAAAGATGAGTAAATCTTCTGAAAATAAGAAAGGTGTTATTTTATTATTAGATGATTTAGCTGTTATTAGAAAGAAAATAATGAGTGCTACTACTGATAGTGAAATGGTTGTTAAATTCGATCCTGCAAATAAACCTGGAATTTCAAATTTAATAAATATCTATGGCTGCTTTACTGGTAAAAGTGTAAGTGAAATAGAAAGTGAATTTGAAGGAAAGAACTATGGAGAATTTAAACGTGCTGTAGCTGACACAGTTTGTTCTAAGATAGAAGAAATACAAAAGAAATATTATGAATATTTAAATGGTGATGAAATAGATAAAATTCTTGATGAAGGAAGAGAATTTACTAGAGAAATCGCACGTAAAAAATATGAAGACATGAAGCATAAAATTGGATTATATAGATAATCCAATTTTTTTAACTTAATTTTTAGAGTTTTTTATGGTATAATTTTCATAGAATAGGTGATTAAAATATGAAACGAAAAAATGGTTTTACTTTAGTTGAATTACTTGCTGTTATTGCAATACTTGCAATACTTGTAATTATTGCTATACCTAATGTTGTTAGTATGGTAGAAAGGTCAAGAAAAAGTATTGCTGAAACTAATGCTAGAAGTTTAGTAAATGCTGCTAAAAGTTATTATATTAAAAGTGAGATGAGTGGTAAAAATCTTGAAGAAATAGATTTAACTGATACTGACTTTGACTATAGTGGTGAAAAGGTTACAAAAGGAAAGCTAACATATAATAAAGATGGTAGTGCTTATGGAAAGATGTATATTCGTGGTTACTGTATAAATGTTAAAAGTAATGGTGATGTTACTAGTGAAAAAGCAGATGTAGAAGATTGTAGTGTTACTCCAGATCCAATAACATTTACACTTAACGGCAAATCATTTGAGGTAGAAGAAGGTACAACGTTAGAAACTTTTTTGAAAAAGCTTGATGATGGAAGAGGAGTTAAATTTATTGAAAGTAGTATAACAGATTATACTTATGAAGATTACGATGGATTATTGATTATTGGAGATAATAAAACAAATCAAATTTTAAATTTAAAAACTAGAAAAATTACGGCAGGTGATGTGTTTACTTCTTTGCGTTTCACAATGACTAAAAATATGACTTTTGATGATGTTGCTAAAAATAACTATAAACAAATATTATATACTCCAACATATAATGGTACTGATGCTGCTGCAACTATTGCATTGATTTGTGCTAAAGATGATACTTTTAAAGAAGTGGCTGATGCTGTTTTTCCTGCTATAGGAGTTCTTGTTATAGGAATTGGTCCTTCATATACTGATATTAATAAAGTATCTAATTACGCAGATAAAGAAGTAATATATGATTTGGCTGTTGGATATAAAGCAGGCATGGCTTATCATCCAAGTCAAAATTCTGTTAAAAACAATTATCACGTATTTGAAGGATTTACTGATAAAGATGGTAATAACATAAATATTTCTTCAAAAGTAGAAAATTATGATGAAATTAATGGAGTAATTTATACTGTTTCAGAAAGTACATCTTATGAAAATGCTAAAAGTGATGTTATTAAATATATGAAATAGTAAAATCCTAAGAAACTAGAACTTTATTAATTTAATAGTACTTTTATAGTACTTCCTTGTTTGACTCTTTCATTTTCATTTGGTGAAGAATCTATTACTGTTTCACCAGATCCTACAAATTCAACTTTGAAGTTTCTTAATAGAGAAGAAGCTTCTTTTTTTGTTTTTCCAATTATACTAGGTATTGTTTCATATACAATATCATCCCATCTATAAACTTTTGGTATTCCATTTTTATCTTCTTTTAAATCATAAATTGATATTATATCTTTTAATACATTTTTTGCTATTGGTGCACTTGCAACACCACCATATTGTGTAACTCCTTTTGGATTATCTAATGCAATATATATAACATATTCTGGTTTATCAGATGGCATAAATCCAATAAATGATAAGACATAGTTTCCTTGCATATATTGACCATTTGAACCGACTTTTTGAGCTGTTCCAGTTTTACCACCAACTCTATAATTTTCAATGTAAGCATTTCTTCCACTACCATTTGCTACGACGCTTTCTAATACATATTTAACTAAATCACTTGTTTCTTTTGTTATAATATTTTTCTTTTTTATGATTGGCTCATTTTTATCTTTATCTATTTTTGAAACTATGTATGGAGTGTATAGAGTACCACCATTAACTACTGATGAGACAGCTGTAACTTGTTGTATAGCTGTTACACTTATTCCTTGTCCAAAGGCTGTAGTTGCTAATTCTACTGGACCAATTCTATCTTTATTAAATAATATTCCAGTTCCTTCACCATTTAAATCTATTCCTGTTTTTTTACCAAATCCAAATTCATTAATATAATTAAATAATTTATCTTTACCAAGTTTAAGTCCTAAAGTAACAAACCCTGGGTTGCATGAGTTTTCAGCTACTTGTACGTATGTTTGTAAACCATGTCCTTTTCTTTTCCAACAGTGAAGAGTAGAAGAAGCTACTTTAATACTTCCAGTGTCATTAAATTTATCTTCAAATACATTTACTACACCTTCATTTATAGAAGCAGCTAGTGTCATTATTTTAAAAGTAGAACCTGGTTCAAAGTTAGACCATATTGCTAAATTTCTATTTATTATTTCTTCATTATAATTTTGATACTTTTCTGGATTAAATGATGGCATTGATGTCATAGCTAATATTTCACCTGTATTTGGATTCATTACTATACCAATAGCTCCATCAGCATTATATTTCTCATAAGCATTTTTAAGTTCATTTTCAAGTGATAATTGAATATCTAAATCCACTGTTAAATATACATCTTTACCATTAATAGGTTCTTCATATATTTCTGACATAGAAAGCCTATTTCCTTTACCATCACTATAATACTTAATATTACCATTTGTTCCAGTTAAAATCTTATCATATTTAAGTTCTAAACCACTTAAACCCTGATTATCTATACCAGTGTAACCAATCACATGAGACAAAACTTCTTTATATGGATAGTTTCTTTTACTTTCTTTTAGAAGATAAACTCCATCAAAATTTAATGCTTCAATTTTATCTGCGATTTCATGAGTTAAATTTCTACCTTCTGGATGAACTCTTTCTATAGATGTTTTTTTACTTACATGTTTGTACATTTCTTCATAACTTACATTAAGTATTTTACTAAGCTCTGTACTTACTTTTTCTTTATCTTTAATTTGAGTTGGTACTAAGTATAATCCTACAGTAGTAATATTATCTACGATTATTTTACCATTTCTATCTAATATTTTTCCTCTATCTGCTTGAACAGTTAAATTTCTAGACCATAATTCATTTGCTAAATCATATAGTTTGTTATATTCAATTACTTCTATATAAAATACTTTTATTAATACAAATAATAATAGAATAGAACTAATAATAAATACTAATTTAATTCTATTGTTTTGTTTTGTTTGAAACATTATTATTCACCAATTAATTCTATGCATTTTATACTTGTTTTTGCACTATTGAAAATAATATTTATTATAGATATAATATTTGAAATAAAAGGAGTAATTGATTATGGGTGTTATTATTAGTGGTTTTTCAAATATTGGTAAAAGTTATCTTATAAAAAATAAAAATATTAATTGTATTGATTTTGATACATGTTATTTTAAAAAGATAAATAATTGGATAAATATATATGTAGAATGTGTATTAGCTTTAAAAGAAAAATATGATTATGTTTTAATAACTACTTATGGAGAAATATTAAATGAATTAAATAAAAGAAACATAGAATATTATTTAGTTTATCCAAAAAGAGAATTAAAAGAAGAGTATCATAATAGAGCAATTAAAAGAGGAAGTGATAATGATTTTATAGAAGGATTCTTTTCAAGATGGGATACTCATATAGATGATTGTATTAAAAACAAAAATAAGAATAAAATTGTTTTAAATGAAAATGAATATTTGAGCGATGTGATTTATAAGATAAAATAAAAAGAGATTTTTAATCTCTTTTATTATATGTCTATTTGTTCAATTATATTATCACTACGTTCTGCGAAGTTAATTGAATTATCATTTTTTTCTTCTGTAGGTTGTGTATTTTCAGTTTGTGTAGGAGTAGGTGTTTGTGTAGGTGTAGTAGGTGCTTGACCAGCTTCTTCACTTTCAAATTGTTTTAATAATTCCATATCTACTTCGTCTTCGTTAGAGACAGGTTGTTGATTTTTTAATTTTTCAACTAATTCGTCTTCAGTAGGGAATTTATCTTTATCTTTTAGACTTGCTTCAATTTCTTCTTCAAGTTCTGCTTCAATTGCTCTATGAATTGCTAAATCGTTTTCTAAATCAACTAACTTAATAACTTCATCCCAACTTGTTTCTCCAAGAGCAACTTTTTCAAGACCATCTTGAAGTAGAGTGTGTGTTTGACCTTTACCATAAACAAGTTTTCTCATTACTTCTTTTGGTTCAGCGTTAGTGATTGCTTCTCTTATTTCATCATTTATGAATAAAACTTCTGCGATTGCAATTCTGTTTTTATATCCTTTGAAACAATGTTCACATCCTTCAGGATTAACATCATATATTTCATCTACATCTTGGTGTAGTATACTTTTAAATAATCCTTTTTCATATTCAGAAGTTTTTCTTGTTTTTCTACAATATGGGCATAATTTTCTTGCTAGTTTTTGAGAGATAACACCATTTAAAGATGTACCAATTAAGTATCTTTCAACGTCCATATCAGTAAGTCTTTCAATTGTATTTAATGCACTATTTGTGTGGATAGTTGATAAAACTTTGTGACCTGTGATAGAAGCACGTACTGCGATTTTAGCTGTTTCGCTATCACGAATTTCTCCGATCATTATAATATCAGGGTCTTGTCTTAAAATACTTCTTAAAACACTTGCAAAATCTAATCCTATTTCTGCTTGAGCTTGTACTTGGTTAATTCCTTCTACATCCATTTCGACTGGGTCTTCAACAGTTATAATATTAACTTCACGTGTATTTAATTTTTGTAGAATAGAGTAAACTGTTGTTGATTTACCAGAACCAGTAGCACCTGTTACTAGAACTATACCATTAGGTACTTCAATCATCTTTATAATTCTTTTTAAGTTTAGTTCTGAAAAACCTAAAGTTTCAAGTCCTTGCATACTTTTTGAATAGTCTAAAATACGAAGAACAACTTTTTCACCAACATTAGTAGGTAAACTAGAAACACGAAGATCTAATACTTTATCTCCGATTTTACTTTTAATAGCTCCATCTTGTGGAAGTCTTGTTTCCATTATGTTCATACTAGCTATCATCTTAATACGAGATATCATGTTTCGTTTATGAGTAGCAGGAATTCTTGCATAATCATATAGAATACCATCGACACGCATTCTTACAATAATGTCATCTTTTCTTGGGTCAAAGTGGATATCACTGGCACCTTTTTTGACACCATCAAGTAAAATTTCATTAGCAATTTCTACTATTGGTACCTTTTCAAAATCAAATTCTTTCATTATGTTCTCCCTTTTTATTATATAGATAATTATATAATAAATTGCATATTAATTCAAGATAAAATATTGTTATTGATATTAAAATTTGTTATACTTTAATATAGAGAATAAGAGGTTAAAATAATATGAATAAAGATGGTTTTACTTTAGTTGAATTATTAGCTGTTGTTGCAATTCTTGCAATATTAGCATTATTAGTTACTCCTGCGGTTATGGCTATTAGACAAAATACATTAGAAAGAAGTTTACAAGCTAAATTTAATCAAATTAATGTTGCTGCTAAAGATTGGGCCAGTGATCATATAAATTTGATACCTAGTGATACAAAAAAATGTAGTTGTGATGGTAGTAGTGATACATGTATTACAGGACAATATGGTTATTATGATACTAATACAGTAAAAACTAATTGTTGTTATTTTTTAAAGGTGAGAAATTTAATTGAACAAGGTTATTTAGTAGGTGATTCTGGTGATGAAAAAGATGTATTATTAAATCCGTTAAGTAAAGAATCATTAAATAGTGCAACTGTATGTGTTAGATTTGATAATAATTCAGCAATGACAAGAAAAGTTGTTACATATATAGTAGGTGAATCTTGTTTGCTTAAAGGACAAACAGGAAATGATGTTAAAAGTTGTAAATAGGGATGTGAAATAATGAAATTAAGTGAAAGTTTTTTTATAACAAGAAGAGAATTTCCTAAAGATGAAGATACTATTTCTTCTAAATTACTTATTAAAAGTGGTATGCTTCTTAAGAATGACTCTGGTATATATACATATTTACCAATTGGACTTAAAGTACTAGAAAATATTAAAAATGTAATTAATGATGAAATGAAAAGAATTGGTGCTAATGAAGTATTAATGCCATCTTTAATAAATAGTGATTTTTATGTTCGTTCTAATAGACATGAATATTTAGGAAGTGAAATGTTTGATATAGAAAGTAAGAATGGTAAAACATATAATTTATGTCCTACACATGAAGAATTATTTGCTTATGCTGCTAGATATAAAATTAAGAGTTATAAAGATTTACATTTTACTTTATATCAAATTAGTAATAAATATAGAGATGAAGATTTAAGTAAATCAATTAATCGTAAGAAAGAATTTTGTATGGCTGATGCATATAGTTTTGATGCTGATGATGGTGGACTTGATATTAGTTATGATAAGATGTTTCAAGCATATAGACACATATTTAATATACTTAATATAGATACTTTAGTTGTATCTAGTGATCCATATAGTATGCAAGGACTTTCTAGTGAAGAATTTCAAGTATTATGTGATTATGGAGAAGATAAAATAGTTAAATGTACTAAATGTACTTATGCTAGTAAATTAAAAGATGCTAGTGGTAAAACATTGAAAGTTCAAAAAGAAGTTAAAACTAAAGAAAAAAAATTAGTTCGTACTCCAAATGTTAAAACTATTAAAGAATTAAGTGAATTTTTAGATGAACCTGAAACTAATATTATAAAATCATTAATATTTAAAGTTGATGATAATTATAAAATGATATTATTAAAAGGTGATGATGATTTAAATGAATCTAAACTTGTAAGATTATTTAAAACTAATAATATTGAATTTCCAAGTACTGAAGAGTTAGAAAGTAAAGGTATTGAAGTTGGATTTATCGGACCAGTTGATGCTGGACTTGAAATAATTGCTGATAATGAAATAAGATATATGTCTAATTGTGTATGTGGAAGTAATATGAAAGATTATCATTATATTAATGTAAATCCAGGTGTTGATTTTAGAGTTAAAAGATATGCTGATTTAAAATATTTTGATGATGAAATGGTATGTCCTAAATGTAAGAGTAAATGTGATATAGTTAGTGGTATTGAAGTTGGCCATATATTTAAATTAGGCGATGTTTATAGTAAAGTTTATGATTTAAAATATATGAATGAAGTTAATGAGCTTGGATATGTTCATATGGGTTCTTATGGAATTGGATTAGAGAGATGTTTAAGTGCTATTGTAGAACGTAATCATGATGATAAAGGAATTGTGTGGCCATTTTCAGTTGCACCATTTAAAGTAGCTATAGTAGTTGCTAATATTTATGATAAAGAAGCTTATAAGTATTCTAAATTATTATATGAAAAATTAAATAAACTTGGAATAGATACAATATTAGATGATAGAAGAGAATCTATAGGAGTTAAATTTAATGATATGGATTTAATAGGTATTCCAATTAGAATTACTGTCGGAAAGAATTATAAAAATAATCAAGTTGAATTTAAACTTAGAAATGAAAAGAATAGTAAATTGATAAAAACAGAAGCTGTTATAGAAAAGATACAAACAACAATAGAAAAATATAGTAATATTTATTAGGAGTGAATAATGAAAAACAAAGAGGGTTTTACTTTAGTTGAATTACTTGCAGTTATTGCAATATTAGCAATATTAGTTTTAATAGCTTTACCAAATATTGTTGGTATGTTTAATGGCGCTAAAAAGAGTTTGTTTTTAACTGAAGCAAAAACTTTATTTAAAGAAACAAGCAATAAATTTATAAGTGGTAGTATGAGTGGAAGTAATTCAAAAAATGTCTATTGCAAAAGTTTAAAGGATGAAAATAATCCTTTAGATGTTACAACAAGCAATACATATTATTATATTGAAACTAATAGTACTGGGAAAATAACAAAGTTTATTGTATGGAATAATAGTAATTATTTGATTAAAAAAACAGGAGATGACATTAAGATTAATGATTTGGACAGTGTTTCTGAGGGAGAAGATAGTCTTAAAGAAATTACATGTGTAAATGTGTTAAATAAATTAGAATTAGAAGAAAATAAAACATTAGATAAAAATGTTAGTGATTTAACTAATACAACATGGATTTTAAATGATAATGGTTATAATTTTTCTTTGGTTGGGTCTTCTTCTACTTCAAATAAATTATCTGATTTACCTAAGGTTTATATTAATTTTATTTCTAATGGAATAAGTTATACAGGTATTGATTCAATTTATTTACCTTTTTCTTCTTCCACTGATATTGCTTCTAGTTTAATTGGTGTTAGTAAAATTGATTTTCCATTTGGTGATACAATAGATATGAACAGTGGTGCTATTGTATATGTTAGATCTAACAGTGAAGGTGCTTTTGTTCCATATTATTCTAATAAGTGGATTAATAATAACTATAAAACAATAAATATTACTGGTGGTGAAGATGCTAATAATACTGTTGTAATTGATTGGTTTAAAAATCATGGAGAAAGAATAAAATAAAATTATTTGTTGATATTTAATAATATTAGTGATAAAATACATATATCTTTTGTGAAGAAGTAGTAGTGAAAAGTTATTTTTATTAGAGAGTTGATTGTAGGTGAAAGTTCAACAAAAAATAATTTCATGAATTCACCTTCATGATAAAAGAACGTAGTTTGGCGTTAACAAATTTAAAGTGCATAGAATTCTATGAATCAAGGTGGTACCGTGGATTAATTCACCCTTGAGTTATAGAATTTTTTATTTAGGAGGAAAATATGATAGAAAAGCTTGATAGTATTTTAAAAGAAGCAATTAGTGAAATTGATAGTTGTTCTAACGTTCAAGAAGTTAATAATGCTAAAAGTAAATACATGGGTAAGAAAAGTGCTTTTACTGAAATTATGGCTGGAATGGGTAGTTTAAGTCCTGAAGAAAAGAAAAGTGTTGGACAAAAATCTAATGAAGTTAGAAATTCTATTAATGAAGCACTTGAGAAAAAACTTAAAGATATTAAAGATAGTGAGTTAAATGCAAAATTAGAGAGTGATAGAATTGATTTGACTTTACCTAGTAAGAAAAAGAAAAGAGGAAGTAAACATCCTTTGACTATGGTTCGTGAGGAGATTGAAGACTTATTTATATCTATGGGATATGATGTAGTTAGTGGACCTGAAGTAGAAACTGTTGAAAATTGTTTTGATATGTTAAATGCTCCAAAGTCACATCCTTCAAGAGATCCAGAAGATACATTTTATATAGATGATGAAATTATTCTTAGAACTCAAACAAGTACTATGCAAGTAAGAAGTATGCTTGCTAATACTGAAAAGAAACCATTTAAATTAATATGCCCTGGTAAAACATATAGAAGAGATAGTGATGATGCTACTCATTCACATCAATTTAGTCAAATAGAAGGATTAGTAGTTGGTTATGATATTTCATTAACTGATTTAAAAGGAACATTAGAAACATTTGCTAAAAAGATGTTTGGTAATGATAGAGAGATTCGTTTTAGAGCAAGTTATTTCCCATTTACTGAACCAAGTTATGAAGTTGATGTATCATGCTTTAAATGTGGTGGTAAAGGATGTAATATATGTAAGAATTTAGGTTGGATAGAAATTCTTGGTTGTGGAATGGTTCATCCTAATGTA
Source organism: uncultured Bacilli bacterium (assembly GCA_934096645.1). Lineage (GTDB taxonomy): Bacteria > Bacillota_I > Bacilli_A > RF39 > UBA660 > CAG-1000. The sequence continues at coordinate 21,225 of CAKOMK010000004.1, read as the reverse complement.
CTTGATAATTGTGGATTTGATTCTAAAAAATATCAAGGATTTGCATTTGGTGTAGGAATAGAGAGAGTTGCTATGCTTAAATATGGAATAACTAGTATTAGAGATTTATATACTAATGATTATAGATTCTTAAAGAACTTTAATAGGAGGGAGATGTAATATATGTTGCTTAGTCGTAAATTTGTTAATGATTATACTAATTTAGAAAAAATAGATATTAATGAATATGCTAATAGTATGTTAAAACTTGGAAATGAATATGATAGTATTACACCTTTAGTTAAAGCTAATAAGTTAGTTATTGGTGAAGTATTAGAATGTGATCCTCATCCTGAAAGTGATCACTTACATGTATGTAGAGTTGATATTAAAAGTGAAGTATTAAATATTATATGTGGTGCTCCTAATGTTAGAGCTGGAATTAAAGTTATTGTTGCTTTAGATGGAGCAGAATTACCTGGTGGAACTATTAAAAAGACAAATATACTTGGTTATGAATCTAATGGTATGATTTGTTCTTTAGCTGAACTTGGTGTTGATAGTAAATACTTAAGCGAAGAAGATATTAATGGTATTCATGAATTAGATGAATTTGCTATTGTTGGAGATGATCCAATTAAATATTTAGAGTTAGATGATACTATTATTGATTTTGAATTAACTGCTAATAGAGCGGATTTATTAAGTATGTTAGGACTTGCTTATGAAAGTGCTATTGTAACTGGTGAAAGTGTTAAATTACCTGATACTTCTTATAATGAAATTAAAGAAAATATAAAAGATAAATTAACTTTAAAAGTTGATACTGATAATGTTTATACTTTCTTATTAAAGAGAGTTAATGATATTAAAATAGAAGAAAGTCCTGCATTTATTAAAAATAGATTAATGGCTTGTGGTATTAGACCTATTAATAATATTGTTGATATTTCTAACTATGTTATGTTAGAAACTGGACAACCATTACATTTCTATGATGCTGATAAATTAGGTGATATTATTGGTGCTAGAAATGCTCTTGATGGAGAGAAGTTAGTTACTCTTGATAATAATGAGAGAATTTTAACTAGTGATGATATAGTTATATTTAATGGTAAAGAAGCTATTGGTTTAGCTGGAGTTATGGGTGGTCTTTCTACTGAAATAACAGATGAAACTAAGAATGTTGTTATTGAAAGTGCTATATTTAATCCAATGAATATTAGAAAAACTGCTAAGAAGTTACTTAGAAGTGAAGCTAGTATGAGATTTGAAAAGGTACTTGATGTTAATAGAACATATATGGCTTTAGATAGATCATGTCATATGTTAGAAAAATATGCTAATGGAAAAGTATTATCTGGAGTATTAGAATATAATACTTTAAGTAGAGATAATAAGGAAGTAGATATTACTCTTGAAAAGATTAATAGAGTTCTTGGATTTAATTTATCTGTTAGTGATGTAGAAGAAGTATTTAAGAAATTAAATTTCTCTGATTATAATGTTAAAGGTGAAAAATTCAAAGTAAGTGTTCCTACTCGTAGAGTTGATGTATCAATTGTTGAAGATTTAATTGAAGAAATTGGTAGAGTATATGGACTTGATAATATTGAAAGTACATATCCAGTATTTGAATTAACTCCTGGTAAATATGATAATAGACAAAGAATAGTTAGAGATGAAATGATTAGTTTAGGTTTAAATGAAGTTCTTACATATTCTTTAATTAGTGAAGAAGATGTATTTAAATTTACTAATGATGAATTTGGTCTAATTAAAGTATCTAGTCCTTTAGTTGAGAATAGAAGTGTATTAAGACATAGTTTAATTACATCTTTATTAGATGTTTATAATTATAATAAAGCTAGAGGTATGAAAGATGCATCTATATTTGAAATTGGTAAAGGATTTAGTTTAATCAATGGAGAATATATTGAAGAAAACATGTTATCTGCTTTAATGAGTGGAGTTTATACTGAAGGATTAGAAAAAGAAAAGTATGATTTTTATACTGTTAAAGGTATAGTTGAAGATTTACTTGATTATTTAGGATATGAGAATAGATATTCATTTATAGTTAAAGAATTACCTGAAGAAATGCATCCAACTAAGAGTGTTTATATAAATGTTTCTGGAAAGATTGTTGGTTTCTTTGGACAAGTTCATCCAAGAGTATCAAAAGAAGAAATATATGTTTTAGAAATTAATTTAGATACTTTATTTGATATTAAGACTGGTAGAATTAAATATAAAGATATTCCAAAATATCCAGGTATATCTAAAGATTTAGCATTTGTATTATCAAAAGATATAAATAGTGGAGATGTTATTACTACTATTAGACAAGCTGGTGGTAAATTACTTAAGAGTACTGAAGTATTTGATTATTATGAAGGAGAAAATATAGGAAAAGATAAGAAATCTATCGCATATAACTTATATTTTGAAGATAGTAGTAAGACTTTAAGTGAGTCAGAAGTTAATCCAATATTTAATAAGATTATAGAAAATGTTATTAAGAAACATAATGCTATATTGAGAGATAAATAATTATATTTAAGAGAATCTAATAAATAATAGATTCTCTTTTATTTTGGGTTATATAAATATTCAAAAATAAATTAAATTAATAATATATAGTGAGGTGATAAAATGAAAATAGAATTAATAAAAGCACTATTAATCATCGCCTCCGCTGCTGGAATTATAAGTAGTGCTTTTGTACAAAAATTTAAAAGTATTTCTTTGATAAAATGTAGTTCTTGTCTAATTTACATATCGTTTACAATATCAATGATATTTGGTGTTGTATTTACACTTTCCTTTACTAACTATACAATTATAGATTCTTTATGGGTAGGATTATTTAGTTTTTTGGAAGCGGATACACTTTATAAAGCTTTTGAGGATAAAATATTTGCTTCTTATTCAAGTATAAATAATATTACTGAAATTAAGAGGGACTAAGATGATTAAATTAATATTTCCATGTGATTATGTTGGGATAACTCAAGGATTTAAAAGTTCTCATAAAGCAATTGATATGGGATGGAGTACTAAAGATGGAGGACCAAATCATGTAATTTATGCTCCATATGATGGAGTAGTAACTTATGTGAAAGATAGTATTAAAGGCAATGATAAATCTAAAAAGACTTATGGTAATTATATAAAAATAAATCATGGTAATGGACTTGTTACATTAATGGCTCATTTAAAATATGATACGATTAGTGTAAAGCTTGGTGACAAGGTAAAACAAGGACAAAAAATTGGAATTATGGGTAATACTGGGTATTCATTTGGTGTACACTGTCATTATGAAGTTATACTTAATGGTGAAAGATTAAATCCTTTAAAATATACTTACTTTACAGATAGACATAAAGTTGGTAAAAATACACTATCTAAATATAAACCTATGAAATTAGAAAGTGAGGGAAATACTTCTATGGATGAAAATATTAAAGATGAAGAAGTAAAGAAAGAAGATAAAATTGAAATAGATGATACTATATTTGAATATGTTTGTACTAAAACAGGAACATATAAAATACATTTAAATGAAAATGAAAAGTTAATCATTAAAGATTAGCTTTTCTTTCTTGATTTATTATATGAAATTATTTATAATATTTTTAGAAAGAGGAAAAGTATGATAGATGAAATTGAAGTAAAGAATAGAATGAATAAAGTTATTGATTCTTTAGAAAGTAGATATACTACTATTAGAGCTGGAAGAGCTAATCCAAATATATTACATGGAATTATGGTTGATTATTATGGAGCACCAACTCCAATTCAATCTTTAGCAACAATTTCAGTTCCAGAAGCAAGAGTTTTAGCAATTAAACCATTTGATAAATCAGCTCTTAAAAATATTGAAAAAGCTATATATGAAGCTAATTTAGGAATTGCTCCTACTAATAATGGAGAAATAATAATGCTAACTATTCCTGAATTAACTGGTGAAACTAGAAAGAATTATGTTAAACAAGCTAGTCAAATGGCTGAAGAAGCAAAAGTTGCTTTAAGAAATGTTAGACAAGATGAAAATAATAAAATTAAAAAAGATGCTGATCTAACAGAAGATGAAAAAGATATGTGTTTAGAAATAGTACAAGAGTTAATTGATAAATACAATAAAATAGTAGATGAAAAGTTTAAAGAAAAAGAAACTGAATTAACTAGTATATAAGAAAAATCACTTAAATTCTCAAGTTTAAGTGTTTTTTTATGCATTAAAAAATCCCGATTGGGATTAGTTTTCTTTTACTTTTTTAGCTACGATTACTAAAAGTTTACCTTTATATTTTCCATAAATACATGTTTGTAATACTAATACATTATCGCTTTCTTCTATATTGACTCCAGTGTCATAAAGACTTCTATTTTTTAAACGTTTAAAGTGATTATAATATTCTTTATCTGTTTTATATTTTATATTCATATGTTCTTCTGTACCAACTTTGTCAGCTATTACAATACTAAATATTTCATATAATTTCTTTTCATTATTTACTTTTAATTCTAATATATTATGATCTTTATAATATGATTTTTCTAAATATTTTTCTAACTTTTGAAAAGGTGGTTTGTATTTAGTTGAGTTGTGTCCATAAATATTTATTTGTTTACTATTGGAGTTTACTCTGTAATCCATAAATACAGCACCAATAATACTTCTTTTTTTAGTAAGTGAATATTTTAAATAATATTGATTATCTTTTGTTTGAACTACTGGTGTATTTAAATCTCCACCTTTGATACTTATTATTCCAATAATATCATTATTGTTATAACTATTTTTTAATTCTTTTATTTCATCTTCAATAGATATTTCTTTTGTTTCTTCTTCTATATATGGAATTGTACTTTCTTTTACTTCAGTAAATGTTTCTTTTTCTTCCTTCTTTTTACTTATTAATAATATAGTAGAAGTAATTATCACTATGACTAATACTATTATTAATATGTTGAATAATTTTTTTAGATTTTTATTTTCTTTTACTATTTTTTTATTTTCTTTTACTACTTTTTTTGAAGATTCTTTTTTAATTGGTTTATTTTGAAGAGTATTCTTTTTGTTAGTTGTTTTTTTCTTTTTATTACTCATATAATATTCTCCTTGTTTAGATAATTATAACATAATATTATAGAATTTTCTTTTTATTTTATAAAAATAATGTTATTATATATAAGAGGTGTAACTATATGATAGATATTAAATTAATAAGAGAAAATAGAGATTTAGTAAAAGAAAATATTAAAAAGAAATTTCAGGATGAGAAACTATCGTTAGTTGATGAAGTATACGATTTAGATAATGAATATAGAGATTGTAAACTTAAAGGTGATAACTTAAGAGGTGAAAAGAATAAACTTAGTAGTGAAGTTGGATCTTTAATGAGAGATAAAAAGGCTGATGAAGCTAATGAGATTAAAAAGAAAGTTAGTGAAATGCAATCTGAAATAGAAGAGTTAGGTAAAAAAGAAGCAGAACTTGAGGTAAAGATTAAAGATATAATGTATAAAATACCTAATATTATTGATGAGAGTGTACCTATTGGAAAAGATGATAGTGAGAATGTAGAGGTTCAAAGATTTGGTGAAGCTGTTGTTCCTAAATTTGAAGTTCCTTATCATGCTGATATTATTCTTGCTCATAATGGTATGGATAAAACTGCTGCTGGAAGAACTAGTGGTGAAGGTTTCTATTATTTATTAGGTGATATTGCTAGACTTCATGAAGCAATGATAGCTTATGGAAGAGATTATATGATAGATAAAGGATTTACTTATGCTATTCCTCCATTTATGATTCATGCAGATGTTGTTACTGGAGTTATGTCTTTTCCTGAAATGGAAGCCATGATGTATAAAATTGAAGGTGAAGATTTATATTTAATCGGAACTAGTGAACATTCTATGATTGGAAAGTTTAAAGATCAAATTGTTAAAAAAGAAGATTTACCAATTAGAATGACAAGTTATAGTCCATGTTTCAGAAAAGAAGGTGGAAGTCATGGTCTTGAAGAAAGAGGACTTTATCGTGTACATCAATTTGAAAAGCAAGAAATGATTGTTTTATGTGAACCAGAAGAATCTATGAAACAATATGAACAAATGTGGAAATATACTGTTGAAATATTTAGAAACATGAATATTCCAGTTAGACAACTTGAATGTTGTAGTGGTGATTTAGCTGATTTGAAAGTTAAGTCATGTGATATTGAAGCATGGAGTCCACGTCAACAAAAATATTTTGAAGTTGGATCTTGTTCTAATTTAGGTGATGCTCAAGCTAGAAGACTTGGTATTCGTACTAAAGGAGAAAATGGTACTTATTATGTTCATACATTAAATAATACTGTTTTAGCTTCTCCTAGAGGTTTAATAGCTTTCTTAGAAAATAATTATAATGAAGATGGAAGTATTAGTATTCCTGAAGTATTAAGACCTTATATGGGTGGAAAAGAAGTAATTAAATAAAACATAAATAGGGGGGTTTATGGAAATAGATTTAGAACGTTTGATTAGTGATGTTGTTACATTGTCTAATCATGTACATATGAAACAAACTCCAAGTGGAGTTAAAAGAAATTTAACTAATTTGGTTAGTTATGTTAGTATGCTTGAGAATCTTTCTGGATATTCTATTGATTTAGATAGAATTTTCTTTGATGGAGAAGCAGCAGCTAGAACATATAATAAATTTAGAGATAGAAAATATGATGATTTCTATAAATATGTTAAAGATAATTTACCAGCTATTCTTGAAATGTTTTACAATTATGACTGTATGATGAAGGATATTCCTTTTGAAGATTATTATTCAGTTAGAAATTTTAGAAGATTTAGTGAAAAGGATTTTAAAGATATAGTTTTATCTTATTATGCTAGTTGTAGTGAAAGTACTTATAAAAAGGTTAAACAATTATTTGATGAAAAAAGAGTATCAGTTGCTACTAATAGTGCATATAATTTTTCTCAATATATTTCTAGTCCTACGTTAGAGAGTGGTTATATTTTATGCAATTATGATGAATTAGATACTCAATCTATGACTGCTTTAGTACATGAGTTAGGTCATATGCTTGATTATATGAATTTATATGTTACTCAAGGTAAAACTTATAGTGTAGCTGACGATGTTTTACTTGAAGTAGCTAGTGTAGGTCGTGAATATGATTTTTTAAATTATTTAATTCAACATAAAATTGATCCAATTTCAGCTAGAATATTAATTAATAATTTAGTTATTGAAACTTTTGATGGATATGAATATAGTTCATTATTAGATGGAAGTGGAAATGTTGTATTAATGGAAAAATCTGACTTTGCTAAAAAGACAAGTGAAGAAGACAATGAGCCTGATAGTGAAGAAGAGTATGATGAAGAATCATATACATATTTTATAGATAAAGAACAATTTAGATTGAGACTTTTATATGCTTTAGGAAATTATTTTGCTTTTCATTTATATGAGATTAAAAAACAAAATCCTAAAGAATATGAAAAGATATTTCATAATCTAATTTCTACTAGAAAAGAATGTAAATCTATTTTAGAATCTATTGATAAACTTGGTATTTCGTCTGAATTATTTTTATCTTCTAGAATGATAGATGAACCTATTAGAACTAATTCAATGGAATTAAGAAAGAAATTTAAATATTAAAATACTTTTAAAGTATTTTTTTATTTTGATTAAATATACTTTATTATGAAAAGTTATTTAAAATATATTATAGTTATATTTTTTGCTTTATTTAGTTTTTATTATACTGATAAAGTGATTGAATTATCTAATTATAATGATACTATTTTAACGTCTATTAATGATTATGCTTCTTTAAAAGACACTAAATGTAGAGAAGGTATGATTAATAGTGATGGGATTATTCTAGGACTTTCAGGAATAAATGTTGATAAAAATAAGAGTTATTCTAATATGAAGGGTATAGGTTTTAAAGAAGAATTAATTGAATATAAAAAAGAAGAATGTATATTAAATAAAGATAATAATTTAGATAAATATATTGTTAGTGGTAATAAATATAAAAATAATGTTAGTTTAGTTATAAATGTTATAAATGGTAAATATTATGGTAAGATGATTTCTTTAAATGAAAATATTAATTTATTAGTTAATGTTAATATGATAGAGAATTTAGAGAATAAAAATAATTTATTATTTAAGGGAAACAAGGAAGAATTTAAAATATTTAGAAAGAGTGTTGATAATTTTTACTGTGTTAAAGTTGATAATGATGTGATTGATTTTTGTAAGAAATATAGGGTCAATAGTATTAAACCAATAAATTCTATTGAAAAAGATTTACTTTTAAATGTTAAAAAAGTACTTGAGAATGGAACAATTATATTTATTGATGAGAATAGCTATAATTTAAATGAGCTTGGATCAACTATTAATTATATTAAAAGTAGAGGATACAATATAGTTAATATAAATCAGTTATTAGATTGATTTTATGTAGATGTGAATGATATAATTAGTTTGTAAGATTTAATTTTTATTTTTCAGGAGGCTGTTTTATGAAAAAAGAAATTAAAAAAGTCTTTGACAAACTAAAAACTCATATTAAAAACATATGGAATATAGCTTGTAAAATACATAAGAAAAGTGGATATTTAAGAATATATATATTATTTGATATGTTATGGAGTTATATTGCTTATTCAGTTAATTATGATGAATATTATATATTAAGTTTTTATGATGTTGTATCTAACAAAAGAAATACATATTTAACTCATAAAAAACATAAAAGGATTGTAAGACATTTATATAATAAAAAGAATTTAGGTGTATTAAACGATTCAAAGAAGTTTTATTCTAAATATAAAGAATTCTTTAATAGAGAAATTAATAATATAAATTCTATTAGTTATAAAGAATATGAAAATATAGTTTTAAAGAATAAAAAAGTTATGTGTATAAGTGATACAAATAAAGTTAAAAATTCTTTTGAAAACTTTGATTCTTCTAAATTTAGAAGTCCTGCGTTTATGCTTGAAAAAATAAAAAAAGACAAATTAAAATATATTGAACCATATATTAATTGTCATAAAGAATTGAGTAAAATAACTGATAGTGTTGTATCTTTAAATATTGTCACTTTGAATGTTGGTAGTGATGTTGAGGTTGTTTCTTCATCAATATCTTTTAATGAGGGTAATAAAACTTATCATGGATTTATTGATAGTGAAACAGCAACTTTAAAGAAAAATCTTATATGTGGTGAAGAAGTAAGTGATAGAGTAGTAGAAGGTATTAAAATACCTTTATATGATAATGCATGTGAACTCGCTTGTGAATGTGCTAAGGAAATAAAAGAAGTTAAAGAAATAGAATGGAATATATTTATTTCTAGTAAGAAAGTATATTTAATAGGTGCTAGTTTATGGGATGACTATATTTATTATCAAATGCCTGAATATAATAAAATTGGCTTAATGCCATATTATAGAATTAAGTTAAATGATATGAGAAAGATTTAAAGCATATTTTTAAATCTTTCTCTATTTTTTATTGTTGAACTTGATAGTAGTGAAGAAGCTCTTAATAAAGATGTGTTTCCAAATTTTTCATTTATTTTATTTATTATTTCATGATATTCATTTGTTTTTATTTCATTATTATCAAATAAACTTAATTGAGTACATTTTTTATTTGATAGTTTACTATAAGCTATAGCTACTTTTCTTATAGGCAAATCTTCTACATTTTTGTTGTATAAATATTTTAATGTTTCAAATAGTTTATCTTTGTTATCTTCTTCAACATTTAATAAAATTGATTCACTAAATCTTTTGTATAAATCCCTTGAATATGTTATTCCTAAATAAACTAGCTTAGTAGTAAGATTTTTACTTTTAAGTTTTGTATTTAACATGTCATTCATTTCTTCGATTATTAGAAGTGCTTCATCAGTGTTATAATCTCTATATAGTATTTGACTCATGCTCATAGATTTTTCTCTTCCTCTATTATTTAAGTCTTTGATTGTAGTAAAATCTATTCCATTTGCTTTAGACCAAATATCATTTCCCATAACATTTCCAAATCTTTTAGTATAAAATTCCTTTTTATAATTGTTTATATCTTTTATTTTTTTAATTCCTAGATTTTTTAATTTCTTTTCTGTATTTCTACCGAAACCCCATATTTTACTTATCGGTTCAATATTCCATAATTTCTTTTCTATGTCATCAAATGTCCATTTTGATATACAATTCTTTTGATGTTTTGCTTCTATATCCATTGCGACTTTTGCTAGAAATATATTTGGACCAATACCAGCAGTAGAGGTTAAACCAGTTTTTTCTTTTATAGTTTTCATTATTGTTAAAGCTAGTTCTTCATCAGTTTTATTATAATATTTTAGATAATCAGTGGCATCTATGAATACTTCATCAATAGAGTATATATGAATATCTTCTTCGCTAAAAAACTCTTTATATATATCTATTACTTTTTGACTATATGTTTCATATAATTTCATTCTTGGTTTTGCATAAATGATTTTTACATTTTTTGGTAATTCGAAAACTTTGCTTCTTGAATCAACTCCCATATTTCTTAGATAGGGTGATACTGCTAAACATGTAGCTCCCTTACCACGAGATGTATCTGCGACTACAAGAGGTACTTTAAATGGATCTAGTTTTCTATCTACACATTCACAAGAAGCAAAAAAACTTTTTAAATCAATACTAATAATATTTCGTTCTTTCATACACAAACACCTTTTCGTGTTTAATTCTATCACAATAAAATTAATTAAACAAGCAAACAAATTAAAATTATGTTTAAAAACAATAATTTTAATGTTATAATTAATCATAGGAGTTGAGAAGGTATGAGTATACTTAACATTTGTGAAGATGCTGATGTTTTATCAGTAATAAAAATTATTAAGTTAATTATTGATTCATTTAGAATAATCGTTCCTATATTATTACTTGTATCTTTATCAATTGACTTTTTGAAAGCTACAGCTTCACATGACTCTGATATGTTGAAGAAAGCTAGTAAATTAGCAATAACTAAAGGTATTGCTGTTGTAATTATATTTTTTGTACCAACTATTGTTAATATGATTATTTTGACAGCTAGTAATGATGATACATATAAAGTATGTTTAGAAAATGCTACTACTGAAAATATAAATGCAGCTTATACGATTAAAGCTGGAAAACTTATGGATATAGCTGAGGAAAAAGTATCATTTACATCATATTATGCGGCTAAAAGAGCTGTTAAAAGAATAGTTGATGATGATTTAAGACATGAATATGAAGCTAAATTAGAAGAATTAAAAGTTATATTAGATGCTAAATCATTAGTGAATAAAGCTAAAGCTTCTTTAAGTAAAAAAGATTATCAGAAAGCAGTTAGTGCAGTTGATGCTCTTGAAGATGGAGAAATCAAGGAAGAATTAAAGAAAGAACTGGAAGCTATAGCTAGAAGAATGTCTAAAAATACTAAAGAATATAGTTCTACTGGTACTACAGGACATGGCGCTTCTATAGGAAATGGATATATAGATAATGCTCTTGGAATACCATATTACAACCAATGTGATACTAGATGGGGTGATATAGCATATTCTGCTGGTGGAGGATTTAATGGGGGACCAGCTACTTTTTGTTCTAGTTCATGTGGTTATACTTCATTTGCAATGATAGCTGCTGGACTTAGTAGTGATATGACTATTACACCACCTACAGTTGTTTATAAGTTAAGAGGAATAAGCCCTGGACAATTATCTTCTAAGAGTTATGGAGCTGCTTCACCAGATGAGATGAGAAGTAACGCATCATACTATGGACTTAAATATGAAGACTTAAAATCATTAGGATTGTCACAAGATGATGCTGCAATGAAAGCAATTAATGAAAATAAAGCAATAGTTGTTAACTTACCGGGTCACTATGTTGTATTAGCACCAAGTACAAAAGCAAATCAAATAGTTTTATTAGATCCATTCTGGGGAAATAGAAACGGTTCTTATACAATAGAAGAATTAAAATCATTACTAAATTCAACAAATAATACTTGGAATTGGTTAAATGCAACAGCATTTTGGAGATAAATATAATAAAAATGTTTAAATCTATTAAAATTATGTTATAATTTTAATAGATTTTTTTGGAGGAAAATATGAAATTGACTAGAACACAAGCAAGAGAAAAGATTATGATTATTTTATATCAAATAGATTTCTATAAAAAAGAAAATATTTCTTATGATTTAGAAGAAGTATTTAAAGAAAATTTAGAGATAGATAATAAATATGTTAGAGATATAGTTAATGGTGTACTTGAGAATATTGATAATATAGATAAAATAATTAATAAGTATTTAGAAAACTGGAATTTAAACAGACTTGGTAAAACTGATAAAGCTATTTTAAGACTTGGTACTTATGAATTATTATATTTTGATACTCCAGATGTAGTGGCTATTAATGAAGCAGTTGAACTTGCTAAAAAATATAGTGATGATAAAGTTGTTAAATTAATAAATGCTGTTTTAGATAAGATTAGAGATAATGAGGAAATAAATGAATAATAATTATATTACTGTAAGTGATATTAATAAAATTATTAAGAGAACTATTGAAGATAATGATGATTTGATGGATGTTTATCTAAAAGGTGAAATTAGTAATTTAAAGTTTCATAGTAGAGGACATTTATATTTTTCATTAAAAGATGAGAGTAGTAAAATTAATGCAGTTATGTTTAATTATACTAGAACAGGTATTAAGTTTACTCCTAAAGATGGAGATCAAGTTTTAGTTCATGGTAGAGTTAGTGTATATGAAGCTAGTGGTAGTTATCAAATATATGTTGACTTTATGGAACAAGATGGTATTGGAAACTTATATGTATTATTTGAAGAATTAAAAAAGAAACTTTCTAGTGAGGGTTTATTTGATAAAGAACACAAAAAGAGAATAAGAAGAGTTCCAAGAAAGATAGGTGTTATTACTGCACCAACTGGGGCTGCTATTAAGGATATTATTTCAACTATCAATAAGAGATTTCCAATGACTGAAATAGTAGTATTTCCAACTTTAGTTCAAGGTGAGAATGCTGCTCCAAATATAGTTCGTATGATAAATCTTGCTAATACTTTTGAAGATATTGATACTATTATATTAGGTAGAGGCGGAGGCTCAATAGAAGATTTATGGGCCTTTAATGAAGAAATAGTTGCTAGAAGTATATATGATAGTAGAATACCTATTATAAGCGGTGTAGGTCATGAAATAGACTTCACTATTAGTGATTTTGTAGCTGACTTAAGAGCACCAACTCCAACAGGAGCTGCAATGTTAGCTGTACCAGATATTAATGAAGTAAAAAGATATTTTAAAACTACTAGAGAAAGATGTAATATAGCAATTACTAATAGAATATTTTCATATCAAGAATTACTTAAAAAATATAAATCAAATTATATTTTAAATAATCCAATTAAGTTATATGAAATGCAAGAGCAAAAACTTGATGTGTTGTATGATAGATTAAATAATTCTATTAAAACTAAATTAGATAATTATATACATATAATAGATAAATATAAATCAAATTATATACTTAATAATCCTAAAATACTTTATGAAAATAAAAAACAAGATTTATCAAATAATATAAAAGATTTAAATAATTCTATTAATAAAATACTTGAATCAAATAAAAATAGACTTGATACATTAAAGTTAAAACTTAATTTATTAAATCCTGATAATATATTAGATAAAGGATATTCTATAGTGTATAAGAATGATAAAATAGTGAAAAATATAAAAGATGTAAAAGAAAATGATGAAGTTAGAATAATGGTTAAAACTGGAAATATTATTGCTAATGTAAAAGGAGTAAATAAAAAATGAGTGAAAAGAAAGAAAAAACATTTGAAGATTCAGTACGTGAGTTAGAAACAATAGTAAGTGAACTTGAAAGTGGGGAACTTGATTTAGATAAATCTATACAAAAATATACAGATGCGATGAAAATAATAGATTTTTGTGAAAAAAAATTAAATGAAGCAACTAAAACTATTAATAAATTAGTTGATGAAAATGGTAATTTAGCAGACTTTGAAATAGAAGAGTAATTACCAATTAATGGATATTATCTATTTATTGGATAAATAATATAATATATAAAAACCAAAATAATAAAGAGGAGATATTATGAAAAAAATAATGTTTTTGTTCTTTATTATTTTATTTTTACCTCTAAATATATTTGCTTATTCTATGAATGTAATTCCTGGAGGAGAAAGTATTGGAATAGAGATTAATTCTAATGGATTAATAGTTGTTGGTTTCTATAAAGTAAATGGTAAATATATAGCTCGTGAAAATATAGAAATTGGAGATGTTATTACTAAAATTAATGGTATAGAAGTTAATAGCATTAATGAACTTACTAATTTAGTTAATGATAATTTAGGAAATTCAATTAATTTAGAAATTTTAAGACATAATAAAATTTATAATACTAAATTAAATATTGAGAAAGATAATAATGTTTATAAAACAGGTTTATATGTTAAAGGAAGTGTAGTAGGACTTGGGACACTTACATATATAGATCCAATAACTAAGATATATGGTGCTTTAGGTCATGAAATAAAACTTAATGAAACTAATAGAATAGTTGAAGTAAAAGATGGAAATATATTACTTAGTAAAATAAATAAAATAGATAAAAGTAGAAATGGTAGAGTTGGTAGTAAAGATGCAACTATTATATATAATAAAGTAATAGGTGATATTAAGAAGAACACTAATAAAGGATTATTTGGTTTATATACTGCTGAACTACCTAATAAAGAAACAATGAAAATTGGTGAATTTGATGATATCCAAAAAGGAAATGCTTATATTTTGACAGTTACATCAAATGATAAAGTAGAAAGATATAATATAAATATTTTAGATAAATATAGTTCTGGTAAAAATACTGGAAAAGCATTTAGTTTTGAAGTAATTGATAAGTCATTAATTAATATTAGTGGTGGTATTGTACAGGGAATGAGTGGTTCTCCAATAATACAAAATAATATGATTATTGGTGCTGTTACTAATGTTGTTATTGATGATGTTAAATTTGGATATGGTATTTCTATTGTTACTATGTTAGAAGAAGGAGATAAGATTAAATAATTTTATCTCTTTTTGATTGATTTTGTCTTACAAAATGTGGTATGATACGGTCAATTTTTGAAGGAGGAACAAATGGTATATTCTGAAAGTGATGAATTTAATAAATTAAGACGCTGTTTTGCTAATGGTAAGACTAATAAATGGGATGCATATAAATTATTAAAAGCAAGAAGAGAAGGTGGATATATGGATTCTGCCGAGTTTTTAAAATGTCTTGGAATTCTTAGTGAAAGTGTTGGATATTTTTATTCAGAAGATGAAAGAGTTTCATGGTTTAATAGTCTTTTTAAAGATGGAGATATTAAATATTCAGAGAGTTACGAGTTTAAAAAGTTATGGCATTATTTTATTAATGGTAAGATTGATCAATGTAATGCAAGAAGAGTATTAGAGACTAGATATATTAATGGTTGTATGAGTTATGATGAGTTTTTAAAATGTTCTAATATGCTTGAAAGCATGTCTAAACGCTATCGTACTGTAAGTTATAGTACCATTTCATCAGAAGATTTTTTAAAGGTTGTTAGAAATGATTTACTTGCAAATTTTGATAGTCAAGCCAAAAATTTTAGTGATCAATATGTCCTTGATAAAATTTATAAATCATTAAACCCTAGAAATGGAAGACCACAAGAAAATGCAGAAATAGATAGACAAATAGATGCTTTAATTGAAAATTATAATAAAGTGGTAAGAGAAAGACGATTGAAGTCTGAAAATGAAGAAAAATTTTGGTTCTATATCCTTGCTACCGCTTGCTTACTATCTTTTGGAGTTACTGGGTATATTGTAGCTGATGGTATAGAGGCATATAATGTAAACACTCTTTTCAATTCTGCATTAATAGCGTCTGTTAGTAGCGTACTTACATACAAAAAAGGAAAAAAAATCTTATGATTTAATATTTAAAAAGAAGGAGAAATAAAAATGAAATATGCTTTAGCTTATTTAAATCATAATAGAGGAGTTTGGAAATATAATTTAGAATGTATTGATATTCCAGTACTTGATAAGAGTTACTTTGATGTTGGAGATTATTATTTTCCAATATTATGTAAAATAATTAAACCAGGTGTGTTACAAGATATTATCACTGGAGAAATAATTCATTCAACAATTACATCTGATAGTGATTATGAACTTGGCGTTTTATCATGTGAGGGATATCTTGAAGTATCAGGTGAATATGTACTTAAAACATTAACAAACTATAGAGATGCTTTAAGCTCTTATTCTTATGAAATGTATAATGTTAAAAATGATGTTTTAAGCCATAAACAATCAAAGTGAAAAATATAGTTATATAATAAAAAAATTCTTACTTTTGTGGTAAGAATTTTTTTATATTCCTAAAATACTAGTTGCTATATTGAAATATACAAATAATGATATAGCATCAACTAATGTTGTGATAAATGGACTTGCCATTACTGTTGGATCAAATCCTAATTTTTTAGCAAGTATTGGTAAGAATGAACCAATTACTTTAGCTACACATACAACTAGAATAATAGTTAAACTAACTACTAAAGATATTTTAAATTCAATTCCATCAATTAGCATTAACTTTGCAAAATTTGCAATTGCAAGAGTTAATCCTACTAAGAATGCGGTACACAATTCTTTAAACATTACTTTAAAT
Organism: uncultured Bacilli bacterium; assembly: GCA_934096645.1. GTDB lineage: Bacteria > Bacillota_I > Bacilli_A > RF39 > UBA660 > CAG-1000. Next base: position 4,389 of record CAKOMK010000004.1, on the reverse strand, counting down.
GAATCTTTAAATTCAATGTCGTCAAGTGATAAACCACGAATTATTGTTGCTGAAGATTGACCTCCAGCATTTCCACCTGTATTCATTATCATTGGAATAAATGATGTTAAAATGACATAAACACTTAAAGCTGATTCATAATGCTCAATTATTTTTCCAGTGAATGTGGCGGAAATCATTAAGACTAATAGCCATGGAATTCTACTTTTCCATAAATCAAAGACAGACAGTTTAAAATATGACTTTTCAGTTGGAACAATAGCTGCCATTTTTTGCATATCTTCAGTTGCTTCTTCTTCAATAATATCAACTATATCATCAATAGTAATTATTCCTACTAATTTTCCTTCTGAATCTACAACTGGGATACTTGTCAAATCATAATCTTGAATAATATTTGCTACTTCTTCTTGATCAGTTAGTGTATTTACAGAATGAATTTCATCATTCATTATTTCATTTAATGGAGTATCTTCATCATTAATAACTAAATCTTTTAAACTGATTGTTCCGATCAATTTTCTTTTTTTATCTGTTACAAAACATGTATCAATAGTTTCTTTATCATCATATTCTTTTTTAATCTTTTTAATAGCATCTTTTATAGTTATATATTCTTTAAAATCAAGATATTCTACAGTCATTATACTTCCAGCTGAATTATCTGGATATTTAAGTAATAAATTTATATCTCTTCTAGTGCTTTCATCAACCCTTGATAATAATCTTTTAACAACATTTGCAGGCATTTCATCCATTAAATCAGCTGCATCATCAGCATACATATCATTAATAATTTCAACAGCTTCTTTTTCACTTAAAGAAGATATCATTATAGCTTCTGTATCGGTTTCTAAATAAGAAAATACATCAGCTGCGATGTCTTTAGGAAGAAGTCTAAATAGTTTTAATGCTTCATTAGAAGGTAATTCTTCAAGAATTTCTGCTATATCATGTTCATTCATTTCATTAAGTAAATCTTTGATTTTTACATATTTTTTCTCATCAATTAACTTTTTAATTCTATCTAACATAATATCACCCGCACATTTCTTCTAAAATTATACTATAAAATTAATAAATTGTGTCAATAATGTATAAAAATATATTAAAAACTATGTAGTCTATAGTATAATAACTCATGAAAGAGAGAAAAATATGAAAAACGGAATACCAAATCATGTTGCGATAATTATGGATGGTAATGGAAGATGGGCAACAAGACAAGGAATGAAAAGAACAGAAGGACATTATGCAGGATATAAAAGACTTAAGAAAACTGCATTATACATATTAGATAAAGGTGTTAAATATTTGAGTGTTTTTGCTTTTTCTACTGAAAACTTTAAAAGAAGTCCAGAAGAAGTAAATTATTTAATGGATTTGTTTGTTAAAGCATTTAAAAAAGATAAAAATTTCTTTATAAAAAATGATATTAAAGTAGTGTTTTCTGGAAGAGGTAAACCTTTAAGTGATGAAGTAATGAATGTTATGAAAGAAATTGAAGAAGGTACTAAAGATTGTAAGAAAGGAACATTTAATTTTTGCATAAATTATGGTGGTCAAGCTGAAATAGTTGATACTACTAAGAAAATAGTTAATCTAGTATTAGAAAATAAATTAAATATAGAAGAATTAACTACTGAAAGTTATTATCATTACTTATATAATGATTTACCTCCAGTAGATTTATTAATTAGAACAAGTGGTGAAATAAGAATAAGTAATTTTATGTTATATAGTATTAGTTATGCTGAAATATATTTTACAAGTACTTGTTTTCCTGATTTTGATGAGAGTGAATTTGATAAAGCACTTGAGTCTTATCAGAATAGAAATATTACTAAAGGAAAAGCTTAATGGTTTTTCTTTTTTTGTCTTTAATTTTTATGTGAAATATGTAGTATATTTATATAATAAAGAGGTGGCAAGAATGAGAAAGCTTTTAAAAATAGTGATTCCTTTGTTATGGTTTATGCCTTTTTTATTAGTGCTGGAACATTAGAAGATAATAAAAATGATAAACCTAATACTGATAATAATAAAATCACTGATGGTAACAATGCATTTATTTGGATTGTTTGTTCTATAATATGTGTTTTAGTTATAATAGCAATTATATTTGTAGTTAAGAAGAATAAAAAAGAAATACAAAATAAAGACTGATTTTGAAATCAGCCTTTTATTTTTCTCTTATTTTTAAGTAAGTTGTAAGTCCAAGAAGAATATTTTTTACATAATCATTAACATGAATTAATCTTAATTTTTCTTCAGTGATATCAAATAATTCATTCATTTTATTAGTTGCATATTCTAGTGAACCAGAAGATTTTATTAATTCTTGTACTTTTATAGCATCATCTTTTGATAATCCTTTTTGTCCATAATATTTTAATAATTCTTTGTATTCATTTGGTTTATTTAATTTAATATAAGAATATAAAATTGTCTGTTTAAATTCTTCTATATCTGAGAATACTGGTTTTCCTAGTACTTCATTATTACTATAAATTCCTAGTATGTCATCTTTTATTTGGAATGCAATACCAAGTGGTTCTAAAATAGTTTCAAATTCTTTAATATCTTTTGTTTTAGCACCACCTAATATTAAACCTAAAGCAAAAGGGCCAACTATAGTATACCAAGAAGTTTTTAATCTATATATTTCTAATATATCATCTTCACTTAAATCATGATTTTTCATATGTTGTTCTTTAAATGGAAGATAAACATCTATAATTTCACCTTTAATAGTATTTAAAACTATATTATTATAATATTCAAATAATTTAGGGAAGTTTTTGTCATTTTTATACTTCTTAATTATTATATCATTTGCTAAGAATAAACCATAATCTCCGATACAAAGAGCTAAAGAATTATGAGTATCATTATTTTTAATAAATTTTTCAAATTCTTTCTTATAACTATAAGATATTGTTTCTTTTCCTCTTCTTAAATTAGAATTATCGATAATATCATCATGAACTAATATAGAAGTTTGAAATGTTTCATATGCTAGAGATAAACAGTTTACATAATCATCTTGTTTAAATACTTTATATCCTAGATCTATTAAACAACCTCTTATATATTTACCACCTTGATTAATATTAATAAATTTATTAATTAATTCCAATACTAATTTGTTATCTTTTTTATTTATGAATTGTTTATTTAATTTTTGCATTTCTTGTTCTAATTCTTTTAATTTAGATTTATAGTAGATAATAAATTCAAGTAGGTGAGTATATTCATATATTTGTCTTTTTGGAGTAGATGCTCCTCCAGTAATTCCAATTTTAGTAAGCAAAGTATAGTTTTCTTTCTTTATATGATTATAAAATTCATTTATGTCACTAAAATAATAACTTTTGCATACTTTAGAACACTTATTAAATAATTCTTTAGTATTTGAGCTTTCTTTTCCTCCGATTACAAACATAACATCTACTTGTTTAGCCAGTTCTACAGCATAATCTTGTATTATTCTTTGATTATTACATATTGTATTATCAAAATCATATTTGATATTATTTTTATCCATATAAGATAGTAATTCATTTATAGAATCTTCTTTTATAGTTGTTTGACAAACTATGTAATATTCTTTATTTTTATCTATTTTATTATAATCATCTTCATTTTCAATTATTAATGCTTCATTATCACACCATCCATTTGTACCTATAACTTCTGGGTGATTCTTTTTGCCTATAATGATTATATTTTTATGTTCATTATATTTTGCTTCTACTAATTCATGTATTCTAAGTACATTTTTACATGTTGCGTCATAGTAGACTAAATCATGTTCATTTAAATAATCATATGTACTTTTTGGCTCTCCATGAGCTCTAATAATTAATAAATCATTTGGGGTTACTATACTTAAGTCATCAATACATTTAATATTTTTCTTTTCTAAATCATTTATTATAAAACTATTATGTAGTATTTCCTTATAAATATATATGTTTTTATCATTATATTCTTTTCTTAGTGTATAAGCTAAATCAATAGCTTTATCTGCTCCTGCACATGTTCCGTATAATTTTGGATAATATATCATATTTTTGTATTCTCCTTTGTATAAAAATTATATCATATAAAATTCTTTACTATCAATATTATGATGGTATAGTTTTTCTTTTTTATTTATAAAAAGTGTGATATAATTTTGTTGATAATAGGTGGATTGTATGAATAAAAAAGGATTTACTTTAGTCGAATTAATAGTAAGTATAGTGCTAGTGAGTGTTGTAATGGTATCAATGCTTATGGCACTGGTAAAATTAAGGGAGAATTATAATACAGTAAGTGAGAATGCAAATGCATTAGTTTATAGTAATGCAGCATCAAGAATAATAAATAATGATATATTGCAGA
>CAKOMK010000003.1:0-180240 GCA_934096645.1 uncultured Bacilli bacterium | reverse complement strand
TGCTTTCATCTTATAACAAATTAAAATAAAAAGAAATTGTACAAAACATGCAAAAGGAGTACATTTCTGTACTCCCATAGATATTTTATTTTCTATAATTTATCAACTTATCTTTGTTTTTATTTACAAATTCTGTTAATGTACCATTTTTATATGCATCAAATATTTTTCTTTCATATTTTAATTGTTCAACTCTTTGAATTTTTACATGAAAGACAAAGTTCTTTTTATTCTTATCTATTACTTTCTTTATATGTTCTCTATTCTTTTTTGTTGATGGTGGTTCAACATATTCTATTGTATTAAACATACCATTTAAAGAAATGAAGCATTTCCACTTCTTAATGTATTCTAATTCATCCTTAGGATCTCCCATTGAAATAAATATATTAAATAGCTTATTCATTTTTGAATGCATCTTTTTTGATGCCCTTACACAATATCTTTTAACTGTTAATCCTGTAATTAATGGCAATATTAATTGTTCATTTGGTCCTAATTCTTTTTCTATATCAATTATCTTAATTTTTTTCTCGCTTATAGAATGACCATAATCATTCAAAATATTACTAACCTCAGTAATTAAATCATTAGGATTAAAATTATTGTCTTTATAAGAAAATGATATATCGTCAACATATGTACTAAATTTACAATTATATTTTATGGCCACATCATTTATTTTATCAAACATTTCCTTATATGATAAAAAACTGACTATGGGACTAGTTGGATACCCTTGTGGAATAATTCTTTCACCAGCATTTGAAGAACCGATAGGAACTGTAACAATTTTTGCCATTCTATCCGCCACATCACTTTCATAAACGATTATATTACCATCTTTATCTTTTTTCTCTTTTACCATATGCAATCCTGACACTTTGGCAAAGAAATCCTTAACACGCTTAAATTTACAATTTGGAAAAAAACTATTTATATCTAATAATATAAATTTGGTATTACCAATATGATATAAAGCATTTCTTTTATAATCACTTTCTTTCTTTGAAAATAAGTATTCTGGCATTTCTATTTGTGATAAATAAAGGCAAATTTGTCTTAATACTTTTTTATGCTTATCACAACTATCACTAAATTCTCTATATTTACTTGATGTATAATCAGTTGGTTTTTTATCAAATATTTCTTTAGTTACTTTAGATTGATAGAATGTTCTTTTTTTATTTAGAAAATGATGATCGGGGTTCCTTACTTCTTTTGTATATACTTTCAAATCTTTATTAGATAATAACTTAGCTAATTTTCTCTTACTATAACATGCATATAAGTCATTTTTATACACTGTGTTTTTTTTCATATTATCACCTCTAAAAAAGGAAAAAGCGCCAAATGCGCTTCACCGGTTAATTAAAAGACAATACTTCGCTCGTTATGAGAATGCCACCTTATTATTAAAATTTGATTTATTCGAATAGATCTTATAAACAATGTACATAATAATTGCAATGCTTTGGAAAACTCCAAAATCGTAATGACCCATAATAAGTATAAATACTATTATGGAATCAAATGGCTTTATCATTTTTAATTTTTTTTGGAAAGAGATAATAATCTCATTTACCTTTTTGCTCATTTTATATCTCACTTTTTTCACCTCCTATTTAATTATTGAAAATAAATAAAAGGTGACACGACCGATGTTTTAATTAACCTCTTCGCATTTAGCTTTCCAGTGGTATGGTGGAATAATGTTTGTAGGTGATGAGACAGCTTGACTGGCTCAGCGCCACAAACATCCAGCATAGCATTTATTTGCTTGCAAATCTCCCAACGTCCCATAAATTTGAGCACACAGTATTATTTCAACTGCTATTGATAATTGTAATTATCCAGTTATTGCCTGCTTTCAAATTACAAGATTATTATATCATATTTTACTTATATTTTCACCTTTCTGTAATTAATTTTGAAATTTTTAACAAATTATCATTTTTTTCATTCATAATTTCATTTATAGCTACTTTTTCTTGAATTTTTATATAGCTACTTATAAAATCATAATTTATGTCACCGTCAATATATGGCAATACTATTTCCATATTTTTAATTACATTCTCATTGAATGATGTTTGTCCCCACGAAAAGTTTTGAAAAGATTTTCTCATTGCCGTTACTAGATAAAGTGCCAACTTCCTATCTAATTTACCATTTTTAAATTTCATTATTTTTATCTTATCGCCAGTAAAATAATCCTCTTCTTGATAAAAAATTGTAGCCGTATCTTGTCCAAAAGAAATGGTTTCCCTTGGATTTAAAAACACTTCATTTTCTGTTATATATCCTTTAATACCATTATTACTATTACTTCTGACTACATATGGATATTTTCCACCAAATTTAACCGTATTTGCATTAAATTTCTTTTTGGAAGAGACTACATCAAATAATTCTCCAATTTTAATATTTTTATATTTTATTTCATTATTTTTTATCATATTCAAAAGTTTTGTATCATCGCTTGTTATATTTAGATTATCTAAATTCATTTGTCTTTTATATTTATCTTTCAACTCATTATGTTCACTTTTTATTGTCCTTAATAATTCATTTTGCATATCGTTTATATATTGTTCCATGTATTTAAAGTCTAAGTTGCCCGAGTTATTTATAGGTAATGAGACATCCATATCAGAAACAATTTTACGATTAAATTTTGTTGCATAATCAAACCTTCCTTTAGCTAATTTTTTAAAAAGCGTTAAAAAATATAGTAGAGATTTTTCAGTCCATTTTTCTTTATTCTTTTTTGGATATAATCCTTGAATATGTGAATATCCTATAAAATCATTAGGTTGATAAAATATTGCATCACCAGTAGTAGTATCACTAAAAGTAATCATATTTCCTTTTTCTGTTGCAGGTAATGATGTATAACCACCTATTCCATTATTAATACTTGTATTTGTTATAACTGGTGTCGTACCATTTTTTTTAAACAAATCATTGTTTGTTAGATCATACCTTTTTGTTGGGTGAATATCAAAGAGTTCTCCAATTTTAAAATTTTTATATTCCATTTTAAATCACCTCCAACTAATAATAAATTTTAACTTTCCAATCAAGATATTCTTTAATAGTATTTTTAAAATCTTCTTCAGTTGGTATCGTGTCAATTTTTTTATGCTGAGAAAAAGTCCAATCATCTCCATTTAAACTAATTGTATCCTCTATATATTCTTTTTCAGAAAAATATCTTAAATAACTCTTACCATATAAAACCAAATTGACAATTTCATCATATCTTTCATATGCATTATTGGTATTTTTTAAATTAACATCTTGTCCAGATTTTTTTCTATTTTGTCTGGTATATCCATCATTCGTAAAATCAATGAATTTTACGATTTGTTTTTCATTGTGTGGAATACCAATATTAAATACATAAATTGCTGTTTGTACACCAGCCTTTCCTTTGAAAATATCTGGCATATGAATACTTGCTATTAAAGAATTATTTTGCAAAAGTTTTTTAGTATATGGCAATCCAATACCACTGCCTGCATTCTCCTGAATTAATATTGCAGCTCTACCATTTTCCATTTTACTTAATGCTTTTTCAACAAAAATAAAGCCTTTCCCTGGAGCAGAATATGGCGGATTTAATAAAAATACATTTGCTGGAAAATCTTTACCATTTAAATCTCCTTGCTCATACTTGCCATCAAATTCGGTCAAACTGTCTTTATGAATAATATTTGAGGAGCCGTCACCCATTAAAATCATATTTAAAACGGCTAGTAAATAAATGTCTGATCTTTTTTCAATACCAAGTAATTGTTGATATTTAATTTTCGCTATCTTTTCTTTTAATTCTTTTGGACTATTTATTCTTTCTTCAGCATCCCTTATCATTAATTTCATAGATGAAATCAGAAACCCTGCAGATCCTACTGCATAATCCCAAACATAACTATCTTTATTTACTTGAGCCAATTTTGCCATTAATTCAGTTACATATCTAGGTGTTAGTACAACATCATTTTTATCACTATCAGGTATATCAACCCAAGCATTAAGCACATTAAATAACTTACCGGTAAAATCTAAATGTCTTGCAGATGTAAATATAGGCATTATTTCATTCTTTACGATTGTATAAACTTTTTTTAATTTGCTTTCTCCATTTATTGGCTTCCATAAATCCGAATATATAAATACTCTTGATAAATCATTAATAATCATGTGTTTTTTTTCTTGAGGCAAATTTCTTTCTTCTAAAAAAGAATCAATTTTATTTATAATTACTATGCCATCATTTACTTTACTTCCAGTTTCACCTTTTAAATCATTTATTTCAAGTGGTGATACTTTATTATCCACTCCTAGACCAGCCATAATTAATCCTGTTACCAATTCGACTCTTGATCCAACTGATATTTTTAAATCATCCTGCATAACCTGATTTAAATTTTTTAATTTAATTTCAATATCATTTTCAACTTCTTTGGACTTTTTTTCTATTTCTTCAGAAGTTAAATTTAAATTAGTGATTTTATCTATTAATTCATCAATATTGTTTGGCAGTAAAAATGTTAAATCATCATAATCATCTATCTTTTTAGGAATAAAATAATTTTCAGCAGATACATAATATACCCCAAGTTCAAGTTTAATCTTATCTGATTGATAATATCCATTAATCCCTATTGCAATTACCTCTTTATAACTTTCAGTATGCTCTATAATAGCATTAGCATAATGAATAGCTCCATTTACAGCATATTTATTAATATTATTAAAATGTGGGCTTCCATCCTTAGTTTTATTTTCAATTTCACCAGATGAATTAAGTTTTATAAAGTCTCCTTTTTTTCCTTTTACTTCTATCATTACGGGTATATATCGTAAATCTTTTGTTTCTATAAATAGTTTAATATCCGGGAAATTCTTACCAGAGCCACCACTTTTTGATGGTGCTATTTTTAATGCTTTTTCTATTTCAGAATTAATCACCTCAGTTTTTGTATAATATTTTATCTCTGATAATTGTTTTTTTGCAATATCTTCTACTTGTTCCTCTATACTACTTTTACTCATACTACTTACTCTCCTTCTTCATTTTTTCATTAATGGCTTCCACAACAAATTTATTTATACTATATCCTCTATTGTTATTCTTTTTTGAGTGAACTAAATCACTAACCTTTTTGTATAGTTCTGGAGCCATTCTTAATGGTATCGAAATTTTTTCTTCTTTCTTTTTATCCATATTATCCCTCTTTATTTTGATAGCAACGTATCTTGATATAATGATATCATAATTTTAGTTCTTAATCAAGGGTTTGGGAATAATCCCACAAAAGAATTTCGTGCGGGAGTAGAAATTCAGTGCTGGCTGGACAATAGTTTAACTCCTAAATTAATTTACTCTTGTTCCATAAAGTTTAAAATCATGGTAAAAAAGTAAAAATATTTTAGATAAAAACTTTATCAATTTGATTAGATAGAGTTCTCTCTTTTAATAAAATTTCTTTAATATCATTGGATTATCTTTTACTATTTTTAAATTATATTTTATTCTTAATATCTTCTTTATAGATGGTATTATTTTATCTATATCACATCTTACATTAAATATATCTATTGCTGAATTAATATGGTTATATAATGGTGCTTTAGATAACGCTTTCTTATAAAAACTATCTGCTATATAAAAAGCTACTACATCTGGTATTACAAATTCTTTTAGGTAGTTATCATAATTAATACATACAGGTAAGTATATTCTTTCAAATTCTTCATCTGTAATATCACACATAGATATACTCCTTTAAAATTATTTCTTCAGCTATATTTTTAATATTATTCATTTTGCTTACCCAAAGTATTTGATTATTTTGTTTTAATTCTTCATTTATATTTTCTTTTTCAGTCAGTTCTTTAATTAACTTCTGTACCTTTTCCATAACAGTAATATCTATATCATGCAAATATTTATTCAGCTTATCTTTCATAAGCAGTTCAGTATATAATCCTCTTTTATTCTTCTTTAAATACTCTAATTTAAGTAATCCATACTTTCCTATATTAAATCTTTCTTTATCTTTTAATCTCAAATTTGGTAATAAATAATCACCAACTTTTGTGTAACTAATGCTCATAACTATTTCCTCATTTCTCTCTATATTTATTTGGCTTTAATTGTTATACATATTTTGTTACACAATGACTATCGCCACCTCCTGCATTCAAGTGATTAGAAATCATAACAACATCCTTACTATCTCCATAAAAATTTCTAGCCTTCCTAGCTCTCTCTTTTGGAGACAGTGTCACATCACTATCCCTTGTTAATTTTACAGGTAAACCTAATTCTTTAAATCTATCATACATATATTTACTTATCAATAAAGTATAGTCTTTCTCTTTCATTCCGTTTCCAACAGCTCCAGGATCACTACCTCCGTGTCCTGGATCTATCACAATACCTTTTAATGCCATATTAATCACCTAATTTATTGTATGAAAAAACATATATTTTGCTAACATATGTTTTTTGAATTATTATTTTCATTTTATAGTTTCAGTTATAATTTCAATTATTTTTTTAATATCCTTTTTAATGCCTAAACTTAGTTTAATATATATTTTATCATTGAAATTATAACTTTTAACACTTATCTTTTTATTTTTTATATTATCAATAATATCGTTATTTACTTCTATAAAAACAAAATTTGTTTCGGAAACTACATATTTAATCTTCAAATTATCTAAACAATTATATAAATAATTCTTCATGATATTATTTTTTCTTTTACACTTTTTAATGAAATCTTGATCTTCTAATGCTGCTATTGCTGCCATTTGTGACAACTTCGAAACATTAAATGTAAGTCTGACTTTATTAAGGTATACTATAGTTTTATAGCTTCCAATCAAATAACCTATTCTCAAAGCAAGACCATACGCCTTCGAAAATGTTCTTAACAGACAAACATTATCATATTTTTCAAATCCTACTACCTTCTCAGCTATTTTAACATATTTATAATATAAAAGTATATATTTCAAATTAGTTAAAAATTAAGTCAACTAAGAAGATGATTTTTACTTATTATTAATGCTTATTATCTTGTACCCATACTTTGTTCTGAATCATCATTCATTCCAAATCTCGCATTAAAAAAATCATTTTCTTTTTGTAACACATTTTGAAATTCTTCTAATTCAGATCCAAATTTTCTAAGAAATGCTACGCCACCAGCAAATACTGGAACAGCTAAATTAGTAGCAGCGCCCAATGTTAGTAAAGAAATAATCGTAATCATTTCCTTCCAATCTACATCAACTAATGAGCCTCGTAATTCATTCATTATTTCTTTAAAAGATTTTGTTTTACCTTTTAAAACACCATACAATGTAGTAACAGCAACTTTTCTATAATTATTATTAGGATTATTATTAAAACATAATTGTTCATGAATATATTCATCTAATTTTTTATTTTTAAAATCAACTTCTTCATCTGATTGAGCCATAGAACACAAAGCAGAAGTAGTCATAAGTATAGCTGCTTTTTTTGTATCTTCATCTACACCTTTAAATTTCTTTTCATTTAATTTAAGAATTCTGGCAACATCTTCTTTTATATTTATAAACTCTTTACTATCGATAAGAACTATATCATAAATTGCTGTATCATATATACCATTAGTTAAATTAAAATATGACATATCATTACTAAAATATTTTTCCACAAGCATATTAACTTCTTGATCAAAATCATTAAAAGTAAATCGATAACTAGCAAGCTTATCACTTATATATTTTCTTATATTTTGTTGTCTAAACATAGCATCAGTTTGTTCTCTTCCTTTAAATTCAAAACTTTTCCTCATATTTTCAGCATATTCTTTATTTTTCTCTTCGTTTTCTACTAACATAATTTCAATTTGATGTAGAAGTTTGATCTTATTAGCTAAAGCCTCATTACTTGACATATTTATATGTTCACTGTTTTGCCCAAATATACGTAATTCTCTATCATATTTTTTATCAGTAGATTCGTTTTTTACTGCGCTTTCAACAGAAAAATCGACAATTTTTTTAAATTCAGCATCCATTCTATTATTTAAAATAGCATCATATCGATCAAATGGAATTAAAGAAATAACTAAATTATATACATCAGTTCTATTAACCAAAATATTTTTAAATTTTATTGCTTCTTCGACTTTACAAAAAATTTTATTAGCAAGCAACTTTCTGTTATACAAATTAGTTATCAATTGAATAATATAATCATTCTCTTCATCATTAACTATACCTTCATACTTTTCTTCAGGTATCTGTGAAAGAATTTCTTCACAAAAACTATCTTTATCATCTATTTTATATCCATCTAAAACCTCAGAACTATATATTTGTTCCATTATAATTCTTTTAACAAATTCATTCATATTTGATTCCTCCAATATACATAATGGTTTCTAGTTAACCACATATAATCAATAAATATTATTCTTTCAAACTATAAGAATATTAAATCATATTTTATTACTTTTGTATAGTTTACAAAACCAAAATCATAGCAGGAATTCAATTAATTATTCTTTCTAAAATCTAAACTAACTACTTCACAAGAAGAAGTTTGTCCTTGATTATCTTCCTCTTCAAAATCTGGATAACTTGTTATAACTTCTTTTCCTGCCAAAATATCAGAAACAATTTTTTTCATATTAACTAGATGCTTTAATTCAGATAACTTCATATCATCAAAATATATATTATCCATATCTTCAACAATACCTTTAACATATTCTTCGTCTAAATCATCAAATTTCAAGAACATTTTTGTAATACCAAGTTTCTCAGCTATATAATAGATCCAACTAGACGAAGTAATATCTGATTCAGGATAATTATATTCTAAATAATCTTGTATTGCCACACAAATTTTTCTACACATTTTTGAATTTTTTCTATCATCAAATGAATCCCATTTATTTATCATACGTTTAACATCTTTTTTATATTCATCTAATAAATACATATGAGTACTAACATATGAACCAAGCATACTATCAAAATGACTAATAATTTCAATTAAAATAGTATTTAATCCATACTTATTAATATCTTCTTTATCATTAAATCTTCCATGAAGATATTCTTCTAAATCACAGTAATCTTTAGAAAAAATGTTATTCAAAAATTCACGAGCAAAACGATCTGTCACTTTAACACTTGAATTGAATGAATCAAATACTGATATAAATCCACATCCAAATTCTTTAGTAAATCCATAATCACCTTCATTTTCAATTCTAACTCTTTCAATAGCAACCAATCTTGTACTAATCATAACACTTAATATAACTCTATATTTGAAAGAACTTTTATCATACTTATCAGGTATTAAATCACAGACAGTCATTAATACATCTAATACATCTCTTTCATCTTCATCACTTATCATAGGGCCTATACTTTCAGATCTAAAATAACTAACAAACTCATCAGCAACACTAACAATAAATTTAGTATCATCTTTAAACATATCTAAAAGTACAGAAACAAACTCATAATCATGTTTCAAATCATCACTACATAAATTATAAAAATTTTTATCTTTAGTTTTTTTAATAACATCAAGCATAAAACTTCTATCATTTTCTAATTCATCTATATCAAAATCTTCAATATCATTACCCTCTATATAATCTTCAACAGTACTAGCATTATACTTTAACATAAAAACACCCCTTTTAATTGTTAGAAACTTGTTAACTTCCCCTTTAATAATTGTCCCATATTATATCATAAAACACATAATAAGTCAATTTTAATCAATCACACGACACGCTTTTTACACATAGAAATGCAAATGTATGTATATTTTAAAATTAAATTTAATTTCTTATTTATATTTTTGGTTTCTTAATTCTAATATTCTTTCTCTAGCTTTAGTAGTAGCAAGTTCTCCAATCAAACCACTTCTATCTTGATGCAATGAATTATTTAATAAAATTCTAACTCTATCCTTATTTTGAATAACATAGTTTGCTCCTACACTTTTACCATTAACTATTCCGGATTGTAAATTATCTCCAGAATAATCACTTAATGAATATGCATAATCAAGTAAAGTTGAACCCTCTGGCAATTCAATAGTATTACCTAATGCATCATAAAAATAAACTTGTTTATTAAATATCTCATTTTTGACTCTATGAACAAATGCTCTATTATCTGCAAAAACACTATCAATCTCAACTAATGACTTAAAAAACTGATATTTTCTTGATAAATCTTCCTGCATAGCAATTCTAGCTTCATCTTTATTTATATCCCAATAAGCAGTTAATCCATAATTATTAATTCTATCCATATCATAAGTTCTAATTTGTGTTTGAACTAATCTTTCTTCAGGCCCAAATACAGTGGTATGTAAACTTTGATATCTATTAGTTTTAGGATTACATATAAAATCTTTAAATTTACCATTAACAGGATTATAGCATTGATGAACTAAACACAATGTTTTATAACAATTAAACAATTCATCAACAATTATTTTCATAGAAAATAAATCATGTATATCACCAATACTTTCACTTTTTACAAGTCTTTTATATATGCCATATACATTTTTAGTTCTTACTCTTATATCACACGGAACATTATTATCAGCTAGTATAGTAGTTAACTTTTCTCTCATTTGAAATAAACAATCTCTATATGATAATTCCATTTTCTTTCTTTTATCACTTATTTCGCAATATTTATCTTTATTTAAATAATAAAAAGACAAATCTTCTAATTCATTTTTAATTTTATAAGCACCAATAAAATATGCGATTGGCACAAATATTTCCATAGTTTCTAAAGCATTTTCTTTTTGCTTTTTGGGCTCTTTATATTGTAAAGTTCTCATATTATGAAGTCTATCTGCAAGTTTAATTATTATAATTCTTATATCTTTAGTAATACTTGTTATTATTTTTCTAGTATTAGCATAGTTTCTTTCTTCTTTAGAACTATAACTCATTTTAGATATTTTTGTTACACCATCAACTAATAAAGTAATACTTTCACCAAAATCATTACACATTTCTTCTTTAGTATATACAGTATCTTCTAAAGTATCATGTAATAATCCAGCACAAATAGTATCGCTATCTGCATGTATACTAGCCAAAATATAAGCAACATTAAGAGGATGAATAATATACGGCTCATTACTATCTCTAAATTGATGTGAATGTAAATTAGAAGCATATTCATATGCTTTTTTAATTTTATTTAATTCTTCTTCACTATAATCATTAACTAAATTTAAAATATCATTAATACTTATATTATCCATATTGCACCTCCATCCAAATAAAAACGACCAAACACATTTATTCAGTCGCTTTATTACTTATAAAAACATAATTATTCCATAAACAAGATATGTTAGTATTTCTAGCATCAATAATATTAACTAATTTTATTTCATTATTGTTCATGTTCATATATCACCTTTTTAAAAAAACTTGATACCATTTTACTAACAATAATAAAATAAATCAATACTTTTTTAAATAATTATCCTAAAAATATATCTAACATCATCATAAAAACAAATCCAATTATAAAACTAACAATTCCACACTTCTTATCATCTTTAGTTTCAGGTATTAACTCAAAGAATACAACATATATCATAGCTCCAGCAGCAAACGCTAAAAGATATGGAAATAAAAATCTAACTTTATTAATAAATATAATAGTTATTAAAGCAAATACTGGTTCTATAGCGCCAGATAATACTCCACATAAAAATGATTTATTCTTAGTGCTATTAGAATTATGTAAAGGCAATGATACTACTGCACCTTCAGGAATGTTTTGAATAGCTATTCCAATTGATAATATAAATGCATTAGATAATGTAATATTACCATAAGCATATAAAATACTAGAAAACATTACCCCTACAGCCATACCTTCTGGTATATTATGAATAGTAACAGCCATAAGCATCTTATTTACTCTGTTCATCTTAAATTTACTAATTCTAGCAGATATAACATCTATAAAAATCAAAAATAATATTCCAAAAACATATCCAATTATACAAGGTAAATAAAAATAATAACTATTACTATTAGTAAGTGATGGAACTATAAGTGACCATATAGATGAAGATAACATTATTCCAGAAGATAAACCATATAATATTACATTTGTTTTCTTTGATTTAGAAGTTTTAATAAAATAAACCATTAAAGAACCTAAAGAAGTTCCAAGAAAAGGAATCAATATCCCAATTATAGTATTAATCATAAATAATCTCCTACTATTTTAGAATATGAAATATATTATTTAATGACACTAAAAAAGCACAATTAAGTGCTTTACATCAAAATCAATCTTGTTCCCACTCTTATGTTAGAGTCTTTAATAACTTGATTCATATCATACATTTCTCCAGTAGTTTTACTAAATAATGTAGGATTTCTTTGTTCGTAAAATCCACTAGATAACAAAGGATTACTTTTTTTAATAGAAGTTATAATATCATGAATTCTTCTATCTATTGGTACTAACATTTCAAATTTCTTTTCAATAATTGGAACCTCAACTATTATATATACTTTAAAATCCATATTATCACCTAATCCTTTGTATAGAAATCTAATAGTTTAACTAAAGTTGCATTACCTCTTGTAACATTAAATCCAAATTCAAGTGGTATTTGACCTCTAGTCTCTCTTGTATATGTTGATGACTTAATAGTGAATTGATCAGTAATTCCAGAACCAATCCATATAGCATTAAGAGTTTGAACACTATTTCTAAAGAATTCTTCATATTCTATACTCTTAATTTTACCAACAGAATCAGCAATAACTACTCTTATATTTTTATAATTTTTTAAGTTAGCTAAAATAGATTTGAAATTATCAACTTCAGGTCTAGTTAGTCCAGCAAACATCTGATCAATTCCAAAGAACATAAACATATTTGTTTTACCATTATCATTAGTAGTCAATTCAGTCATTTTTTTATACACATCAGGAATATTTGATGTATAAAAATTTCTAAATATATCTGTATCTTTTAATACTTCATTTGAATCAACCATATATAATTCTACATTTTCAATGCTTTGGAATACTTGTCCTAAAGAAGGAACAAACTTATCTAACAATGTAGAATCTTGTGATGAAACAAGAGAAATTAAATTCTTATTAAAATCAAACATTGAAGTCGCTAAAGTATTCTTTTCAATACCAATTGGTACATTACTTAAATTAGTTATTGAATCAGATACATCTAATAAAGTTACATGCTCTGGTAATACAGCAATTCTTTCTGCTTTGTCTTTAACTCTTTCATTTAGTTTAGTACATATACGCTTTATAAATGTATTGATCTCATCCCATTTATATGGATACGCTGTTTGAAATTCATGAAGTTCACCATCAATTTTTATAAGTCCTCTACCAGCAATATTAGATGGTACCATACCATGAGTATTACCAAGAATACTTGAATAATCAGCTGAATCATTCATTTGAATACATATTTGTCTACCAAAGTTTTGAGTAGTTTTACCTCTAACACCATTTGATGCACTTGCAGTAATTACAAATATTATTCCGTATTTCTCACCTTCACGAGATAAAGAAGAAACTAAATCAACATAATCATCATAGTTTTCATTAAGTAATTCATAATTATTTATAATGATAATCATTTTAGGCAATGTTCTTCCACTATTTTTAATAAATATGTCATAACTACCATTATAGTTAGCAAATAATTTCTTTCTAACTTCTAATTCACGAGCAACAGTAGCAAATAAATTAGCAATTTTTTCTTCTTCATTAATATATACTACATCTCCTACTTGAGGAGCATTAATAAATATACCAAACATTTCTGTACCAAAGTCAACAATATATATATTAACTTCTTTAGAGCTATGACTAATAATCAAACTATAAACTAATGAAGATAAAAGTATTTCACTTCCACTACCATATACAAGAGTATTTCCTTCACTATTTAAATTAACAGTAAGTAACCCTTGACTTTGATTTTCAGGATCATCATATTCACCAATAACAGCTTCAATATTCCATGGTTTAGGTACAAAAGAATATTTTTGCATTAAGTTATTAACAAATATTTCAGCAGGTATCTTATCAAGCCATAATTTATTAGCAGCCATATTTTTAGTTTTAGCAGCATCACAAATATATTTTAAAACATTAGGTAATTCTTCTCCTAAAGAAACAACATCAACTCTTTTAGTAGTCTCTAAACTCTTTGTAGTATCTCCTATATCATTAATAAATGAAATATCTCTATCTACAGTTTTAGCAACTTTTTCCTTTGGAATATATTTAGTTCCAGCATAAGCAGCTTGTCCCATAGCAAAGTAATCATTATAACCAACTTGTAAATAGAAACGTCCAGCCTTTTTAATACTAGTAGCATCAGGACATTTAATTACATCCATACTATCTGCTCTTTCTTGAACTTTTAAACATACCTTAAATTTAGAGTTTGACCAAATTTGATCATCAACTATACCACTAGGTTTTTGAGTAGCAAGTATTAAGTGTACTCCTAAAGAACGTCCAATACGAGCAGTACTAATAAGTTCAGCCATAAATTCAGATTGTTGACTCTTAAGTTCAGCAAACTCATCAGTTATAATAAACAAATGAGACATAGGTTCTTTAATAATACCATCTCTATATAATTTTTGATATTTGTATATATCTAATGTACTTTCATTTAATTCAAATTTAGCTTTATTAAATAATTCTTGTCTTCTTTTAAGTTCACTTTTAATTGATGCTAAACTTCTATTAATTTCAGCCTTATCTAAGTTAGTAATAGTTCCAGCTAAATGTGGTAATTTCATACCAGTTAATTTATTTTCAAAAGCACCAGTTAAACCTCCACCTTTATAATCTATTAAAACAAATGAAACTTCTTCAGGACTAAAATTCAAACACATAGACAAAATATATGTAATAATAAACTCAGATTTACCACTACCAGTCATACCAGCAATCAATCCATGAGGTCCATGAAACTTTTCATGCAAATCTAAATTAAATATCTCACCATCAGTATGAATACCTATAGGTACACTCAAACTATTAACAGGATTATTATTTTGCCATCTTTCAAATATATTTAAATGTTCTATCTTACCAACTTTATACATTTCTAAAAAGCCAATATTTTGATCAGTTTCACTAAGCATATTAGACTGCTTAATAGGAATATTAGATAATTTTTCACATAACAATGGTAAATTAACTTCACTAACATCATCCATCGCAAATGCTTGTTGATTCTTTTTATTTAAATCATTTGTAATAATCGCAGAATTCTTTTCATCAACAGATAAGAAATCATTACACTCATTAGGTAAATTAGAAATACCATCATTTAATATAATCAAACCAAACCCAATATTTGTCTTTTCTTCTAATATTTTTTTAATTATTTCAACATTTTTATTCTTTTTAATATTATCAACAACTATTAAATAATATGGTCTATAACTTCTAAAATCTAAATTATTTTCTATTCTCTTTTCATTATCATCTTCACTATATTTTCTAGAAATAAATATTTGTTCAAGATAGAAAGATATTTTAGTCATATCATCATAATTATCAGCAAAAAATCTAATATCTCTAGAGTTACTCCAAGTATGTGGTAATGTTTTAACACTATCCCAAATATTACTAGTAGTATCATTAATCATAAATACAAATTTTAAGTCATTATATGAATGCCAAGTGGCTAATTGTAATAGCATACTTCTCAACATATTATCTTTATATCTAGTTTCACCAATTAAAACAAGTTTATTTTTTTCAGTTAAATTTATAGTCACTGGAGCATTTTTAATATCTTTTCCAATCTCAGCAACACTATTAAGTTCATTTTTTAAGTTATCTTCTACCATAGAAAAGTCTTCCATAGAATATCTTAAATTTAATTGTACTGGAACAGTACCTAAACCTAATCTAACAGACAAGAAATCATAACTTCCAATTTGCCTTTCCCATAAATTTCTTTTTTTATTTAAAATAACACTTGCTAAATCTTTAGGATCAGGATAATTTTCTAATAAAATTTGATGTTGATTATTTTTAATAGTAGTTATTTTAGCTCTTTTTTCTTGTAAATATTCAGAATATTTAACTTGTCTTTCTTTTTCAGATTCAATTGTTTTCTTTTTGTTATATTTCTTCATCAAAGAAGGCCATAATATAGTAGATGCAATCATAGCAACGGCAACTAACAAAGCAGGAAGTGTAGATTTAAAAGTAGCATTTCCCCTTTGAATATTCATAATTGATGTAGTTACACTTACAGCAGAAGACATAGTCATTGTAATCATAGGCCCTATTGTATAAATTACAGGAGTTTGATCTTCTTGTACCTTTCCAGGAGGACTATCAATACTAAGTTCTTCAGGTGTAATTGATGTAACAAATCTAGGTTGTCTAGAAAAATAATCATTCTCATTATATAAAACAGCATTGTCATTATCAACAGTAGCAATTAATTCATCATTAAAACTTGGTAACTCTCCGGGTACAATATATGGTGAATTAACAATAACATTATCACTATTATTAATAATTATGAAATCATTTAAAACAATTATTCTAAATCCAAGAATAAAAACTATATCACCATTTTCAAGAGATCTCTCATCAGTTTTATTATCATTTATATATATACCATATTTAGTATCTAAAGATCTTATAAAAAATCCTTTTTCGTTTTTAGTCAAAACAGCATGAGCATTATTAACAACAGAACTTCTAAGTCTTATATTCTGATCATCTCTATTACCAATAGTGTATTCTCCATTTTGAACAACATTATATGTTATATAAGTTTCCTTTTCTTCATTTTCAACATACAAAAGTGCACTAGAAATATTATTGTTAGCATCAACTATTTTTAAAGAATAAAACAATCCAACACTCAAAAGAGCATTCTTTATTTGTTTTTCTCCAACTTCAATATAACAAGTTGAATTACTAACTAAATTCCATTTATCATCTATTTTCTCTAATGAAATTAAATTTCTTTCATTATAGTCATCATCTACATCATTTAACCAATAAGAAGTAGTTGTTTCATCAATAGGAAATGGAAATCTATATATTTTTTCTCTTTTTACTAGAACAACTTGCATATTTCACCTCTTATTCTTTTTTCATTGATAAAACTTATGTACCATTATTATCTAACTAATTATAACATGATATATATTTTTTTGCAAAATAAAAGAGTATAAAATACTCTAATTATAAATTTAAGTAAAATATTAATATTATCTCAATCCCAAGAAAAACTTACAACTCCACTGACATAATCTCTTCTAATTATCTTTTCAGCTTCTTCAGGAGTATATACTCCATTTCTTTTATAATTAGGTGAAAAAGGATCCATTATAATCACTTGACCTTCCTTTAATCCAGGACATACGGTATAATAATGACCGGTTTTTAAAACAATAACAGGATCTCCATTTGCGACAGATTCAAAAATAAAATTTATCTTACCATTATAATCATCATCACCTCTTATTATAGTGGTTTCTATCCCATGTTTAGCAGCAATCAGTTCAATTTCATTCCAACTACATGCAGGTTCCTCGGTATTAAAACCATTTATTTCCTTAATAAAACGATTTGAATCACGTATTATTGTTTGAGGAGTAATAGAAATATCATGTTCCTTTGCAGCAACAATCATTGCAAGACTTGTAAAACCGCATGCAGACGAACCAAATGTAGAATCAAGTCCTTTATAATACCTTACATTTTCCCATTTAGGATCATTTTGACTATAATATACAATACCAAGTCTATTCAACATGGCACCTCTCATATTAGTAGAACTATTAGCGTATGATTCTAATTGCCACAACAAAAATTTTCCATCTTCTGTATTTTTAATAGTTTCATTACTATTTAATGTATTATATAGGTCCCCAATGCTTTTAGTGTCCATTGTCTTATTTTGACACATAATATCTAATAATGATACAAAATCCTCATAAGATATATTTTCATTTTCAATCATATTCGGCAATATTTTACTCGTAAGTTCTTTTATATTAATCGAATTTTCTTTCAATGCAGAACAAAAAACTTCACTGACAAGTTTAGCATCACTTAATGAACTAATATCCAAAAATCCATTTTTCATAAATGAATACAATACACCAGTGAAAACATCAACACCCTTTTCTTTAAGAACATTTAAAAGTTCTTCTTCACAAACACAACCATCAGCGATTATCTCGCCTATAATTTGTGATATTGTTGAAAAAAATTCTACATTTTCCTTCATGGATTCAGCCACACCTAAAAAATCACTTAAATTAATTGTAATATCTTGTGATAAATTAATAGCTTCATCAATATTATGTCTTATTTCAGGCTCAAACTCTGATACATCTTTTGAAAAATTAAGTGCAGTATTTAAATTTGGTATATCTAAATAAAATTTTTTCATTTATATCCTTATCTCCAAATAAATATTTCTAATGCAAAGTAGAGCTGGCATTCAATCTAACTTGCTTTCTAACAGATAGTCCAGCCAACTCTTTATTAATATTACCTATGAGTTTACTTAAAATCTTTCTTCTATTTATTAGAAATTTAACAGTAGACTCGATTGTAGACATATCAGAAAGCATTTTTTCTTTTCTCATATTTAATGAGTTATAGCCAACACCTACACCATCAATAATACATCCTTCACTCAAATAATTTATTATTTGTGATAATTTTTCCTCACAAAATGCATAATCTTGTGACATCTTTTTTACTCTTTGTAATAAAGCATCGCATGAGTTCAATTCTTTTTGATATCTGGATCTTTCCTCCATCAAAATACTTGGCTCTACAACTTTCATATTTTTTTATTACCACTGCACTAAACTATTGTGGTAACTCTTCAGCAGCCGCAGCAATAGTTTTTTCAGTTTGTTCAGTTGTATCAGTAGCGCTTTTAACTACAGTTGAGAATCTAATTACTAAATTCACAAAATCATTAAAATGAGCTCTTAACTCTGCAAAACTTTGTTTTGTTTGTTCTGAAGCCATTCCATAAAATACATCTTCTGCACCTAATTGATTCATATGATTAATGAATTCATCAAATTCATCTCTCATCTTTAATGCACAAGTATCTAATGTTTTAGCATCATTACGTGCTTCTTCATAAGAAATTTTTGTACTATTACTATCCATATATCCTCCTAATTATTTTAAATATTTGTTTGCTTCATCAACTAAATTTTGTTGATTATTTGTTACAGTATTTCCTGCTTTAGTAGCGAAACCAGAATAAGCTTGAATACTTCTATGCATAGCCATAATTTCAGATTTATGACCTTCAATACCTTCCCCAATAGCTACAGCTTCAGGTGAAACATAATTATTTCTAATTAAATATTCAACTGTGCTATAAATTTTTTCATAATTACTTTTAAAATCAGCAGCAACTTCTCCGATACGAGTACCAACGCTTCTCATAGTCGCAGGATCTGCTCTAAAAACTCCTGACATATTTCCTCCTTATTTTACTTATCTTACAAGTAAAGAATAGCATTATATTTTACCATTGTAAATAATTTCAATTCAAACTTTACACTTTAATATCAACTATTTTTTCATCAAGAATAGAATAAAGATATAAATTAACATTCTTTTTACTAATACTTTCTATATACTTTTTATATCCATTTAATTGTTTAATATAATTACTATCAGTAGTATTTTTTAACTTATAATCAATTATATCAATATGATCATCATGTTCTATCATTAAATCTATTATTCCATGATAATTAACATTAGATTCACTATAATAAAATTCATATTCTTTATATATATTAGCATTTTCTATATCATTAAATATTGGATTCATAAGCATATGTTTTATTTTATTAACAATAAATTCTTCACTAATAACTTCATAATTTTTCTTTTTAAAGTCAAATAATTCAAGTACTTCATGAAAGTGAGTACCATATCTCATATTAGTTCTATTTTCTATAGTTAATAACTCATGAGTTTCTTTAGAAAAATGTTCTTCATCAACTACTTCATTATGAATATTAATTTCATTTACATCAATTTTATCTATATCAAAAGATTTTAACTCTTCAATTTTCTTTTTATATAAATAATTTTTACTTAAATTTAACTTTTCGATATTAATACTTTCAAAATATTCAGGTAAATATTCTTTAATGCCATATATTAAATCACTCAATTTTATAAATTTCTTTCTTAAAAGACTCAATATAACACCATTTTCATCTTTTTCGTACTTAAATGTTTCCATACTAGGTAAAATTATAATTATTTTCTCACGTGCCCTAGTTAACGCAACATAAAATAGTCTAATCTTTTCACTAATCTCTTCTTTCAAATAACTATTTTTATATAATTCTTTAATAATACTATTATTTTCTTCTACGGTTGCTGGTAAAATCAAACCATATTTCTTATCAGCAATTACTAAATCTTTCATGTCAGATATGTTAAATTTATGATTTATATCAGCAAAATAACAAACTGGATATTCAAGACCTTTAGATTTATGAATAGTCATTACTTTAACACTATCACTATTATCCTTATAAGAACTATATTTTATATCAATACCAATCTCTATAATATTATTTAAATAATCTCTAAAATCATATATAGTATAACCAAGTTCATTTAAATTATTTGATAGATTATATAATGTTTCAAGTCTAGCATTAACATTTTCATAATCTCCTACTTTATATAATTTATTATAAAAATCACTTATATCAATAATCTCTTCATATATAGTTGAACATATTTTAGAATTAATAGACTTAATATTACTAAAATCTTTAAATATACTAGTCTCTTTAAATGAATTGTTAGCAAATATTTCAAATATTAAAGAATCACTATATTCATATAAAAAACTTCTTGCTATAGAAATAAAATCATATTTAAATTCTTGATTAAAATCTCCATCATTTATTCTAATTATAAAATCCAAAATATTCTTAATTAATAAAATATCATTATTAACATTTAACTTATCATCTTTAAGAATAGTCAAAGGAATACCCATATATTCAAATATCTTTTTATAATCATCAAAATACTTACTTCTATCTAATATAATAACAAAATCATTATAAGTAGCTTTCCTCATTTTAGATGTATCTTTATCAAATACCATAAAATTACTACTCATTTTTTCTATAATATCTTTAGCTATAGTAAATATTTCTATCTCATTATTACTATATTCATTAGTTTCATTTTCATATTCTAATATACTAGCATCATAATTAAAATCATTAAATGTTTCATTATCATATGATGTATTACCATATATCATTTCATGAGATTCTTTATATCTAGCACCACCAATATCATCATCCATTAATAATTCAAACATTCTATTAATATTATTTAATACTTGACTTCTAGACCTAAAATTCTTTATTAAATCTATTTTATATCCATTTATATTCTTACTATAACTATTGTATTTATCCATAAATATACTTGGATTAGAACCTCTAAATTTATATATAGATTGTTTTATATCACCAACCATATAAACATTATTATTTTCAATTAAACTAATAAATTTATCTTGAACATCATTAGTATCTTGATACTCATCAATCATTATTTCTTTAAATGAATATTTAAGCTCATTTCTAACATCTTCATTGTCACTTAGTATTTTTATAGCCATACTAGCAATATCATTAAATGTATAAATTCCTTCTTCACTTTTATATTTATTTAACTTGTTCAAATATTTTTTAATTATCTTTATAATAGTTTTTACATCATCATACGTAGATAATATATTTTCTTTAATTTTATTGATATCTCCATATTTTTTATAATCTAATAATTCATCAATAGATAATTTAAGTTTATTTTTAGCATTCTTAGCTTCTTCTTCTGTATTTCTTGGCACACTTGGTAATCTAAAAGTAGATGCAAATGTAAAATCATCAAAATTTACTAAATCACTCAAATCTATCTTAGATAAATAATCACTATCAAAATAATATGACATATTATCATATTCCATTAATACACACTTATATTTTTCTTTAAGCAATTCTCTATATTCATCTATTAAATCATTAATATTTTCTTCTGTGTAAAACTTGTTTAAAACATAATTATAAAAAGCATCTGGGTCTATATAACCATCAATAATATTACCAAGTTTCAATATATTAGTACGTATAGTTTTATCATTCTTAATAGTTCTTTCTTTAATTAATTTAATAAATTCTTCATCTTCAAGAGCATATAACTCTTCAAATGTCTCATCTAATATTTTATTTTTACATATTTGAACAATTGAATCATCAGTAATATTAATATTATTAGTTATATTTAATAAATAATGATATCTTTTAACAATAGACAATGCAAAAGAATCAAAAGTTGTTATATAAGCAGAGTTAATTAAATCAAGTTCACTTTTAAACTCTTCTCTTTTAGATATTTTCCTTCTAATTCTATCTTTCATTTCAGCTGCAGCTGCTTTAGTAAATGTTAATATTAATAGTTCATTTACGTGTATTCCATTTTCTATTTTATAAATAACTCTTTCAGATAATACAGCAGTTTTACCAGAACCAGCACCAGCACTAACTATAATATTACTACCTGATTTTTCAATTGCTTCTTTTTGTTCACTAGTCCATACTGGCATTACCACTTACCTCCTCAAAAACATTATCACATTTCTTTAAAGTTACAATATCACTATTAGTCATATAACAAATATCTTTATATTTACAAAAATCACATCCTATATTTTTATTATCAATTTCTTTAGGATTAATATCAAACTTCCCATTTAATATATTATCAGATGCTTCATTTATTTTACTTTTAACTACTTCACATAGTATATCAATCTCTTCATCACTTATAACTTTAGAATAACTATAAAAACCTCCACTATTAGTAACTTTTAATGATTTAATAATTTTACTATCTTCATAACTGGAATCAAACATAGAAAGAATACTAGTATCACTATTAGAATATCCTTGTAATTTTAAATCATTTTTTCTTTCTTCAAGAGAACTTTTATTATTTAATATCTTTTGTAAGTAAAAACCAGCTATTTTAACATTACTAATCTCATTTTTTATTAAATAAATATATACAGGCAACTGCATATGTAAACCATATATAGAATTATTTATCTCTAAATTTGGATTACCAGTTTTATAATCAATTATTGCAACAACAGTTTGACCATTACATTCATCATATAATATTTTATCTACAAAACCTTTAAACTTTACATTTAAATCTTTACTAACATCTACAATTATTTCTTTTTCACACATAGTTTTACTTAATGATGTGTATTTTAATTGTTCTTTTATAGTTTCTACTATTAATTTAATTTCATCTTTTAAAATATTTAAATAAAACTTTTCACAATTATTAAACTCATAATTTACACTATTTACTTCTCTATCATAACATTCATCAATATTATAGTTATCATCAAAAAAACATTCAGACAATATTTTATGAAATATATTACCAATCACTATTTCAAAAGTATCTTGATATTTATTAATTTTTAATATGTAATCTAAATAATATCTAAAACCACATTTATAATAAGTATCCATACTAGTATAAGAAAGAGTTAATTTATGACCTAAATATTCACTTAATAATTTAGTATTAACACCTTTAAATTTATTATCAAAACACATATATTTTAATGAATAATTACTCTTTAAAAGTTTAAGTCTATCACTAATAGTTGAATACTTTTTATATTCATCCATATCTTTTAATAATAAAATCTTATTATAACTATTAGAATTATCATATTTCTTATCACAAACACTTTTATTAAATATCTCTTCACTATAAGATGGACTAATATAAGCTTCAGATCCATTAATATATTTAGAATAAGTCACTATCATATTATTAGATAACAAAATCTTATCTTGTATTAAAGAAATATTATTTTTATTTATTTCATAAGAAGTACTTACTCCAATTAATGATTTAACACTATCTGGTAAATAATCTTCATCTTTAGAATTAACTGGTATTACACCTTCATTATAGTTAATTAGAAAAACATAATCAGAATCATCAATTTCTTCTTCTATATCAATACATTTAACACTATTATCAAGTACCTCATTATTTATTTTAATTTGATCAAGCTCATTAAATATAATAGATTTAACACTATCATAATCATTAACAAAACAATATTTATTTATAACATTAAGTATTTTATTATATATTTTTATATCCTCATTCGTTTTAATAAGTTCACTAATAGATTCAAAAGTTTTACTTATATCATTACAATATTTTTCTTTAAATTTACTAACTAAAATACTACCTTTAGCACTATAAGATAAATTTAAAGTAACTGGAATATTATATAACTTAAATATCTTTTTAATAGTATAAATATAATTATCTTTTACATTACACAATTTAATATTATTTATATCTATTCCATTCTTTATTAATTCACATATTTTATCAGCTACAAAAGACACTTCTTCTTCAACACTATCAAAACAATATAAATCTTTTTTAGATTCATTTACTTCTGTCTCAACATATATAACATCATTTAAACTATCAAATATATTTTTATAGAATTTATTAACATACTTTAAATTATATAAAATAACCTTATTACTATTCAAATAAGACATAAACATATCATTATAATATAATAAATGTTTACTATTTAAATCATCTTTTAAATCCTTTAAAAACTTCATTTTAGAAGACTTATCTTTATCACTAACATAATATAAATTTTCTAAATATATTTTAGCTACATCATATATAACATTATATTTATCACATATATAACAAATAGTTTCTTCATCATAATCAAAAAAACATTTTCTTTTAAATTCATTCAAAGTGATTATTTTAACATTAATTAATTTATTTATTTTCTTTAAAAAACTTTTCTTAGTTTTATCTTTTAATATAATTATACAATTATTAAACTTGTCTATATTCATGCTAACCTCTCTTAAAATTATAACATAATTAATCTATTCATGTTATAATTAATTCAAATAGAGGTGATTTATGAAAAATGATATAAAAGCAATAAAAGGTATGTTATTAGTAATACTAGCTATATTAAGTATATTTTTAATTTATGATATATATTGTTTTATGATTGGTATCTTAAAAGACACAGATTATCCATTCTTATTTGGATATACAACTCATCATGTTATAGAAGATAATATGTCACCAGATATTAATAAAAATGATTTATTAATTATCAAAAAACAAGATTTTTATAGTTCAGATGACATAGTATTATTCAATTCAAATGGAGGATATAGAATTGGTTTCATAAAAGATACTCCAAAAGGAGAATATATCATACAAGATAATATTAATAGTATAAATGAAGATTTTAAAATAACAGGTAATCAAATAATTGGAAAAGAAACAAAAAATATAAAAGGATTTGCAAAAATATTTAATTTTTTAACAAGTGGATATATGATAGGAATAATATTTGTATTTGTTGGACTATATATTTTTACAACATTGAGAGATAGAAAATAATGGCAATAGATAAAGTTAAAGAATATTTTAAAAAATATAATATGGATAATAGAATTAAAGAATTTGATGTTAGTAGTGCAACTGTAGAACAAGCTGCTAAAGCATTAAATACTGAAGGTAAAAGAATAGCTAAAACAATGTCATTTAGACTAAAAGATAGAATAATATTAATAGTGTTAGCCGGAGATGCTAAAATAAGTAATTCAAAATATAAAGCATTCTTTCATGAAAAAGCACATATGTTAGGATTTGATGAAGTTGAAACAATTATTGGTCATCCAGTCGGAGGAGTTTGTCCTTTTGCTATTAATGATGGAATTGATGTTTATTTAGATGAATCACTAAAAAGATTTGAAACAGTATTCCCAGCATGTGGAAGTACAAATAGCGCAATCGAACTCAAAATAAAAGAGTTAGAACAATATTCTAACTACATTTCATGGATTGACGTATCAACTATTTAATATTTTTAGTTGGATATTTAGAAGTAATTTCAAGTACTTCTTTTTTTAACTCTTTTAATACGCTTTTATTATCATAATTTTTTAAAGCTTCAACAATAATATCTGCTATATAAATAAAATCTTTTTCATTTAATCCTCTAGTTGTCATAGCAGGCGTACCTATTCTTAAACCACTAGTTTTACTAGGTTTTTCATCATCATTTGGAATAGAATTCTTATTTACTGTAATACAAATACTATCAAGTGTTTTCTCAGCAATATCACCAGTAATACCAAAACTACTTTTAACATCTATTAGCATTAAGTGATTATCTGTTCCACCAGAAATAATTCTAACTCCTTGTTTCTTAAATTCATTAGCCATAGCACTAGCATTCTCTATAATATGTTTAGCATATACTTTAAAATCATCTTGTAATGCTTCATAGAAACATTGAGCCTTTGCTGCTATAACATGCATTAATGGTCCGCCTTGAATTCCAGGGAAAATTACTTTATTAATTTTTTTAATTATTTCTTCATCATTAGTAAGAATTAATCCACCACGAGGACCTCTTAATGTCTTATGAGTAGTTGTTGTTACAACATCAGCATAAGGAACTGGATTCATATGTAAACCAGCAGCAACTAATCCAGCAATATGTGCCATATCAACCATTAAATAAGCTCCAACACTATCAGCTATCTCTCTAAATTTCTTAAAATCTATTTTTCTAGGATAAGCACTAGCTCCAGCAATAATCATTTTAGGTTTAATTTCTAAAGCTAATTCTTCTATTTTTTTATAATCTAATTCTTCAGTTTCAGGATCTAATTCATAACCAATAACCTCATAATCCATTCCACTAAAATTAACTTTACTACCATGAGTTAAATGTCCACCTTGATTTAAAGACATACCAAGTACTTTATCCCCGTGATTTAATAATGCTCTATAAACAGCCATATTAGCAGAACTTCCACTATGTGGTTGAACATTAGCATATTTAGCTCCAAATAATTCACAAGCATATTCTATAGCTTTAGTTTCAAATATATCAATATATTCACATCCACCATAATATCTCTTTCCTGAATATCCTTCAGCATACTTATTAGTCAAAATACTGCCTTGTAATTTTAATATATCTTTAGATACATAATTCTCACTAGCAATTAACTCTATATTATTTTGTTGTCTTCTTGTCTCTTTTTTTAATGCATTAGATAAAATTTTATCCATAAATATTACTCACCTCATTATCATTATATCAAAATAAAAACTTTTTTTAAAAAAATTTTACACTTTT
This sequence comes from uncultured Bacilli bacterium, assembly GCA_934096645.1. Lineage (GTDB taxonomy): Bacteria > Bacillota_I > Bacilli_A > RF39 > UBA660 > CAG-1000. The sequence goes on along the minus strand of CAKOMK010000003.1, from coordinate 152,823 downwards.
TTTAAATCTCTAGAACTTACCACGTAAAGCAAACAAAAAGTGATACTAAATATCACAATTTATCATCTACATCAGGTGTATCTACATAAACTTCATCTTTAGATACACTTTCATCCATTTGAAATTTTTCTTTAAATTGATTATCATCAATAAACATTCTTTTCTTTTCAACTGGCTGATTTTTTAAAACAGTTTGTTCTTCTTGTAACTTGATTTCTGTTTCTTCTGTTCTAACATTATTTTCAACTTGAGCAACTTCAGGTGTTTGATCAACTTCAACTATCTCTAATTTATTTTTATTTTCTTCTTTAATTAATTCTTCTATGCTCGGATCATAATCAGTATGAATTGGAACACTATCAGCTTTTCTTTCTTTATGTTTCTTAATAGCAATTATTATAAATACTATTATAGCTATTACTATTAATACACAAGCACCCATTCCAAAAGTCATTAGTAAATGATTCTTTTTATTTTCAAGATCAAAGGTAAATTTAATATTTTTTGTATAATTTATATCAGATATATCCCAAGTTAATGTTCTTTTATCCATACTAACTTCATCAGCATTACTTTCAATAACTTTATTAGGTAAAGTAACAATAAACTTAAAACTAAATTCTTTTTCTAATTCATCTAATAATTTACTAATATCCTTGCCTTGTGTAGGTGTAGTTGTATCAGTAGATGGTACAGTTGTTCCATCATTATTAGTAGTGCCTCCTAAAACATTAGAAACAGTACTAGCGGCAGTAATAGCTTTTCTTATATTTCTAACTAAATCATAAACAGAAAACTTATAATCAGCTTTATATGTATTGTTTAAAAAGTTTTCTTCTTTACTGAATAACAACTTTTCGTCAAAACCACTTAATAAATATTCTTCTATAGAAATAGGCGCATCACTACTAACTCTATTTGATAAAACATCTATAGAATTAAACTTTTTAGAAAACTTTACCCCTTTATAATCAGGTCCTTGATTTAAATTTTCTCTTGTATAACCCTTTTTAGTAATATTTACACTAGAAAAATATTGTTCAACATCAAATTCAACTTTATTTGAAACCAAAGTTTCAGCTGAAAAATTAACACTTCTATCATCATTAACAGTTAAATATACATTCTCATGTACAAAACCACTCATCATTGTATAACATATTAATATAAAAAATAAATATTTAATTTTTTTCATAAAACACCATTTTACTCTTTTCAATATTATAATTACTACCCACATTATATCATATTAATACATTAAACAATAAAAAAACTTTTATTTTTTACATAAAAGTTTTAATTTTATCTATTTCTTTTTCTTGAAATTTCACATATTCTTTAGCTAATTTAAGTATATTTTTTTGAGTACTCTCTTGATATACTTTAATTTTTGATGTAATAGACGTAATACCCATTGTCATTCCTTCAATTAACATACTACCAATCGCACTGTCACTATTATCTTTAATAGTTTCCATTTTAATGCCTAAATCACTACTAATCTTAGCAAATATATTAGTACTAGGTACATCTACTTTATTTTTCTTTAATAATTTTTCAGTTTTCTTTTTAAAATATTCATACTCTTTTAATTCATTTTCAAGTAAAGGCTTAATTTTATTTTCTTTATTTTTTAAAGTATTTAAAAGTTTAGTTGTACTACTAACACCCATTTCCGCATTCTTTGCTAAATGTAATAATAATTCATTGTTTTCATTCATATTTATTCACCAATAATATTATTTTCAAAATTAAAGAAATTATACATTGATAATAATAATTTTAAATGTTAATATAATTAAAAAGAGGTACGTTATGATTAAAAAAAAAGAACAAGGTTTACTTGTAATAGTATCAGGTCCATCTGGATGTGGTAAAAGTACTATAGATGAAGCTATATTAAACAAAAGAGATAATATAGTTATGTCTATATCAGATACTACTAGAAGTCCAAGAGGAAAAGAAGTAAATGGAATTGACTATAATTTTATTTCACAAGAAGAATTTGAAGACAATATCAAAAATGATAAATACTTAGAATATGCAGAAGTATATCCTGGCAAATATTATGGAACACCAGAATCATATGTTGATAAAATGTTAAATAAAGGAATAGATGTAATATTAGAAATAGACATTGAAGGAGCAAGAAAAGTAAATGAAAAAAGAAAAGATGCAGTATTCATTTTTATAATGCCACCATCAATGAAAATACTAAAAGATAGATTAGTCGCAAGAAAAACAGAAACAAAAGAACAACTAGTTGAAAGATTTAAAACAGCATATAAAGAAATAAATGAAGTATCAAAATATAACTATGTAGTTGTTAATGATGACTTAGAAGATTCAATTGATAAAGTAAATGCTATCATAACATGTGAAAAATGTAGAGTTGATAGAATTGAAGATGTTGACTTAGGTAATCAAGAAGAATTAATTCATGAATTATTAATAGATTTCAATCAAAATTAGTTATTATTTATTAAAAATATGATAAACTTGTTATATGAAAAAAAGAATTTTAATAGCAAGTTTTTTATTTATTATTTTGATTATAATGATTATTTTAACAATAAAAAAGAATCATAGAACAGTTGAATCAAATGAATCAATATCAAATGACTGTACTATATCAATAGAAGATAACTCATTTAATTATAATGATGATATTTATCTAAAAGATATTGTTAATCAAGAATGTAATCTAATTTCAAATGATAAACTAAATACAAGAACATTAGGTAAAAATAATTATACAATCAAATATAAAAATACAAGAGGAAAAAACAGTACTTTAAAATATATTTATAATATAGTTGATAACGTTAATCCACTTGTATTAATAAGTTCTTCTTATACAGTTTATAATGGAAGTAATACTGACTTAGTAAATAAAGCAATATGTGCAGACAATTATGATAAAAAACCTAACTGTTACATAGAAGGAGCTTATGATATTAATAAAAATGGAACATACAAATTAAAGTATATTGCAATAGACTCTTCAAATAACAAAACAATTAAAGATTTTACACTTTATGTAAAAGACAAGCCAAAGAATAATAACACAAATAACAACTCAAATAAACAAAAATTAAAAATGGAAGACGCTATCAAAACATATAAAAAAGATAATAATATGATAGGAATAGATATTTCAGCATGGCAAGATCAAATTGATTTTAAAAAGGTAAAAGAATCAGGAGTAGAATTTGTAATAATACGAATTGGTTTTGGTCATAAGAATAATGAATTAATATTAGACAAAAGATTTAAAGAATATATTAGTGGTGCTAAAGAAGCAAATCTAAAAATAGGCTTATATTTTTATTCATACGCTAAAAACACTAAAGAATCTATTGAACAAGCAAAATGGATTATAAATGAATTAAATGGAGAAAAACTTGATTTACCAATAGCATTTGACTGGGAAGATTGGTCAAAATTTAATAGTTACAATGTAAGTTTAACTGATATTAATGATATTGCTGAATCATTCATAAAAGAGATAAATGATAATGGATATACTGGTATGATTTACAGTAGTAAATATTACTTAGAAAATATATGGAACCTAAATAAATATCCTACATGGTTAGCACACTATACAAAACAAACTAATTATGATAAAGAATATTTATTATGGCAATTCAGCAATCAAGGAAAAGTTAATGGAATAAATACTGATGTTGATTTAGACATTTTATACACAAACTAAAAAGAATTAGCATCTAATTCTTTTTATTTATCTAAAGTATCCATAATATATGGAACTATCTGCATCTTTCTAGATAATACTCCATCAATACTTACTCCTTCATATATTTCATCTAACTTAAAACTAGACTTAATAATATCACTAGAAGAAGTATTATAAATACAATAAGATTTATTCTCAAATATATCACAAACAAATAATGTTAATACCTTAAAATTCTTTTCAGTAGCCTCTATATCTAAATATGATATTAAATTACTCATTTTCTTTTTAAGAAGATTAAAATCAGTTGTTAATATTTGACCTATTCCAATCAAATAATCATTCATTTTATAAGTTTTAAAATCTTTGTGTAAAAGTTGTTCATTACTTAATCCTTTAATACTCATACCATGTTTTAACATATCCATTCCATACTCTTTATAATTAATTTTAGCTATTTTAGATAAATTAATTAAGGCATCACTATCTCTCAAAGTAGTAGTTGGAGAAGTTAGTAATATAGTATCAGATATTATAGCTGAAGCCATTAAACCAGCTATATCACTAGGAATATTAATATCATTTTCTTTATATAAATCATAAATAATAGTATTAACACTTCCACAATAAGAATTTCTAAAATTAATAGGTTTTTTAGTATTAATATCACCTATATTATGATGGTCAACCACTTCAACTATTTCAGCTTCATCTAAACCATCAACACTTTGAGAAAAATTATTATGATCAACTAATATTACTTTCTTTCTATCAACTTCATTAACATCAGTTAAAGTTAATAATCCTTTACACTCATTCTTACTTGTTACAATTGGATAATTAGTATGTTTTAAATTTCTACTTTTATCTAAAAAATCAGACAAATAATCTATCTCACTAAAAGTAACAGCATTCTCTACTCTAATAAAATTCTTAATATAATTAGAAAGAGAAATAATCTTACTAACTTCATAAGCAGTCATAGGTGTAGAAATAATATTAACTTTATTCTTTTTAGCTTTATTTAATACATCATGAGATAATTCTAAATTACCTACTAAAATAATAAGTTTAACTTTACTATCAATCGCATATTCAAGAATAGTTTTTCTATCACCAACTATTAATATATTATTTTCACTAAGATTAGCTTTTTCTAAAAAAGTTTCTTTAGCAAAAGTCGCAGCTAAAACAATACCATTAATTTCCTTATCAAATTTTAATACTTTTTCTCCTCTTAAAACATTAATAATATTTCCATAAGAAGTATCTATTTTATGATAATCACCATTTATAATAGTTCTTGCTATTTCTTTTAATGAAACATATCCAAAATACTTATTCTTATTTTCTACCACAGGAATACCTGTTAATGAATATTTATTCATATAATCAAAAGCATCCTTAATAGATAAATTCTTATCAATAAAACAATCTCTATGATAATTAACATCTTTAATTTGCAATTTAACATCATTCAAATGATATGGTATTTTAAAACCAAAATAATCTAAAGCATATCTAGTTTCAGGATTAATATCTCCTAAAACAGCTGGTTTAGTATTATAACCTAATTGATTTTTTAAATATGATAATGCTATCGCAGCACAAACAGAATCTGTATCTGGATTTTTATGTCCAAAAACATAAGTTAACGAATTACTCATAATAATTTCCCCTTTTTATAAAACCTACTTAATCTATTTTTATTAGTTCATAATTTGTAGTACCCACACCTAAACTTTCAGCAGATAATGTAGTATGAATACCATTTCTTGATTCAATTCTTTCTATTAAATGATCTTTTCCTGGATCATCAGAAGAATATACTAAATCAAGACATGCTTTGTCAAGAGCAACTGGATCAGTTGATGCTAAAATTCCAATATCTTTCATACAAGGATCTTCAGCAACAGCACAACAATCACAATCAACTGACATATTTTTCATTATATTAACATATACAATCTTATCTTTAAAATGGCTTGTTACACTACTAGCCGCATCAGCAATTGATTCTAAGAATGAAACATGATCAGCAGTCCATAGATCTTCAGGTTTACCTACTCCATGAATATATGCTTTTCCATGACTAGAAGCAAGACCTATAGAAATATTTTTTAATGCTCCTCCATATCCACCCATTGGATGACCTTTGAAATGAGAAACAACTATCATAGAGCCATAATTAAACATATTAGCTCCTACAAAGTTTTTCTTTATTTTCTTTCCATTAGGTATTTCTAATTCTTTCTCTTCATCCTTATCAAGCAAATCTACATTATATAATTTAGACCAACCATTTTCTTCTAATAACTTTGTATGTTTTTTACTAGTATTTCTTTCACCACCATAAGCAGTATTACATTCAACAATAGTACCATCATAATGATTAACTAATTCCTTATAAAATTCTGGCTTAATAAAATTTTGATTTCCCTTTTCACCACTATGAACCTTAATAGCGACTTTACCAGTAGGTTTAAAATCAAGCTTTTCAACTATCTTTTCTAACTCTTCACCACTAATATTACTACTAAAATATACTATTGATTTTTTATTTTTCATAATATCTCCTTAATAAATATATTTTATCACAAAAATAAAGTATTTTAATATTAGTTTAAATTTGATATACTTATAAAGTGTCAATAAGGAGAAAATATGACATACGATAAAGAGTTTTTAGATTATGTAAATGAGATTTTAAACAACAAAGAATTTATAAAAAGAAAGAAATATATGCATCATGAAAATGAAAGTGTATATGATCATTCTTTAGAAGTAGCTTATAATTCATATTTATATGCTAAAAAACATAATTTAAACTGTAAAGATATTTCAATAGGTGCTTTATTACATGATTTTTATTATAATCCATGGCAAGAATCACATACCAAAAAAAGTTTTTTCAAAATGCATGGATTTATTCACGCAAGAGAAGCATTAAACAATTCAAGAAAAGTTTTCCCAAATCTTATGAACAAAAAAATTGAAGATATAATCTTAAAACATATGTTTCCATTAAATATAAAATTACCTAAATATAAAGAAACATGGGTAGTAACTTTAATAGATAAAAAATGTTCACTAAAGGTACTAAAACATCCAAAATCATTACCAAAATATTTAGGTTTTAAAAGAAAGAAGGTAAAAAATGCATAATTTTCAAATATACTTTTTATTATTTTTAACATATTCATGTTTAGGATGGATTATGGAAGTAATTGTTACTTATCCAGATACAAAGAAATTTGTTAATAGAGGCTTTTTAATAGGCCCATATTGTCCTATATATGGTTACTGTTCTATTGCTATGATTTTATTATTAAATAATGTTAAATCTAATATATTATTATTTCTACTATGTATAATCGTATGTAGTATTGGAGAATACGCAACTAGTTATATTATGGAAAAAATGTTTCATGCTAGATGGTGGGATTATTCAAAACATAAATTTAATTTAAACGGAAGAATATGTCTAAGTAATTGCTTAGCATTCGGAGTATTAGGATTCTTATTAATAAAATTTATGAATCCATTCTTCTTTAAAATATATTCAGCATTAAGTATCAAAACAATAAATATTTTATTCTACACATTAATAACTATATTCATAATAGACTCTATAATATCATTTAATACAATATTTAAAATTAAAAATCTTTCTATCAAATATAAGAATTTAGATAATACAAGTGAAATAAAAGATAAAATTAAAAAGATGTTTTATAAAAATTACTTCTCTAAAAGAATATTTAAAGCATCTCCAGAATTTCATAAAGAAATTAGAAGAAGATTTGAAGACTTTATTCAAAAAATTGAAAACAAGTAGCTACGAAATAGTTACTTTTTTATTGTAAGTTTGTAAAAATGTGTATATATTTATCAATTTAAACAATTTATGTTGTATAATTAATTAAGAGGTGTAATATGTTTGATAATAAAAAAATATTCATACTAGGTATGGCAAGAAGTGGATATCAAGCTGCTAGAGTACTTGCTCATCATGGTTGTGAAATTGTATTAAATGACAAAAATGAAAATCAAGATAAAGATCATATTAAAGAATTAGAAGATCTTGGAGTAAAAGTAATATTGGGTAGTCATCCAGATGACATATTCGATGAATCATTCGATTATTTAATTAAAAATCCAGGAATAAAATTTGATCATAAATATTTAAAATATGCTGAAGAACACAATATTAAAGTTATAAATGAAATTGAAATGGCTTATCACTTATTACCAAAAGGTGTTAAATTAGTAGCTATAACTGGTACTAACGGTAAAACAACTACAACATCTATTATATATGATATAGTTTCTCATGCATTCCCAGGAAGAACACATTTAGCTGGTAATATAGGATTTCCATTATGTGAAGTAATAGAAAATATTAAAGAAAATGATTACTTAATTATGGAAATTGGCGTACCACAATTACATGATTTCTATGATTTTAATCCAGATATTGCAGTATTAACAAATATTTTCGAAGCACACTTAGATATGTTTAAAACAAGAGAATATTATAATGAAACAAAATTAAGAATGTTTCAAAATCACACTAAAAAGAACATAGCAATAATCAACTATAGTAATGAAGATGCATACAGAATAACAAAAGATATAAAAAGTACAAAAAAATATTTTTCTAGTAAAGAAATTATTGATGGCTGCTATTTAAAAGATGATGATATTTATTATTATGATGAGAAAATTATTAATGTTCATGATTTAAAATTACAAGGAGCACACAATTATGAAAATGTTATGTGTGCAATTATGGTATCAAAAGAATTAAATATTGATAATGACACAATAGTAAAAACACTAAAAGAATTCACAAGTGTAGAACACAGAATAGAATATGTAAGAACTCTAAATGGAAAAGAATTTTATAACGATTCTAAAGCAACTAATATAACATCAACTCAAATAGCATTATCAGCTTTCAATAAACCAACTGTTTTACTTTTAGGTGGATTAGAAAGACATCAAAACTTCTTAGATTTAAAAGATTATCTAAAAAATACAAAGCTAGTTATATGTTTTGGAGAAAATAAAAATAGAATAAAAGAAGAAATGGATTCACTAAATATTGAAACATTTGTAGTAGAAAATTTAAAAGAAGCAGTTGCTTTAGCAAATGAACATAGTTCTAAAGGAGATGTTATATTATTAAGTCCAGGTAGTGCATCTTGGGATCAATATAAATGTTTTGAAGATAGAGGAACAGAATTCAAAGAATTAGTTAAAAATTTATAGGAGTATTTAATGAAAATAATATGTGAACATTGTGGGTCAAGCATAAACATAGATAAAGATTCAAAATGTCCAAACTGTAAAGCCCCATATAAAAATAATAAAGATTATATAAAACTAAAAGAAATATTAGAAAAAGAAAAAGATTTAGATTTAAAGAATAAAGAAGCAAATATAGAACTTAAAAATGTTGTAAAAGACACACTAATTCATACAAGCAAATTTGCAATTATTGTTAAAGTTATATCAGCAATAATAATTTTTCTTTCAATAGGATTAATAATTTATACGACTATCAATATGCATAAACTTAATCCATCAAACATTAATAAGAAAGATAATGAAAATCCTATCACAGTTAAATTTAACGAAGAAGCAACTTCTTCAAAATATACAATAAAATGTGATGATGTAAAAGAAAGAAATGAATTAATGTTTAAAGATCAAAAAGAAGGATATACATTCTATACATTTCATATTCTTTTAGAAAATCTAGATAAAGAAGAAATATTTATTTTTGATAGTGAAATCAGTTGTATTGTAGATGGAGTTGTTCAAAATAATGTTACATGGTTTGATGACATAGATAGTCACATCAACAAAGTAATTGAACCAAACACTAAAGTACAAGGTAACTTTACATTTGAAGTACCAAAAGACACTAAAACATTTGATTTAAAATATAAAAACACAACTATTCACATAGAAATATAAAAGTACACAAAAAGAGAAAAGTAATTTTTACTTTTCTCTTTTTAATATGTTTAAGGATGGTAAATTATGTACTAAAACTTGTATATCAGTAACAAAATAATTACTATTACCATCTACTGTTAAATTGTAAGTATTAATTGGCTCATCATATTTTTTATATTCTATATTTGTTATTTCAATTTTCTCATTATTTGAAGATAACATTAAATCACCTACTTTTACATCATAAGCTCTTATCCATCCCTTATCAACAATATATATTTGATGTTTAGGTGACATTTCAACTGTTTTACCACCTATTGTCATTTTATATGTATCAATAGTAGAACTTTTAATTAAATGCGTTACAGTCTTTAATTCTAACTCATTATTTTCTAAATTATATGAATATACTTTTTCTCCTACTTTTATATCCTCAATGTTCTTAAAACCACTTTCTGTTTTAACTTTAGTACCAGCAACAAAACAATATATATATGTTGTAGATATTTCACCAATTTTAATGCCACTATCTGTATACACTTCAACCCTATATTCAACATCATCAGAAGAATCAGTATCCTTATCATCATATTCTAAAGAAAAATCTTCTGATTTATTCGTTTGCACAACTTCATATATTTTTTTAAATTCTGTATCTGTTTCTTTACTATTTGATTTTTTTATTTTTCTATATATGACATATTTTACTTTATTAAAATCAGGATTTGAACTTGAATCATTAATAAATGCATTAATTCCAATATAAGATGATACAATACCTGAAGAAGCAACAACTGTATAACTTTTACTTAATTTTGGAATAACATTCAATTTAGTTAAAACATTATCACAAGTTACATCACTAGTATCCATTTCTTCTAATGAGTCTATAGTAATATCATTAAGATTAACTTTTTCTCCTACTTGTTTTGAAACAAAACCTTGACCATTCCACACAACAATTTTTTTAGTTACTCCAGAACTATCTTTTTCAATATAATAATACACATCACTTGTTGTAACATCAATAGGATTAATATCATCAGATGCACTTTTACAATAGATATTTTGTGAACTAGATCCACTCATACTATTACTAATAAATTTATTAGCACTTTCCTTATATAATGTCTTAACCTCCGTCAAAAATAAATCTTTTTTAGCTTTTGTAAACATACCAACTATATTAGGTAATGCAATTATAACCAAAATTGATAGTATTGCAATTACAGCTAATAATTCAACTAATGTAAAACCTTTCTTTTTCATTATTCACCTCTCTATTATTATATAATTATTTTTATAATTAAATCAATCATTAAATAAATAATTATAATAATCATTCTCTAACATCAATCTAGAAATTCTATATTTCATATATATATCTTTTTTTAATTTATTTATTTCAGTTTCATCTATTTCACCATATATAATATCCTTCATATTTGAATACTTATAATCTTTAGTTACTATATTTCTATTTCCAAAAACAACCATTCCATCTCCATTAGACAATATATCTTTACCCATAAATAATCTAGAATCATACTCTACTCCAAATAAATTTAATAAAGTTGGTAAAATATCAATATTAGAACAATAATTATCACTATTTTTATATTTATTTATATTTTGATTATATATAACTAAACTAGATCTATATTTTTCAAATTCATTGTCTCTTTTTATATCAGATATTTCATTCATTTCTTCAAGTGTAAGACCATAAGGAACATGATCTGGAATTAAAACAATAACAGTATCATCTAATTTATTAAACTTATCTAATTCTTCAAATAATAACCCAATCATTTTATCAAGTTCTATTTGAGTAGATAAATAATATTTAACATTATCACTATAATCATACTTTTCTAATAATTTCAAATTTTTAACAGACAAATTATTGTCCTTATTATATGGAGCATGACCAGACATAGTTAAATAATAAGTTAAAAATCTATCTTTATCAATATATTCACTTATACTAGACTTAACCATATCATAATCACTTCTAGTATCTTCCATTGATAAGCCATTACCTATTCCCTTATAAACATCAAATCCCATATTAGAGTAATACTTATCTCTACTATAATAATCATATTTATAATTATGATAACTAAAAGTATTATAATTTATTTTTTTAAAAACATTACCTAAAGAATAAGGATAATAGTTACTATTGCAATTTTCTAAACTATGAACCATATCGGATGGAAACAATGAAATATCACTTAAATATTGTCCATCAGCAGTACTAACTGGATACAAAGGATTATAGAAATTGTCAAAAGTAAAACCTTCACTAAATAATTTATACAAATTAGGAGTAATTTCTTTATTAATTGCTACAGAATTAAATGATTCTGCTAATATAAATATTAGATTTTTATCTTTTAATATTCCTGTATATATATTTTTTTTAGTAGGTTCAACATTTTTAATATATTCATTTATTTCATTAATGTCAGAATTATTACTATTTTTATATTTAAGTTCAGTAACATTATACTCACTTATAGAATAACTACTTTTATTTACTTCTATCTTACTATTCTTATCTTTAAAACCAAATATATATCTTCCTACATCTAATCTAACTGATGTTAAAAGTCCAAAAGAACTTAAATTTTTATCAGCAAAGTTAATATTAAAATACAAATTCTTTTTAGAATATATATCATTAGAATCAAATATCAAAATAGACATTATTGGTATAAAATATAATAATAATATAATTAAAACTTTCTTATAACTAAATTTACTCTTATAGTCACATTTATATATTAAATAGTTCACGAACATAAAAGGAATTATAAGTAATATTAAATATATAAAATTATTCTTAATTAACTCTAAAATATTATCTGAAAAATATATTACATTAAATGATTTAAGGAAAACATCTGTTTTTATAAAAGATAAATAATTTACATAATACAAATAATTTGACAAAAAAATCAAAAGTACAAAAGCATTTATAAAATATAGTGTATATTTCTTATTAGTAATTAAATATATAATGTAAAATACATATGAATATAATAAACTAAATAAAAATATTTCAATTGTGATATTTTTATATGTAAATAATGAAAATAATATTTCCTCCAAAAAAATATACACAAACATAAGAATTAATATATAATATTTTTTTATTTTCTTCATATAAAAATTATAACACTAATTAATTTAAAAAGGAAGAAATTACTCTTCTCTATAGTTTAATTATTGATTAAATATTTCTAAGTATTCATGTGCTTTCTCTAAGTCTTTAGAAATATTTAATTCCTTACATCCATTTGCATAATAATATTTTGCTAAATTATAATATGCATATTTATTTCTTTCACTAAGTGGACATTCAATAGCTTTTGAATAATACATGAATGCAAGACTAAAGTTACCATTCTTTCTATAGTATTCACCTACTTTATTCAATGCCCAACTATCTCCCATATCAGCAGCTATTTTATAATATTTTATTGCTTCATTAATATCATCTTTCTCATATATTTTTCCAAGATTATTAAAAGCAAATACATATCCCATATCACTAGCTAATTCAAAATAATGACGAGCCTTTTTTATATCTATCTCTTTTGATGGAGTAATTCCTCTCAAATAACATAGCCCTAGTGTATTATATCCAGCAGCACTACCTAAAGAAATAGATTTATTTAAATATTTCCACATAATATCAAAATCATATTCAACTCTTTTATTTAGTATCATATTTGCAATCATCCAACAAGCTTTAGGATGATCTTTTTTAGCCGCAGACATATAATAATCAAAAGAAGCATTATAATTAACCTCACCACTAACTAATCCATCATATTCTAAAGAGCCAAGCTCAGCACAAGCATACATATTATTTTGTTTAGCTAAATATATCAATGAACTAATATAACTTTGACCATAATATAATTTAACTTTTAAATAATCATCAAGCTCTTTTTTATTAATTTTAATGTTAATATCTTGTGTATAAATAGGTTGTTTATTTTCAATAATCGTATATCTCAACATACAAATAAATTTATTATAATTATCTTTATCATTTAAACTGTTAATAAATTGTTTACTAATATTTTCATCATCAGAAGCAATAGTTAATAACTCATTAATAACTTTATCAATATTCTTATTAGAATTAATTAAGTCAACTGAATTTTCATCAAATACATAAACTTTATTATCAAGAATACTCATAATAGATAAAACTATTTTAATTAAATCTATTCCATTTTCTTCATATATATCATTAAATATCTTTTTATATTCAAGTCCTATAGCTCTAATACCAATGCAATAATTATTAACAGTAGTAGTATTTATATCATTAATACCAAATATACTAGAAAATATCTCTATTTGTGAAGCATTAGAATTAGATGACACTTCTTTAACTATCTTTATAAAATTTCCTAATGATAAATAATGATTATCATTCATTTTAATATAATTTTTTCTCATAATTAAATTATATCTTATTTTAAAGCATAAAAAAAGAGGCATAAGCCTCTTAACTACCTACACTAGTATATTTCTTCATTCCAAATCTAAATATTAAAAATGCAGGTATCAAATAAAGTAAAACAATTAAAGGACTAAAACAATAAAATAAATTATCACTTCTTCCTAAAAAGAATAATAAAGGATAATAATTAACAAAAGCATATGGAATAATAAATGTAAAAAATAACATTATTCCCCTTCTAAATATTCCCATAGGATATTGAGCCATATGTTTACCACCATCAGTAAATAAATTTCTAACCTCTAATGCTTGAACAGTAAAAAAGCAATAAGAAGCCATAGTTAGAAATACAGAGAAAAATATAGCTATTGAACTAATAATCATTAATATTAAGCAAATAACTTTTAAAACACTAAATTCTATATCTAAATGAGATATAGCTATAAAAAATATAATCACAGCTTGTAATAATCTAGATAATTTAACCAACTCAACTTGAGAACATAATACTTGTAAAATAATACTTCTAGGTCTTAATAACAATCTATCAAAACTACCATCAACTATTAAATCATCAAATCTATCTACTCCTCTTGCAAATACTTCATTAAAAGAATATCCAAATTGAATAATAGAAAATGTTAATAATACTTCATAAACACTAAAACCTTTAATATTATCAAATTTATTAAATAACGCTAATATTATAAAATAGTATGAGAAAAATATTAGAAATTGTGAAATAAATGAAATTATAAATGATGCTTTATATTCTAAAATAGATTTAAAATGCATTTTTAGTGATTCTATATATAACTTCATATTAACCACCTTGTACACATGCATTTTTTAATGCTTTTTTAGATAATAAATATCCAAATATAACTAATACTATAAACCATACTACTCCTAATAATAAATCAGGTATAGCATTATTAACTGTTATATCACCAGAATATATTCTAAATGGTAAATCACAAACATATCTAAATGGTAATATATTAGCTACAAATTGTAATGCTTTTGGGAAGAATGATATTGGTACAGTTCCTCCAGAAAATATTTCTCCAAAAACCATTAAAAATGTCATAATACCTTTCTCATCTAAAGTAAAGAAAACAACTAAATGATATATTATTGCAATAGATGTAACTATCAAACTAGATAAAATTAATCCCAAAATGAATAATACAAATGCACTTAAACTAATAGGCAACGTTAAATGATATGGACTTGGTAATATAAATGCTATTAAAACACATAAACCAAATCTTAAAGTAACATTAGCTATTCTATTTGCATACATAGTTGAATACCATTTAAAATAAAAATTTATAGGTCTACATAATTCATATGCAATATTGCCATTCTTTATCATAGATATTAAATCTTTATCTTTTATCCAAATATAAGTTAGCGAATAAAAAGCTTGGTTTAACCATATATAATTTATTAATGCTTGTATATTCATAGGTGCATTACTAGTATCATTAGATTCATAAAAAGCAAGATATACCATTATAAATACTAAACCAAAAAATACTTGAGTAGAAACTCCAGCAATAGCCGCAGCCCTATATTGTAAAGCAGAAGCTATTTTTATTTTAAATAAAGACAAATAGGTTTTCAAATCTCAAAATCCTTATATAATTTAACAATAATATTATCTATATTATCATTTTGAATTTCTACATCATCTATACTAATTTTAGAAGATAAATAACTTAAAAAGTCAGATATATTTAACTTATCAACATCAACAACAAATGTATAAAAACCATCTTCTTTTTTATAAGAAATTATTCCTTTTTTATGAATAGTTTTTATTCTATTTTTAGTTTTAACTATTATTTTTTTATTGCTTCCGTATTTATTTTTTAAATTATTAAGTGATCCGTCATAAAGAATTTCACCTTTTCCAATTAATATAATTCTTTTTGCAAGAGCTTCAATATCACTCATATCATGAGTAGTTAAAATTACTGTAGTTTTCTTTTCCTTATTTAATTTCTTAATAAAATCTCTTACTATTTCTTTTGATACAGCATCTAAACCTATAGTAGGCTCATCTAGAAATAATATGGATGGATTATGAATTAACGAAGCAGCAATTTCACAGCGCATCCTTTGACCTAAACTAAGTTGCCTAACTGGTATTTGCATAATATTTTCAATATTTAATAGTTTGACCAATTCATTTTTAGTTTTTTGGTACTCTTCATTATCTAATTTATAGATATCTCTTAACAAGTCAAACGTATCTTCAGCAGGTATATCCCACCATAATTGGCTTCTTTGTCCAAATACTACTCCAATATTAGAAACATATTTTTCTCTATCTTTATATGGAACTAAACCATCTACTTTGACTTCTCCACTATCTGGTAATAATATTCCACTTAAGATTTTTATTGTAGTACTTTTCCCAGCACCATTAGGTCCAATGTAACCAACAATTTCACCTTTCTCTATTTGAAATGATATATCTTTGATGGCCTCTACATAGATATAATTTCTTCTAAAGAAAGATTTTAAAGTTGCTTTCATACCACTTCTTCTTTTAGCAA
This sequence comes from uncultured Bacilli bacterium, assembly GCA_934096645.1. Classification (GTDB taxonomy): domain Bacteria; phylum Bacillota_I; class Bacilli_A; order RF39; family UBA660; genus CAG-1000. The sequence goes on along the minus strand of CAKOMK010000003.1, from coordinate 136,103 downwards.
CTTTAAAAGTTTTACTTATGTGTTTAACATTGATGAATGACATTTCTTTTCTTCACTCCTTTCTTACGCAAAAAAAACACACTATTTTTATCAAGTGTATAATGAGTAAGTATTTTAAACAATATAAAAACAACGCGAACTTTTTGCAAATGTCTATTAAAGAATATCATAATATTTTTTATTAATCAAGTACTTTTAATATTTTTTTGTAAACAAATCTAATATCCATTTACAATGTATTAAAAAATATAGTATAATCAAATCATAATAGAGGGTGATAATCATGTCAAAACTTATCAGAAGTGAAGTTGGAGCTAATAGTAATTTGGTTACAGCAGTACAAGATGACAAAGAAGATTCATTTAGTTTAAGTCAAGCAATTAATAATTTTATACAAGAATCTAAAAAAGAAACTGGAAATGGAAAAGTATTAGATGCAGAAATTTGGAATAATGTAAGAGATAGATTTTCTCAATGTTTAGTAGCTAACACAAATAGAATAAAAAGTTCAACAATTCTTACAGACACAATTAATTCCGCAAATCAAGAATTAAATTCATATATTGGTGAAGCACCAATACCAGAAGATCCAGATACAGACAGAATTGGCTATTATAAAAATTTAGCCAATATTCATTACAATTTATATATTTATTTTAAAACACATAAAACAAAATTCGTAGGATATGAAACTGATATGTATGGAAATGAAGTTGCAGTATATGACTACGATTATGATGCAATAGCTAGACACTATGCGCAATGGCAAAAATATAAAGCCCAACAAGAATGGCTTGAAAGATTAGTTCCAACAGATAATTCAGTAACTTATAAAGTTAGTTTAGTTGACCTTTCAGGAATGACAGTAAAAGCTTCTTAAGCATTAAACTTAAGAAGCTTTTTTATTTTAATATAAATTAAATTATAAATGTCTTTATTTGTTTTCAGGTTCTTCTTTTTTATCTTCAGAATTAGATTGTTTAGCATACAACTTGTCTAATTCTTTCTTTTCAGCATCAATTTTTTCATATAATACATCTAATTGTTTTTTAGAATTATTTACATTATTTTCTAATTCTTCAAGTTCACGACGTGCTACAGAAAGATCCTCTAGTTTTAAACTTTCATATGCTTGTACACTTTTTGGGTCAGTAACACCTTCTTCTATTGATGCAAATGCTTTTTTTAATCTTTGTTGCATATCAGACACCAATTCTATACCCTCTTCTGCAATCTTTCTTTGACTCATTACTGTACTTATATTATTATCTAATCTTTTAATAGAAGCTTTTTTTTGATCAATTTCACTTAATTTTTCATTATCTAATTTTTTTGGCTCTTCCATAAACTCACCTACTATATCAATAGTATATCATTATATTAAAAGAAAATACATATCAAGATATTATATTTTACACATAAACATGTGGAATACTGTGGAATATCAAAAGTATATTTTTAGGATTTATAAATATATAATTACTATAGGAGGAAACAAAATGAAAAAATTCATAAAAAATTACAAATCATCTTTAATATTAATTATGTCTATTATCATTGGTACTATAGTAGGATTAATTTTTAAAGATAAAGCAACTATTTTAAGTCCGTTAGGAGACATATTTTTAAATCTATTATTAATTATTATAGTACCTTTAATATTTCTCACATTATCAACATCAATTGGAAAAATGAAACAACCAAAAAGAATAGGAAAAATACTAAGTACAGTATTATTAATATTTGTAATAACATCATTAATTAGTGTTTTAGTCGGAGTACTTGTCACAAAGTCAATTAAACTAATAGATGTTGATTATCAAGATAACATTAAAGAAAGTCTTGATACAAGCATTGAAGAAACAAACGAAGAAGTGAATTTCTTACAAAGAACCGTAGATACTATCACAGTAAATGATTTTAGTAAGTTATTAACAAGAGACAATATGATAGCTTTAATAGTAGTTTCTATTTTAACTGGAATAAGTATTAATTTAAGTAAAAGTAAAGGTGACAAATTCTTAGAAGTATTAATTAGTGCTAATGACGTATTACAAACATTTATAAAATTAATTATGTATTATGCCCCAATAGGTTTAGGATGTTATTTTGCATCATTAGTTGGTACATTTGGAGGTGAAATAGCACTTGGATATGGTAAAACTTTCATAATTTATACAATTGTTGCTATATTATATTACTTTATTGTTTATTCACTTTATGCCTATAGTGCAGGTGGAAAGAAAGGCTTTATTAGTTACTGGAGAAACATTATTCCAGCAACAATCACATCATTAGCAACATGTTCTAGTGCTGCAAGTATACCAGTAAATATAAGTTGTGCTAAAAATATTGGTGTTTCAGATGATGTAGCAGACACCACTATTCCACTTGGAACAAGTTTTCATAAAGATGGATCAATCATAGGAAGTGTATTCAAAATAATGTTCTTAGTTTATTTATTTAATGCTAACATCAGCACAGGAAAAATTTTAGGAGTTGCTTTACTTGCAACATTACTAGTAACAGCTGTTCCAATTGGTGGTGGAACAATATCAGAAATGTTAATAATCACATCTCTTGGCTTTCCAATTAGTGCACTACCTATGCTAACAATAATTGCTACTATTATAGATCCACCAGCAACTATGCTAAACGTTGTAGGAGATACAGCAAGTAGCATGTTAGTTTCAAGAATAATAGACGGAAAACATTGGATAAAAAAATCTTCAATCTAATAATTGAAGATTTTTAATTGATTATTTTTTCTTTGGAAACATTAATTCTTTAGAATATCCAAGTCCTATTAAGATAGATGCAAATGATAACAATCCTCCAATAATAGGACTTAAATAAACCAATTTAAATACCACAATTCCAATAACTATAGATAAATAAACGTTTTCTTCTTTTTTAAACACTTTTGTCCAAATATTATTACCAACTACACTCATAATAGTTAATGATGATATACAGCAAAGTATTATATATAAAGCTAATATTATAAATCCAAGTCCAAGACCAACACCAGTTACCATACAGAATATAGCAACCATTGGAGTTAAACATAAAATTCCAAATCCAACTAAAGTTTTATTTAATAAATCATTAGCTTCAAGTTTTTTATCTAAAGACTTATAAATTTTTGGGAATAATAGATTAATCACAAAAGCAATTATAATTAAAGATATCATTGAAAATATTGATGATTTAATTTTACTAGTTATACTAACACTTTCTTCATCTACATCTACATGATATGTTTTAGTTTCATTAATAGTTGCTTTATCAATTCCGCTAACTGTTGCATTATCATTATATTCTAGTGTTCCATTAATTACTACATTATCTAAAACTGTAATATCACTAACTGATAGTTTTAAATTTCCATTAATAGTTACATCACTTAAAACAAGACTTCCAGCACCAATATATACATTTCTATTAAAAGTACCAGACATATTTACATTACTACCAGCAATATAACTGTCTCTTCCAACAACAGTTTCAGAACCAATGTTAACACTACTTCCCGCAGCAAATAATTCTTTTAAAATATTTCCTTTAATATTTACATTACTACCAGCATAAACTCCATATTCATTTTGTCCACTTACACTTACACTACTTCCAGCAACAAAATTAATACCATCTACATTATCAGTTGAACTAACATTAAAGTCTGCACTAAATTTAGTTCCATTATAAGTTTCTTTAGTAACCTCATCATTAGGAACATCTTCAGATATAACATCATCTGTTCCATTAGGTATACTAGTTAATAAATCATCAGTCGCACTAACAAATGCAAAAGGCATAATCAAAGCAAGTAAAAAAATAATAAATTTCTTTTTCATATCAACTCTCCTTGTAATAATTATACAGCCTTTTTAACATCATTAAAATACTTTATTATAAACTTAACAGTATTCTATAGTAATCACTCTTAAATTCATCTTTTTCTATACCTAACTTATCATAAAAAACATCAACATATTCTTTACCATAGTTTCTCTCAATTGACATTTCACATACAACTAAATCAAAATAAATATCACCAATTCCAGCATTCCCTACATCTAAAAGTCCACTAAAATGTCCATTAAAACTATATATATTAGGTAAACTCATATCTCCATGAATAAATCCAATTATTTGTTTAGGTTTATTACCACATAAATATTTAAATATATTTTCTTTAGTATGAAATCTATCAAGTATTTCTTTTTTAATACTATTTTCGTCTATATTTTTTAGATTCTTTTCTATTTTTTTCAACATACTATCAACAGTAGAATCAAGAACGCAATCACTATAATCAACATTATATAAAGCATTAAATGCCTCAACAATAATATCTATTCCCTCTAATTGATGAGTATCATAATAATCATCACATAACATTTTACCCATTAATGATTTAGTAAGTAAATATGATTTATTGTTATATTTTTCATAAAAAACTACTTCAGGAACTAATAACTTCCCTTGTAAATAGTTTAATCTAATACTTTCTTGTGATAAATGATCAGCAATCTTTAGATAAAAAGTTTTACTCTTCTTTCTTATTTTATATACTTTAGTACCAGAACAACCTATAGTTATCTCATCAATTAAACTATCTTTGATAAACTCATTTAATCTATTACTTCCTTTAATGTTAATATTTTGTTTATCAGGTTTTATTTGAGTGTTAATAACTTGTTTATTTTTTATTGAATCATAATTTCCTTCATAAGATATTAATTTTTTATTTTCTATTCTAACAATATTTGTAGCAATTTTGTTAATAAAATATCTATCATGTGAAATAAACAGTATTGTTCCTTCAAATTTAAGTAACGTATCTTCTAATATTTCTTTAGTATCTATATCAATATGATTTGTAGGTTCATCTAATATTAAAAAGTTAGCATTTTTAAGAACTAATTCTAATAATTTAATTCTTACTTTTTCTCCACCACTTATGTTTTTAATTTTTTTATCGATTGATTCACTATCAAAATAAAATTGATGCAATTTACTTCTAAGTTGACTCTCATCTCCTACAAAGAAACTTCTACAATGTTCATACACTGTCAACTCATCATTGTCAAATCTAATCTCTTGAGGAATATATCCTATTTTAATATTTGTACCTAATTTAATATTATCATGTGTATTATTTAATATATTTTTAATTAAAGTAGTTTTACCTGTACCATTTTTACCCATCAAACATACTCTTTGTTTATAATAAACATCCATATTAGATTTAACTAAAAGTTCTTTATCTCCAACAGATAAATCTAAATTTTTAATTGATAGCACTATATTAGAAGTTCTTGATTCAACATTCAAATTTAATTTAAGTTCAGATTTAGTTTTAGGTTTCTCAATCTTTTCCATTTTTTCAAGTCTAGTTTCAATCGCATGAGCCCTTCTAAAAAACATTGGATTATCACTCTTAGCTCCCCATTCTTTATAACGAGCTATAGCTTCTTTTAATGCTTTAATTTCTTTTTGTTGATTTTTATAATTTTGAAATTCTATTAATAATCTCTTTTCACTTTCTTCTAAATAATAACTATAATTACCATAATATATATCTTCATGACCATTTTCAATACATATAATTTTATTTACTACCCTATCCAAAAAATATCTATCATGACTAACTATTAATACACATCCCTTATAAGTTTTTAAATAATCTTCAAACCATTCTAAAGTATCTATATCTAAATGATTAGTAGGTTCATCTAAAAGTAATATATCAGGATTAGAAAGTACTAAAGAAGCTAAATTAATTATTGTTTTTTCCCCACCACTTAAATTATTATATGGAGTATTTAACATATGTTCACTTAACTTGAAACCACTCTTAATCTTCTCAATTTTCTCTTTTAATCCATATCCACCAAGTATTCTATATTCTTCTTGCATTTTATCAAGTGTCTTTATTGACTTAATATCTGTTTCCATAGAAGAAACATAATCATTAATTCTTTTTTCCAAATCAAATAAATATTTAACTCCTCTTAAATACACTTCTTCTCCACTAACATCACTATTCTCTTTTGGAGGTATTTGAGTCAAATATCCAACTGTAGCTCCCTTTCTAATGGAAACTTCTCCACTATCTGGCATTTCAAGTCCCATAAGAATTCTAAGTGTAGTTGTTTTACCACACCCATTACTTCCTATCAAAGCTACTCTTTCATCAGTTTTAATACTAAATGATAAATCTTTTAAAACATCATTAAAACCATAATTTTTATTTATTTTATTTACATTAATCTCTATCATAATTTTCTCCTTTAAATTTTATTGCATGCTAAAAAAATCACACTTGTTATTTCTTTAAAGGATTTAACAAAGTGTGATACCATAAGTATACATAATAACATGATTAATACTATACATATAATATCACCCTTTCAAAACATATTATAACTTAAAAGTATAAAAAAGAAAAGTAGTTTCCCATAAAAAAAGAATTGTAAAGTTTACAATTCTTAAAAAGCTTAATTATTCACTAACTATCATGATAAACTTAGTTGATCCATCTGTATTTTTATCTTTCATTGAGAAACTATTATAATTTTTAGCTAATTGAGTCATTTTTTCTAATTTACTAGTAGTAGTTTTTAATTTACCATTAGCAACACTACTTATTTTACTAATACCTTTTGTATTTAATGTGTTTAACCCTTCACTTAATGTATTAGCACCATTAACTAATTTCAATGTTGATTTATTAAATTCTTTAGCATAAGCATTTAATTCACTAACAGAGCTACTTAATGTATTTAATCCAGCACCTAATTCTTTAGCACCTTGTGTTAATTTATCAACACTTTCTTTAGTAGAACTTAATCCAGTAACTATTTTATTTCCATTTACTGCTAATACTTCTGTATTTTTGTTTAATGCTTTAACATTAGTATCAAGTTCACTAACTTCTTTTCCTAATTCATCTAACTTAGCATTTTGTAATTCTAAAGATAATTTTTTGATTTCTTCATCTAATAAATTAGCAGTTTCACTATCAGTAGTTGTTGCTTTAATTTTTTCAAGTGTAACAATATGTTCAGTTAATTTTTGAACAGTTCCATTAATAGTAGTATTTAATTTATCACTATTTTCTACCATAGCATTAGTATAACAAGATAAAGTAGTAACAGCATTATTTAATGTTTCAAAAGCTCCAGCATATTGAACCATACCATTAACACTTTCATCCATTTGATTAATACCCATATATAATTCATTATATTTTTGATTTAAATATTTTACTTTTGTATCTAAAGTATTAATTGAATTAGCATAAGTATTAAATTTAGTACCATAATCACTAATTCCTTCACTTAATTTTTTACTTCCATCAACTAACAACTTAGTACTATCAGATAATTTATTAATACTTGAATATATTTTATTTAATTCACTAAAATCAATATCATCATCAAATAAATTACTAGTAGCAATATTATAAATATTATTAAATTCATATGATTTAGTTGTATATTTAATAGTAATAGTATCAGTATTCTTTAATGAACTTAAATTTAAGCTTTCATACATACCTGGCATAGCTACTCCAAGAATTGTATAATTTAATCCATTATCCATAACTTTACCATTACTTACAGTAAGATTACTATTGTTTTTCTTATCAAGGGTACTTATCATACCAACCATAAATGGTGTATATAAAGTTTGTTTACTTCCATTAACACTAACTCTATTTTTTGAAGTATTAGAATATTTAATAACAATTTTAACATCTCCACTTTCACCAATCATATCTTTATAATTAGTTTCTTCATTATTTAAATAATATTTAATTGAAATATTAATTGGTAAATTTTCACTAGATTCACCTCTATAATAAAGATCTTCACCTTTACTATCCCAAGTTAAGTTATTTTTTTCAACTTTATATGTTTCTTTTCCATTAACATTAACTATTTTGCTTAAGTTAGTTCTATCATAATAACTTCCAGTTTTTAATCCAGATATATGATTACTAACAATTGTTTTATTAACACTTCCATCAGTATTTAGTTTAGAATAAACAGTTTCATCTTTAGTAGCAGCCATTAAATTACAAGGTAATAATAAAGTTACTGCTAATAAAACTCCAGCTAATTTTTTATTTTTCATTTTTACCTTCTCCTTCTTAAAACAAGCAGTTGTTTTACAAATTAATTTATCAAATATAAGTAATAATGATGGTAATATAAATATTACAACTAACATACTTATAATTGCTCCTCTAGAAATTAATGTACATATTGAGCCAATTAACTCTAAATCTGTATAAAGCCCTACTCCAATTGTAGCAGCAAAGAAACACATACCACTAACAAATATTGAAGATATACTTGCTTTTAATGATTTATCAATTGCTTCAAATTTATCTCTACCTTCACTTCTTAATTCTAAATATTTAGTAGTCATTAAAATAGCATAATCAATAGTAGCTCCCAATTGAATAGTACCAATTACTATAGATGCAATAAATGGTAATGTAACACCTGTATAATATGAAACAGATACATTAACAAATATAGCAAATTCTATAGCAGATATTAATAATACTGGTAAAGATAATGACTTTAAGACAAATAACATAATTACAAATATAACACCAATAGATACATAATTTACATTATTAAAGTCTTCATCACTTATTTTAATTAAATCATTTGTTAGAGGTCCTTCACCAGCTATAATAGCATTTTTATCATATCCTTTAACAACATCATTTACTTTAACAATTTGTTTATTTAAGCTATCACTAGCAACTTCATATTCAGAATTAACTAATAATAATTGATATTTATCATTTTTAACCATACTAGTTAAATCACTATCTAATATTTCTAATGGAAAACCATATTTTGTTAAATCATTAGTACTAAGAACTAAGCTAATTCCTTCAATAGATTTAATATCATCAATCAAACTAGACATATCAGAATCAGATAAATTAGCATCAACAATTACCACTTCAGGTGATACTATATCAAATTTTTCTTTTAATTCTTTATTAGCAACAATACTATCTAAATTACTTGGTAAACTTCTATCTAAATTATAATAAACTTCAGATTTACTATTTCCAATATAAGCAGGTACTAATAATAGTAAGAATAAGGCAAATATTGCTTTATAATGTTTAACAGTAAATTTTCTTACTCCATTAAATTGTGGTAACAATTCTTTATGTTTTGTTTTTTCAAGTTGTTTATCAAATATTAATAACATAGCTGGAAATACTGTAAGTACACAAACAACTCCAAATAAGACTCCTTTAGCCATTACAAGACCAATATCTTTACCTAAAGTTAAATTCATACTACATAATGCTAAAAATCCTGCAATTGTAGTTAAAGAACTACCAATAACAGAAACCATTGTATCACTAATAGCTCTTACCATAGCAGATTCAATATTCTTTTCTTTTGTTTTATAATATTGATATTTATGATACAAGAATATAGAGAAATCAGTAGTAACACCTAATTGTAAAACAGCACTTATTGCTTTAGTAATATATGATATTTCACCAAAGAACACATTAGTTCCCATATTATACATAATAGCAATTCCAATATTTAATAGTAATAATACAGGTACTAAATAAGAATCTAAAGATAACATTAATACAATTAAACATAAAGTTACAGCAATTACTACATAAATAACAACTTCTTTATTTGATAAGTTCATAGTATCAAGTACAATGGCACTCATACCACCAACTTTAGCTTTACCATTCATTAAAGTTCTTATTTCTTCAATTGCATCAAGCGTTTTACTATTTGAAGTAGATTCATTAAATGTTACCATTACTAACGTACTATCTCCATTTTTAACTTTTCCTATTACATTATCAGGTAATATTTCAAATGGAATAGTTGTTCCAATAACATCATCGATACATAGAACTTTATTTACTCCATCAATATTTCTAATACTATCTTCAATATCAATAATTCCTTTTTGACTAGAATTATCAACACTAATAATAGTAAAAGCTCCCATATCAAAATCATTTTTTAATATGTCTTGACCTTTCATAGTTTCAATCGTATCAGGTAGGTATACTAATATATCATAATTTATTTTAGTATTAGCATAACCTATCACAGATAAAACTAAAAAAATCAAAGATAAAATTATTATAGTTAATTTATTTTTACAAATAAACTCCCCGACTTTATTCATAATATCCCTCCTATGACCAAAAGTCATTTTGATTATATCTCAAAAATGACTAATAGTCAATATATAATCGAATTTTTATTGACTTTATTTGAGATATATATTAAGATTTTATTAGAAAGAAGTGAAACTATGAATAAAATAAGTGAAACTATTTCAAAAATAGAAGAGAATAAAAAGATTAAAAAAGAAAAGTTATTAGACGCAGCATTTAGCTTATTTACAGATAAAGGAATCTACGATACATCAATAACTAATATAGTTGATAAGGCAGGAGTTGCTAAAGGAACATTTTATTTATATTTTAAGGATAAATGGGATATTAATGAAAAATTAATATTAGAAAAAACACAAGAATTATTTAATGACGCAATTAATAAAACAAAGAAAAAAAATCTAGATAATTTTCCAGATAAATTAATAAGTGTAATAGACTATATTATAGATAACTTATCAAAAAATAAAGAAATAAGCAAATTAATAAATAAGAATTTATCTATAGCTTTATATAACAAAAATATTATTAAGCTAATAGATGAAAAATATTCAAATTTAAAAGAAATATTTATTGAAGAATTAAAAAAATATGATACTGACTTAGAAAATCCAGATGTAAAACTATATATGATAGTTGAATTAGTTGGTGGATGTTGCTATACTTCAATTTTATATAATGAACCTCTTCCAATAAATGAATTAAAACCTTATTTATATAAAGAAATAAGAAATATGTTAAATTAAAAAAGAAGAATTAAATTTCTTCTTTTAGTTTGTTTAAATCACAATTAATAACTTCTACTCCACACCCTTTAATTTCTTCATATAATAAATTATCAGGTATTGGATTCATTAAATATACTTTTTTATTGTTCATACTAGCTTCATATATTTCTAAAAATGTAGATGCCCCAATATAATTAGAAAGAACTTTGCCATTTTTAACTTTATCAAAATTCAAAACTAATAAAATATCTGTTTTACATGTTTTATCTCTACTATTAGCAAACATCTTCTTGAAGAATTTTACATACTCTTCTTCATCAAAATCATCTCTCCACTCGTTTTCTTCATTATATCCATTTGGATATATAATATCAAAACCAAGTTTAATTAATTCTTTTGATATTTCATCAATCTTATCATAAAAGCATGTAGAACAAGCTATCATTACTTTTTTCATTCCAAAACTCCATATAAATATTCATATTCATCATTTGATAAGTTTTCAATCATTTTATCTAATGTTTCAGCAGGTATATTATAATCTTGAATTATCTTTTTACTTTCTTTTTTTGTTAGTTTAACACCATGTACTTTAGAAAATTCAATTAATGATTCCATTAAATCATTCTTAAGTTTTCTATCTCTATGAAAGAATAATTCTCTAAATATAAACATTTTAAAATTATTATTTAACTCATCTCTTTTTATGGGAACTAATTTTATTATAGATGACATAACTCTAGGTTTAGGATTAAATGCTTCTGGTGGTATATCCATCATTTTAGTAACCTTAAAAAATGAATTAGTTAAAAGTGCCAATTTAGTAGGCTTCTTTTCATTAACCGCATCGGCAAACTTTTTACCAACTATCAAAATTGCACTATCAAAATTACAACGTAATAATTTTTCAATAAATGGTTCAGTTATATAATAAGGTAAAGCAGAAACTATTTTATTACAATCAGGAATATATTCAGTTAATGCATTACCATATATAACATCTACATTTCTATGTTTATCTTTTAACACATTAATATAATGTTCTAAAGACTCATCAATCTCAATACAAGTCAAATGCTTACTTCTCCTAGCTAAAATATCACTTATTTCACATTTGCCTGGTCCAATCTCAACTACATCTTCAGTAATCTTAATATCAGCTGCATCAACAAATGCATTTATAACCCCTTTATCAACTAAAAAATGTTGATCTAAATAATCTATATCATTTATAAATTCTTCTTCCATAACTACTCCTATTTAAAATATAAAAATGGCTCCCTATTAGGTAAATCTATTTCAAAATGTAACTTTTCATTACTCACTGGATGATAAAACTCTATTGATTTAGCAAATAAAGCAATTTGTTCACCTACTTTAGAATCTTTATTATACTTTTGATCTCCATATAATGGATAACCATAGTTAGATAATTGAACTCTTATCTGATGACTTCTTCCAGTTTCTAAATTAATTTCAACTAAAGATAAATTATTTTTATAATTTAGTCTTTTATAATATAAAATACATTCTTTACCACTCTTATCTACTTTTACTATATTTTTCTTTCTATCTTTTAGTAAATAATCCACTAATTTACCAGAATCATCTATTTTTCCAACACATACTGCATTATATACTTTTTTAAATTTTTTAGTTCTTATTTGTTCAGATAATCTACTAGCACATTTACTTGTTTTAGCAAAAACCATAATCCCACCTACAGGTCTATCTAACCTATGTACAAGTCCTAAATAAACATTACCAGGTTTATTATATTTAACTTTAATATAATTTTTAAGTATTGATAAAAAATCTTCATCTTTACTCTCATCTTCTTGTACTGGAACATTTATTGGCTTTTCTACTACTAATAAATGATTATCTTCATATATTACATTTATCTTATTCATTTACAACACTTGATGACCTTATTGGTTCAGTAGTAACTTCTAATCCATGATCAATTAATGATTCAATTGTCACCTTTTCTCCATCTAATGCTTCTCTTAATGTAATAATAGTTCCATCAGCATATTCTAAATATATACTATTACTTTTAAAGCAATTTAAGAAATAAGCAGTTGTAGTAGTTTCATATATCAATTCAAGTGCTTTTTCACAATCTTCTGATTTGTCAACTAAACTATACTCACTCACAATAGGTATATACATTCCTGTCTGTACACTATCATCTAAATTACCAAAAGCAATAATGGAAAGACTTATCAAAATAACTCCAAGTACTAAAACAAATATTCTTTTAGCTATTTTCTTCATTACATTCCCACCTTCCATATACTCCACAAGGAAGTATCATATTAGATTTAGTAATCTTTAAACCTATTTCATCAGTAGAAACAACACCATCTTTAAGTTTACCTTCAATACTTGTATTAATAATATTTTGAAGAATCACTGGAGTAATACCTTTAGTATAAGAACTTATAAGTAAAAATAAAGGTTTATCACTCAATATATCAATACAAGAATCAATTAGTTTATTTAAACTATCTTCAAATCTCCATAATTCTTTAGAAGGACCTCTTCCATAAGTAGGTGGGTCCATAATAATCGCATCATACTTATTTCCTCTTCTCTTTTCTCTTTCAACAAACTTTAAACAATCATCACATATATATCTAATTTTATTATTCTCTAAATGTGACAATTTAGCATTTTCTTTTGCCCAATCATTCATTCCTTGACTTGCATCAACATGAACTACCTCTACTGCTCCAGCATAAGAAGCAGCCATCGTAGCTCCTCCAGTATATGCAAACAAATTAAGAACTTTTATAGGTCTATTAGCATTTCTTATTTTATTTATTATAAAATCCCAATTAGCTGCTTGTTCTGGAAAAAGTCCAGTATGTTTAAATCCAGTTGGACTAACTTTAAAAGTTAAATCTTTATATTTTACAGTCCAAAACTCAGGAAAATTATGTTTCTTTTCCCAATATCCTCCACCTTTATCACTTCTATGATAAATAGCATGATAACTTTCCCATATATTATTTTGTTTATGAGTCCATAAAGCCCAAGGCTCAGGTCTTCTTAAAATAACATCTTTCCATCTTTCAAGCTTTTCAGCATTACCAGCATCAATACATTCATAATCTACCCAAGAATTGCTAACTAACATATGCCCTCCTAATTACATACATATTATATCATATAGAAATAATATTTACATAAAAAAGTACACCTTAATCTTTTTTTATTTACAACAAAAAATTAAATGTATATAATAATATTATGGATGATAATAAAGAGGAAAATAATATGAATGAGAACAATGAACAAAAACCAGAAGAAGTATATACAATTCAAGATGCATCATTAGAAGAAAGATTAGCTGCTAATAATACACCAGTTCAAACAACAGAAGTAGATAATACTGCAACTAATGTTGTAGAAGAAAATGGTAGATTAAAATTAGTTGTGCAAGATGATTACTACTATGATAAAGCACCTTGTGATGGTGATTTATTTGCAATATATTTTATTGCTGACACATTTAATTTATTAGAAGATAAAAGTGATTTATTAGGCGCATTATTATTAACTTGGTTAAAAAATGAAAAAGTTAAAATGACTCAAAAGAAAACACTTTTTGGTAAATTAATTAATGTTTTACATTTTAGTGATTATACTGGATTTGAAAGTATTTTAGAATCAGAAGCATATGAATTATTAAGTAGTGCATCTAAAAATTATGAATTATCTAAAAAAGACTTTGATAAATGGACAAATAAAAATAAACAAGAAATAAATATATTTTTCTCTAGAGTATTAGCTCATGAAAAAGAAAGATATATTGGAGAAGGATTAATTTCTTGTAAAGACCCAAATGTTCAAGCAACAGGTACTACTAAAAACGAAGAACTAATTTTTGGAAATCAATTAATTGAAAGTGCTAAACAAATATTAGGTTTCTCAAGATATATGAAAAATTATGTTCAAATATGCAATTCTAATCCAGATACTAAATGGATAGACGCAGAAACATGGAGAAGTTATTTATTAGTTGCTGAAGTTATAGGCGTTACTGAAGCAGTTAGAAAAACATTTAATGAAATATATAAGAACTTTGACTTCTTCTATTATAAAAGTAACAAATAATAAACAAACCCCTAGATCACTTCTAAGGGTTTTATCATAATTATTGATTAACAGTCAGAAAGAATATCAGCCTAGATATTCTTTTAATTTATCATCTTTTAAATAATAAACATAAAAATCATTTGGTTCTTCAGTATCACATTTCATTTTCATAGATTTATACACAGCATTTTCAAACTCACTATTAGCTACTCCAACAATTCCTTTTATAGAATAACCAATTCTATTTTTACGTACTACATATTCTTTTATAAATTTACTTACAAGTGCTACTGTCTTTTTATTTTGATAAGTTAATCTTATAGATATAGAATTAATATTTAAATAGTTACTTTTCTTTTTAATAAATTTTTTCATTTCATCTCTATGAACATCAGTATATTCTTTTTGATTAATCATTTTATTAAATTTATTTTCATTTATTTTTATAAAATGTATATATCCTATAATATCATCTTCATCATGAATATATATAATATCTGTTTTTTTATTTTTTACAACAGCATTAAATTTTTCTTTAGACCAATTATATTCTTCATCAAAATTACTAGAATCTAACTTACTGAATTCATCAACTAATTTAGTATTTATTGACATTCCTCTAGAAAATACAAGTGATTCACTTTTAAAATATGCATATTTATATCTCATAAGTATAATTATATTTGAAATAATCAATAATGTTTCAGCCACTAATGTAGAATAACTTGCATAGTTAATATCATAAACAAGCCATAAACTATATGTTACAATTCCAAGTATAATAACTTTTTTATTCTTTTTAGTCAAAGCATAAGCATCACTTAAAGAAGCAAGCACTGAAAATAAAGATAAAAATCCATCATAACTAAATATTGCAATTAAAGTATACAAAACCAAAGAAATATAAAATACTTTCATAGGATCTTTTACTTTAACATATAAGTAATCTCTAACCATTTCAAATAATACAACACATATTCCTGTATATGCACCTAAAAATCCATAGTTAAGAGCAAAAAATACACAAGACAATATTTGTAAATATAATAATTTATTATTACCATTTTTATAATAACTAATAAACAATAATATCCACGCTAAAGCTCCAAAAACTTGAGCTAAATAAAACTCCATACTATTTCACCATATCAATTATAACACAAACCATAAATTATTTTTTCACTAATAAACAATAACTTACACCTTTAGACGCTAAAATTTTATTATTGGGATTCAAAGAATTATATAAATTAAAATATTCTTGATTAATTTCTTTATATCCGATATTTTCATATATCAACAAACCACATTCTTCACATATTCTTTCTATATCACCACATGAATACTTAGATTTCATTTCAGAGGCAGCTCCTTCTGCTAATTCTTGGTTTAATATTTCAGTTTTGCTCTCATCATTATTAGGATAATCAAATAATATAATACTTCCTTCACTCATAACAGAAGAAATAGTTTTAATGGTATTTTTAAATACTTCTTTTTCTAAATAATAACTAAGTCCTAACATAGAAAAATATGATTTAGTATTTGAATCAAAACCACTATCAATTATTTTAATAATCCAATCTTCATTAAAATCACATTTAATATATTTTATATTTTTATTATTAATGTTAGCCCTACTTACTCTATTCAATTTATCTTTGACAACATCATCTTTATCAAGTTCAAATACAGATAGAATATTATTAACTTTATATCCAGACATATCATATCCAGAACCAAGAATAACATATTGTTTTAGTCCAAGTTTAATTTCATTATTTAAATGTTTTTCATTAAATATAGACCTAGCAAGTACACTAGGAGCAAGTCTATTATTAACTATCCACTCTAATGGATTATCACCATCATAATTCGGATTAAAAAATTTAATACCATTTCTCATATTATTAGAAATTAAATTATATTCTTCATCGCTAATAATCTTTCTAGAATAATTATCCTTATAAATTTTTAAGTTATTTTTTTCATTATGATATGCTTTAACAAAAGCACAAACCATTGCAGTCATATTATTCATTTTCTTCACCTCTAATACTTAATACACTATATTTTCAAAAATTACTAGACTTGAAAAAAATGCTATTTTATGGTAATATATTAGTGAAATTAAGAAAAATATTCTTGATTTTTTATTGCAATAAAATACCTATTATGTTAACATATCTTTCAAATAGGAGTTATTATGACAAAAGAAGAAAGAGTATTAAAATATTATGGATTTTGTAATTCACTAAAACATGTCATCAGAACAGGATGGAAAGACTGGCACGTTCAAGAAGAAAGATTAGAAAGTGTTGCAGAACATATATATGGAGTTCAAATGCTTGCAATAGCTATGCAAAATATATATGAATATGATGTAGATTTATTAAAAGTAATTCTTATGATTGCAGTACATGAAACAGAAGAAATAATCATTGGTGATTTAACACAATTTCAAATATCTAAAAAAGATAAAGTTGTCATAGGACATAACGCAGTAAAGAAAATTTTAAGTCCATTACTATATCCAAGTCAAATAGAAGAACTAATATTAGAATTTGATGAAAGAAAAACTAAAGAAGCATTATTTGCACACTATTGTGATAAATTAGAATGTGATTTACAAAGTAGATTATATGAAGGAAGCGTAGACTTAAACAATCAAGAAGGAAACCATACAAAAGATGATAAAAGAGTTAAAACATTACTTGAAACAGGTATGTCTTGGTCAGAAATGTGGTTAAAATTCGGACAAAGTAATTATAATTATGATGAGAATTTCACTGCAGTATCTAATGAAGCAATAAATTCTAATTATAGAGAAAATATTAGTCAAGAATTAGAAAGTGAAAAATCAGAAATAAAAGAATATTTAAAACAATTGCAAATGTAAATAATATTATAGTATAATTAAATAGAGCCTAGAGAAAGTTCTCTGGGTTTTTATTTTTGGAGGTAATATTATGACAAAGTATGTCTTTGTAACAGGAGGTGTAGTATCAGGACTTGGAAAAGGAATTACAGCATCTTCAGTTGCACTACTATTAAAATCAAGGGGTTATAAGGTTTTTATGCAAAAATTTGATCCATACATCAATGTTGATCCAGGAACTATGAATCCAATACAACATGGAGAAGTTTTTGTAACATATGATGGGTGTGAAACTGATTTAGATTTAGGACACTACGAAAGATTTATTGATGAAGAACTAAATTTCACATCAAACATTACAAGTGGAAAAATCTATAAATCTGTTATAGATAAAGAAAGACATGGAGATTACTTAGGAGCCACTGTTCAAATGGTACCACATATCACAAATGAAATTAAAAATAAAGTTTATGAAGCAGGTATATCTAGTGGAGCAGACATAGTAATAACTGAAATAGGTGGCACAGTTGGAGACATCGAATCACAAAGCTTTATAGAAGCTTTAAGACAAATACAGTACGAAAAAGGAAGTGAAGATACATTCTTCATCCACTGCACACTAATTCCTTTTATATATGGCTCAAATGAGCTTAAAACAAAGCCTACACAAAATAGTGTAAGAGACTTAAGAAATATGGGAATTAGACCAGATGCGCTAGTATGTAGAGCTCCATTTAATACAAGCGAGTCAATAAAAAATAAACTATCACTATTTTGTTCAGTACCAGTAGAAAACGTAATAGACTCAATAGATGTAAAAAATATATATGAAATTCCAATAAACTATTACAATCAAAAAATAGATGAAATAATTCTAAAACAATTTAAACTACCAATCAAAAAAGCAAACTTAACTAAATGGAAAAATCTAATCACTACAGTAGATAATTTAAAAGATGAAATAGAAATATCTTTAGTAGGTAAATATGTAGAATTACATGATGCTTATATTTCAGTAACAGAATCTCTAAAACATGCAGGATACAAATATAACACAAAAATAAATATTAATTGGGTAGATTCTGAATCACTAGAAGATTCAAAAGTAAATCTAAAAGAAGTATTCAAGAATTCAAAAGGTATTTTAGTTCCTGGAGGTTTTGGCTCAAGAGGAATAGAAGGAAAAATAAAAGCAATTAAATATGCAAGAGAAAACAATATTCCATTTTTAGGTATTTGTTTAGGAATGCAATTAGCTGTTATAGAATTTGCAAGAAATGTTTGTGATATAAAAGAAGCATCAAGTACAGAATTTGATCCTACATGTAAAGAACCAATCATAGATTTAATGGTTGATCAAAAATCAATAGTTAATATGGGAGGTACATTAAGATTAGGTAACTATGAATGTAAAATCAAAAAAGATACTTTAGCTTATAGTGATTATAAAGAAGAAATAATATTTGAAAGACATCGTCATAGATATGAATTTAATAATAAATATAAATCTATATTAGAAGAAAATGGAATGGTTTTTTCAGGAATTAATGAAAAAGCTAACTTAGTAGAAATAATTGAATTACCAAAACATAAACATTTTATAGCAAGTCAATTTCATCCAGAATTTAAATCTAGACCTACTAGACCACATCCATTATTTGATTCTTTTATAAAAGCAAGCATACAAAAATAGTTCATATGAACTATTTTTTATATTTATTTATTATAAATTGTACTAAATCATAACAAGAATTTTTATTAATTATTTTATTTTGATTAACAATTAATTTATCACTAACGTCACTATTTTTAATTAATAAATTTATGTTTTTTATAATATCTTCTTTATCATTGCAAACAATACTCATATTATTTTCTTCAAAGAATTCAGTATTATATGTTTCTATTCCTGGTATTGGATAAATATGTAATAAAGGTTTCCTAAATGATGCTATTTCAGTACTAGAAAGACCTCCTGGTTTAGATAAAACTATATCACTTGAATATATTAAATCATTTATATTTCTTGTGAATCCTAAAACCTCTAATTTAGAATTATTATTTTCTTTTAGTTTATTATATAATTCCTTATTACTTCCACAAACAACTAATACTTTAATATTTTTAATTGTTAATATGTCGTTAATAACATCTGTAATATTTCCAAATCCCATACTACCAAGCATAATCAATATAAGTTTTTCATCTTTACAATATTTATTTTTTATATTTTTAGCAGACTTTAAATATTTAGAAGAAACAGGTATTCCAGTTGTTAATAACTTGTTTATAGAAATTCCTTTATCAATAAATCTTATTTCTAATCCTTTTTGCATAACAAAATAATCTGGTTTAACTTCTTCAATAAAAGGACATGGTTCATAATCAGTCGCAACCATTAAGAAATTTATTTTATCTAGTGTTTTACCTTCGTTTATCGCAGTTAATGTTAACGCAGGAAATAAATGAGTTGTAACAACTAAATCATAATGATTTTCTTTAATAAATTCGTATAACTTATTCTTATGAGTTTTATTCATCAAATATACTGGACTAGTAATACCAGTTTTAGAATATAATTCAGCCATCTTATAAGCCTCTTTAAAAAGTAAACCATCATTATTTAATGACATCAAATATATTTTAGAAGATAAATCTTTACCTTTTTTATTTACTATGTCATAAAAATCATAAAAATCACTTTCAATATTATTACCTTTTAACTCTTCTAAAACATACTTAGCACAAGAATTATGACCTCCACCAGTAGAACAAGACAATATTAATACTTTCATTATTCCTCCTTTTATTAACAATAGTATATCATAACAAGTAACATTAAAAATTATAAATAGTATTATTTGACATATTATTTAATAAGGTGATTTTATGACTATAATAGATGATAATACAGTAGTTGTATTTACAAGTGATGAATTAAAAAATGCATTAGAAAATAACAATAATTATACATATATTTATTTTGAAGTAGAAAAAAATCAACATTCGATATTACAGCTTATAATGAAATAGCTTTGAATTAAAATTCTAACTTATAGACAATAAACAATTATATTCATATTTATATGATATAGTCAAAACTCCATCAGTAGCTTAACTATCAGCAATGACTGTATACATCAATAATCAATCAGCTAAAATAAATTTATCAACTTCTTTAGTTATAACAAGACCACTAATCATAATTACAACAGCTGAAAAAGAAGTAATAGATGTAAGAATCTAATTATAATTTCCAACTACATTAGCAGTATTACTCAATTCAATTTTCCTAATTTTCATTCTGCACATATTCCATATATAAACGTTAAAAATTTTTTTTACATTCTTTTAAAGGAATATTTATTATTTGAATTATATAACAAATACCAGACTCATCTCTAACATATGATTGATATCCAAAATCACATGTAGTTAAATAACCATAATTATTTCCAAATAAAGAAACTACGTTATCATTATCTTCACTATCAATAAATAATCTAAATGTAGATACATCAATATCACTATCCAATGAATAACCATTCATCATTTTTTTATAAATACTATAAATATTTTTTATACTACTTTTAATATCAAAATTAATTCCATTGTTACTTAACAATTGAGTAATACTATTTTTTAAATTATTAGAGTTTTCAAATACATTAGTACCAACTCTTAATATTATCTTCTTATACTCTTCTGGATCTAAATAAAATAAACATAAATCTTCTAAGCTATTACTTATATTATTTAAATTTAACTTTCTAGCTATAGGTATCATATAATCAACAGTTTCACTAGCTAAACTTTTTTTATTATTTTTTATATCTTGAAGTAAATATAATCTTCTAGCTAATACAACAAAAAAAGCCCTATTCTTTTCTTCCATATCATACATTTCTTTAACAATATATGGATCACTATAATCAATATCAACCATATAAAAAATACTAGAAGTTATATTTTTAACTTTAGTACCAAATGTATTTTCTATTTCTTCACTACTTACACCATAATTAATTGTTTCATATAAAATAGAACTAATAATAGTGTCAATATCAACATTATAATCTAATAAAATACTAACAATTTCCAAAAGATAATTCATTAAAGATTGATTTTCATTATAGACTACACCCATTAATCTTTTACTAGCAAACTCATATGCATTATCAAATAAGATTAAACTTTTTTTATCTTTTATTCTACTCCTTATATAGTCTACATTCATGTTATCAATCCTATCTCTAATAAGAGTATAACACATCTAAAATAAAAATAAAAAGATTTTTAAATATTTCATTCTTTAATTGCGTTATGATATGTTTTTTGATAAAAAATGATATAATGTTTATAGTGTATTATTTTGCTAATTAATGAGGTGATAAAATGCGTGAAAAAATCACAAAGTTATTCTTAATATTCCAACAATTTTAAGCTTATTAATAGCTTGTTCAATTATGTTAGTAATTAAAATCAAAAATAATAAAAGAATTTAAAGGAAAAAATTATAAAAGATAGTTAGATAAATCTAGCCATCTTTTTTATTTAAACTATAAAACTAATGACTTTCAAATTTATAATATAAATTAATTTATTATTTCGACCACCATTTTTTTAATGGCGTTTTTTAAGTCATAAAAAAATCAAACCAGACGGTTCGATTACAATTAACAATTTGGAGCGATAGTCGAATAAACATTCAACTACAATACAATTAGACTGATGAATCAATCTCTTGAGTACATTATATCAAATAATTTATTTTTGTTAACCATAAACATTAAAAAATAATAAAATTGATGTTATAATAATTTTATAGAAATATCTTGTGATTAATAAAGGAGTTGTTAATATGAAATTGGTTGAAATGAAATGTAAAAATTGTGGTGCTAATTTAAAAGTTAATCCAGAAGACAAAGATGTTAAATGTACCTTTTGTAATACCTCTTTCAAAATAGATGATGAGGTAAAACACATTAAATATGATGACATGGAACAAAGTGGATATGAATTTGAAAAAGGGAAAATAAGAGCTAGAGAGGAAGCAAAACAAGCTAAAATAGATGAAAAAAATGCAATCTTACAAGCACAATATGAAGAAGAAAAAAGGAAAAAGAATCTAAAATGGTGGATTATTGGTTGGATTTTCTTTTTTCCAATACCACTTACAATATTAATATGGAGATCTAAATGGGATCAAAAAACAAAAATAATTGTCACTGCTGTATTGTGGGGTGTTCTTTTGATAATTGGTGCTCTTTCTCCAAGCGATACAACAAGCACTCAAACAAATAACACTAATGGAAATAATACAGAACAAGTTGAAAAAGAAAGCAAAGTCAATGAAACATTTATTGAAAAATTTAATTCGATTAGTTCATCAAAAATAGAAAATCTAGTTACATATAATGCTCAAGATAAAGAAAGCGGTTACTATCGTACAGAGTTTAGATTAAATGCTTTTGAAAATAACACTTCTATTCATGGAACAATTGGAAATAGTATTGTTGACCTTATAAATTATGGTTCATTAAATGAAAAAGACAAGTTTAGATTTTATGCCAGCATTGAAAATGAAGAACAAATGAAAGAAATATTTAAAAGTGCTATAAACGTTATAGATAGTAGTATTTCTGACGATGAAATAAATGAAGAAATAAATGATGCTATTAAGTCAAAGGATAATAGATTTGTTTTAAAATCAAATATAGATGGATACATAATGTTTACAAAGGAAAAATGGGAAATACTTATTAATTCTAACATAAAATTTGCTCAATAGTTTTTGGGTTTTAATCGTTTCATAATTATCCCTCACTTATTGGTTATTTATTCTATACTTTTTTTATAAAAAGCCAAGATTTTACAAGTTATTTAAGTAATCTTCTAATTCTACAATTTTAAGTTTGTTATGAATATTGTTAATATAAACTTCATTAGAATAGTTAAAGGCAAGAATAACTCTATCTTTAACTTCAATTCTATGAGGTTCGACGTAGACTAAATTAGAATGATTAATCTTTTTCATACTTCCGTTATGAAATATAGGTTTTACATGAGCAAGTTTGCATATTAACTCAATACGCATTTTTAAGGTTTTAGCAAATTCTATTTCTTTTTCGATAATATCTAACATGATTATTTTCTTTTCTTATCTTTATTTGTTTTGTTATGTATATCTTCTAAAATTGATTCGTCCCATTCATCATATTTTTTTGGTCCAGCAATAAGCATATTAGTTTCTGGATCATACTTAACATATTTCATGATACGAAGTTCTAACATAGTATCTTTAATAGTTTCTATATCATCAGAGCAATATTTTGATAAGTATAAAGCATTTATTTCATCATTGAATAGAATCATACTTAAGAAACCTTTAGCATTTAAAGATAAGTCTTTATCAGTAAGATACTTCATAATAGACTTGTACATTTTGTAATGTTTCATTTTCTCATCAACCCTTCTTTTAAGAGTAGGTTGATTTTTTATACAACAAAAAAATCAAACCAGACGGTTCGATTACAATTAACAATTTGGAGCAAGTAACCGGAATCGAACCGGCATCTTAGCCTTGGCAAGGCCACATTCTAACCGTTGAACTATACCTGCGCTTGTATAAATATTTTAACACATTTTTTCATTTTTGCAATAGAAAAGTGAATTATTCAAAATCCACTTTAATATTTTTAATAAAATCATAATAAACATTATTTTTATCTGATACCATTTTATATTTAATTCTAGTAAGTAAATAAGGCATATTATATATTTTAAACCTTTCATAATTTAATTGTTTACACAACTTTTCAACAATAGAAATTACAAAATCTTTATAACTTTTTGGTTCAAATCCTTTATTATACTTCTTTATCATTCTTTTATAAGTTACTTTATCAAATAATCCTCTATAATATTCTTCACTATAATTTTTGAAATAATACTTCTTTCCATCAAGATTGTCTAAATATTTTAATGTATCATAATAACCTAAATTCATTCTATAATTAGCCATATCAGCATTAAATAATAAAATAGAACCTAAATCTTCTCTTGGTTTAATAATATGAACTTTAACACCTTTTTTCTTAGTATATTTTACCTTAGAATTATGCCAATCTTGTATCGCATATATTTCATCAAATCCTCTTTCAATAAACGTATCAACAGGACAATTATTAAATACACCACCATCTAAATAAAACTTACCATCAACTATTTTTTCAAATTTAAATATTGGTAAATAAGCACTAGCAATTATACATTCAATTAACTTACCTTCAGGAATATCCTCTTTAGTAATTATAGTTGGCTTTCTATCAGATATATTAAAAGTAGCAACAGCGAAATCAATTTTACTTCTTCTAAACCTATCCTCTTTAACATATTTAGAAAGCAACTTATGAATATTGTCTATATCAACACCATTGTTTTTAAATATCTTTTTAATAGATTCAATGCCTTTTTTAGTTAGTTCTTTATTTTTAAAATCAAATGAACTTATACTTTGTAAAAACTCGCTATCAACACCAAAAATATCAGAACTATCCATCTTTTCCCATAATTTAAACAAATTATCAAAGTTTTTAACTACATAAAAAGCAGCATTTATTGCACCAATAGATGTTCCTCCAGCACCATCAAAAAAGATTTTTTTCTTATTTAATGCTTTTACAGCTCCTGCTTCATAAGCTCCTTTAGCTCCGCCACCTTCAAAAACAATTGCCCTTTTCATAATAACTTCTCCTTAAAATTCTTTTCAACAATATTAATTAACATTAGTACACATGGTATAGCAAGTAATATACCTCCAACTACATCAGAAAAATAATGTACACCTAAATATATTCTAGAAATTGAAATGATTAACGCCATAACTATAAAAAATACATAAAAAACTGTTTTCTTTATTTTTCCAGACTGAACAGTCAATAAATAACATAAGAAAGAATAAAAAACTATAGACGTAAAAGTATGACCACTAGGAAAACTGAAACTTGATGGAATTTTTATCAGCGCTTCAAGAGGTCTTGGTCTACTAATAGCAGTCTTAAAAATTAAAGCAATCATTCCAGATAAACCATATCCACCAGCAAGTAAATATGAGTACCATTTATTCTTATTTATTAAAAATATACACACAATTATTGAAATTGGTAAATAAAAATCTCCATAATTAGTCATAGTTTCAAAAAATAATGTTAAATTATCGTCAATTATGCTAGTAACAAATTTGCGAACTACATTATCAAAAGAAAGTATAACATCATAAAAACTAGATTTAAACAAAATAATGTAAATCACTAACAATAAAACAATACTTGTTATATACCATCTATTTTCCTTTAATACTTTTCTCATATCATAATTATAACACAACGTAAATAAAAAGTAACATTTCTGTTACTTAGTACCGTAAACCCTGTCGCCTGCATCACCAAGACCAGGTAAAATATAACCATTTTCATTTAATTTTCTATCAACACATGCTGCATATATCTGTACATCTTTATGTGCCTTTTTAATATTTTTTATTCCTTCTGGAGAAGCTATAACACAAAGAAATTTTATTTTCTTTACACCATCATTCTTAAGTTTATTTATTGTAGCTATAGCACTACCTCCAGTAGCTAACATAGGATCCAATATTAATACTTCTCTTTTATTAATATTTTCAGGCATCTTATAATAATACTCAACTGGTTTTAAAGTTTTTTCATTTCTATATAGACCTATATGTCCAATTTTAGCATTAGGAATTATATTTATAATTCCTTCAACCATACTCATACCCGCTCTTAAAATAGGTACAAATGCATAATCATCTTCATTAATATAAAACGTTTTTAACTTTTCAAGTGGTGTTTCTATAGTTTTAGTATGCATTTTAGCATCTTTTAAAGCCTCATAACATAATAATATAGATATTTCACTTATTAGTTCTCTAAACTCCTTAGTACCTGTATTTTTATCCCTTAAAATTGATAACTTATGAGTTATCAAAGGATGATCCAAAACAATTTCTTTCATATATTTCCTTTCTATAAAAAAATCTCACCAATAATTATATTGATGAGACCAATATCAAAGAATTAAAATAACATTTATCAAATAATAAAATATCAATTATATTTAATTCTCTCATATCTTACCTCTAAAAAGAGAATAACATATTTCACATATCAATTCAACTATTTCTCTCATAATGATACATATACTGTATAGCAAGACCACTATATTCTTTAAATTTCTCTTTAGTAAATTTTTCTATAGTTTTTTGATCATTTTTAATGCCATAATGTTCACTAATAAATTGTTTTACCCATGTATCTATAGGAAAAACATCTAATCTTTTATATCCAAATAACAATATACATGATGCTACTTTCATACCAATACCTTTAACATTCATTAGTTCTTTTAAGGCATCATTAGTATCAAGTGTATTAATATCTCTTAAAGATTCATATTTATCTAAAAAGTCTCTAATATATTTATCTCTAAATCCCACACCTAATTCTTTAAATTCTAAAGTACTAACATTTTTCAATTCATCATAACTTGGAAATAAATAATATTTTTTATTCTCAAATAACACTTTTTTACCATATTTTAAACACAATTTTTCAATAGATTTACTAATTCTTTTAACATTATTATTTTGACTTATAATATAGCTTATACACATCTCAAATGAATCTTGATTTAATATTCTATAATTATTACATGTTTTAACTATTTCTTTCATTATTTCATCTTTAGATAACTCTAAATTAATTTTCTTGTAGTCTCTATTTAAATCAAAATATTCTAATATTATTTCTTTTAGATTATCATAATTATTAGCTTTAATTATTAAAGTATTACCTTCTTGTTTAATATTAACTATTCTATCTTTTATTATATTAGTAAAACTTCCATCAGACTCTTCTATTACTCTAAAACAAGCCCCACTTAATAATACTTCTTTAATATTTATATCTTCTACTTCAATTTTCATTTTAGACCTACTTTTTTATAATAATTATTATCTAATATTAAAGCAGACATACTAAATCTATTATTTACAATACTATTAATTCTATCAATATAATTATCATCCATTTCTTCTTCAGTTGTTTTAGTAAATTTTCTTGTTACACTATTATATCTTCCAGCTTCTGTTATCCAACTTCTATCTGAAAGTATTACTATATGTTCACTATCACTAAATATATCTCTTCCCATTAATAATCTAGAATCGAATTCTATTCCATATAAATTATATATTGTTGGTAACAAATCAAGTCCACTAATTGTTTTATCAATTACTGTCTTTTCTATAGAAGGATTATACATAATTAATGTAGTATGATAATTTTCAAACTTATCACTTCTGTCAATATTACTAACTTCATTCATTTGTTTTTGAGTTAAACCATATGGATAATGATCAGGACCCATAATTATTAATGTATCATCTAATACACCTTTTTCTTCAAGTTTCTTTAATAATAATTCCATAGCTTTATCTAACTCTATTTGAGCAGCATAATATGCTTTTATAGCATCAGAATATTTTAAATTCTTAACTTTATTTTTATTTCTAGCAGACATACTATTACCATAAAAATTATAATTTAAATGTCCACTAACAGTCATATAATATGTAGCAAATGGTTTTTCATCATTTAAGTAATAATCAGTAGTAGCTTCAATCATTTCATAATCACTATTTGGCCAACGTTTACAATTCATCTTCTTTTCAAGACCATTTCCACATCCAATATATGAAAGTCCTATATTCGGATGAGATAAATGTCTATCATAATATTTATATGTATGATTATGGAATCCATAAGAAGTATAACCTTCATTTTTAAACATAGTTCCAAATCCCATAGGCATACTTATTTTACTTGATTTATAAAAACTCCATACACCTTCTTTAGGAATTAAACTAGTTAAATTCATATATTCTCCATCAGAGGTAGATACTGGATATAATGGTTGATAATAATTTGTAAATATATAACTATTATTAGCCATTTTATATAATGTTGGTGTAATATCTTTATCAATAGCTATAGTATCAAAAGCTTCAGCAGTAATAAATATCAAATTTTTTCCTTTAAATAAACCAGTATATTTATTCTTTTCACTAGGAACAACACTACTAAAGTATTTATGCATATTTTTAACTGTAGAATTACTTTCTTTTTCTATTAAAGATTCAAAATCAATATCAATTTTATTATATTCTTTTTCTTTCTCCAACTCTACTTTTTCAGGAGTCTCTTCAACAGTGGAAACTTCTACTTCTTCTTCAAAACCAAATATATATCTATACAAATCTATTGCTTGCATACTCCATAACCCAGTTTTATTTATCGTTAACATAGGTGCATGTGTTTTATATATAAGTCTATTTAAGCTATAAACACCTTTATTGTCATATGTAACCTCAACTAATATCATAGTCAATGAAAATACTAAAAGAACTAAATTTAATAATATGTCTTTTAATCTTAATTTATTAAATTTAAAAATCTTTTTATTAAAAATATAATATAGGATTAATGGTACTAATATCAAAGCAAAAACATACCAAATTCTAGCTATGACTTCTAATATCATCTGCCAAAACTGCATAACTTGACCAGTACCTGTAGTTAATGAGAAAAATGAAAATATGGAGTCATAAAAATTATAATAAACAATCTGAGCTAAAGTTATAAATGTATAAAAAAATAATATAAAATAACTTACAATTCTATTAACTTTCTCATTGAATAAACCAACTATTAACGCAGTAATAGCCATCCAAGTCATACTAAATAATATAACAGACAATGTATTTAAAGAGAAAAAATCTCCAACTACAAATATTCTATATATTAATTCTAAATATACTATCCAAAAAGCACAAAATATTGAACCATGAATTTTCTTTTTCATATTACTTCCTATTCTTTAAAAATTTAATAATTGTTAAAACTAAAATAGCTACTATTAAAATACCAGCTGCTATAAACAAAATTTTAATTTCTTTTTGATAAGAATAAACTAACAAATTAAATAAGCTTCCCATCACAATCACCTAAACTAATTATACAAAATAATAGTGATATATTCAATAAATAATATGACTTAAACTAGTCATTATGTTATAATGATAATGAGGTGTAATATGAAAAAAGAATTTAATTTATTAAACAATAAAAGTACATTTTTAATTAATTTAGTTTTCTCAGTTTTAGAAGTTCTAGGAGGATTTTTAACTAATAGTATTTCTTTAATATCCGGAGCTATTCATGACTTAAGTGACTCTATTTCAATTTGTATATCTTATATATTTGAAAAAATAAGCAAAAAAGAAGTTAATAACAAGTACTCTTATGGATATTTAAGATTTACATATATTGGATATTTTATCACATCTATATTGCTTCTATTTGGTTCTATATTGATGTTATCTCTATCTATTCCAAGACTAATAGATGTTAAAGAAGTAAATTATGATGCTATGATATTATTTTCAGTATTTGGAATATTAATTTATGGTTATACAGCATACTCACAAAAAGATAAAAAAGATATTCACTTACTAGAAGATCTAATTGGTTGGGTAATTATCTTAATCGGAAGTATTCTTATTAAAGTACTAAATAATCACATAATTGATCCTATTATAGCTATACTAATCGCATTATATATTTTATTCCAAGTATATAGATATCTAAAAGAAGTATTTGAAATGATAATGGCTAAAACACCAAAAGGTATAAATATAAATGAAATAACTAAAGAATTAAAAAATGATAATATAAAAGAAATACATCATATTCACATATGGACTCTTTATAAAGATAGTTATTGTATGACATGTCATGTGGTGTTAAATAAACAATTACCAGAAAATGAAATAATAAATTTAAAGAGTTCATTAAAAGAAAGTTTAAAAAAATATAAAATTAATCATGTAACAATAGAAATAGAATATCAAAATGAAAATTGCAATTCTAAAAAATGTTTCTACAATTAAAAAGAGGTTTAAACCTCTTTTAATATGGATTAGGATAATCTAATAAACCAATTCCCTCTCCACTTAACCAATATATTTTATTACCTTTAATTTCAAACTCATATTTAATTTCATATTTATTATTTTCTTCATTACTATATTTAAATGTAATATTATATTTTCCATCTTTTTTAGGATATAAAATATATTTATTGTTATTTATAGTCTCCACTTTCACATTATCATTATCATCTTCATAAGACCAACTATATCCTTCATCATCATAATTATATTCTATAGTTATATTATCTTTATAAACACCTAAATACTTAGAATTAGGATTATAAAAAAGTATAATTAGTAATAATACAAAAGTAACACCAAATATAATATAATATCTCACTAATACCTCCATGTAATCAAAAAGCAATCAGTTCTGATAAAACATGATTGCTTCGAGTTTAAAGAAAAAATAATTATAAATCATTTATAAAGATTAATTCATCAGTATAAACATGTTCTAAATATTATCAGTATTTAGCATAATTACCTATCGTTTTTGAGTTTTACTTTCTCAATGACATATCACTTGTCCTTAGTAGATAAGTATTCTATTTCTTAAATTAATAAGAGAATTTAAATATTGTAAAAATATACTAACAATAACTAATAAATTAATATTAATTATTAAAATATATCCAATTAATATAATATAATTAAATAATAAATATATAAGAATTAATAAACTAATACTAATAAATATATATAACTATAAAATCAATTATATCTATACAATAATAAATTATATAGAATTTTTTCACTAATAATAATAAGACAAAAAATAAATTTCATCAAACTATTCTATTGGACAATATTATTGTAGCAGTATAAATATAAAATGTCAATATTTTTTAAAAAAATTATTTACAAACATAAGTTGACTCAGCATAATTGTTTTTTATACTTTCTAAAGTTAAAGACACTAAATATAAATTGGCCATTTCAGAAGTAAGATCTACTTCATCAACTACTATAATTTTATTACCTTCTACAGTTACATCACAACTTTTATATGTTGCTTTATCCATTTTATCACATGAACTTAAAAAATATTTCTTTTGAGTATCCATATCATAATCAAAAACATATTCATATGTAGAAATATCATAATAAGCTAATAATTTATCACCTGCTTCATTAAATTCATAACGTCTTGCAAGAGACATATTTACAGCAACATCTTGATCTTTAGCATTCTCTTTTGGATTTTCACCAGTTCTAAGTCTATTGTTTAAAACAGTTAATGTTTCATTCCTAGCACATTCATATTGAATTGTTTTTACTGGTTCATCTTTTTTATCATCGCTAGGCAATTCCTTTTTTTCACCACAACCACTCAATAAAATAACACTACCAATTATTATAGGTAATACTAAAATTTTTTTCATAAAAAGCATTTCCTCCACTCAAAGTATAACACAATGTATTTAAATTTTTTTAAAATTAAAACAAAGTTTACACAAAAAAACGAACCATATGGTTCGATCTTTTCATTTTGGAGGAGCCAGTCGGATTTGAACCGACGATGGAGGTGTTGCAGACCTGTGCCTTACCACTTGGCTATGGCTCCATGTGTACTAATGATAACATAAATAAAAACTTATTTCAATAAAATTTATTCTTTTATAGTATTATTATATGAAAAAATCATTAATTTAAAACAAAAAATAGTTCAAAATGAACTATTTTAAGTTAATTGTATATCTATAACTTCTTATTAATAGAAATAACTGTATCTTATTAGCATTTTCCATATCAGAAGGAACTTCAAAATAAGAATACTCATCATCATAATAATCAACATTAATTGGCGTTAAATAAGTTGATTTAACATTACCATAACTACTATATTTAATAATGCCATAATATTTATACAAATCAGAAGGTATTTTGATATAACGATCTAATCCAGCAGAACTATCAACTTCCATCGTACCAGTTATTTTAAGAACACTTTTGCTTCCACTACTAGTAGATTGAGGTTTAACAATATATGTTCCAGTTTGAGTCACACCACCAAAATCATATTTATAATATTCTCTAAATATATTTGAAATTTCATATGATTTAATACTTAATTTAGTATTCTTAAGTAATGTTTTATCTAAAACTATATCATTAGGTATCTTATAAGTTCCAACATCTTCAGTACTATTTAAAGTAACTGGTTTTATAACAACATCTTTATAAGGAGAATCAATTTGACCAATCATTCCGCTTTCAAAATTTTTAATTCTAAATATATAATCTATAGCTAATTTAGACTTTTCAACTTGAAAAACAACAACTAAATCTTTTTCTTCACCAGGTTTTAGTGTTATTGGAACAAAAGTTTCTC
Source organism: uncultured Bacilli bacterium (assembly GCA_934096645.1). Lineage (GTDB taxonomy): Bacteria > Bacillota_I > Bacilli_A > RF39 > UBA660 > CAG-1000. The sequence continues at coordinate 102,770 of CAKOMK010000003.1, read as the reverse complement.
CAATATCTAAAAATTCAACAGAATAATTAAAGTTAGGAATTACCAATTCATCACCAAGTTTTAATCTAAAAGTATCTCTTGTTAAAGTAATTTCTCTATTTAATTTATTTTTAGCATTAACTTTTACTAACACAAAATATTTATCATCAAATATAACTTTATTTGACATATTAGTATTAGTAATATAAACATCATTTACTTGATACCAAATAGAATTAGCCAAAATTGATTGTTGTTGAGCATAAGTTGCTTGATATACATTAATCTTCATAAATATTGTAAGAGAAACAACTAATGCTATAATTGAAGAAAATACTATTACAAAAAACTTATTTTCAAGAATAAAATATTTTAATAGCCTAAATGCTTTTCTAGCACTTCTAGCATACTTATAACTATTAGAACTAAGAGTTAACTCAACCTCTTCTGAATCACTAGAATCAATATCTAAACCCTCTAAATCCTTTTTAAAATCAAATTGTTTAATATTAAATCCTAAAGTTCTACCAAGTGTTATAAACAGGAAAATTAACTGTGGCAACAAAGCCATAACAGATATATCTCTATAAGCTCTTACTGTTTCAATATCTATCGTAGAATATTGAAGTTTCTGAAATACAGAAAACATAAATATAAAATATACAAATATTATAGAATAAAATATACAAATATACATATATTCTTTTCTTGATTTATTCTTTAACGATAACAAATAATATATTAAAGCACCAACAAGTATAGTCAATAATGAAGCGCCAAACATAAAGTAATTTATATATGACGACGCTAAAGAATCAGATGACACAAAAAAGTGATTAGTTACATACTCACTAAAAAATGTATATATATTAAAAGACTTAATTGATAGATATAAAACCATAGCAAAAAGAAAACCATGAATGATTCTAAAGTTTTTTATCAAAAAAGCATATGGTTTTTTTATTATCAAACTAACCAACTCCTATTATAATGAAATTATATCACGTATTAAAAAAAAAGACTAGTATCCTAATCTCTTTTATAGTATATCATTTGTTCAGGAAGTAAATAAATTGTCTTATTTTGATCTACTAAATCTTTCTCACTGACATTAAATATTTTGCTGACTGTATAAAGTGTATCTCCATCTTTAGTTATATAATAACTAACATCTTTTTTAGGAATCAATACTGTATCACCAGCATAAATATAATCATCAAGTTTTAATCCATTTAATTCAGCTAATAATTTAGTATTAACATTAAACTCTTTAGATATCTTATATAATGTATCACCTTTTTTGATTTCATATATATCATAAAAAGGGCTCTCTAATTTACTTTTCATCATATCACCTAAAGTATTATATGTTTAATGTTAATGTTTGCTATTCATTATATATAAATATCATATTAGTATTATTAAATTCAAGTTCATTCTCAAATAACACTTGTTTTAAATTTTTCATAGGTTCATATTTATATACTTTATTTTTTAACAAATAGTATAAAACATTATTATATTCACCTAAAACAATAACTTCATCATTACTTATTTTTTGAATTATTCCTTCATTATCTTTAATAGTTTTATATAATCCATTATTATTTTTATATTTATAAATAGAAGTAAATTTATTATATTTTATCTTATCATTTTTATATTCAGACTTACTACAACTAACAAATTCTTTATTTTTATATTTAACAAACCCTATTTCATTACTACCAATAATCTTACTTTCTCCATCTTTAAGATTTATTTCATATAATATAGAATGTTTATTGTCAAATATATATAATTTCTTTTTTATATGTCCAACAACATAAGAATCATAATCAATATTATTATTAATAGATATTTTATCATATTTTAATGTTTTAATATTAAATTTAATTATCTCACTATATTCATGTTCTTGATTATAATTAGGCATATAAATAGTTGCATCTATTTGATAGGCTAAATTGTTATCATATCTATCTTTATCAAATAACTTAACTATATCATAAGAGTTACCATTCATTACTACATATCCTTTATAATTCCATAAAGCCATATATTCAGTATTATCTAAACTATTATAATATTTAAATTCATTATCATTAGTATCATTTACAATTTTATTTTTATATTCATCAAGTTTTTCAGATTCAATCAAATTAAAGTCAATATACTCATTTTCTTTATAACATAATGGATTTGTATTAACTCCATCAATAATTGGCACAATACACTCAAAATCATCATTATTTATGACTTTAATATCACTAATAATTTTTCTATTCAAATTTCTTTTTTTATAAATATCAAAATTATATTTATAATCTTTATTTATCTCAACATAATATCTTTTATCACTATATTTAATACTAACTTCATAATTATTTAATTTATAATTAACAGTATAATCAGAAATAAAATATTTAAATATAATAATAAAAATATAACACAATAAAAATATTATCAACTTCTTATTCATACATTTTACTCCTAGTAGAATTATACTATATTATAAATAAAAAAACTAGTTTCCTAGTTTTTATTTGATAACATTATTTTCATTTAAAAAGTTAATAGTTGTTTCTTCATCAAGATATCCAACTGTATCAGCTACAAATTTTCCGTCTTTAACAATAAATGTATATGGAACAGCTCCAGTATAATTTTTAATCTCAAATGTTCCAGTTAACATTGCATAATCTGTCTCATTTAAATAATCAGCTTCAAAGAAATATAATGTAAATCCTTTATCACTAGCTAATTTTTCTATAACAGGTTTATATTCTTGACAATGTGGACATGTTGAACTAGCAATTACTGTTACAATTTCATCTCCATTAGTAGCTTTATTGTACCAACTCTCAATATCAGCAGTTGTACCAGTGGAACTATTATCATCATTTTTATTTTCTTTTCCACTAGCATCAATTAAGAATGATAATCCAATAAATAATCCTATAGCTAATACTATTCCAAGAATAGTAATTAATTTCTTATTTTTATTTTCTTTTTTAGGAACAACTTTTTCTTTTACTTCTTCAATTTCATCTTCAATATTATCAGTTACCTCAGTTACTTCTTTTTTAATCTTCTTAGTAACTTTTTCTGCATTCTTTAAAGTATTATTTGTATTTTTCTTAGCTGTATTTATACTTTTCTTAGCAGAGTTTACTTTCTTTTTAACTTGTTTTTTAGCAGTTTCTCCTTTTGCCATATTCCCACCTCTATAAATAGTTTAAAACATCAAGAAAAATATTACAAGAAAAAAGAGAAATATTTCTCAAATTATTCACATTTCTCTTTTCCATCTACAGTTTTAGTTTTACCTGTTCTTGTCCATCCAGATAAAGTTTCTTTTTCACTCCATGTATATTTATAATACTTAGTAGTTATTTTTTTACTTTTAGCTTTAACTTTATCAGTTTTATATTTTTTACAAACAGTACCTTCTAATTTATATCCTGAATCACAAGAGTATTCAATTGTTTCTTCATTAATAGTTTTAGTACATTTATCACCATTTAATGTATAAGTTTTATCTTCACATTCATAATGGAAAGAACCATTTGTTACTTTATAACATTTTAAATCTTTTCCGCTACCTTCACTATAATTAGAATTGCTTGGACATAAGTAAATTGTTCTACTCTTATAACATTTTAATGTATCTCCAGAACCAGTTTGTTTATCTGTTCCACTAGGACAACTAGCTGGAACTGTTACAACTTTATCTCTAGTTCCTGTACAAGTTTTAGGTACTTTAGTTTCTACATCTTCACAAGTTTCTACTGGAATTGATCTAGTACATGTATCACAAACAACTACTTGTTTATGATTAATTGTATGTGTTGAACAATTACAGCTATAACTTTCTGTTGTATAAGAAGTACTACATTTTCTTTCAGTTTTTGTTGTACTACAATCATAAGTATAAGTTTCTTTAACAGTTTTAGTAGAAGCAGGAATTGGTTTAACTTCATCATACTTAGTTTCAGTACGTGTAGTTAATAATTCTTTCTTACCACTTTCTATTACTTTTTTAGCATCTTTAGTTATTGTTTTAGTATTAGTTTTCTTAACCTCAGCAGATCTTGTACTATCTAATACAGTTTTATAACAATATTTACCTTTTAATGTATAACCAGAATCACAACTATATTTAGTTTTTGTTCCAGTAACTAGTTTTTTAAATTGATATTTGGTTATTTTTTCTATTGAACATGTTTTTGTACATTCTTTATCTTTACAATATGTATGACATCCTAATACTTTAATAGTATAATCAGATTCATTATTACATACTAAGTTAGTTTTTAAATCATATCCTGTATCAGTTTTAGTAACACTAACATATGATTCATATAAATTACAAGAATTACCATCTTCATCAACAAATGGAATGATTAATTTTCTACTAATCATATCATTTAAAGTTATTTTAACTTCACTACCTATTTCAGTAGGCATCTTTTCATCAGTAAAATAACTTTCTCCAGCTTCTTGCATATATTTTATATTTTCTCTAAATACATTGCTGTAAAATGGAGTCATATTTGGAACTTTCTTTTGGAATAACCAAACTAATATAAATATAAACAAGCAAGCAAAGATAATTTTAACCATTAGATCTAGAATACTAAATCCATTTCTTTTATCATTACTATACATAATTGTTTCCCCCTTTTAATACTTATTTTAATTTCTTTGAGTATCCAACTTCTAGTTCATATTTACTATTGTAATATTCTTCAGCGTTATTTCCTAATTCCCACATGATTGATTCATTTTTATCTTGCCATTCTTTTAAATGTCCAGCTCTAGCAGCTAAATCATTCATTGGTGTATTATTAATATCATAAATTAATTCACTTAATGGTTTATAAACAATTGAACCAGATTCATTATAGCAATAAGGAATACAAATTGAATGAGTGTTACCTTGAGCATCAGCTAAATCTAATGCAATACCATATTCCATAATTGAACATCCATATTGACTAGTTAAAGCTTGAGCAACATAGAATTGTTGAGAAGCAGGAAGTGTCCAAATGCTCTTAACATTTCCATCTAATGATGTTTTTTCTAAAGTATCTTTAACAAATATACCCCAGTTAACTGAATCCTCTTTGAATTTATCAACATTTCCAGTTCTAATATCTTCATAAACTTTAGACATTAATTCATCACCCTTACTTACAATTTCATAAGCATCAGTATCTTGTTCAAAGAATACAGCCATAGGTTTGAATTTTAAATTTGTACCATATTGTTTATAAGATGTTGAGTTAGCATATTCATTAATATAGTTAGCAATTAAATCAATATCTTCTGCATTATATGAAACATTACCATCAACCATTTTAAATTGTCCATTAGACATTCTAAGTACATCAGTAATTTTCTCAACAGTCATTGTAGATTTAAAAGCTTCTGGAACATCGCTTAAATTAACATAACTATCATATATTAATTGAGCTTGTTTTTCTACTTGTTTATCATTTGAAGCATCTATAAAAGTTTTTTTAGTTTCTTCTTTTTTATCATTAGTAGCAGTGTTATCTTTTACTGCATCTTTATCAGTTTCTTGAACTTTTTCTTTATTACAGCTTGATAATACAAGCCCAGAAAGAGTTGATGATAAAACAGCAGCACTTACACCAGCTATTATAGCAACTTTTTTACTAGAATTATCACTTTCAGTTTTAGATTCAGTTTCTCTAATTCTTTCTGGTGCAGCTTCTAATTCAACACTACGTACACCATATTTTTTCATAAGTCTATCTTCAACAGCAGAAATAGCAGTTTTATCTTCACTAGCGCTAACCTTTTTATATAAATCAATATCAGCTTTAATTTCACGATATTTAGATTCAAGTTGTTTAATATTCTCAGCTATTTCATTTAATTCTTTAACAGATTTCTCTTTAATTTGAGCAATCTTATATTCCTTACGTAATTTATCATCAAGATCAGCTATTCTGTAATATTCATCAGCAAGTCTTTTGTTCATTTCTTTTAATAATTCATTATTCATTACCAATTCCCCCTTTGTAATGTGGCTATATTATAACACAAAGCCTTTAAAATGTCAAATCTTATCGATTTCACTCACATGTTTTTATAATCAAGAAGATTTCATTCGATTATCTATCTCCTTAATTGTGAACATATTATACCACAAAATGTCCTAAAAATCAAGATTTTTTATTTTTACTGTTATTAAGCAACAACTTATCAAGCTTAAATTCAAACAAAGTAAACACAAATATAAAAAAATAAATAATCCCTTTTAGTATGTTCTTATACACAAACACACTATCTATATAAACGTTAGAAGAATCAACATATGACACATTTAATACAATTTTATTTAAAAAATAACTAGAAAATATTCCCAATATAAATATTATTATAAGTTTACTAATTCTAGCACTAGAATAATATCTATTATAATTATGAGAAGTAGGCACTAATAAAAATATTATAAAAGATGATATTAATAAATAAATTAATCCAAATATATTAGAATCACTAAACAAATATTTAATAGTTTCAATAATAGTAATCACTATATATAATAACGTAATTAATTTAATAGTCATTTTCTTATATTTATACATACTCTTTATCACCTAATAAAATTATATCATATATTATTGAAATTATAAATTTGATTGTGTTAATATATACTTAATTATTAGGGGGAGCTATGATTGAAATTGAAGAAATCATCAAAAAGATAGAAAAAGGAGAAAACAATCATAATGATTTAACATATTTTATATATTCAAGTAAATTAACTAATGCTCAATTAATAAGAATATTATTCAAAACACTTACACATAGTACTTTAAAGTTTAAAGATAATGAATATGATTCAAATAGAATATTTAATACTGTACAAGCAATATATAATCTATTAAATAATGAATGTTTCACACCAGAAGAAATAGACATAAATGAACACCGTATCAATAAAGCATTAGAATCTTTAGAACAAAAAAAATCTAAAAATTTAATTAAATCCATAAATTTATTAAAAAGTATAAATATGAAAAAGTATAAAGATTCAAATGAAATGTTATTATTTATTAAAAAACTTATAAAAAGACAAGAAAGTATTAGTGTTATTAAAAGATTTATGCTTTTAAATAAAGTTAAAGAAGGAATTAAACTAGAAGATTTATTTGATTATACTTTTGATAGAGCATTATTTATGCTAGAAGTAGAGTCAACTGATATATTTTATTACGTCGCATTATTAAAACTTTTTTATACTAAAAATATTGACAAAAACAAATATATTAAAAAATTAAACACTTGTTCAAAAAAGAATAATTTACTATATACAGAACTTTTATATATAATAAATGGTTATAAAAGGCCTCTTAGTAAAGATCAAATATTAGATAAATATGACATTGTATCTTTCTTTGAGATTCCAAATATAATATTGCCAAATAAACTAACTACTCATGAGCAAATATTTACTATTGATAAAGCACACACCAATTTAATGGATGATGGTATTAGTATTAGAAAAGATGGAAATAATTATATAGTTGGAATATACATTGCTGATGTAGGAGGCTCAATAAAACAAAATAGTTTATGTGATCAACAAGCAAGACAAAACTTTCAATGTGTATATCATGGAAGTTCAAAGTTAAATAGAATATTCTCTTCTCAAGTAACAAATAAATTATCACTAAAAGAAAATGAACCAAGAAGGTCTTTATCAATACATGTTGTTATGAGTTCAAGTGGAAATATATTAGATTATTTTATTAGTAAAGATAATATAGTTGTTTCAAAAAATTTAAGTTATTTAGAAGCAGAAGATATGATAAACTCAACAACACATACTAAATTAGAAAGGCAACTTAGAGATTTATTTGCTCTATCAAATATTCTTGAAGAAACAAGTGGTCATATAACAACATATGCCAGAAAAAACAATTCTAACAGTAATTATAAAAGTCATAAAATAATGAGAGAATTCACAATACTATATAATTCATTAATTGCTAGAAAAGCATATGAAAGTAAAATACCATTTGTTTACAAAATACAAAACTCACAAGATATGTCAGAACTAGCAGAAGATTGTGGAGTATTACTTGATGATGAAACAAAAAGTATCATAAATTCTTCTTATTTAGAAAGTATCAACTCTCCTCTTCCAGATAGATTTGCAAGCTTAGATCTAGATGTATACGCTAATGCAAGCAACCCTTTAAGAGAATATGTTGACTTTTATAATCAACTTCTAATGCATGGATTTTACTTTTATGATACTGATTTAGAATATAATCCAAGAGAATTTGGAAAACTAATAAACTATTTTAATAGAAGATCTAGAGATCTAGAAATAATGCAAAAAGAATTTACTTTATCAAAGAAAAACTAAAATTTCATATCAATTTTAGTTTTCTTTTTAATTAAAACTTTTCTAAAAATATCAAATATTATAATAGAAAAAGCTATTAATATCATTATTTCGAATTCATAAAAAGTTAAACCTGTTGTTCTAAACAATTCTCCTCCAAAATATATAAGCATTATTTGAACAATAGTTATAAACAAGAATATAAGTAGAAATATTTTATTCTTAAATAGATTAGAAAAAGTATTAATACGACTAGTTCTAGCAGTAAATGCATTAAAAATATCAATAAATATAAAAAGTCCAAAAAAAGCAGTCATTAAATATTTATCATCTATATATATTTGTTTAATAAATGATGAAGTCAAAAACCATATACATATAATTGTTGAATATATTCCATTAAAGAATATTTGATTTTTCATATATGAATTGATTATCTTTTCATTTCTTTTTTTAGGCTCTTCTAACATATATTCTTTTAATGCAGGTTCAAAAGAAAATGCAAGTCCAGCAAAAGTATCCATAACCATATTTACCCATAATACTTGAATAACTGTAATCGGAGCTAATACACCTATAAATGGACATATAATGCTAACAAGAACAGCACATATATTAACACTTAACTGAAAAACAACGAATTTTCTTATATTTTTAAATATAGTTCTGCCATACAATATAGCATAACTTATTGATAGTATATTGTTATCTAAAATAACGACATCACTTGTCTCTTTAGCAACCTCTGTTCCACTTCCCATAGAAAATCCAACATCAGCTCTCTTTAAGGCAGGTGCATCATTCACTCCATCACCAGTCATACCAACTATTAAATTATTCTCTTGAGCTATTTTAACTAACTTATTTTTATCTTCAGGTAAACTTCTACATAAAACTTTTAATCTTGGTAATATTTTCTCAATATCACTAATAGTCATATTATTAAATTCTTCACTTGTCAAAACAATATCTTTTTCATTATCTATTATTTTCAATTCTTTTGCTATAGAACAAGCAGTTTCTTTAGCATCACCAGTCACCATAACAACTTGAACTCCAGCAGATTTAATTGATTCAATCGCAGAAAAAGCTTCTTTTCTAATCGTATCCTTAAGAGTGACAAATCCAATTAAAATATATCTAATCCCATCATTAATAGCTAAACCAAGCACTCTATTTCCATTCTTAGTTATATTATTTATATAATTTAATATCTTATCTTTATCAATTAAAACCCTTTTTTCACCATTAGACTTCATATAATAAGTACACTTATCTAATATAACCTCATAAGCCCCTTTAATAAACTCAGTCTTACCATTATAATTAGTTATTACTTTAGAATATTTAAGTTTACTATTAAATAACTCTTTACTAATAATTTTATATTTATTTTTATTATCACTTCCACAATATTCCAATATTGCTCTATCAGTAGTATTTCCACCTTGAACAGCACTTTCACTATAAAAAGACTCATTATTATATACAAGAGATTGATATATAATTTCATGCATTTCATCTTTTAAATTATTAATCTTTTTATGACTATTAAGCTCAGCATCAATAAAATTCTCTACTTTTAATTTTCCTTCAGTTAATGTACCTGTTTTATCTGTGAATAATATATTTAATGAACCAGATGTTTCAATACCAACTAGCTTTCTAACTAAAACATTCTTTTTAAGTAATCTTTTCATATTAGATGAAAGAACTAAAGTAATCATCATAGGTAAGCCTTCTGGAACAGCCATAACAATAACAGCAACACTTAATGTCAAAGCATATATAATATGTGGTACTAAATTAGTTTCACCACTTAATATAACATTTATCATATATGATACAAAAACTAATATAGCCCCAAAATATCCTATATAACTAATATATTTAGCCAAATCTCTTAATTTAGATTTAAGTGGACTTTCTATTGTTTTTTCTTGAATATCACTAGCTATTTTTCCATAATAAGTACTATTACCAACTTTAGTAACTTTCATTACACCACTCTGATTAGTAACTATACTACCCATATATACTTCATCATTAATCTTTTTAAGTTTTTCAAAAGTTTCTCCAGTTAAAGCACTTTCATCAGTATAAATACTTCCTTCAATTATTACCCCATCACTTGGAACTTTATCTCCACTTTCAAGATAAACAACATCACCAACAACAACTTCATCTACTGGTATAACACATTTTTTACCATCTCTTATAACCTTAACTTTATAAGAAGAATTTTCTTCACTTAATCTTTCAAAAGCTTTTTCACTTCCATATTCAGATAAAACAGATATAAAAGACGCTAAAAAAACAGCAATAGCTATTCCAAGAGTTTCATATATATTTGAATCTTTAAATAAAAATACTATTTTCACACATAAAGCAATCAATAATATTTTAATAATCGGATCATTTAAAGATTCTATTATCATACTAAATATAGTATGTTTTTTCTTAACAGTTAACTTATTCGAACCATATTCATTTCTAGATTTAATAACTTCTTCATGACTTAATCCTTTTTTATTATTAGTATTCATATTTTCCTCTAATTAAAAATATGTTTTAAATTTATTTATAGAACAATTTATGATAGAATTAATATAGGTGAAATAATGGATATTATATTGAAGTTTATTTTTAATAATAAAGAATATTGTGTCTTTAAAGAAGACAATGTTTTTAAATACGGATATATCTTAAATAATGAAATTAAAACCGATTTATCAACTTTAGATAAAGACATAATAGATTTAGTCATACATAAAATTAAACCCTCAAATAATAACATTTTTTATAGCAAAATCACTTTAAATAATACAAAATATTCTATATATATTGATTCTAAAACAAGATTAAAATCATTCAAACCAGAACCAAATCAAAAAGATTTAATTATTTTAAATAGTTTATACAATAATTTATCACCATTAGAGTTTTATTTTGATTATAATTATAGGATTGGAAAAGAAAAAGAATTTTCAACTATAGCTACGTCTATAGGTAGAACTATTGTAACTATAATGTTACTCACAAGTATAAATATAACAACAGTTTTATGCGCTATCAGTGAATTTAAATTTAATGAAAATTATCTTCAAACATTAGAAAATAGAATTGAAAGTCATATAACATATAACATTTCAAAAGAATTAAGTAATAACCCTACAAGTTCAGAAATTGAAAGTTTAATAAGAGATGCTTTATCTCAAAATCCAAATATTGGTCTAAAAGAAAAAAATATTATTTTAAAACATTTAGATATTTTTTATGATAATAAAGACTATATTGACTTTGAAAATGTATATCAAAATTTAGTTAATATGAAAATAGAATATATTAGCGAGAATGTTATTGAAAAAGAACCTAACACCGCAGCTATCTGGGTACCAATAGTTCAAAAAATTATTATTGGTAATGCAAAAAGTATAGATGATATTAATGAAAGTATATTCACACACGAGTTTTGTCATGCAATAACTAAACATAAAAATGGAATATCTTTTTTAGAAGAATCAATTAACTCAGAATGTAATTCATATTATTTTGGAGAAGATCCAGGTTATACATCATTAAAACCATATATGAAAGCATTAGAAAGAATTATTGGAAAAGAACCATTAAAAAAATACTTTTGTGTTTCAGACGACGAAATAATAATTAATGAATTAACAGAAATAATTAACGATAGAAATAAAGCAATTAGCTTCCTTGAAACATTAGAAGATTACTACAGAATAAAATACAAGAATCATTTATTTAATCATTCAACAGAAGAATTAGAAAGAGATACATCAGAAAAAATAAAGAACTATTTAAATGAATATTATACCGCTAAATATAATAAAAGCATGACTAGTGATCTAATTATATCTTACTATTTAGAACCAGATGATTTAGAATTAAAAATACGTTTTGCTCTTAACTACGCACCTATTAAAGGCATAAACAATTTATATTCAGGAAAAGAAATAGCATTATCTACTTCTAATACTTTTAGTGACGTTAAACCAAAAGTATATGCAAGAGACATATCATATCAAATATCAGGATATGACAAAGATGGAAATATAGTTTATACTTTAATACCATCAGGATATGAATATATATGTATTTTAGATGATTTAGAATTTAACAATAAACTTTATCAACAACACAAAAACGATTATGTAATTAAAACTTTTACAACAGATGAATTAGACATGAAAAATATTTATAGAAATGCATTAGCTAAAATACTACCAGTTTCTAAAACATTAGATTGGATTTTAAATCAAAACAATGATACAATTATAGAAGAGTTAACAAATATCATAAATGATAAAAATAAAGCTGAATCTTTATTAAAAAGTATAAAAGAAAATAATATAGAACAATTTGTAACTCTATATAAAGAATATTATAGATCAAAATACAATGAAGATATGTATAATGATTTATATGTTTTGTCTATATTTAATAAAACTGAATTTGATAATATAATAAGAGAAAAGTATAACTTAAATAGTGATACAAGAATATTAACCAAATTCACATCAAATGACAATAATGGTGATTTAGAAATATATTATATTAATGATAAAATTGAAACAATTGATGATATAAGAGTTTATACTATAGAATCAATTGAATACTTAGGATTATTATCTGATATAAAAGATTTGAATATAAATATAAATAAAGGAGTAGTAAAATGAAAAGAATTAGTAAAGAAAATTATTATTTAAATATGGCAGAAACTGCTTTAGAAAGAAGTACGTGTTTAAGAAGAAAATGGGGAGCTGTAATAGTTAAAGATGATGAAATTATATCAACTGGATATAATGGAGCACCAAGAGGAAGAAAAAACTGTGATGAACTTGGATATTGTATAAGAGAAAAATTAAATATTCCAAGAGGTGAAAGATATGAACTATGTAGAAGTGTTCATGCAGAACAAAATGCAATTATAAGCGCACCTAGAAAAAGTATGATAGATGCAACATTATATATGGTTGGAAAACACGCAGATACAAGAGAATATGTAGAAAATGCTATGTCATGTTCTATGTGCAAAAGAGTTATTATAAATAGCGGTATATCAAAAATAGTTATAAGAGATACAAAAACAAAATTTAGAGAAATACTTGTTCAAGATTTAATTGATAATGACGAAAGTATTGAAGGAATTAGAGGTTATTAGGAGCACATGACGATGAATTTAGACATAATTATACCAGTTCATAATGAAGAAGACACTATCACTGATTTATATAATAAAATAAACGATGAAATAAAAGTAGAAAAATATAATGTTATATTTATAGATGATGGATCAAACGATAAAACATTAGATAAATTAACAAAACTATCAGAAAATAACACAAATGTAAAAGTAATAGAATTTTCAAAACAATTTGGAAAAGAAAACGCAATATATGCAGGACTACTTCACTCAAGAAGTGATTTAACTTGTATATTAGACACAAATATTAAAAATAGTATTTCACTTGTTAATAAAATGTTAAAATATATGGAAGAAGATAAAAACATAGACAGTGTATGTATATGTGAAAAGAAAGAAAAAGAAACTTTCATAGACAAGCTTATAAATAAAACAAATGATATAGAATTAATAAACAACGCTACATACAATAGAATAATAACATCTAAAATGAGAAAAGCTATTTTAGATTATAGTAGTAAATATGGATATAATAAGTATGTTTATAATAATGTTGGTTTTAATACTTTTTATGCTAAATGTAAAGTATCATCAAAACAAAAAGATAAACTATATTTATTAAATAGAATAATAGAAAATAGATATTTAAATAAAAACAAATCATTAAGAAAATCTGCCATATCAAGTATATTAATAAGTATTTTAGCTTTTATCAGTTTCTTAGTGACACTTATACTATCAATAGTAAATAAATCAAACACATTGTTAATAATTACTATAACACTTCTGTTATTTTCAATATTAATGTTATTTATCTTTAATATTATAGAGTTTATTATAATGAATAGTAGATCAACATCTAATTTATTTATTATTAAAAACAAAATGGGAATAGACGAAGATTATTTATAGTACAAACAAAAACTCAGGGAAAAACCTTGAGTTTTTATTATAGTCTAACATGACTTTGAGCATTTGTAGTTAGTGGAGCAAATTGTTTATGTTTATAAAGTACATAAGCAGCAGCACCTATCATAGCGGCATTATCTGTACAATATCTTTTTTCTGGCATATGCATTTCAACACCAATACTATCACACATAGATTTTAATGATTCTCTAATATGTGAATTAGCAGCTACACCACCACTAATTAAGAAAGTCTTTAAATTATAATTTAATAAAGCTTTCTTAGTTTTATCAACCAAATGATTAGTTACACAATCTTGAAAAGATCTAGCAACATCATATTTATTTACTTCTTCTCCTCTTTGCTTAGCATTATGTACTAAATTATTAACATGACTTTTAATACCACTAAAACTAAAATTATAAGAATCATCCATTAATATATTAGGCATTTTATAACTTGGATTTCCTTGTAAAGCATACTTTTCAACATTAGGTCCACCTGGATAAGGCAAATCTAATATACGAGCCACTTTATCATAAGCTTCACCAATAGCGTCATCTAATGTTTGACCTAAATATTCAAATTCATTCTCACTCTTCATTAAAATTAAATCAGTATGTCCACCAGACACTATAAGCGATAAAAGAGGGTATTCTAGCTCATTTCCTATCATATTCGCATAAATATGTCCCATCATATGATTTGTTGCTATAAAAGGCTTATTATATATGAATGAAAGAGCTTTAGTTGCTTCAACACCAACCAATAAACTTCCAAGTAACCCAGGAGCATAAGTACAAGCAAAAGCATCCATATCTTCAAGCTTCATATTAGCCTTCTCTAAACATTCATTTATAACCATAGTAATATTCTCTAAATGAAGTCTACTAGCTACTTCAGGAACAACTCCTCCATATTTAGTATGAACATCTATTTGAGAATTAATAATAGTAGCTACATCCTCATGTCCATTCTTAATTACACTAACACTTGTCTCATCACAAGAAGATTCAACAGCTAAAATATAAACATCCTTCATTATTTCACCTTCTCCATAATTATAGCAGTATCCTCACCATAATATCTATCCCTTAAACTAATCTCTTTAAATCCTAGTTTATTATATAATCTAATAGCTGAATCATTATTCTCATTAACTTCTAACATTATTCTACTATAATTCTCTTCTTGAATCATCTTATTCATTAATTCAGTTGCTATACCTTTTCTTCTATCTTCTTCATTAACAAATAAATTCATTATATCAAGAACACCATCAACCAATCTAATTTCTAAATATCCTAATACTTTATCACCATCCATATAGTTATATATAGAATCAGTATCACTAAGTATTTCTTTCTCTATCATTTTTCCACCTCAATTTTCTTAACATAATTTGCTTTAACAAAATGAGGATTTTCAGATTTTATATCTTTACAATGATCTATTATTTTATTAACATCTAACTTACTTTCTACAGTTTTATATTCACTATATTCATCATTTTCACTATAGAATTCAGGTACTATATTATTATCATTTTCATCAAATACACTAATATAATAACCTTTATTATCTTCAATAACAGCTCTTCTTTTTTCACCATTATTATTACTAATTAAATAAGCAGTCAAACTAGAAATAGTATTTATATCTATATTCAAAGCATAAGCCATAGTTTTAGCAATAGATAATCCTATTCTAATACCAGTAAAACTTCCAGGTCCATTTACAACTATAATTTTCTTTAAATCCTTTACATTTAAGTTATTATCTTTAAATAAGCTTTCAATCATAGGCATAGTATAAATAGAATGACTATATTCACTTTCTTGTGTTTTTAAATATAACTCTTCACCATTTTTTAATCCAACAGTTATTAATTCATCATGAGTATCTATAAATAATATCATAATTATCCCTTTCTTTCGTGCATATTATATCATTATTTAATTATAAAGTAAATTAAAAATAGGATTAATATAATCCTATTTCCACATATCTTTTGGATAAACTCCTTCATCATATAATTTATTTAAAAATTCTATTAATTGTTCTTTATCTTCTTTATATGTTACTCCACACCATTTAGCATCAGTATTAATAATGTTACAAGTATAAGCTTTATCATTAATACTCTTTCTTATCAATGTAGGAATTAAAAATTCATCTTTAGATAAATCAGATTTTTCAAAAAACTCTTTAATATTATCATCAATATATTTTAAGAAACTATAATCAAAAGCTATCATATTCATTGATACTAATGTATCATCATCAATTAAATGAAATTCAGTTCCATTTAAAGGTCTTGCTTCTATTTTTCCATCAGTATACCTTAATTCACTTTCAACTATATCTTTAACTTTATTATTTTTTACTGTACAAACTCCTCTTTTAACAGAACCAAGTTCACTCATAGTATTTTTAGCTTTATAACCGACTATTCCAATATTATTAGGTTTAATATTATCTAAATATTTACTAATTTCTTTATAGGATTCTCTTCCATAAAAATCATCAGCATTAATCATAACAAAAGGTTCATGTATTACATCTTTGCAACAATAAATTGCATGCGCTGTCCCCCATGGTTTAACTCTATCTTCAGGAATAACTACTCCACTTGGAATATTATTCATTTCTTGAAATGCATATTCTACTTTAATTTTATTTTTAATTCTTTTAGCAATAGTATTTTCTATAGTTTCTAACATATCTCTTTTAATTAAAAATACTACTTTAGTAAATCCACTTTCTATAGCATCATAAATAGAATAATCCATAATAAATTCTTTATTAGGACCAAACCCATCAACTTGTTTACATCCACCATATCTACTTCCAAGACCAGCAGCTAATATTAATAACGTTTTTTCTTTCATATATCTCCTTTTTATTAAAAAAGATTACTTATTCAGTAATCTTTTCTTCATGATTTTTTTTACTTTTCTTAGATTCAATTACTTCATCATTATCAAATTTATATTTACTATTTTCAGAAACAATTTTTTCTATTTCTTCTTTAGTAAGTGTCTCTTTAGTAATTAATGTTTGAGCTAATACATCTATTAATTTCTTTTCTTTAGAAACAATATCTTTAGCTTTATCATAACAACTATCAATAATTTTCTTAACTTCTTGATCTATTTGTAATGCTACTTGATCAGAGAAATCTTTTGTTTTATTGTAATCTCTTCCTAAGAATACACTTTCACTTCTATGTTCATATTGCATAGGTCCAAGAGAACTCATACCATATTCAGTAACCATACTTCTAGCAATTTTAGTAGCTCTCTTTAAGTCATCACTAGCACCAGTAGAAATCTCATTCATATAAGTTTCTTCACTAGCTCTACCAGATAATAATGTAATAATTTGTTCTTCTAATTCTTTTTTAGTATATACAAGAGTTCTTTCTTCTTTAGGTAACATTTGAGTATACCCACCAGCCATACCACGTGGAATAATTGTAATCTTATGAACTTCTTCACCATTTGGAAGAACTATTCCAGACACAGCATGTCCTGCTTCATGATAAGCAACAATTCTTTTTTCATAATCAGTTACTTTCTTACTAGTTTTAGCAGGTCCCATTAAAACTCTATCACTTGCTTCATCAATTTCTTCCATTGATATAGCATTTTTATTTCTTCTAACCGCTAATAAAGCAGCTTCATTTAATAAGTTTTCTAAATCAGCACCAGAATATCCTGGAGTTCTTTCAGCTAAATTCTTTAAGTTAACAGTTTCATCTAATATTTTATTTTTAGCATGAACTTTTAATATTTCTTCTCTTTCACTTACATCAGGATTATTAACAGTAACTTGTCTATCAAATCTTCCTGGACGAAGTAATGCTGGATCTAATACATCAGGTCTATTAGTAGCAGCTAAAATGATAATACCTTCATTTTCACCAAATCCATCCATTTCAGCAAGTAATTGGTTTAATGTTTGTTCTCTTTCATCATGTCCACCACCTAAACCAGTACCTCTTTGACGTCCAACAGCATCAATTTCATCTATAAATATTAAACAAGGCGCGGTTTGTTTAGCTTGTTTAAACATGTCTCTAACACGTGAAGCTCCAACACCTACAAATAGTTCAACAAAATCTGAACCACTTATAAAGAAGAATGGAACTTTTGCTTCACCAGCAATAGCTTTAGCTAATAAGGTTTTACCTGTTCCTGGAGGACCAACTAATAATACTCCTTTAGGAATTCTAGCACCCATTTTAGTAAATTTCTTTGGATTTTTTAAGAAATCAATTAATTCTTGAACTTCTTCCTTTTCTTCTTTTAATCCAGCAACATCTTTAAATGTTTTATGAGTATTTCCTTCTTCAGCAAGTTTAGCTTTACTCTTACCAAAATCAAATGTTCCTTTACCATTATTTCCAAGTTTGATAAACATTACATATATTAATACACCAAATATCACAATAGGCACAACATTAATTAATATGTTTAACCAAGTTGCATTATCAGGATTAGTATTTGTTTCAACTTTTAAATTTTTACTTTCAGCAGTTTCATATAATGAAGAAATAACTGTATCAGTATAAGGTACTGTAACACTAAATGTTTCTCCTTTAGAATAATTACTTAATTTACCAGTAATTACATATACTCCAGATGCACTTCTAGGAGTTACTGCTATCTCTGTAACATTGCCATCATTTATTTGACTAACTAATTCTGTATAATTTAAAGTGTTAACTTTTGTTCCTAAAGTATTTAAAAATAAATAAGAACATACAATTACAACAGCTAGTAAAATATAAGGCATAAAACTAATATTTCTTTTGTTTCTTTTTATATTCATTTCTCATTTCCTTTCTAATAATATTTCATTACTATATCATACTCTTCAGTAATTTTCTTGTCAAGTTTTGACTTCTTTAATCCAGGTATCCAAACTATCTTATCAGTAGCATCTAATACAACTGGCCAAGAATCTCTATCACTTATTTTTATTTTTTCATCAATAAATATATCTTTTACTTTTTTAGTTCCATTAAGACCTTTAACTTCTATTCTATCTCCATCTTTTCTATTTCTAACATACAAAGGTAACTTAACTTCATTACTACTTAATCTAATAGTATAATTAGTAGTATCAATACATTCATCGACTATTTCTATTATTTTACCATTAGGTAAATTAACTCTATCATCAATTTCTATTTCATATTCACTAGATTCATCATCATCAAAACTAAAACTTAATTCATTATAAGACTTTATAACTATAACATTATTAGGTAAATGAACAATACTATTTGACTTATTACTCTTTATTAAATCAAATATTAACTCTACATGAACAGCACCTATTATTAATAAGTCATCACCATATATTTTTTCAAGTATCGTATAAATAATCTTAGTTTGTATAATATTATCTAATTCATTAAATTTATCTATATCAAGATTTCCATTAATAAATACTTTATTAAATACTTTATTTGCTTCTTTATCTACATAATCACTATATTCAAGTAATATTTCACTATACTTTAAGAACTTTTTATGTACTTTAGGATCTTCATGTTTTAAAAAAGGTAATACAGTATGTCTATATCTATTTCTTGTATAATGATCTTCATTATTTGATTGATCAATCGCATATTTTATACCATTAACTTTATCAAATTCCATTATTTCATCTTTAGTAACTGTAATTAGTGGTCTAACTATTTTATATGTTCCTTTATCGACTATTCTACTAAAACCACTATAACCTTTCAATGTAGAACCTCTAACAATTCTCATTAATATTGTTTCTATTAAATCGTCTCCTTGATGAGCAGTCATTAAATATTTTGCACCATAATTCATAACTAATTCTTCAAAAAAGTTATATCTTACACTTCTAGCTTCATTATGAAAATTATCGTCTCCCCACTTAGTTATTTTAATGTACTCAAAAATAATATTATTGGCTTTACAATAATTCTCTAAATCTATTTTTTCTTGTTCACTTTCTACTCTTTTATTATGATTAACATGGGCACAAACTATTTTTAAATCTAATTTCTTTTTAAACTCATTTAGAATATATAATAATGCCATAGAATCAGGACCACCAGAAACACCAACTACAATCGTATCATTTGGCTCCAAACCTATTTTATTCTTAATAAAATTATATACTTCCTCCATATCAAGCCTTTCTCATTCTTCGATTTTTAATATGATTTCATTATCTTTAGAATATAAATATTTTTCACGAGCATATTTAGCCATATACTCTGGATCTTGTAATCTAGTAATCTCCTCTTTTAAATTTTCCTCTTCTTCTAATTTATCACTATAAGAAACTGTAAGTTCCTTTATTTCATCTTTAGTCTTTTTTATCTGCAAATTAAGGGAAACAAGAGTAGACACAAAAACTACACTAGTTATTATACAGCCTAATGTTAAAAAAATCACTCTAAATTTTGCCTTATTGCTAATTTTTTTCATAACAACCCCATTTTCTATAAATAATTATATACTCTTAATAATTTAATTACAATTGCTTCTACTTTTATTGACATATTTTTCTGTAAATAATTTATCAAATAAGAAAAAAGTCACTATACTTATAATTACAAAGTAAATACTTATATAACCATCACTTATTACTAAAAAACATTTAAAATATATTAAAGTTATATCAATCATAAATAATAAAGAATTTAAAATTTTATACACAAGATTATTATAATATAGATATTTTTTAAAACATTTAAAAAGTAAGTTTACAATTATTCCATATAAAAAAGAAAAAACAAATGATAATATTTGTATTCTTAATGTAATCATTTAAACAACCTAGCCATAATATGATCAGTTTTGTTCTTTCCACTTTCTTCTAAATAATTTACTGAATATATTTTACCTTTAATAGATAAGTTTCCTTGAAATGTATCCATTTTAATTAATTCTAACATTTCTCCTTTAATTAATATTGGTCCCATTATACTATCTACAAAAAATTCTTTATCATCAAAACTATTAAGTTTCTTAATACCAGTCAATATAATATTTTTTCTTTCATTAATAGTAATAATATGATTAGAACTATCACATAAGTCTTTAGATTTATCCATTTTATCCTCCTATCAAAATATATGATTGTAAGAATAAAAAAAGACACAAATGTGTCTAATCAAAATCCAATACTGTTCCAGATAATATATTTTTACCTTCAAACATTTCTTCTTTATTATCTGAATAAATAACTTTAACTTGATAATTATCAAAATAATAGTCTTTTAAATCTTTAAAAGTAGGTACTGAATATTTAGTTGTAATAGATAAATCAATAATATCTTTACTATTATATTTTAAAGTTTCTATTTTTTCTTTTCCATTAACTATATCATCCAAATTAATAGTGTATACATTTCTATCATTATCAAATATATACATTTCTCCATAAGATTCACCATCTTTTTCACCTATTAACATCATCAATGGATTAACTTTATCACCATCTGGATTTACCACATAACTATCTTTATATTTTAAAAATCCAGTTTTATTTTCTTTACCAAGTGTATTATCTAATTCTTCAATATAAAATATAGCATTTAAATCATACCAAGATATACCATCTTCAGCTTTAACACTATCATTATTAGATTTATTATCACTAGGACATTCACCACCATCATCATTGTTACCAAATAATTTAAAGTATACAACAACACATCCCAATATAATTAAAATTATAATAAACATTATCAATAAAGATTTATTATTTTTTTTAAGTTCTCTTTCTTCCATATTTACCTCCAATATTATGAATATTATATCATAAAAAAAATTCCAAATAAATGGAATTTAATTTATAAAAATTTTATTCGTTTTCAGCTTCTGTATTAGTATCAAGTTCATTATATTTATCAAGAATAGCTTTTTCAAACATTGCTCTTACTTCTTTATTGATAGGGTGAGCAATATCCTTATATTCACCTACTGGAGTTTTTCTACTAGGCATTGCGATGAATAATCCTTTATCACCTTCAATAATTCTAATATCATGAATAGCAATAGCATCATCGATAACAACTGATGCTTTTCCTTTCATACGATTTACTCCTCTATCGTCTTTAAAAACTTTAACTGATGTAATCTCCATGAGTACCTCCTTAATAATTAGCTATCTTAATTATAATACATAATTTTTTGAATAGCAACATTTTTAATCAAATTTGCTTATAATTACGGCTTTCGTAGCTATATCTGAATAAGTAAAAGACTTAATACCTTTACTCGTATTTATAGTAAAAATATTATTATGAATTTTTTCAATATACCCATCATAATATAAATATTTATTTCTTCCTAAATAAACTTTAATTTTTAATTTTGATCCTACTAATTTCTTAACATAATTTTTAATTTTATCTATATTCAATTTTATTCCTTTCTTGGATAGCCACAAATCATCATACCTCTTATTTTTAAGCCACCAAAACCTTCCTCTTTACAATTAGTTTTAGATAATATGTTCATAACATCT
The DNA here is from genome assembly GCA_934096645.1 of uncultured Bacilli bacterium. Taxonomy (GTDB): domain Bacteria; phylum Bacillota_I; class Bacilli_A; order RF39; family UBA660; genus CAG-1000. The sequence goes on along the minus strand of CAKOMK010000003.1, from coordinate 79,794 downwards.
AAAGGAGAATTAATATCATTTAAAGCTATTTCTGAAGCCACAATAGCTGGATCTAAAGCATGTATATTTATATGATTAGGACTAGATGCAAAAGAAGAACCAGCCCTTATCAAACCAACATAATCACTTTGACAAGCACCAGCTACTATAGCTATTTGCTCATGTAATCTAATATTCTTTCTAATAGATTTAATGGTATCAATAAAATAATTACTGTTTTTATACTTATTAGTCTTTTTATAATAAGCATCATGACCAGTAATAACAACAATATTAGGATTATGTTTAATAATTAATTCATTTATCTTTTTACTAAATTCACTTGCTTCGAATACATAACCATAACATTTAATATTTTTAGATTTATAATAATTCATACACTTTTCCAAATAATCAGAATCAGTATCTAAATGTAAAATAATACCAGGTATATAGTAATAATTGCTTCTATCTAAATTATTATCTTCATATTTAACATCTTCTATTTTAACTCCACTTTTTCTTAAATCACTAATATCAGCATCAGCATAAAGTCTTAAATCAACACCACTCAAAATAGCCTTATTATTTACTATTTTATTAACTTTAAATAAAATATCATTATTATATTTATTTCTAGTTACATAATCCCCTTTTTTAATCATAAAAACCCCTGTTATATATTATTAAAATAAAATAAATTTATGCATAAAAAAATGCTCACTATTGAGCATCTTTATTGAAATATTTATTTAAGATTCTATCTAATTCATTAGTATTAATTGGCTTAGAAAGATATTCATCAAAACCTTCATTCAAGTACATTTCTTTCATACCAGTAATAGCATTAGCAGTTAACGCTACAATTGGAGGTAACTTATATCCATCTAACTTCTTTAATACATGTAATGTTTCAATACCATCCATTTCAGGCATCATATGGTCCATAAATATAATGTCATATTGCATACCTTCTTTAACTTTATAAATACAATCTTTTCCGTTAGTAACACTTTCAACTTTAAATTTGTATTGTTCAAGAAGTCTTTTAGCAACTTTGATGTTAAGATTATTATCATCAACAATAAATGCTGTATATGCAGAACAATCTAACTTCTCATCAACTTTAGGTTTCTTAACTTCTTTAATAGCTTCGCTAATTGGTTTAGGATCAACAATCTTTTGTGGAACTTCAATATAGAAAGTAGTACCAACTCTATATTGACTTTCAAACCAAATTCTACCACCCATAAGAGTTACATAGTTTTTAGTAATAGCAAGTCCTAATCCACTACCATCAATTTCTTTTTCAACAGCATTATCAAGTCTACTAAATTTAGTAAATAATTTATTATAATCTTCTTGCTTAATACCAGAACCAGTATCAGATACTTTAAATAATAAATTTTCAACATTATTTGTTTTAGAACTTGTTAATGTTAATGTTATTTTACCAACATCAGTATATTTAACTGAGTTAGTCATAATATTCAAAATTGATTGATAAAGTTTAGCAGAATCACCATTTAATTTAGAAGAAATATTTTGATCAATATTAACAACTAATTGTACAGGTTTAGCTCCTAATTTAGATTTAATCATATTAGTTACTTCAACAACCATATCATTAATAGCATAATCTCTTTCTTGAAGAGAATCTTTACCAGTTTCAATCTTAGATATATCAAGAATATTATTAACAATCTCTACTAAGTTAGTACCAGCATCATATATTTGTTGAATATCTTCTCTTACAGATTTTTCATCAAATTTTGGAGAACTAAATAACGCATCACTTATACTTGAAATAGAATTCATTGGTATTTTAATTTCATAAGTCATATTACTTAAGAAATCAGTTTTAGTTTTATTAGATTTTTCAATTTCACCTCTAACAGATAATAATTGACTTAATAATTGTAAATCTGGATTTTCTAAAAAGTAATATGCAAATAACAAGTCAACTACAGCACCTAAAGGTAAGAAAGATATATAATTAAATAATACTTGTAATACATAAGTTATAGCTGCTGTTCCTAGGTTAAAGAATATAATCAATCCTATATTTTCGGGTAAATCTTTTTTTCTCTTAATATAAACTATTACCAATAGTACACTTATAATAAAGAATACAACTGGAATTATAATCATTCCTAATTTACTTGGAAAGAAATTCAAATCATTAATATCCAAACCTTTAAATGGTAAGAACCAATATACAACTAATACTCCTACAAACACTGCAGTTATAACAGTTATAACCTTTTCTTTTTTTACTAACTCAAATAAATTTTTATAATTATATTTATATACTAGAGAAAACAAATAAATAAAGAATACTAAATACATTATTAAACCAAATGCCCAGTGTAATTTAAATGTAATATGAGTTATTGTTTCTATATTAACGTACTTTAATAATAATATACAACCAATTTCAGTAACACCAAATGCAAGAGCTAAAAGTAATGTTAATCTATATAATTGATTAGATATTTGCTTAAATGTAACTTTAGAGAAATAAGTAATCATTAAAGCTATCAAAAATAATAAACTACCTATTGTAAATACAATTCCAAATGTCATAAATTATCACTCCTTTCCATTAAGCATCCTCTTTTTTAAACAACCTATTAACTAGTTTATTTAATTCTTTAAATATGATTGGTTTACTTAAATAATCGAAGAAACCTTCAGTTATATAATCACTCTTTAATCCATCATATGAGTTTGCAGTTAATGCTACAATTGGAGGTAATTTTTCATTTGTAGATTTTAATGCTTTAATAGTTTGAATACCATCCATCTCAGGCATCATATGATCTAAGAATATTAAATCATAATTCTTTTGACCAACTTTACTTAAACATTCTTGTCCACTTAATGCAGTATCAATTTCAAATTGATATTGTTCTAAATACCTAGAAGCAAGTTTCAAGTTAACTTCACTATCATCTACAACTAATACACTCTTACCACTACAATCAACTAATCCTTTTGAACTAGACATTGTACTATTTTTAGTTTCAAATATATTTCCTATCTTTTCAGTTCCAGCTACTCTTTGTCTTATCTTAATATAATACTTAGTACCTTGACCTTTTTCATTAACAAAGTTAATTCTACCACCTAACATATTAATAAGTCTTTTAGCAATAATTAATCCTAACTTAATATTATCAATATTGTTTTCGGCTGTATGTTCTAATTTTATAAAATCTTCAAATTTCTTATCAAAATTTTCTACTGTCATAGCATGACCAGTATTTGATACTACAAATTCAAGTTCAAAGTTATTTGAATCAATAGTTCTACCATTAACACTTAACTTAACTTCACCATAATTTGTATAATTTATAGCATTTAATATTATAAATGTAACAATTTTATAAATCTTATAAGCGTCACCATAATATTGTTTAGGTAAATTTTCATTAATTTCTATATTAAATTTAAGGTTCTCTTTATCAATCTTTGGAGGAATAAAACTATTAATTTCAAATATTAAGTTTTCTAAACTATATTCAGATTCAACAACTTTTTCTTGACCAGTTTCTAGTTTAGAAATATCAAGTATATTATTAATTAAGTTTAATAATTCATCACTAGCTTGACAAATACTTTTTAAATCTCTTTTAACAACTTCTGGAGTTAATTGCTTTTCATCTAATAAAGATTCACTAAAACCTAAAATTGTGTTCATTGGAGTTCTAATTTCATGTGACATGTTAATTAAGAACTCAGTTTTAGCTCTATTAGCTACTTCAGCTTCTTCTTTTGATTTTTGATATTCAAGAATTAATTTAGAATCTTGATTTTCAATAGTGAAATACAAAATTGCTATAATCAATGAAAAGAAGAATGTTGAATCATTAATTTCATAGTTGAATATTTTTTGCATTAATAAAGATGTTAAATAACAAACAAATGCAAAATATAAAGGTAACATACTAATAGATTTAACATCATTTTTATGTTTATTAAATAAGTATAATACTGCAGTACTAATAATTAAACTATAAACATGTAATACACTAGCAGCAGATCCAACTATAACTGCTGGTCTACCATTTATACCACCTATATGTGTTATTGGTAATAATAAAACTATCAATAATGGCAATACCATACATATCACAACAGCTATAAATAATTTAACATCAAAGTTTTTGATATCCGCTTTATTAAATTTTTGTTTAGCAACTACATAAGTATATATAATAAATAAATTTTCAAACAAGAAACATAAATATATATACCCTTTGGAAGATATAGTATTCAATAAATCATATTTATCAGAATTTATCATTGCAAATGCAGCTATCATCTCAATCGCAAGCATCAGTATCAAAACACCTAATAAACCTGCAAATATCATTTGATTCAATGTCCAATCTTTCTTTTTACTTAAAAACATAACAGTAAGTAACACTATAAATATTAGCGCACAAATTGTCAAACCTGTACTTGCTGAATAAGAACTTACCACAAAAATCAACTCCTTTATCGTATACTTTTCTACTTTAACAATTATATAATAAAAATCATAAAAAAACAATCTTGTTTTATACTAAGATTGATTTTTTTTAGAATAAATTTTATTTGATATATTAACAAAGTCTTCTATAGTTAACTCTTCAGCTCTATTTCTAAGACTTTTATTAGTTTTTTCTAACTCTTTTTCAATTAAATTCAAGTCATAACCAACTAAATTATTTTTTAAATTTTTTCTCTTTTGTTTAAAAGCATCTTTAATTAATTTATAGAATATTTCTTCTGAATCAGCAATTATCTTTTTATTTTTGATTAATTTTACAACAACACTATCTACTTTTGGAATAGGTTCAAAACAATTCTTATTAACATCACATATTTTTAATATATCAAAATTATATTGTAAAAATACACTTAAAGAATTATATTGTTTGCTTCTTGGAGAAGCCATAAATCTTTCTCCTACTTCTTTTTGTATCATAACAACAATCTCTTTAGGATCAGATTCATCTAATATTTTATTTATTATTGCTGTAGTAATATAATATGGTAAATTACCTACAAAGTATATATTTTTATATTTTTTATCAATATAAGAAGATAAATTAACTTTTAAAAAATCATTAAAAACAACATTTAATCTATCTGATTCTATTTTAGATAATGTTTCTTCTAATCTTCTATCTATTTCAAAACATAAAACATCACAATTCTTTTTTACTAACTCTTTAGTTAAAGCTCCAGCTCCTGGACCAATTTCTATAATTAAATCATCTTCATTAGGACTAATACTATCAGATATCTTATATATAATATTTTTATCCATCAAAAAATTTTGACCTAACGATTTCTTATAATCAAAGCTATACATTAACCCCAACCCTCTCTTAATACTTCAAATTCTAAATTTCTAACTCTACCAACTTTTTTAGTAGCAAACTCTTCAGATTCAGTCAATAAATCTATAACATTTCCACCTACGCCTCTATCAAGCACAATAGCTATAATTGGTTCACTAGATAATTTATTAACATTAAATTGTAATATAGTTCCACATGGATAATTCTTACTACTAGCAACAATTCTTACATTACCATAAGTTTTATCATCAAAATATATTCCCTTTTCTAATACATTAGTTCTTGGTGGACAAGCTAAATATCCAGAACATAAAGGACAATCTCCAGCATATCCAGTTAATTCACCAGTAAAAGTATAAACAGGATTATATAGCCCATTTTCATACAATTGATTTTGATATTCTCTTAATGTTTCTTTATCAACATACTTATCTAAATTATTATTCATTGCTACACTTAAAGTAGATAATGAAAAAGTTTCTTTTTTAAGCAAACTTAAAGAAATAATTACCAAAGCAATTATTTGTATACATATAATAACTCTATTTCTAATATACTCTCTCATTTACTACTCCACTTAAGTATATTATATAATTAGTTTAAATTAATGTCAAAAAGTTTACTTGCATTTTTTCTAGTTATATCTATTACTTCTTCAACACTTATATTCTTAATTTCAGCTATTCTAGAAGCCACATAATAAACATTAGATGGTATATTAGTTTGACCTCTAAATGGCTCTGGAGATAGAAAAGGGCTATCTGTTTCAAGTAATATATCATCTAAATCAATACTTTCAATCACTTTATATAAATTAGAATTTTTAAAAGTTAAAACTCCTCCTATACCTAATTTATATCCTTTTTTTATAAATAGTTTAGCCATCTCAATACTTCCAGTAAAGCAATGAATAACACCTCTATTATTTCTATCCTTTAAAATATCATAACAATCTTGAATAGAATCTCTAGTATGAATAATAACAGGTAAATCATACTTTATAGCTAAATCTAATTGTTTAATAAATAAATCTTTTTGATCATCTTTGTTTTCTTTATTCCAATAATAATCAAGACCAATTTCTCCAACTGCATATATTTTATTATTTTTTATTAATTCTTCTAATTGATCTATTTTATTACTATCACTTATATTTTCTGGATGAATACCAACTGCTGGTTTTAAAATATCATACTTTTTATTAATTTCAATTACTTCTTTTGAAGTATTTATTCCATCACCACAATTAATAACATCAACAATACCTTTATCTTTTATTGTTTTAACAATTTCATCTATATTATTGTAAAATTCACTAATAATGTGAGCATGACTATCTATCATAAAACACCTCTTATAGTCATTATAACATATTAATTATTTTTATATTTCATCTTTATTAGATTAACAATCACTTTAGATACATCTATCATATTATTTATATCTGAATCAGATACTATTATTATAGATCCTAACAAGTCACTATTCATAACTATAGGATTTAAAACCATCTTTCCACTTAATATTAATTCATCAGATATTATATTTCTATCATTAACATTATTAATATATATTTTTCTTTCACTAATCAAATTACTAATAACATCGCTAACACCTAAATTATTATAATTAACTATTTTATTATTAACTATTAACAATATATCAAAAGAATAAGTATTTTTAAAACACTCAATTAATTTAATAATTTCTTCTTCTTTTCCACATAAAAGAGAATATCTCTCTAATATAATTCTTTCTGAATCAAGAGATATCTGAAAATCATCTCCAGTTTTAATATTTAAACATTTTCTTAATTCTTTTGGTAATACAATTCTACCAAGTTCATCTATTTTTCTAACTATACCAGTTGTTTGCATTAAATCACCTAGTTATAGTTTGATGATTTTAATACTATTTATACTTTAAATTTTAAATTATATATTAGTTCTAATAATTCTTCTAAGTAAAATATATAATTCTTATCTAAAGTAGCTTTTAATAAAGTAATCCATATTGCTTCACTTTTATATGCAAAGTTAAATTTAGGAGTAATTTTCATAGCTTCTACAAACAACTTTTCAACACTTATAGAACTATATACTTCTTTCTTAACTTTTAATACAACTTTTAAATTATCATTAGTTATTACTTTAATATTATTAATAACTAATAGTTTTTCTAAATACTTTTCATGAGCATAAATTTCTAAAGATTCATTTGTATGACCAAATCTATCTCTTATCTCACTTAATACTTCATTTAATTCTTTTCTATTAGTAATTCCATTTATTTTCTTATGTAATTCAATCAATATTTCGCTTTCAGAACTATATTCTTCTCCAATATGAGTTTCAACATCAATTTGGTTAGAATCAACTTCATCATCTTCATTAGTAATTCCATTAACTTCTTCATTAATCAAATCTAAATACATATCAACACCAACTGAATCAATAAATCCAGCTTGTTCTTTACCAAGAATATCACCTGCTCCACGAATTGCTAAATCTCTCATAGATATCTTGTATCCACTTCCAAGTTCAGTAAATTCTTTAATTGCTTCAAGTCTCTTTAAGGCTGTAGAATTTAAAACTTTTTCTTTTTTATACATAAGATATGCAAAAGCAATTCTATCTCCTCTACCAACTCTACCTCTTATTTGATATAACTGACTTAAACCAAATCTATCACTATCAATAACAACAATCGTATTAGCATTAGGAATATCTATTCCATTCTCAATAATAGTTGTACTAAGTAAAACATCATATTCACGATTAGTAAAACTATATATTATATCTTGCATTTGATCTTTAGCCATCTTACCATGAGCATAACAAACTCTAGCTTCAGGAATTAATTTACTTATTTTAGAAGCCATAGTTTCCATATTAGTAACATTATTATAAAGAATAAATGCTTGACCTTTTCTAGATATTTCCTTTAATATTACTTCTCTTAACAACATTTCATTATATTCAATAACATATGTTTGAACAGGATATCTATTTTTAGGAGCACTTTCTATTAAAGATAAATCCCTTAATCCAACTAAAGACATTTGCAATGATCTTGGTATTGGAGTCGCAGAAACAGATAAAACATGAACATTAGATTTAAGCTTCTTAATTTTTTCTTTTTGTTCCACCCCAAAACGATGCTCTTCATCAATAACTAACAATCCTAAATTCTTAAATTCAACATCATTACTTAATAATCTATGAGTACCAAATATTATATCAGTTTTACCTTCTTTTAATTTTTTCAACTTTTCTTGAACTTGTTTATTAGAAAAATGTCTATTAATTAAATCAATATTAACACCATAATTTTTAAATCTTTTTAAAGCAGAATCATATTGTTGATGAGATAATAATGTAGTTGGACACAAATAAGCAACTTGCATATTATTCATTACAGTTTTAAACATAGCTCTAAAAATAACTTCTGTTTTACCATAACCTACATCACCACACAAAAGTCTTTCCATAGGTCTAGATTTTTCTAAATCTTTTTTAATATCATTAATTGCTTTTAACTGATCAGTTGTTTCCTCATACTCAAATTCATTCTCAAATAACAATTGATTTTCATCATCAGGTGCAAATGGAGTAATAGTAGCCTTATTTCTTTCTTTATATATTTTTAATAATTCACCAGTTATATTTTTAATTCTTTCTTTAATTCTAAGTTTAGTCTTAGTCCATTCTACACTATTTAATTTATTTATTGCAGGATGAGCACCTTCTTTAGCTGAATATTTATATAACTTAGAAATATCTTCAACAGGCATATAAAGTTTATCATCGCCTTTATATTGAATTAGAATATAATCTCTCTTTAATCCATTCTTTTCAATAGTAGTAATTCCCCTATAGATACCTATACCAGATTTTCTATGAACAACATAATCACCAATTTTTATACTGTCAATTGACGAAATTTTGTTACCATATACCTTATCACTACCTAATTCTTTTCTAATATATGTGTCATATAAATCATATTCTGAAAAATAATAAATATTATTATACACGAAACCATGATTTAATATATTTTTTTCAATTTTTGCATTCTTACAATACTTTACTAAATCTTGAATCAAATGATCATTCTTAGTAAACACAAAAGAATCATGAGAATTAATCTCATTATAAAATTTTTCTTTATTGGAATTAAATTTATCAATAGATTTTGCTTCTATTTTAATATCATAATTTTTATTATTAATAGTATCTATGTATTTATCGCCTTTCAACGTTAAATCTTTTAATTTAAAAATATCATCTTCTATTCCTAAATACTTAATTTGAGGTATTATCATTTTTTCTTGTTCAAGTATTTGATTATAATCAGAAAAAACAACTACACCATTATTCATATAATCTCTAATAGAAGAATTATTATCACCAAAATCATCTTTAATAGAATTAATAACTATTTCATTTATCTCATTAATAGACTTTTGAGTTATAGGATCAAAATACTTAATCTTTTCTATTTCATCATCAAATAATTCTATTCTAATAGGATTTTCTTCATTAATTGGATAAATATCAATTACAAATCCACGTACAGAAAAATCAGAAGTATCATAAACCATACTTTCTTTTTTATATCCTATATTTATTAACTTTCTAATAAAACTATCTCTATCAAATTTAGAACCAACTGATAATTTAATCTTCTTATTAGCAAAAACATTTGGCTCTGGCAATTTCTTTATAAAACTATTTAAATGAACAATTATTATTTTATTAGAAGCTTCACCTATTTTATTTAAAATATTAGCTCTCATAAACAATAATTCTGGACTACTAGCAATAGCTTTTTTAGTCATTATGTCATCTTCTGGAAATAAATAAACATCATCAATATAATTTTTTAAATCGTTATATACTATAGTTGCGTCGTTTAAAGTTGGCATTACCAAAAGAATACTTTTGTTACACTTAAAAAACATATATAACAATAATTGATTATATATTTCGTTTTTATTTATAGATATTTTATTAACTTTATCTACATCAAAATCAAATAATTTTAAACATAATTTATTATTCATTTCTATTATATTTTTCCATCAATTCATCTATATTATGTACAGAAAAGTCATCAATAATATTAGATATTACTGGTAATATAGATTCTATTTTTTCATTTTCTTCACTACTAAATTTACCTAAAACGTAATCCATTAGTGGAATATTGTTTTTAGAAATTCCCATTCTTAGTCTTGAAATATTTTGAGTTTTCAATAAATCAATAATATTATTAATTCCATTATGACCACCAGAACTACCACCACGTCTTAATTTAAATTTTCCTACTTCAAAATCAACATCATCATAAATAACCAATATGTCTTCGATATTAATATTGTAATAGTTTACAAACTTAATTACACTCTCTCCAGATAAATTCATATATGTTTGAGGTTTTAATAAAATTAGCTTTGTATTATTAACAATTGTTTCAGCATAATGTCCATTAAATTTACTCTTAAAAGATAAATTATTTTTAGATGCATAATAATCAATTGCTCTAAAGCCACAATTGTGACGAGTAAACTCATACTTTTTTTCTGGATTACCAAGACCAACAACTAATTTCATATTACTCCTCCTTAAACATATTATATAATTTATTTTTACTAACACTATATTCTTCAGCGATTTCTTTAATAGCATCTCTTTTAGAATATCCCTTTTCAACTAAATCACTAATTAATTTCATATAATCATTAGTATCTTCAAGAGGCACATACCCACTCACTACAATTACCATTTCACCTCTTAAACTGCTGGATAATTTAATAATATTAGATATATTATCCCTAATAATTTCTTCATGTAATTTAGATATTTCACGAACTATAGCAATTTTTCTATCTCCAAATACACTATACATCAATTTTAAAGTATTTTCTATTCTATGAGGAGATTCATAAAAAATAAGTGTAAACTTTTCTTCTTTTAAATCAATTAATTCACTTTTAGCAATAGATTCTTTACTATTTAAAAAACCATAAAAAAGAAATCTTTCATTACTTATTCCCGACATATTAATAGCAGGTAATAAAGCATTTGGTCCAGGCAAGGCAATAACACTTATTTCTTCACTAATTGCATAATCAACAACAACATTTCCAGGATCACTAATCAAAGGAGTACCTCTATCAGTCACATATCCAATATTTTTCCCCTCTTTTAATAGTTTAATTATTCTATCCTTATGTTGCATTTCAGTATATTTATGACATGATTCTACCTTTTTAGTAATATTTAAATATTTTAATAAATTTAAAGTTTCACGAGTATCTTCAGCAAACACTAAATCAACCATCTTTAAAGTATTAATGGCTCTTATTGTAATATCATCTAAATTTCCAATAGGAGTAGGAATTAAATATAATTTTCCATATTCATTTTCTTCATAACTCTTTTGTTTCATATAATCACTTCCCAAATATTTTTAATACTTCATCTGTATAGCTTCCATCATCATTATGTACATATAATGGAGCTAATACTTTAAGACCAACATTTCCATTTTTCTTACCATCTATTAAAATCAAATTAGATTCAATATCATTTTTAGGATAAATAAATTGTAATCTCTTAGGTTCTATATTATGTTTTCTCATAGTTTCAATAATTTCTATTAATCTATCAGTTCTATGAACCATACATAAAGAACCACCATTTTTTAATAACTTTTTAGCAATTTTTATTACATCTTCCAGTTCTATCATTATTTCATGTCTAGCTATGGACTTAATATCATTATCATTCTTCAAACTTGTATCTGAACATTTAAAATATGGTGGATTACAAGTTATAACATCAAAAGTATCAGTTTCAAATCTATTTATAATATTTTTAGCATCATCATTAATTAACTCAATTCTATTTTCTAAATTATTAATTTTTACACTTTCAACAGCCATATCATATATATCTTTTTGTATTTCAACACCATATATTTTGGCATTAGTTTTAGTAGATAAAATTAAAGGAACAGGAGCATTACCAGTACATAAATCTAATATCATTTTAGTATTTTGTCCTAAAAAAACAAAGTTTGGAAGCAAAACAGAATCCAAACTAAAATTAAAATAATTCTTATTTTGAACTATTTTTAAATTATCATAGTAAACTAAATCATTTATTACCTTTTCTTCCATTATTACTACCACTCTTTTTATCTATATTTTTAAATGGAACATACTTTTCAACTTTATTATTCTTTTCAGTTATTGCGACATATCTTCTTCTTGGAATATCAATAGATATTACAGTAGCACTTTCACCATCAATTTCTACTTTATCACCAACTTCTGGTAAATCTTTTCTATATTCTTGATATAATTCATCCTCATATTTTAAACAACACAAAAGTCTACCACATAAACCATTTATTTTAGCAGGATTTAAGGCTAAATTTTGATTTTTAACTTGAGCTATTCCAACTGAATCTAAATCTGATAAAAAACTAGAACAACAAAGTTTTCTTCCACAAGGACCAATACCAGATATTTCTTTCGCTTTATCGCGAACTCCAACTTGTCTTAATTCAATTCTCGTTTTATAAACAGCAGCTAACCCTTTAGCTAAATCTCTAAAATCTATTCTATTATCAGCTAAAAATTGCAAAACTAATTGTTTTCTATCAAAAGTAAAATAAGCATCTAAAAACTTCATATCCAAATTTAACTCATTAGCTAAAGACTGAGCCTTTTCAATAGATTTTTTAGCATCCTTTAAATTCTTCTCATTTTGCTTTTCATCTTTATCATTGGCAACTTTAACTACATTAGCATGCTCTTTATTATCATTTAATTCACCATATAATGTAGAAACAACACCAAATTGTAATCCTCGTTCAGTATTAACAATAACTCTATCTCCTTCTTTCAAAGGCAAATCATTATCATTAAAAGTATATTGTTTTCCATTCTTTTTAAATTCAACACCAACTAATTTCATACATTGCATCTCCACATCTCTATAATAAATCTATCAATACATAAATTTTTATTTAAATAACTATTCAATCTTCCAATTGTATTATTAATTACAATAATTTTTTTAGATATAGTGACAATATCAGAATTCTTTAAATACTCAAGTTCTTCTTTATCATCACTACCACATTTAATTTTAAGTGACGAATAATAATAATTCAATATACATTTTAAAATATTTATAAAAAATATTCTGTCATTGATTTTAGTATAAATTTTACTATATCTACCAATACTTTTCACACCATCAGTTTCTATAGATTCGATAATATCAATAGCTAACTCTTTTTCTTCATCAGTAAAAGTTTCTGTTTTATCACTATCAGAATTTAAATATAATTTTTGACATCTACTTGAAATCGTAGACTTAACTGAATTAATATTATTTGTAATTAAAAATGCATAAATATTAGCTTGTGGCTCTTCCAAAGTCTTTAATAATGCATTATCAGCAAAGTCATTTAGCTTTTCAACTCCATCTATTATGTAAACTTTATTATTATTAAATTGAGATGTTGTTGATATTTCTTCTAATAAACTTTTAATATCATCTTTACTAATAATACCATCATCATTCTTTAATATATAAATATCAGGATTAGATTCAATATTTAAATTATCATTATTAAATATCTTTTTAATTATTTCATTTAAATCATTTTTTATATCATCAAAAAGAACGTTACCAATCAAAAAAGAATGTGCTAACCTGTTTTCATTGAACATCAAATCAAAATAATCCTTAAATTTATCTAACATACTTTTCCCCTAACAATAATATTTCAAGTATATTATAGCTATAATTCCAAAAAAGTCAAAAAAATATGTAATAATTATAGTATAAATATTAATTGGAACCATCTTTCCCATTTTAGTAATAAAAATATTCACTGTATAAAGCAAACAAATAGCAAAAACTATTCTTTTAATTACACTTATTATCATAAAAAACCTCTCATATAAATTTATGAGAGAAAATATTATGATATAACCTTTCTATCATCCCAAGCTTTAGAAATCATAATAGGATCTAAATATTCAATATCTCCACCCATTGGTATACCATAAGAAAGTCTAGATACTTTAACATCATACTTTTCTAAAATCTTTTGTATATATAATGATGTAACTTCTCCTTCAATAGAAGGATTTAATGCAATAATTATCTCTTTAACACTGGAGTCAATTCTATTAATCAATGATTCAATATTTAAATCCTCTGGATTAATTCCTTCAATTGGAGATATTAACCCATTTATAACATGATATTTCCCATTATATTTACCAGTCTTTTCAATAAAAAATACACTTTTAGAATCTTCTACTACACAAATGGTATCATTACTTTTAGATTCATTTGAACATATATCACATTCATCAGTATCACTTAAGCATCCACATATTTTACAATTTCTAATATTTTTTTTAAAATTAACTAAAGCATTAGCCAAGTTTTCTACTTCATCAAACTCTTTATCACACAAAGCATAAACATATCTCTCTGCAGTTTTTTCACCAACTCCAGGTAATAGTGTTAAATTACTAACTAACTCAGAAAAACTTTTTGGAAGTGTCATTTATTAGAATAATCCTCCAAGACCATTAGTATATTTACCTAATTTACTATTTTTATCCTTTTTTACTTGTTCTAGTGTGTTATTAATTCCAACAGTTAATATATCAGCTAATAACTCTTTATCAGCCAAAATATCATCATTTTTAATTTCTATTCTTTTAACCTCATTTTTACCAGATGTTTCAATTAAAATATTATCATTTTCATATTTATAAATAGTACTTTCTATTTCTTTAGTACTTCTTTCTATTTCACCTTGTATTTTTCTGGCTTGTGCCATCATTGCTTGTATATTCATAATTTCCTCCTAATCCTCTTTTACAAGATCTTCGCCAAATATATTATCTAAATTATTTTTTAAAACAGTACTTTTTTTACCAGTTTTAATCTCTTTTTTATTTATATAACTATATTTTACACCATTTTTTATATTTTTTATATATTCATTTTTTTCATTTTCCCAATCTTTATCACTCAAAGCGACAATATCATATACTTTTTCATATATTAATTTTAATAATTTCTGTATTTCCGAAACATTCTTTTCAAATAATATTACTTCAAAATTATTTTTTAATGAAAATATTATAGAATTGTCAGAAACAACTTGAGGAACAGATTTTTCTAGTAAATTAATTATATTTGTATATTCTTTTTTATACATATAATCTTTTATTTTACTGTAATCTTTCAGAAATTTAGTTTTAATTTCTTTATTTGCCCCATAAAAAGCATTATTAATTATAATTTTCTTATTTTCAGCATCAACATTATTAGACTCATCAACTTTTTCTTCATCATTTGAAATAACTACACCCTTAACATTTTCAGTATCAATATCACCAATATCATCAGTATCAATTGAATTATCATCAATATTCTTTTTTTTAGAAGTTGCTTTAGTCTTCTTATCTTTATCTGAAACAAATAGTAAACAAATCTCTATGTAATATATTTCAGAAACCATTTTTTGATTATTTCCTTTTTTAAGATCAATACTTAAATTAAACAACAAATCAGATATTTTCAATACTTCTTCACTATCTAAAAAATCAAATTCGGCTAATTTTTTAGAATAGTCAGAAGAAAAATAGTTCTTAGTATTATTATTTATCAATAAATCTTTTACTAATAATTGTAATTTATTGCAAAGATTAATTAAATTTTTACCTTCATCATAAAATTCATCAAGTTTACATAAAGTAGTTTTAATATCACCATTAACCATTGAATGAAGAAATTGATTAATAGAATCAGATTTAAATTCACCAATCAAATTATATAAATCATCATCAGTTATATCTTCTTTATCAAGTAACAAAGCTTGGTCAAGCATATTAATAGCATCTCTAAGTCCACCATCAGATAATTTAGCAATCAAAGGAAGAATATCTTCATTAATCTTTTTATTTTCTTTTTCCAAAATATACTTTAATCTATCAATAATTTCACTCTTTTTAATTTTCTTAAAATCAAATCTTTGACATCTAGAAATGACAGTTGCTGGTATTTTGTTGAACTCAGTTGTAGCTAAAATAAATACAACGTGTCCAGGAGGTTCTTCAAGCGTCTTCAATAATGCATTAAAAGCACTAGTAGATAACATATGAACTTCATCAATAATATAAACTTTATATTTTAAATTTGCTGGTAATAATTTAGCACTATTTCTGATTTCTCTTATTTCATCTACACCATTATTACTAGCCGCATCTATTTCAATAATGTCAATATTATTTTCAAAATTTGACATACATACTTCACATTTTCCACATAAATCACCATCAGAATTATGCAAACAATTGATTGCTTTTGCAAAAATTTTAGCAATACTAGTCTTCCCAGTACCTCTAGGACCACTAAAAATATAAGCATGATTAATTTTACCATTAGAAATGCTATTTTTTAGTATCTCAATAGTCACTTTTTGACCTACAACATCAGAAAAAGTTTTAGGTCTATATTTACGATATAATGATATATAATTGCTCATAAACCCTCCTTAAAATATTATAACAAAAACATACTATTTTTACTACCTTTTATCACTAAAAAAATTTTTAAGCTCATTTTCAAAATATTGTTGATAACTTGTAGAAAATTTAACAAATTTAGTTGTATTATTAACAACTTTTTCACTATCCAAAATATAATATACTTCCTTTATTCTAGCCTCATTTATAACATCTTTGCACATATTACATGGCATTAAAGATACATATAATTTACAATCAGACAAATTATTAGTTTTAAGTCTCTTACACGCCTTTCTTATAGCTAAAATCTCAGCATGAGCAAAAGGATCATTATTTTTCTTCTTTTTGTTATAAGAAGACGCAATAATTCTATCATTTTTCACAATTATACAAGAAACTGGGACATCACCATGCTTTATTGCCATTAAATTTAATTTTTTTAACATTTCTTCTATCATTTTTTACACCATTAAAAAAGTGCACACAATAATTACACTTAAGGCTGCTATCTTCCAATTCTGACCTGGTTCATGCGCATATTGTTGCACAAGTAAATTTTACAACAAAATGAACACAAAATCAACAATTAAATCTAACTTTTTACACAATTTTTCTTAAATTTATAAACTTATCAACAATGTTCCACGTGAAACATTAACAATTAACTCTCTCTATTTTATAAAATACATCGAGAAATGAAATAACATATAATATATCATCTCGATTTGAATTAAAAATAACTAATAAACGCAACTTATTTACAAATGTTCCACGTGAAACATAAAAAACTGTTGTTGAATATAATATTTAACATTTTTTTAATAAAATAAAAATAAACTATATTTTTTTAAAAGTTATTAACATCATGTTTCACGTGGAACATTAAATATAATTATAAAAAATCTTTTAAAAAAAATAATAAATAACGCCGAAATTACTGGAATAAACAAATATTTAAAAGTTAAAATTAAAATAATAAGGGAAATTTATACTCATATTAAAACTTATCAACAGTATGTTCCACGTGAAACATATAGAATATTAAATAAAAAATACAAACTAAAAATAATAAATTTAAATTAAATATTTATGATTTTCTTAAAGTTTAACTCGTTTTAGCTATTTATCCACACATGTTTCACGTGAAACATTTAATAAAAATATTAAAAACTATCTATAAAATAAATATACTAACCTATTAAATTAAAATTATATAATTATTAATATAGATTAAATGTGAGTTATTAACAATATGTTTCACGTGGAACATACAAATAAATACATATTTTAAAATAGTATATAAAAAGTATATAAATTACCGTGATTAAAGGAAAAAATCACTTCTTAGAAAGTGAAAACAAAAAATTAAATTATAAAAGAATATAACAATCAAATTAATACTATTATATATATTGGGTATCTTTAATAATATTTATCCACAATATGTTCCACGTGAAACATTATATTATAGACAATAAAATCTAATTAAAATTTAACAACAGATAAAACACATTGAGAAATGAAATAACATATAATATATCATCTCGATTTAAATTATAAACAATTAATAAAAAAAACTTATTAACAATATGTTTCACGTGGAACATACAAAAATATTTCCCGGGAAATATTTTTTAAACATTTTTTATTTCCCGGGAAATAATTGTTTCACGTGGAACATTAAACAAATAAAAAAGAATGATTACTCATTCTCTTCATTGACTGGTTCTACACTTTCAATTGTTGAAAAATCATTTTCCTCTTCTAATTCCTTTTCAAGAATAGATATTGAAGCAACCTTATTATTATCTTTTAAATTTATAAGTCTAACGCCTTTAGTAACTCTACCCATTGTTGAAATAGATTTAACATCCATTCTTATAATAACACCATCATTTGTAATTATCATTAAATCTTTATTATCAGCAGTAGATTTGAAGCCTACTACCTTACCGTTCTTTTCAGTAATATTAAGAGTTTTAACTCCCTTACTACCACGCTTAGTTTCTCTATATTCTTCAATAGCAGTCTTTTTACCATATCCGTTTTCAGTAACAACTAATAATGATTTTCCTAATTCAGAAATTTCAGCTCCAACACATATATCATCTGTTAAATTTATTCCCCTAACACCAGAAGCTGTTCTACCCATTATTCTGATTTCATTCTCATTAAATCTAGCCATTCTTCCCTTAGAAGAACAAATAAGAACTTGATCATTACCTGATGTCATTTTTACTGAAATAAGTTCATCATCATCTTTTAAAGTAATAGCAATTTTACCTGTTTGTCTAATATTTTCAAATTCTGCAATAGCAGTTCTCTTAATTAATCCATTTTTAGTTGTAAATAACAAACATTTGTTTGTAAAATCTTCTTTATTAGATATTTTAATAACAGTTTTTATCTTTTCATCCTTCTCTAATTGCAATAAATTAACAATTGGAAGACCTTTAGCAGTTCTAGAATACTCTGGAATCTTATATCCTTTTAATCTATAAACCTTACCTTTATTTGTGAAGAATAATATATCATCATGAGTATTTAAGGAAATTAACTGTTCAACAAAGTCATTATCAGTAGTAGTCATACCCTTAATACCAACTCCACCTCTATGTTGAACCTTATAAGTATCCTTAGGAATTCTCTTAATATAATTCTTATTTGTTAAAGTAACAATAATTTCTTCTTGAGGTATTAATGACTCATCTTCAATATATTCAACAGCAGTCATATCAATCTCAGTTCTTCTATCATCACCATATTTATTTCTTATTTCTAACATTTCATTTTTAATAATTTCTAATACTTTTTGTTCAGAAGCTAATATAGCTTTTAACTCCTCTATTTCCTTTAATAAGCTTGCTAACTCTTCTTCTATCTTACTTCTTTCTAAACCAGTTAATCTTCTTAATTTTAGCTCTAAAATAGCTTCAGATTGAATTAAATCTAATCCAAATCTTTCCATTAAATTAGCCTTAGCTTCATCATCATTTTTAGCTTGTTTAATAATTTTAATTACTTCATCAATATTATCTTGTGCTATCTTATATCCATTTAAAATATGTACTCTTTTTTCATCTTTAGCTAAATCAAATTTAGTTCTTCTGATAATAACAACTTTTTGGTGATCAATATATTTTGAAATAATATCCTTTAAACCAAGTGTTTTAGGAGTTAATCCATCTAACATAAGAAATATAATTCCATAATTTATTTGGAAAGATGTATGTTTATATAGATTATTTAATACAACTTGTGGATTAGCATCTTTCTTTAAAGTAATTGTAATCTTAACACCATCTTTTAAATCAGTATGATAATCAGATATTCCATCAATTACCTTTGTATGAACCAATTCAGCAACTTTATTCTTTAACTCCATAGTATTAACACCATATGGAACTTCAGAAATAACAATACAATTATGATTATTATGTTCTTCAATAGTTGCCTTACTTCTTATTGTAATACTTCCTCTACCTGTTTCATATGCCTTCTTAATACCGGAATTTCCAAGAATTATACCACCTGTTGGAAAATCAGGACCTTTAATATAATTCATTAATCCAAGAACATCTATATCAGGATTATCAATATAAGCAATACATCCATCAATAACTTCTCTTAAATTATGTGGAGGAATATTTGTAGCCATACCAACTGCAATACCCATTGAACCATTAACCAAAATATTTGGAAATCTAGAAGGTAAAACTTTAGGTTCCTTTCTAGTAACATCGAAGTTATCATCCATATCAACAGTATCTTTATTGATATCTCTTAATAATTCAAGAGAAATCTTAGCTAATCTTGCTTCAGTATAACGATAAGCAGCAGCTCCATCACCTTCTATATTACCAAAGTTTCCATGTCCATCAATCAACATATATCTTTGACTAAAATCTTGAGCTAAACGAACCATTGCTTCATAAATAGAACTATCACCATGTGGATGATAATGTCCCATAACATTTCCAACAGTTGTTGCTGATTTTCTGTGAGGCTTATCAGGAGTATTTCCTTCCTCATACATAGACCAAAGAATTCTTCTATGAACCGGTTTCAAACCATCTCTTAAATCTGGAATAGCACGAGAAGTTATAACACTCATTGAATAATCTAAGAAAGAACTCTTAACTTCATCTACTATATTATTTACATTGTGACTATCTCTCTCATGAAATTTACCAGAAAAATCATTTTCATTGTTAACAACTTGTGAATTATCAACATTTTCATTAGTATCCATTCTCTACCTCCTATATATCCAAATTTTGAACAAATTGAGCATTTTGTTCAATAAATTCTCTTCTAGGCTCTACTTCATCACCCATTAATTTTTCAAATATTGCATCTGCTGCAATACAATCATCAACAGTAATTTTTCTTAAAACCCTTTTATTTATATCCATTGTTGTTTCATTTAACTCTTCAGCATCCATCTCTCCTAAACCTTTCATACGAGCAATTTCTGCACGACTTCTTACATTTTCAGGTAAAGATGCTAAATATTCATCTTTTTCTTTCTCATCTAAAGTATACTTTCTTGTCTTACCATGCATTACTCTAAATAATGGTGGTTGAGCAGCATATACATGACCAGCTTGAACAATTGGTTTAAAGAATCTATAAAATAATGTTAATAACAATACTCTAATATGAGCACCATCTACATCGGCATCGGTCATGATAATAATTTTATCGTATCTTAATTTAGATAAATCAAAATATTCACCAATTCCAGTACCAAAAGCAGTTATTATAGTTTTAATTTCTTCATTTCCCAATGCTTTATCAAGTCTAGCTTTTTCTACATTTAATATTTTTCCTCTTAATGGAAGAATAGCTTGTGTCATTGAATCTCTACCTTTTTTAGCAGAACCTCCGGCTGAATCTCCCTCGACTATAAATATTTCACTAACATTAGGATCTTTACTCTTACAATCAGATAACTTACCAAAGAAATTAGTAGTAGTTAAATCAGTTTTTCTAGTAGCTTCACGAGCTTTTTTAGCAGCCATTCTAGCATTACGAGCTAATATTGCTTTATTTACTATTATTTTAGCTTCATCAGGATTTTCTAATAAAAATTGATTAAATCCTTCAGAAAAAACTGCATCAGCTAAAGATCTAACTTCTGAATTACCAAGTCTTCCTTTAGTTTGACCTTCAAATTGAGGATTAGGATGCTTACAAGAAATAATCATTGTTAATCCTTCTTTAACATCATCCTCTTTTAAATTTTCATCTTTATCTTTTAATATATTATTTTTTCTAGCATAAGCATTAATTGTTCTAACTAAAGCTCTTTTAACTCCATCTTCATGAGTACCACCATCATGAGTATTAATATTATTAACAAATGAATATATATTATCTGAATATCCATTATTATATTGAAGAGCTACTTCAAACCAAACACCATTCTTTTCACCATTTAAGTGAATTATTTTATCATGTAAAGGAGTTTTGCCTTGATTAATAAATCTGACATATTCACTAATTCCACCTTCATATAAGAATATCTCACCTTGAGTATCCTCTTCATCTCTATCATCTCTTAAAGTAAGTCTTAACCCTTTATTTAAGAATGCTAACTCTCTTGTTCTTGTCTTTAAAGTTTCGTAATCATATATATCAGTATCAAATATTTCTGGATCCGGTTTAAATGAAACAGTTGTTCCAGTTCTATTTTCACTACATTCTCCAATAACAGTTAACTTTTGAACAGTTTTTCCACCATCTTCAAATTTAGCTTCATATACTTTTCCACCTTTATAAACTGTAACAGTAACCCATTTAGATAATGCATTAACTACTGAAGCACCTACACCATGAAGACCACCAGATACTTTATATCCGCCACCTCCAAATTTTCCTCCAGCATGTAATACTGTATAAACAGTTTCTACAGTAGATATTCCTGTTTTAGGATGAATACCAACTGGAATTCCACGTCCATCATCTTTAACAGTAATTGAATTATCTTTATTAATTATTATCTCAATATTATTACAATATCCAGCTAAAGCTTCATCAATTGAATTATCAACGATTTCCCAAACTAAATGGTGTAATCCCTTAACATCAGTAGTACCAATGTACATACCTGGTCTTTTTCTTACTGCCTCTAATCCTTCTAATACTTGTATATCATTTACTCCATAATCATCATTCATCTACTTCACCCTTTCATCTAAATTATATACTTTCGATTTCAACACAATATTTCTATTTATATTTTTTAAATCTGTCGTTGTAATAAACACTTGAATATCATTATTAAGCGATTTGAATATATTATTTTTGTTTTTTTCATCCAATTCACTAAATAGATCATCAAGAAGCAAAATCGGCTTAATATCATACTTTTCTATGAATATTTTAACCTCAGATAACTTCATAGCCAAAACAATCAACTTTTGAATACCTTGACTACTATATTCCTTAGCATTATTACCATTCTGATAAAAAACATAATCATCTCTATGAACACCAAAAGATGTCATTCCAATATTAATTTCTTTATTCCTTAATTTCTTTAATTCTTTTACTAATTTTTCTTTATCATTTATTTTATAATCAGATTCATATTCAATCTTAATTTCATTTTTATCTTTATATTTTTTAAATATCTCATTTATATAAGAATTAATCTCATCAATATACTTCTTTCTATATTGATATATTTTTAATCCTTCTTCAACTATTTTTTCATCTACAATATCTAAATATCTCTGATCTAAATTTCCATTAAACATTAATTTTTTTAAAAAATCATTTTTATTTTTAATTAAATTATTATAGTTATTTAAATAGTATATATATTCTTTATTCAATTGAGATAACTGAATATTTAAATAATTTCTTCTAATACTTGGAGAAGATTTAATAAGTTTTAATTCATCAGGTGATAATAATATAATCCTATACTGTGAAATAAAATCACTTAATTTTCTCTGTATTTTCGAGTTAATCTTGGTTTTTTTGCCCTTTGAATCTAAATATAATTCTAAATTTTTTTTCGGACCATAGTCAAAATAGTATATTTTAATCTTTAAAAATTCTTCATTATTTCTTATTAAAGAAAGTTCATTATTTGTTTTAAAAGTCTTTGCTAAACTACCTAAATATATTGCTTCTAATATAGAGGTTTTACCAATTCCATTTGTTCCAATTAGAATATTTAGATTAGAAAAATTATCAAGAACTATTTTTTTATAATTTCTAAAATTTATCAATTCAATTTTCGTAATATTCATTTTCTAAATCATTTAACCCCCTTATTTTTAATTTTAATATTTTTAGGTACTCCTACACGCTAATATAATTATAACATATTTAACCATTTAAAAAAAGATAATTTTCATTTTAATTATCTTTTTTATTAATTCTTTCTTCTAAAATAAATTTTAATCTTGTTGATCTTAAAATTTGATTAGTTAAAGATCCAATTGATACATCAAATTCTACTTTATCACCATTCTTAAATAAGATTTCTGACGTTTTATTTGTCTTCTTATAGTATTTATCAATTTTATCCAAGTTTATCCAAATACATTCTTCTTTTTCTGGCGATGTTGTTGGAAAAAATATTATTTTTCTACTTTCTTCAACTATTATTGGAGCTTTATGAGTAATACCTAGTAATTTTTTAGTTCCATCTTTTCTTCCTTGTAGTGAACTACCAAAATACTCACAACTATGTTCTAAAACCTGAAGACATGAATTATCTACTCTATATTCACAATCATCTTCAATTATTTTAGCTTTTTCCTTTCCTATTGGTAACAATATTTGTGTATCATAATTAATTTCATATTCCATTTTTTCTTTTCCCCCTTTGAAATATTGATTGCTATCATAACACATCATTCTTGTCGAAATTTGTCGAATATTGTCGAAAAAAATAAAAAAAATAAAAAAGCGATAAAAATCGCTTAATTTTAATATGTTTTCATAGGTAATATTAATTCAATTAACTCTTCGTTTTCTATTTCTTTTAATATTATAGGATTAATTTCACCATTTAATAAGATATATATTTCATCTTTAGTAAACATTTTTAAAGCTTCTAACATATATTTAGCACTAAATGAAATCTTAATACTATTATTTGTTTCATTTTCAACATTTAATTTTTCTTCAACTTTTCCCATTTCTAAACTAGATGCTTTAATTACTAATGTATTTTCATTAATCTCCATATCTATTATATTTTTATCTTTAGATTGAGTTAATAAAGAAGCTCTATCTAATGTTGAATAAAAATCTTTTAAATTAGCTTTAATAATATATTTAAATTCTTTAGCAATTGAATTATCTGTATTTGGATAAGTACCATTTAATAAAGATGATTGAAATACTAAATTATCAAATCTAAATATTACTTTATTAGGAAATACATGAATTTTCATATCAGAATCATCATCTATTGTTTTAACAAGTTCATTTATATTTCTAGCAGGTATTACTATGTTAACATTTTCTTCACAAATATTATCTAATTTATAACTAACTTTAGATAATCTATATGAATCAGTTGCTGTACAATCAAATATATCACCTTGAATTTTAATATTAACACCAGTTAATAATGGTCTACTTTCTTGTAATGAACAAGCAAATGAAGTTTTGTTAATAATTTCTTTAAATTTCATACTTGATATAGCAATAGGATTTTTTGCTTCATCTAAATTAATATTTGGGAAGTCCTCAACCATAAAACAGTTAAAGCTATATATAGAATTATCAGTTTTAAATGATACTTCATTATTTTCAAAATTTTCTATAACTATATTACCATTTGGTAATCTTCTAATGATTTCTAATAGTGATTTACCATATATAATAGTAGTTCCTATTTCATCAATACTTACTATATCTTTTTTATCTATAAAAGATTGAATAGTAATATCATTATCAGTAGCAGTTAAATATAATCCTTCCTTAGTTAATTCAAACTTTATTCCATTTAATACAGGAATAATATTTCTTGTAGATAATGCTTTACTAACAGAATTTAAACTATTTAATAAAACATTTTTGTCTATTATCATTTTCATAATTTTTTCTTTCCTCCTTATTATTATGTTAATTAATATTATTATAGACTGTTGATTTTGTTGATAACTCATTTATCATAAGATAAAACCTTACTTTATTAAAATTTTATTGTTGTTAAGTTGTTAATAAATTAAGAACTTATTCACAAATCTTTTCTTTTAATATTTTTATTTCTTCTTTCAACTTAGCATTTGTTTTCAATTCTTGAGAAATTTTATCTCTAGCATATATTATAGTTGAATGATCTCTACCTCCAAACTCTAATCCTATACGTTCTAAACTTTCTTCAGTCATCATTGTACTAAGATAAATAGCCACATTTCTAGCATCTGCTATATTCTTTTTCTTCATTTTTCCTTTTAATATAGTTGAATCTAAATTGTAGTATTTACTTACTATATCAATGATTTTGCCTACTGAATTTGTTTTATAAACAACTTTTCCAGTAAATTCTTGTAAAGCATCTTGAGCAATTGATAATGTTACTTCAGGAATATTAAATGCTGCTTTATATGCAACAATTCTAATAACAGCTCCTTCAAGATTTCTAATATCACTTCCACAATTACTAGCTATATAATCAATTACTTCTTCATTAATATCTAAATCATAATTATTAATCATTATTTTATTCTTAATTATATTTTTCTTTAATTCTAATTCTGGTGGATTTATTGATTCAGTTAATCCCCATCTAAATCTAGTTTTTAAACGATCTTCTAAGTATTTATAATCGTTTATTGATGTATCAGATGCTATAATTATCTGTTTTTCATTGTCATATAATGTATTAAATGTATTAGTAAATTCTATTTGAGATTTAGTTGCGTTTTCTAAAAATTGAATATCATCAATCATTAATACATCCACATTTCTATACTTATCTCTAAAAGCTTCTAAATACGACACGTTATTATCGTATTTACTTTTAGCATTTATTATTGCTCTATAATCGTTAGTAAATTGTTCAGCAGTAATATAAAGTACCTTTTTATCTGAATGTTCAACTATATAATTACCAATAGCATGCATTAAATGTGTTTTTCCAAGACCACTTTTAGCATATATAAAATAAGGATTATAAAGTTTACCTGGATTTTGTGCTACAGCTAATGCAGTTCCATAAGCAAGTTTATTTGACTCACCAACAACAAATGTATCAAAAGTATATTTAGAATTAAAATTACTTATGTATTTATAATTTTTAATACTATCTAATTCAGCATCACTTTCTTCAATTGTTGGTATTTTCTTAGCTTCTTGCTTTTTCTGAAGTTTATCAACATCTTTATCAAATATATATTCAATTTCACAAGTATCATTAGTTATATCATTCATTATTTCTTCTATAATATCATGATAATTTTTAGTTATATTTTGAAGTAATAACTCATTAGATGGTAAAACTATAATAACTTTACTATTCTCATACGAATATAATTTAAGATCCTTAAATATATAGTTAAAGGACATTAAAGATACTTTAGACTTGATTTTTACTAAAAAATTATTCCAAATTTCATCTAAATTCATAAACAATCAGTCCTTTCTATAACGTTTCTAATTAAATTATAATTCAACTTTTATTAATGTCAAATCAAAAAAATTTATTAACATTTATATTAACAATTTAAGAACAATTTGTAAACAACTTTTTTAGTAAAAAATAAGAGAAAATTTTAGTTATTAACAATTCCAACAATTTTCAACTTCATAAAAATCCTAACTTGTTAACAACTTGTTGATAAGTTAACATAATTTTGTTGAAATAATGTTGATAAGTTAACATAAAAATATAAAAAACAAGTTAACATAATTTTATTTTTATGTTATAATACTTTTGGAGAAGAGAATATGCAACAAAAAGAAACACTAGAAAATTTTTTAAAAAAATTATTTATAGTTTATAAAGAAAAAAATATGAACTATTTTTTTGATGAATGTTATAAGTACAATATTGATATAAGAAAATATAAAAAAGACATTTCTTCATTAACTAAAAAGTTTTTTGATAATATTTTAAATATTTTACCTGAAAGCAAAGCGAGATTTTCATATAAAGAGTTTGATTATTTTTATAAAATTAATTTAGAATTTACTAAATATAATAGTCCAACTCCAGATATAACAATGGACATACCTGTATTTGATGACAATCTTGAAAAAATAGGCAATATTTTAGTTAAATTCATCATTGATAATAAAATTAATTCAACTATAAAGATAAACAAAATATATAAAAATTCAATTTTAGAATTAAATGTATCAGAAATAAATGATGCTAAAAGAATAGTTAACTTATTCGCAGAAAACGAAGACTTAAAAAAAGAAATATATTCAAGGGTTATTCCTTTTTTACCACAAATTAATCTAATTGGATTCTATTGTGAATACAAACCAATAGATTTTAAGAATTTTTATATAAAAAATATATATGCATTTTTATCAACTATTCAATCAGAAGAAGATATAACACTAGAAAACTTAAAATCATATATTCATCACTTATATAAAAGAGAAATTGATTTAAATGTTAAAAGAAATTTAAAGCTTATCAAAACTATGCTTAATATAATAATGAATAATGAGGATATATTTTCAATGTATAATTACAATTCTGATATGAATATAAGTTCTTTTAATTCAAATGATTATCAAATAAAATTAAATGGTAATTTATTAGAATTCATAACTAAGTCAGATGGAACAGAAATAAAATATGGAGATGATAACTATCTTAATATAGCTTATTCCAAGTTCTATGAAGCATTTGTTAAAAAAGATGGAAGTGAAGTATACTATAGCTATTTCTATTCTATATATAATAAATTGATTATGGATAGATATAAAAATATAGAAATAATTAAAAATATGGGATCACCTACAAAGGATGTTATAAATAATTCATTAATAGTTTTATCAAGTTTATTTTTTGCACAAGTAAAAATGGGTTATTCATTAAAAGATATATACTATATATTAGATAAATTGTACAATAACTAGTATAAAATCAAAATATCTAATAATAAAAATTGACAATTTAAAATTTAAGTGATAGCCAAAATAAGCAATAAATCATTTATTGGAGGTCTGTATGGATTTTAATTATAGTGAAGATTGTTACGATCTGATTTACTTTGTTTATACTACAAGACTAATGAAACAAAATATTTAAAAGAATTAAAATTAAGGATGATGTTTTGCGGATATTCTCGAAATGACGGAAGATATTATGAAGGCGGACATGGTGAAAATATAAGTGAAGAAACAAAAAAAGATTCTGGAAGAGCCTTTAAAAAGATGAGAGGAGAATAAAGATGAAGTTTGAAGATAAAAATTATTTTATCATTGATAAAAAAAAATATGAGGATGTGTTGAAAGAAGATCAAGAAAATGTTTACTTATATCATTTCATATACGTAAAATACATGGAAGCAAATACAATGAATTTTATAAAAATTGATGATGTTAAAGATTTAAAAAAGATTGAAGGCAAAAATGTATTGATTAAGTATTATGTCGAAAAAATTCATTATTTTAATGATTGTGAAAATGAGAGTTTTGAATATGGAGAACCATATTTCATATTCAATATAGGCTATTTTTATATAGGTGGTTTTATCAATAATAAAGAAGAAACTAAAAAAGTTAAAAATTTATTTAATAAATATAATAAGAATTATCCTAAAATTCATTTTCCATTTAATGATATAGAATATTTATCTTTAAATAAATAAAATCAAAGTTGTCATATAAAACCTGCTTTTAAAAAAGAAGCAGGTTTTAAAATTAGAGACTTGTAAACATTGACATTATAAAATTAGTTATTTTTTTTGATAATCACACATGTGAGGTAAAATTTATTGACATTTTTAATTTCATATTATATAATCTATGTCAGTCGAAAGGAAAGAGAGGTTATCATGAAAAGAACATTTCAACCTAACAATAGAAAAAAAGCAAAAACATCTGGATTTTTATCTAGAAGAGGTACAAGCATTTTAAAATCAAGAAGAGCTAAAGGAAGAAAAGAATTAGCAAAATAACTAAATTACTTTAAAATAAGTAATTTTTTTTATATAATAATTTTATCGAGGTTTTATATGAATAAAAAATTTATATTAAGAAAAAACGAAGAAATACAAGAAGTTATTAATAAATCTAAAAAAGTAATTAATAAGTATTTTGTCATATATTATGCTAAAAATGATAAAGAAAATAATAGGTATTGTATTAGCGTAAGTAAAAAAATAGGAAAAGCTCACACAAGAAATTTATATAAAAGAAGAATTAAAGATATTATAAGTAAAAATAATTTTAATAATTCTACTGATTATGTTATAATATTAAGGACTGCTATATTAGATATTTCTTACGATTCAATGAAGGAAAGTTTAATTAGCTTATTAGGAGGAGCAATATAGTGAAGAAAAAAATAGTTATAATCATGTTACTTTTATTTTCTTTATGTGGATGTACTAAACGTTTTACAATAGAAAATAAAGAAGACAATAGTCAAAAAACATATGTATCAAATATACTTTGTAAACCAGAAACAAAAGAATTACAAAAGATATATAGTGAAAATTCCAATAAATTAGTTGTTAAATATGAAAATTTACCTCAATGTAAGAATTTAAAAATAAATTCTGGAGGATATGAAGGATTATGGACATCATTATTTGTTAAGCCATTAGCTTGGGTAATTGTTAAAATAGGATTACTTGTTAAAAATAATGGATTAGCAATCATGATTGTAGGATTCATCTTAAGAGCTGCATTATTACCATTATCATTAAAATCAGCTAATATGAATGAAAATATGCAAAAAGCTCAAAAAGATTTACAAAGATTAGAAAAGAAATATCAAGGAAAAGAAGACAGAGATGCCTTAATGATGAAATCACAAGAAATGATGTTGATTTATAAAAAATATAATATAAATCCAATGTCTAGTTGTTTATTCTCATTCTTACAATTACCTATATTCTTTGCATTCTTAGAAGCATTATATAGAGTACCTGCATTCTTTGAAAATGATTTCTTAAAAGTTTATAACTTAGGAACAACTCCATTAGAAGGTATAACATCTGGAAACTTCTGGTATGTAATAGTAATAGTATTAATAATTGCTGCAACATATTTTTCATTCAAGAATATGAATGTTCCAGGAGATGAAGCACAAGCTAAACAAATGAAGATGATGAGTTACTTCATGTTAATATTTGTATCAATCGTATCATTTACTTTACCAATGTCAATCGCATTATATTGGATAGTATCTAATGGATTCACAGTTGTACAAAATATTATTGTTAAGAAAGGTAAGAAAAACTAATGGAAAAATATAAATTTCAAGCTAAAAGTGAAAAAGATTTACTAGAAAAAGCTTTAGAAGAATTAAATGTTAAAGAAGAAGAAATTGTTACTAAAACATATGAAGAAAAAGGTGGATTATTTAGTGGAAAAAAATATACTTTAGAAGTAGTAAAACTAAGTGATGTTGCTGAATTAGGAAAAGACCTATTACGTGAATTATTAAATTCTTTAAATGTTAATGCTAATATTGAAACAAAAATAAGAGATAAACAAATTAAATATGAAATTTATTCTCAAAATAATTCAGTATTAATTGGTAAAAAAGGTCATATATTAGATTCAATACAAACTTATCTAAGACAAGCAATTTTAAATACATTAGATATATTTGTTAATGTATCTGTAGATGTAGAAAATTATAAAGAAAAACAAAATTACTTCTTAGAAAAGAAAGTTAAACAAATTGCTAAAGAAGTAAGTAAAACAAAAGTAGATGTAAAACTTGATCCTATGAATGCATATGATAGAAGAGTTGTTCATTCAGCATTACAAAACTTTAAACATATAACAACAGAGAGTGAAGGAGAAGATCCAAATAGATGTGTTGTTATTAAATATGTTGAAACAGAAGAGTAGAAAAACTCTTTTTTATTGTAAATTAATATTGATTGTGCTATAATCTTGTGGAAAGAAAGGGGACTTTTATGAAAGATACGATTTGTGCTATAGCTACACTTGTTGGTGAAAGTTCTATAAATGTAATTAGAGTAAGTGGAGATGCTTCTATTGAAATAGTAAATAAGATATTTGATAGAGACTTAACAAAGAAAGAATCAAATACTATTTCATATGGGTTTATTATGGACAATAATGAAAAAGTAGATGAAGTATTAGTTTCAGTATTTAGAAGTCCTAAATCATTCACAACAGAAGATATAGTTGAAATAAATACACATGGTGGAAAAGTATGTGTTAATAAAATAATGGAATTATTACTTTGCAACGGAGCAAGATTAGCAGAACCAGGAGAATTTTTAAAAAGAGCTTTTTTAAATGGAAGAATAGATTTAATGCAAGCAGAAGCAGTTTCAGATTTAATAAATTCAAAAACTGATAATGCACGAAAAATGTCTATTAAAGGTGTAGATAAAGAATTATCAAATAAAATAAATGATTTAAGAAACAATATTTTATCTTTAATAGCAAACATAGAAGTAAATATAGATTATCCAGAATATGAAGATGCTGTAGTTGTTACATGTGATTTAATAAAAGAAAAAACAAGCTATGTTGAAAAAGAAATTCATAAGTTATTAGATGAAAGTAAAAATGGATTATTAATAAAAAATGGTATTAATATTGCTATTGTTGGAAAACCAAATGTAGGTAAAAGTAGTATATTAAACAAATTATTAAAAGAAGAAAAAGCAATAGTTACTGATGTAAAAGGAACTACTAGAGATATAGTTGAAGGAACTATTTTATTGCAAGGAATTGAAGTTAATTTTTTTGATACAGCAGGTATTAGAGAAACAACTGAAATAGTTGAATCAATAGGAATAGAAAAAAGTATAAAGAAAATTAATGAATCTGATTTAATATTATTTGTAGTAGATTCAGGAACTGAATTTGATACTGAAGATAAAGAAGTATTATCAAAAATAAAAGATAAGAAAGTATTAGTTGTCTATAATAAAGATGATTTAGATACAAAAGAAATACCTGAATTATTATCATTTGAAAGTATCAAAATTAATACAAAAGATGAATCAAAAATAGATTTATTAAAAAATAAAATAATAGAAATATTTAATCTAAATGATTTAACAAATTCAGATTATACATACATTTCTAATGCAAGACAAATTGGATTACTTAGAAAATGTTTAGAAATTATAAAAGAATTAAATGAAGAAGTAGATAAAGATATTCCAGTAGATTTATTAGAAATAAATGTTAAAAACTTGTGGGAAACACTTGGAGAAATTACTGGAAATACATATAGAGACGAATTACTAGATGAGATATTTAGCAAATTCTGCCTAGGAAAGTAGGTTTTTTAATATGAAATATGAAATTATAGTTGTAGGTGGAGGACACGCAGGATGTGAAGCTGCATTAGCAAGTGCCAGAATGGGTAAAAAAACTTTGTTAATCACAGGAAATTTAAATAATGTTGCTGATATGCCATGTAATCCTTCAATAGGTGGTTCTGCAAAAGGAATAGTTGTAAGAGAAATAGATGCATTAGGTGGAGAAATGGGATATAATGCGGATAAAACACTTTTACAAATAAAAATGTTAAATGTAAAAAAGGGACCAGGAGTAAGATCATTAAGAGCTCAATGTTGCAAAATTAATTATCCAAAAGAAATGCTAAATACTTTAAAAAAACAAGAAAACTTAGATTTAAAAGAAGGATTTGCAAAAGAATTAATAGTTGAAAATTCATGTGTAAAAGGAATTATAACTGAAGAAAATGAAAAAATATTTAGTGATGCAGTAATTCTAACAACCGGAACGTATTTAAATTCTGATATTATGTGTGGACATGAAAGTCATAAAGGAGGTCCACATGGAGAAAAAAATTCTATGTTTTTAAGTGACTCATTAAGAAAAAATGGATTAACTATTATAAGACTTAAAACAGGAACACCTCCAAGAATACTTAAGAGTTCAATTAATTTTAATGAAGTAACACCTGAATTAGGTGACAATGAACTTTTAACATTTAGTAATTTTTATAAGGCATCTTATAAAGTAGATGAACAATGGCCATGTTATTTAACTTATACAAATAAAGAAACTCATAAAATAATAATGGATAATTTAGATAAATGTTCTCTTTATAGTGGAATGATTAAAGGTGTAGGACCTAGATATTGTCCATCAATAGAAGATAAAGTTGTAAAATTTAATGATAAAGAAAGACATCAAATATTTTTAGAACCAGAAAGAAGTGATGATATAGAATATTATGTAGGTGGTTTTTCTACTACAATGCCTCACGAAATTCAAGAAAAATTACTTCACACTATGGAAGGATTACATGATTGTGTTATAACTAAATATGGATATGCTATTGAATATGATGCTATTGATCCAATGCAATTAAAAATGTCACTTGAAAGTAAAATAATAGAAAACTTATTCACAGCTGGTCAAATAAACGGAACAAGTGGTTATGAAGAAGCAGCAGCTCAAGGTTTAATAGCTGGTATAAATGCTGTATTAAAAATTGAAAACAAACCACCATTTATCTTAAAAAGAAATGAAGCATATATTGGAGTTTTAGTAGATGATTTAATTAATAAAGGTATCACCGAACCATATAGATTATTAACTTCAAGAGCTGAATTCAGACTATTATTAAGACATGATAATGCAATGATTAGATTAACTGAATATGGAAGAGAACTTGGATTAATCAATGATGAAAAATGGTCTATTTACAATGAAAAAATGAATTCAATCAAAGAACTAAATAATTATTTAAATACAAATTATTTAGATCATAATGAAGAAAATA
The DNA here is from genome assembly GCA_934096645.1 of uncultured Bacilli bacterium. Classification (GTDB taxonomy): domain Bacteria; phylum Bacillota_I; class Bacilli_A; order RF39; family UBA660; genus CAG-1000. The sequence continues at coordinate 44,966 of CAKOMK010000003.1, read as the reverse complement.
ATAATTTCTTAAAAGAACATAATTCATCACCTTTAACAGGAAAAATAAAATTAATTGATTTGGTTAAAAGACCAGAAATAGAACTATCTGAATTACTAAAACATATTGGTTATGAATGTGATAAAGAAATAATAGAAATGGTTGAAACTGATATTAAATATGAAGGATATATCAATAAAACTAAGAATGAAGTTAAAAAAATGTTAAAATTAGAAGAAAAACAAATACCTTCAGATATTGACTATAGTAAAGTTAAAAATATAGCTACAGAAGCAAGACAAAAATTTGAAAAAATTAGACCTTTAACAATAGGCCAAGCATCAAGAATAAGTGGAGTAAATCCATCAGATATTACTATGTTATTAGTTTATTTAAAAAAGGAATATAATAATGAATAAACAAGAATTTATAACTAATTGTAAAACACTTAATATAGATATTACAGAAGATATTTATAACAGATTATATAGTTATTTTAAATCTTTAGTAGAATGGAATAATAAATTCAACATGACAACTATTATAGAAGAAAATGATGTATTTTTACTTCACTTTTATGATTCACTATGTTTAGTAAAAGTAGTTAATCTAAATACTACTAAGTCTTTATGTGATTTTGGTACAGGAGCAGGTTTTCCAGGATTAGTACTTGCTATAGTATTTAATAATTTAAATGTTACTCTAATAGAGTCTAATGCTAAAAAATGTTCTTTTTTAGAACACATAAAAAATGAATTAAATTTAAAAAATGTAGAAATAATTAATTCAAGAGTAGAAGATTATTCAAGAGAAAATAGAGAAAAATTTGATATTGTTACTTGTAGAGCAGTTACATCAATACCAATTATTTTAGAATTATCAACATCACTAGTAAAAGTAAACGGATATCTTTCTCCACTAAAATCAAACTGTGAAGAAGAATTATCAAAATACAAATATTTACTAAAAGATTTAGATTTAGAATTAACTAAAAAAGTAACATATAATTTACCAATAAATAATGCTTTTAGAACAATACCTGTGTTTAAAAAAGTAAAGAAAACAAATATCAAATATCCAGAAAACTATTCAAAAATAGTTAAAAAATATAAGTAGTAACTAATTACTACTTTTATCTTGATAAAATTTATAAAATAGATTAAAATTATAATAAGAATAAAGAGGAAAGATTATGGAAGATAATAAAGATAAAGTTTTATATATACCAGTAGAAGATATACTACCAAATAGATTTCAACCAAGATTAGCATTTAATGAAAAAGAATTAAATGATTTAGCTAATTCTATAATTAAATATGGTGTTATACAACCAATTGTTGTAAGAAAAATAGGCGAAAAATATGAAATTATTGCTGGTGAAAGAAGATACAAAGCTTCATGCTTAGCTGGTCTTAAAAGAATTCCTGCAATAATGAATAATACAGATGATGATACAAGTGCTGAAATAGCTTTATTAGAAAATCTTCAAAGAAAAAATCTAACTGTTATTGAAGAAGCTCAATCATATAAAAAACTAATGAATAGAGGATTCACGCAAGACGATATAGCTCAAAAACTAGGTGTAAGTCAATCTTCAGTTGCAAATAGATTAAGACTTTTAAACTTACCTAAAGAAGTTCAAGATGCATTATTATACAATAAAATATCAGAAAGACATGCTAGAACTTTATTATCTTTAAATGATAAAGATTTACAAATAAATTTATTAAATAGAATCATAAATGAAAAATTAACAGTTAAACAAACAGAAGATGAAGTAAGTATGATTTTAAATAAAGATAGTAATCGTTTTGACATTCCAAAAGATATCGCATCATTCTTAAATCCTCAAGGAAATAAATCAGCAGAAGAAATTAAAATAGATGTACCACAAGTAATTGATATAGATGAACCAAAAACATCAGAACCAGTAGTTGAAAAATCAGAACTTGTAGAATATAAAGATGATAGAGAAATAATAAATCCATTTCAAAGTACTACTACTCCAAATATAATAGAAAATATTGAACAGGAAAAACCAGTGTTTGAAATGTATGAAGAACCTAAAGAAGAAGTAAAAGAAGAAGAACCAATCGAAACAGTTGAACTTGCTCCATCACAACCAACAAATCAATTTGAAGTTAAAGAACTAGAAGAAGAAAAACCAGTATTTGAAAAGAAAGAAGAACCTATGATTGAAGATAATGATAGTTTAATTTCTGAAGATGGAGAAGTTAATTTACCAAAAGTAATAGGAAAAGTTAGAAAATTTGTATCTAGTTTAGATGAAGTAAGTAGATTAATTGAAACATCTGAAATGGACTTAGATGATAAGTATCAAATAATAATAGAAATAGACAAAAATGCTTAATGTATTTTGTCTTTTTTATTTACATTATTAAAATAAAAATGTTTTACTAAAAATTAAATAAATGGTATACTTAAATCAGATAAATAGAAAAGAGGTAGATTTATGGGATTAATTAAAGCATTATCTGGAGCTACTACTTCAGCCTTAGGTGATCAATTTAAAGAATTTGTAACTTGCCCAACTATAGCAAAAAACGTTATTATTCAAAAAGGAGTAGTTAATCACGGTGAAGGAAATAAAAATCCTTCAGAAGGAATAATTTCAAATGGTAGTACAATTGCAGTTCCACAAGGAATGGCAATGATGATTATTGATAATGGAGAGATCAAAGAATTTACAGCAGAAGCTGGAACTTTCTATTATGATACAAGTAGTGAGCCAAGTATCTTTACTGGTGGTTTAGGAAAAGGAATTATTGATACTTTTAAAACTATTGGAAAGAGATTTACTTATGGTGGACAAACTGCTAAAGATCAAAGAGTATATTTTGTTAATTTATTAACTATTACTGGAAATAAATTTGGTTCACCACAACCTAAAAAAATTACTGATGAAAAATATGGTATGTTAGAAGTAACATTCTTTGGAGAATATGCTTTTAAAGTAGTTGACCCAATTCTTTTAGTTAATAGTGTAATCGGAGCAAATCCAGAAGATACTGTTACATTTGAAGAAATTGTTGGAAGTCAATTACAAGCTAAATTCGTAGAACAAGTTACTCAAGCTATTTCAGTAGTTATGAGAAAACATAAAGTTTCATTTGGAGATATTAGTCTATATAATAGTGATATTTCAAATGAAATGAATGTATGTTTAGATGAATCATGGAGAAAAAATTATGGTTTAGAAATCACAGATGTAGCTATTGGAGATATTAACTTAACTGCTGATTCAATGACAAAAGTTAATAAGATTGATGAAGCAACTATTTTCTCTAATAAGAATTTACAATCTGGATTAATGGCTAGTGCTTCTGCAGATGCTCTAAGAAATGCTTCAAGTAATGAAAATGGAGCAATGATGGGATTCATGGGAATGAATATGGCAAGTGGAGCAGCTGGAAGTATGATGAATGCTGCAAATCAAGGATCAGATGTAGCTGGATATCAACCAGGAAATCAACAACCAGAAATGGGAACAATCTTTGGTAGAACAGAAGAACCAATTGTTGAAATTAAAGAAGAAGAAACTAAAGAATGTCCTGAATGCCATACAAAAGGAACAGGAAAATTCTGTAGTAACTGCGGAGCAAAATTAGATTAATAAAAAAGAACACAGATTTATTCTGTGTTTTAATTTGGATCAAAAATATTATTATAAACATAATTAGGCTCAGTACCTTTTTCATAATAACAAACAAAACCTTTTGCTGAAACATCACCACTAATGGAATCAATAACACTTGAAGTAACACCTTTAGGAATATCATACCATTCCTTTTTATTTATATCTAAATTAGTTATAGTATTAGCCCAAATATATTTAGTAATTCTTGATTCAGAAGATTTAACTTTACTATTATCATCATTACCAGCCCAAACAAGAATAAGTACATCTTTGTTATATCCAACTGTCCAATAATCAGTAGCTGTACTACCACTTTTAACAGCATATTTACTATCTAATTTATTAGAAATACTAACTAAAGTAGGCGAAGCATAATTTACAAGACTATAGTTATATGTAGAAGTTAAAAGATTATTTAAAATATAAACATATTTTTTATTTAGAACATACTCATTTTCATACTTGTATTCATATATAATGTTACCATTAGCATCCTCAATTCTTTCTATTAAATGAGGACTTTCATGTTTACCTTCATTTGCTAAAGTAATAAAACCATTAGCATAATCTAACATATTAATTTCAGTTGTTCCAAGAGCAGCACTAGCATTGTTTTTAACTGGTGTTTTAATCTTGACTCTTTCTATCATTTTAGATAAATTATCTTCTCCAAGAAATAAATGAGTTTTAAGAGCATAAATATTATCTGAATAAGCAATAGCAGATACCATAGATATATTTTTATTAGCATACACATTATTAGCGTTTTTAGGAGAATATAATTCACTGCCTATATTAAATGTAGTTCTTTCACTTAAAAATGTACTAGAAGGCGTAAAGCCATTCTCTAAAGCTGAATAATATAAAAAAGGTTTAATAGTAGAACCAACTTGTCTTTTAGCTGAACTAGCTCTATTATATTGACTTATAGAATAATCTTTACCTCCAATTAAAGCAAGTACTTTTCCAGTTTGAGGATCAATTACAGTAGAAGCTATTTGCATTTTAGTGTTTTTAGTTTCCTCATCAATATTATTTTCTAAAGTTTTTTGCACATCACTATTAAAATTTGTGTATATTTTAATTTTTTTTAAGTCAAGTAAAGTATCAGGTGTTTCACTAATATTTGACATTTCTTTTAATACAGAATCTCTATAATAATAAATACTAGATAATTCATGTTTTTCTTTTTTTCCATAAAAATTTAATTCTTTATTATATATTTTATCAATATCATTTTTACTAATATAATTATTTTTATACATACTATAAATAACATCATATTGTCTACTCTTAGAATTATCATAGTTAGTAATAGGATTAAAATATGTAGGACTCTTAGGTATACCAACTAAAAGAGTAGCTTCTTCAATAGTTAAATCTTTAGGCTCTTTATTAAAATAATAATTACTAGCATTCTTAATTCCATAGCATCCAGCCCCAAAATTAATAGTATTTAAATAACCTTCAAGTATTTCTTCTTTACTATAATGAGTTTCAAGTTCTATAGTTAAAAAAGCTTCTTTGATTTTTCTTTTCCAAGTCTTATCAAATGTCAAATAAAGATTTTTTACATACTGTTGAGATATAGTAGAAGCACCTTGTTTTATTTTTCCACTAGTTATATTAATAACCATAGCTTTAGCTATTCTAAGAAAATCAAATCCATTATGTTTGTAAAAATTTTTATCTTCGATAGACACAATAGCATTAATAACATCAGGACTTATTTCATCAAGTTTAACATAATCATTATTATTAGAATTAAACATATCATTACCATTTATATCATAATAAGTAATATTATTATTTGTATAAATAGGAAATTTAGGTGTGATATAAGCATACACATAAAATGATATATCTATTATAATAATAGCAAAAATAATTAAAATTAAAATTTTTAAAAATTTGTTTATATATTTCATAATTATTACCTGTTATTTATTATGAGATGTAAATAGATAAAAAATACTTGATTTATAAAAAAAAGTATGTATAATTTTAATGGAAAGAAGAAAAGGGCTTGAGGAGGCTTTAAAATAATGAAATTTAAAACAATAAGTAAAGAAGATTTAGAAGTATTACCTTTTGATGATATTGCTTACATTATCTTAAAAGAAAAAGGTAAAAAAATGAAAATTAATGATATATTTAAAATAATATGTGATACCCTAAATTTAGGTGATAGCGCATTTGAAAATCAAATTGGAGATTTTTTTGCTTTATTAGCAACAGAAAAAAGATTTATTCAATTAGAAAAAGGATATTGGGACTTAAGAGAAAATCATACATCTGAAATAAATATTAAAGAATTAGAAGATGAAGATGATGACATCATTCCAGAAGAAGAAAAAGATTATGAAGAAAATGAAGAATCTGACTACTATGATGATATAGATGATATGGATGATGATAAAGAAGATGATGACTATAAAGATTTAGTTATCGTTGATGAAGGATACGAAGACGAATCAGATCTTTAGCTCATGTTTATTTCAAATAAAATAGAAAGGAACAAATATGAAAGAAAGATTAGAAATATTAGAAGAAAAATATAATAATCTTTGTAATGAACTATTAAAACCAGAGATTTATGAAGATTATAAAAAAATGCAAGAAATATCTAAAGAAAAGAACTCTATTGAAAAAACAGTTGAAACTTATAGAAAATATAAAACTGTATTAGATGATATTGAAGCAGCAAAAGAAATGCTTAAAGAACCTGATATGAGAGAGTTTGCTAATGAAGAATTAGATAATCTACATGCTGAAAGAGATAATTTAGAAAATAAATTAAAAGTTATGTTATTACCAAAAGATCCTAATGATGAAAAGAATATTGTTATGGAAATTCGTGGAGCAGCAGGTGGAGATGAAGCTAATATATTTGCTGGAGATTTATTTAGAATGTACAGTAAATATGCTGAAAAACAAGGCTGGAAATTAGAAATAACTCATGAAGTTCCTGGAGAAAGTGGAGGATATTCACAAATAGAAGTAGTAATTAGTGGTGAAGCTGTATATTCAAAATTAAAATATGAAAGTGGAGCACACAGAGTACAAAGAGTTCCAGAAACAGAATCTCAAGGGAGAGTTCATACATCAACTGCTACTGTTTTAGTTATGCCAGAAGTAGAAGAAATAGATATTGAAATAAAAGATAGTGATGTAAGAGTAGATATTACAAGAAGTAGTGGAGCAGGAGGACAATGTGTTAATACAACTGATTCTGCTGTAAGACTTACTCATATTCCAACAGGAATAATAGTTTATTGCCAAGTAGAAAGAAGTCAAATAAAAAATAAAGAAAGAGCTATGCAAATTCTTAAAACAAGACTTTATGATTTAAAACAACGTGAACAAGATGAAAAACTTGGTAATGAAAGAAGAAGTAAAATAGGCACTGGAGATAGAGCAGAAAAAATAAGAACATATAACTACCCACAAAATAGATTAACTGATCATAGAATTAACTATACAGTTATGCATTTAGATAAAATTATGGAAGGCGATTTAGAAGAGCTTATCGAAGCTTTAATTGCCGAAGATGAAAGAATGCATCTTGGAGAACATAATGATTAATAAAATAACTGATTTAGGAATTTCTAATACTGAAGCTAAAGAATTATTAAAAGTAAGTAAAGATATAGAAACTGACTATAAAAAGTTATTAAATAGATACCCAATCCAATATTTGATTGGGTATGTTAATTTCTATGGATATCAAATTAATGTTAATGAAAATGTTCTAATACCAAGATATGAAACAGAATATTTAGTTGAAAAAACAATCAATTTATCAAAAAAATTATTTAATGATAAAGTAAAAATATTAGACATAGGAACAGGTAGTGGGGCAATAGCTATATCTTTAAGTAAGAATTTAAATAGTGAAGTAACCGCTTCTGATATATCAGAAGAATGCTTAAATCTAGCAAAACAAAATTCAATCAATAATGAAACAAAAATAGAATTTATAAAAAGTGATATATTTCAAAACATAAATGGTAAATATGATGTTATCATAAGTAATCCACCTTATATAGACTATAATGAAGAAATAATGGATTCAGTTTATAATTATGAACCACATTTAGCTTTATTCGCAGAGGATTCAGGATTATATTTTTATAAGAAAATATTATCTGAATGTAAGAAATATTTAAATGATAAATTCTTAATTGCTTTTGAAATAGGTTATCAACAAAGTAAATCAATAACAGAGTTTGCAAGAACTATTTTTAAAACTGAAAAGATAATTACAGAAAAAGACTTATCTGGAAAAGATAGATATATCTTTATAATTAGTGAATAATATTTTAGAAAACCAACCAATAATATATTGAAAGGTTGGTTTTATATGAAAAAAGTCTTAATTATAATACTAATATTAATCAGTATAATTTTATTAAATAGAAATAATGATATATCAAATGATATTATTAGATTCAGAGTTATTGCAAATAGTAATTCATCAAAAGATATATTAATTAAAGAAAAAATAGTATCGGAAATATCAGATTTAATATTTGTAGACAATAAAAGCATAGAAGAAACAAGAAAAAATATAAATAATAGTATTCCAGTTATAGAATCAAAGATAGAAAATGTATTTGAAAGTAACAATTATGATAAAGATTTCAAAATTTCATATGGACTTAATAAATTTCCTAAAAAAGAATATGAAGGAATAGAATTTGTAGAAGGTGAGTATGAATCTTTAGTTATAGAAATTGGAGAAGCTAAAGGAAACAATTATTGGTGTATGTTATACCCACCATTATGTTTTATAGATAATAGTAAAGAAGATAACATAGAATATAAATTTAAGTTAATAGAAGCTCTAAAAAGGCTATTTTAGTGTAAATGAAAAATCAAAAATAAGCATATTTCATTGATAAAAAGAATAATTAATAGTATATTATTATTAAGAAAGGCTTTTTAGGTGATTTATGTCAAAATTAACAATAGAAGGTCAACACACTTTATCCGGAGAGATTAAAATAAGTGGAATGAAAAATAGTGCAGTAGCATTATTACCTGCTGCGATACTAGCAAATAAAAAAAGTACAATTTATAATATACCAGAAATAAGAGATATTGATTATTTAATAAAAATAATGGAATTACTTAATTGCAAAGTAGAGCATAAAGGTGATGCTTTAATAATTGATTCTAGTGAGATAAAGAATAGACCAATACCTGAAGAACTTAGCGTTCAAATGAGAGCTTCTTATTATTTTATGGGAGCACTTCTTGCAAAATTTGGAGAAGTAGAAATATCTTTTCCAGGAGGATGTAATATAGGAGCAAGACCTATAGATATTCATATAAAAGGATTTGAAAATTTAGGAGCAAAAGTAGAAATAGTAAAAAATAGATATAGAATAACAGCTGATAAACTAGTAGGAAAGAAAATTTATTTTGATTTCCCAAGTGTAGGAGCAACTATAAATATCATGTTAGCAGCAACAGGAGCAGAAGGAACAACTATTATAGAAAATGCTGCAACCGAACCAGAAATAGTCAACATAGCATCATTTTTAATAAATATGGGTGTTAATATTAGAGGCGCAGGAACTAAAACAATAGAAATAGATGGAAATAAAAATTTAGAAACAGGAGTTATAGATGTTTTCCCTGATAGAATTGAAACAGGAACATTTATTATAATGGGAGCTTTACTTGGAGATAATTTAAAAATTAAAGGTATAATTAAAGCTCATATTGAATCATTACTATCTAAATTAAAAGAAATAGGCGTAACATATAAAATATCAAATGATACACTAACTATATCAAAATGTGATTATTTAAAAGCAGTAGATGTTAAAACACAAGTATTTCCAGGTTTTGCAACTGATTTGCAACAACCAATAACAACTTTATTAACACAAGCACATGGAATTTCACATATTGAAGAAACTATCTATGAAAATAGATTTAAGAATACCTATGACTTAAATAGAATGGGAGCTATAACGAATATATTAACTTTAAATAGGTTAGAAATTAAAGGTCCTAGAAAACTAAAAGGAACTAACGTTATAGCTACTGATTTAAGAGGCGGAGCTTCACTTCTAATAGCTGGATTAATAGCCGAAGGAACAACTGTAATTGAAAACTGTGAACAAATATTAAGAGGTTACAGCAATATAGTAAATAAATTACAAAATGTAGGTGCTAAAATAGAAATAACTGAGTAAAATATATTAGGTGATAATATATGAAAAAAATACTACCAGTTATTTTTTTCTTGATAATAGTTTCAATATTCATAACAAATAAATTTAATAAATCAAACAAAGAAACAATTCTCTTTCTAGGAGAAACAAAATATTTATCTAAAATAAATTCAGAAGAATTCACTGATTATAATATTAAATACTTTCTTTATGATGATATAAACTATAATAACTTAATTAAAAATATTAAAAATAACGACTATTATATTTTAAAAGATAAAAATATTTATTTAAACCAACTAATCAATAGTGCAGACTACATAATAATAAATTTAAATAATAAAAAGTTAACAAGTAAATGTAATAGTCAAAAACAATTTAATAATTATATCTTATCAAAACAAGAAGAAAAAAATAATTTAATTAATTTAATCAATAAAATATCACATTCTAAAGTAATAATAGCTGAATACGATTGTAATCAAAATATAACTGAAAATGAAAATTATAATCAAATATTATTCAAAAATGATATAGAATCAAACATAAAATCAATAAAAGAAAGCATAAAATAGCTCATATTTGACAATTATTACTTGATTTTATACAAAAAAGTATGTATAATACCAAATGAAGTTATTTCTATAACTATCAATTAGTTATGGCGAGGAGGATAAAATATGAAAAAGGGAATACATCCAGTACAAAAAGTATGCAAAGTTAAATGTGCATGTGGAAATGAATTTGAAGTAAAATCATCAAAAGAAGAAATACAATTAGAATCTTGTAATAAATGTCATTCATTCTATACAGGAAAATTTAAAACAGTTAAAACTGGAAATGTACAAAAATTCAAAGATAAATATGGAATCACTGATTAATAGTGATTTTTTATTAGGTGAAAAATATGAATATAGATAATCAAAATATAAATATAGATGATTTATATGATCAAAAGTATATGCATAAAGAAGTTAAAAAAGGTATTTTCTTATCAGAATATCAACTTGAAGTATTAAAAAGATATCAAATTGATATAGATAGTATTTCATCAATTACTGACCTTTTATTTGAAATAGATGAGATATTAGATAATGACCCTGATGCTGATGATTTAGAAGCAATAGAGATAGAAATATCAGATTTTAATTATTATGCTAATACTAATAAATAATTGAAAAAAATAATAGTTTTGTTTATAATATAGATATGAAGAATAAGAATGTGTTGATAATTTTAATTATTATCTTAATGTCTTTACTCATATCTATTTTTAATTTCAATAGATATAGTTCAAAAACATTAGATAAAAGAATATTTAATAGAGATTGGTATTACTATGATTATAGTACGGGATACTATGATAAATTGTATTTAACTGAAAATAAAGTTACATTCACTATACCAAATGAAAAAGTAAATACACAATATTCAAAATGCAAAAACTATTCATTTGATAAAAGAACAAATACAATAAAATTAGATTGTAATCTAAATCTACAAATAAAAGAAGTCACAGAAAGCTATATTACATTAAATATGAATAATAAAATTGTAAAATATTTTTCTAATCCAGATGACGCTTTAAATTATAGATTTGAATTATACTATGGTCAAAATATAGTAAGTTATAAAAAAGAAAAATCTCAAGCTTTAAATTACATAAATATTAATCAAAATAAATTAAAAGAATTATATAATGATAATGAATTTTCAAAAGTAGTATTTTTAGGTAATAAATGTACTAGTATAGATTGTACTTTATTTTTAGATGTATTAGAACATTGGTTAACTAAAGATAATAATATCTATTATATTGATTCTGATCAATTAACAACTACAACTATAAAAGAATTAAATAAATTAAATCCAAAATTTAGTAATGATTTATTATCATATAATGATGTATATCCTAAAATCATGATAATTGGAAACAAACAAGTAGTTGATGAATATTTAGTTAAATGTACAGGATTTAATTGTGAACAATATATAAAAGATTAATTTCATAATAATCATTGAAATTTCACTAGAATTTCATATTATAATATTATATTATAAACATGAGGTGAAAAGTATGAAAGTATTAATCGCAGATGATGAAAAATTAATAAGAGATGTTATAAAAGAATACTGTTTAGGTAGCGGTTATGAAGTACTAGAAGCAGTTAATGGAATAGAAGCAGTAGAAAAAGCAAAAGATGCTGATATTATAGTACTAGATATAATGATGCCTAAAATGGATGGATTTACTGCATATAAATTAATTAAAGAAAAATACAATACACCTACAATAATGCTTTCAGCTAGAGGAGAAGAATATGATAAACTAGCTGGATTTGATTTAGGAATAGATGATTATATGACAAAACCATTTAGTCCAAAAGAACTAATGGCAAGAATAAATGCAGTAACTAAAAGATATAAAGGAGAAGAAAGTTTCTTTAAATATAAAGATTTAAAAGTAGATTTTTTAGGTCATTCAGTATACATTAAAGATAAAGAACTTCCACTCACACCAAAAGAATATGATTTATTAGTATATTTTATAAATAATAAAGGAATTGCATTATCAAGAGAACAATTACTTAATAATATTTGGAATTATGACTATTTTGGTAATGATAGAACAATAGATACACATATTAAAATGCTTAGAAATAATTTAGGAGAATACAGAGATTTAATAACTACAGTAAGAAGGATGGGTTATAAATTTGATATCAAAGACAAAGAAAATTAAACAACTAGTATGGACTTCACTATTTGCTTTCTCAGTATTAATACTGGGTATTCTTTTTTTTACACAAATAGTTTTCCTAAACAAATATTATGAAATATACAAAACAAATCAATTAGACACAATAGCTCATGAAATAAAACAAAATGATGACTTAACTATTTCAGAATTAGAAGATATGTCATATGAATATGGAATATGTATTTCTATTTATACTAATAATGACACAAAAACTGTATCTAATCTTTATAATAGAGGATGTTTAATAGGAGATAGCAAAACAAATACTGAATTTATAACAAACTTTATAGAAAGTGATGAAACAGAAAAAACATATTTATTAAAAAATTCTAGATTTGGAAATTCAAATTTAGTAAGAGCAATTAAATATGGAAATAATTTATATATATTTTTAAATACATCTATTCAACCTTTAGATGATTCGATAGTAATTCTAAAAAAGCAATTTATTTATATAGCTGGCTTCCTTTTAGTAGTATCTTTATTAATAGTGCATTTTATATCAAATAAAATATCAAAACCAATTGAAAATATAAGTACTTCAGCTAAAAAAATGGCTAATGGAAATTATGATGTTAATTTTAGTACAAAGAGTAATATAGTAGAAATAGAAGAATTATCAGACGCTTTAGACTTAGCTAAGAAAGAAATGTCAAAAACAGATGAATTAAGAAAAGATCTAATGGCAAATGTTGGTCATGATTTAAGAACACCTCTTACAATGATAAAAGCATATGCAGAAATGACAAGAGACTTAGAAAATCAAACACCAGCTAAAAGAAAAGAAAACTTAAATATTATTATAGAAGAAACAGATAGATTAAATATTTTAGTAGGTGATATTCTTGACTTATCAAAATTACAATCTAAAACATATGAACTTAATATAGAAGAATTTGATTTAAATGATTTAATAAAAGAAATTATTAGAAGATATTATATTTTAATAGATAATGAAGGATATGAATTTGTTTATGAAAATGATAAACCAATCATGGTAAAAGCTGATAAAAAAAGAATGGAACAAGTTATATATAATTTAGTCAATAACGCTGTAAATTATACTGGAGATGACAAGAAAATATATATAAACTTAACAGAAAAGAAAAAAACTGTATTAGTTGAAATAAAGGATACAGGAAAAGGGATAGACGAGAAAGATATTAAGTATATTTGGGATAAATATTATCACAACGAAAAGAAACACAAAAGAAATGCATTTGGTACAGGACTAGGATTATCTATAGTAAAAACTATTCTTGAAACACATGGATATAAGTATGGAGTTAAGTCTAAATTAGGAGAAGGAACAACCTTTTATTTTGAGATTAGTAAATCTAAATAATATATGATATAATATATTAAAGAATAAGGAGAGTTGTTATGAAATACATATGTAATAAGTGTGGATATATAGAAGAAAAAGAAGAATTATCAGATGATTATAAATGTCCTATGTGTGAAGCTCCACAAGATAATTTTAATAAAATAGAAGAAGATATAACTGATATAGGATTAGATTCCATTATTGATTCAGTAGTAGAAGAAACAACTCAAATAGAAAAAAGTAAAATTATAAACGATCATTTAGAAGATAAAAAGATTCGTATAAGTGAATATAATAATTGTATTGCAAGAGTTAATGAAAGATGTATTAATTGTGGACAATGTAAAAAAACATGTGAAAATATAGTTGGTTTAAGATATGATTTAAACAAATGTAAAGAACCAATATGTTTAGGCTGTGGTCAATGTATTTTAAAGTGCCCTACAGGAGCAATGATTCCAAAGTATTCTTACAAAGATGTTAAAAATATATTGGATATAAATGAAAAAATAGTGGTTGCAATAATTGCTCCAGCTGTTAGAGTATCAATTGGCGAAGCTTTCGGTTTAGAAGCGGGAGATAATACAGAATTAAAGTTAGTTTCTTCATTAAAAAAATTAGGATTTGATTATGTATTTGATACAGCTTTTGGAGCAGATTTAACAATTATCGAAGAGACAGAAGAATTTTCTCAAAGATTAAAAAATAATGGACCACTACCACAATTTACTAGTTGTTGTCCAGCATGGGTTAAATATGCAGAAGTATATCATCCAGAACTTTTAGACAACTTGTCAACATGCAAAAGTCCAATAGGTATGCAATGTGCTATGATTAAAAGTTATTTTTCAGAAGAAAAAGGATTTGAACCAAATAGAATAGTAACAGTAGCAATAACACCCTGTACATCTAAAAAGATGGAGGCTAAAGAATATACGCTTAACATAGATTATGTAGTTACTGCTAGTGAACTTGCTTTACTTCTTAAAGAAGAGGACATTGATTTAAGTGAATTACCAGAAACACCATACGACACAATGATGGGAACTAGTAGTGGAGCAGGTGTTATATTTGGATCAACAGGCGGAGTAACAGAAGCATTAATAAGAGCATTCTATAGAATGAAAACTAAAAAGAATATAAAAGATAGTGAAATTAATTTCGAAACTATCAGAGGCTTTGATGGCATAAAAGAAACAAGTATTAATGTAAATGGTGAAACTATTAAAATAGCAATAGTTCAACAAATGGAAAATTTAGAAAAATTATTAGAAAATAATGAATATAAAAAATATCATTTTATAGAAGTAATGAATTGCAAAGGTGGATGTATTGGTGGTGGAGGCCAACCATTATGTGCAATACCTAAATTAGAAGAGATAAAAAAGAAAAGAAGTGAAGGATTATATAAAATAGATAAGAAAAGAAAAAATAAATGTTCTTATGATAATCCAGAAATAAAAATGCTTTATAAAAATTATCTAAAAAGACCTTTAAGTGAACCAAGTAAGACTTTATTACATACTTCATATTCAGATAAAAGTAATTTGTTAAATAATAAATAAAAAAGATTAAAAAAATATTGACAACTTATTATTATCTTGATACAATAATAATGTCCTAAAGAATAGTTATGAAATATTTTGATTGTTAAGTCCACTAAACTGGATAACGATTGATATTTCTGATTGTTTAGTGAAAAAGTTCTATATAATATATTATTATATAGTTGTAATAATTATTATAGTTTCATGTATAATATTAAATTATTGTATATAGAGATTATATTTAATATTACATTATGTATATATTTATTTTAATATTTATGTTGTTGTTAATATTAGTTTATTAATTTATGATATTTATGTTTAATAATATATATTTTATAATAATATAACTCTTATTAATTTAAGAAATAGAATTCTTATCTACTATGGACAAATGATGTATCATTGAGAAAGTAAACTCAAAAATGATAAGTGGTTATGCTAAATACTGATAATATTTAGAACATGTTTAAGTCATTAAATGTGATTTAAACGATTATAATCGATTTTCGTTCAAACTCGGAGCAATCATGTTTTATCAGAACTGATTGCTTTTTGTTTTATAAAATAATTAACTAAATATACATATTTCACATTAAATATGTATATTTTTATTTAAAAAAATGATAAAATTATACTGAGGTGATAATATGGAACCATATAAAGCTAGAAAAATGCCATTTGATTATACACCATCAAATGAAATATCAGCTTTATTATTTGAAGCAAGAGAAATATATGGAGAATATAAAGGATATCTAAGAAACATGCAATTTGACTATAAATGTTTTCTTGAAGCAGAATATAGTTTAGAACTTTATAATTCATTTAAAATAGATGGAGCTAAAATAGATAAAGATAACACATATTTTATGCCATATATGGTAAAAAATAATATTTCTATAGAATTTGAAAATCTTAAGAAATCATTATCATTCGCATTATCAGAATTACAAAATGGAAAAATAGATATTCCATTCTACAATAATATTAATAAAATGTTATTTATGGACTGCAAAAAAGATAATAAAACTAAAGGCAGTGGTCACTTAAGAAAGAAACAAAATTTTCTTCTAAAACCAGGATTAGCTGGATCAGTCGTATCTTTCATTCCACCTGTTTATACAGAAGTAAATGAACTAATGAAAAATATGTGTGAATATATTAATTCTAAAGAAGATGAAGTATTTTTAAGTACAGCATTAACACATTATCAATATGAAAAAATACATCCATACTTATCAGGAAATGGAAAAATGGGAAGATTTATGATACCAGTTCAAGTATCATTTTATAAAAAAGAACCACCTATTTTATTTATATCAGAAAGTATTGATGCTTTAAAAAATACTTACTTTACTTTATTAAGTGGTGAAATAGAAGAAGATGTAGAAAAGTTTGTTAAATTCTTTCTTCAATGTATAATAAATCAATGTAATATAAACATTAAAAGAATTAAAAAAATCAATAAAGTATATAAAAATGATTTAGAAGAATTTAAAAAAGAAATTGGTGGAACAACTATATATAAAATATATCCAGAAATGATGAAGAAAATAGTATTCACAACAAGTGATATTGTCAATGATTGTGGAATACATATAAATTCAGTCAATAAAGTTATAAATAAACTAGTAGATAAAGGATTCTTAATCAAACAAAAAAAGAAAGATACTAATAGAGTAACTTTCTGTTATAAAAACGCATATGATGTATTTATGAAGTAATATCTTCTAAATCTTCAATAATAGATATATGAAAGAGTAAATTCTTTTGATTAATATCATCAAAATAAGAATGTGCTCTTTTTTTATGCTTATTAATATTATCTATTAATTCTAAAAAAGCTCTATGTTTAATATTAATGTGTTTTCTTAATATATTATAATTAATCTCATATTTATACAAAAATAATTTGATAAATTCACTTTGATACCAATCTAAATTATCATAATAATATGATTTATCAAAAAACAAACTATTCAACTTGTTATCAACAGTAAGCTCAAGTATATATTTTAATTCTAAAGGATTTATAAACAAATAGTTCTTTATAAAACTAACATAATTATCTATATTAAAAATAACATTATCATAATAATTAATGTAATTATCTTTATGGATTAAATGACTTTTAACTTCAATCATTTCATTTTTATCTATAGAGATAATTTTATTTTTTAATGCATCACTTTTTAATAAAGAATATACTTCAGATAGATTATTTAAATTATTCATCATTATCATCCTCAAAAAATTTACTTATTGGTACCCTAAGTACAATAGATATCTTGTATAAATTATTAATACTAATACCTTTAATAACACTACTGCTTTCTAAATTACTTATTAATGAAACTGAAACATTAATTATCTCAGCAAGATCTTCTTGAGTCATCTTACCATACATTTTATTATATAGTTTTCTATATTTTTTAACATTCTTTCCAATAATTATATCTAGTTCATCTTGATTCATTTTCATATATCAATTATAAACCTTTTAATCAGAAATGTATAGTATCACATTACATAAAATTCATGTTAAAAAATGTACAATTAAATTGGTGATTGTATGACAAAATTTAAAAGAGAATTCAATTTTGATAACAATATTATAGAAACTATAGCATATAACGTTATTAAATATAGAAAATTAAATAAAATAACTCAAGAACAACTAGCAGTAGATATTGGTGTATCACCTGAATTTATAAGAAAATTTGAAAGTACTAAAGGAAGTGAAGGACTATCATTAATGTCTTTATATAAAATTTCAATAGTATTAAACACTTCTATAGATAAATTCTTTGAATCAATTACTAATGATCAATAAAAAAATTATCAATAGATACATCTAATATTTTACTTATTTTATATAAATTATAAATACTTATCCCTTGATAAGTTTTTTTACTTTCTAAGTTACCTATAAGAGATGTAGAAACATTTATTATTTCTGCTAATTTTTCTTGAGTCATCTCATCATTATTAATTGAATAAAGTTTTCTATAATATCTTATATTCTTGCCTATTATTGAATATAAATCTTTTTCATCTTTAAATAAATATTTGTCTTTCATCTTTCCCTCATATAAATATTTTGCCATTATTTGGATATTTTCGCCATTTACTGTGAATGATAATTTATCACTACAAGTGATATTTTGCTAAAAAAGTAAAGTTTTTCTTGAAATAATAGATAAAATGGTGTAATATTAATAGTCGTATTAAAAAAGGGGATGACTTTATGCAAAAAATAATTAATTTCGCTGTAGTAGCTCACGTAGATGCTGGTAAAAGTACACTAGTAGATGCTCTTTTAAAACAAAATGGAGTATTTAGAGATAACCAACAAGTAGTTGATTGTGTTATGGATAGTGGGGACCTAGAACGTGAAAGAGGAATTACTATCACAGCAAAAAATTGTGCTATAAATTATAAAGGTATCAAAATGAATATAGTTGATACTCCAGGACATGCTGATTTTTCTAGTGAAATCGAAAGAATTATCAAAACTGTAGATACAGTTGTATTATTAGTAGATTCAGCAGAAGGACCAATGCCTCAAACCAGATTCGTTTTAAAAGAAGCATTAAAATATGGTTTAAAACCAATTCTATTTATTAATAAGATAGATAAAAAAGATGCTAGAGTCGAAGAAGTTGTTAATATGACATTTGATTTATTCTGTGAATTAGGAGCTAACAATGAACAATTAGACTTTAAGATTCTATATGGTATAGCTCGTGATGGAATAGCTAAATATGAAGAAAATGATGATAATAATGATATAACACCATTATTAGATACAATAATTGAAACAACAGCTCCATTTGAAGGAAATGAAAATGATCCATTACAATTCCAAATTTCATCTTTAGATTATGATGACTATATTGGAAGACTTGGAATTGGTAGAATTAATAAAGGAAAAATCAAAACAGGTCAAATGGTTACAATTGTTAAGAATGATGGTTCAATAGTAAAAGAAAAAATTACTAAAATGTTTGTTAATGAAGGAATTAAGAAAAAAGAAGTTACAGAAGCATACTATGGAGATATTGTTACAGTAGCTGGATGTCCAGAAATATCAATTGGTGATACAATATGTGATCCAAATCATATAGATCCACTACCAAGTATTGAAATAGAAAAACCAACTCTATCAATGAACTTTATGGTAAATACAAGTCCATTTGCTGGTAAAACTGGTAAATTCGTAACATCTAGACATTTAAGAGATAGATTAATGGCTGAATTAGAAAGAAATGTTGGTTTAGAAGTAGAAGAACTACCTAGTTCAGATGGATTTAAAGTATCAGGTCGTGGTGAATTACACTTATCTATCTTAATTGAAAATATGAGAAGAGAAGGATATGAATTAGGTGTATCTAAACCAGAAGTTATCACTAAAGAAATTGATGGTGTTTTATGTGAACCATATGAAAAAGTAATAGTAAATGTTCCAAATGATTATTCAGGAACAGTAATTAGTGATATAAGTGAAAGAAAAGGTACAATGGAATTAATGCAACCAGCAGAAGACAATTACATTAGATTAGAATTCAATGTACCAACAAGAGGCTTAATTGGTTATAGAAGTAACTTTATTACAAATACTAAAGGTGAAGGTATTATGGTTAGAAGCTTTGATAGTTATAAACCATATGCTGGAGAAATCTCTGGTAGAAAAAATGGTGTATTAGTTTCTATGGAAACTGGAAAAACATTTGGTTATGCACTTTATAATTTATTAGATAGAGGAACTATGTTAGTAGAACCTGCAACTGATGTATATAAAGGAATGATTATTGGTATTCACAATAGAGAAAATGATTTAAATGTTAACCCATGTAAAAATAAAGAATTCTCAAATACACGTTCTTCAGGTAGTGATGAAGCAATAGTATTACCAAAAGCAAAAACATATACATTAGAAGAAGCATTAGAATTCATTGAAAATGATGAATTAGTAGAAGTAACTCCTGATGCTATTAGATTAAGAAAGAAAATACTAGACGAAAAAGAAAGATTTAGAAGTAATAGATAGTAAAGGAGACATTATTATGTCTCTTTTATTGTAAAAATCGTAAAAAAATGTTATTCTTAATATGGAGAGGTGTATTATGGAAAAGATAGATATAGATTATATGTTTGAATTACATGGAAAAGACTATATAGTTTTAGCTAAAACAATATATAATAATACAACATATTTTTTCTGTAATGAAGTTATAAATGATGAACCAACTTCAAAATATAAAATTTATAAAGAAATTGGTGAAGAATTTATAGAAGAAACAAATAGAACGATATTAGAAGAAATAATTGAAGATTTTAATGAACAAATAGAAGTTAGAATTAGAGATTTTAGAAATTCCATTGGGATGGAATAAGGGGGAAAAATGAATAGTTCAGAATATAATAATGTAAAAGACAATTTAAAACAATTACAAGAAGAAATGGACAGAATTGAAAGTTCTTATACTTCTTTAGTTAATGCAAATAAAGTTGATTTAGAACACATAAATGTATTAAATGAACAATTAAAAGCTATTGTAACTAAGGCAAGAGATGAATTAAAAGATGTTGATTTTTTAAGAGTAAGTGAATCTGAAGAAGATAATGTTATGTATGATAACTTACAAGCAGAAAAGTCAAAAATAACTAATCATCCAATAAGACAAATTATGTCTCAAGAAAAAAATAGATTAGATAGAATGCTTGGTGTTAAAGAAGAAAATGGTAAATACACTTTAACAGATGAAAAAAGAAAAGAAATTAAAGCAAAATTAGATAAAAAACATAAATACGAATCAGAAATTAAAAGAAATAAAGAAGAGATTAAAGAATTACAAGAAAGACTTAGTAAAGAAACAGACGAACTTATCATAAAAAATATAAAGAATGATATTAGAACAAAAAATCAATATATTCAAACTTATGTTACAGAAATGAAAAAAATAAGACAAGAACTTGTATCAGAAATGAGAAAAGCTAAAAGTCTTTATGAAGAAGATGTTAAAGTAGACAATGGAGTATATACTAAAACACACTTTAATTCATTTATAGAAGAAATATCACAAGATGGAAAAGTTATAAATCCTTTAAGAAACATTTCTGATGTTGAAGAAGAAGACAGAAAAATAATTGAAGAAAGACGTTCTAAGTATGAAAAGTTTAAACCAATAGCTCCACCACAACCAGAAAAGAGTATGGAGTCACAAGAAGAAAACAAAGATAAGGCTGAAAATAAAGCAGAAGCTAAAATGGATGAAAAAGCAAAAACTCAAGAACAAAAACAAGAAGAAAAACCAATGACAGAAGAAGAAATTGAACAAGCAATAAACGAAGAAATGGACGAAAATGAGGCTAAAGAAAAAGCCGAAAAAGAGAAAAAAGAAAAAGAAAAACAAGAGAAAGAAAAGGAAAATAGTAATGTTCCTATAAACAAAGGAAAGAAATCATCCACAGCACTAAAGAAAATAGGAAACTTTGCTCTTAAAGCACCAGGTGCTATATTAAAATTTGCATTTGATATGGTTGGAGAAATCATAGAATGCGGAAAAGTTATATATGAAAAAGTTAAGTAAGATTTATTTCTTACTTTTCTTTTTATATCTAAGTAATGCTATTATAGTTGAAATAATTTCAAAAATATTTCCTAGTGTTGAAATAAAAGCACCAACTTTAAAGTTATAATAAAACCATAATACAGCGCATATACCAAAAACGATCTTATATGTTTTAGCATTCTTAATTGAAGCACCAATAATATATGAAATAGATGTGACAATTGGTATTAGTGATAAATATCCATCATAACTAAAAACACCAATTATTAAAACAATAACAATCAAAAACCAAGATAATTTTTTAGGTATTTTCTTTCTAGCTTTATCATATTTATTAAATAAAATACATCTCAAAACAGTTACTAAACTAGTAGCAACAGCTGTATATGCATGCAATACTAAGTACTGAATAGCATAAAAAACATTAGCAACCATTTGCAAAAACATCATCTTAGTTTTCTTCTTAAACTGAAGAGATATAACTACACAAGCAATCGCCAAAATTCCAAATATTTGTGCTATATATACATTCATAATAACAATTATAATAGAAAAAAGATCAAAATTATCAATTATTTAATCAAAAAACATTTAAATGTAAAGTAAAATGAAGAATTTTTTAAAAATAATATTGTTTAAAAAACATGTTTATGCTATAATACACTCGAACTAAAAAAGTTCCTTGCTTCATTTAATGAAGCCGTAAGACCAAAAGGAGGTGTAATGATGAATAAATATGAGATAATGTTTATCGTTAAAACAGATATTGATGAAAAGACTCAAAAAGATGTTGTAAAGACATTTGAAAAAGTGCTTACAGATATGAAAGCTAAAATCAATAATACTAAAGATATGGGACAAAAAAAATTAGCTTATCCTATTAACAAACAACTTAGAGGTAATTACTATGTATTTAACGTTGAAGCTTCTACTGATGCAGTAAAAGAATTCGATCGTAAAGCTAGAATCGATGAGAATATTTTAAGACATATTATCATTAGAGAAGAAGAGGAGTAATTAATGAATAAGATTGTTTTAGTCGGAAGACTAACAAGGGATCCTGAATTAAGAAGTACAACTGCTGGATTTTCAACTGCTAGTTTTACAGTTGCAGTAAATAGAAACTTCAAAAATAAAGATGGTGGCTATGATGCTGACTTCTTACCTTGTGTTGCTTTTAGAAATACTGCTGATTTCGTATCAAAGTTTTTCAAAAAAGGTAGTATGATTGGTGTAGAAGGAAGAGTACAAACTAGAAGTTATGATGCTCAAGATGGAAGCAAAAGATATGTTACTGAAATAGTAGTAGAAAATGCTGAATTTGTTGGTGGAAGAAACGAAAATAGTGGAAGTCAACCTACAAATAATGCTTATGTAGATGCACCATCAGTAGCACCTATTGATCCAATGCCAGAATATGATATTTCTGCTTCAGATCCATATGAAAATTATGACAAAGAGGTATCATTAAGTGATAATGATTTACCATTCTAAGGAGGATTAAAAATGGCAGAATTTTATAGAAGAAAAAAAATATGTCAAATGTGTGCTGGAAAAAGCGTTGATTATAAAGATGTTCCAATCTTATTAAAATATATTAATGAAAAAGGTAAAATTTTACCTAGAAGAATGACTGGAGCTTGCGCTAAACATCAAAGACATATTGCTACTCAAATTAAGAGAGCTAGATATATGGCCTTATTACCATATACAAAATAATTTAAACTAATCATTTGATTAGTTTTTTATTTTAAACATAAAATTAGCTTATATAAAAAGAAAAACAAAATAAAAAGTATATTTATATCAAAATGTAAATATACCTTTTTAAATGTCTTTAAATTAATCTCTATTTCTACTAATTAATACTAATCTTAATATTTGTAAAGCTTCAGCAATAAATCCAGCAACATAAGTAAATGCAGCAGCACTTAATACTTGCTTAACTCCACTTTTTTCCTTGCTTCTAACAATACCACATATCTCTAATTGATCTTTAGCTCTAGTACTAGCATTAAATTCAACAGGTAATGTAACTAATTGGAATAATAAACCAACTAATAAACATATAATACCTACATCTAATAAATCTAATGCTTCAAATATAAACCCAAATATAATAAATATAGAAGCAATTCTAGAAGTAAAGTTAACAATAGGTACTAAAGCACTTCTAAATCTCAAAAATTTATAATTTTCTTTATCTTGTATAGCATGACCACATTCATGAGCAGCAACAGCTACAGAAGAAACAGATTTTGAATTATATATATCACTAGATAAAACAACCATTTTCTTTTTAGGATCATAATAGTCAGTCAAAGTTCCACTAGTTTCATATACATTCACATTAGATAATCCATTCTTTTTAAGTATCATTTTAGCAGCTTCTGCTCCAGTTAATTCACTTTCATTTTTAACTTTCATATATTTATTATAAGTACCTTTTATTTTTAATTGAGCAATAATTGGTAAAAATATAATAATTAATAACATTAAATCCACTTTCATCACCAACTTAATAATAACATACTAATGTGAAATCTAAAAGAAAAGAATGGATATTTCCATTCTTAACCTTTTAATTATAATATTACCATTGCAGCTATTAATACAACTACTACTATAGCAAATAGTGTAAGTACTAATTTCCAAGTTTTCTTAATCCATTCTTTATATGGAATGTTTAAGTAACTTAAGCCTAAGATAACAGCAATACTAGTTGGAGCAACAAACATTGTAACACCATAGATACTTTGAACAAGTATAGCAATTAATGCTGTATTAACATCTTGAGTTGCTAACTGAGGTACTACATAATTTGCTACATATAATATATCAACATGTAATGCTGAACCAATAATAGCTACTATTGTACTAAAGAAAATATTAAATTTACTTGTAATGCTTAATAATAAATTAGCAATTGTTGTATAGAACATTGTATTACCAGCAAAATAGATAACTGTATAACTTAATACAACTAATAATGCTGGAGCTAACATCTTTTTAGCACCTTCAGCCATATATGATAGTCTTTCAGACCATTTCATTCTGAAGAAAGCACCAATAATTAATGCAGCAAGTAAACACATAACAGCCATTTCAGAATAATACCATTCTCCAAATGCAGATACAGTTCCGAATAATTTACCAAAAATTGCAACTTTTTCAACTTTAGCATCTACTCCATCTGTAGTAACATGGAAGTGTGGCAATTTAACTTCAGCTTTAGTAATAGTA
The DNA here is from genome assembly GCA_934096645.1 of uncultured Bacilli bacterium. GTDB lineage: Bacteria > Bacillota_I > Bacilli_A > RF39 > UBA660 > CAG-1000. The sequence goes on along the minus strand of CAKOMK010000003.1, from coordinate 19,685 downwards.
GAATTTAAATTACTGAAGAAGTTAATATTGAATTCTTTTGACCAATTAGTACAACCAATAACCATTAATACAAATAATACTGATAATACTACTATAATAGGTACAATAGAATATTTATTTGATGATTTTTCACCAATAAACATATCTTCATCTGCATTCTTATTTAATATTTTTGTTCTTTTAGCTTTAACTAAAAAGAAGAACAATGCAGCTAATGATAAAACAAATAAAGCTATTTTGAAATAAATTCCAGTACTACTTTCAGCACTTAAAATATTACTTATTGTTCCTGCTGTATTATAACTAATTGTGTTACCAATAGTTCCAACTAACATAGCACCAAATGTAGTTAAAGCAGCTGTAACTTTATCATAACCCATAGCTAATATAATACTAATTAGTAATGGGAAGAAGATAAACATGCTTAGTCCATAATCAAATACTGATGTTAATGCAGCAATAACAAAAGCTGTTGCTAATAGAAAGATAACTTCAGAACCTTTCATTTTATTAGCTACTTTTTCAATCCAAGCTCTATATTTTCCAGTTTTACCAAGTACCCCATAAAGAGCACCAATAGAAACTAATAAGATAAAGATTTGGATGAAGTACTCGAATTCAAAAGAACCAAATAATAATTGGAAAAAATCAAAGAATCCAACATTATACATTCCAAGTTCAACTAATTCACCATTATTGATATAACTAGCTGAGAAAATCCAAGTAGTTACCACTATTCCAAGTAGTATAAACATGATTATTTTGAATAATCCAGTCTTTCTCATTTCCTATTCCTCCTTAATTTTCATTATATAACAAAAAATACCAGTAATACAAGGATTTACTGGCACTTTTAGTAATTTTTACTTATTTATCACATTAATATGATTATAGATTTTATTAACACAATTATAGAATTCATCTTCAGTTTTACAAAGAGCAATTTCAGTCTTTAATTGTTTAGATTGTGGTATATATTTCAAGTATGCTAAAGCATGTGTTTTAATATCTAAAATAGCTTTTTTATCACCTTCATTTTTCTTAATTAATTCATAGTGATATACCATCATATCTATTCTTTCTTTATTAGTAGGTTCATCTATTATATTATTGTTTTCAACATATTCTACACATTCACGTATAAACCATGGATTTCCAATAGTTGCTCTACCTATCATTATTGCATCACAACCAGTTTCTTCAAGCATTCTTTTAGCATCATATATAGTTGTAATGTCACCATTTCCAATTACGGGAATATTAACACTTTCTTTAACAGCTTTAATTAAGTTCCAATCAGCTTTTCCACTATATCCTTGTTCACGTGTTCTTGGATGAATAGCTATTGCAGAAGCACCAGCTTTTTCTATAAGTTTAGCAACTTCTACACAATTAATAGTATTATTATTCCATCCAGCTCTAATTTTAACCGTAACAGGAACATTAACACTATTAACTACAGCATTAACTATTTCATATATTTTTTGTGGATCTTTTAAAAGACCACTACCAGCTTGAGATCTAAGAGCAACCTTAGGTACTGGACATCCCATATTTATATCAATAATATCAGGTTTAGCATTTTCACAAACATATTTACTAGCTTTAACAAAACTATCAACATCACTACCAAATATTTGAATACTAATAGGTCTTTCTTCATCATTAATTTTCAACATATTTATTGTATTCTTACTATTATAAATAATACCCATATTACTTACCATTTCAGAATAAATAAGACCTGCTCCCATACTCTTTATTATTGATCTAAAACTTTCATTAGAAATACCAGCCATAGGTGCAAAAACTATTCTATTTTTAATTTCAACATTTCCAATTTTCCACATACTTTTTCCTCATTGATACTTTATCATTTTATAAACAAATTATCAACAAAAAAAGTTTTCAATTAAGAAAACTTATTTTTTATTAGTAACTTTACAAGTCATATCACTTGAAATATCTAAATATTCATAATAGTATGTATATTCATCATTTTGTTTTTTAGTACTTGGTTGTCTTCCACCACAATCAATATCAGGTTCTTTTCCGTTTTCAGCTCTTAAAGTAAAGTTCTCGCCACTACCAGCAGAAATCTTAACTCCATTTATCAAATCTCCTCCAGTAGTAACAGTAATTCCATCTTCTAATATTAGTTTAAATGTATATACTTTAACTGGAGTTTTTTTAAATTTAACACTACATTTAGTATCACTAGTCAATTTTTCAATTGATAAAATATATTTTTCAACATCATAAGTTGCTACTTGACCATTTGAGCATGTAATTTGAGGTTCTTTTCCTTCATAACCACTTTTAGGTTTAACAACAGCAGTTACAGAATCACCATAATTATAAGTAGCTTCATCACTACCAGTTCCACTTTCAGTATCAACCATAACATTAAATTTTAATTTAGTAACAGAAAATATCAACTTACAAGCAACATCTTTAGTAACTGAATCAATTGTCAATGTATTAGTTGAAGCATCCCATTTGACTTCTTTATTATCACTACAAGTAGCACTATCAAAAATATATCCTTCATTAGGAGTAATGCTATATGTAATACTTTCTTCTCTATTAACAGTTTTAGTATTATTTTCATCATTAACAATTCCATTACTTACTGTAACTGTTGTTTCATAAACTTTTTTAACAAAATATAATTGACAAGTTGCTTTTTTATTAACTTCTGGTACAAATTTCCATTTTTCTTCATCAAATTCAGCTTTAATATTATCAGTACAATTAAACTTAGAAAAAAGATAATCATCTTTACTAGGTAATTTATCAGTAAGAGCATCTTCTATATAATATTCATAAACTATTTCGTCTTTAGGAGGTTCAGGAACTACAACATCTTCTTCCTTATAATTAATAAAACCTATAACTGCACAAGCACTAGAAATAACAAATAAAATAGATAATATTATTATAGGTACTTTGTTCTTCATATACACCTCCATATCATATAATATATTTTATAATGATATTAATAATATGTCAAGAAAGCTAAAATGAAAAAAATGTCGAAAAATGATAGTAAAAATCAAGTAAAAAGCTCAAAAACATTTGACATTTACTATTTCTTTTTATATAATATTCCCGGTACATTTTGATGGAGGCACAGTTTCTGTGGGATAGAAATGATTATAGTTGCAAATGTAATCGGTGTTAAAGTCAAAGAAGGGAAAAAATTATGAAAACATTTATGTTAAGAAAAGAAGACGTTGAACATAAGTGGTATGTAATCGATGCTGAAGGAAAAACTTTAGGTAAAGTTGCTGCTTTAGCTGCTAGTGTATTAAGAGGAAAAAATAAACCTACATATACACCACATGTAGCTTGTGGAGATAACGTTATTATTATTAATGCTGAAAAAGTAAAATTAACTGGAAATAAACTAGAAGATAAAATATATTATAATCATAGTGGATATCCAGGTGGTCTTAGAGAAAGAACTGCTAAAACAATGGTAGAAAAATACCCAGTAGAAATGGTTGAAAGAGCTGTTAAAGGTATGCTTCCAAAAAATAGATTAGGAAGACAAATCTACAGACAATTATTTGTTTATGCTGGAAGTGAACATAAACATGAAGCACAAAAACCAGAAAGGTTAGAGGTAAAGTAACATGGCTAAAGAAAATAAATATACTGCTATAGGTAGAAGAAAAAGAAGTGTTGCTAAAGTAACATTAACTCCTGGAAAAGGAAATATTACTGTTAATGGAAAAGATGTTAAAGATTACATGCCATATGAAACATTAGTAATCGATTTAACACAACCATTAGCTTTAATTGATTCTAAAGACAAATATGATATTAACATTGTAGTTAAAGGTGGAGGCTTTTCAGGACAAACTGGAGCTATCAGATTAGGTATTACAAGAGCTTTAATGCTTGCTAATCAAGAAAATAGACCAGTTCTAAAAGCTAACGGAATGGTAACTCGTGATGCTAGAATTAAGGAAAGAAAGAAATATGGACTTAAGAAAGCACGTAGAGCACCACAATTCTCTAAGAGATAATTTTATCTATGTACTAAACTCTATAAATTGTTTTATAGAGTTTTTTCTTTGCGTAAAAAACATAAAAATTAGTTTTAAAAACTAAACTTAAGTGATATAATCTATATCATAGGGAGAGTGAAGTATGTCAGCTAAAGTATTTAAAACAATAGAAGAACAAATAGATATTCTAAAAAGTAAAGGTTTAATTGTAGAAGACTATGATAAAGCTAAAGAAATACTTTTAAGAGAAAATTATTTCTTTCTAAACGGATATCGTTCTCCATTTCTAGTAACCGGATCAAAAAGATTTGTTGATGGAGCTACATTTGAAGAATTATATGCTTTATTCACATTTGATAGATACTTTAGAAACATAATATTCAAAAACATACTTATCGTAGAAAATAACTACAAATCAATATATAGCTATGTTATGAGTAGAAAATATGGTTATAAAGAAAAAGACTATTTAAATCCAAATAACTTTGTAAAAGGAAAAGAAAAAAATAGACAAATAAATGATTTAATAAGAAAAGTAAAAAGACAAATTAGAATAAATGGTTATCAACATGAAGCAACAAGTCACTATATAAATAATTATGGATATATTCCTTTATGGGTAGGAGTTAAAGTATTAAGTTTTGGTCTAATGAGTGAAATGTATACTGTACTTAAAGATGAAGATAAAGATGAAATAGCTAGTTATTATAACTTAAGTGGTGATGAATTATCAGACTATTTATCAATACTATCTAACTATAGAAATCTTTGTGCACATGAAGATATAGTTTTTAATCATGAAACTCAAAAAGGAATAGATGAAACAAGATTTCATAATTTACTTAACATACCTAAAGTAGATAATGAATATATTTATGGAGTACATGATATATTTGCTTTAATTATTATTTTAAAACAAGTATTAACATTTACTGACTTCAAAATGATGATGAATGAAATAGATTATGAAATAGATTGGCTTTCTTCAAAATTAAGAAGTATAAGTGTACAAAAAGTACTTTATAGAATGGGATTCCCTGATAACTATAAACAAATATCTTATTTAGAATAGGAGAGATATGAAAAAGAATATTACATATAATATTTGCATTATTATTTTGTTTTTATTTATAGGCGCAGGATGTATGTATTTAATAATACAACATTATCCACTTGCTGCAGCTAATGTTGGAGGAACAACAAATACTATTGAAAAAAATATAACTGTTAATGAAAATAATGGTATATCAAAAGGAATAGAAAATATCTATGATGCAGTTGTAGTTGTTGAAAACTATAATAATTCTAAATTAAGTGGAATAGGTTCTGGATTTGTTTATGATAAAGAAGGCTATATTATGACAAATCATCATGTAATAGAAAATGCTACTGAAATAAAAGTAACAACTATGAGTGGAGAATCATTAAATGCTACCGTAATTGGTAGTGATGAATATGCGGATATAGCAGTAATAAAAATAGATAAAAAATATGTTACAAAAGTAGCATCAATTGGAAACAATGAAACAACTAAATTAGGAGATACTGTATTTACTATTGGTTCTCCAATGAGTAGTACATATGCTGGTACAGTAACAAGAGGCATATTAAGTGGAAAAAATAGAATGGTAGAAGTATCAGTTAGTTCAAGTACAAATGACTGGATTATGAACGTTATGCAAACAGATGCTGCAATAAATCCCGGAAATAGTGGAGGACCTCTTTGTAATATAAATGGCGATGTAATTGGCATTAATTCGATGAAAGTAGTTCAATCAGAAATAGAAGGAATTGGCTTTGCAATACCTATAGAAGATGCTATGGAATATGCTAATAAAATCGTAAAAGGTGAAGAAATAAAAAGAGCATACTTAGGAATAAGTATGGCTGAAATAAGTACTTCAAAATATTATTTAAAAAGACAAGGAATTAGTATAGATGACTCTATAACATCAGGAGTAATCGTAGTAAGCGTTGAAGACAAAGGTCCAAGCGATAAAGCTGGAATTGAAAAAGGTGACGTTATTGTTAAAATTGGAAAATACAATGTTAAAAATGTAGCAGAATTAAGATACTATTTATATAAACATGAACCTAATGATAAAGTAGATTTAGAAGTTATAAGAGGCGCAACTAAAACCACATTAAAAATAACTTTAGGAGCAAGTTAACTTGCTCTTTTTTTATTGAAAAAAGCCTACTTATTTATTATAATATTATATAAGATAGGATGTGTATATATGAAAGATTCATATGAATTTTTAACTAAAGATGAAGCAATGAAGAAGTTAAAAACTACTATAGGTGGTCTTAGTTCATCAGAAGCTAAAAGAAGAATCAAAAAATACGGTTTAAATGAGTTACCAAAAGAAAAACAAAAAAATATCTTTCAAATATTTTTAGAATCTATAAATGATCCTATAATATATGTTTTAATAGTTGCAACTATATTATCATTTATAGTAGGAGAAGTAGTTGATGCTTTAGCAATAATATTTATTATTATAGTAGATGCAGTAGTTTCAACTATTCAAGAAATAAAAGCAGAAAAAAATTCAGAAGCTTTAAAGAATTTGATAAAGGTTAAAGTAAAAGTTATCAGAGACAATAGACATTTAGAAATAGACTCTAGTGATGTAGTTCCTGGAGATATAATAGTTGTTGAATCTGGTACGAAAATAGCTGCTGATGCTAGAGTAATAAGTTCAAATAATTTAACTATGGATGAATCAATTCTAACTGGAGAAAGTATTGGAGTTGTAAAAAATAATGAAAAAACTAAATTAGATGAAGAAAGTAAAAATTCTATATTATATGCTGGAACTTCTACACTAACTGGTAGAGCATTAGCTGTTGTATTTGCTACTGGTCTTAATACTGAAATAGGTAAAATAGCAGAAAAAGTAGCAACTACAGAAGAAAGTAAATCTCCACTTACTATAAGAATGGAAAAATTCTCAAAACAAATAACTATGATTATTGTAGTAATAGCAATAATTATCGCAGTAGTTCTATATTATAAAAAATATGATGCAATGGAGATATTCTTATCAGTAGTAGCTTTAGCAGTTTCTGCTATGCCAGAGGGGTTACCACTTGCTTTAACAATGGCATTAACTATTGGTTCAAATAAAATGAGTAAAAGAAAAGTGATTGTTAAAAAACTAAACTCTGTTGAAAGTTTAGGAAGTTGTACAGTAATTGCTAGTGATAAAACAGGAACACTTACAGTAAATGAACAAACAGCAAAAGTAATATTATTGCCAAATGGAGAAAGATTTGAAATCGAAGGTAATGGTTATAACGATGAAGGAAAAGTAATAAAAATAGATGAATCTAATATAGAAAATGCAAAATTTATATCTTCTCTTGGTAGAATAAATAATGAAGCATTATTAGAAAAAAGTAATGGCAAATGGGAAAAGTTTGGAGACTCAATAGATATTGCATTCCTATCACTATCAAGAAAGTTAGAAACATATGATATAGAGTACAAAAAAATATATGACATTCCATATGAATCAGAAAAAAAATATAGCGCAGTATTCTATAAAAAAGACGATAAAGTTTATTGTACTGCAAAAGGATCAATAGAAGTAATATTAGACTTCTGTTCACATTCTTATTCAAATAATAGAAGAAATCAATTAGATAAAGAAAAAATATTAAAACAAAATGAAGAATTAGCAAGTGCTGGATATAGAGTAATAGCTCTATGTAATGGTGAAGTAAAAGCTCAAGAATCATACAAAGAAGGAGATATTACAGATCTAAAATTTGTTGGTTTAGTCGGATTTATAGATCCAGTTAGAAAAGAAGCTGCTGCTTCTATAAAAGAATGTAAAACAGCTGGAATTAAAGTTATTATGATTACAGGTGATCATGCTCTTACAGCATGTGCAATAGCAAAAGATTTAAAATTAATTGAATCAAAAGAAGAAGTAACAACAGGTAGTGATTTAGATTTTTATATTGATGATAATGAAAAATTCGATGAATTTATTAAAGATAAAAAAGTATTTGCAAGAGTAACACCTATTCAAAAATTAAAAATTGTAGAATCTCTACAAAGACAAGGCGAGTTTGTAGCAGTAACAGGCGATGGTGTAAATGATGCTCCAGCTATTAAAGCAGCAAATATTGGAGTTGCTATGGGTAGTGGAACAGATGTAGCAAAAGAAACAGCAAAAATGATTATAATAGATGATAATTTCTCATCAATAGTAGCTGGTATAGAAGAAGGTAGAAATGCTTACTCAAATATAAGAAAAATTTCAATAATGTTATTATCTTGTGGATTAGCTGAAGTATTATTCTTTGTACTTGCAATAGTATTTGATATGCCTATACCATTAATCGCAATTCAATTATTATGGTTAAATTTAGTAACAGATGGTTTACAAGATATGGCTTTATCATTTGAAAGAGAAACTGATACTATAATGAAAGAAAAGCCTCGTAAAACTACAGAAAGTCTATTTGAAAAAGAAATGGCAAAACAAATATTATTATCAGGCTTATGGATAGGAATTATAGTATTTGGAGTATGGTATATACTAATAAATGTATTTGGTATGGAAGTAAATCATGCTAGAGGTTATGTTTTAGCATTAATGGTATTTATTCAAAATGTTCATGTTATTAACTGTAGAAGTGAAAGTAAAAGCGTATTTAAAAATAGCTTTAAAAAGAATCCATTCATATTAATAACAATAGTTGGAACAATAATATTACAATTTATAGTTATGGAAGTACCAGCACTTTCAAATATATTACAAACATATAGTATTCCTATTGGTAAATTAATACTATTATTTATTGCATCACTTCCAGTATTATTAGTTATGGAGCTATATAAAAAAATAAAAAGAAATAAAAAATAAAAGGAGTAAAATATGAAAAAAAATATATTATTGCTTATAAATGGTTTTGGAATAGAACAAACCGATTCATATAATGTCTATTCAAAAGAAGTTATGCCTAATTTAGATAAATTAACTACAGATGGAGTATTTAAAACTATTCAAAATAATTATTTAGATTATAAAAGTGGATATAGAAATTTTAGTATTGGAATATCAGAACCATTAACGTATAGTTTAATTGAAAATGAAGTATCATCTAAAGCATACAAAGATAATCAAGTATTAAAATATATAGCAAACGAATCAAATAAATTTAACTCTAAAATACATGTATTTTGTTACTTCGATTCAATAAGAATAATAGAACAACTAAAAGCATATTTAACAGAATTACAATCTTTATCAAATAATACTATTTATCTACATCTTATGTTATGTCAACAATCTTTTAATGAATACAAAGATGTAGAAAGAGGTTTCTCATCATTTAGTTATGAATTAGGAAATAAAGTAAAACTTGGTATTGTTTCAGGAAATAATAAAATTAAAGAAGGAATGCCTCTAAAAGAATTTATAAAGTTATTTGTAACAGAAACAGGTGAAAAATGGAAAGATTTAGAAAAGAAAGTAAAAGTCTTAATACAAACTAAAACAAAACCAGAAGATGCTAGACCATTCGCAGTTAATACTGGATATATGCTATCAAATAATGATCAAATTCTATTATTTAATTATTCAAGTGTAGATTTAACATCATTTAAAAGAGAATTATCTTTACAAAGATATAGAGAAATTGATTTAAATACTATCAAGTATTATTCACTTTTCCCTATTACCACAACAGAACAAGTACCATATATGTATTCATACGCAGTATCTTCAACATACTTCTTAAATTCATTAAAAGAAGCAAATATAAATTGTTTAGTTTTAGATAAGAAAGAAAGATGTCCATATATAAATTATTATTTCACTGGCTTAAGAAATGATATAGATGAAAGTCTAAAGTATCTAGCTACTGATGATGGAATCAACTATGATGAAGCAAAACTAATCGAAGCATTAAACAAATATGATAGAAATTTAGTTATTATTAATTATGAAATAGAGTCATCAAAAACAATTGAGGAATTAAAAGATAATTTAGCCAAGATAGATAAAATGATAGGTATACTTTTCAAATACACTACTGAAAATAGTATAGGTTTCTTTATTTCTTCACTTTATGGTTTTGAAAGAGAAATGTATAATGCAAAAGGAGAATTATTGAAAATAAACTTCTATTCAAAAGTACCATTGATTTTCTATGATAAAGATATAGATTTAAATAGTTATAGTATTTCTGAAGGATCATTATTTGACTTATCTAATACATTAATATGGAATTGTAATAGATTATATAAAAATAGTGGTATAATAAAAAAGAAATCTTCATTATTGTCTATATTTCGTAAAAAACCAAAGGAGGTAAAGAAAGATGAAAAATAAACCAACATTTAAAAGAGTATGTGCATATATTATAGATATAGTTTTAGTATCATTTATATCTAGTTTATTCGCAAGTATAGAATTTATTAATCCAAAGTTAGATGAATATAATAAGAATTATGAAGAGTATAGAAACTATGTACAAAGCATTACAAGCGGTAGTGAAACAGTTGACACTAGTGAACTACTAAATGGAAAAAAAGTTAATGATTTTACATACAATATTGCTTCTTCAGGTATAATTACATCAGAAATAACTTTAATTATTAGTATTTTGTACTTTATAGTTTTTCAATATTATAATAATGGTAAAACAGTAGGTAAAGCATTATTAAAAATACAAGTTAAATCAAAAAATAATAAAAAATTAAAACTAACACAAATGATTTTAAGAAGCGTAGTTATTAACAGTTTATTAACATCATTAATATCTATTATATGTATATTAACATTATCTAAATCAAATTATTTAACTGCTAGCAATTATATTCAAATGATTGATATGGCAGTAATGCTTGTAACATTTGGTATGGTTATGTTTAGAGAAGATGGAAGAGGATTACACGATCTTTTAGCTAACACAATAGTAGTACCAACAGAAGATGCAAAAGAAGCTGTAATAGTTAAAGAAAAGAAAGGAAAATAATATGAAAATAGCAATAGCAAATGATCATCACGGAGTAGCATTAAAATCAAGAATAATAGATTATTTAAAAAATAAAAATATTGAATATATCAATTTAGGATGTGATGAAGTAAATAATGTGGATTATGTAGATTATGCAGAAATGTTATGTAAGAAAATAAATGACAAAGAAGCAGATTTAGGAATATTAGTTTGCGGAACTGGAATTGGTATGAGTATTGCAGCTAATAAAATACATGGAATTATGGCAGGAAAAGTAAATACACCAAGAGAAGCTCATTTAATTAGAGAACATAATAAAGCAAATGTTATGACATTAGCAGAATATACTGAAAATCTAGAAGAAATTTTAGATGAATTTATTAACACTAAACCATCTGAAGAAGAAAGATATCAAAGAAGAGTAGATAAAATAATGAATCTAAAGTAATAATTTTATTTATCAAACATATAATTATACTATGAAAAGAAAAATCATAGTATTTTTTATTTGTTTAATACTTTTACTAACTAGTTATCCACAAAAAGAAAATAATATTATAGAAGAACATGATAATATAGTTGAAGAAATAAAAGAAGAACCAAAACCATCAAAAACAGTTAGCTTAATGTATGATGACAATAAAATAGATATGGATCTAGAAGATTATGTAATTGGTGTAGTTTCATGTGAAGTTCCTGTTTCATTTGAAGAAGAAGCTCTAAAAGCTATGTCAGTTGCTGCTAGAACATTTGCTCTTTATAAAATAGAAACAAATAAAAACTATGTTCTTAAAACAAACACAAGTGATCAATGCTATAATTCAATAGATGATATGAAGAAAAAGTGGAAAACTAACTATGATAAAAATTATAATAAAATCAAAAATGCAGTAGAATCTACAAAAGGTGAATATATGACATATAAAGATAAAGTTATAATCGCATTTTATTTTTCTATTTCAAATGGTTATACTGAAAACTGTGAAAATGTATTTAGTCAAAAATTAGATTATTTAGTTAGCGTAGACTCATCATGGGATAAAGAATATAAATATAAAGAAGCAACTAAAACAATAGACATTAAAACATTTTTAAGTAAACTTAGTATTTCTGAACAAACTATCAACAATATAAAAATAGATAGAAGTACAACGGGAAGAATAAATTATATAACAATTAACTCTAAAAAATTTAAAGGAACTAAATTTAGACAATTATTAGGTCTAAAGTCAACTGACATAGAAATAACTAATGATTCAAAAAACGTTTATATTAAAACAAAAGGTTATGGTCACGGAGTTGGAATGAGTCAATTAGGAAGTAATGTTATGGCTAAAAAAGGATATAAGTATGAAGATATTTTAAAATATTATTACACTGGAATAAAAATAGTGAATAATTAATTTAAAACTGTTCACTCTATTATTAGGAGAGTGAATTATGGGAAAATATACAAAATACTTAATGCCAACATTATATTTAGAAGTTATCGCAGTTATGATATTTAGTGTAGTATTAATTATATCTGGTATTAAAACTTATATAACAGATAGTAATAACAAATTTACACTAGATAAAGTATTTGAAGGAGAAGTATTACCAGTTACTAAAATAGAGAGCAATATTATAGTTAAACCATTCATATCAGAAAAAGTTAAAGTTGGTAAATACTTTTATGATTATGAAGATGAATCAAAAAAACAAGCAGAATCTTTAATTTACTATGAAAACACTTATATGCAAAATAATGGAGTAGATTATATTAGTGATGAAGATTTTGAAATAGTATCTGTTTTAGATGGTGAGGTAATTTCAGTAGAAGAAAATGATGTTTATGGTAAAGTAATAACTATAAAGCATAATGATAATTTAAATACTGTTTATAGTAATGTAAAAGATGTTCTTGTTAATGTTGGATATAAAACTTCTCAAGGAGAAATAATTGCTACTAGTGATACTTCAAGATTAGAAGAATCAAAAAAACCAACACTTCATTTTGAAGTATATTACAAAGGTAACACTATTGATCCAGAAGAAATGTATACATTAAAAGTAAGTGATTTAAAGTAGACAACGAAAGTTGTCTTTTTAATTAAATTTGTATTTAGTCCTATTTTGTGTTATCATTAAGGAGTAGGTAATATTATTAAGGAGCTTTTTGAAATGATAAATTTTATATTAGTTGATGATAATGACAATCATAGGAAAAAAGTGAATAATATCATAGTTAGTAAAATGATGAATAATAAAATAGACTTTAAGGTGTATCAATTCTCAGATTATTCAAACGAATTATTAAAATTTATTAGACTAAATAAGGAAGACTGCATTTATATTTTAGATTTAGAACTTCCAAATGGTGATGGAATAGATATAGCTAGAATGATAAGAAATGATACTAACAATTGGATTAATCCTATAATTATTCTTACTGCCCATAGTTCACTTTATTATGAAGTTTACAAACAAAGACTTCAAATATTAGATTTTATTGGTAAATGTGAAGATGTCAAAACCAACTTGTCAGAAAACATCGATATTTGTTTAAGAATGTTAAATAAGGACAAAGTATATAGATATACTTATAAGAGTATAGATTATACAATTCCTTTAAATCATATAAATTATATTCAAAGAGATGATAGAAGAACTAGAATAGTTACTAAAGATAATGAATATTTTCAAAATATTTCAATAAACATTATCAAAGAAGAATTACCAACATATTTTATTCCTTCTTCTAAAGGAACTTTGATTAACTTAAAAAATGTTAGAAAAATAGATTGGAACAGTTACATGGTATATTTTAAAGATGGTACTAGTGGTTATCTAGTATCAAAGAGTCACAAGAAGGAGATAGATTCATATGAATGTGATTAAATACGTTGTAATTGGTCTATTAGCTATGTTTAGTTCTTACATACAATTATTATCTTATAATAGATTAAGTGGAAATAACAAAATAGTATTAAATGGAAAGATAGTGTCAGCTTCTATCTTATCTGGAATAATAATTTCAATAGTTTTTTATAACAATGAAAGTTCATCAAGGATTATTTTAAACATGTTAATTCTTATGATAAGTGCATTAGTTGTCTTCAATGATAAACTTCCAAAAGTCACTATAAATACTATTATGTGTTTTATAATCATGTTATTATTTGAGTTAGTTAGTTCATTTATATTAGTGGTTTTACATATAACAAGTTTAAGCATTTTTGATGATAATATGTTAGTAAAAATCATATATTCATTAATAAATGTATTATTTTTGTTTATTATGACCGGAAATAAAAAGATACAGAAATTATCAAATACAGTTAATGTATTTATGGGAAGAAATAATATAACATTATTTTTATCAATAGTAATATTAATAGTATTCACTTTATTAGATTACAAAATGGTTATAATGGGAAATAAGAAAATATATTTTACTAATATCGTAATCGTTTTATGTTTCGTTCTTATAGTTGTATATGGAATTTATAATAATATTAAATCTGTAAAAGAAGTTGAGAAAACAGAAACACTCTTGAATTTTATATCTACATATGAAAAGAAAATTGATGAAGATAGAATTAATAGACATGAAATGTTAAATAATCTATTAATATTAAGAAGCTTTGAAGATAAAAATTCAAAAGATTTTAATGATACATTAGAAGATTTAATAAAAATATATGATAAAAAAGGTATAGGAGTTAAAAATATTAACAAACTACCTGCTGGTTTAAAAGGTATGGTTTATTACAAACTTGAAGATGTACAAAAGAAAAAACTAAATGTAAATATGAACATTTCTAAACAAGTATCATTAAGTTTAGAAAAGTTAAATCATAAAGAATATGTATTACTTTGCAAAACTGTAGGAATAACATTAGATAATGCTATTGAAGCTGCAAGTAATAGCAAGGATAAAGTGTTAAACATAGATGTTTATAAAGAAAAAGAAGACGTAGTAATAATGATTGACAATTCTTTTAATAAACCAATTGATATTAAAAAAATAGGTACAAAGAATTATTCTACAAAAGGTGAAGGAAGAGGATTAGGTCTATATATTATAAAAAATCTATTAAAAACGAGTGATAATTTAACATTAGAACAAAATATAAGCAATCAAATATTTAGTACAAAAATAATTGTAAAACAAAACTAATTGAATTAATCAATTAGTTTTATTTTTTTGTTTTAGTTAGTAATTAAAATTATAATAATGAAGAAGGCATTTCTGGTTCATCTAAAAGTAATAAAATGCATCCCATTGAAGCAGTAGCTGCGATAAAAGCACCAATAGTAGCTGCTAATCCTGCAAAGAATTTCATAAGTTTCCTCCTTTCTTTTTATAGTTATTATATTGAACTCCGAATAATTTATATGTTATAGGTAATATAAGAATTACTTGATTTAATAAAGAATAAAACAAGATATTTTTCATATAAACATTCATTGAAAATATAATGAATAAAACATAAATTGTAGAAATTATTATTGTTAACAACTTATAAATATTTCTTTTTTTCTTGTTATATATTGGTCTTTTTTCAGTATCAGCTGGAGCATAAATAGCAAGTATAACTAAAAATATCACTGAAAGAATATTCATTAACAAGCTATTAACAACAACATATTTAATAAGTAATGGCAGTACTGTAAATGTAAATATAGAAGAAATCCAACAATGCCATGACTTTTTAGCATGAACTCCAAATGCTGTTAACCTAAGGAGTCCATAGAATACAAATAAAAGTATCAGCTCTTTTGTAAAATGAAATATAAATGATATTATAAATATAACAAGTGTTTTAAATATTGATAAATATAATGATTCAATACCATATTTAATCTCTGCTAATTTAACTTCATCATAATTGTAATATCTTTTGATATTACTAATAATACTATTTACTACTACTTCCTTCATAATCATGATTCAATCATACAGCATATCCCTAAAAAATATGTAAATTTGTCATTAAATCCACTTTATTCGTTTTAAAAGGTAAAAATCATGCTAAAAATGAGTGAAAAAGTTAGTTTTCGACAAAAATAGTTACATTAATGACAATTATTCAAATAAATCACATTTATAATGTAGACTAGAATAGTACGCAAGAATAGTGTGCAAAATATATAGAAGGGAAGGTGTATTTATGAGTAGAGGTAGAGTAAAGTGGTTTAACAATGAGAAAGGGTATGGATTTATCGAATTTGAAGGAGATATGAATGAAGACATATTTGTTCACTATTCAGCCATTGACCAAGAAGGTTACAAAACTCTTAAAGAAGGTGAGCTTGTAGAATTTACACTGATTAATACAGTTAAAGGAAGCCAAGCAATAAACGTTAGAGAAGTAAAACTAAACGCTGCAGTATAATTAAATACACGAAGTTTGTGTATTTTTTAATTGTAAAACTTTTGTGTAATTTTCAAGAGTTTGTAGAATCAATATTGAATTTATGTTATGATTTAGATAAGGAGGAATAATATATGAGATATAATATCCGTGGTAATAAAATTGATGTTACCGAAGCAATTAATGATTACATTAAGAGCAAATTATCTAAATTAGAGAAATACTTAGATGACAATGATGAGGTAGAAGCAAAAGCAATTGTTTCTGCTAAAGGAAAGGATCAAAAAGTAGAAGTAACTATATGGAGTGGTAAATATAATATTAGAGCTGAGGTAGTAAATCCTGATTTATATTCCGCTATCGATTTAGTTATTGATAAATTAGAAAGACAATTTAAAAAATATAGAGGTAAACTAACTAGTAAAAGAAATTCTTCTAAAGAACCAGTTATGCCTGAAATAGAAGAATACTTTGAAGAAGAATATGATGATTCTGTAGTAGTAAGAAGAAAAGAAGTTTTCTTAAAACCAATTGATGAAGAAGAAGCAATAACTCAAATGGAACTTTTAGGACACTCATTCTTTATCTTTAAAAATGTAGATACAGATAAAATCAATGTAGTTTATAAAAGAGCTGATGATGGTTATGGCATCATTGAAGCAAATTAATATAAAAAATATAGTGTTTAAGTGATAGAAAAGTGAAAAACATTCACTTTTCTTTTTAGTTTTGCTATAATATTTGCTGTGGAGGATGATTACATGGGAATCTTTAAAAATATTTTTGATTACGAAACAAAAGAATTAAAAAAGATAAATAAATTAACAGATCAAGTTGAAGCTTTAGATGAAGAAATGACTAAATTAAAAGATGTAGAAATAAAAGCTAAGACTGAAGAATTTAAAAAAAGATTAAGTGAGGGAGAAACTCTTGATGATATATTAGTTGAAGCTATAGCTTTAGCTAGAGAAGCTTGTTTTAGAGCAATAGGTGAAAAACCATATAGAGTTCAAATAATTGGTGGTATAGCTATTCATAGAGGAAATATAGCTGAAATGAAAACTGGTGAAGGAAAAACATTAACAACAGTTTTACCAGCTTATTTAAATGCTTTAAGTGGTTTAGGTGTTCATGTAATTACTACAAATGAATACTTATCAACACGTAATGCGGAATGGATGAAGCCTATTTATGACTTATTAGGTGTATCAGTAGGAATTAACTTAAGAGATAAAACTCCAGAAGAAAAAAGAGAAGCCTATGCAGCAGATATAACATATACAACTAATAATGAATTAGGATTTGATTACTTAAGAGATAATATGGTTGTAAGACGTGAAAAAAGAACACAAAGAGGCTTAAACTTTGCTATTATCGATGAAGTAGATTCAATTCTAATTGATGAAGCTAGAACACCTTTAATTATCTCTGGTGGTTCTGCTAAAAGTGCAAATGTTTATAAAGATGCAGATAGAGTAGCAAAAAGTCTTTCAGTAGATGATTATGTATTAGACGAAAAAACAAAAAGAGTTACTCTTACAGAAAATGGAGTAAAACATGTAGAAAAATTATTACATCTAGATAATCTATATGATATAGATAATAGTGTCATGGTTCATAATTTAGATAAAGCAATGGTAGCTAATTATGGATTTAAAAAAGATGTTGACTACGTAGTAGAAAATGGAAAAGTAATTATTGTTGATACATTCACAGGTCGTTTAATGCATGGACGTCAATTTAGTGAAGGATTACATCAAGCAATTGAAGCTAAAGAAGGTGTAGAAATCAATGAAGAAACTAAAACTTTAGCAACAATAACTTTCCAAAATTTATTTAGAATGTATAATAAACTAGCTGGTATGACTGGTACTGCTAAAACAGAGGAAGAAGAATTTAGAAATATTTATAACACATATGTTGTTTGTATTCCTACTAATAAACCAGTTATAAGAGATGATCAAGTAGATTTAATCTATTCATCTTTAAATGGAAAATATAAAGCATTAGTAAGAACAGTAAAAGAAATTCATTCAACAGGAAGACCAATCTTAATTGGAGCAGCAACTGTAGAAACTAGTGAAGTTATAAGTCAATTATTAACAAAAGCAGGAATTAAACATGAATTATTAAATGCTAAGAATCACGAAAGAGAAGCTCATATAATTGAAAATGCTGGTAAAAAGAATGCTGTTACTATCGCAACAAATATGGCAGGACGTGGAACTGATATTAAATTAGGTGAAGGAGTAAGAGAATTAGGTGGTTTATATGTAATTGGTACAGAAAGACATGATTCAAGACGTATAGATAACCAACTTCGTGGACGTTCAGGTAGACAAGGAGATCCAGGTACTACAAGATTCTTTGTTTCTATGGAAGATGATTTAATGTTAAAATTCGGTTCTGAAAAAATGAAAAATATAATGCAATCATTAGGTATAGAAGAAGATCAAGCTATATCAAATAAAATGATTTCTAAGAACTTAGAAGCAGCTCAAAAGAAAGTAGAAGGATTCAACTTTGATAGACGTAAAGGATTATTAGATTTTGATAATGTTATTAGTAAACAAAGAGAAATAATTTATGAAAGAAGAAATGAAATCTTAGATAAAGATAGTATTCGTGATAGAGTTCTAGATACTTTTAAAACATATGTACAAGATCAAATAAACGTTCATATTCCACCAGAAGGATATTTAACTGATAATGATATTAATAATATTATTGAACACTTTAATGCTCATTTATTAAAGAGTAAAAAATTAACAAAAGAAGATTTTAAAGATAAATCTAATGAAGAAATTGTAGACACTATTTATAATATAGTTGTTGAAGACTACAATAAAAAACTTGAGGATGTTCCAAAAGAAATTCAAGATGATTTTGAAAAATCTATTTCATTAAGAATTATTGATAAAAACTGGATGGATCAATTAGATGCTATGGAAGCATTAAAAGAAGGTGTTGGACTTAGAGGTTATGCTCAAAGTAACCCTCTTCAAGTATATGCTTTAGAAGGATTTGAATTATTTGATAAAATGATGGCTACAATAAGTGCTGAAATATCAACATACTTACTTAATGCAGAAGTTAGACAAAATATTGAAAGAAAAGAAGTAGCTAAAAATATTAGAACGAATGATGGAAAAGAATCAGTAAAGAGTACTCCTAAAAAAGCACAAGCAAAAATAGGAAGAAATGATCCATGTCCATGTGGTTCGGGAAAAAAATATAAGCAATGTTGTGGCAAATAGCCCATAAAATAAGGGCTTGTGAGATTTTGAAAAGTTCAAAAAAGTGCTAAAAATAGCAAAATGTTTGCAAT
>CAKOMK010000002.1:0-249849 GCA_934096645.1 uncultured Bacilli bacterium | reverse complement strand
TATACAGCTGCTTCTGGTGGAACAAGAATAATAGATTCAACTAAAGTATCAAATGCAAGTAATCATAACTTATATGCTCATTGGGTAGATAAAACACCTCCAACATGTGTTGTAACAAAGAGTAATCAAAGTTCTACTGGATTAACATTAACAGTAAAATGTACTGATGCAGGAAGTGGATGTGTTGAAGCAACTAAAACATATAATAATGTTACTACAAGTCAAACTTATCAAGTTAAAGATAATGCAGGAAATGTAACAACATGTGCTACAGCAACAGTTACAAAAGCTACTGTTTATAGAAAGAGAACTTGTTCATCATGTAAAAGTTGTGGATGGGTAAGTCGATATTCATGTTCAAGAGGCACTTTAATAAACCGTAATTGTGTTTGGACTGTTACTAAAAGTTGTAGGAATTGCCCTAACTGTACTTTAGATCATTGGGATTCAAAAGCAAAAGTAAGTTATTATACATGTTCTGAAAGCGCTGTTGCCAATGGTGGCTATTATAATTATCCTAATGACTGTGGAACATGTGGATGTGGTTCATGGGGTGGTTGGTCTGATTATAATTTAAGTAGTTGTGCTGGTTCATCATCAGTACAATGTGAATCAACAACGATTTATCAATAAAAGCGACTTTTAAAGTTGCTTTTAATTTTGAAATATATATGATAGAATAATTGTATAATAAATAGGTGATAAAGATGAAAAAACTTTTAAAATTAACACCTTTAGTATTTACATTATGTTTTATACCTATATTTATTAGTGCTGGAACATTTGAAGATGGAAAGAATATAGCTAATAAATATATGGAAAATAATTTTGAAGAAGATTACTCTAAGTATATTATTTCAGAAGATACTAAATATGGATTTAGTGAAGATGGAATATTCAGCGTTTCTGGATTTAGAAAAGGTGGACTTATCAATAAATATGAGTTTGATATTTCAAAAACTAATAGTGATGATTCATCTTGGCTTTATGACGTGAATGGATATTGGTCTTTAACTGGAGATAATAATAATGCATATGTTATAGGTAAGAGTGCATATCCAAAGACAGATATATATAATAATAGAATTGTAGAATATGTTAGAAATAAAACAAGAGTTACTGGAAAAGGAACATATTCTAATCCATGGGTAATAGATAAATCATATCAAGTAATTATAAAAGCTAATAGAGAAAAATTAATTAATTCTATCTATATAAATAATAATAAGTGTGGAGAAGATAGATGTGAAACTAATATAATTATGAATAGAGATGCAGTCTTTTATATAAACTTTAAAGATGGATATGAATATGATACATCAGAAGAAGGAGCTAATTTATGTAATGCTGCTGGTTATAGTCCTACTTTAAAAAAATTGGTTATTTCAAATGTTGTGAATGATGTAGAATGTTTTTTCAAAGTTAAAGAGAAAGAATATGAAATTACATTTAATGCTAATGGTGGAACATTAACTGGAAAAAATAGTAAAAAAGTAACTTATACTAAATCATATGGAACATTACCAGAACCAACAAGAGAAGGATATGGATTTGCTGGTTGGTATACTGAACAAGTAAATGGTAATAGAATTGATAGTTCTAGCATTTTAGATACACCAGAAGCTAAAACATTATATGCACATTGGAATCCAAAAAGCTATACAGTTATATTTGATGGAAATAATGGTACACCAAGTTATTCCAATAAGACAGTTGTTTATGATACAAATTATGGGACTTTGCCAACAGCAAGTAGAACTGGATACTCATTCCTAGGCTGGTATACAACAGCCAGTGGTGGGACACAAGTAACAAATAATACTACTGTTAAAATTAATAGTACTCAAACATTATATGCTCGTTGGACGGCTAATACGTATGTAGTGACTCTTCTTAAAAATGATGGAACATCTAATAGTGCTGGGACAGTTAGTGTTACATATAACAGTAAATATGGTAACTTAGCTTCTGTTAGTAGAACTGGATATATATTTGATGGATGGTATACTTCAGTAACTGGTGGAACAAAAATAACGAGTGATACAATAATGACTACAGCAAGTAATCATACATTGTATGCTCATTGGACGGAGAATTCACACAAGACAGAATTTTATGTCGGTTCAACATTAATATCTTCAACTGTCTATACTACTGGAGCAAGAATTAATTATCCAACTAAAGCTACTATAGCTAGTAAGATTTATTCTAAACAATATTTACCTGATAGATTAAATTTAGGTGGAACTACTTATAATTGGTATGATATTATGTATTCTAATGTTTCTTTTTCACAAAATCCTACAGTACAACCATCATGTGATCTTAGAATAAATATTACAATGAATCAAAATAGTTGTGTTACTATATTTGGAAAAGGTAGAAGTAAAAATGCAAGAAAACAATTAGAGTATTTAAGGAACTCATCATATGGTTCATTATATAGCAAATATTGTAATGCTATTGATGGAGCAAGGACTTTAGAATGTATTGCTAATTGTGATATAGTTTATATTCTTTATAGTAAATCTTGGTCTATATTACCTTCTTGTAATGATAGTACAAGTAAAAATGGATATTCAGAGTATAGGAGTTTTGGTGTTATTGATGGTGTAGGTATTGAAGAGAATAGATCTTGTAATGGATATTTTTAGTGTTTGTATTAAATATAAAAAGTATTGCAATAATCAATACTTTTTTCTTATAAAAATAAAACTATAATATTATTGTGAAATATTAAATAATTTGATAAAATATGTTGTAAGGAAGTGGATGATTTTATGAATGATGAAACTGTTGTTGTTGATACTAAAAGAATTGTTGATGAAAAAACTAAAAGTGCTTTAATTTCTATAATTGAAGATTTGGAAGAAAGAGGATATGAAGCTATTAAACAAATAGTGGCTTATTTAATTAGTGGAGATCCTGGATATATTTCTAGTTATAAAGAATGTAGAAATAGAATTCTTGAATTTAAAAGGGAAGATATACTAGAAGTAATGCTAGTGGATTTTATAAATAAATGATATATTTAGGATTAGATTTAGGAAGTAAAACTTTAGGATTAGCAATTAGTGATAGAACTTCAACTATAGCTACTTCTCTTGAAGTGCTTAGATATAATAATTATGATGAGTTATTAGATAAGTTAAGTAAAATAGTGGAATCAAGAAAAGTTGATTCTTTTGTCTTGGGTAATCCACTTAATTTAGATGGTAGTATTTCTAAAAGAAGTGAAATTACATTTGAATTTAAAAAATTATTAGAAGAGAAATTTGGAAAAGAAGTTATTACGCAAGATGAAAGATTATCTACTGTAGAAGCTGAAAGAATGCTTATTAGTAATGATGAAAAGAGAAAAAATAGAAAAAAAGTTATTGATAAAGTAGCTGCAACTATTATATTACAAGGTTATTTAGACAGGAGTAAGAATGAAAGATAATTATCTAACTTTAAAAGATAAGAAGGGTAATAAAAAAGAATATAGAATTCTTTTAAATATAGAAGATACTACAAATGATGTTAATTATGTTGTATATACTGATGAACGTAAGAATAGCGATGGAAGTGTTAAATGTTATGCTTCTACATATATTTTGAGTGATAAAGGAAATATGACTAAGTTTAAACCTGTAGAAATGAAGGAAGAATTTGAATTTATAGAAAAAATATTAAATTCATTAGAAGGAAAAAAGGATGAAAAAGAAAGTATTTAATTTTAAAAAATTTTTATTATTTATAATAGTGTTAATTATTATAGTAGCTGGATGTATGGTAGGAGCTTATTTTTATTTGATAGGTGCACCTAGTAGTAAGAGTGAAAGCGTTAATATAAATGTTAGTGAGGGTAGCACTTATAGTAGTATAGGTGGTATGTTAAAAGATAATAATTTAATTAGATCTGAACTAGCTTATAAAATATATATTAAGTTAAATCCACCTAAAGATTTAGAGTTTGGAGATTATATTCTTAAAACTAATTATGATCTAGAAGAATTAATAACTACTTTAGAAAAAGGAAGTGTGTCTTTAGCTGCAACTAAAAGAGTAACATTTACTGAAGGAAAAAATATGAGGTATGTTATTAAAACTATAACTGATAATTTTGAAATTAGTGAAGAAGAAATATCAAAGAAACTTAGCAATGAAAAATATTTAGATGAATTAATTAGTGAATATTGGTTTTTAACTGATGAGATTAAAAATAAAAATATTTATTATTCATTAGAAGGATATTTATTTCCAGATACATATGAATTTTATGCTTCTGCTGATGTAGATGATATATTTAGAAAAATGCTTGATAATATGGAAAACAAAATTGATAAATATAAAAATGATATTGAAAGTAGTAAGTATTCATTTCATGAAATGCTAACACTTGCTTCAATTATTGAACAAGAAGCTGGTAATGCTGGTGATAGAAGTGGTGTTGCTGGAGTATTTTATAATAGACTTAATGATGGATGGAGTTTAGGTAGTGATGTTACTACTTATTATGCTGAAAAGATAGATAATTTTAGTAGAGATTTAAAGCAAAGTGAATTAAGTGCTTGTAATAGTTATAATACTAGAAGTACATGTATGGCTGGTAAATTACCTGTTGGACCTATATGTAATCCAGGTATTGAATCTATAACTGCGACTATTAATCCTACTAAACATAAATATTATTATTTTGTAGCTGATAAAACAGGAAAAACATATTTTAATGAAACGGATAGTGGTCATGTTAGTACTGTTAATAGATTGAAAAGAGAAGGATTATGGATAGAGTACAATTAATACTAGAAATAGAAGAATATGGAAAAGAAAATAATGTACCTATTATGAGTGAAGATAGTATTGAAACAATACAAAATATTATAAAAGAAAATAATATTAAATCTATACTTGAAATAGGTACAGCTATTGCATATTCAACAATTTGTTTTGCTTCTACTCCTGGAGTGGAAAAGATAACTAGTATTGAAAGAGATGAAGAAAGATATAAAATAGCT
Organism: uncultured Bacilli bacterium; assembly: GCA_934096645.1. GTDB lineage: Bacteria > Bacillota_I > Bacilli_A > RF39 > UBA660 > CAG-1000. Next base: position 244,849 of record CAKOMK010000002.1, on the reverse strand, counting down.
TCTTCTAATGTAAAAAAAAGTGGACTTAAAAATATTGAATTAATATTTGGAGATGCTACTGATGCTATTATAGAAGGTAAATATGATTTACTTATAATAGATGCTGCTAAAAGTCAAAATATGAGATTCTTTAATAAATATAAAAATAATTTAAATGAAAATGGAATAATTATTATTGATAATTTAGAATTTCATGGTTATGTTGGAAGAAGTAGTGAAATTAAAAGTAGAAATTTAAGACAAATGGTTCGTAAAATCGAAAAATTCTTAGATTTTTTAGATAATAATACTGAGTATGATGTAGAATATATAGAAGTAGGTGATAGATTAGGTATATGCAGAAAGAAAAATATATAATTTTACCAAATAAAAAAGATTTAAGTTATTATGAAAAATATAACTTAAATTCTTTTGTTTTACCTTTAAAAGATTATAGTATTGGATGTGAAGTTTATTTTGATATAGATGAAATAAATGACTTATCTAATAGTCATGAAGTATATGTACTTATGAATAAATTTTTACATAATAATATAGTTAAATTTAGAGATTTATATAAAAAATTTAATGATAAGATTAAATTTATAGTTGAAGATATAGGTCTTACTGATATTATTGATATGAAAAGATTAGTTTTATATGAAAATCATATTTTATCTAATTATAAAGCTATTAATTATTTATATGATATTGGTATTAAAGATGTAGTTATTAATAATGATTTAACTATTAAAGAAATTAAAGAAATTATTGATAAGAGTGAATCTAACTTATATTATTACTATATAGCTAAAAATAATATTATGTATTCTAGAAGAAAATTAGTTAGTAATTTTGATAAGAATTATAGTATTAATAATCATAAAGATAATCATTATTTATTGTATGAAAATATATCTAAAAAGAAACTTGATATTTATGAAGAGGATGGAAGTATTGTTAAGTATGATAAGATATTTTGTGCTTCTAAGTATTTGAGTGATTTAAGTAAGATAAATAAAATTATTGATTTTAGTTATATTGATGAATTAAATGAAAGAATGATTTTAGAAAATATTGATAATAATAAGTTATGTGATTTGATTGATTGTGATTATTATTTTTTAGAAAATGATATTAAGTATAAGATAGGTGATATAAAATGAGTTATGAGTTGTTATTGCCTGCTGGGGATTTGAATAGGCTTAAGTTTGCTATTATGTATGGTGCTGATGCTGTATATATTGGTGGTCAAAATTATAGTTTGAGAGCTAATGCTAATAATTTTTCTCTTGATGAGATTAGAGAAGGTGTAGAGTTTGCTCATGAGAGAGGTAAGAAAGTATATGTTACTGTAAATATGATATTTCATAATGAGGATTTGAATGGTTTAGATAAGTATTTAATTGATTTAGATTCTATTGGGATTGATTCGTTTATTATTAGTGATATGGCTGTTATAGAGGCTATTAAACGTCTTAAATTAAAGACTAAGTTTTTTATTTCTACTCAAAAGTCTATTACTAATTTAGAGGCAGTAAAGTTTTATAAAAGTTTAGGAGCATATAGAGTTGTTTTGGCTCGTGAATGTTCTCGTGAAGATATTAAACGTATTAAAGAAAATATTGATACTGAGGTTGAAGTATTTATTCATGGTGCGATGTGTACATCATATAGTGGAAGATGTGTTATGAGTAATTATGTAACTTTAAGAGATTCTAATAGAGGTGGATGTAGTCAAGTATGTAGATTTACATTTGATAATGATACTTCTTATGATTATGCTTTTTCTTCTAAGGATTTAAATATGATTGATTGTTTATCTGATATGATGGATTTAGGAATTGAATCATATAAAATAGAAGGTAGAATGAAGAGTTTATATTATATAGCAACTGTTGCTAATGCTTATAGAACTATTATGGATAAAAAGATTGATGGAAGTTTAACGGAAGAAGATATTATATATTATAAGAAAGTATTAAATAGAGTATCTAATCGTGAAAATATTGCTCAGTTTTATGATGGTGAAGTTGGAGTTGAGGGCCAATATTTTAATGGTAGACAAGAAATAAGTAACCAAGACTTTTTAGGTCTTGTGTTATCTTATGATAATGAAACTGGTGAAGCTGTAGTTGAACAAAGAAATAAGTTTAGTGTAGGAGACTATATTGAGGTATTTGGGCCTAATACAAGCACTAAAAAATTTAAAGTTGAATATATTATAAATAAGGATCAAGAAAGAGTTGATTCTGCTAGTCATGCTCAAGAAATTGTTAGAATAAAAGTGCCTTTTAAAGTGTATCCAAATGACATCTTAAGGGTTATAATATCTTGACAAAATGAGCATTTTATAGTATTATCTTATGAGTACGCGAAAGAGGTGGCAAAAATGAAAAAGAAGGAGATATTTTTAACAAGTGAAGGTTATTTAGAATTAGAAAATGAATTACATTATCTAAAGACTGAAAAAAGAAAAGAAGTAACTCAAACTTTAAAGGAAGCTAGAGCTTTAGGTGACTTATCTGAAAATTCAGAATATGAACAAGCTAGAGAAGATCAAGCTAATTTAGAAAAGAGAATTGTTGAAGTTGAATATGCTTTAGAGCATGCAACTGTTATAGATAAAGCTGAAAGCGATGGAAAAGTAGGTATTGGTTGTGAAGTACAATTAAAATATGAAGATGATGATGATACTGAAAGTTATAAAATTGTAGGTAGCCAAGAAGCTGATCCATTTAATAATAAAATATCTAACGAAAGTCCAATAGCTGCTGCTATAATGGGTAAAAAAGTTGGAGACACAGTTGAAGTATCTTCACCTGATGGTGTTTATTCTGTAAAAATCGTAGCAATAGGATAGAAATATCCTTTTTTATAACTTAAAAATTGGGAGGAATTATGAAAGAAAGTTATACTTTAAAATTAGAGGGAAAAGAATGGAAAGATTGCTTAAAGGAAGCATACAATAAGAAAAAGAAAGATGTAAAGATTGATGGTTTTAGAAAAGGTCAAGCTCCATATGATGTATATGTTAAAAAACATGGAGTAGAAACTTTATATATGGATGCTATTAATATGGCTATAGATATTCTATACGCTAAATTATTAAGTGATCCTAAAACTATTACTCCTGCTGCAACTCCAGGAATTGATATTAAAAATATTAATAATGATTTAATTGAAATTGAATTTACTTTAATACCAACTCCAGAAGTTAAATTAGGAAAATATAAAAAATTAGGTATCAAGAAAGAATTAGCTGAAGTAACTGATGAAGAAATTGAACATGAATTAGGTCATTTAAAAGAACAATTCGTTGAAGTTAAATCTTTAGATGCTAAAACTAAAATCAAAGAAGGTATGGTTGCTGTAATTGATTTTGAAGGTTTCTTAAATGGTACTCCATTTAAAGGTGGAAAAGGTGAAAACTATAGTTTAGAAATAGGTTCACATACATTTATTCCTGGTTTTGAAGAAGCTTTAGTAGGATTAAAAGCTGGAGATAAAAAAGATGTAAGAGTAACATTCCCAGAAAATTATCATAGTGAAGAATTAAAAGGAAAACCAGTTGTATTTAAAGTTGAAATCAAAGAAGTTAAAGAAAGAGTATTCCCTGAATTTAATAAAGAATTCTTTGAAGATTTAAATGTTGGTGGAGTTGAATCACTAGATGATTTAAAGAAATATATTAAAGAAAATTTATTAGCTGAAAAAGTTAAAAGAGAAGAAGATGAATATTTATTTAAATGTTTAGATAAAGTAGTTAGTGATGCTAAATTTGAAATTCCTGAGGAAATGACTGAAGATGAAGTTAATAGATTAACTCGTGAATTTAGTGAAAAATTATCTTATCAAGGATTAAAATTAGAAGATTATTTAAAATATTGTAATACTAATTTAAATGACTTTAAGGCTACTTTAAAAGATGAAGCTAATAAGAGAATTGGTTATAGATTAATGATGGATGCTGTTGTTGAAAAAGAAAAACTTGAAGTAAGTGATGAAGAAGTTGAAACAGCATTAGAAGCACAAGCTAAAGAATATCAAATGACTAAAGAAGACTTCATTAAAGAAATCGGTACTAAAGAATTATTTAAGTATGATATGTTAATGAAGAAAGCTATGAGCGTTATTACAGAATAATAAAAAAACCTGAATTTCAGGTTTTTTAATTGTTTGGATCTATAAGAGAGAGTGAAACTTTCTCTTTTTCTTTGTTTATATCAATTACATAACAACTAACTATATCTCCAACACTTAATACTTCACTTGGGTGTTTAATATATTTGTTAGTTATTTTAGATATGTGAACTAATCCATCTCCATGAAGACCAATATCTATGAATGCTCCAAAGTCTACTACATTTCTTACAGTTCCTTCTAATTTCATACCAACTTTTAAATTATCAATTGATAATATATCACTCTTTAATAGTGGAGTTTCATAATCATCTCTATAATCTCTATTAGGTTGTTTTAAAGATTCTATAATATCTTCTAATGTATATAAATCTATATCTAATAATTTAGATGTTTCATTTATATTTAAGTTATTTAATGATTCAATTAATTCTTTAGAACCTAAATCATTAGTAGTGAAGTTTAGATGTTCTAATAATTTTAATGTTTTGTCATAGCTTTCCATATGAATATTTGTTTTATCTAAAGGATTATCACCATTTATTACTCTCATGAATCCGATTGATTGTTCAAATACTTTGTCATTTAATAATTTTTTCTTTTTAACTTCTTCACGTGATGTTATTTTTCCATGTTCTTCTCTATATTTAATTATTTTATCTATTGCTGATTTAGTTAATCCAGAAATATATTTAAGTATAGAAGGGGAAGCTGTATTAATATTTACTCCAACATTGTTAACACATTTACTTACTGTGAAATCTAATGATTCAGATAGTTTCTTTTGTGATACATCATGCTGGTATTGACCAACACCAATTGATTTAGGATCAATTTTTACTAATTCATTTAGTGGATCTTGTAATCTTCTAGCAATTGATATAGCACTTCTTTTTTCTACTGTTAAATCAGGGAATTCACTTATTGCAAGAGGGCTTGCACTATAAACACTTGCTCCGGCTTCTGATACAATTGCGTATTTACAATGACCTAATTCTTTAATTGTTTCACTTACTAATTTTTCACTTTCTCTTGATGCTGTTCCATTTCCAATAGCTATTATATCTACTTTATATTTATCTATTAAATCTTTTAATATTTTTTTAGATTCTTCCCATTTATTATGTGGTTCATGTGGGTAAATAACAGAAATATTTAATACTTTTGATGTAGAATCTACTACTGCTAATTTACATCCTGTTCTAAATGCTGGGTCAAATCCTAATACTATTTTTTCTTTCATAGGAGCAATCAATAATAAATTTTCTAAGTTTTCTTTAAATACTTCTATTGATTTATCTTCGCTATTAAGTGTCAATTCACTTCTTACTTCTCTTTCAATTGATGGGGCAATAAGACGTTTATAACTATCTTTTATAGCGTCAATAACATATTCTTTAACTGGTGAATCTTTTTTGATTATTTTAGTTTCTAAATAAGTTAAGATCTCTTCTGTATTTACTTCTATATTAACTGATAATATTTTTTCATTTTCACCTCTGTTAATTGCAAGTACTCTATGAGGTTTAATATATTTTACATTTTCGCTATAGTCATAATACATTTCATATACTTTATTTTCATCTGTTGCATTCTTTTTTAATTTTGATGTAATAATACCATTTTTATAAAAATAACTTCTTATCCATTTTCTATAGTATGCATTATCACTTATCCATTCGGCAATTATATATTTAGCTCCGGTGATAGCATCTTCTTCTGTTTTAACATTATCATTTAAAAATTCTTTTACTTTGTCCATATTAAATGTAGTAGGGAAACTCATGATAATTTTTGCTAATGGTTCAAGACCATTTTTGATAGCTTCAGTTGCTTTAGTTTTTTTCTTTTCTTTGAATGGTGCATAGATGTCTTCAACTTCTACTAGTTTTTTAGCATTCATTATATTTGTTTTGATTTCATCTGTTAAAAGACCTTTTTCATCTATTAATCTAATTACATCTTCTTTTCTTTTTAATAAATTAACTTCATATTCATAATATTCATTTATTTTTCTTATTTGTTCTTCATCTAAAGCACCTGTTGCTTCTTTTCTATATCTAGCAATGAATGGAATAGTATTACCTTCACTAAGTAGTTTTAATACACTTTCTACTTGTGTACTTTTTATACCCATATCATTACTAACTTCATTAATAATATTTTCGTTCATAAATCCTCCATAACGTTCTTTATAATTGTATCAAATATTTTGATATTCTTATATATATAAAACATTTTATTTACAGAAAAAACTTGACTTATTATAAATAATAATGTAATATTAATTTGTGCTTTGGAGACATACTCAAGAGGCTGAAGAGGCGCCCCTGCTAAGGGTGTAGATCGGGAAACTGGTGCGAGAGTTCAAATCTCTCTGTCTCCGCCATATAGAAATTAACTCAAGAAATCTTGAGTTTTTTTATGTAAATTATTGTATTCTTTATTTATTTTTGCTATGATAGATATATAACAAAATAAGGAAGTGACAATATGAACATGAACGAAGATGCTTTATTTGAAACAACAGCAATTATTGATATAGATGAACAAATTAGAAAACAAGAAGAATTATTAAATACAATTAAGATGGAGCCAATATTAGAGAAAACTATTATTGATGAAGAACCTGAAGTAGTAAAAAAGAAAAAGAAAATGAGAATGACTGATTACTTTTTGATGTCTTTAATTGCAGTAGTAAGTGTTGTATTTGTGATGGTCGTAATTAAAGTTTGTTAACAAGACAATTTGTCTTGTTTTTATTTATAAAATATTATATAATTTGTAAATGTTAAGAGGTGTTTTATGACAAATAAAGATTTAGCTGATTTGATATTTCCTAATATCAATAAAACTATAGAAGATTATGAAAAAATGTATCCTTCTAGAAATGGACAAGTTGTTACTAGATTTGCTCCTAGTCCTACTGGATATGTTCATATTGGTGGTATTTTTCAAGCTATAATTGATGTATTATTAGCTAAAAATAATAATGGAGTATTTTATTTAAGAATAGAAGATACTGATCAAAAAAGAGAGATGAGTGAAGCTGTTAATTTAATTAGAGATGCTTTATATTATTATGATCTTGTACCAGATGAATATGAATTAGATGGTAAGACAGTTGGAAATTATGGACCTTATGTTCAAAGCGAAAGAAAAGAAATATATCATGCTTTTATTAAACATTTAATTGAAATAGGGCGTGCTTATCCATGCTTTTGTACTAAAGAAACTTTAGAAGAATTAAGAGTGATGCAAGATCATAAGAAACAAAGAACTGGATATTATGGTAAATATGCTAAATGTAGAAATATTACACCAGAAGAAGCAATTAATAGAATTAAAGCTGGAGAACCTTATGTTATAAGATTTAAATCTATGGGTGATTTTGAACGTAAATTTAAATTTCACGATGAAGTTAAAGGTGATTTAGAATTAAGTGAGAATGATGAAGATTTTGTTATTATGAAGAGTGATAATTTACTTCCAACATATCATTTTGCTCATTTAGTAGATGATCGTTTAATGAGAACAACATATGTTGTAAGAGGAGAAGAATGGTTAAGTAGTGCTCCTAAACATGTTGAATTATTTCAAACATTTGGATTTGAATTACCTAAATATGTACATACTCCTTTAATTATTAAAAAAGAAGGAAATAGTATTAGAAAAATAAGTAAGAGAAAAGATCCAGAAGCAACTATGTCATATTATTCTGAACTTGGTTATCCAAAAGAAGCTATGATTGAGTCATTAATGACAATTATTAATTCTAATTATGAAGAGTGGCATACTATGAATCCTGATAAAACATTTTTAGATTTTGAGTATAATCCTAGTAAAATGTCTTCTAATGGAGCTTATTATGATTTAGAAAAACTAGATAATATTTCTAAAACAGTTATTTCTAAAATGAGTGCTAAAGACTTATGTGAGGAAACACTTAATTGGTCTATCAAATATAGTGAATCATTACATAATTTAATTCTTAGAGATAAAGATTATTATACAAGTATTTTAAATATAGAAAGAGAACAAGAAAAACCTCGTAAAGATATTGCTCATTATTCTATGATTGAAGATTTAATTTGGTATATGTATGATGATATATTTGAGTCTAAAGATAAAGTATATGAATGGAAAAATATTACTGATATGAATGAAATAAAGAATATTTTAAATACATATATGAGTAAATATTATAGTGAAACTGATGATAAAGAAACATGGTTTAATAAAGTTAAAGATATGTGTGATGAACTTGGATATGCTTCTAATATAAAAGAATATAAGAAAAATCCAGAAAATTATAAAGGAAATGTTGCAGATATTTCAACTGTATTAAGAGTTGCTTTAACTTCTAAATCAATGACTCCAGATTTATATGAAATTATGAAGTTATTTGGAAAAGATAGAATAGAGAAAAGATATAATAATTTATAAAATAGTTCAATTGAACTATTTTTATTTTGTAGTATAATATTTTTTAAAAGAAAGAGGTGTTGTGGGATGATTGAAGTAGTTAAGGAAGAAAATAAAATATAAAAAGTTATTATGATATTTTTCATAATAACGGAAAGGAATTATGGAAAATAAAATAGGTAGAATAATTAGTGTTAATAAAACTAATTGGAATCTAATATATAATAATGATATATATGTTGGAATTATTAATAATAGTTATCAGAGTGAAATGTATCCTGTAGTTGGAGATTATGTAGTAATTGATATAGATGACTATTTAAATTGTATTATCAAATCTATTTATGAAAGAAAGAATTATATATCTAAATTATCAGTTGATAAATCACAAGAAAAATATAGAAAAGGAAAAGAACAAATACTTGCGTCTAATATTGATATAGTATTTATTGTTACTAGTTTAAATAATGATTTTAATATAGCTAGATTAGAAAGAATGGTATTAGTCGGATTAGATGGAAAAACTAAAATAGCTTTTATATTAACTAAGTCTGATTTATGCAGTTATGAAGAAAAAGAAAAGTATAAAAATATGATGCTTAATAGATTTAATTATCCTGTATTTATAGTTAGTTCTTATTTAAATGAAGGAATAGAAGAAATAAAAAGTATTTGGAAAGTAAATGAAACGGCTGTGTTTATTGGAAGCAGTGGTGTGGGTAAAAGTACACTTATTAATCATTTAATTGGTGAAGATAAAATTAAGACTAAAAGTATAAGATGCAAAGACGATAGGGGAAGACATACAACTACTAGTAGAAATTTATATATATTAAAAGATAATAGAGTAGTAATAGATGAACCTGGTATTAGAAGTGTAGCCTTAAATGATGATTACGATTTAAATCAAATATTTTCAAAGATATCAGAATTAGAAACAGAGTGTAAGTATACAACATGTACTCATGAAAATAGTAATGGATGTGCTGTAATAGAAGCTATAAATAATGGAATAATAACATTAGAAGAATTAAATAGATATAAAAAACTCAAATTAAAAGATAATAGAGATAATAAAAGAAAAATTCAAAAAGATAAAATTAATTATTATAAACAAACAAAAAGAAATCATTTAAAATAGTGATTTCTTTTTACTTTATCAATTTTGATTGTATATCCTAAAGGACCTAAAATATCTAATAAAGCTTTTACACTAGGAGAATGCATTCCACTTTCAATTCTAGCTATTTTAGTTCTACTAACTTTAGAATATTCAGCAAGCATTTCTTGTGTTAAATTGTTTTCTTTTCTAAAAGAAATAAAGTCATTTATAAAATCTTCTTCTAGTTCTTCAATACTTTTATCAACTTCAATATAATTTATGTATTCAGTCATCTTTTTCATAATAAATATATTGTATCATATATGATACATAAATCAATATAAAAATAGTATTATTTTTTACTATTTAAAATTTACATTCAATTTTTAATGTGATATAATTGTGATAATGTATAGAATAGATAAAGAGGAGTTGTATTTGTAATGAGTAATTTGATCTATTATATCATTATTATTGTTTCATCATTAATTCTGATATTAATTTTACCTTTGATGAAGAAGAAAGCTGATTCAATTGAAAATGTTACATTTATATTTTTACTTGGAACTGCATTTGTAAGTTTAGTTACGGAAATCATAAGCTTTTTTATTATGCTTAATGGAGATGCTAGTGATTTGCCAATATATTCGGTTGTTTCGAAAATACTATTCTTTAGTTTTGCTTCATGGATGTTGTTTTTTATAATTTATTATTTAATTGTTTCTATTCCTGAAGAGAGAAGAGAAAGAAAAGGTAAAATGGTACTTATGTACTCATCAATACTTATTGTATTACTTGCAATAATATTTGTCTTATTACCTGTTCAAATTGTTTATAAAGATAGTTTGTTCTCACCAGTTGGTGTATCTTCTAACTTTATTTATATTTTAGTTATTTTATGTTCTATGGCTAGTGGAATACTAATTATATTGAACAGACATAACTTTAAAAATAAAAAATATTGGGCTTTATTATTTATGGTTCTTTTCTATTTAATTGTGTTATTAGTTGATGATAATTATATAGATATTCTTATAGTAAACCCATGTACTGTGTTGTTAACATTCTTTATGTTCTATACAATTGATGACTCAAATATTAAATTAATTGCTAATTTAAATGAAGCTAAAATTGCTGCTGATAAAGCTAATACAGCAAAGAGTGATTTCTTAAGTAATATGTCACATGAAATTAGAACACCATTAAATGCAGTTGTTGGTTTCAGTAATGCATTAAATGAATTAGATGGAATGCCTGATGAAGCTCATGATGATGTTGAAAATATTATTTTAGCCAGTCAAACACTTTTAGAAATAGTTAACGGAATACTTGATATTTCTAAGATTGAAGCTAATAAATTAGAACTTATTAATGGCCCTTATAAATTTGTTGATTTATTTGATGAATTAGTAGCGTTAACTAAAGCTAGAATGGGAGATAAACCTTTAGAATTTAGATATGAATATGATAGAAATATTCCTGAATACTTATTTGGTGACAAACAAAGAGTTAAACAAGTTACTATTAACTTATTAACAAATGCTGTTAAATATACTCAACAAGGTTATGTTGAATTTAGAGTTAATTGTATAACTAAAGATAATAATGTAAGAATAATAATAGAAGTTGAAGATTCTGGTATTGGTGTTAAAGAAGAAAACTATGATAAGTTGTTTAGTAAATTTGATAGAATTGATGAAGAAAAAAATGCTGGTATCGAAGGTACTGGTTTAGGTCTTGCAATTACTAAAAAGCTAGTAGAATTAATGAATGGAAAAATAAATGTAAAGAGTGTTTACGGACAAGGAAGTACATTCACTATATCTATTGATCAAGATTATGTTAAACCTGATGTTATATTAAAGCTTAGAGAAGAAGAAGCTAAGAAGGGTGAAATTAAGACTATTAACTTAAAAGGAAAGAGAGTACTTTTAGTTGATGATAATAATATGAACTTAAAAGTTGCTGAAAGACTTTTAAGGCCATTCCAATTAGATTTGGATATGATTAATTCTGGTGTTCAAGCTATTGAAAAAATTAAAGCTGGTGAACAATTTGAACTTATTTTAGTAGATGACTTGATGCCTAGAATGACTGGTGTTGAGACAATGGAAGAGTTAAGAAAAATTGATGGATTTAAAACACCAGTTGTTATATTAACTGCTAATGCTATTTCTGGTATGAAAGAAGAATATTTAAAGAAAGGTTTTGATGATTATTTAAGTAAACCAATTGAAAAACCAGAATTAGAAAGAGTTTTAAAGAAATTTTTGAATAAATAATTTGTTTAGTGTTATAATTAACTTATAAGAATGGAGATAATAATATGAATGATGTTAACTTTTTAAAAAATAATGGAGTAAATGTTGACCAAAGTTTAGAATTACTTGGTGATATTGAAATGTATAATGAAACGATGAATGACTTTTTGGGGGAAGTTGAAGACAAATTAGCTAAACTTGACCAATATAAGCAATCTGGTGATATGCCAAACTATGCTATTGAGGTTCATTCATTAAAAAGCGATGCTAAATATTTAGGATTTGTTACTTTAGCTGATTTATCTTATCAATCAGAATTAAAGAGTAAAGCTAATGATACTGTTTTTGTTAATGATAATCATGATAATGTAATGAATGAAGCAAGAAAAATGATTAAATTAAGTAAAATGTATTTAGGAATGGAACCTGTTGGACCTCTTGAGAGTGCTGCTCCAGCACCAGCACCTGCTACTGCACCTGTTGCACCAGCTCAACCTGTGGCTCCTGCAACTCCAGTACAACCTGTGGCTCCTGCTGCTCCAGTACAACCCGTTGCTCCTGCAACTCCAGTACAACCAGTTGCTCCTGTTGCTCCAGTACAACCAGTTGCTCCTGTTGCTCCAGTACAACCAGTAGCGCCTGCAACTCCAGTACAACCAGTAGCACCTGTTACTCCAGTACAACCAGTAGCACCTGCAACTCCAGTACAACCAGTAACGCCTGCAACTCCAGTACAACCAGTAGCACCTGCAACTCCAGTACAACCTGTGGCGCCTGCTGCTCCAGTACAACCAGTAACACCTGCAACTCCAGTACAACCCGTTGCTCCTGTGACTCCAGTACAACCAGTTACACAAAACATTACTACTCCCTAGTCGTGGCACTATATTAGTAGCAGATGATTCTAATTTAGTATCTACTTTTATACAAAAATTATTTGATGATAAATATGATGTAGTAATTGCTAATGATGGTGCCAAAGCTATAGAAATTGTTAATAGTGATATTTCTAATAACATAATATGTTGTTTACTTGATTTAAATATGCCAAATGTGAATGGTTTTGAAGTATTAGAGTATTTTGATAAAAACAATATATTTGATAGATTTCCTGTATCTGTAATAAGTGGAGCTAATTTTCCATTAGAAATATTGAAACCTTATCCAATTGTAGAAATGCTTTGCAAACCATTTAATGAAAAAGATATTGGTAGAGTTATTGAAAAATCAATTAAAAGAACTTAGGTTCTTTTTTTTATTGCATTTAATATAATTTAATGAGGTGAAAAAATGAATAAAAAAAATTTATGGTTTTTGACATTGTTTTCATTAATACTGATATTAGGTGTTTATTATATAACTTTACCTAGTGAAATATTTAGTGATAAGTATAATACAGATAAAGTAAATAAAAATATTGATATTAATGTTAGTGAAAATAATAAACTTGTTGCTTTAAGAGTTGAAAGAGATGAGAAAGTTGCTGATTTAATGAGTAAATTACAAGAAAAAATAGTTTCACCATCATCTACTTCAGAAGAAAAAAGTTCTGCTTTTAGTGAACTTCAAGTATTAAATTTAGCTAAAGGAAAGGAAAATTATTTAGAAGAAAAAATATTAAAAGATTATAATGTTAATTCTTATGTTGAGATTAATAATGATAATATATATATAACAATATCTTCTAAAGATCATAGTAATACATTAGCTAATGATATTATGAGAAGTGTTCAAGCTGAATTTGAAACTAAAAAGAATATAACTGTTAAATTTGAGAGTAACTAGGCGTATCTAGTAACCTTTGTTTCTTTATTTCATAGATTACTTTAGGAGATAGAGGTGAATATGACAGGTAATATTTTAACTAAAAGAGAAAAAGATGTGTTTGTTTTATTAATACAGAATAGAAGTACTAAAGAAATAGCAGATGAACTTGGTATTAGTGAAAAGACTGTAAGAAATCATATATCTAATGCAATGCAGAAGCTTGGTTGTAAGGGAAGAGCAGGAGCTGTTATAGAACTTATAAAATTAGGAGAAATTTCTATATAAAATGACTTAATTGTCATTTTTTAATTTCAGTAACATAAAATTTACTATGATAAAGAAATATGCCATTAATAAATTTGTTATTGCTACATTATGTTTAGTTTTATTTATGATATTTTATTTTTTTCCAACTACTGAGAATATAAAACCTGAAGTTATAAAAGAAAATAAATCTAATTATGAGAATGTTGTTTATTTGATTGATAATGACAATTATGTATCTAGAGTTATTTGCTATTATGATAAATTAAGTATTGTTGAAGATATAAAGAAAAAAATTGATTTAATAACTAATTATGATTTAGATGGATTTTATACTATTATACCTAAAGGTACTGTTTTAAAAGATGTAAAGGTTGATAAAGATAGTGTTTATTTAGATTTCAGCAAAGATCTACTCAATATTAATGCTTATTTTGAAGAAGAAATGATTGAAGGAATAGTATTTACATTAACCGAAATTAATGGAATAAATAATATCTATATTAGTGTAGAAGGTGAAGAGTTAAAATATTTACCAAATTCTAAAAAAGAATTAAATTATCCTCTTACTAGAAATATTGGTATTAATAAAGAGTATAATTTAAATAATTTTAATAATATTAATAAAACTACTGTGTATTTTAGTAAGAAATACGATGATATTTCCTATTATGTACCAGTTACTAAAGTAATGAATAGTGAATCTGAGAAGATTGACATTATTATTGAGGAACTTAAGAGTTCTGTTAATTCTCAAAATAATTTTAAGAGTTATATTAGTGATAATTTAGAGTTAGTTAATTATACTCATGATGAGTCTAAAATGTCACTTGTATTTAACAATTATATATTTAATGATTTTGATAGTAAGAATGTACTTGAAGAGGTGAAATATATAATTGCTAGTTCGGTTTTTGAGAATTATAATGTAAATGAAGTCGTTTTTAATACTGAAAGTGAAGAAAATATTGCTGATATTTTAAAAAAATGAAAAAATGTCTTGAAAATTACAAAATTATGTTGTATACTTGATTAGTAATTTCAAGACGTCCTCGTAGCTCAGTTGGATAGAGCATACGCCTTCTAAGCGTACGGTCAGGCGTTCGAATCGCCTCGAGGACACCACTTTGAATTATAAAAAGGCTTATGCCTTTTTTTATTGTGTTGACTTTTTTAGCAAAGTGTGTTATAATCTAATCACTTTGAAAAGGGGGTTTTCAAATATTATGAAAGAAAAAGTTTTTGATTTGGTTACAAATTATGCCAATAGTAATTTTCAAGAAGGTGGTTTAGCAGTTCAACTATCTAACTATAGAGGACTTGTTAAACTATTAGGTGATAAAAAGCTTACTATAGATATTGATAATGCTTTTGATTTATATTATTCTAATGATAAATTAAAAAATATGGTTGATGCATTAATGTCTAGTAAGAAAACTAAGAGAGTATGTAACAATGATAATGTTAAATGCTTAATGCAAATTAATGCTGATGATCTTGATAAAGAAGATGATGAGGAAGAAAAAATAGAGTCTGAGGATAATTTAGAAGTTCAAGAAGAAAATAGATATAGTCCTACTGGATATTCTGTTGGTAAACATGCTCATAAAGGTTCTCATGATATAGATCTATTTAATTTATATTTAAGTGAGTTACCTCCAGTAGTTTTAACTCCAGAACAAGAGTGTGAGTTATTTACTAGAGTAGCTAAAGGTGATGAACAAGCTAGACAAGATGCTGCTTACTATAATTTACGTTTAGTTGTAAGTGTTGCTAGAAAGTATACAGGTCGTGGATTATCTTTAGAAGATATAGTTCAAGAAGGTAATTTAGGATTAATGAAAGCCATTGAAAAGTTTGATGTAACAAAAGGATATAAATTTAGTACTTATGCTACATCATGGATTAGACAATCTATTACAAGATCTATAGCTGATCAATCTAGAACTATTAGAATTCCTGTTCATTTACATGAAAGTATGTTAAAAATCAGAAGAGCAAATGGTGAATGGATGAAAAATCATCCTTATGAAGCTACACCTACTGATTTAGCTGAAATGACTGGTTTGAAAGAAGAACAAGTTAGATTTTGTTTAAGTAAAATGGATAATATTGTTTCTTTAGAAACACCCATTAATGCCGAAGAAGAAGATTCTTTCTTAGGTGACTTTATTGCTGATGATAAAGAACAATTTGATGATTATATTTCTAAAGATTATTTAAATGAATTTATGAAAGCTGTTGAAAATGCTCCTAAATTAACTCAAAGAGAATTATTTGTTATTAAAGCTAGAATGGGACTTTGGAATGGTCGTGAAATGACTCTTGAAGAAGTTGGAAAAGAAATGGGTGTTACTCGTGAAAGAGTAAGACAAATTGAAGCTAAAGCTATAAGAAAATTAAGAGCTGATAAAAAGGTTAGAACATTTAATCCAGCTAGTCATAGCTATGATGAACCTCGTCAACAATATGTATTAAATTCTAATGGAGATTTTGTTCTTGTAAAGAAAGAAACTCCGGATACAAAAAGCTATTTTACATATCCTGATACATTTTCAGTTAATGGAAGAAAACCAGAAGTTAAGCCAGTAGAAGAAACTCCAGCTTATCCATGGTTAAAGAATTGTGATAAATATAATCAACAATTACAAGAGTATTTTGCTTCTCAAAGAACATTAAAACATAATAAATAAAAGGGTTTTGAAACCCTTTTTTCTTTGGAATAATTTTCTTACATTGATTTTTTTATGATTTGTGGTATAATATATTCACTTTGAAAAAGGGGTTTTCAAATATTATGAAAGAAAAAGTTTTTGATTTAGTTATAAATTATGTTGATAATAATTTTCAAGAAGGTGAATTGTCTGTTCAATTATCTAACTTTAAAGGTCTTGTTAAATTATTGGTTAAAAATGGTATTGTAATAGATGAAGATAATGCTGTCAATTTATATTTTTCAAATGATAAATTAAGAACTATGGTTGATACTTTAATGTCTAGTGAAAAGACTAAAAGAATATGTAATAATAGAAATATTAGATGTTTGATGCTAGTTAATATTGATGAAAATGAGAAGGATAATGATTTAGATATTAATTCTAATAGTGATAGAAGAGACTCTGATATATTTTTTAAAAGTTCTCCTGATTTAGATATAATTAAAATATATTTGAGTGAGTTACCTGGTGAAATTTTAACTCCTGAAAAAGAATATGAATTATTTACTAGAATAACAAATGGTGAAGAGCAAGCTAAAAAAGATATTCTTTTTTATAATTTACGTTTAGTTGTAAGTGTTGCTAAAAGATATATTGGTTGGGGTTTACCTTTGGAAGATCTTATTCAAGAAGGTAACATGGGATTAATGGAAGCAATTGAAAAATTCGATATAAATAAGGGTTATAAATTTAGTACATATGCTTCAATATTGATTAGACAATATATTTTAAAATTTATTGCTGATAAATCTAGAATTATTAGAATTCCATATTATTTAAATGATGTTATGATTAAGATAAAAAAAACGACAAGTGTATGGAAAAAAACACATTCTTCTGATATAACTCCTAGTGAATTAGCTGAGTTAACTGGTGTGAGTGAAGAGAGAATTAGGCTTTGTTTATGTGTAATGAATGATGCTATTTCTTTAGAAACTCCAGTTAATACTGAAAATTATAATAATAAAGATGGTATGAATGATAATGAAAATCATTTAAGCTTACATGAAGTTTTAGTTGATGAAGAGAGTCAATATGAAGATGTTATGTTAAGAGATTACTTAGATAAATTTATGATTGCTGTTAATAATGCTTCTAATTTAAAAGAAAGAGAATTATATGTTGTTAAGGCAAGAGCTGGATTCTTTAATGATCATGAAATGACTCTTGAAGATATTGGAAAAGAAATAGGCGTTACTCGTGAAAGAGTAAGACAAATTGAAATTAGAGCTTTAGGGAAGTTAAGACATGATGAAAATGTTAGTTCATTTAGATATTAAAAAGGTTTTTTGAGAAACCTTTTTTCATTGAAAAAAATATATAAGATGATATAATTATAATGAGGTAATTATATGAGAAGTGTTTATGTTCATATTCCATTTTGTAATAGTATATGTTCTTATTGTGACTTTTGTAAGTTTTTATATAGTAATCCTTGGGCAGAAAAATATATTGAGACTTTAAGAAGTGAAATATTAGAATATTATGAAGGTGAAACTATTAAAACGCTATATGTTGGAGGAGGAACACCTTCTAGTTTGAATAGTGATCTTTTAAGAAAATTATTTAATGTTTTAAGACTTTTTAAATTAAGTGATGATTATGAATTTACTTTTGAATGTAATATTAATGATATCGATGAAGAACTTTTATATATATTAAAGAGTCATGGAGTTAATAGAATTAGTATTGGAGTAGAGAGTTTTAATAAAAATAATTTAAAATTCTTAAATAGAAAACATAATAAGAAAGATATATTTGATAAAATAAAATTAGCTAAATCATATGGTTTTGATAATATTAATGTGGATATAATATATGCTCTTCCAATAGAGAGTATGTTTGTTTTAAAAAGTGATATAAGTAATATTTTAAAACTTAATGTTGATCATGTTAGTACTTATTCATTAATTATAGAAGAGCATACTGCGTTATATAATAAAGGAATTAAACCTATAGATGAGAATCTTGATTTTAAGATGTATAAATATATATGTAAGAAGTTAAGGAAAAAAGGATATGAACATTATGAAGTAAGTAATTTTGCTAGAAATGGTAAAATGAGTAAACATAATTTGACATATTGGAATAATCAAGAATATTATGGTTTTGGACTTGGAGCTACTGGATATGTGAATGGTATGAGATATGAGAATACTAGAAGTTTCAATAAATATTTAAATAAAGAATATAGATTTAATGAATTACTTGTTTCTAATCAAGAAGAGATGGAGAATGAACTTATTCTTGGTCTTAGAAAGTTAAAAGGTGTATCTATTAGTGAATTTGAAAAAAAATATGATAGAAAGATAAATGAAGCTTTTAAATTAGATGAGGCTATTAAAAAGAAATATTTAATTATTAAAGATGATTATTTATTTATTAATCCAAGTAAGATATATGTTATGAATGAAATAATTAATATGATAATGTGAGGAAATATGAAAGTAATAAGATTAATGAAGGGGTTAATTAAATATATTGTTCTTATGGCAATATTTTGTGTTATTCAAGTATATTGTGAACTTGAACTTCCAAATGTTATGAGTAATATAGTTGATATTGGTATTGCTAATAATGATACAGTATATATTAGTAGTTTAGTTATGAAGATGTTAGTTATAACTGTTATATGTTTAATATCTAATATTTTAGTTATATATTCTACATCTAAGTTTTCTAATCAATATGGATATAATATAAGAGAAGCTTTATATAAAAAGATAAGTGGATTTAGTAAGAAAGAGATTGATGAGTTTGGTGCATCTACACTTATAACTCGAAGTACTAATAATGTTAGTAATATAACTTCTACTTTTTCTTTTGGATTAAGACTTATAATATTTGCTCCTATTATGGGAATAGGTGCAGCTATTATGGCATATTCTAAAGCACCAACTTTAGCACCTATAGTAATTGTATCTGTTAGTGTTTTAATGCTTCTTGTTGTAGTTATATTTGCTTGTATTTCACCTAAGTTTGAAATATTACAAAAATATTTAGATAAATTAAATGCTACTTCTCGTGAAGCACTTAGTGGTATTAGAGTTATTAAAGCTTTTAATAAAAAAGATTATTTTAAAAAGAGATTTGATAAAGTAAATAGTGATAATAGAAAGATGAATGTTTTTCTTAATAAAATACTTTATTTAATACAACCTATGATGATATTAATAATTAATGTAGCTACTATAATAATAGTATATATATCTACAAGATATTTGAGTGCTGGAACATTAGAAATTGGGTCAATGATGGCATTTATTCAATATTTAGCTACAGTTTTAACTAGTTTCTTGATGTTACTTGTTATTATATTAAATATACCTAGAGTTATGGTTTCTTTTAAGAGAATAAATGAAGTATTAAATGTTGAAGTAGCTGTTGTTAATGAAGGAAAAATAAAACTTAATTCTTTAGAAAGTATTGAATTTAAAAATGTTTATTTTAAGTATGAAAATGCACATGATGATATGTTAAAGAATATTAGTTTTAAAATAGTTAAGGGTGAAAAAGTAGGTATCATTGGATCTAGTGGATGTGGTAAGACTACAATAGTTAATTTACTTTTAAGACATATTGAACCTACTAGTGGACAAATATTTATTAATGGAATAGATATTCATGAATATGATATTAAGTCTTTAAGAAATATATTTGCATATACTCCACAAAATAATGCATTGTTTAAAGGAACAATTAAAGAAAATTTGTCTTTTGATAAAAGAATTAATGCTGATAATTTAGATGAAGCATTAAGTAATGCTCAGATTATGGATTTCATAGAAAAGAATGAAGAAGGATATGATTATGAGTTATTTCAATCTGGAGTTAATTTAAGTGGTGGGCAAAGACAAAGAATGTCTATTGCTAGAGCATTGTTAAGTGGAGGAGAATGTTTACTTTTAGATGATTCATTATCTTCAGTTGATTATATTACTGATAAAAGAATAAGAGAGTCTATATATAAATTATATAAAGATAAGATGATAATATTGATTACTCAAAGAGTTAATAATTTAACTGGTTTTGATAAGATAATAGTCATTGAATCAGGTAAGGTTGAGATGGTCGGTAATTATCTTGATGTAGTTAATACAAGTAAAGTATTTAATGAATTTATTGAATCTCAAAAGAGGGAGGTGTCAAAATGAAAAGAAAAGAAAATAATGCACCTACTTTGAGAGAGGTTATTTCTAAAACATTTAAAATAATAAAAGAATATAAAAAATCTTATATTTTGATTGTTATATTTTGCATATTAGCTGCGTTATTTGGATCAATTGCTCCTTACTTTTTAGGTTATGCGACTGATAGTTTATATGACTCTATTAGTAAAGGAATAGACTTTAATTATACTTATTTGAGTAAAATATTATTTTTAGTATTATGTTGTTATATTATTAATGCTATTTGTACATATTTTAAGAGTTATTTGGCAAGTGATTTAGGTCAAAGAATAGGTTATGATTTAAGACGTAAATTGATGTCTAAAATATTTAGAGTTAAGGTTTCAAGGCTTGATAAGATTAAAAAGGGTGATATTATTAGTAAAATAACTAATGATGTTGAAAGATTAACTGATAATATTACTCAAATAATACCTGATTTGGTTTATAATGTTTCTTTGATTATTGGTATAGTTATTATGATGTTTGTTATTGATCCGTTACTTGCATGTATAGCTATAACAGTAATACCTCTTACTTATTTATTACTTAGTATAGTGATTAGAAAGACTCAAAAATATTTTGAACTTAATCAAAAAGCTATTGGAAATGTTAATGCGTTTGTTGAAGAAAGTGTTACGAATAGTGATGTTATTAAGTCATTTAATAAAGAAAAGTTTTTTAATAAGAGATTTAATAAAGTTAGTGCTGAACTATCTAAATATGGATTTAAAAGTAGTTTTTATAGTAGTTTAGCTGTTCCATTTAATAAGCTAATATGTAATTTGAGTTACATTGCTGTTGTAGGAGTTGGAAGTGTTTCTGTAATTAGAGGTAATTTGAGGCTTGGAGCTATTCAATCTTTTATACAATATATGAAAGACTTTAATAAACCTATTAATACTATTGCTCAAGTTGTATCTAATTTGCAAATGGCTATTGCTTCTGTAGATAGAGTTTATGAGATACTTGAACTTGAAGAAGAGAAGAATGGTGAATTAGAACATTTTGCATTTAATTCATGTATTGAATTTAAAAATGTTAATTTTAGTTATACTCTAGGTAAACCTGTTCTTAAAAACTTTAATTTAAAAATTAATAAAGGTGAAAAGGTAGCTATTGTAGGTAAAACTGGTGCTGGAAAAACAACTATAGTTAATTTATTGATGGGATTTTATAATACGTATGATGGTGATATATTAATTGATGGTATTAGTGTTAGAGATTTAGATAAAACTTCATATAGAAAATTAGTTGGAATGGTTCTTCAAGATACTTGGTTATTTGAAGGAACTATAAAAGAAAACATTGTTTTTGATAAAAGAATAGCTAATGATAAATTAGAACGTATATTTGATAACTCTAAAATGTTACATATGATAAAGAGTTTACCTGGTAGTTTGAATTTTGAAATTAATGAAGAAACTAATAATTTATCTAATGGAGAAAAACAATTATTGACAATAGCACGTGCTTTAGTAACTGAATGTGAAATATTAATTCTTGATGAAGCAACAAGTAATGTTGATACTAGAACTGAGTATTTGATTAATAATTCTATGAAAGAATTAATGAAGAATAAAACATCAATTGTTATTGCACATAGGTTGTCTACTATTTTGAATTCTGATAAAATAATAGTAATTAAACGTGGAGAAATAATAGAAGAGGGCACACATAAAGAATTATTAAAGAATAAAGGTTATTATTATGAATTATATAACAGCCAGTTTGATTTAAATGACGAGGAATAAATTATGGATGAATTTTTGGTTAAACTTGATGAATTTAAAATATTAAATGAGGAGTATCCACTTGGATATATTAGGGATATTAATAGTTGTATTGGTCTTTTAATACATAAAGACAATGCGACAATAATGTATCATTTAGCTGCTTTTGAAGATGGGAACATTCCTTCTTTAGAAGTACTTAATGGTGTTCTTGGTGATAATACTGAGGTTGTTGAAATATTTAAAGGACCTAATACTCATGAAAAGAATGTTATAACTATTATAAATGTATTGTTAGATAAAGGAATTAGTTATGTGATTAAGGATATCTTTATTGATAAATCTAATCAAACAAGTTTGGGATTTGATTATGCTAATAAGAACTATTATAGTGTTGAAATGAATATAGGAAAACCTGAATTTGTACTTGAATATTCTCTTGGTCAAATGAGTAAATAATAAAGTACCTATTTATAATCTATTTAGAGAAAAAAGTAAATACTTTTTTCTCTTTTGTTTACACTAGATTTACAAAAAACTTAATAAAAACTATTTACTTTTAAGTACAAAAATAGTAATATAGTGGTAGGAAGTGAAACAAAGTGGTAGAAAGTGGGGTGCTACAATCATGTTGATGGGTGAATTTCATCATAATATTGATGAAAAAGGTCGACTAATCATTCCTTCTAAATTTAGAAGTGAACTTGGTGAAAGATTAATTATTACCAAAGGACTTGATAAATGCTTGTTTGTTTATTCTGAAACAGAATGGAATAAAGTAATGCAAAAAGTAGGTAGCCTTCAATTTACTAAAAAGAATGTTAGGGCTTTTGAAAGAACTTTCATTGGTGGAGCTTCCATAATTGAATTCGATAAACAAGGTCGAATTAATATTACCTCACCGTTAGTTCATTACGCCAATATTCAAAAAGAATGTGTGATTATTGGCGTAAATGAGCGACTTGAAATTTGGGGACTTGAAGAATTTGATAAATATATGATGGAAAGTGAAGAATCTTTAGGTGATAAACTAGAAGATTTATTTGATTTTAATTATGAAGCATAAAAGTGTATTATTGGAAGAGGTAATAAAATATTTAGATGTTAAAACAGGTGGTAAATATATAGATGCTACTGTTGGATATGGTGGTCATTCTAGTGAAATACTAAAAAAAATAGGAAAAGAAGGGGTTCTTTTCGCCTTTGATCAAGATGATAATGCTATAGAATTTTCTAATTCTAGATTATCTGAAATAGGAAGTAACTTTACAATATTTAAAAGTAATTTTGTTAATATGAAAAAATATATTAATGAAGAAGTTGATGGTATTTTATTTGATTTAGGTGTGTCTAGTCCTCAATTAGATGAGGCTGATCGTGGATTTAGTTTTCATAAAGATGCTCCGCTTGATATGAGAATGGATCAAAGTAATCCTTTGACTGCAGAAATAGTAGTTAACGAATATAGTTATGAGAAACTAGTTGATATATTTTATAGATTTGGTGAAGAAAAATATGCTAAACCTATAGCTAAAGCTATTATTCAAAATAGACCAATAAAGACTACATTAGAATTAGCTGAAATTATTAAAAATAATGTACCAATTAGTTATAGAAATAAAAGTCATCCTGCTAGAAAAGTATTTCAAGCAATAAGAATAGAAGTTAATCATGAACTTGATATATTAGAAAGTTCACTTAGAGATGCTTTTAGCTTATTGAAAGTAGGAGGAAGACTTGCAGTAATATCTTTTCATTCATTAGAAGATAAGATAGTTGCTAATGTATTTAAAGATTTATGTAGTGATGATGAAAGTGCTAATAAATTACCAATTGTACCAGATCACTTAAAGGCAAAAGCAAAAAAGATAGTTAAATTAACTCCAAGTGATACAGAACTTGAAGATAATAATAGAAGTAGAAGTTCAAAATTAAGAGTAATAGAAAGGGTTTTATGAAAAAGAAAAAATATTTAAAATTTAGAGGTGAAAATTTGATGTTAACAATTATAGTTGTATCTGTAATTGGTATTTTACTTACTAGTTTTATATTACCAGCTAAGTTACAATCTTATAATTCTGAACTTCAAAGATTAAAAACTAAAATTAATAAACAAGAAGAATTGAATGCTAGTATACAAATGAAAATAAATGAGCTAGCTTCTTTAGATAATGCATTAGAAGTTGCAGATACCTTTGGTTTGGAGTATAATAATAATAATATTAGAATAATTTCAGAGTAGAGGTGTATAAATGAAGAAAATAAGAACAATTAATATAAATACAGTATTTATAATAATGGTTGTTTTTATTTTTTTATGTCTAATTTTTAAATTATTTTATGTTGGAACAGGAAATGTTAAGGTAGGAACTCAATCTTTAAGTCAGTTTGCTAGTAGTAGAGATACTGTTAAAAAAACTATTAAAGCTAGTAGAGGAACAATATATTCTAGTAGTAAAGAAGTACTTGCTAAAGATGTAAATAGTTATACTGTTATTGCATATTTAGATCCTTCTAGAACTAAAGATGAGAAACATCCATATCATGTAGTAGATAAAAAAACTACTGCTGAAAAGTTAAGTCCATTAATTAATATGAGTGTAGAAAAAATTATGGAACTTTTAAATACTAAGATTAAAAGTTGTGATGGAAATGATTGTAAAGAAGTAACTCCATATCAAGTTGAACTAGGTCCTGGAGGAAGAGGGATTACTCAACTTGTTAAAGATCAAATAGATGATTTAGATTTACCTGGGATAGATTTTATTTCTAGTACTAAGAGATATTATCCTAATGGAGACTTTTTATCTTATACACTTGGATATGCTAGAAAGAATGATTCTGGTAGTTATCAAGGTGAAATGGGATTAGAACAATATTATAATGATGAGTTAACTGGAAAAGATGGATATGTTGAATATCAAGCTGATGTACAAGGTTATCAAATAGGTAGTGTACCTAATGTAAGTCAAGATGCTAAAGCTGGAGATGATATATATCTTACGATAGATACTAATGTTCAAATATTTGCTGAACAGTCACTTACAACATTAGAAGAAGCTGGAGTAGAATGGGCTACTGTGTCTGTTATGAATGCTAAAACTGGTGAAATATTAGCAGTTGCATCTAGTCCAAGTTTTAATAATAATACTTTAGAAATTAAATCTTATTATGATCCATTTAGTGCTTATACATATGAACCTGGTTCAACTATGAAAATATTTAGTTTTATGGCTACGATGGAAAATGGAATATATAATGGAAGTGAAAAATATAAAAGTGGTGTTTTAGTAGTTGATGATGCTAAGATTAAAGATTGGAATAGATATGGATGGGGAGAAATTACATATGATGAAGGATTTATGGGTTCATCAAATGTAGCTGCTTCTAAATTAGCTTTAAGTCTTGGTAGAGCTAAAATGAAAGATTTTTATACTAAACTAGGATTTGGTGAAAAGACTGGAATATCTCTTCCTAATGAGGGAAATGGTATTGTTAATTTTAAATATAATACTGAGATTGCTTCTGCTTCTTATGGACAAGGTATGACTGTTACTGCTGTTCAAATGTTACAGGCTTTGAGTAGTGTTGCTAATAAAGGTGTTATGTTAAAACCATATTTAGTTTCTAAGATTGTTGATAGTGATGGAAATGTTGTTCTTGAGAATAATAAAACTGAGGTTAGACAAGTATGTAGTGAAGAGTCTGCTAGTAAACTTATTGAATTAATGAGGGGTGTAGTTGATGGAAGTGCTAAAATGTCTACAGGTACAGGGTATTATATTAAAGGATATGATTTAGTTGGTAAGACTGGTACTGCTGAAATAGCTGGTGGTAGTGGATATTTGACTGGTTCTACTAACTATGTTAAGAGTTTTGCTGGTATATTTCCGGGTAATGATCCAGAGGTTGTTGTTTATGTGGCTGCTTCTAAGTTACAAAAAGCTAGTGCTTTAAAAACTGCTGTTAAGGATTTAGTTAAGAATGTTGGCACATATTTGAATATATATAGTGATAATAATCAATCTGAGAATGTTGTTTTTGATGTTTCTTCATATATTAATAAAGATGTTGATTCTGTTAAAAAGACTCTAGAAGACTCTAAAATGACTCCTATAATCATTGGAGATGGTACTAAAATAATTAATCAATATCCTTTAGATGGAACTAAATTAAATATTGGTTCTAAAGTATTTATATTAACTAATGGAACTAATTATACTATGCCTGATATAACTAATTGGTCTAGAAGTGAAGTAGAAACATTTGCTAAACTTATAAAATTAGATGTAATGTTTGATGGTTATGGTTATGTAACTAAATATAATTTTGAAAAGAATTCTAAAATTGATTTGAGTAAATCTTTATCAGTAACTTTAGAAAAGAAGTATGAAGAAAAAGAAGAAGATAAAACAACTACTAAAAAGGGTAGTTAATATTGCAACTAATAATAATTATGTGTTAAAATTATTTAAGGAGGAATTATTATGTGGTGGGATATATTATATGTAACAATTGGTTTAATAGTTGGAATTGTAGTTGGATTTTTTATAGCTAAGAAAATATTTCAAAAGCAATTAAAAGAAAATCCACCAATCAATGAAGAAATGATAAAAACTTTAATGAGAGGTATGGGTAGAAATCCAAGTCAAAAACAAGTTAATCAATTAATGAAACAAATGCAAAAATATCAATAGAAATATTGGTATTTTTTTTGTATAATGTTTAGGGTGAAGTTAAATGAAGTTTTTTAGACATTTGCATACTGTTAATAAACATAGGTTTACTGTATTTAAGTTATGTTATAAGGTTGGTATTCCTTTTAGGGGACTTGTTCATGATTTATCTAAGTATTCTTTTGAAGAGTTTTTTGAATCTGTTAAATATTACACAGATGGAAATTATAGTCCGATTATAAATGCTAAAAGAGATAAAGGGTACTCTAAAGCATGGTTACATCATAAAGGAAGAAATAAGCATCATTTTGAGTATTGGTATGATGATGCTGCTTTAAATCCAACACCAATTATTCCATTTAAATATATGCTTGAAATGATATGTGATAGAGTAGCTGCTTCTAAAACATATAATAAAAAAGAATATAAAGATTCTGATTCATTAAAATATTTACTTAAAACTAAAGATAAAATGTGTATGAATAAATGTTTAATTGATTATTTAGAACGTGTATTTACTGAATTATCTAAGAAGGGTGAAGTAGTTTTAAATAAAAAATATCTAAAACAATTATATGATGAGTATACTAAAAATGACACTAATTAAAGTGTCATTTTTCAAATGATAATTCATAAATAGATTTACTTTTTATAAAATAATATCCTCCTACATATGTATATGAATCTTCAAATTCTTTAATTAATTCATCATTTTTATAAATTCTTATAGATTTATAATCATCTATAAATCCATATCCATTATCAAGATATTTATATAAAGCATCTTTTTCAGTTATTTCTCTAGAATTTAATAAGTCTATATAGAAATATGTTGGTATATCACCACTGTTATTTATTTGGATTCTATAATAGTTCTTATTTGTTTCTGTACTATTTATATAGTAATTACTAATACTATCATTGTATTTTGGAGTAAATTTATAATATTCATATAAATCTAAATCATATATTGTAAATGTTATTTTTTTATCTTTTATATTTTCTGTATAGAAGTATTTTAAATTATATTTGTTTGTTTTACTATCATATTCAAATAGTGGATGAAGTCTATTATTGACTATCTTTTCTAATTTTTTATTAGTTATTAAATATGTTTTTAAATATTTATTTGCTTGTGATTCATTATATGTTGAAAGTGTGTCTTCAAAGCTACACTCTGGGAAAGTAGTAATATATAATTGATTATTAGTTTCTTCAAAAGAGTAGCCAGCTTCATCTTCGTAAGTATCACAACTACCATTAGGTTCGATTGGAATAGTGTAGTCTACTATTTTTTTACCTGTTTTAGTAAATACACTTAATGTTTTATTTTTAGTAAACATAATATAATTATCTGAGTCATTATAGTTGTCATTATCTACCTGAACAAGTATTTCATTTTTAGAATTTATTAATCCAACTTTTTTATTTTTGTAAACTATGTATGTATTACTAGTTATTTCTTTTATATAATCATATGTGTAATCTATAATAATATTTCCTTTATAATCTATTAGTCCACATGCTTCATTTTTATGCTTATCATCAGTATATTTACATGCTGGGATATAATCTTTATTTTTGATTAAATCTCCATCTATTTTACTCATATTAGTTAATTCAGCTGTTATTTCTTCAGTATATAAATCATAAATAAAATAACTATATTCATCTGTTTGAAGAATAAAATATTCACAATCTTTATCATCTTCTTTATGACATATTGGAGTGATATATAAATATAAATCAGAAATAGTTTCATTTTTAGTATTTATAAATAGATATTTTTCTTCATTTTCATCATATTCAATTTTATAATTACCATACTTATTATAAGTATAATTATTTTCTGTATTATCAAGGATTGGAGAATCATATATTTTTCCAAATGAACCAACTATATATTTATAATTATCGTTATCATGATAGTAAATTTCATTATTGATATTATCAAAATTTATATATTCACTATATTTCTTTATAAGTTTAAATGATGCTGTATTAAAGTCTTCTTTTATTTCAGGAATTTTAGGTTCATCACTTGGAATAACTGTAGGTTTATTATTCTCATTCTTTTTATGAATAATAAATATTATTAGACCAACAATTAATAATAGTGAGAAAAATACTATGAGTGATATTCTTATAATTTTATTCTTTTTTGACATAGACACCTCTTTATCTTTTATATTTAAATTATATCATTTTTTCTTTTAAAAAACACTAAATTAATATATAATTAAATAAGAGGAAATGAAATATGAAGAAAGTACAAGAATATATAACTTATTTATCACCAGAATTTATTTATGTTCCTTTTGATAACATAGAATTATTACATATAAAAAAGAGTAAATTAGTTTACAATAATACATTTTTAGGTACTACTAATGATGGAAGTAAAATATTTAGTCCAGTTAGTGGTAAAATAATTGGTGTTAAGGATATGATTTATAATAATAAGAATTCTAAAGCATTAGTTATTGAAAATGATTTTATAGATAGACGTGAAAAATTAAATCCTACTAGAAATATGAGTAAACTTAAAAGAAGTGAGATAGTTGAATCATTAGAAAAGTATGGATTAAATAAAAAAATTAATAGTAAGACTACATTAGTAGTTAATTCTTTATATGACAAAAATAATGATTTGAAAGATATGGTTATTAATTATGAATCATATGAAGAAATATTAGAAGCTATTGATGAATTTATGGATATTTTTAATATGAAAACTTGCTATATATGTGTTGATAGAGATGACTTAATATCTATTAGTGCATATGAAAAATATATTAATGCATTTTTAAATATTTGTTTAGTTCATTCAAATAGGAAGTTTAAAGATAGTACTTGTGTTTTTTATAGTGTAGAAGAAATACTTGCTATATATAAAGCTATACATTTAGATTATATGTATGACAATACAATTATAACTATTAATAATGGAAGTCCTACTATAGTTAAAGTTAAATTATATACTCCATTATGTGAACTATTAAGAGCACTTAAAATGAATATTAGAGATTCAGAGATATTTGTTAATGGAAAAAAGCAAGAAAATATATTAAATTTTGTTATTGATTCTACTGTAAGAAGTGTAACAATAAAGGGTAAACGTGTATGATATATGTATTTTTAGGAAGTGAAATAAGTGTTTTAAAGAAGAAAATAGATGAAACAATATCTTCTTTAAAAATAAATAATATTATTAATTATGACTTTAGTGATTCTAGTATGATCGATATTATTAATGAAGTAAATTATGTTGATTTATTTAATGAAAAGAAATTAATAATAGTAAATAATTTTTCATTTAAAAAGTTAAAAGAAAAAGATGAAAATATACTAATTAAATATATAGATAATATGAATGATAATGTTATTATATTTAAATGTGTTGATGAAAAGTTAGATGAACGTAAGAAAGTTATTAAATCTTTAAGAGAAAAGTGTAAAGTTATAGTGTGTGAAAAGTTAGATTATAAGAGTTTGCATGCTTATGTACAAAATGTATTTAAAGAAAATAAAAAAGAAATAACTTTTAATCAAATTAAAAAAATATTAGATCTATGTGAATATGATACTGATAAGACTATGAGTGAAGTAGAAAAATTACTATTATATAAAATGGATAGTAAGAGTATAAGTGATTCTGATATAGATGATGTAGTGGTTAGAAGTACTGATAAAGAATTATATAGTTTTAATGAGTGTGTTTTAAATAGAAAAATAGGTGAAGCATTTGATTCATTAAAAATACTTCTAAATAATAATATAGATAGTATAATTATAATAGATAGTTTAGCTAGACAATATAGACTGTTATATCAAATGAAAGTTTTACATGAAGAAATGAGTTATGATGATATGGCTCGTAGTTTAGGAATTAATTCTTTTGTAATTAAAAAAATGATTCCTTTTGTTAATATGTATGAGGAAGAAGAAATAATTGATAGATTAATGAAATTAAGTGATATGGACTATGATATTAAAGCTAATGGATATGATAAAGATAAAGTTCTTGAAATGTTTTTAATAGCTTTATAGGACATAAACTTTACATTATTTAGCAAAATAATTATGAAGAATATATTTATTAAAGTATAATTATAAAAAGAGGGTGAATATATATGTTGATTCTTGCTAAAAGTATATTAGGATTAATGATTGGTTTCTTTGTATCTGTGATACTTGGATTAATATTAATACCTTTACTTAGAAGATTAAATTTTAAACAAAATATAAGTGTGTTTACAGCATTTAGGCATGCATATAAGAATGGAACTCCTACTATTGGAGGATTAATATTTATTATACCAACACTACTTACAATGATATTTTTGTATTTAAGAGGTAGTTTAGAAATAACACATAGTTTGTTGATTATAATATTTGTATTTATTTCTTATGCATTACTTGGTCTTACAGATGATTTATTAAAAGTTAAGTTTAAGAATAATGATGGGCTTAGTATTTCTCAAAAACTATTTGTTCAAGTAGTGATAGCATTAATATTCTTTTATATTTATATGCAGGGTGGAGGAAATACTTATTTAGTTATTACTTCTCTTGGAATAAATATTAATCTTGGATGGATGTATGGATTATTTATTTTATTCTTATTAGTTGGTTCTTCTAATGCAGTTAATTTGTCTGATGGATTAGATGGTCTAGCTGGAGGACTTTCATTAATTGCTTTCTTGAGTTTTGGTATTATTACTTGGGGAACTACTTGGGTAGAAGGATATCAAGAAATTGCAATATTTTGCTTTATACTAGTAGGGGCATTATTAGGATTTCTTGTTTATAATACACACCCAGCTAAAGTATTTATGGGAGATACTGGATCTTTATCTTTAGGTGCTACATTAGCTGCTATTGCTATATTGACTAAACATGAATTATCATTAGCGTTAATAGGTGGTGTATTTGTAATTGAAGCATTATCTTCAATAATACAATTAATTAGTATAAAGAAATTTAATAAAAAAGTATTTTTAATGGCTCCGCTTCATCATCATTTTGAAAAACTTGGTTATGAAGAAACAGATATAGTTAAAGGATTCTTAATAATTGGATTTATGCTTGGTATGATAGCTATATATTATGGAGTATGGATGTAATAAAGAACTTAAGTGTTCTTTTTTTATTTATAAAAAATAAAATTAAGTATGAATAAGAAAATAATAATATTTACAATTATATTATCTTTAATAGGACTTTTATCTATATATTCTAGTAGTTATATATGGAGTTTATATAAATATGGATATTCATTTAAATATTTATTAAATCAAAGTATATTTTTTATAATTGGTATTGTTATGATGAGAGTATTTTCTAAAATAGATTATAAAATATATAAAAAATATTCTAATATTTTTCTTGGAATTAGTTTTTTGTTGCTTGTTATTGTTCTTATACCTGGGATAGGTAGTGTTAGAAATGGTAGTAGAAGTTGGTTTGGGTTATTTGGATTTGGTTTTCAACCAAGCGAAGTTTCTAAATTAGCACTTATTATTTTTACTTCTAAATACTTATCAAATAATGATAATTTAAAAAGAAATACTATTAAATTTATATTGCCTATATTAATAGTTATTATGATGTTTTTTGGTGTAATAATGTTAGAACCTGATTTTGGTACTGGAATGGTTATAGTTTGTTCTTTAATAGGTCTTATATTTATTAGTGGAACAGATGTATCAATTTTTATTAAGATTGGAATAGTAGGGGTAGTTGGTATAGTTATTTTAGTTTTAATTGCTCCTTATAGATTAGATAGAATAATGTCATTTTTAAATCCATGGAGTGATCCTCTTGGAAGTGGTTTTCAAATGATACAAAGTTTATATGCGATTGGACCTGGTGGATTACTTGGATTTGGACTTTTTAATTCAAGACAGAAACATTTTTATCTTCCAGAACCACAGACAGATTTTATATTTTCAATTATAAGCGAAGAATTTGGTTTTATTGGTTGTGCTGTTTTGATTGGACTATTTGTATTACTTTTTTATAATATTGCTCGTAAGGCTATAAAAGAAACTGATTTGTTTGGAAAATATTTGATATTTGGATTATTATTTTTATTGATGTTTCAAACAATATTAAATTTATGTGTTGTAGTTGGACTTGTTCCAGTTACAGGAGTAACTCTTCCATTTATAAGTTATGGTGGTAGTAGTTTGGTTATTTCAATGATAAGTATTGGTATTATACTTAATGTTGGTGAAAGTAAATAGTATATTTTGCAAATATATGATAGAATATTTGTGAAGAGATTTTACAATTAAATGGAGTATATTATGAATAATTACGAATTTTGGGAAAATTATAATAAAACAATAAAAGATAAAATAAAAAAATTATGTCATGATAAGAAAGAGTTGTATATTGATTTACATATGCATTCTAATTGTAGTGCTGATGGAAAGCAAAGCTTAAAACAAATATTAGAAACTACAAAAGAAAAAGGATTTGATATTATTTCAATTACAGATCATGATACTTTAAAAGTATATGATGAGCTATATGAAATAGTTTCGAAAGGCTTTACTAGTCCGATAATTATACCAGGTATTGAGCTTACTATTGATAATAGAGAATATGGAAATCAATGTCATTTGTTAGAACTTTTTATTAATCCTAAAGATCCAATTATGATGAAAGATGTTTTAAAAAATTATAGAGCAATGTTTAATAGAAGCAAAATTCAATTTGAAAGATTAAATTTTAATTTAACAATTCAAGAAATATTAAAAAAACATAACATTTATATTTCTTATGAAGAGTATAAGGAATATCTTTCTAAAAATAATTATGTTCCTGAATATGATACATTATGTTTTTATTTAATGGATAAATTTAAAAGTAAAAGTGTAACAACATTTGATATATTAAATTTACTAGAAAAATATAATAAAGATGATTGTTATGAAGATAGAAAAAATTATAAAGAAAAAAGATATAAAAAATTAAGAGAAAAATATCAAATAGAAGAATCTAATAATTATAATTCTAGATTTCTTTTGTCAATGCTTGCAGTAAAAGAAGTAGATGATGATTGGTGGCCAAGTCCTTCAAGTGGCAGCCTTTCTGTAAATTCATATGGCCAGTTAAAAGTAGAAGAAATAAAAAATCAATATAATATATATTTTGCTCATCCAACTGAAACTAGCTTAGAAGTAGTTGATAAAATAGTTAAAAATAACAAAAATATCAAAGGATTGGAAATGAATATTAGAAATAAATATTATGATATAAATAATTTTTATAAAATTCTTAATAAAAATAAATTAATAGAAATAAAAGGTTCTGATAGTCATGATGCTACAATGCAATTTTATACAGATATGGATTTTTTTAGAATAAAATCTTCTGAATTTGAAAAGATACTTTAAATAATAAGTGAAAAAGGAGAAAAATATATGGCATTAAAAAGAGGAATAGTTGAACTTAGTGATTATGATCTAAATTGGAATATAGAATATAAAAAAGAAGAAGAACTATTAAAAAAAGTTTTAGGTGATAGAATTAAAGAAATTCATCATATCGGTAGTACATCAATTGAAGGTTTGAAAGCTAAACCTGTAATTGATATTTTGGTTGTTATTGAAAGTTTGGAAGAAATACCTGAAATTGAAAAAATGTTAAAGCCTTATGATTATGAAAATAGAGGGCAACAAGGAGTATCTGATAGATATTTTTTTGCAAAAGGTCCAGAAGATGCTAGAAGTCATTATATTCATTTTGTAGAACCAAATAGTAATACTTATTATAATCAAATATATTTTAAAAGATATTTACTAGAACATCCAGAATACATAAAAAAATATTGTGATTTAAAACAAGAATTAGCTTCGAAATATTCAGATGAAAGATCTAAGTATACTAAGGGAAAGAATGATTTTATTGTTGATGTGATAAGACTTGCAAAAGAAGAGTATAATCGTTAAAGATTATACTTTTAATTATATAATCTTTAGTGTAAAATATGTAGTAGTGTAGGTGGTGATTTGATGAATAAAAAGAAAATATATTGGAATATTGTAAAAGCACTAGGAATTATTTCTATTGTTGCTGGTCATTGTTGTGCAAGGTTGGTTAAATTTGTTTATTTTTATCATTTGGCTCTTTTTTTCTTTGTTGGAGGTGCATTATATAATGAATCAAAGTACGGTAATGATCCTTATCTTAATTTTAGCTCTAAAATTAAAAATAACTGGTTAAAGTTTGTAATGTTTTCTTTCTTCTTTTCATTAATACATAACTTTTTGTTAAAAAATGGTATGATAGTTGGTACACAATTATTTGGTATTAAAGAAATTGTTACTTCATGTGTCTATTCATTTATTTTTATATGCGATGAATTAATGGCTGGAGCATTATGGTTTGTACCAACATTTATATTATCTTCTACAATATTTGGAATGATTATATATTTTAGTAATAAAATATTTGTTTATTTAAAATATAATAAAAAAATTAAAAATTACTTTATTCTGATTTCAACTGTTTTTTGTGGTTTGATTGGAATTTATTTAGTTACTAGACAGGTTAGTTTATTATATCATTTTCAAATATGTTTTTTGGTTATTCCTTTTTTTACTTTTGGTTATTTTTTTAAAAATTTTGCTGAAAATATTAAAAATAAAATAAACATATTTTTATTTGTGATTTCTATGATTACTTTGATTTATATTTATTTTAAAATTGATTTTTTTGTTGATTTATCTTTTAATAAAATAACAAATTTATATTTGTTTTATCCTATTTCTTTTGCTGGTATATATATTTGTTTATATTTAAGCGGTTTAATTTCTAAATTAAAATTTGCAAATGTCTTTTTTGATAAGATTGGCAATTATTCTTATGAAATTATGGGAATGCACTTTCTAATATTTAAAATAATAGATTTTGTATTTGCTAAAATAAATGGAATAAGTGAATCAAATATATATGGTGCCTTTCCATATGCGTTTAGTAAATTGTCATTAGTTTATGTAATATTGGGAACTTTAGTACCTGTTGGATTGTTCATGTTTTTTGATAATGTTAGAACGAAAATAATTAATAAAATCCCTCTCAAAAATTAGCACTCTCTATTGACAAGTGCTAATTTTTGAGTATAATATAGTATGTAGATAAGGAGGGATAAATATGTTTAATATGAATAATGAAGAAAATGAAAACGTATTAGAAAAATATGGCCGTAATATAAATGAAGATGTTAAGAATCATAAGATTGATCCTATTATTGGTCGTGATGATGAGATTCGTAGTATAACTAGAATTTTGTCTAGAAAGACTAAAAATAATCCAGTTCTTATTGGTGAACCAGGTGTTGGTAAAACAGCTATTGTTGAAGGACTTGCTCAAAGAATTGTTAAAGGTGATGTACCAGAGAGTTTAAAAAATAAAACTGTATGGGAACTTAATATGGCTTCTTTAATAGCTGGTGCTAAATATCGTGGTGAATTTGAAGAAAGACTTAAAAAAGTTCTTGATGAAGTTAAAAAGAGTGAAGGAAATTTAATAATGTTTATTGATGAAATTCACTTAATAGTTGGTACTGGTGCTGTAGATGGAGCTATGGATACTGGTAATATTTTAAAACCAATGTTGGCTCGTGGTGAAATTCATGTAATAGGTGCTACTACTTTAAATGAATATAGAATGTATATTGAAAAAGATGGAGCTTTAGAACGTAGATTTCAAAAAGTAACTATTAGTGAACCAACTGTTGAAGATACTATAACAATACTTCGTGGACTTAAAGAAAGATTTGAAATTTATCATGGAGTTACTATACAAGATAAAGCATTAGTTAGTGCTGCTACATTATCAAATAGATATATTACTGATAGATTTTTACCTGATAAAGCAATTGATTTAGTTGATGAAGCATGTGCAACTATTAGAGTTCAAATGGATAGTGTCCCAACTTCTCTTGATGAAATAACTAGAAAAATATTAACTTTACAAGTTGAAAAAGAAGCTTTAAAGAAAGAAAAAGATGAGTTATCTATTAAAAGACTTGAAAAGATTGATAATGAACTTTATACATTAAAAGGAGAAGAACAAGAACTAAGTGCTAAATGGAAAGAAGAAAAATCTATTAATGAAGATATTAAGAAAATAAAATCTGATATTTCTAAATATACTTTTGAGTTTGAAGAGGCTAAAAATAATTATGATTTAGAAACTGCTGCTAGAATTAAGAATGGAGTTCTTCCTAAATTGCAACAAAAGCTTCAAGAATTATCTCAAAAAGGAAAAGAAGGTATTTTATCTGATACTGTAACTAGTGAAGATATAGCCAATGTAATTAGTAAATGGACTAATATTCCAATTACTAAACTTATGAGTAGTGAGAAGGATAAAATATTACATCTTGAAGAGAATTTAAGAAAACGTGTTAAAGGTCAAGATAAAGCTTTAAAACTTGTTAGTGATGCGATTTTAAGATCTAGAAGTGGAATTAAAGATCCTAATAGACCAATTGGTTCATTCATGTTTTTAGGTCCTACTGGTGTAGGTAAAACAGAGGTTGCTAGAAGTCTTGCTTATGAGTTATTTGATGATGAGCATCATATGGTTAGAATTGATATGAGTGAATATATGGAAAAATATTCTGTATCAAGATTAATAGGTGCTGCTCCTGGATATGTTGGATATGAAGAGGGTGGACAATTAACTGAAAAAGTTAGAAGAAATCCTTATTCAATAGTACTTTTTGATGAAATCGAGAAAGCACATCCTGATGTACTTAACTTACTTTTACAAATACTTGATGAAGGAAGACTTACTGATTCAAATGGTAGAACTGTTAACTTTAAAAATACAATTATTATTATGACTTCTAATGTTGGAAGTGAATATGTTATAGATAATGAAGAAGATAAAGTTAAGGGTGAATTAAATAAATATTTTAGACCAGAATTTTTAAATAGACTTGATGAGATAATTGTGTTTGATAAACTTTCTAAAGATGATTTAAGAGAGATTTTAGATAAAATTATTAGTGAGATAGAAGAGAGATTAAGTGATATAAATGTCAAAATCGAATTAAGTGATTCCGCTAAAGATTACTTTATTGATAATGGATATGATCCATATTATGGAGCAAGACCTCTTAAAAGACTTGTAAATAATAAACTTGAAACTTTAATTGCTCGTAAACTTATTAATAATGAAATTAAACAAAATACTCATATTAAAGTTGATTACGTTGATGGAAAACTAAATATTGATTAGTATAAACAAGATGCTTTTGTGCATCTTGTTTTTTAATTTCTTGACAAATTTTTTTTTAATGTATAATATTATTTAGAGGGAAAGATAATATTAATAAAAGGAGAAATATGAAAAATCTTGTTATTGTAGAAAGCCCTAGTAAAAGTAAAACTATTGAAAAATATTTAGGTAAAGATTATAAAGTATTGTCTTCTAAAGGTCATATTCGTGATTTAGCAACTACTGGGAAGTTTGGTCTTGGAGTTGATTTAGAAGATCATTTTAAACCTAATTATATTTTAATGAAGGGTAAAAGCAAACTTGTTAATGAATTAAAAAAAGAAGCTTTAGCAGCTGATAATGTTATTTTAGCAACCGACCCTGATCGTGAAGGGGAAGCTATAAGTTGGCATTTAAAGGAAGCATTAAATTTAAAAGATAATTATGGTAGAGTAGTTTTTAATGAAATTACCGAACCAGCAATTAAAGAAGCATTTAAGAAACCTAGAGATATTGATATGGAACTTGTTCATAGTCAAGAATCTAGAAGAATATTAGATAGAATAATTGGTTTTAGACTTAGTAGATTAATGCAAACTAAAACTGATGGTAAAAGTGCTGGTAGAGTACAAAGTGTAGCATTAAAATTAATTGTAGATAGAGAAAGAGAAATTGAAGCTTTTGTACCTGAAGAATATTATACTATTGAAGCTGATTTTAAAGATTTTAAAGCTGAACTTAAAAAATATAGAGGAAAAGATATTGAAATTAAAACTTCTGTTGAGGCTGATGAAATCTTATCTAAATTATCTAATGCATTTAATATTGATGCGGTTGAAACTAAACTTAAGAATAAACCTAGTAAATTACCATTTACTACTAGTACATTGACACAAATGGCATCTAACAGACTTGGGTATCCTGCTTCTAAAACTATGATGATTGCTCAAAAATTATATGAAGGAGTTAATATTGGAAGTGAAACTGTTGGTTTAATTTCTTATATGAGAACAGATTCTATTAGATTATCTGATTTATTTGTTAGTGATACTAAAAAATATATTAAAGCTAATTATGGAGAAGATTATGTAGGATATGCTAAGAGTAGTAAAAAGACAGAAAATGTTCAAGATGCTCATGAAGCTATTAGACCTACTAGTATTAATAGAACTCCTGAATCTATTAAAAAGTATTTAACTCCAGAAGAGTTTAAGTTATATAACTTAATATATATTAGAACACTTAGTTCTTTAATGGCTGATGCTAAAGTTGAAGCTACTAGTGTTGATTTAGAAAATCATGAATATATGTTTAGAGTTAATGGACAAATATGTGTTTTTGATGGTTATTTAAAAGTATATAAAGACTTTGAAGATAGTGAAGATGTAATATTACCTGATTTTAAAAATTATAAATCTAAAGTAATAGTATGTAGTGATATTAAAAAGATACAACATTTTACTGAACCTAAACCTAGATTTACAGAAGCTAAATTAATAGCTGAAATGGAGAAGTTAGGAATTGGAAGACCAAGTACGTATGCTAAAATAATAAGTGTTTTAAAAGAAAGAAAATATGTTACTATTAAGGACAAAAAATTTTATCCAACTGAAACTGGTACTAAAGTAACTGATAAACTGCAAGAATTCTTTTCATCTATAATTAATGTTAATTATACTGCTAATATGGAAGAAGAACTTGATGAGGTTGCTTTAGGTAAAATGGTTTGGTATGAAATAATAGATAAATTTTATAAAGATTTTGAACCACTTTTAAATACTGCGTTCAAAGAAATGGAAAAGGATTCTCCTGTTGAGACTGGAGAAATGTGTCCAAATTGTAATAGTCCTTTAGTAATTAGAAAGGGTAAGTTTGGAGAATTTACTGCGTGCTCAAATTATCCAGAGTGCAAATACATTCAAAAAGAAGAAAAAGAAGAACCTCGTGAAACTGGAGAAATGTGTCCTAAATGTAATAGTCCTTTAGTAATTAGAAAGGGTAAGTTTGGAGAATTTACTGCGTGCTCAAATTATCCAAAATGTAAATATATTAAAGAAGAAGAACCTGCTTTATTAGATGAAGAGTGTCCAGAGTGTGGAAATAAATTATCTATAAGACATGGAAGATATGGAAAATTTACAGCTTGTTCTAATTATCCAAAATGTAAATATATAAAAAAGAAAGACAAAAGTGAATAAAGAGATGTTTTGATACATCTTTTTGTTTGTAAAATATGAATAATTTGTAAAAAAAGTTCATAATTACTTGCAATTTTAGGTAGTTATGCTACAATTGATGTATAAGCATTGTATATGTAGGCGATGCTTAATAATATGGGAGGTAATTTACGATGAGTAAAACTGAATTAGTAGAATTCATTGCTGCAAAAGCTGGATTAACTAAAGCTGATGCTACTAGAGCATTAGATGCTACAATTGAAGGAATCACAACTGGTCTTAAAAAAGAAGGAAAAGTTGCACTAGTTGGATTTGGAACTTTCACAGCTAAAAAAAGAGCTGCTAGAGAAGGAATTAATCCTTTAACTAAGAAGTCAATTAAGATTCCTGCAAAAGTTGTTGCTGGATTTAAAGCTGGAAGTAAATTAAAAGACGCTTTAAATTAATTTAAAAGGCCCATGAGGGCTTTTTTTAATGACTTTTTTTACTCATTGTGATATTATTAGTATATGAATAATAGTATAGTAGAAAAATTAAAAAATAATGGTTATGAAGCCTATATAGTAGGTGGTTATGTTAGAGATTATTTGCTTGGAATAGACTCTCGTGATATTGATATTTGTACTAATGCAAGTATTGATGAAATAAAGGAAATATTTAAAGATGCTGGTAAGTCTTATGATAAATATTTTAGTTATCATTTAGATAGAGATGGATATTCTTATGATATTACATCTTATAGAAAAGAACTAAAATATAAAAATAATAAACCAACTAAATTAGAATATGCTAGAACTTTAAAAGAAGATTTAGAAAGAAGAGATTTTACTATTAATACTTTAGCTATAGATAGTGGAGGTAAATTAGTTGATATATTGAATAGTAAGAATGACTTAAATTCTAAAACTATTAAAGTAGTTGGTGATACTGAAAAGAGACTTACTGAAGATAAGACTAGAATAATTAGAGCTATAAGACTTTGTTGTACCTTAGACTTTAATTTAAATATGGAAATAATGTCTTTCTTATCTAAACATGGAAGTTATTTAAAAGATATTCCTAGAGAATATATAAAAAAAGAATTAGATAAAATATTTGATGAGGGAGGATATAATAAATTTTATTCTTTAGTTACATATTTTAAACTAGAAGAATATTTAAATATTAAATTAAAAAAGATATCTAATGTTTATGATAGATATGGAGTTTGGGCTCAAATAGTGAGTGATTTACCTTTTACTAGAGTAGAAAAAAATAAAATAAATAAAATAAAAACTATTTTGAGTAAATATTATATAGATTTTTCTGATTTAAAAGAGTATGATAGTGATATTATTATGAATGCAGCAAGAATTCTTAATATGGATAAAGAAGTAGAAGCTATGAAAGGGCTTGAAGATTTGCATAGTATTATTGATATAGATATTTCTATAAATACAATGTTAAACTATGTAAGTGTTAATAATATCAGAAAGATTTATAAAATAATAGAGAGAAATATTATTGAAGGTAAACTTGATAATAATAGTTATTCTATTGAGAAATTTTTGAGAAAGAGAAATTATGAGTGATTTAAGAAGTGTATTTACTAGTAAAGATTTTGTTATTAATTCTAATGTTATTAAGTGTATTAGTAATCTTGATATTACATTAGATGAGTTTTTACTTGTTTTATACTTTATAAATGTATCTAATTATTTAAATAATGATGATATTAAAGATAAGCTTGGCTTTGATGATGATAAGATTTTTAATACTTTTAGTAGTCTATTAAATAAAAAATATATTGAGATGGTTGTTACTAATAAGAATGGGGAAGTTATTGAACAAATTAAATTAGATCCTTTTTATGATAGATTACTTTTGAATAAGAAGTCTGAGGATAAGAGTAGTGATATTTATAGTTTATTTGAGAGTGAACTTGCTAGAACTTTGTCTTCTTATGAGTATGAACTTATTAATAAATGGTTACAACAAGGGGTTAGTGAGGAAACTATTAAAAATGCATTAAAAGAAGCTATTTTAAACGATGTTAGGAATTTTAAGTATATTGATAAAATTATTTATGAATGGACTAAGAATGGTGTTAAAAAGCGTGTTAAAGAAGAAAAAGAGAATGAGGAAATGTTTGATTATGATTGGTTAGATGATAATGAATAGAGAAGTAATAGAAAATGAATTAGATAGATTATTTTATGATGCTAGATGTGAACTAAATTATACTCATGATTATGAATTATTATTATCTGTTATGTTATCTGCTCAAACTACTGATAAAAGTGTTAATATAGTTACTGGTCCTTTGTATAGTAAATATGATAGTTTAGAAAAATTAAATACTTTAAGTGTAAGTGAAATAGATAATTATATTAGAAGACTTGGTTTTCATAACACTAAGTCTAAAAATTTTAAAGTTATTGTTTCTGAATTACTTAAAATAGGATATGTACCTAATGATAGAGAATATTTAGAAAGTTTACCAGGTGTTGGTAGAAAAACAGCTAGTGTAGTACTTGGATTGTTATTTAATGAACCTTCTTTTGCAGTTGATACTCATGTATTTAGAGTTTCAAATAGATTATGTATCACTAAAGATTCTGATGATGTTATTAGTACTGAAGTGAAACTAAAAAAATATTTTGAAAAAGAGAAGTGGAATAGAATTAATTCACAAATGGTTTTATTTGGAAGATATGTTTGTAAGAGTAAAAATCCTAGTTGTGAATCATGTAATTTAAAAAGTATTTGTAAGTATTATAAAAGCCATTAGAATTTCTAATGGCTTTTATTTTATTTAACTAATATTGATTGAGTAAATGTTCTTGATATAGATTTTGATTTATAAGTAAATGTTACTGAATATGTTATTTTATATGTTCCAGCTGATGTATTTATTTTACTAAATTCTGTTTTATTATTATCTTTTGTAACATTTGTTACTGAAACATTTAATCCTGTAACATCTGTTTTAATATCAGTTGATTTATATTTTATTGAATCTATTGCAGAACTTGTAAGTTCACTTAATTTATCTCCAACTTTTATTACTTGATTTAATCCATTCATTTTTACTTCAATATCACTATCTTTAATTTCATCACTCGGTGTGACTGGATTATCTGGAGTAACTGGAGTATTGTTTGTAAATAATAATTTTACTCCTTCACTTGCATTAGATTTGAATTTTGAATATGAGCTTCTAATTATTGCTCCATCATATCCAGGATAAGCACTTAAATCAATTGTATAAGTTGTATCACTAATCCATGCGATATATTTTTCTGTAGTACCTTGTGTTAGGTAAACATCAAATCCAAAGTCTCCAATATTATTTTTGTTATATGTAATTCTTTTATTTAAATAATCTTCTGCCCAAATTGAATATCCTTCATTAAAGTAATTGGTTAAGTATGTTTGATCTACAGCATTTGGTGTACCAGGTGATACCCATGATAGAGTAACTTGTTTTCCATTGATACTATAATTTACATTGATTGGTGAAGATAATTTTGAGAATCTTGTAGAAGTTTCACTTGGTTCAGTTCCACTTATAAACATGAATTCTCCTTTTAAACTCTTTGGTGTGTAATCACTTGGTGAAGCTGCTGGGATAGTTTCTAATTCAACGCTTGAGTTTGTTAAACCTTTAGGTCTTGTGAATTTAGCGTTTGTTTCATATATTCCTTTGGCAAGTTTTGCTTGTATTTTAACTCTATCTGTGTTTGCTTGACTCATCAACATATATTGTTTATCTTTAGCATTTTGTTCTGTTAATCCTTCTGGGAATCCTAGCCAAATTGCCATAGCATAATCTTTTGTATAACTTGATGTCCATGAATCTGGGATTACTGAACTTGATAATTTAAATTTCTTTAAGAAGTCTGTATCATAAGATGTTGTACCAGTTTTAGTAGCTATTTGAGTTCCTGAAACTTTAACTGAACCACTTGTTGCACTAGTTAATATACTTGTGATCATGTAAGCAGTAGTTTCTTTCATAACTCTATTTCTTTCATGTTTTGGCTCATATGTTTCTTCTGATTCTCTATAAATTATTTTAGTGAATGAAT
The DNA here is from genome assembly GCA_934096645.1 of uncultured Bacilli bacterium. GTDB lineage: Bacteria > Bacillota_I > Bacilli_A > RF39 > UBA660 > CAG-1000. The sequence goes on along the minus strand of CAKOMK010000002.1, from coordinate 200,125 downwards.
AAGGTTCTGTGTAGTAACCTCCATTTGCGAAAGCAGAGTAGGCACCAGCAAGAACTACTGGGGTAGCACTATTAAATGTACCAATTGAATATGAGTCTGGAAGTTTAGTTGTATCTCCAAAATCAATTCCTAAGCTTGTAGCAAATTCATATTTTTGTTCATTTGTAGTAAGTCTGAATGCTTGTAGTGCACATGTGTTAACTGAATTTTTTAAGCAATCTCTTGTTGTCATGAATCCTTTATTGCTTCCATTAAAGTTTCTCATGTATCCACTTCCATATGGAGTTTTTTCATCTATGAATGGTCCATATGTACTTAAATTTTCATATTCAATAGCTGGTCCATAATCAATTATTGGTTTTGCTGTTGAACCAGGCATTCTTTTTGTTTGACCATGGAATGTAGCTAAGTTTAATGTCATAGCACCAGTTTTATTTTTACCAGCACCAACTGCTACTAAAGCACCAGTATTTACATCAACTACTGCAATTCCTGCATCTTGTTTATCTTTTCTAAATTTATAATTTTTATAAAAATCATTTATAGCATTTTGTTTAGAAGTAATCATTGTTGTATATATATCCATTGGAACATTATATGGATTATTTCCAGTTTTATCTATTATTTCTTGAACTACTGTATCAATAAATCCTTGATATTCATTTGTTGCTGTAGTAGAGTGAGATAACATATCTGCAATCTTAACAGCTTTACCAGCATTATATTGTTCTTCACTAATATAACCATGTCTTTTCATAAGATATAATACAGTATTTTTTCTATCATTTGCATCGTTTGGATTAACGTATGGATTATATCCGTTAGGTGATTGGAACATACCAGCTATTTGAGCAGCTTCTACTAAGTTCAAATCTTTAACATCTTTTCCAAAATAATATTGACTTGCTTGTTGTACACCATATATATTTCCACCCATACAAGGTGTATTTACATAATATTCAATGATTTCTTCTTTAGTAAGATTTTTTTCCATTTTGAATACAGCCATATATATATCTGTAAATTTTCTTACTATACCATCAAATCCTTCACTAACAAAATCAGTAAATGCTAATTTTGAAAGTTGCATTGTTAGAGTAGAGGCACCACCACCACCTCTTCCAAGTACTTGACTAAATGATGCTTTTAAGAATCTTGGTGCATCAAATCCGTTGTGTTGGAAAAATCTTGAGTCTTCTGTAGCAATAATTGCATCAATTAATACTTGTGGAAGTTCATAATAACTAACTTTTTGTCTTTGTTCAGTACCTAATGTCGCAATTAAGTCACCTTCAGAACTAAATACTCTTGATGCTTCTTTCTCAAACATTTGGTTAATGTCATATTCTGGAGCACTCTTAACTATATAATAGCAAAATCCAATTCCAGCTAGAATGCAAAGTATTGCTAGTGAAACTATGGCTACCATAATCCAATACCAAATTCTTATTTTCTTTTTACCAGTTTTAACCTTAGGTGTTTTTTCTACTGGTTTTTCTTTTTTAGTTTTCGATAATATTTTCTTTTTCATATTACTCCTTAAAGTAAGCTTCATCTACACAATCTAAATATTTTAATCTAGGTGTATAGCTTTCTTTTATTTGATATCCTTTTTTCTCAATATAATCATATTCAATAGATTTTCTTTCATTATTATTTATAAAGTCTATTAAATCTTCTCCCTTTAATAAATAAAACTTGTCATTCATAAATATAATTAGAAATACTATTCCTTTTTGTTTTAAAACTCTTTTAATATGTTCTAATTGATGGTCTTTTATATTAGCAAGTGGAAATGATGTTTTAGAGTGACATTCTTTAGCATCAAATTCAATATACTTTTCTCTATAAATACCATTATAATCTAATGTAGATATATTTGAATAAACGGCTTTATCTATTAAATGTGATGAATTTGAAGGATAACTTACATTTAATACTTTGATAGGTGTAGGTTTTTTATATATTAAACATTTTTCTATACTGTTATAATATGTATTCGTATCATTTAATATATTTTCTAAAAACATACCTCTATTTTTAAATGAAGGGTTCTTCATCAAAATCACCAATATAATTATACTATATTTGTACTATTTTTTCAAAAAAAGTATTATTTGATAGTGTAAACTAATTAAATATTCATTTTTCATTGTTTGTATGTTATAATAATACTTACCTTTTAAAGGGGGATAATATGAAGAAAGTTATTTATTATTTATTATTAATAAGTTTATTATTTATAAATATCACAAGTTTAAGTGCTGCTAGTGATACTGGAATAGAGACACCTGATGGATGGAAAATATCTGATAATGATATGACTTGTGAAGAAATACTTGGTAGTAATTTAACTAAAATAGTTCATTTAGGTGTAACTATAGTTAAAGTTGTAGCTGCGATTGCTACTATCTTATATGGAATTATTATGTTTTTACCTGTGGTTATGAATGATGATCCAAAAGAATTAAATAAAGCATTGAGTAAAGCAGTTAAAATGATAATAATTTTAATTTTAATTTTACTATTACCAACTTTAGTTAAAGTAATAGGTAATATATTTGATTTTGATTTATCTTGCTTGATGTAGACACTTTTTGTGTCTTTTTTATTGAAATATATTTTTTGTAATGATAAAATTGTTTTAGTAGTGTAGGTGATTATATGAAAAAGTATTTTAAAGGCGTATTTTTATTTTTGATGACATTTATGTTATTCAGTTCAACTTTATTTGCTGAAGCAACTTCTTGTATTGATGACTTTAAAGGCAGAAAATGTGATTTTAGTGTTGGAATAGGACATAAGTGTAGTGGTTTATCTTATTCAAAGGCATATAAAGGACATTATACAGATGTTAAAAAAAGAAATAGAGAAATATATGGATTTTGTTATAATGCGGGAGATGGAAAATATTTTTATGAGATAGTTTTAGACGGCTATGGTGGATGCACAAGAAATGGAAAAGCACATGTTGCAATTAATAGTAAAAATCGTATTGTATTAAGCAAAGATCTTGCAGAATCAACCAGTGTGCTAGGAGAAGAAGGTGTCACTTCGAAAAATGTTGGTTGTGCCCCATATTTCTTTTATGATGATTCTATATCTAAAGCTGTGTTTTCATATACAAAAATGGATAAATATGAGTGGTTTCCTGATGAGAATCTAGAATTCACAACTGATGATACTGAATCAGGTGGCAAAATTAAAACATGTGTTTCAAAAAAACTTAGTTCAAGTAGTTTTTGTAGTTCTTCTAACAAAAAGAAATTTGTTACTGATGCAATTGATAATTGTATGAAACAACAAGGACTAGCCTATGAAAAAGACAGCGAAGTATATAACTCTTTGATTAATGAATTGAAAACGGCGTTTAATAATAAATATATTCAAGATTCTATTTATACATGTAAATTTAAAGAGTGTGGTGTTAGTACTACAAGTATTGCTAATTATTTCAGTTCATCTAATGGTGCATATAGTACTGAAAATTTAATGAGAAACGCTGGATTTACTGATGATCAAATTGCGTGTGCTCTTAAAGTAGTTAATTCTGAAGATACTAAACAAGAAATTGAAGATACTACAGGAGCTGTAAGCGATCAAATTGATTCTACAATGAATGATATTCAAAGTAACTTGGAATTTAAGAATAATGGTGATAGTCCTAGTACTCCAGATGGATGGCAAATATCCGATGAAGATATGACTTGTGAAGAGTTATTAGGTAGCAATTTGACTAAGGTAGTAAATGTTGGAATTACTATTATTAGAGTAGTTGGAGCACTTGCTATGATAATCTTTGGAATAACTGCTTATATACCAGCTGTTAGTGGAGATAATCCAGAACTACTTAAAAAAGCTAATTCAAAAGCAATAAAGATGGGTATAATACTTATACTAATTATATTACTTCCATCACTTGTTAAAATAATAGGCAATATATTTGATTTTGATTTAAGTTGTTTAATGTAACATGCAAGAAATTGCATGTTTTTTATTGAAAAAAGTGATTATGTGTGTTAAAATAATTTCGCTTTAAGAAAAAAGACATATTTGTTGATTTAATATTCTAGTGCTTAATTATTTAAGTGAATATTAATTTTAAGACAAATAGAAGCAAAAAACGAAAGGAGAGAAGAAATATGGCAGTAATTGCAAAAAGTTATTTATTAGAAGCTGGTGTACATTTTGGACATCAAGCTAAAAGATGGAATCCTAAAATGAAGGAATACATTTTTACAACAAGAGATGACATTCATATTATTGATTTACAAAAAACTGTTGAAAAAATAGAAGAAGCTTACGCTGAACTTCTTAAAGCATGTGAAAATGGTGGTAAGGTTCTATTTGTTGGTACTAAGAAACAAGCTAAAGAAGCTAGTATCGAAGAAGCAACAAGATGTAAAAGTTTTTATGTAACTGAAAGATGGTTAGGAGGAACTTTAACTAATTTTAGAACAATTAGAGATAGAGTTAAAAGACTAATCGAAATCGAAAAAATGGAAAGTGATGGTAAGTTTGAATTACTTCCTAAAAAAGAAGTTGCTAAAATTCAAAAAGAATATGAAAGATTAAATAAACTTCTTGGTGGAATTAGAGAAATGGATAAATTACCAAAAGCTATCATTGTTGTTGATCCTAGAGTAGAAATTAATGCTATTCGTGAAGCTAGAAAATTACATATTCCTGTATTTGGAATTGTTGATACTAACTGTGATCCAGATGATGTAGATTTCCCAATTCCAGCAAATGATGATGCTGTTAGAAGTGTTAAAGTTGTTTTAGGTGTATTAGCTAACGCTGTATGTGAAGCTAATGGTCTTGAATTAGTTGATTATGTAACTGAAGATGAAACAGCTAAAAATACCAAAGAAATTAAAGTTGAAACTAAAGTAGTTGAACTTGATAATTTCGAAGAAGAAAAAAACAGTGAATCTGATTATGATGGAATGACAGTTTCTGATTTAAAGAAGATTGCTAAAGAAAAAGGTATTGCTGGTTATTCAACTATGAAAAAAGATGAATTAATCGAAGCATTAAAGTAGGAGGAAATTATGGATATTAGTGCAAGCATGGTTAAAGAATTAAGAGAAAAAACTGGTGCTGGAATGATGGACTGTAAAAAAGCCTTAGTTGAAAGTAATGGAGACATGGATAAAGCAGTTGATTATTTAAGAGAAAAAGGAATTTCTAAAGCAGCTAAGAAAGCTGAGAGAATTGCTGCTGAAGGATTATCTAATATTTATATTAAAGGAAACAAAGCTGTAGTAGTTGAATTAAACTCAGAAACAGATTTTGTTGCTAAGAATGAAGAATTCAAAGAATTATTAGACAAAATTGGAAATACTATTTTAGATAATAATGTTACTACTATGGAAGATGCTTTAAATAGTAAATGTGGTGATGAAACAATTAATGATTTAATTGTTAATGCTACTGCTAAAATTGGTGAAAAGATTAGTTTAAGAAGATTTGAAGTTGTAGAAAAAGCTGATAATGAGGTATTTGGTTCATATTTACATATGGGTGGTAAGATTTCATCATTAACTGTAGTTGAAGGTGAAAATGAAGAAGTAGCTCGTGATGTAGCAATGCAAGCAGCAGCTATGAGACCATTATATACAAATATTGATAGTGTTCCAGCTGAAGATTTAGAACATGAAAAATCTGTAATTAAAGAACAAGTAATCAATGAAGGTAAGAAACCTGAATTTGCTGATAAAATTGTTGAAGGTAGAATTAGAAAATTCTATGAAGAAACAGTTTTAGAAGAACAAGCATTCATTAAAGATTCTGGTTTAACTGTTAAAGCTTATTTAAAAAATAATAATTCTAAATTAGTTAAATTAGTTAAATATGAAGTAGGCGAAGGTATGGAAAAGAGAAATGATAACTTTGCTGAAGAAGTAATGAGTCAAATAAAGTAATTTAAAAAACCTTTCTTAATTGAAAGGTTTTTGTTTACTCAAAATTTTCTTTTACTATTTGTAATTCTCTTAATAACTGTTTTGGCTTTGGATATATTTTTGATATTTCTTCTTTTATTTGTGATTCTATATCATCTAAGTTACTATTATATTTTTTATTTATAGCGTGTATAAATGATTTATAGTCACTTATTGATTCTTCTTTATATCCATATAATAGTTCATTTACGTAGTTATTTGAACAGTTTAATAAACTTTGGATTATTTTATCTTTTATACTCATATCTAATTTATATTCATCTAAGTTTGATTTGATAGATAGAATTCTTTTTAATATTTCATTGTTAATTGTTTCACTTGTTGAATTTAAACTATCAATTAAATCTTTTAATTCTATTACTGATATAAGGTCTTTGTCAGAATTATAAAATTTTTCAATTGGAATTAATTCAAGTATTATGTAGTCTTCTGTTGCTGTTGAATATTTTTTGTTTGTTATTAAATCAATGTAAGCTGTAAAGCCTCTTTCATCTAATGCTTTTTTAATAGGTCTATAGAAAATTTTATCATTTTCTATTTGTTCTTGAGATTGTGATAATGATAAAGGGCCTAATTTAGCTATATAAGTATTGCCTAGAAAAATGTTTGATACCTTTGCTACCATAATAATTTCTCCTTTTAAATTGTGTATTATAATATCATGATAGTTTTTATTAGTCAATTTTGTATATCAAAAATGATAAAAAAGTATAAAAGTGTTTAAATTTATTGTAGAATTTGCTTGAAATTTGGCACTTTTTGTACTATAATCAAATATAGTCATGAAGGGAGGGAAGAAATAATGACACACGTTGAAGTAAAAGATGGTAATGTTGAGGGTGCATTAAAACGTTTTAAGATGAAAGTACAAAGAAGCGGAGTCCCTACTGAAATGAAAAAAAGAAGAGAATACTTGAAAGCTGGAGTTGTTAGAAGAGAAGCTAAAAAAGAAGCTATCAGAAACGCTAAAAAACATAATAAACAAAGATATTAATAATATTGAATAAGGAGTGAATGCTATGTTATATGAAACTATATCAAATGATATGAAAGAAGCTATGAAAGCTCATGATAAAGATTCATTAAATACAATTAGATTATTAAAGTCAGCTATTGATTTATATTTAGTTAATAATAAAATGGATAGAAATACCTGTAGTGATGAAGTTGTTATAGATGTAGTAAGTAAACAAGTTAAAACTCATAAAGAAAGCATTGAAGAATTTAAGAAAGGTAATAGACAAGATTTAGTAGATGGATTATTAAAAGAAATCAAATTATTAAGTAAATATTTACCTGAACAATTATCAGAAGAAGAAGTAAGAAAAGAAATTGATAAAGCATTTGATAAAATAAAACCTACTTCTATGAAAGATATGGGTGCTTTAATGAAAGAGTTAACACCTATACTTAAAGGTAAAGCTGATATGAGTCAAGTTAATGCTATTATTAGAGAAAAATTAAATTAGAACATAAATATGTTCTTTTTTATTGATTGAAATTTTCATGTTATTGATATATACTTGTATATGATAGATGAGGTGCAATACATGAAAAAAAGAGGCTTTACTTTAGTGGAATTATTAGCTGTTATTGCTATACTTGCAATATTGGTTTTGATAGCATTACCGAATGTTGTTGGAATGTTTAATAATGCTAAAAAAAGTACATTTATGACAGAAGCACAGTCTTTATATAAGGAAGCAACTAATAAATATATACAAGAAACTATGAAGGGTAATAAAGTATCTGTAATAAGTTCAGAAGACGACAGTGCTCTTGAATTATCTGGTAATAATTTAAAGTATTATATTAAAGTTAACAGTTCTGGAGAAATTGTAAGGTTAATTGTTTCAAATGGTAATTATTGTATAAATACAAATAAATCTAATGCGACAGAATTGACATCTAATGATATTACTGATGGCGAATGTGATTTTGATGTATCAGATGAATGGTATGATAATTGTTCTAGTGGTAGTAAAAAATTAAATTGCAAAATCATTAGTGATAATATTGCCGAGGCTGATAATAAAACTAGTGAAAATGTTACATTAAGCACAGGTATAGATTTTAAGAGAAGTTCTGATTCAGTTTTAGGAAAAAAATTGAGTAAAGTATTATATAATCAGGATGTTAGCTTTGAATATTATGATTCTACTAATGTCTCTATTGATGGTGCTAAAATTGATAAAGAAAATAAATATCCTATTAAAAAAATAACTAGGATAAGTGGTTCTAGCGAACAAGAAACTTGTAGTGGGGATTCTTTGTTTGAAGGAGTATATGCAAAACTAGATTTTAAAGACGGATCATATAATTTATCAAATTATAATTGCAATACTAAAAAATCTTATGGTGAAAAATCAGTTGGTGGATATTTATGCATAGGAAGTACTGATAAAACAGGTTATGCTTACAGTAATTCTACTATGTGTAATAATGCAATTAGAGTTCTTGAAGTTAAAGATGGAATAATTACAAAAGCTGATATATATTATATAGAAAGAGATGATCCTGATAAGAATGGTACTGGTTTGTATTATACTACCGATAAAAACGTTACTAGTAAGAGAATATATTTTTATAGAGGAAATGTAAGTAATAATTATGTAGTTTTTGCTAATCATTGTTGGAGAATTATTAGAACTAATGAAGATGAAAGTATAAGAATGATTTATTTTGGTGATTATACTAATGGTAGTTGTCCTGATAATGGAGTGGGTGGATTTATCAAAACCGGTGTTAAGTATAATGATAATAATTCTGATAATAGGTATATTGGATATATGTATGGTGACTCTTGCGATACTTATGAAAATTGTCATCAAAATATAAATGATAGTAATATTAAAAAAGTTGTAGAGGAATGGTATAAAGAAAATATATTAACTTTAGGTGATACAGCTAACAATATTCAAGATACTGTATATTGCAATGACAGAAGTCTTATTTATGGAAGTGGCAAAAAAAATGAAGATTCATATTATAATGGATATGGAAAAATTAGAAATGATTCAATGGGTGTGAATTTGAATTTAGGCTGTAGTAGAAATGAAGATAAATTTACTGTTGATTCAGCTATTGGAAATGGAAAACTTAAATATCCGATTGCTCTTATTGAAGCAAATGATATTGTTCTTGCTGGTGCACTTAGTAATTATGATAATTATAGGAGTTATGTATATTCTTATTTATATATAAAAGGTAATGCTTATTGGACTATGTCACCTTATTTAGTTAATAAATATAATAAGAGTGCTATTATGACTGTTAGTTGGGGAGAAGCTTCAGCAGCATCTGCTAGTAGTATTTCTGCTCAAGGACGTGGTCATTATAGTGTTGCTCCTGTTATTTCACTTAAATCTACAGTTAATGTACAAAGTGGGAGTGGAACAAAGAATAACCCTTATATAGTTAAATAAAAGTGACTTTTATAGTCACTTTTATTATGCTATAATATTTTTATGATAATTATTGTATATTTGTTTATGTTAATTATGATTAGTTTACTTGTGTATTTATGTACTTTAAATACTATTTTTTGTGTGATTATAATTATTCTAACTATTATATTTTTAATTTTATTATTAATGAGTCATGTTAAATTTGAGATTAATAGATTTGATATAGTTAGTTCTAAAATCGATAAAAATATTAAAATAATGCTAATGTCTGATATGCATAATAGAGAGATATCTGAAAGAATAGTTAAAGCTATTAGTGAAGAAGAACCTGATTATATTATCATGAGTGGTGATATGATTAATGAAAGTATAAAATATACTAAAAACTTTATAAAATTATTAGATAAAATAGATAGTGATAAAATTTATTATACATTTGGTAATCATGAAGATGAATTAAGTGAACCTGATAAAGAAGAATATTATAAAATACTAAAAAAATATAAAATTAATTTACTTAATAATAAAAGTGTTAAATTGAGTAATAATATTATATTAAGTGGTATTGATATTCCATATGATTTTTATAAATTTATGGGAAAGAAAATAACTAAAAAAGATATGAGTGAATATTTAAATAAATGTGAAATAGATAAATATAATATATTAGTAGCTCATAATCCATTATGGAATGAATATTATAAAGAATTTAATTATGATTTGTGTTTGAGTGGTCATGTACATGGTGGGATGTTTAGATTTCCTTTTATAGGTGGAATATTATCACCAGATTATAAATTCTTTCCTAAATATACTAAAGGTAAATATAAAGTTGGAGATATGACTAGTATAGTCTCTTGTGGACTAGGTTATAGTAAAAGAATAAAAATGAGAATACTTAATCCTGGAGAAGTAGTGATTATAAATCTATTAAAAAATTAATGGAATTATGATATACTATAATATGGAGTCGAATATGAATTATTTTATTTATAAAGTTGTTAGATTTATTGGGAGACCAATTTATAAAATTGTTTTTAGACCTAAATATTATGGTGTAGATAATATTCCTAGTGAAGGAGCTGTTATACTTGCTGGGAATCATACTAATAATTTAGATGCTGCTATGATGATAGGAGCGCCTAAAAGAATAGTGCATATGATGGCAAAAAAAGAATTATTTAGTAGTAAAATATCCAATTACTTTTTTAGAAGTATGGGTTGCATTAGTGTAAATAGAAGTATACATGATGAGAATGCTAAAAGTGAAGCAATAGATGTTTTAAAAAATAATGAAGTTCTTGGAATATTTCCTGAAGGAACAGTTAATAAAACACTATATAAAGATAATGAACAGTTGTTGTTACCATTTAAATATGGGGCAGTATCTTTTGCTAAAAAGACTAATGCATATATAGTTCCTTTTGCTATAAATGGAAAGTATAAAATATTTAGTAAAGACTTAAAAATAACTTTTGGTAAACCATATAAAGTTACAGGTGATTTAGAAAGTGAAAATGAGAAGTTAATGAATATTGTTAGTAAAATGATATTGGAGGGAAGAAATGAAAAAAGAAAGTGATAAAGATTATCCGTGGTTTAAATATTATAAAGGTATGAGAGCTCATATTGATTACCCAGATGTTTCTATGTATGAAATGGTTAAAAGGACTGCTAAAAAGTATCCTAGTAATATTGCATATAAATATTATGGGAATGAAGTGACATATAGATCCTTACTTAGAAGAATAGACGATTCAGCATGTGCTTTTGTAAGACTTGGAGTTAAAAAGAAAGATGTAGTTACTATATGTATGCCTAATACTCCTGAAGCTATAATAAGTGTTTATGCTTTAAATAAATTAGGTGCTATATGTAATATGATGCATCCTCTTTCTAGTGAAGAAGAATTAAAACAAGGAATAAATTTAGTTAATTCTAATTATTTAATTGTTGCTGATATAGTTTTTTCTAAGATAAAAAATATTAGAAAAGATATTTCAGTTAATAAAATAATATATTTACCTATATGTGAATCTATGGATCCATTAACTAGATTAGGATATAGATTAACTACAGGAAGAAAGGCTAGTGCTCCTATAGGAGAAGATGTTATTCCATATTATAGATTTATAGCAAGAGCTAAATTTCATAAAGAAACTATTATAGATGAAGGAGTAGGTAGTGATACTGCTGTTATTTTACATAGTGGAGGTACTACTGGTTCTCCTAAGGGAATAGTTCTTACTAATATGAATTTTAATGCACTTGCTTTAAGTGGACTTGAAATAAATAAAGTATTAACTAGTGGAGTTAGTATTCTTGCTATAATGCCTATATTTCATGGATTTGGTTTAGGTTGTACTTTTCATGCTAATTTTGTTAGTGGTGGAACTGCTATAATACTTCCTAGTGTTAATCCACGTAAATTTGATAGTATATTACTTAAATATAAACCTAATATTATAGCTTGTGTTCCAAGTATATTAGAAGGACTTACTAATAGTAAAAAACTAGTAGATGAAGATTTATCTTTCTTAAAATGTGTTGTTTGTGGAGGAGATGCTTTAAGTCCTAAACTTGCTAAAAAGATAGATGAATTTTTATATGATCATGGTAGTGATACTTTTGTTAGAACTGCATTTGGAATGACTGAATGTACTGCTGGGGCTACTATGATGCCTATAGAAGAATCACGTGAAAATTCTATAGGAATACCATGGCCTGATTGTTACGTAAAAATTTGTAAGCAAGGTACTACTGAAGAATGTAATTATGGTGAGATAGGTGAAATTTGTATAAATGGACCTACTGTTATGAAAGAATATGTAAATAATAAAAAAGAAACAGAAATGGTTCTAAAAAAACATAAAGATGGAAAAATATGGCTTCATAGTGGAGATGCTGGTCATATGGATAAAGATGGTTTTGTATATTTTGAAACTAGAATTAAGAGAATGATTGTATCTAGTGGATACAATATCTATCCTGGACAATTAGAAGCAATTATATGTGAACATCCTTATGTTAAAGCTTGTGCTGTAGTTGGTGTTCCACATCCATATAAAAAAGAAGTTGCTAAAGCATATATAGTATTAAAAGATGGACTAGTGCTTAATAGTGAAATAAAGAAAAGTATAAGAGAGTATTGTGAAAAGAATATTGCTGCTTATGCTCTTCCATATGCATATGGTTATAGAAAGGAATTGCCTAAAACTAAGATTGGTAAAGTTGCATATAAAGAACTTACTGTAAGTGATGATGGTGAAGAATAGTGAAAAGTTATAAAAGTGAGTTTGGTTATAGATTGCTTAAACCATTTATATTGATTAGGTTTAAGTTAAAATATAGACCAACTGTTATAGGAAAAGAGAATATTCCTAAGAGTGGTCCTGTTATATTTTGTGGTAATCATATACATAAAGATGATCAATATAATGTTATGATTGTAACTAATAGAGTTATACATTATATGGCTAAGGAAGAGTATTTTGAAGGTAATATGGCATGGTTTTATAAATTTGTAGGTTGTATTAAGGTTGATAGAAGAATCCATGATGAGAATGCTAAAAGTGAGGCTTTAGATGTTTTAAGAAGTGGTGGAGCTTTAGGAATATTTCCTGAGGGAACTAGAAATAAGACTTTTGGTACTAAAGATGAAGTTGTTATGTTACCATTTAAGTTTGGAGCAGTTAGTTTAGCTCAAAAAACTAATGCTTTAATTGTACCTTTTGGTATAAGTGGTAAGTATACTAGAGATGGAAATTTAACTACTAGAATAGGGAAACCATTTAGTGTAAATGATATGTCTTTGGAAGATGCTAATAAACTTTTAAGAAAAAAAATACTTAAATTAATGCAAAAAAGTGAATAATAGTATATAATATACAAATGTGAGGTGAAACTCTATGAAATTTATTTTAACTGCAGGTGGAACAGGGGGACATATATATCCTGCGTTAGCAGTACTTGATGAAATAAAGAAAGATAAGAGTAATGAATACTTATATATTGGTACTAAAAATAGAATGGAAAATGAACTTATACCTAGTATGGGAATTCCTTATGAAGGTATAGAGATTTATGGACTATCTAAAACTGATATGATAAGAAACTTAAAGAATGTTAAGTGTATTTCTAATTCTTATAAGAAGTGTCTTGCTATAATGGATGCTTTTAAACCTGATGCTGTAATTGCTTTTGGTGGTTATGTTACATTGCCTGTTTGTTTAGCTGCTAAGAAACGTGGTGTTAAAGTATTTTTACATGAACAAAATATGTTACCAGGTAAAACAAATATTTATTTATCTAAAAAAGTTGATGCAGTATTTGTATCATTTAAAGAAGGAACTAGAAAACTAAAATGTAAAAATATTATTTATACAGGTAACCCAGTTAGTCAAAGAGCTATTGAATGCAAAAAGTTCAATAAAACTGAATTAGGATTTGATAAGAATAAAAAATTAATAATAATAGTTATGGGATCTCTTGGAAGTACTTCAGTTAATGAAAGACTTTTAGATTTTTTAAGAACATATGAAAGAGAAGACACTGAAATATTATTTATTACTGGTAAATCTAGTTATGCAACATTAAACAATAATTTAATTGTTCCAAAGAGTACAAAAATAGTACCATTCTTTGACAATTTACCAAGTTTAATGAAGAGTGCTGACTTGATAATATCAAGAGCTGGAGCTTCTACTATTGCTGAAATAATGGCAACTAAAACTCCATCTATATTAATACCAAGCCCTTATGTAGCAAACAATCATCAATATTATAATGCTCTTGATTTAGTACAAAAAAATATAAGTTTATTAATTGAAGAAAAAGATTTAGATAAAAATACTTTAATTGAAGCTATAGATGAAATGTTTGATGAAAAAACATTTAAAGAAGTAAAAAAGAACTTATCAGAAATAAAAGATATGAGTTCAAGTACTATAATATTAGAAGAAGTAAAAAAGATGATAAAGGGTAAAAATGAAAAAAAAGGTAAAAAGAAGATTTAATTTTTTAAGATTTATTACATTTATAATAACATTATTTATATTATATATAGTTATAAGTTTTTTACTTAGTGTTAAGACTAAAAACATAGTTATATTAAATAATAATTATTATAATGATGAAGTAATAATAGAGAAAGCTGGGATTCAGGATTATCCTAAGTTTCTACTTTTAAATTCTAATAAAGTTAAAAAGAAAATTGAATCTTTAGATTTAGTAAGTAGTGTTACAGTAAAAAAGAAATTAAATTTTATATTAGAAATAACTGTAAATGAAAAGAAGATTTTATACTATAATAAATCTAATAACTATTATAAATTATCTGATGGTAGTACATATAAATCAAATGATATATATGGAGTACCTACTTTGATAAATTATATTCCAGAAGATATAGAAGCTAAATTCATAAAGAAATTTAGTAAAGTTGATAGTAATATAATTAGTTTAATAAGTGAAATAGAGTATAGTAAAACTGAATTTGATAGTGAAAGATTCTTACTTTACATGAGTGATGAGAATTTAGTATATATCACTGTTAGTAAAACAGAACTATTAAATAAATATATAGATATAGTTAAAACACTAGAAGGCAAAAAAGGTATATTATATTTAGATAGTGGTAATTATTTTGAAATAAAAGAAAAATGATATGTATAAAAACATATCTTTTTTAATATAATTTAATATGGAAAAGTTAGATAAATTTAAAAAATTTGTTTCAAATCATCCAGAATTTGTAGATTATGTCAAAAAGAATAATGTTTCATGGCAGACTTTATATGAACTATATGATATTTATGGCGAAGATGATAAAGTTTGGAATAAATATATCAAGAATGATATAAAAAATTCTATTAATATAAAAGGACTTTTAAGTACTCTTAAAAACATTAATTTAGATTCTTTAGAAGAAAATATATCTTCTATACAAAAAGCAGTTGGTTTAGTAGAAGAATTGACTCGTGAAGATGATAAGAAAGATAGTGAAGTAAAAGCTAAAGAAGAAAAAATAGATAAACTTTATGGTGAATAATGAAATATGAAATATTAGTAAAATTACGTAAAGATCCTAAATATTTAGAGTTTTTGAGACAAAATTCTTATTGGTATAAAAAACTAAATAGAAATCCTGATTCTTATAATGAATTTATTGATGAAATGAAAACAAAATATAAGCTTAGAACTATAGATAAAATAGATAATATTGTTGATAGTGTAGACTTAATAAGCAAGATACTAAATATAACAAATCAGTAAAATTTCATATAATTTACACTTTTTGTATATTTTTATTTTTTAATGTTGACATATAATTCATCTTGTTGTTATAATTAAAACATAAAGATAGAGGGTAAAACCCTATAGGAAAGGAAAGTGAAAATATAATGAATAAGAAAGGATTTACATTGGTTGAATTATTAGCTGTTATCGCTATTTTAGCAATCTTAGTTATCATAGCTTTACCAAACGTATTAGGTATGTTTAACAATGCTAAGAAGAGTACATTCAATACTGAAACTCAAAATATCTTTAAACAAGCTCAAACTGATTTTGTTCAAGATAGTATAACTGCTGCTGGAGCTCAAATTTATTGCCAAGATATTACTGGTGTTACAATTTGTCCTTCTACAGGAACTAAAAAATTAAATTTAGAATCAACTAAAGCTTATTATGTAAGTGTTGATGCTAATGGTAACATTACAAATATCGTTGTAATTGATGGATCATTTAAATATGGTAAAACAGGTACTGCTAGTGCTCCAATTAAAGTAACTGATATTAAACAAGATAATGTTAAAGATATCGGTGATACAGCTTATGCTACACCTGATGCTAGTTCAGTTGCAAGCTTCGATACAACTAAATAGTTATTGAATAAATTAGGCTTTATTAAAAGCCTTTTTATTTTGTCAAAAATTAATAAATTATTTTTTAAGTGTTGCAATAAAAAATGATTAATGATAAAATTTATATAGAATATGTGAGGGTGTTAGTGATGGAAGAGAAACCAAATGTAGAAGCTGTAGCAAATACAGAAAAAAAAGAAGTTGTTACAGAAAAAACAAAGAAAAATAAAAAAGATTTAATTATAAATTTAGTTTTAATATTTTTTATGTTAATGATATTTATAGCTATTGTTATTCCTTTGGTTAGAGATACATTTTCTGCTACTTCTAGGGATACATTTATTGCTAACTTACAAGAAATAGTAAGAACAGCAGGAGAAAAATATGATGCTAGTAGTAGAGATGAAATAATATTCAATAACGCAACAGGTGACTCTGCTGATGCAATACTTTGTAATGATGGATTAGGAGCTGATATAAGCGATGATAAATTGTTATACTCAATTGTTATAGATTATAAAGGTCGTATTAAACATTTTGCAGCAACTAATGGATCATATGAATACTTATATGATATGGATGAAGATTCTATTAATTATTTAACATTTGATATGATTGGGCAAAATAGTATTAGAATGATTACTGAAGAAAATCAACATTTGACTAGAGTTAGTTTAGAAAAATGTAGTTATTAAGACTTTTTAAGTCTTTTTTTTATGGTTAAAATATTATATAATTTTTATGGTGATTATATGAGTTTGATAATTGGAAGTCATGTTAAGTTTAATAATAGTAAACAGTTACTTGGAAGTGTTATGGAAGCCGTTAGTTATAATGCTAATACATTTATGTTTTATACAGGTTCTACTCAAAGTACAAGTAGATGTATGATTAATGATGAATTAACATATGAAGCATTTAAATTAATGCTTGAAAATAATATTAATAGTGATAATGTTATTGTTCATGCTCCTTATATAGTTAATTTAGCTAATAGAGCAGATGAAGATAAATATAATTTTTATTTAAATTTTTTTAGTGAAGAATTAAATAGAGTTAAAAAACTAGGTTTTAATAAAATAGTTTTACATCCTGGTAGTGCGGTTAATTGTAGTAGAGAAGAAGGATTAAACAATATTGTTTATGGCTTAAATAAAGTTTTTGATAATACTTTAGATACTATTGTTTTACTTGAATTTATGGCAGGAAAGGGTAATGAACTAGGTACTTCTATTGATGAACTTAAATACATAATAGATGGTATTAAAAATAAAGATAGAATTGGTGTTTGTTTAGATAGTTGTCATATGAATGATGCTGGAGTGGATATATCTAAATTAGATGAGTTTTTAGATGAATTTGATAATAAGATTGGTATTGATAAAATTAAATGTTTTCATTTAAATGATAGTAAAAATCAAATAGGTTCTCATAAAGATAGACATGATAATATTGGATATGGAACTATTGGATTTGATAATTTAATTAATATTACTACTAATAAAAGATTAGAAGGTATTCCTTTTATATTAGAAACACCATATATTAATAGAAATTCTAAAGAAGAGTTTCCTCCATATAAATATGAAATAGAAAATGTTAGAAATAAAAAGTTTACTGATTTTATTCAATAAACTTTTTGTTTGTGTTATAATTTGTATAGGATAGGTGATGTTGAATGAAAAGTAAAAATGGATTTACATTAGTGGAATTATTAGCTGTTATTGCAATACTTGCAATTTTAATCTTAATTGCTTTACCAAATGTTATTGGAATGGTAAATAAAGCAAAAAGAAGTACTTTTGAGACACAAGTTAGAAAAGTAGCACAAGTATCACAACAAAAGTTATTTACTGCTGGAAATAGTGAAAAAACGTTTGATTGTAATGATTTATTGTCTGGGAATTCTTTTTCAGATTGTACTGCGACTGTAGAAGGTTCTAGTGTTAGTATTGATGCATTAGGTAGTGGACAATATAGTAATTATTTGATGGTTGATGTTACTAATAAGGCAAATTCTGGAACTTTAATTGATTTGAATGATTTGAAAGAAGTTGAAGTTGAAGAAGAGAAAAATATAAATGAAACTTTAGTTAAGAATAGTAAAATTAACGAGACAATGTTTAAAATGTTAACTGATCAAGAATATATTGATTTAGCTTTAAAAATAGATAATAGTAATCCTAGCGAAACTGAAATTGAATCAGCAAAAAAAGAATATAATAGTGCTATTTCTAAAATTAGTTACGATGGTAATATGATAATAAATAATACAGAAGATGAATTATTCTATTTGTTTAAAATTAATTTTACTGATAAGATGCTTGGTAGATATAAAATCGTTTGGCATGATATTAGTGATTTAGCGCTTAATGACGAGATGATTGATAATAAAGATAAAAATTCTGAAGATTTTTTTGAAAGTTATGATGTGGATAGAAATAATAATACAATTGAAGGAATAATTAATGTTACTAAATCACAAAATTATTATTTTGGTTCTGTTTTGAAAAGCGGAAGTAAAAATTTAGGATTTGAAATTGAAAAATTGAAAGGTGAAGATGCTTTAAAATTAGTTGGTAACAAAAATATTACTATTAAATCTAGTGAAGTTAAAAATTATAAAGATGCTGGAATTAAGAACAATAGTGAAAAGTTACAAAGTGGTGAATATTATAGCTATACTAATTTAAAAAGTGAAGTAGGAACGTATAAATATAATTATGTAATTAAAACTAATAACGGTATTAAAAAATTAGTGAGAAATATTATTGTTGCTGATTATACTGATAGTAGGTGTTTTGCATTTAATAACGGGGTTATTGAACATTACTATTATTATATTGATAATGATTCTAGCAAAGCTAGATGTCCATCTGATGTTATTATTCCAAATAAGATTAATGGACAAGATGTTGTTGAAATAGGTGCAGGTGCTTTTGTCGTTGGATGCAGTTATGGTGCAGGAATTAATAGGGTCTCATCAAATGTTAACAAGTATCCAGTTCAAAAGATGCTGTGTTATATGAGTGGAATGGGAATAACTAGTGTAACGTTACCAAGTAATCTTAAAATAATAGAAAACAAAGCATTTATTAATAACAATTTAAGTTCATTGGTTATTCCTAAAAGTGTTACAGAAATAGGGTATGGTGCATTTGCTAATAATAAACTACAAACTGTTAAGTTTGAAGGTGATATTAAAAATATAACTGGAGGTTGTGATTCGTTTGATGGTGAAGAACATTCAGAAGAAGTTAATAATATAGTTGAAAATACTACATGGTGTGATAGAAAATAAAAGTTTATTGATTTTATTCAATAAACTTTTTATATTCGTTGTATTTTTCTATTATTTTTTGATATAGATGTTTGTTAAAGTTTAATTCATATTTTGAGATATAACTTATGAAATTTGAATCTAATATTTCATCATAATCATTTTTAATTGCGTTATAGATTAAATCTATTTCTTTATCTGATGCTGGGATGCATTCTTTACTTAGATAGTTTACAATATCTTGTTTTGTTAATCTATTGATATAACTTTTTAATAATTCTTTTTTCATAATAAAAGCCTCCTATTAATAGTTTATTAATAGAAGGCTATTTTATTCGTTTAATGATTTTATTGCATTTGTAATAGATAATTTACCATATTCATATGTTAAACTTCCTTGTTGGAATAATACATATGGTTTTTTGAGTGGTCCATCACAAGATAATTCTATTGAAGAACCTTGTGTAAATGATGGAGAAGCCATAATAATTTTATGTTCATATCCTGGCATTGGTGAAGGGTATGGTGTTACATGTGAATCAATTGCTCCTGATGATTGAATTGAGGATGCATATTTGATGATTTCTTCTTCTGTGTTAAAATATATTAATTCTACAATATCTGCTCGTGGTTCGTTATATTTTGGTGAAACTTTATAGTTTAGTTCTTCTAAAACTTTGCTTGTTAGAATAGATATTTTTAATGCATTTGATACTACTGATGGGGCAAAGTATAATCCTAGTAAGAACATTCTATTTGCATTGTCTGAAGGTCCTACATGTTTTCCTTCTCCTGGAAGTGTTAGTCTTTCTGCACATAAGTTAACTAAATCTTCTTTTCCAACTATATATGCTCCGTTTGTTGATATTCCAGCACCTAAGTTTTTGATTAGTGAACCAACACATATGTCTGCTCCAACTTTACATGGAGTAGTTGTTTCTACAAATTCACAATAACAATTATCTACAAAAACTATTGTGTTTGGACTTGTTTCTTTGATTAATTTAATTACTTTCTCTACTTTGTCTATTGTTAATGAATCTCTTAGACTGTATCCTCTTGATCTTTGAATATGAACTACTTTTATTGACTCTTTTTCTAATGTTTCTTTTATTTTTGAGTAGTTAAAGTCATTGTTTATTAAATCTATTTCTTTGTATTTAACATTATAACTCATTAGTGAACTATTATTAGGCTTGATTCCAATGACTTCATGTAATGTATCATATGGAGTTCCTGAAACGGCTAAAAGTGTCTCATTTGGTCTTAAAAGTGCCTGTAATGCAACATTTATAGCATGTGATCCTGATATAAATTGATTTCTTACGATTCCACTTTCTGCATCTAATACTTTTGCAAATATTTGATCTATTTTGTTTCTTCCTTCATCATTGTATCCATATCCATTAGTTCCTTTTAAATCATTTTCACTTATTTTGAATTCATGGAATGCATTTATAACTTTTTTACTATTTTCTAATGTATTTTTATCTATTTGATCAAATATGTCTTTTAATTCTGTTTCACATTTATTGACTAAATCTTCTAGCATTTTCTACCTCCATCTATTTTGATAATACTATCATTTATATAACTTGCTTCATCTGTGCTTAAAAAGTATACTAGTGAAGCTATTTCTTTAGGACTAGCAAATCTTCTTAGTAAAATTTTATCTATTTCTTTTTGTTTGAAACTTTCATCTAAATCTTTATTCATTGGTGTATCTATCCATCCCGGACAAACACAATTAACATTGATATATGGACTATAATGATTAGCTAAATTATGTGTTAAATTAATAACTCCAGCTTTTGATGCATCATAGTCTAAACTGTATTCATAATAAGAATCTATTCCATTAGTAGAAGCTATATTTATTATTTTTCCTTTTTTATTTTCTAACATTAAATTACCAAAAGTTCTACTAACTAAGAATAGAGATACTAAATTAGTATCTAATATTTTGATAAAATTTTCTTTTGTTTTTAGATTAAAATCTGTATCTATAGCAATTCCTGCATTATTGACTAAACAATCTAACACACCAAATTCTTTTATTATGATTTGTTTCATTTCTTCTATTTCTGATTCTTTTGTTATATCGCATTTTATAGTTATTGCTTTTGTATGATAAGTATTTTCTATATAATTTTTTAATTCTTCTGCTTCTTGTTTACTATTATTATAATTTATTATTACATTATAATTATTACTTGCAAATTTTTCGATTATGGCTCTACCTAATCCTATACTTGAACCAGTCACTAATACAACTTTTTTATCCATATTTTTCACCTGCGCATATTATATCACAAATTATATAAAAGTTTTATATTTTTTGATTTTATGTTATTATTAGTATGAGGTAAAGATATGAATGAAGTATATTTAACTGATTTAGTTGTAATACCAGTTAGAGAGGTTTTAAAGAAACAATTTAATGGTGAAAAGTTTATCTATGTATCTGATGTACATAGATTATTAAGTAAGAAAGTTATTGTTAGAAAAGTTGAAAATGGTTTATATGAAGAAATAGTAACTCATAGAATATTTAGTTCTTTACCAGTTGATATGCTTGCTAATTTTGCTGTTAGTAATATTACTGGCTATGTAATTATTCCTAGTGAACTTGGAAGTAGACTTGATAATAGTAGTTTTGGATACAAAATAATTAAAGAATATGTAACTATTCATAGAAGTAACGAATATAATAAAGAATTAAATGATTTTATATTGAATGCTAATAACTTTAATAGTAATTATGTAAATAATGGTGAAAAAGAAAAAGAAGAGTGTAAAAAAGCATCTATGAAGTTATTATCTTTAGAAAATAGGGGTAAATAGATAATTTCTTCTTGTAAATCAATTATTTATTTGCTATAATCTTTAATGTATAAAAAAAGGAGGGCAATAATATGGCAAAGAAAGAAAATAGAGAAGGTATTGCTTTACAATGTACTGCTTGTAAGAATATTAACTATTTAACAAGTAAAAACAAGAAAAATAGTGATGGTAAATTAGAAATTAAGAAATTCTGTCCTAAATGCAATAAAACAACTGATCATAAAGAAAGAAAGGCTGCGTAATAAAATATGTTTAATATAAATGACATTAAAAATGGTATGACAATTAAATATGAAGGTGTTATTTATCAAGTAGTTGATTTTCAACATGTTAAACCTGGTAAAGGAAGCGCTTTTGTAAAAACTAAGCTTAAAAATTTAAAAGCTGGTACTACTCAAGAAATTACATTTAATGCTGGTATTAAGATGGAAAAGGCTGATGTAAGAAAGAATCAATTATCTTATTTATATCAAGCTGGTGATAGTTATGTATTTATGGATAATAATTCATATGATCAAATTGAATTACCTGCTAGTTTACTTGTAGATGAAGCTAAGTTCTTAAAAGAAGGTATGAATGTTGAATCTATGACAATTGAAGGAGAAGTAATTGGTATAAGCTTACCAGAAAAAGTTTCTTATAAAGTTATTAGTGCTCCTGATGCTGTTAAAGGAAATACTACTAGTAGTGCTCAAAAAGATGTAACTATTGAAACTGGTTATACATTAAAAGCACCTTTATTTATTTCTGAAGGTGAAGAAATAGTAATTACTACAAGAGATGGTAAATACTTTAGTAGAGGCTAATTAAATTAGCTTTTTTTTTGGAAAACTTTGACTTTTTGATTGATTTGTGTTATAATATGCTCGAATTAAAGAGGGGGAAGTTATGTTAGATTTTTATGAGGAAAAAGGAACTCAAGTAATTGTTCATGACGATAATGCTACTACTAGTAAAAGAACTAATGTAGATAATATTGAAGAAATACTTGAAGTTGAGAATAAAATTGAATATATTAATTCTAGATTAAGAAAGTTTAAAAAACATTTAGATACTCTTGATACTAATAATTATATGGCTAAACTAATTAATATTTTTTCTGTAATATTAGGTATTGGTGTTTTTGGTATCTCTTATTTAATTACTAAAGGTCAAATACCTATACTTTTAACTTTAATTTCTTTAGGAATTGCTACTATTCCTATGGGTGCATGTGATACTTGGGCTAAAATAGGTGAATATCATAAAAATTATGACTATTTTAAAGATAGAGTTGATGCTTTAAATATTATGTTAAAACGTGCTTATAGAAGAAAAATGGAATTAGAACAAAGTAAGAGAAAAGTTAATACTGAATCTGATGAATTCCACGAAATTAGAAGTATAGTTGATGAAACTAGAAAAGAGTTAGAAGAAACCGCTGATTTAGTAACTCTTAAAAGAACTGCTAATTATGCTACTTCTAGTAGCTTTGAAGGTAAACATGTTTCTAAAACACCTTTAGTTGATAGATATAGAGATTCTAAAGTTGTTAGTAAATTTAAAGAACATGGTGTTAGTGATGAAAAAATCGAAGAAGAGTTAAAAAGTATGGAAAACGATATTTTAAATAAACCACAACCTATTAAAGTAGATATTTATAAAGGACTTAGTTTTGAAGAATCATGTGCTGTTTTTGAAAGACAAGTCAATGATATACATAGAGAATATGAATTAAATGAAATGTTAGAGAGGGTGAAAAGATAATGAATGATTTTTATTTAAGAAAGAATGGAAAAGCTATTATATTTGATGAAGAAGGTGTAGAAACTTCAAGAGAATATGAAGATGGTATGAGAACTATACTTGAAAGTGAAAATAGAGTAGAAAAGATAGAAAAGAATATAGTTGCTAATAAAAAACAAAATAGAAAAAATAAATTCTTAAGATTAGTTACTATGTGTACTACTGGAGTTTTTAGTGCTGTTGCATTTTATTTCATATATAAATTTATTAATGTTCCAGATACTACTATTTATAATTTACCTTTAGTTGCTTCATCTTTATTAATACCAGTAAGTGCTGGATTAATGGAAATATTTAATAAAAGAGTTAAAGGTGGAAACTATAGTGATACTATTTTAAAAGAAGAATTAGAACGTGAAAATGTTAGACTTCAAGAATTAAAAGAAAATAAATCAAAAGAAATAGTTGAAGAAAAAGACTATGGTAAAGTTCCTAGAACTGGAATAAAAAGTGTTGATAAAAAAAGTGGTGTTTCTTATCAATTTGGTCAAAGAAAAGACTATTACTATAAAAGATATAAAAATAATACATTAACTAACTATTTAAAGAAAAAAGGCTATGATGAAGAACAAATTAATATGTTATATGAAATGATAGCTAGAGATTTACAATTAGAAGTTGATGATATTAATGAAAAAACACAAGCTAAATCAGAAGAATTAGCTAGAAAATTAGAAATGTAATTGACAAAAAAATATAAATAAATTATACTTATTTCATTAAGTGATGAAAAAATAATATTAGTCATGATATTTATATTATAGAAAGTTAGTGGTTGATGGAAACTAATATATGTTATGATGAAGTTACATATTTTGGAGCTTAAAGGTGATGCTTTATAATCTTTGAGTTAGATTTTATCTATGAATTAAGGTGGTACCACGATATATAATCGTCCTTATATGTGGTGCCTTTTTTATTGGAGGAAAAAGATGAGAAAGTTTGAAAAAATAAGTTTTGAGCAATTTAAGAAAGATGTGTGTGATGATAGAGAATTATATGAAAGTATTGTTCTTCCTAAAAGAAGTACTAAATTAAGTGCTGCTTATGATATTAGAAGTGTTAATGATGGAATTATTCATCCAGGTGAAACATGTGTATTTAGTACAGGACTTAAAGTTGCTATGAATGATGATGAAGTGTTTAATCTATATAGTAGAAGTTCTCTCGGATATAAATATGATGTTTGTTTAGTAAATAGTGTAGGTGTTATTGATGCTGACTATTATAACAATGAAAATAATGAAGGACATTTTAAACTTAAACTTATTAATCATGGAAGTAAAGATTTTGAAGTTAAGTTTGGAGATAGAATAGCTCAAGGTATATTTATGAAGTATTTAACTGTTGATGATGAAGAAGAAATAAAAAATAAAAGAAAAGGTGGAATTGGTTCTACTAATAAGAAGGAAGGTAATTAATATGACATTTTTTGAAGAATTAGAGTGGAGAGGTGTAGTTAAAGATATAAGTAGTCCTGATTTGAAAGACAAACTAAATAATGAAAAATTAACATTTTATTTAGGAACAGATCCTACTGCAGATAGTTTACATATTGGACATTATGCATCTTTTGTTACTGCTAAAAGACTTGCTATGCATGGACATAAACCAATTATATTAGTAGGTGGAGCAACTGGTTTAATTGGAGATCCTAGACCTACTGCTGAAAGAGAAATAATATCTAAGGAAAAAGTTGCTGAAAATATTAAAGGTTTAACTAAACAAGTAACTAAATTATTAGATGGTAAAGCTAAAGTAGTTAATAATTATGATTGGACTAAAGATGTAACATTCTTAGACTTTTTAAGAGATATTGGAAAGTATATTAATGTTAACTATATGCTAAATAAAGATATTATATCTAGAAGACTTGATACTGGTATTACTTATGCTGAATTTAGTTATACATTACTTCAAGGATTTGATTTCTTACATTTATTTAATAATGAAAATTGTGTATTACAGGCTGCTGGAAGTGATCAATGGGGTAATATTACTACTGGAATAGAGTTAATTCGTAAAATAGAAGGAAAAGAAGCTTATGGATTTACAATGCCATTAATTCTTGATAGTACTGGTAAAAAGTTTGGTAAAAGTGAAGGAAATGCTTTATGGCTTGATAAAGAAAAAACTAGTCCATATAAGATTTATCAATACTTAATAAATTCAGAAGATTCTAAAGTAGTAGAATACTTAAAAGTATTTACATTCTTATCTCGTGAAGAAATAGAAAGTTTAGAAAAAGATACTTTAGAACATCCCGAATTAAGAAAAGCACAAAAAGCTTTAGCATACGAAGTAGTTAAAGATTTACATGGAGTAGAAGAAGCTGAAAAAGCTAGAAAAACTAGTGAAGAAGTATTCTCTAAAGGATATAGTGAAGAAGGTATGCTTAGTGAAAATATTAAATTAGAAGATAATACTAATATATTAGATTTACTAGTATTAAGTAAAATTGCTCCTTCTAAAAGTGAAGCTAGAAGACTAGTTCAAGGAAATGGAATTAGCATTAATGGTGAAAAAGTAAGTGATGTTAATATGATTATTGATGAAAAGTTATTTAAAGATAATTCATTAGTAATTAGTAAAGGTAAAAAGACTCATATAAAAGTTAACTTAGTAAAATAAGTTAACTTTTTCTTTTATAAAGGTGAGTGTTGTTATATAATTATAATAAGGATGTGATAATATGATTACGAGGTGTTCTAAAGACAGACCATGGTATATTAACTTATTATTCTGTTTTATATGTTTAGTTGGAATAATAGTTTTACCTACAGTACTTTCTTTGATGTATAGTGAATTTATTAAGTCAGAAGTAATATGTACATTTTTATCTGAAGTTAGTTTTGTTTTTATATTAGTAGTGATGTATTATAAAGATTTAGTAAATGAAGCTAAGACGTTTAAAAAGAATTTTAAGAAGTCTATGAAGAGTTCATTTAAGTATTATGTGATGGGTATAATGAGTATGATATTTTTTAATTTACTTATCACTATGGTTCTTAAAAATGACATTTCTACTAATGAAAGTCAAGTAAGAGAAATGTTATTTAATAATACTATATTTGCATTAATTAATATATCTTTATATGCTCCAATAAGTGAAGAAATTATATTTAGAAAAAGTATTCAACCATTAATAAGTAATAAATGGTTATATGCGCTAGTATGTGGAGTTTTATTTGGAGGAGCTCATATATTAACTAATGTACTTGGTGGATCTTTTGTAATAAGTGATTTAATTTATATATTACCTTATGGTTCTTTAGGAGTTGCTTTTGCATTAATGGATTATGAA
This sequence comes from uncultured Bacilli bacterium, assembly GCA_934096645.1. GTDB lineage: Bacteria > Bacillota_I > Bacilli_A > RF39 > UBA660 > CAG-1000. Next base: position 172,676 of record CAKOMK010000002.1, on the reverse strand, counting down.
AATAAAAGTGTGTTTAATTCTATGACATTTCATTGTTTGCATAATACTATGACTGCTTTATTATTACTTTCTATGTTTTATTTAGGTGTTGCATAATGAGTGAGATAGAGAAAGATAATGAAGAATTAGAGGAAAAAGAAGGTCATAAGAAAAAACATCATTTTTTGAACTTTTTAATATTTATAGTTGTTTTATTAGTTGGATGTGTTTTTTATTCTAAATACGTTGGTATTAAAGGATTAATAGTAAAAGAGTATAGAGTAGAGAGTAGTATATTAACTGAGAATTTTAGTGGTGTTAAAATAGTTCATTTTAGTGATTTGTTATATAAATCTACTGTTGATAGTGAGGATATTAAAAGCCTTGTAAATAAAATTAATGAGTTAAGACCTGATATAGTAGTTTTTACTGGTGATTTAGTTATTAAAGGTGCTAAGATTAGTTCTAAAGATAAAGAAATGTTAATTAATGAATTATCATCAATTAAAGCTAGTATTGGAAAGTATGCTATTAATGGTGATAATGATTATTCTTATAGTGATTATAATGAAGTTATGAATAGAAGTGACTTTAAAGTATTAAATAATCAATATGAAGAAGTATTTTATAAAACTAATGATTCTTTATATATAGTTGGATTACCTTGTTCATTTAAAGATAAAATAAATTTAGATGAGGCTTTTAAGTTTTATAGTGATGAAAATAGACATTATATAATTGTATTAGCTCATGATGGTAAAACTCTTAAGTATTTAGATGAAAGTACATATGAAGTGGATTTAGTATTACTTGGACATTCTTTGAATGGTAGTGTTGTTATACCTTTTTATGGAGGATTATTTGTAGATGAAAATTCATATAAATATTATGATGAACATTATGAAAAAGGAATAACAAATATATATGTTTCTAGTGGTCTTGGAACATTAAAATATAAATATAGATTTATGAATAAACCATCTTTTAATTTATATCGTTTAAAAGCACAATCGTAGTTGTGCTTTTTTCATAAGATAAGTTAGAGGTGAATAGTTATGTATGGAAAGTTTAAATATACAAAAAATAATAGATTTGGTTTTGCAGCTCCATTTTTATTAGGTGCTTTAACTGGTGGAGTAGCAGTGGATTATTTTAATCCTTATAGACCAAGACCAGTTTATTATAATAATCCTTATGGATATTATTCTTATTATTGATAATATAGGAATATAATGATATAATATGCTCTTGTTATAGGGGTGTATTATGGAATATGTAAATAAAGATTTATGTAAAAAATGTGGTGGATATTGTTGTAAGAAATCAGGTTGCGATTATGGTGTAGATAATTTTGATATTGTTACGCTAAATAAAGTGATTGAAATATTAAATAGTGGTAAAGCTTCTATAGTAGCTGCATTATTTTTTAAAACTAATTCTTCTGGTTCAGAATATATATCACCATTTTTATATTTAAGAGCTAGGAATACTAATAGAGATAAAGTTGACTTATTATCTATGAAAACTACATGTTCATTACTTAAAAGTGATGGATGCTCTCTTACTTTAGAAGATAGACCTAAAGGAGGAGTGAATTTAATACCTGATAGTGTTGAATGCTATCCACTAGAAGATCCATTTAAAATAGTTGATGAATGGAAGAAATATCAACATATATTAGCTAAAGCAGTAAAGAAACTTACTGGTAAAAGTGTTAATGAAAAACTATCTGAAGATATAGAAAATTTGGTATATGATGTTCAAATGCAACATTTTGATCATGTAGCTGTAAGAGAAAGAATAGAAATTCTATCTCTTATAAAAGAACTTGTTAGAGTTTGTCCAGAAGAATGTAGTAGAGGACTACAAAGAGCTAAAAAAGATAAATTAGTTATAATAAAAAGATGATTTTTAAAATCATCTTTTATTTTAAGTCTGCCATATACTTTTTTAATTGTTTTGAGTTTGGACCTAATATAATTTTTAATTCATTATCTATTTCTACGATTCCTTTAGCACCTAATTTTTGTATTCCTTCTTTATTAACTAATGAAGTATCTTTAAGTGTTACTTTTAATCGAGAAAGGTTTATTTGTGAATCAATTATATTATCTTTACCACCTAAGTATTGAATTAATTTATTAATTTCAATAGCAAAGTCTTTTCTGTTCATCTTAATTATAATTAAAGATATTATAATTAAGATTGCAATAATAATTAAATATTGTTCCCAATTCATTGTATAGCTGCCTCCTCAACATTATTTATAGCTAACATTTTATTATATAATCTTGTAGTTAAATCATTTTCTTCATCTATAGTATTTGTATTATCATGTTCAATGATTTTACCATTATTTATGAATAATACTTCTGGCATATATATTATTTTATTATTTAAATCATCTACGCTTAAGTAATCATTTAATAAACTAACTAATTTTTGATATTTAATACTATTAGAATTTCTATCACTTTTAATATTACAATAAATTATTTGATCTAAATTAGCTTCTTTACTAGCTTTATCTAAAGATTCAGCGTATTGTTGACATGAATCTGATTCTGGAGAACATAAGAATATAACACCAGATCCAGATTGAATTGTCTTAATAACATCATCAATATTTTTATATTTAAATATATTATTTTTTTCTACTAAAGTATATTCACTATTTATATTTTTATATTCAATTTTAATATTTTCTTTTTCTTCAGTAAATTTGTCATATATTAGTAGCGCTCCGACTACAGCAATTATTACTACTAGTATAATTTTTATTTTTTCCATCTTATCACTTCCTAGAGTATTTTACCATAAAATTATAAAATAGTAAAATCACTTATATAATTGCTCCATGATAGATTCATTTTTATGTTTTAAATAGTAAGATGTATCAAACATGTTTCCTAGAATTTCTTTTAATGTTTTTAGTTTTCTTTTTTGAAGTTTAATTTTTATTGATGCTGGATTTTGTCTTGCTAAAGTATTCTTTTTCATATAATCAAATAATGTGAATAGACTAGCTACTGTTATTATCATACTAAACATGAATATTATTAATTTAGTATTTGATATTAATAATACTAGTGTGTGATTATTTATATTGAATTTAGTTAATGCTATAAGTGTAAAACTTAATATTACACATACATCTAATATGATTGTTTTAATTTTTCCAGTTTTACTAGATTGAACATTACCACCATATCTATAAGTAGAGTAGCTCGTATAAAATATAGCTATTTCTAGAATTAGTGGAATAAACATTGATTCATATTGAATACCTAATAAAATAAAAGCAATTGAGTTTAATAGTTTATCACTGATGGCATCTATCATACTTCCAAAGAATGTAGAACAGTGTAGTGTTCTTGCAAGAAATCCATCAATTGCATCAGTTGCAAAAAGTATTAGAGTTATTAAAGCACAATTTCCAGCACCTTTAAAACAATAAATGAATGGAAGTGCAATTGCTCCAATTAATCTAGTTAAAGTTATTAAATTAACAAATACTATTTCAACATTTTTAATTAAACTATTCTTCATGTATATTATTTTATGAAATATAAGTAAATTTGTCAATAATGTGGCTTTTTATCATAAAATATGGTATAATCTGTGTTACATGGGGCTGCATTGATTCGACAGAATTATATTTGGATAGAATGCAAGTAGTAGGCATACTTAAAATGCAAAAATCAAAATAACTGGAAACGATTATAGTTTCTCTCCAGCTTTTGCTTAATTTAGTATAAAGTGGAGCATCCTCTTAAACTTTTGTTCACGAGTTTAAAGTAGGGTGTCATAAAGTGAACTATATTATAAATATGTTTGTGATTTATAATGAATGTTTAACAAACTTTGAATAATAAGAGAAGTTGGCAATCTACATTATTATTTGAGTATAAAAACCAACTAAACTTGTAGAAATTCTATTGGAATGAATTTTGGACAGGAGTTCGTTACTCCTCAGCTCCACCAATATTGTTATTAACTTGGTTTTTAATCAAGTTTTATATTGCCCTGTGGCCAAGTGGTAAGGCTCTGGACTCTGACTCCAGCATGCGTAGGTTCGAATCCTACTAGGGCAACCATGCTGAAATAGCTCAATTGGTAGAGCAACTGAATCGTAATCAGTAGGTTGTGGGTTCAATTCCTATTTTCAGCACCATTAAAGAATCTGGTTGAACTTTGGTTCAATTAACAAATAAATATCAATTCTAGAAATGGAATTGATTTTTTTATTGTATTAATAAGAAAAAGATGATTTGGAGAGATAGAATTTGACAAATACGGAATTATATGCTAAAATATAAACCATTCGAAAGGGGAATATTAACATGATAAGTAAAGAAGAAATTGATTTATTTGCCATCTCTACGATTAAAGATTGTGCATTGGAGGTATTTAATAGAAGTAATTTATTACAATATGAATCAGTTTGTCAACAAATAGATAGATGTGATTTGCCAGAACAAGACAAAGAAATTCTTAAAAATACAAATTATGTTTTATTATTAATAAAAATACAAATGTTACAAAATGCAGATCATAGTTGTAGTATTGAGATGAATTCAAATGGGACTTTCTTATGTGATACAAAAATAGGTGAAACCTTTGATAGCAATTTATTATGCCAATTATGCGTTGAAAATGAAATTGATGTTGCTACTAGTCAAAAAGCTGGTTCTATAGAATTGCATTTTTATATAGATGAAAAAAAGAGAACAAGAAAATAATGAGATAAACCATTTTTTAATTAATATTAGTTAAATTTATGGTATATTATATATGGAACTGATATTTATTAGTAGTTCTTTTAGATATAAGTGTTCAAAATAGGCTCTTGTATCGCACCAATAAGGCATACATTCGAACTATTTTGGTTCGTTTTTTATTTCATCTTTGTACTATTTAAGATGTGTTAAAATATTATATGAGATATTCTTGTATAGTATTTTATATAAGCTTTTAGTATAATAGTTAACTAGGTGGTTTTATGGAATCAAGATTTGAAGCTATAAGAAACAACATATATAGAAGATATAGTGATGACTATTTGAGAAAAATTTTAATAGATTTTCAAGGACAACAATTAAATACTCAAAATTTTAGTGTTGAAAATAGAAATATAAGTAAAGTATTAAATCATTTTTTTGATGATTTAATACTTAGTGCAAAGTCAAAGAATGGAAAATATTCTCCAGAGGAAGTAATAAATAATGATGATTTATTAAAAATAGCATTGGAATATATTGAACATCATAAAAATTTTTATCAACAGAAAAGTGATGTGGCTAATTTAAGGGATTTCTTTTTTAGTTCATCTATGGTTGGAAAAGTTTCAAATTTTAATCCAGTAATAGCAAGAAAAATATATGAACGATATGTTCCTTTTGATGATGCTGTCATATTCGATTATTCATGTGGTTTTGGAAGTAGAATGCTTGGTGCTTTATCAAGTAAATATAAATATAGTTATGTAGGGGTTGAACCTTATGATGAACTTTATCAAAGATTACTAATTTTTAGAAGCTGGATTGCTTCTACATTATGTAATGAATCATCTGCTACAATATATAATTTAGGTTCTGAAATCTTTATTCCAGATTTAATAGGAAAGGTTGATTTATCTTTTAGTAGTCCTCCTTATTTTAATTATGAAACATATACTGAATGTGAAACACAATCTTATATTAGATATCCAGAATATGATGAATGGTTAAATAATTTTGTTGTTGAAACTGTAAAAAATATTTATATGTATACAAAAGATGATGGATTACATTTAGTTAATTTAGAAGATACAAGAAGGATTAATCTAATTCAAGATTGGATTGAAATAGCTTCGAAAATAGGTTTTAGTTTAGAAGATATAGAGGAAATTAATGTTAGAAGAAGAGAAACTAACAAAAATAATGGTAAATTATTAGTATTTAAAAAGAAAGGTTTTTAACTAAATAAAACGGCTTGTTAAAAAGTCGTTTTTATGTTATTATGTATGTAGATGAAGGAAACTTCATAAAATATTATAGGAACACTTAATTTTGCATGTTGAGTGTTGCCAATTAAGTTGGTTCCACCTAAATCATTGCTGAGTTAGGTGGTTTTCTTTTATATTAATACTATGAATAGTAAAAGGAAGATAATTATTACTAGAGATAGAATTTAAAAATCCTTATTTTTTTAACTTGTCAATTGTAATTTTCTTTTTATTTACTTTCTGATATCAACTGTTCTTGTATATGATTAGGTGTGCTTTAAATTTTTTAAATTTGCTTTTTTATTGTAACTTATGTATAATAAGTTTTTGATTAGGAGGATGGGTTATGGTTGTTAAAACTGTTCAAGATAATATATTTAATTCAGAAGCAAAACACATAGCATTTGCTATTAATACAGAGGGATATAATGATTCTGGCTTTGCTGGGCAAGTGTCTAGAAAATATTGGAATGAGCTTGCAAATTGTGGGGAACATGAAATAGGTACTGTACTATCTAAAACTATTGGAGATAAAACTTTTCATGCATTAGTTTGTCATTCGTTACATGGTGATTGGGGTGAAAATCAAGCCGAAATTATTAAAGAATGTTTTGATAAAATACCTGCTGATGGGGAACCAATTGCAACAATTGCAATAGGTACTGGGTTAATAGGAATGTTAAGCGGTGCTAATTTTAGACAAATAGTTTGTGGAATGCATGATTCTACACAACAAATTATGTTATATGCTAATTGTACATTAGATGATGTCATAAACTGTTATAATGAAGAAAAAGGCAATGCAATGAAGAGAGCTAAATAATAGTATTTGATGACATGTAATTTGTAAAATACTTAATTGAATAAGATTAGGTATTTTTTTGTGGTTGTTTAAATAAAATTATTAAAAATTCATTTTGTGTATGATATAATTATTTATATATAATTATGAGGTAAATATGGCAAGTGCACAAGATTTAATTAATAGTGGGTTAGTTGATACTATAAAAAGACAATATAAAGGAACTAATTATAATATTCCTGATAAATATTTTATATTGATTGCTGATTATATAGATGCTTTAAATCAATTAGAGTATGAAGGTGGATTATATTTGAATCCTATAGATATTGCTAAAAGATTACCTACTGTTTTGAAAGAAGTTGTTGAAGCGAATCTTAATGGGATACATGGAATAACAGAAGGCGATAAGATTACGATGAATGGCTCCTTAAATTATGAAACTAAAAAATTATATTTTTTTCATGAGTTAACACACGCTATTCAAACAAGAATTATTAATGGTCATGAACAATGTTCTTTTTATAATGGAAAGGATGGAATGTTTTTGACTGAAGGGGCTACACAATATACAGCTGAAATTTTATATCATATTTCTAATGGAACTAATATTCGATATAGAAATCAATATGGAGTAGTAAGAGGACAAAGTGATCATGTTGTTTATAGTCCTTTATCAGAATATCAAATGAATGGTAATATATTGATGTTAATGTCATATTCTATGGGAATACCTTTGAATCAAATGTTAGCATTAGGTTTTAGAAGTGATGGAAGATATTTACTAAAACAAATGTATGAGGCTTTTCCTGGTAATGAAAATAAATTTGATCAATTTATGTATGATTTAGAAAAAATATATTCAATAGATAAATTAATACTTACAGGGTATAAGGATCGTCTTAGTGGTCCTCCAGTAAATATACAAATGAAAGATGGAAGAGTTTTTGCTGGTAATTTGCAAATGCAAAATGAATTAATTGTTAAAGCTGAAAGAGAACTTGCATCTAACTTTATAGCAAATTATGAACCAGATTATATTTTAGCTAATTATCAAAAAGTATATTCTTGTTTAACTAATGATAGTTTAAAGAATGATTTTCTAAATGCAATTAATCAAATTAAAAATATGCAAAGTGATGTGTCTTTTGGATATTAAATGTATTTGACATGATTTGTGGAGTCATGTTATAATTTCGATAAGTGAGAAGGAAAGATTATTATGTTTAAATTTGTAACTATACAATTTAATCATCATTATAATAGTCTGCACTTGTTAATACGACATTGAAAGATCGTAGGTACAAGTGCTATTTGTCGTGCTTGTATCTAGTGTAATTTACGATAAATAGTCTCTATTATGCTACTGCAAGCACGCAGTAGCATTTTTTAATTAAAAAATTTAAGAAAGAGGAAATTATAATGAAAAGTTTAAATGAAAGTTGGTTAAAAGAAAATAAAGGGGAATATAAGGTTGAAGAATTAAAAAGAATAAGAAGTGAAATAGTTAAGTGTAGTGAAGCATATAAAGATGTATTTAATGGAGAACCTTTCTATGAAAGTTGGGATTTAGATAGTGCTTTACAAGAAATAACATCATATATTGATGAAGATGCATTAATATTGGTATCTAAATATAGTGAAAAGACAATAGGTTTTCTAGTTTCAATTGATGAAGTACCTGAAAATCAAAGACAATATGCTCAATATCTAGAAAATATTAAGTTTGTTGATGAAATTGGAGTATTAAGTAGTTTTAGAAAAAATGGTATTGCTAGCGAAATGGTTAGAACATTATTATTAAACTATTTAAATCCAAGTGATAAATATTTAGGATATAGAACGAATGCTATGAGATATTTTGATAAAAAAGATTCTGAAAGTTTTGAAAGTGCAGCTATGAGAATTCAAAAAGAAGATAAAATGAAAAGAATTAATGGAGAAAGTATAATTATTCCTGAATTTAGTGATAATGAGAAACAAAAATTTATAAATAAATACATTGAACTAATAATGAATAGACCTGATTTAGATGTTTCTAATTCAAATGCTTTAATAAGAAAAATTTTTGGTGAATTAGGTTTTAGTATGATTGAAGGCAATTATTCATTCCAAAAAGATCCAACTGGTGAAGGAAATGATCGTATTTTTCCAGTTGTAAATTTATCTAAAACTTTAAGCTTAAGAAAGGAAAAATGATATTTATGGATTCAAAAAATATTTTAAAAGATTTAGTTAGTTTTAATACTATTAATGATAAAGAAAATAATGAAATAATAAATTATATTGAAAATTATCTTCAAAAATTAGGTTTTAAAACTGAATATAAAAGTAAATGTTTAGTTATGAGTAATAAAGAGGAGTGTGATATTGGATTTTTAGGACACACTGATACTGTTTCTTGTTCTGATGATTGGAATAGTGATCCTTTTGTATTGAGCGAAGAAGATGGGAAGTTATATGGTCTTGGGTCATGTGATATGAAAGGTTCTATAGCTGTTATACTTTCTGTTATATCAAAAATTGATTTTAGTAAAAGAAATAAAGGAATGAAATTTATTTTTACGTATGATGAAGAGATTGGTTTTTTTGGTATTAATGAACTTATAAATAAAAAAATTACTTTTCCAAGTAATATGATAATTGGTGAACCTACTAATAATGAAATAATAAATGCTAGTAAAGGATTACTTGAATTGAAAGTATCTTTTAAAGGAGTTTCATCACACTCTAGTAAACCTGAAGAGGGTGTTAATGCTATTGAGAATTGTGTTAGTTTTATTAATGATTTAAAGAAATATTATAATAAACTAAAACAAGAAATTATAGATTCAAAATATACAACAATGAATATTGGAGTTATAAAAGGTGGAAGAAGCATTAATATAGTTCCAGATAATTGTGAGGTTTTAATAGATTTTAGAACTGTTAGTGAAAATCAAAATAAAAAAATTATAAATAAAATAAATAAACTTATTAGTAAATATGATGTTAGAAGTGAAATTGTAAATAATATAAAACCATTTTTGAATGTTAATGGAGAAACTAATATGAGTGATTTTATTACAGAAGCAAGTTTTATTGATTCAAAAAATAAATATATTTTAGGTGTTGGGCCAGATAATGCTCACAAAAAAGACGAATTTATAACTATAGATAGTGTAAAGAAATTAGAAGAACAATACAAAGAATTAATAGAAAAAAATATATAAAATAAAACTACTTTCAATTTTGTTGAGAGTAGTTTTTAATATTACCATCTATCTTTTGGTGTAAACATCATTTCTGGTAGATTGAATAATTTGTTTTGTTGAACATTTGCAATTTTATTTGCAAGATCAAAAATTGTATAAATTGATGTTTCATTAAAACTAGGCATAGTTTCTTTAATTTGATTCCATAGTTCATCACTTCTAATTAAATCTAATGTTTTGTATCCTTTTTCAGTTAGACGTTTAATTTTGTTATCTCTTAAAACATCATTGTCATCATAACTAGCTTTGTCTAGTACTGTTAAATAATGTTCTTTGTTAAATAAAGTAACAATATTTAATACATCTTCTATAGAGAATTCTGGCATTTGTTCTTGAAGCTTAACAACAGTTAGTGTTTCACCATATGGAATTTTTTCTACTTCAAATAAAATTCTTCTGGCACATTCATTATTTATTTTCAAAATATATCAACTCCTTAACGAGATTGTAACATATTTTATATAAAAAATCATTATTTTATTAAATGCTTTGATATGTTATAATGTAAATGATTATTAAGGTGGAATTATGTTAAAGATGAAAAATATATGAATGAAATGAGTTCTAAAGGATGGGATACTAAAAGTTTAATAGAAGGTTTTTGAATATTTGATAAGTGTAAACCTAATGAGTATAAATATAGAATATATTATTGTCCGATTGTATTAGCTATTTTGATTATATTATCATTTAAGGTTAGTAATATATTTTTGATTTTAACTTTTTTATTAATGATCTATTATATAGTTTGTTTGTATTTGCTTATAGAATATACTTTATTGATTAATGAATTAAAATAATGTGAGGAGTTTTATATGAATATTCCAAAAGTAAAATTTAAAAAGATGTCTTTAGAAGAAAATATTAATATAGTTAGTTGGGCTTTTTATGCTGATAGTAGCAATCTTAATATTCATGATTATACTATTCAGTGTTTTCCAAAATTAAATTCTATTTCTAGTGATATGAGTCAAAATGAAGCTAATAAAATAATTACTGAAGTAGTTAGCGAAGAGTATTATCAAAAAGAAAAGAAGATTGAAGATGAAGTAGAAAGATATAGTCGTTTATGGAAAAAATATAATGATAAATATTTTAAAATGTTATTTGATTTCTTTGGATGTTCTTTTGATAATGATGTAATTGCGATAGTCGGTTTAATACCTGTGTTTCCAAGAAACTTAGATGATTTGTCTTTTTCAATTTCTATTGATCTAGAAGAATCTAAACTAGTAGAAGTTGCTGCTCATGAAACTCTTCATTTCATATGGTTTGAAAAGTGGAAAGAATTATATCCAAAAACTCCTAGGAGAAATTATGATAGTCCATATTTAGAATGGAAGTATTCTGAAATGGTAACTGATCCAATATTAAATAATAGACCTTTTAGTGATTTATTTAGTTTTAAAGAAAAAGGTTATGATAGCTTTTATGAATTATATGATGGAGATGAGCTTGTTATGGATAAATTAAGAAAATTATATTCTACAAGTGATAGTATTAATATAAAAGTGGAAAATGGATTTAATTATTTGCAAAGAATTAATAAAAAATAATATTTCATATGGCAAAGTAGTTACTTATAATGATATAGCAATAGAAATGGCAAGTAAAGAGAAATTAAAAAGATGTCTGTTCAAGCAGTTGGAGGAGCTGTGGGAAGCGATCCTATATGCATAATTATTCCTTGTCATAGAGTAGTTGGTACAAATAATAAAATTACTGGATATGGTGGAGAAATTAAAAATAAAATAGGACTTTTAAAATTAGAAAAAAATAATATTAGTAAATATAGGTGAAATATGAATAGATGTAAATGGTGTAATTTAAAAAATCAAAAGTATATTGATTATCATGATAATGAATGGTGTATTCTTAATACTGATGATAAATACTTATATGAAATGTTAATACTTGAATCATTTCAAGCAGGACTTTCATGGGAGTGTGTATTAAATAAAAGGGATAGTTTTAGACTATTATATGATAATTTTGATATTGATAAAGTTATTTTATATGATCAAGATAAAATAGAAGAATTATGTAATTCTAAAGAGATAATAAGAAATAGATTAAAAATTAAAGCTAGTATAGAAAACTCTAAAATATTTAAAAGTATTACTAGCGAATATGGAAGTTTTTATAGTTATTTATGTACTTTTAGTGAGAATAAAATATATTATGAAGTTGGTAAAACTAGAAATGAGTTATCTGATAAGATATCAAATAATTTAATTAAAAGAGGTATGAAATTTGTTGGTACGACTATTATTTATTCTTATTTACAAGCTATAGGAATAATTTATTCTCATGAAGAAGATTGTTATTTGTATAAAGAAATGTGATAAAAAATTATTGTAGAAAGGATTGATAAAATGGAATTTGAAGATGTAATTAGAAAAAGAACAGCTACTAGAAAATTTAGTAGTAGAGAAGTAGAAGAAGATAAAATAAAAAGTATACTTGAAGCTGGTAGAGTAGCACCTACTGCTAAAAATATACAACCACAATATATTTTAGTTGCTAAAAGTAATGAAGCGTTAAGTAAGATTGATGAGTGTTCTCCCTGCAGATATAATGCTCCAGTAGTGATAATTGTGTGTAGTAATAAAGAAATGGCGTTTAAAAAGAATGATGAATCTACATATATAGTAGATGCTTCAATTGTTGCTACTCATATGATGCTTGAAGCTACTAATGTAGGACTAGATAATATATGGATAGAAATGTTTGATAAAGAAAAATTAATTCAAGAATTTAATCTTGGTGAGAATGTTCCAATTTGTTTAATACCTATTGGATATAAAAGTGAAGATTGTCCATTAAATCCTTTACATAATGTGAGAAAAGATTTAAGTGAGACTGTAAAATATATATAAGATTCTAGTATTTATAGCTATTTACTGAACCATCTTTTTCATAACTAGTGTATTGTAAATTTGAGTCACTATAATCGTCATATTTATCTATGTCATATCTTGCGTATCCCAATCTCTATTGTTTCCACCTTTTGACATTATTTTTCATCTCCTTTTTTTACTTTATTATAGTTGTATAATACGTCACCATCTTCATAAAATGTAAAGTTTTCTTCTCCAAGTTTGATTATTAGTGCTTTTAATTCTTTGAACATATTTTCTATACTATTTTCGTCTTTTACTGATAATGCATAGTATTCTTTTAATTTTTTGTTATAATCATCGAATAAATCACTATTATCATCATTCATTTCATAGTAATGTTCTACTGCTAAAGAACCTCTAAGAATAAATTTTCCATAATTGCTTTTTTCAAGTTTGATATTATCCATAATTAATAATCTCCTTTCTATTAATAAAACACTCATTTCAGATTATTGATTGTTGAATATATAACTGCATTGGTGAAATGAGTGACACATATTATTATGTTTTACTCAATATATTTGCAATCATATACTTCCTTCTAATTTATAAGCTATCACTAATGTGTTATTGAGTCAATAATAATTAAAAAATGACTAACAAAACGTTAATTTTATTGTAAAAAAATTATCATTTTTCAATTTACTTCTTAAAATAAGAATGATACACTATGGCTGGTGAAAAAGATATGTATGAGTTTAAAAGTTCAAAAGAATTACTTGCATATATAGTTTCTTGTAAAGAACAAATTATTGTTTTAGAAAAAAGATTATCTGCTTTATCAAATGAAAATATTTTGGATAAAGATTTTTAAGATAGAAATTTGATATAAAAGATAAAATAAGACGATTAAAGAAAAGTGTTAATCATTGTTATAAATATATGGCGAGAGCTACTTGTATTATTGATGAACTTTTGATGAAAACAATATATGAGTATTTGACTACTATATATAGTGATAAGTATGTTATGGATGATAATTTTGTTATAACTAGACATTTAAATGTTAGTCAACCATGGTTAATAGTTTGTTTTCAATACATAATTATAACAACAGAAGAAAATTATAATAAGATGGTATATGCTAAAAAAACAAAGGGAGATTATCTTGATGATGATGCAATTATAGAAAGATGTTTAGAACCATGTATTGATAAAAAATATATTTGCTTATATCGTGAAGACAAGTATCCACTATTAGTTAATGGAGAATTAGAAGAAAGCTTTAAATCGTTTCCGTGTCTTAAAAATCTTGCATATAGACTTATAGATTTAGATCTTGCTCGTCCAGAAATGAGTGAAGAAGAAAAATGTAACTTTATTTGCTCAATTATTAAAAAGAGAAAAAATGAGAAACAAAAAATGCCAAAATAGGCATTTTTTATCTTGTATAAATAAAACTTCTTAAAAATCTTTGGAATCCTTTAGCATATTTACATCCTTCTGGATATTCGATTCCTTCTGGTAAATCCATTCTTAATTTACCAGCTTTAAATAATCTAAATTGTTCTAATGTTTGAATTTTATGATCTAATAATTTTGTTCTTAATTCAACATCTTCTTGATATTCATCTTGTTTTTGCTTTGACATTTGATTGTATGTTTGAATCATTTTATTTCTGTTAAATGCAAGACTATTTGAATGCTTAGCTAATGCTTCTTCACTTGTTTCTTTTACATCATCATAATCAACTATGTAATTTAAGTTTTTAAAGAATTCAATAGCATCTTCATTATAGAATTCCATAAATTCAAATTGATTATCACTATTACAAGTGAATGTAGTACCATAGCAAGTTTCTAATACACTTTGTGGACATTCTGCTTTTGTCACTATTAATGCATCAATTAGTTCAGCTATATCAGTATATTGAACATATGCGCAATCCTTTGTTATAATTTTCATTTTTTGTTCCCCCTCTTAAATTGCACATATTATATCACATTTTTAGTGATTTTTAAAGTATAAATTGACAATTTTAGTATATTTTGTTAGGATAACAAGTAGTTTTAGGTGAGAAAATTATGAATAAGAATGAAATAATGTTTAATATGAGATTTAAAGATGTATGTGATATTTATGGTTTTGATTCAGAAAATTTTGAAGTAATTGGTAATGGAATAGTGATATTTACACCTAATAAATTTGGTTGTGCAGTATTAGATGAAAAATATAATATAGTATATTTAGGAGTAAACTTTGTTGATAGTTCAAAAGTAATATCACCAGAAGCTTATGTTAATGCAGTTATACAACATTATTCTGTAGAAGTTCCAGATAAATATTTAACTTTTAATTTTAAAAGATTAATGGAATTATCAAGTAGAGTGGAAGTTGATGATGATGAATTATATATTAATGGAGTATTAGTTGATAGTAAATCAGATGAAGATTCAAATGATTTATTGTTAGTTTCTAAATTTTTTGAAAAAGAAATTAGAAAATTTAATATTATTGGATATCATATGCTTTGTATAGGAATACATCCAATAATTGATATGTTTTGTTATTCTAATATAATTATGAATGATATATTATCATATTTATATGAATGTATTGAAACTAATAAAGTACCAAATACTGGAGAATTATTATCAAGACTTGGAATGTCCAATTTAGATAATGATGTAGATATTTTAGGATTAGAAAGCACTATTAAAGTATTACTTAGAAGATATGGATATGAAATACAAGATAATTCATTAGTAAAAGCAAAAGAAGAATATCCTCTTGGAAAATTAGCCTCATTACATAAAAGATTTGTAGAAGAAGAATATGTAGGATATGGAATAGTTAGACTTGATAAAAATGATGAAATGAAACCAAAATTGATTGTGAAATAAAACTATTGTAAAAAATAGTTTTTTTCTTTTATAGAACTTGACCCATAAAAAAGCATATTATAAAATAAAGCTATAATGGAGGGTGTGAATATGAAAAAAGGTAAATTTTTAGTTAGAAATGTAAGTGAACTTGATGTTATGTATGAAGATGTTAATTCTATAAATAGAATAACAGACTTATTATATTTAAATATAACAGAAAGTGAGAAAGAAAAACACCCTATAAAAACATTTATAGAATACTTTGATTCTGGATATAGATTTTATGGTACTGGAGTTAATACTAAAGCAAGTGAAGAGATGTTTATATATGCTAAAAAAGAATTTGTTAATAAAATAAGTAGAAGTAGATTTTATAATGAACTAGTTAAAAGAAATATTGAAAGAGAAAAAACAATTAAAAAATATATAGAAAGTTTTCCTGATGAGTGTTTATATGATTTTTGGTGGGATGTAGATGGAAATTATTTTATTGTTTTTGGAGAAGAAAAAGTAGAATTAATAAATCATTTTATAAGAATGCAATATAAAAAAGATAGTTTTCAAATGAATAGAAGAAATCATAGATGACAAAATAAGATTTTTGTGATATAATATGTGCCTCGAAAGAAGGCGTAATATGTTATATAAAGAATTAAATAGATTATATATTGATGGGCAATATCAAGAATATTTAGATTTATTTAGTGAAAATATGCTTGATTGTTTTAATATGGATTTTACTACTATATGTAGATATGCTGGAAGTTTAATACAATTGCATAGATATAAGGAAGGATATGAGGCACTAAATAAATTAGAAGGCTATTGTAGAAAAGATGAAGATAAAATTGAACTAGCTTTTAATTATTATTATTGTGGTAAATGTGAAGATGCTTTAAGAATATTAAGTGATGTTAAATTATTATCTCCTAGAAGATTTTATTTACTTGCTAAGATATATTTATTTAAAGGTGAAATATATGAAGCTAAACAATATATAAAATATATATTTCATTATTATCCTGATAGTGAATATGCTAAAAAGTGTTATAATTTAATGAAAGCAATTAAAAATAATGCATTTAAAGGAAGTTTTATTGAAATGGGATATGATTACTTTACTCAAAGTGGTAAAAAAATAGAACCAGGACATATTATTTATATTAAAAGTGCAGAACAATTAGAATGTAGATATATAGGTAAAGATGCTAAAGACTATAAAAGACCATATTTAGTTTGGAGAGTTGAGGGTAATAAATTATATGTGTCTCCTATAACTCATGTATATAATAGATATAGATATGCATTATTCTTACAAGATTATCCTAATAGTAGATATGAAAGATATGTTATTAATTCATATTGTAATACAACTACTGATAATATATATAGTGTTTGTGATAAATTAAAAGATAATGAACTTGATAGAGTATTTGAATTTATACATTCTGGATTATACTTTAATGAAGGAGTAGAAGAAGCTGATAAAAAAGAATTTTATGATTTAGTAAATGGAGAAGCTAGTGTAGGAGATATTATTGTATTTGCTGATGACTTTAAAACTAGATGTACTAAAACATTCTATATAGCTGGAGAAATTGATAGTGAATTTTTAGGATATTTTTTAAATCCAATTACATTTGAAGTTAAAGATGATACACTATGCAAAGTTAATAAAGATATAGTAGTCAAAAGAAGATTAAAAAAACAAGATGATGGTAGTGTTATAATGTTAAGAAAAAAAGCGTATTAATTACGCTTTTTGTTCATTTCATCAATAAATTGTTGGTTAGCTATTCTTACATTCTCATAATTATCATATTTTCTACCATCAACACTTGTATATTGATTTTTAGGTTTTACTTGATCAGTAGGAGTTTGATAATTTAACTTATAACCACTTTGATTGAATTTAGGAGGATTGTTGTTACCTCTATTAAAATTATTACCATTAAAATTATTATTGAAATTTAAATTAAAATTCATGATATCACCTAGATAAATTATATAATAATTATTATAAAAATAAAATATCTTGATTATTTTGTTTACATGTGTTAAAATATGTTCATCGAACGAAGGGGAGAAAAGTAATATTAATCTCTTATTACAGTGAGTTGTTGGTTAGTGAAAAACAATAATAATATTAATATGAAAAGAGCTTTCTAGTTTAGACGTATATCTGCGTTAAAGAATAAAGTGCATAGAATTCTATGAATCAAGGTGGTACCGTGGATTAATTCACCCTTGAGTTATAGAATTTTTTATTTAGGAGGAAAATATGAAAGATTATATAGCAGGAAAAATAAAAGAATTATTAAACACAGAAAATCCAATTAAAGTAGAAATACCACCTAAAGATGGAATGGGAGATTATAGTATACAATGTGTATCATTAAAAGATGAAAACCATAATAATCCTATTGAAATAGCTAATTTAATTAAAGAAAATTTTAATGATGAAGAAGGATACTTTAGTGAAATTAAAATAATGGGTCCTTATGTTAATTTTTATTTAAATTATGATAAATTCTCTAATATGATAATTAATACTATTGAAAAGAATGATAATTATGGATCATTAAATCAAGGACATAATGAAGAATTATTAATTGAACATACATCTATTAATCCTAATGCAGAACCACATATAGGAAGAGTTAGAAATAGTTTGATTGGTGACTTTATGAGCAATTTATATAGATTTACTGGTTATAAAGTACAAAGACATTATTTTATTAATGATTTAGGTAAAAAGATTGCTCTTTTAGTTATTGGTATTGAAAAGTATGGTCTTTCTAATGATGATTTTAGTTCTATATTAGATGTTTATGTTAAGATTAGTAATGATGCTAAGAAAGATGATAGTCTTGAAAAGCAAGCTTTTGATTATTTAGAAGCTGTTGAAAATGGCGATGATGAAATGATTCAAAAGTTTAAGAAGATTACTGATAAGTGTGTAGAAGGTCAAATGAAGATATTTGATGAATTAAATATTCATTTTGATGTATTTACTCATGAATCTGATTATGTTTATAATAAGTATCTTAAAAATATCTTAAATAAGTTAGATGAAAAAGGTAAATTAAAAGAAGATGAACTTGGTAGATATTATGTAGATTTAAGTGATTATAATATTCCTACTAAAGAACCTGTTTTAGTATTAACTCGTTCTAATAAAACATCTTTATATCCAATTAAAGATATTGCTTATACTATTGATAAAATTACTATGAATAATAAAAATAACTTTATTGTTTTGGGTGAAGATCAAGAAGTTTATATGCAACAAATAAGTGCTGTTATGGATATTTTAGGATATACTGCTCCTAAATTAATTAGTTATTCTTATGTACTTTTAGATGGAGATAAAATGAGTACTTCTGAAGGTACTGTTGTATTAGTTAGTGATTTTATGAAAGCTGTTAAAAGTACATTAACTAATGAATTTGAAAAGAGAAATACTAAGATTGATGAAGATAAATTAAATATATTATGTAATGCTTGTATTAAATTTACTATGTTAAATGTATCTAAGAAGAAAATAGTTAACTTTAATTTACAAAATGCTACTAGTTTCAATGGTGAAAGTGGTATGTATATTTTATATAGTGTTGCTAGAATTAATTCTATTTTAAGAAATAATCAAATTACTAATACTGAAACAGTTAAGTTTAATAATGAAATAGAAGATAAAATTATTAAAGAACTTTCTTATTTCCCAGGTGTAGTTGATGATTTACTTCATAGTTATGAACCTGCTAAATTAACTAAATATATATTTAATTTAACACAATTATTTTCTAAGTTTTATGAGCAAATTAATATTTCTAATGAAGAAGATGAAGTTCTTAAATCATCTAGACTTAGATTATTAAGTGCTATTAATAAAGTATTAAAGTCATCTTTATCTATATTAGGTATTGATACTGTTGATAAGCTATAATATTTTATAGCTTTTTCTTTATTTGAATATTTTTATATGATATACTATTTGTAGAATAGAAGTGGTGATTAAGTGTGAAACATAAATTCATTTTATTTTTATTAATAGTATTATTTGTTATAAGCACCAGTCTTTGTGGATTGGGCTTTTATTATGATATAAAAAATAATAATGAAAATGTTAATAATAACAAAAATAATGATAATAAATGTGATGATAAACCTAAAGAAGTCTTAGAGTGTACATTTGATGGAGAATTAGTACAAGGTGCAGAGTATGTAAATGGACAATATACATATAGATATATGCAAGAACGTGGTTTGTTTGTAAAATGGATAAATATTAATGAAGATGGTTGGGGAGTAATGCTAACAGATAAAAATAGTACTGACCCTGTTACCACAAAACTTTGTAATACTATCAATGGAAAACCAATAGTGTCTATGAGTTACATGTTTGACGATTCTAATGCAACTGAAATAGATTTAAGCAGTTTTGATACAAGTAATGTAGTTGATATGAGTGGGATGTTTACTGACTCAAGTGCTTTAGAATTAGACTTAAGTAATTTTAATACGAGTAGTGTAACTAATATGTATGGTATGTTTTCTAGTTCAAACGTTACAAAATTAGATTTAAGCAGTTTTGATACAAGTAATGTAACTGACATGAGTAGTATGTTTTCTGACTCAAGTGCTTTAGAATTAGACTTAAGTAATTTTAATACGAGTAGTGTAACTAATATGTATGGTATGTTTTCTAGTTCAAACGTTACAAAATTAGATTTAAGTAATTTTGATACAAGCAATGTAGTTGATATGAGTGGGATGTTTACTGACTCAAGTGCTTTAGAATTAGACTTAAGTAGTTTTGATACAAGAAGTGTTACTAATATGTATGATATGTTTTTTGATTCAAGAGCTATAGAAATAGTAGGGTTAAATAAATTTGATACTGCTAATGTAATTGATATGAGTCGGATGTTTGCCAATTCAAGTATTACAAAATTAGACTTAAGTAGTTTTGATACAAGTAGTGTTACTAGTATGAATTTTATGTTTTCTAATACTGCTATTAAAGAACTTGATTTAAGCAATTTTAATATTTTAGATGAAACATATGTAGATGGAATGCTTAATGATGTTAAATCAAATATTGTGTATGTTAGAACAAAGAAGGATATAGATAAACTTAAAGAATATGCTGGATCACCAAGTAATTTGAATTTTGTCGTTAAGCAATGATTTATTAACTTTTAAAATTAGTTTTGATTTGTTATAATTTATGTAGGTGAATGGTATGCATTTTAAAAGAGTTATTAATAATATATTAAAAGAAAATGATATAGTTTTATTTATTGATATGGATGGGGTACTCGCTTCATATGATTTTGGTAAACCATACAATTTTGGTATGAAAAGACCACTTAATAGTAATATTAATAAAATAAAAGAAGTCTTAAATGAAAGAATAGAAGTACATATATTATCTGTATGTAATAATGATTCTCAAATTGAAGAAAAGAATAGTTGGTTAGATAAATATGTTGATTATGCTAGTAAAGATAATAGACATATTATATCTAAAGAATCTAATCCTGGTAAAACTTCTGCTCAATTAAAATTAGAATTTTTAGAAAGCTTTAGTACTAATAAAAAGATTGTACTAATAGATGATGATAATGTTGTTTTGAAGGTAGTTCATAAAGGTCTTAAAGATGCAGTTATGATTCAAGATTCAGAACTTGTTGATTGAGGCTATTATGATCGTATATGAAGGATTGTTTTTTAGAGATAATGAATTAATAAGAAGCTTAGAAAAGAATAAATTACCTAAAATATATAAAGTATTACATTGTACTTTTAAATATAAACCAAGTGAAAAAGAAATCTTTTATGATCTTTTTGGTCGTGAATTTGAAATTAAATTAATTGGTTATGGAAGTGATTCTAATAATAGTGGATTTGAAATAGAGTTACCAAAAGAATTAGAAAAATACTTTATTAATTATGATATTGATGGTAAGTTAAAAGTACCACATATTACTGCTTCTTT
Source organism: uncultured Bacilli bacterium (assembly GCA_934096645.1). Classification (GTDB taxonomy): domain Bacteria; phylum Bacillota_I; class Bacilli_A; order RF39; family UBA660; genus CAG-1000. Next base: position 150,925 of record CAKOMK010000002.1, on the reverse strand, counting down.
GAGCGAAAATGCTGATAGTAATAAAACAAAAGATTTAGTGTTTTTACCACTTGAAAGTGAAATTAAAATAATTGGTAAATTTGGATGTTTAATTAGAGAAAATGATAGTGAGTATGTGAGATATGATATAAAAAAATAATCATTACTTTTATGTAATGTTTTTTTTATGACAAAAAATTGATATTTTGTACATTTCTATTACACATCAACAATATTGTTTGCTATTATTAGTCTATATTAGTGATAGCCTTAAAGACTATTGTTTTAAGGAGCGTGATGTATTGCTTATTAGAATGTTATTTATTTGATTATACTTGGCGTTTGAACAAAGACTTTGAAATATGAGTCAAAAATTAATAAACAATAAATGATATGGAGAAGTATGAAAAATAAAGTAGTGGTAATTGTAGTAGCAATAGTATTGTTACTATGTGTATGTTTGTATGTTATGTATAGAAACTGTGTATTTGGTAGTTTTTGTACTAGTGAAGAAGAAACTTTTAAGTCATCAATTAATATTATTTATAAAGAAGTTAAAAATTATCATAATGATAATAAAGAAGAATTAACTTATGGAAGAATTGATGGTAAGTCATGTAATTCTTTTGAAGATTCTATTTCTAATATTAGTTATTATATTTCATTTGATAGTGAAGGAAATATGATAGAGTTTTATGCTTATGATAATAAGTATGAAATAGAAAATAAAAGTGAAAATATAAGTATTAATGATTTAAAAGATGTAGTTAAATATAAAGATTTAATTATAGGTTGTGATGGAAAGAAATAAAAATATGGAGAGGTAAAATGGATTTAAGAAAACAAGATTTAATAGTAGCAGCTATATTGATTTTATCATTGTCTGCGATTATATATTATTATTTAAATAATAAATGTATTTCTGTTAAATATTCTATTGAGGCTGAAACTTTTAAGTCATCTATTAATACAATTTATGAAGAAGCTATAAGTTATCATGCTAAAAATAGTAATACATTAACTTATGGAAGAATTAATGGTGAAGCATGTAGTTCTTTTGATGATTCAGTTCATAATGTTAATTATTTTATATCTTTTGATACAGAAGGAAATATGACTGAGTTTTATGCTTATAATAATCAATTTGAAGTTGAAATTAAGAGTAATAATATAGTTGAGATTGATGTGAATAGTGTAGTAATAAAACATAAGGATCTTGAAGTTGATTGTAATGGAAAGAGACAAAAGGTTAATAATGGAAGCAAGAGTAATCTTGCTTTTTAAGTGATAAATGATATAATTATTGTAGGGTAGATAATATGAGTGAAAAAGTTAAAAAAACTGTTTTAGAATTTGTTGAATTTATGAAAGAAGCACCTCTTAGTGAAGAAAGACTTCCTAAGTTTAAGATGTTTGTTTTTAATATAATTAATGGTTTAAAAGAAAGCAATAATTTTGATGATAAGTTAGAAATAGAATATAGTGATGAAGAAGATGATTCGTATGAAGCTATGTATGTTTCTCAAACTAAATTATTATCTGAAGTTTCTAATATAACACATAAATTTCAATTTAATACCACTACTAGAAGATTTAAGAGATTTTATAGCGAAGAGGAAAGTATTCGTGAGAAAACAATTAATCTTTTTATATATTGTATATTTCATGAATTTAGACATTATTTACAAAATAAAGCAGTTTATACTAATGTTCCATCTAAATATAATATGGAATTAACTAAAGTTAGAGTTGTTGATTATGATGATTATTCTTTAAATCATGATTTGTGTTATTTTGAACTTGATGCGAATGAGTATGCTGATAGAAGTTTGAGAACTTTGATAGATATTGAATCTTTACATAATTTGAATGTTATAAATGGCGCTAATTTTATTGAACCTTATTATATATATGCTGGTCATCAAAAATATGAAATGCATAATGGAAGTGAATATATAAATGATTTATGTGATTTGGATATAATAAATGGTCATATAATACCTGATGTAAGTGATTATCCTATGTTATGTTATGAATATAATAAAAATGATACTCCTAAAACTTTAGCACAACTTTATAATGAAATGAATAGTCAAGTTGATAAAGTTTCATCTATGAATATTGATGATAATAATAAAAAGTTTGCAATTAAATCTATTCACGAAATGTTTTATGATATATTTTTATATAGATTTTCTAAGATGGAAACTATGGAGTTTTTGAATCAAACTAGTGAACTTGAAACTAAAGATGTAGTATCACTTTTTAATCAATTAGCAATGTATTCTAGTAGTGAATTAGAAAGAAAGAAAAAAGCTATTGATGATAGGAGAATAGCTCGTGTGATGGATGCTCGTGGAAGACACGTGTATAACACAAGAGGAATGATAAAAGTTATTGAGAAAAAGAATAGTTTTGCAATGAAAGTTGAAGATTATTTTAATATGTATCATATTGAAGGATTAGATTTCTTAAAATCTTTAGTTCCTGAATGTGGATTTTACTTATTTAATAATGGTAGTAAAATGACTGTTTTAAACTTTATTGATGAATATATTATTCCAAATAGAATTAGCAATAGAGAAGAATATGATAATTTATTAAAAAAGATTGGAGTTAGATCTTTAGCTGATACTGAATATTTAAATGGAATGGAAGCATTAAATAAAGAATATACTGCTACATGTGAAGTATTAAATAGACTTAGAAATGTATATAATAAGAAATTTGCTATAACTGGTGAAAATCATTATAGTAAAAAGACTCTTGAAAGTATGGAGTTAATTAAAAATATATGTAATTATAATGCATTTGTTGAAGATTATGATATTAGATATTTAATTTCTTTAACTGATACAGCTAAAAAATTAACTGATGATCCTTTATTGAATCCTAATGGTGAAAACTATTATGAAATGTTCTTATTTGAATTATCTTGTAATAATAGAATGGGTATGGGGATATGAATTTATGTGTGTGTGTAAATAATGATAATAAAAATATTAATCCTATTGAAACAATAGATTCTATTTATAATAGTGGCTTTAGAGATGTATTTATTCAATGGTATGATAAAGAACTTGATATTAGCCAAGAAGAACAATTTAAATATATTAAAAAGTTAGGACTTAATGTTACATTTGCTCATTTAGGTTATAAAGGTCTTAATGAGATATGGAATGATAGTGAAGAAGGAGAAACTTTAGTTAAAAAATATTTAAGAAATATAGATGAGTGTTCTTTAAATAATATTCCAATGGTAGTTATGCATTTAGTCGGTGGAAGTGAATATATTAATATGACTTCTATAGGTCTTGAAAGATTTAAAACTATATGTGAATATGCAAAAGAAAAAGGAGTTAAAGTTGCATTTGAGAATACTAAACTAAAAGGATATTTGGAATTTATATTATCAAATATTACTTATTCAAATGTTGGTGTTTGTTTTGATAGTGGTCATTATCATTGCCATTTCAAGGATGAGTTTGATTTTCATAAGTTTAAAGATAGAATATTTTGTGTTCATATTCATGATAATTTTGGTGAAAGTGATGAACATTTGATACCATTTGATGGGAATTTGGAATATAATAAAGTTATAGAAGGATTAAAGATAGCAAATTATAGTGGAGATATGATACTTGAATTATGTTATAGGAATAATTATTCAGATATTAGTTCATTAGAATTTTATAAAAAGGGATATGAAACTGGTAATAAACTAGTTAGTATGTATGAAGGGAATGTTTAAGATGAAGAAACCAATTGTTTTAGCAATATTAGATGGAGTAGGATTAAGGGATGAGATACATGGTAATGCTTTTAAACAAGCTAATATACCATTTATTGATTCTTTATTTACTAAGTATCCTAATAGTAGATTAGATGCTAGTGGAGAAGCTGTAGGTTTACTTGCTGGTATTATGGGAAATAGTGAAGTAGGACATATGAATATTGGTGCTGGTAAGATTGTTTATCAACCATCAAGACAAATAAATAAAGAAATTGAAGAAGGAACTTTCTTTAAGAATGAGAATTTAAATGGGGCTATTGATAGAGCTCTTCAAAATGATTCTGCATTACATTTACTTGGTCTTGTTAGTGATGCTGGTGTTCATTCACTATTTAGTCATTTATTTGCAATAATAGATTTAGCAGCTTCTAGAGGAGTTAAAAAATTATATATTCATGGTTTTAGTGATGGAAGAGATACTAATCCTAAATCTGGAATAGAGTTTTTTAGAAGACTTCAAAAAAAGTTAGATGAAGTTGGCATTGGTACTATTGCTAGTGTTTCTGGAAGATACTATAGTATGGATAGAGATAATAGATGGGATAGAATTGAAAAATCATATAGAGCTTTAGTATATGGAGAAGCACCTAGATGTGAAAGCTTTGAAAAAGCCATTTTAGATAGTTATGATAAAGGTGTAACTGATGAATTTATTGAACCAGTTATAATAGATGAAAATGGTCTTATTAAAAAGGGAGATGTGCTAATTGCATTTAATTTTAGACCAGATAGATTAAGAGAATTATTTAGTGCATTTAGTAATCCAAACTTTAGTGGATTTGAAAAAGAATGTTTAAATTTAGATGTAACAACTCTTATGAGTGTTAGTGATGAAGTTATTTGCAAGAATGCATTTAAAAATCAAAAAGTTGATTCTCCTCTTGGAGTTGTACTTGAACAAAATAATAAAACTCAGTTAAGAATAGCTGAAACTGAAAAGTATGCTCATGTTACATATTTCTTCGATGGTGGAATTGAAAGAGATTTAAAAGGATGTACTAGAATACTTTGTCCTAGTCAAAAAGTTGCTACATATGATTTAACACCTAAAATGAGTGCTCCAGAAATTACTGAGAAATTACTTAATGAAATTGATAAAGATATACATGATGTTGTAGTTCTTAATTATGCTAATGGTGATATGCTTGGACATACTGGCAATATTCCAGCTACTATTGAAGGACTTGAATATTTAGATGGTTGTGTTCAAAAATTGCATGACAAAGTATTAGAAAAAGGTGGACTTTTAATAATAACTGCTGATCATGGTAATTGTGAATATATGTTGGATGATAATAATGAACCTGTTACAAGTCATACAACTAATCAAGTACCATTTATAATATGTGATAATAATTATTCACTAAATGATGGTAAATTAAGTGATATAGCTCCAACTATATTAGAAATAATGAATATTAAAGCTCCAGAAGAAATGAGTGGACATTCACTATTAAAATAGTTGCGTTATAAATATATTTTGTTATAATAAATAATCAAGTGAGGTGAATATATGAATAGCGATGGATTTTATAGAGTTAAAACTAAACTATATACTAAATTTGGTCAAAAAGAAGTTAAGTCTAGTGGTGATACTGCTAGTTTATATGATTTAAAATCTTCAATTAAGGAATCTTTAAGTTTATATAATGAATTTTTTGAAAAGAAAAGAAAGAGAATTAGAAGAATATTTAGTAGAAATAGAAATTTACCTAAAATAAATAGTATTGATTTTTATAATTCTATTAATGGACCTAGAGTTGCTATAAATTTTAGTGAATTTGGAGTAACTTATTCTTTAGTTATACATGAAAATATGATGTATGATTTATATAAAGATTTATTTTCTAATGTACCAAATATTAATAAAACTATTTATAGATGTAAAAAAGATATAATGGAGTCTTGTGAAAAGTTAAGAGAATTTGAGTCTAAATTTCAAGGAATATCATATTCTTTCTCTGAAAATACAGTTGAAAGTACTGATGGGTTTACATATGAAGATGGAGACTTTAACTATAGTTTTAAATTAAGTAGACCAGAAGAAGTTCACATTACATTTAAAGATAAAGATGATTTTATTGTTGCTATATCTGAAAATGATGGTGAAATAAATGAATATATGACTTTTTATGAAGATGAATTATTAAAGAAAACTGAAATTAATATTAATGATATAAGTAATCCTTATTATAAGTATTTCTTATGTAAATATTTAGGTATTGATAAGGAACAAACTTTGAAAATGTAGCCTAATTTGATTTAAATGAGTATTTGTGTTATAATAGTAAATACTCATTTTTAATTAGGAGTAGATAATTTTATATGATAAAAATGTTATTAATATTAGGTTTATTTAATTCTATATTTAATAATAGTAATAATGAATTAGTAAATCATGATTATTTAGATAATCAAATTAGTTTATCTTTAATTGATTTTAAGAGTGATTATGAGGATTTTCAAAGTAAGCAATATTATAATGGTGAAAATATTCATGATATAGCAAATAAACTAAATAAATACTTAAAATCTACTTTAAAAGATAAAGGTGAATTTATTGTAGAGTATTCTATGGAAGTTGGTATGGATCCTTATTTAGCAACAGCAGTTATGCTTCAAGAAACTGGTTGTTATTGGGGATGCAGTTATCTTACTAGAGTATGTAATAATGTTGGTGGTAATAAAGGGACTCCTTCATGTAATGGAGGAAGTTATAGAAAGTTTAGTACTATAGATGAGGGTATTAAATTTGCTATTAACAAATTAAATAAATATTATTCTAAAGGTAAGGTTACACCAGAAAGTATTAATCCATATTATGCTGAAGATAAAACATGGTATAAAAAAGTTAATAATTACATAAATAAATTAAAGAATGCATAATTATTTATAGGGAGGAAATGTCATGAATGAGCATGTTTACTTGCATGATATAGGTAATCCTCATTACTTATATGTACCTGAAGATCAAAGAAAAGTACTTGAAGAAATACTTGATAGTGGATATTTATTATCTAGGAGAATGCAAGGCAAAACTTCTTCTAGAGGTTTTGCTGGGCTTGATTACATATCTTTATGTGATTATACATTAAGAGATTTATGTAATTCTCCAATGTATAATGGATATCATCAATATATTAAAAATTCTTTAGCAGTAGGTTTTCCTAAGGAAAGTTTAGATGTTATAGAACCAATTATAATAGATCCGATTGGAACAATTGTTGATGGTCATGAATTTATGAGAATGCTTGGTAGTTCTATTAGTCAAAGATATAGTGATTTACCAGATGAGATTCAAGTAAAAGATATGGTTAGTATGGATAAAATGACTTTAGTTACTTTTCCGACTAGGTATTATTTAGATGATTCTTTATTCAGTAATAAAACTATTTTATTTAAAAGATTAAGAAAAGAATTAGAAGAAGTTAATAAGTTACTTTCTAAATATAATTATGAAGTTCCAGTTTATGATGTTGAGAGTGGAACGTTACTTGATGAAGAAAATGCTTATAAATTAGTTATAGAATATAAAAATAAAAAATAATTGACAAATTTGAAATAAAATACTATAATCTTCTCATAAGTGATGAAGAGAAGAGTAGTTATTTATTTTCCTTTATAGAGAGTTAGTGGTTGGTGAAAACTAATAATAGATAAATAGCGAAAAAAGAAAACGTGACAAATCTTGGAGCTTAATCGTATTTCTGCGTTAAAGAATTAAAGGTAGAATTAAAAATCTATGAAGTAAGATGGCACAGCGTAATTATTTACGCGCTTACGAATAGATTTTTTTTATTTATAGGAAGGTGATTTATATGGCTAATAGATACAGAGATGTACATTGCGCCGAAGTAACAAGTGAATATGTTGGAAAGGAATTAAGATTAGCTGGTTGGGTACAAGATGTTAGAAATTTAGGTAGTTTAGTTTTTATTACTTTAAGAGATGAAACAGGATTAGTTCAATTAATAACTGATGATGTTAAATATTCTAAATTAAATCGTGAGAGTACTATTACTATGACAGGTCTTGTTAAGAAAAGAACTGATGATATGATTAATAAGAATATGAAAACTGGTGAAATCGAAGTTGAAATTAAAACATTAGAAGTATTAGGCGATGTTTATAAAACATTACCATTTGAAATTAAATCTTCTAAGACTAGTAGTGAAGAAACTAGACTTAAATATAGATATTTAGACTTAAGGAATAAGGAAGTTCATGATGGTATTGTATTTAGAACAAATGTATTAGATTTTATTAGAGCTACTATGAAAGATATGAAGTTTACTGAAATACAAACTCCTATTTTAACAGCTAGTAGTCCGGAGGGAGCACGTGATTTTATTGTTCCTAGTAGAAAATTTAAGGGTAAATTTTATGCATTACCTCAAGCACCACAAATATTTAAACAATTATTAATGTGTAGTGGATTTGATAGATATTTTCAAATAGCTCCTTGTTTTAGAGATGAAGATCCTAGAAGTGATAGACTTTATGGTGATTTTTATCAATTAGACTTTGAAATGAGTTTTGCTACTCAAGAAGATGTATTTGAAGTAGGACAAAGAGTATTTTATGATGTATTTAAAAAATTTGGAAATAAAGAAGTTTCTCCAGTACCATTTAGAAGAATTCCATTTAAAGAAGCAATGGAAAAGTATGGTAGTGATAAACCAGATTTAAGAATACCTTTTGTTATTGAAAATATTACATCATTATTAGAAAAGAATGAAAGCGTAGTGTTTAAAGATAAAGAAGTTAAGGCTATGAAAGTAGAAAGTTCTGATAAATCTAATTCTTGGTATAAAAAACTAGAAGAAGAATATAAAGGACTTGGAGCTTCTTCACTTGGATTTATTAAAGTAAATGAGAATGAAGAAATAGCTGGTTCAATGTATAAACTATTTAGTGAAGAAGAAATAAATAGTTTAAAAGAAAAATTTGATTTAAAAGCTGGTAATGTTCTATTTATTGTATGTGGTCAAAAGAGTGAAAAGTTTGATAAATTATGTGGTAATTTAAGACTTAGAATAGCTAATGAATTAAATTTAGTTGATAAGAGTAGATATGAATTTTGTATTATTTGTGATTTTCCTTTTTACGAATGGAATGAAGAAGATAATAAATGGGATTTCACACACAACCCATTTAGTATGCCAAATGGCGGAATGGATTCTTTATTAAATATGAATCCTGGTGACATTGTTGCTTGCCAATATGACTTTGTATGTAATGGTTTAGAAATGGCTAGTGGAGGAGAGAGAAACTATAATCCTACTATATTAAAGAAAGCTTTTGAAATAGCTGGATATGATGAAAAAGTAGTTGAGAGTAAGTTCCCATCTTTATATCAAGCATTTCAATTTGGAGCTCCACCTCATGCTGGAATGGCTCCTGGTATTGATAGAATGCTTATGTTATTAAAAGATGAAGATAATATTCGTGAAATGGTTGCTTTCCCAATGGCTGCTAATGGTAGTGATGCATTAATGGGATGTCCTAATGAAGTATTTGAACAACAATTAAGAGAGACACATATTAAAATTAGAGATTAATAATATTAAGTTAGGGGGAGTGATTTAATGAATACAATAGAATTAAATGGAATTAATGATAATGACAGTTTATATGTTTGTGAGAAAAGAAAATTAGATAGTTTCTTTAAGAATGGATTTTATTTAACTGATTTTAGTTCTAAAGAATTTATAACTAGTTCTGTATATGATTTGTTGTATTCATTAGATCAACAAATTAAAACAATATCATTTGATATTGGAATGGATAAATTTTTACTTAAAAAAGGTGGATTTAAAGCTGGAGAATATTTAGAAATAGTTGAAGAATATAGAAGTCTTCATAGAGCTAATTCAGTATTTGATTCAAGTATTTTATCTGAGTCTTATAGTTATTTGGCTTCATGTTTAAAGAGTTGTGTTTTACTTAAAATTGATATGTCTTTTGATGAAAAATTCAATATTGAGATGAGGGACGTGTCATATAGAACTGAATGTAAGAGTTTAGCTGAATCTTTAATCAATAGAAATAATAGTATGTTTGTTGAACCAAATAACTTTGAACTTGTTCTTGAAAAAACAAAAGATAATGCGTTAGCAATAATAGTAAAAATATATGAAAAATTTAAAAGTGAAAATCCAGATATAAGTTTTACGTATTTAGATAAATTTATTAATTATGTAAATGAACATGAATTTGGGTTTTCAAGAAAAATGTAAGGGGGAATTTAAATGAAAAAAATAGATATAAGTGAAGTAACACCATTTGATCAATTATATATCACTAAATCAAGTAAAGTAGAAGGAAAAGAAGAAGTAAATGTTCCAAAATATGTTATTGAAAGTGAAATGATTTCTTATGAAGGAAATATTTTAGAAGAAATTAATAAAAGAATAAGATTATATATTAAAGTTAGTCAATCATATAGTCAAATAGATTTCTTTTATGATAATTATGAAGGAACTAAAAAGTGTGATTATGAAGATATTAGAGTTAAAATGAAAGCTAATAGATATATGGAATATTTACTTTCTACTTCAGTGATAGTTAAACTTGATCCAGTACAATCTCAAGTAACTGGTACGATGGGTTCAAGTGCTTTAGATGTTATATGTGATATGTATGATGTATATGGTCAAGATGAATATTATGAATTTTTAGATGATTTTATGAGTTATGTAAAAAGAAATAATATGAGTACAAGATCTAGAAAATAAAGGAGAAGAAAAGATGGAAAGACAATTAAGCGAACAAGAACAAGTAAGAAGAGATAAGTTAGAAGAAATAAGAAATTATTGTAATCCTTATCCAGACAGATTTGATAGAACTCATACTTTAAAAGAAGCAAGAAATTTAGAAGATGGCACAACTGATGTAAATATAGCTGGTAGAATTATATTTATGAGAAAGATGGGTAAATTAAGTTTTGTTAGAATCCGTGATTTGGAAGCAGATATGCAGTTAGAAATTAAAATTGATATTGTTGGTGAAGAAAGATATGCATTCTTTAAGAAACTAATTGATACTGGAGATTTTATTGGTGCTAGAGGAGAAATATTTACTACTCAAACTGGTGAAAAGACTTTAAGAGTACATAGTTTTGAATTTTTAGGAAAAGCTTTAAAACCACTTCCAGAGAAATTTCATGGATTAACTGATATTGAACTTAAATATAGAAATAGACCAACTGATTTAATTATTAATGAAGAGAGTAGACGTGTATTTTTAGGAAGAAGTAAATTATATGCTTTTATTCATAGATATTTAGGCGAAAATGGTTTTTTAGAAGTTGAAACTCCAATATTACAAAATGCTGTTAGTGGAGCTAGTGCTAAACCATTTTATACTCATCATAATGCTCTTGATATGGATTGTAATTTAAGAATTGCTCCAGAAACATATTTAAAACAATGTATTGCTGGTGGATTTGATAGAGTTTATGAATTAGCTAAATGTTTTAGAAATGAAGGTATGGATACAGAACATTTACAAGAATTTACTCAAGTTGAATGGTATGTGGCTTATTGGAATTTTGAAGATACAATTGTATTCTATAAGAACTTTATTAAGAATTTACTTACTGAAATAGTTGGTACTACTACTATTGAATATCAAGGTAAAACATTAGATTTTGGAAAAGAAAAATGGTCTAGAATTGATTATGCTACTACTATGAAAGAAATTCTTGGTTGTGATTTCTTAAGTATTGAAGAACCAGAAGAATTAAAGAAAGTTATAGTTGATAAAGGACTATTTAGTTATGAAGAATTGAATGATTATAAGTCTTTAAGTCAAATTATTGATTTTGTTTATAAGAAGAAAATTAGAGCTGATATTTATGAACCTACTATTATTTATAATTATCCTGCTGTGTTAATTCCACTTGCTCGTAGAAATGATGAAGATAGTAGAAGAGTAGATATGTTCCAAGTAGTTGCTGCAGGTACAGAATTATGTAAAGCATTCTCTGAACTTGTTAATCCAATTACTCAAAGAGAAGCTTTTGAAGATCAATTAAAAGCTAAAGCTCAAGGTGATGATGAAACTATGGATATGGATGAAGGATTCTTAGGAGCTATGGAAACTGGAATGCCTCCAATATCTGGTTTAGGATTTGGAATTGATAGACTAATGATGATTATGTTTAATCAACCATCTATTAGAGATGTAGTTCTATTCCCACAAATGAAAAATATTAACTAAATAAAAAAACGCTAATGCGTTTTTTATTTTGAATTCTTTATGTTATAAAGAGTATTTAATAATTCTGTTTTGATATCACTTGCATCTAAATTATTTACTTCATTTAAATACTTGTTATATTTTTCTTCTGAATAATTAGTTTTTAAATCATTAATATTTTGTTTTAAATCTATTATTACTTTAGCATCTTCTAGTTCTTTTGTTAAAGCTCTTTTTTCTAATTCATCATCTATATTTCCAATAGTATCTTTTGCTTTATTATAGTCATTTATATCATAACTTGTTTTTACTTTCTTAACTGTATCATTTGCATTTTTAACGTATGCATTACTTATTCCTTCAGGAGTAGCATTTTCTATGCAACTAATATAATCGTTTTCATCAGTACTAGCAAGTTTAACTATCATTTTAGTAATTAGTGGAATAAAGAATATAATTACAGCTGCGATACATTTTGATATCATTGCTTTATTTGTTTTAGCTATTCCATCTTTATCTGCATTTGATATTGCTTTTAAATAACTAATTGAAGCAGTAACAAGAAGTAGAATAGGTACGATTATAAATATAGTATTAATTATTATTTTAATATATCTTAATATTTTTAATACATTTGCATCTGAACATAAACTTAATATCATTTATTTTACCCCCTTTTTTGACTAATCATCCATTCGATTACGTCGGGTTTATTATTATTGTTATTATCTAAATTAAATACATAATTTCTAACTTCTGAATGACACATTTTTCCTAGGTTAGTGAAATTATTTTCTTTACCTAAAGTTTTAAATGTACCAGTCATGATAGTTGATGGAGACCAAGTTGTGTATCCACTACATTTTTTACCATTAGCATCATATTGTCCACCATTTTCTCCATAACCTTTAATTGGTAAACTTTTTAAATAAGATAAGTTATTTTGAATAGTTGGACTATCTGTACTAAGTCCTGAACTTAATGCTAGGATAGCAGAGAAATAATTTTGATTATTAACTACTAAATTAAATACATAACTACCACTAGAACTAAATCCAGTAACACTTATTCTTTTATTATTAATTTTATATTTATCTACTAGTGAATTTGAAACGTTTACTATATCTTTATATACTGTATTACTATAGTTACCATTTGGTTTAACAATAGCTATAAAAGTATCATTTATATCTTTTTTTATACCTTTTATGACATTTACTGCTGTATTGTATTCATCATATTTGGCAGGCATAACTATTATTAGAGGCATATTTTCCTTTGCATTAGTTGGTGTATATAAAGTATATTTTCCAACTGATCCAATACCATTAAATTCTTTAAAACCACTTTCTACATTTAATGATACATTTTTATTTTCATTAATATCATTTAATAATTTTAATAATTCATTTTTAATATCACTTGCTTCTAAATTATTTACATTATTTAAATATTCATTATATTTTTCTTCTGAATAACTTGTCTTTAATTTATTAATATTTTGTTTTAAATCTATTATTTTTTTAGCTTTTTCTAATTCTTCAGTTAAAGCTCTTTTTTCTAATTCATCTTCTACATTTCTAAGTGCTTCTTTAGCAGTATTATAATCATTAATATTATAACTTTTTTTAACTTTACTAACTGCATCATTTGCATTAATTACATATGCATTACTTATTCCATCAGGAGTAGCATTTTCTATACAGCTTATATAGTCATTTTCATCAGTGCTAGCAAGTTTAACTATCATTTTAGTAATTAGTGGAATAAAGAATATTATTACAGCTGCAATACATTTTGATATCATAGCTTTATTTGTTTTAGCTAAAGAGTCATTATCACCATTAGATATAGCTTTTAAATAACTAATTGAAGCAGTAACAAGAAGTAGAATAGGTACGATTATAAATATAGTATTAATTATTATTTTAATGTACCTTATTATTTTTAAGACATTTCCGTCTGTACATAAACTTAAAATCATTTCATTCACCAAAATTATTATAACAAAATATACATTTTTTAACTATAATTTTAACTATATTTTTGATATTATATTTACAGGTGAAGATTATGAAAAAATATATAACTAAATATTTAGAAGAAACAGATAAGTTATTAATTAAAAAAATAACTATTGATGATATTGAAAACCATTTAAATAAAATTAACTTTTTCTCTCATGAAAGAATAGTTCATTTAATAGTGACTATGTTTAGTGGAATGTTTGCTATATTATTTTTAATATTAACTCTATTAAACTCATTATTTGTATATGCTTTTTTACTTATGATGATAGTGCTTATTTTTTATATTTTTCATTATTATTTTTTGGAAAACTCCGTTCAAAAGATGTATTATCAATATGATAAAATGAAAGAAAAAATAAAATAAATAATTTCTTGATATATTTTTTCAATGCTTGTATAATTGATTTATGGTGAAGTAATGAAAGATAATAAACTTGAAAGATTTTTTAATGCGATTGATTTTAATAAAGATTATGAGGAGTACTTTACTAATGCTAAAGTAATGGATGTTAGACTTAATAAAGAGCTAAATAGAATGACTTTATTAATCAATTTAGATACAGAAGTACCAATAAATGTATTTAATGAATTATGTGTTAAAGGACTTAATTTAGATGGAGCTTCTTCTGTTAGATATAAATTTACTATTAATGGTAGTGAATCTTTTTTTGGTGATTATTTTAATTATTATTTTGATATTTTAGTTAAGAAATGTCCAATGCTTGAATGTATTGATAGAAATAAAATAACATTTTGTGATAATATTATTAATATTTCTGTTTTGAATAGTGCTGAAGCTAATAAAATTAAATCTTTAAAAGAAAAAATTATTATATTTATGACTGATATGGGATTTGAAAATGTTGATGTTAATGCTGTTATAGATGAAGTTGAGCGTGAGAAATTTAAACAAGAGTTATTAGTTGAAACTAAGAAAGAAGAAGTTAAAACCGAAACTAAAAAAGTTATTAAAGGAAAGAGTATAGTTGCTACTGAAGTTTCTCAGATTAAGAATCTTGTTACTAATCAAAATAATGTTGTTATTGTTGGTAAAGTATTTGGCGTTGAATCTAAGAGTACTCAAAGTGGCTGGTATATTATTACTCTTAAGATTACTGATTATACTGATAGTATTATGTCTAATTTATTTACTAAAGAAGTAGACGAGTTTAATTATTTGCTTTCTAATGTTAAAGAGGGAAAATGGTATAAGTTTAGAGGTAGTGTTAAATTTAATACAAGAAGTAATGATTATGAGTATGGTATTAATGATGTTGAAGTTTTTGATAGAAAAGAAATTCAAATGGTTGATGATGCTCCTGTTAAGAGAGTAGAATTACACGCTCATACTATGATGAGTCAAATGGATGGAATTACTAAACTTGATTTAGGAAAACATACTTGTGAATTAGTAAGTAAGTGTATTGATATGGGATATAAAGGAGTAGCTATAACTGATCATAATGGTTGTCAAGCATTTCCAATAGCATATCAAATAATAAATGGATACAATAAAAAACAAGAAGATCCAAGTAAGAAATTTAAAGGTTTATTTGGAACAGAATTAACTCTTGTAGAAGATATGGTTAATATAGTTATTAGACCAACAGATGAATCATTAATATCAAGTGAATATGTTGTATTTGATACAGAAACAACTGGTTTTAATGCTGCGGCTGGAGATCAAATGATTGAAATTGGAGCAGTTAAAATTAAAGAAGGAGTAATAATAGATAGATTTGATGAATTAATTAATCCTTTTAGACATATTCCTGATAGAATAACTGAATTAACTGAAATTAGTGATGAAATGGTTAAAGATTGTGATAGTGAAGAGAATGTCACTAAGAGATTTTTAAGTTGGATAGGTAATGATCCGTTAGTAGCTCATAATGCTAAATTTGATATTAACTTTTTAGAAATGTCTATTAAGAAATATGGTTTAGAAGAATTAACTAACACTGTAATTGATACATTAGAACTATCAAGAGCTATTGATCAAGGCTTTGCAAGACATAGTTTGTCTGCATTAGTTAAAAGATATAATGTTCCATTTGATGAAGAAAGTCACCATAGAGCTGATTATGATGCTGAAGGAACTGCTCTTGTATTTGATAAAATGCTTAAAAAATTAGATGGTCTTAATTATGAAAAAATAAGTGATTTGGAAAGACTTATTAGTAAAGAAGAAATACATAAGTTTGGTAGAACATATCATTTTAATGCTATTGCTTTAAATAGAACTGGGCTTAAAAACTTATTTAAAATTATTTCTCTTGCCAATACTACATATTTATATAAAACTCCAAGAATATTAAGAAGTAAATTAAATGAACTTAGAGAAGGCATATTAATTGGTAGTGGTTGTTATGAGTCTGAAGTATTTATTGAAGCTAGAAATAAAGATGGAGAAGAATTAACTAATATAATTAATTTCTATGATTATGTAGAAGTTCAACCACCAGAAGTGTATGATCATTTACTTCAAACTGGAGATTTTGGAAATATATTTGAGCTTAAAAATCATATTAAGAAAATAGTTGAAGCTGTAGAAAGTGCAGGAAAAATTATTGTTGCGACGGGAGATGTACACCATTTTACTCGTGAGGATAAAATATATAGAGAAATAATTGTTAATCAAAAAGTTCCTGGTGGAGGAAGACATCCTCTTGCTAAAAGCGATATTAAAAATATACCATCACAACATTTTAGAACTACTAATGAAATGCTTAGTGATTTTGACTTTTTAGATTCAGAGACTGCATATAGAATAGTAGTAGAAAATACTAATAAGATATGTGATATGGTTGAATTCTTTGAAGTCATAATGGATACAAAAGGTATTCCATTTAGTCCAAGAGTTAAAGCTGATGATGGTCAAAGTTATTTAGATTGTCCTAGAGTGGTTACTGATTTGGTTTATGATAAAGCTAAGAGTTGGTATGGAGATCCTCTTCCACATAATATTGAAGAGAGAATTTCTAAAGAATTATATGGAGATATAATTTATACTTATTGGAATCAAAAATTAAAGAATGAAAATCCTAATATCAGTGATGAAGATTTAGAAAATCAAACATTTGATCATTTACATGAAACTATATTAGCTGGTGCTGATAAAGTTAAAGAAATAATTAGTGGTTATGTAAAAGATAATTGGAATAGTGAAGAAGATGGTGAGATGGATGAAAAGAGTCTGGCTAAAAAGGTTAAAAAGACTCTTGGAGGTATTATTGGTGGAGGATTTGACCCAATATACTTAATTGCTCAAAGACTTGTTAAACACTCTAATGATGATGGATATTTGGTTGGTTCGAGAGGTAGTGTTGGTAGTAGTTTTGTTGCGACTATGATGGGTATTACAGAAGTTAATCCACTTCCTGCTCATTATAGATGCGAGAATTGTCAACATAGTATATTTGAAGATGAAGAAGGTAAAGCGTTAGGTGCTACATATTCAAGTGGATTTGACTTACCAGATAAATTATGTCCAAAGTGTGGTCATAAACTTAAAAAAGATGGTCAAGATATGCCATTTGCAACATTCTTAGGATTTAATGCTGATAAAGTTCCAGATATTGATCTTAACTTTTCTGATTTAAATCAAGCTAGTGCTCATGAATATACTAAAGTATTGTTTGGAGTTGATAATGTTTATAGGGCAGGAACTATTGGTACTGTTGCTGATAAGACTGCGTATGGATTTGTTAAAGGTTATTTTGAAGATAAAGGTATATTTGATAAGAGAAGTTGTGAAATCGAAAGACTTGCTAAAGGATGCACAGGGGTTAAAAGAACTACTGGTCAACACCCTGGTGGAATTGTTGTTGTACCAGATTATATGACTGTTTCTGACTTTACGCCTTATCAATTTCCAGCTGAAGATCCAACTTCTGCATGGAGAACTACTCACTTTGATTACCATTCTTTAGAAGATAACTTATTAAAACTTGATATTTTAGGTCACTCTGATCCAACTCAATTAAGACAAATACAAGATCAAAGTAAGACTAATGTTTTAGATGTACCACTTGATGATAAAGATACTATGAGTATATTTACTAGTACTGAAGTTTTAGGAGTTACTAACGAACAAATTATGTGTCCTACTGGTACACTTGGCATTCCTGAGTTTGGTACTCCATTTACTATTGGAATGGTAGCTGAAACTAAACCAACTACATTTGCTGAACTTGTTAAAATATCTGGTTTAAGTCATGGTACTGATGTATGGCTTGGTAATGCGAGAGATTTATGTACTCCTGATCAAGATGGAAATATTAGAGTTCCATTTAAAGATGTAATTGGATGTCGTGATGATATTATGGTTTATTTAATGTATCATGGTGTTAAACCAATTAAAGCATTTAAAATAATGGAATTTGTTCGTAAAGGAAAAGCTAGTAAAGATCCAGAAACGTGGAAAACACATAGAGAAACTATGGAAGAAGCTGGTATTGAAGAGTGGTTTATTGATTCTTGTCAAAAAATTAAATACATGTTCCCTAAAGCACATGCTGCTGCATATGTAACAAGTGCGTTTAGAATAGCGTGGTATAAAGTACACATGCCTGCATATTTCTATGCTTCATGGTTTTCAACAAAAGCAACTGATTTTGATATAGAAGCTATGATTAAAGGATATGATGCTATTAAAGAAAGAATAATTGAAATTAAAAATAAAGGATATGATGCTACTAATAAAGAGAGTGGTGTACAAGAGTGTTTAAATGTTGCTCTTGAAATGGCTGCTAGAAAAATAAAAGTTGCTCCATTTGATTTATATAAGTCTAAAGGAACAATATTTACTGTAGAAGATGATAATACATTAATACCACCATTTATAACAATAGATGGACTTGGAGAAGTTGTTGCTAAAAATATTGAAGCAGAAGCTAGTAAAAGACCATTTATTAGTGTAGAAGATTTCCAAAATAGATGCAAAGTATCTCAAACACTAATAGATAAAATGAGAACAATGGGATTATTTAAAGGTATGAGTGAAAGCTCTCAATTGAGTTTGTTTGATTTTGAGGTGTAGTAGAATGAAAATTGTAGTACTTTCAAGTAGCAGTAGTGGAAATTGTACTTTTATAGAACTAGATGGAATAAGATTTCTAGTTGATGCTGGACTTGGATTTAATGATATAAAAAATAAATTGTTTGATATAGGTGAAGAACCTGATAAATTAGACTTTATTATAGTGACACATGCTCATAATGATCATGTTAAAAGTATTCATTCATTTAATAGAGTTTATAATACTAAAATATATATTGGTGAAGAAACATTTAATGAATATGCCAAAAAAGATTTAATAAAAAATTATGAATTTGTAGATAATTTAAGTGAAATAATGGGAATAAGATTTACTAAAATACCTATTTCTCATGATAAAAAAGGATATGGATATGTATTTGAAAATGATAAAGTATCTATAGTTTATATGACTGATACTGGTATGATACATTATAAATATTATAATAGGCTTTTAAATAAAACATATTATTTGCTTGAAAGTAATCATGATGTAGAAATGGAAATGAATGGTAGTAAGGATGAGTGGACTAAAATTAGAAATATAGGTGATGAAGGACACTTATCTAATGAAGAATGTGCAAGTTATTTATCAAAGTTTGTAGGAGAAAATACAAAAGCTATAATATTAATGCATATAAGTGACCATGATAATACATATGATTTAGCATATAATACAAATAGACAAATAATTGATTCAGAGATTCCAATATATTTAGCATACAAAGATAAAATAAGTGAAATAATCAAAGATTAGTCTTTGATTATTTTTTTCTTTATGATATAATTTTCACAATAGGTGATGATATGAAAAATAAAATTAAATTTATTATTATATTATTAGTTTCAATTCCTTGTTTTGTTAGTGCTAAAAATTTTAATGATACTAGAAATGTAGTTAATAGTTATATGGAGAATAGATTTGAAAGCGATTATTCAAAATATATAATTAATGATAGTTCATTATATGGATTAAATTCATCATATAATGTTTTTGATTCTAGTAGTGACGGATTTAAGACTGGAGGACTTTTAAATTCAGTAGAGTTTTTAATGTCTAAAAGAGAATCTAATAATGAAAGTTCATGGTTATATGAACTTAATGGTTATTGGACAATGACTAAAAATGGAAATAATAGAAATATTATTAATTTTAAAGGAGTTAGTAGTTTAAGTGAGTCTAGTGATAGTAATGTTAGAGTAACTGAATATGTTAGAAATGGAACTAGAATTACTGGAAAAGGTACTTATACTAATCCTTGGGTTATTTCTAAAAATAATTTAGTTAAAATAGTTGTAAATAAACATAAAGATTATGATGACTTGCATAATGAAATTGAGATTGAACCTATTACAACAACAAGTAAGAATCCACAAGTTGTTGAGTTTTCTAAAAATGCTATATTTAATTTAAATGTTAAAAGTGGTTATGTTATTAATCAAAAAGAAACTATAGAGACATGTGGATGTAAGATTGTTGATGATGTTTTAACTTTTGAGAATGTTACTACTGATATTACATGTAGAATACTATATAATCTTAAAAATATTAAATTGACTTTTGATGCTAATGGTGGTGAAGATGTTAGTGAATCATATGATTTAAAATATTTAGATAATTATCCAGTGTTGCCTACTACTAGTAGAGTTGGATATTTTTTTGAAGGTTGGTATACAAGTAAAACAGAAGGAATTAAAATTGAATCAAATGATGTAGTTTTAGCTACTGCTGATTTGGTATTATATGCAAGATGGAAACCAATTGAGTATACTATTAAATTTGATGCTAATGGAGGAACTGGTAGCAAAATTAGTGATATAAAAGTTAAATATGATAAAGAAGTTAAATTGACTAAAAATAAGTATGCTAAGCCTGGTTTTCTCTTTAATAATTGGAATACTAAAAGCGATAATACTGGAAAATCTTATACTGATGAGCAAATAATTAAAAATTTAAGTAGTACTGATGGTAGTGTTATTACTTTATATGCTCAATATAGATCTACTGTAATTGACTATGATACTATTTCAAATAGTTTTATGTGTGCTAATATTAGTAGAGGTAGTGAACCATATGTATTTACTTATACTGGTGATTGCGAAGTATTAGATAATGGATATAAGAATTGGAAAGTTAGATATTTAACTAGTGGTGACTTAACCTTTAATGTTGATGTTAATACTGATCTTTTCGTTGTCGGCGGTGGTGGCTACAACGGAGGTGGAGGCGGTTATGCTTCTACGTTTAAAAATATAAAGATGGAAGCTGGTGTTAAAAAACATATTCAAATAGGTGCTGCTGGAACTAGTGCTAATCATGGTGGTAAATCGTATTATGATAATGCAAGTGTTTACTATGCAGATGGCGGAACAAATGGTAATGGTGGAACTGGAAGCAACAATGGTGGTTATAAGGGTTCTACTACTTGTAGCAAAGGTGATCCAAATCAAGAATGGAATGATAATTGGTGTGTAGGTGGATGGGTTACTACTCATGGTGGTAATGGTAATAGCTATGGTGTGAACCAATATAGTCAATCTGGTAAGCCATGGTCTGGTCAATCTACATGTGAATTTGATAATGGTACAATTTCTGGATGTTATGATGGAAATAGTGCTGCATATGCTCCAGGTGGTGGGGGATGTGATGCTAATTATCTTGGAATGGCTTATGCTGGTCCTGGAACAAATGGAACTGGTTTATTAGGAAATAACTCTGGAGCAGGTGGAAATTGTTTTCAAAATGGTTACACTGGTGTAGTTATTATGAGAAGTAAAATACCTAGAGATATAATTGTTGATGGAAAAGTTATTGCTACATATAGTGGAAACTTTGATGTAAGTGGTGACTCTTCTAATTGGAAAATCACATTTAAAACTGATGGAGATTTAAAATTTGTTGATACTACTAAAACTGATGTGTTTGTCGTTGGTGGAGGTGGAGGAAATGGCGGTGCTGGTGGTTATGCTACTACATATAGTCGTCAAAACTTTCCTAAAGGTGTTACATATTCAATAAAAATTGGTAGAGGTGGTTCTATAGGCTCCGGTGGTGAACAGTCCTATGTTAAGAGTAATAGTGTTACTTATTATGCTAATGGAGGAAGTGCTGGTCATAGAGGAACAGGTGGTTCTGGTGGTGGATATAATTACAACAATTGGGAATGTACTGAAAGATGGGATCAAGCTGGATGTGTTAGCTGGGGATTTGTAAACTATAACGGCGGCGGAGCTGCTTATGGAAACAATGGAAATGGAACAGGACAATATTATTCTAATAATGGTCCTTGGTCAGGACAAGTCACTTGTGAATTTAATGAAGGATCTATTTACGGATGCTATAGTGGAGATGGATACGCTTACTCTGGAGGAGGTTCTGGGAACGGAGCTGGTACTGCTGGAGGTGGTGGTGCTTTAAATGTTGCTGGTACTAATGGCCGAGGTGGCGGTGGTGGCGTAAATGCTCCTGGTGGAACAGGAACAGTTATTATCCGTAAGATGAAAGTAAATGAAATCAAAGTTGGTAATAAAGTTTTAGGAGATTATTCTGGTCAGTTTATCATAGAAGGCGATCAAAATAATTGGAAAGTTAAGTTTATTACGAGCGGAATTCTTTACCTTTATAATAATACATATACTGATATATTCGTCGTAGGTGGCGGCGGCGGAAACGCAGGTGGTGGTGGATACACAAATACTTATAGAGCACAAACACTTGCTAAAGATGCTGCCTATACAATAAGAATTGGTCTTGGCGGTGCTAATGGTAATGGCGAACAGACCTATATGAGCGGAAACAATCAAAACTTTGCTGCTAATGGAGGTTCTGGAGGATATGCGGGCAATGGAGGTTCAGGCGGCGGACTAACTGGTAGAGATTGGGTTTGTACTGAAAGATGGGATCAAGCAGGATGTGTTGATTGGGGATTTAGTTATTATTACTATCCAGGTGCTGCTTATGGTGCTAATGCTAATGGTGCTGGTCAAGGAAGAACAACATGTGAATTTGGAGAAGGAACTACATCATACTGTTACAATGGTGCTGCATATGCTTACTCTGGAGGAGGTTCTGGAAATGGAGCTGCTTCAGCTGGAGGTGGTGGCGCTTCAGGACAAGCAGGAACAGATAACCGAGGCGGCGGCGGTGGAGTCAATGCTAGAGGTGGAAGTGGAATTCTAATTATACGTAACAAAAGATAGAGAAATCTATCTTTTTATTTGTAAGTATGTTAAAATTATTTTGGTGAATATAAAATGTATAGAAAAACATTTATTGAAATAAATTTAGATAATATTATAAAAAATGTTAAAAATATAATTAAGAAGTATCCTGACTATAAATATTATATTGGTATGGTTAAATCTAATGCTTATGGTCATGGAATGTATGTTATAAATGAAATGATTAATAATGGTATTAATTATTTAGCTGTTTCTAATTTAGAAGAAGCACTTGATATAAGAAGATTTAATAAAGATATACCAGTTTTATGTGTTGAACCAATTGAACTTGATTCTATAGATGTTGCGATTAAAAATAATGTAACTATTACTATACATGATATTGATTACTTTAAAAAAATAAATGATCAAATTAAAAAGAAAATTAAAGTTCATATTAAAATAGATACTGGTATGAATAGACTTGGTATAAAAGATAAAGATGAATTTAATGAAATAGTTAAACTAATTAAAGAAAATGATAATATCTATTTAGAAGGATTATTTACTCATTTTGCGACACCTGGTGTTAATGATAAATTCTATGATAATCAAATTTCACAATTTAAATATATAACTAGTGATATTGATTTATCTAAAATAGATATTATACATTTGAGTAGTAGTTTTATAATGCTTGCTCATCCAAAAATTGAAATAGCTAATGGAGTTAGATGTGGAACAATATTATTTGGATATGATATTGCTCCTAAAAAATTAAATAATTCTCCTAAAAATATACTTAGAAAAATTAGAAATTCTTATTTGATTAAAAAATATAATATTAGTAAAACATATGAAAATGTTGATATTGATTTAAAACCTGCTTTTAAAGTTAAAACTAATGTTATACAAATCAAAAAGATTAAAAAACATGAAAAAGTTGGATATGGAATATTATATGAAGCTCAAAAAGATGAAATAATTGCTACTTTACCAATTGGGTATGATGATGGAATTGGTATTAATCATGAGAATAGATATGTACTTATTAATAATAAAAAGTATAAGGCTGTTGGTGAAATATCTATGTGTATGATGAGTGTATTAGTAGATGAGAGTGTTAAAGTTGGAGATAGTGTCACAATTATGGGTGACTCAATAACACTTGGAATGATGTCAAGACTTAATAATACATCAATACATAATACGTTAGTTAATATAGGTAAAGTATTACCAAGAATATATAAAAAAGATAATAAAATAGTTTATAGTGAAGAATTCATTAAGGAGGAAAAATAATGAGTTTAAAAGGGATGATGATTAGAAAAATCAGAGCAATAGATTATGATAAATTAAATAAACTTGCTAGTGATATAGGAAAAAGAAATAATAAAAGTGCTAGTTATGTAAAAAGAGATATGATTTTAAACTTTATTAAATATGGTATAGGTTATACTGATTATTTGAAAGGTGACTATATTAATTTAACAAAAGAGCAAAAGAAAACCTTCTTAACCACTAAATCTTATTATAAAATGCTTAAATATTTAAATTCTGAAACTTATATTGCTACTATGAGTGATAAATTAGTTTTTAATAAAATATTTAAAGATTATCTTGGAAGAGAATTTATAGATTTAAGAACTACAAGTTTAGATGAATTTAATAAGTTTATTAAAGGTAAAAAACATGTATTTGCTAAACCACCAATTTCTTTTGGAGGACATGGTATTAAAAAAATTACAGTTAGTGAAATAAAAGATGTTGAAGATTTATATAAGAGTTTAAAAAAGAAAAAATTGAATTTAATTGAAGAAGAAATAATTCAACATAAAGAATTAGATAAATTAAATCCTTACGCTGTTAATTCATTTAGAATAGTTACTCTTGTAAAAGATAATAAATCTTATATAGTTGGTAATGCGCTTAGAATTAATATAGATGATGCTATTGCTATTGGATGTAGCGATGCATATATGAGACTTAATGAAGATGGAACTATAAGTAGTAGAGTAGTTGATGATTTAGCTAATGTTTATGAAGAACATCCAATGGCTAAAATTAAATTTGATACAGTTAAAGTTCCATTTGTAAAAGAAGCATATGAAATGGCACTTAAAGCAGCTCTAGTTGTACCTGAAATGAGATATATTGGATGGGATATAGCTATTACACCAAAAGGACCAGTTATTATGGAAGGTAATGAATATCCTAGTTATGGATTAATTCAATATTATTTATTTAATGATGAACATGAAGGGCATTTAGCTACTATTGGAAAGATACTTGGTGAAGAAGAAATGAAGAAGATGAACCTATGAAAAAATTAAAAAAGAATACATTTATTCAGGGGACACTGATTACTTCTATAATACTTATTATAATTAAAATATTAGGTGCTTTATATGTTATACCATTTTATAAGATTATTGGATCTAATGGTGGAACATTATATAGTTATGCTTATAATATTTATAATTTATTTTTAAATATTTCTACTGCTGGTATACCTGTTGCGATAGCGATGATTATTAGTGAATATTTAGCTTTAAATATGGATGATGCTAAAGAAAGAGCATATAAAATAGGTAAAAAGATTATTTTAATACTTAGTTTAGTTTCTTTCTTGATAGTATTTTTAGGAGCAGATGTTATTGCTAAATTTATAATTAGTGATGTGAGTGGGGGAAATCCTGTAAGTGATATTGCTTATGTTATTAGGGCTATGTCATTCTGCTTAATCATCATTCCATTCTTAAGTGCTTTAAGAGGATACTTACAAGGACATAAATATGTTGTTCCTACTTCATATAGCCAATTAATTGAACAAGTAGTTCGTATATTTGTGGTAATATTTGGTTCTTATTTAGTAATTAAAGTATTTAAGAAACCAGTTAATGTTGGGGTAGCTGTATCATTACTTGGAGCATTTATTGGAGGACTTGCTGCTTATATATATTTAAGTATAAAAGTTAAAAATAATAAGAGTGAATTTCCAGTTAGTGAAAAGAAAGATGCTGTTAGTAATAAAGTTATTGCTAAAAAGATTTTATCTTATTGTATACCTTTAATAATTATTTCTGTTGTAGATAATTTATATACTATAGTTGATGTTAAACTAATTATTAAAGGACTTAATATGGTAGGATATAGTGCGATTGAAAGTGAAATGATGTCTGGTATTGTATCAACTTGGGCACCTAAAATATGCACTATTATTGTCGCTATTGCAATTGCTTTAACTACTAATATTATTCCTCATGTAACTTCTAGTTTTATAAAAAAAGATATGAAAGAAGTTAATAGAAGATTTAATCAAGCAATATCTACTATGCTACTAATTACTATTCCAATGGCATTAATGTTACTATTACTTTCTAATGAAGGATATTTTATATTCTATGGTAAAAGTAATTATGGTCCATTAATATTGAAAGTTTCAGCTATTAGTCATGTGTTTTTTGGAATATGGAGTGTAATTAATACTTGCTTACAAAGTATGAGAAAATTTAAAGTAGTTTATATTAACTCAGTTGCTGGATTAGTTTCTAATGCCATATTAGATATTCCACTTATATTATTATTTGATAAAATTGGATTACCTGCTTATATAGCAACTATAGTTTCTACTTGTATAGGATATTTTATTTCAATAACAATTGCATTAGTTTATTTAAAAAAGAATATGAATTTTAGTTATAAAATATCAATAGAAACTATTAAGAAAATGATATTACCAATTACATGTTTATTTGTACCAATATTATTATCAAAAATATTTATTAAATATGATTATAGTTATTTAACATCATTTGTATCATTATTTATTCATGGTATGTATGGAGTAATTATATATTTAGTTATTTCATATAAAAATGGATTATTAGTTGATACTCTTGGTAGAGAAACAATAAATAATATATTGAGTAAATTTCATATAAAAATTAAGGAATAAAAATTCCTTTTTTTATGAGTTGATAAATTATAATTTAGATAGTATAATGTAAATATATTATATAGGAGGTAGATATGAATAAGACAAATAAAATCATAATTATAATTTTAAGTATTTTACTTCTTGCTTCAATTGTAATATTTGGAATATTAAATGTTAATAATAAAAATAATAACAATAATGGTAATAATGGCGAAGATGTTAAAACACCCGAAGAAGTTATAAATGAAACATATATTCCTTTTAAATTAAATGAAGCTAATAATGTTATTGATGATGATATTAAAGTAGAAAATGTTCATGTACCAAAACTAAATCTTAATAATAGTGGTGCTAAAAGTTTTAATGAAAAATTAATGGTTGAGTTGTATCAACAAGAAAAATTAAAACTAGATTATATTAATAAAAATTATAGTGATGGTAATACTTATACACTTAATTATAAAGCTTATACAAAAGGTAATATTCTTTTGATAAGTGCTGTAGGTACATATAGTTTTTGGCCATTAAATGGTGATGGAAATTTCTATTATGATTATGCTTACAACTTAAAAGAAAATAAAGAAATAAGTGTTATTGATGCATTAAAAGCACTTAAAATAAATGAAAAACAAATAGTTAATTTTACTGATAAATGTTATGAACCTGGTGATAATAGTGTTGAAGAAACAAAGTGTACTATTGATTTAGTAAAATCAGGATTTCAGCTTTATAAATGGTATCACATTGATTATAAAGATGATATGATATATGGTATTAAATATGATGGAGTAGTTAATTATTAATTACTCCTTTCTTTATTTAAAAAAGAAAATATAGTAAAATGATATATATGGGTGAGGGTATGAAAAAAAGAGCGATATTGATTGATGGTAATAATTTATTATTTAGGAGTTATTATGCTACTGCATATAATGGAAATTTAATGAAGAATTCTAAAGGATTTCCAACTAATGCATTATTTGGGTTTATTAATATGATTAATAAAATATTAAATGAAGAGAAACCTGAATATATTATGGTAGCTTTTGATAAAGGGCATAACTTTAGAAAAGATTTATATGATAATTACAAAGATGGTAGAATTGAAACTCCAAATGATTTAAAAATGCAATTTCCTGTAGCTAAAGAAATATGTACTTTGCTTGGTATTAAATATATTGAAATAGATAATTATGAAGCAGATGATATAATTGGAACATTTGCTAAGATGGCTGATGAAGATAGAAATTATAATGCTACTATTATAAGTAGTGATAAAGATTTGTTACAATTAATTAGTGATGAAGTTGATGTTAAATTATTAAAACAAAAAGATTATATTATGATGAATGAGAAGACATTCTTCGAAACATATGGTATTAAACCTATTAGAATGATTGATTTAAAATCATTAATGGGAGATGCTAGTGATAATATTCCTGGAGTTAAGGGTATTGGTGAAAAGACTGCTTTAAGTTTATTACAAAAATATGATACATTAGATGGAGTTTATGAACATATAGACGAGATTAGTGGTAAAACTCGTGAAAAATTAATTAATGATAAAGATAATGCTTATTTTTCATATAAATTAGCTACTATATATAAAGATATAGATTTTGATTATGATTTTGAATCTATTAAATATACTGGAGCAAATATTAATCTTTTAATAGAAAAATATAAAGAATTAGAATTTAATTCTTTCTTAAGAAATATTAATGTTCCTAAAAAACAAGAAGTAAGTGATGATTATGAAATTGTTAAAGGAAAATTAGAACTTAGTGGTGAATATAGTTTATATATTGAACTTGACGGTAATAATTATCATACATCTAATATAATAGGTGCTTCTATATATGATGGAAATAAAAAATATTATTTTGATAAAGTAAGTTTAATATTAAATAAAGATTTACTTAATAATGTTTTGGTTACTTTTGATAATAAGAAAAATAATGTTGCTTTAAATTCATATGGTGCTCATGTTAAATGTAATTTTGATACTATGATTGCTACTTATTTGCTTGAATATAATACTAAAGAAGATATTGCTGTTTTGGCATTAAGTGATGGAGTAGAGTTACCTTATTATGAAAATATTATAAGTACTAAAAATAAATTAAGTGATGCAGAAATTGAAGCCGTTATATGTAGTAAAGCTAAATATTTATTTGATAGTTATCATAAATATTTTGATAAAATTAAAGAAAATACTGAGTTATATAACTTATATTATGATATAGAACATCCTTTAATTGAAGTATTATCTAGTATGGAAATTGAAGGTATTAAATGTGATAGTAAAGTTATTGATGATTTAAAAGAAGATATTAAAGTTAAATTAGATAATTTAACTAATGTTATATATAATTATGCTGGATGTGAGTTTAATATATCTAGTCCTAAACAATTAGGAGAAATATTATATGATAAACTTGGTATGCCTAAAGGAAGAGGAAAGAATGCTACTTCTACTGCTCATGATATATTAGTTAAGAATGCTTCTTTTCATCCAATTATTAATGAGATACTTGAATATAGAAATTTAAATAAATTATATACTACTTATTTAGATACATTTAATAATTATATTTTAAAAGATGGTAAAATTCATACTATATATAAACAAACTGGTACTAGAACAGGAAGACTTTCTTCTGTTGAACCTAACTTACAAAATATACCTGTTAGAAGTGAAGAAGGAAGAAAAATGAGAAAAGCATTCTTACCAAGCGATGATTCAGTACTTTTAAGTAGTGATTATTCTCAAATTGAATTAAGAGTTCTTGCTCATATAAGTGGATCTAAGAGTTTACAAAAAGCATTTATAAATAATGAAGATATTCATACTCATGTTGCAGCTGATATATTTGGCATTGATGAAAGTGATGTTACTAAGAATCAAAGAAGAACTGCTAAGGCTGTTATATTTGGAATTGTTTATGGAATAAGTGGATATGGATTAGGTGAAAACTTAGATATAAGTGCTAGTGAAGCTAAAAAATATATTGAGAAATATTTAACTTTATATCCTGAAGTTGATGATTATATGAAAAATATAGTTTCTATTGCTCATAGAGATGGATATGTTAGAACACTTCTTGGAAGAATTAGAACTATTGAAGAACTTAATAACACTAATTATTTAATTAG
This sequence comes from uncultured Bacilli bacterium, assembly GCA_934096645.1. Taxonomy (GTDB): domain Bacteria; phylum Bacillota_I; class Bacilli_A; order RF39; family UBA660; genus CAG-1000. Next base: position 120,626 of record CAKOMK010000002.1, on the reverse strand, counting down.
AGCTAATGGAGAGAGAATTGCTTTAAATACACCTATACAAGGTACTGCTGCTGATATATTAAAATTAGCTATGGTAAGATTATATAGAGAATTAAATGAAAGAAAATTACAAAGTAAAATATTATTACAAGTACATGATGAATTAATTTTAGATGTAAGAGATAATGAACTAGAAGAAGTTAAATTTATAGTTAAAGATATTATGGAAAATATATATAAATTATCTGTTCCACTAAAGGTTGAAATTGATTATGGAAAGAATTGGTATGAAGCTAAATAATGTCAATTTTTAGTGTAAATATTGAAAGAATTATGTGATTTATGTTATTCTAATGTAGAAGGTAGGAGGAATATATGAAGAATAAAAAAGGATTTACTTTAATTGAAATATTAGCTGTAGTAGCTATTCTTGGAATACTTTCTTTGATAGCTGTACCTAATGTGTTAAAATATTTAAAAACTAGTCAAGAACAAGCTATGATTACACAAGAGAATACTATAGCTGATGCTGCTAACTTATATAATGAAGACTATTGTATTCATCCAATTGGTAATCGTACTTGTGGAGTATGTACTAAAAGTGATACAATTTCTTATGTTAAACTTTCAGTATTAAAAAACTTAAGTCTTATAGATGAAGTTAAATTTAAAAATTCATCTTGTGATGGAGTAGTAGTTTGGGATTCAGAAGCTAGAACTAAAAAAACATATTTAGTATGTGGAAGTGACTATGCTACTGATAGTACTGTTAATATTGATAGTGAATATCCTGGATGTTAAGTATAATAAAACGGAAAATTAGTTTTCCGTTTTTATTTGTATTGGTTTATTTTGAATTTCTTTTAAAGTTATATCTTCATAAATAATAGAGTAGATGTCAGTTACTCTTTTTTCTATTTCTAATGATTTGTACTTAGTTGTATCATAAACATTTAATATAGGCAGATTTAATGTACTTTTAATACTGCTTAAGTATTTTTGACCATTGTTTGAAAAACCCAATATTCTGATATATTCTGGTGTTTTAAATAAACTATTTTCATCTTTTGTGAATGAACAAAGGATGTGGTTTAACATTCTTGATATTTTATTGTATGTGTATCTTTTTGTTTTTATATTTTGAATTAATTCTTCTAATGATGAAGAAGAGTAAATATATTTTTTGATTCTATTATTTATTCCTTCTTCTACATCTACATATTTATCTAAGTTTTGTTCTGAAATAATTTTGTATTTTAAATAATTGAAGTATTTATTTTGAATTGTTTTGTTTTTTAGTATTTGATATGTTGCGAGTGGTACATTATGTTTTATATCTATATCATTTTTTATTTTGTTTCTTATGTTTGATGCTGATATGATGTTTTCGTTTGATTCTAAATCATGATAGTTATTTGTTCTTTTTATTATGAATGGTTTTATCTTGTAGTTATTTTTGTATATTGATTTTAAGTAGCTTAGTGCTAGTAAATCGTTTGGCTCTAATATTTCTATGTTTATTAAGTCTTTTAAGGTACGATTTAAAGCAGTAGGATAACTAATTCCTTCTTGCATGTATTCTTTTACTTTGATATCAAATTCTTTGTTATACAGCTCTGTTTTGGCACATTTTATTAAATTGTCTAAGTTATTATTTTCACTTCCAAAGCATAATTCTTCTATTTTTAATTCATTTAATAATTTAAGTGATGATTCAGCAAATATATCACTACTTTGTACTGCATAAATATATGGTAATTCTATAACTATATCTACGTTATTTTGTAATGCTATTTGTGTTTTTTCCCATTTGTTTAGTATAGATACTTCTCCTCTTTGAGTAAACGATGCAGTTAGGCATACTATTATTATTGAATCTGGGTATTTTTCTTTTATTTTGTTTATTTGATATAAGTGTCCATTATGAAATGGATTATATTCTGCGATTATACCAATTGTTTTCATTTAAATCTTCCTATTCTTTTAATTAATGCACTTACTGAAGTAGTTGTTTTTAGTTTTTGTTTATAGAGTAGTGGAGAAGATATTAGCATTTTATAACCATCATATTCTAATAACATTTCTATGTCATTTTTTTCATCACCTACTGTTATTATATCTTGATGCGGTATATTAAATCTTTCACTTATAAATTGTATTCCTTCTACTTTATTAGTTTCACTACTAACTAAAACACTATTAAATTTTGACATAGATGATAAAAATGATAATTCATTTTTTATTTTTTCTGCTTCTTTAACATTTCTTATTTGAAGAGTAAATAATATTTCTATAACTTCGTCATAGTTTTTTGTTTCTTCTCCATAAGTATTTAATAATACTATTTTTTTAACATATCCTAGTTTATTTAAATATGCTAATGTTTTTAATATTGCTTCTTTACTAATAAGTGTACTTTTTAATAATCTATCTTTTTTATCAAATATAGCGAGTCCGTTATTACATATTAAATAATCATAGCTGATTTTATAATAATTTGTTTGCTGTTTTATTGATCTAAAACTTCTACCAGTTGCGAAAGCAAATTGATTTCCTTTTCTTCTAAATTTATCTACTGCGATACTGTTTCTATATGTTTCACTAGATTCAGTTGTATCAAATGTACCATCATAATCACTTACTAATAATTTCATAATATCTTCATTCCTTCATCATGATTATAACAAAATTGGTTCTTTTTAGCAATTTTTATAAGAAAATAGTTAAATTTACTTGATATTTTTATTTATTTATGAGAAAATATCTAGGCAAATGAGAAATTAACTCGAATGTTGATGCGTGAAGGAGGAATAAAAATGAAATTAGATATTACTTTATTTGGTGCTTTACCTTTTAGAAGAATTAGTAAAACTGCTAAAAGACAAAGAAGAACTCATTTAAAGAAAGATGCTCCTACTGTAGCTACTTGTAGTAATTGTGGCGCTCCACTTGCTCCACATAGAGCTTGTACTAAGTGTGGTTACTATAAAGGAAAAGAAGCTATTAAAGTTAATAAAGAAGAAAAGTAGTCAACAAACGTTGACTTTTTTATTTATATTTAAGTGTTTTTTTGATATAATTATTTTTAGGATGTGATAATATGAAAGATGTTGTAGAAGCAATTATTGAAATACCTAATGGTTCTAGAAATAAATTTGAGATTAAAGATGGTAAGATTAAATTAGATAGAGTTTTATATTCTTCTATGTCTTATCCTGCTGAATATGGTTTTATAGATAATACTTTAGCTAAAGATGGAGATCCACTTGATATATTGGTTATTGGTAGTGAACCTTCTTATCCAGGATGTGTTATTCCTGCTAAAGTTATTGGAGCATTAAAAATGTTTGATAATGGAAAAGAAGACTATAAAATTATTTCTGTAGTAGCAGTAGATCCAAGATATAATGATGTAAATACTTTAGATGATTTATCTTCTTTTGTACTTGATGAGATTAAAAACTTCTTTGAAAATTATAAAACATTACAAAATATTCCAGTTGATGTTTTAGATTATTATGGAAAAGAAGAAGCATTTAAAGTAATTGAGTCATCTAAACAAAGATATAATGATTTGAGGAAAAAATAATGAGAAATGGTGTAGCAATATTTATTGTAGTGATTATAATAGCTCTTATAGTTATTATTTTAAATCCTAATTTTGCTAGTAATGAAGAAACTAAATTAAGTGAAGAGATTAAGACTAATGAAAAGAATGTTAAATTTGCTAGTGTTAATTTTATTGAGACTTATTATGTTAATGAACTTAATTCAAAATATAAGAGTGCTTTTATGACTGAATATGTTTTAAAACATTCTGATAATGATTATTTATGTGTTACTTTTGATGCTTTGAAGAGATATAAAAGTATAGTTGATGTAAAATATAATAATGTGTCATGTGATGGATTTGTTTATTTAAAGAAGAAAGATGTTTATAATCATGCTGTGTATTTTTATTGTGATGGAGAATATGTTTCTGAAAATTATAATATGATAAATGAATTAGATTGTTTTTAGGAGGAGTTATGGCAAATAATATAGTTAATAAAAAATATAATAAGAAAAGTGATTTTATTCAATTTGTTGTTGGACTTATAGTTTATGCTGTTGTTTTAATGATTACTGAATCTTTATTTAAAGGAATTGAGATAAAGAGTTTTCTATATGCTTTAATAGCTGCGTTTATTTTAGATTTATTAAATTATACAGTTAAACCTGTACTTATTTATTGGACATTACCACTTAGTATATTGAGTTTTGGAATAGCTTATCCAATTGTGAATATGATTATTTTGAAATTATGTGATATTTTGATGGGTAGTGCTTTTAATATTCATGGTTTTTTTGCAACATTCTTTATAGCTATATTTATTAGTTTTATGAGAATACTTTTAGATAATATTATTACTAAGAATGTAGGAAGAGGGTAATTATATGGATCCAGTGCTTTTTTCAATAGGCGGACTTGAAATTAGATGGTATAGCGCATTAATATTAGCTGGTGTTTTTGTAGCGTACTATTTGATTATTAGAGAAGCTAATAGATTTAAAATTAAATATGATTTTATTTTTAATTTGATATTTTGGGTTTTAATAATGGGTATTATTGGAGCTAGATTATTTTTTGTTATATTTAGTTGGGATTATTATTCAAAGAATTTATCTGAAATATATAAGATATGGAATGGTGGTTTAGCTATTCATGGTGGGATTATTGCTGGACTTATTACATTAATATTATATTGTAAAAAATATAAGGTTGATATTTTAAAGATTACTGATATATTTGCTCCTGCTTTGATAATTGCTCAAGCTATTGGTAGATGGGGTAACTTCTTTAATAGTGAAGCTTATGGTAGTACAGTTAGCTATCAGACTTTAGTTAATATGAAAATAATACCTCAATTTGTAATAGATAATATGTATATAAATGGTAGTTATCATTTACCTATGTTTTATTTTGAATCTATTGCTTGTTTAATTGGTTTTATTATTTTAATGATTATTAGAAGAAGAAAATATATTAAAAAAGGACAAATTGTGTCTATTTATTTGATATGGTATGGTATTGTTAGAGGAATTATAGAGACATTTAGAACTGATAGTTTAATGATTGCTAATGTTAAAGTTGCTCAAGTATTAAGTGTTATTATGATATCTGCTGGTGTATATATATTCTTTACACAAGCTAAGAAGCCTAAACTTGATGATCTTTATAATAGTGTTGATGAAGAAATTATCTTTTAAAAGGGGATGAATATTATGTATGATGCTATAATTATTGGTATGGGTCCTGCTGGTATGAGTGCTGGAATTTATGCTAAGAGGGCTGGACTAAATGTATTAATGATTGATGAGAGTGCTCCTGGTGGACTTTTAAATAAAATAACAATAGTTGAAAATTATTTAGGATTTAAGTCTATTAGTGGACCGGATTTAGCTTCTAATATGTTTGAACATATATTGAATGAAAAAGTACCATTTAAATTAGCTAAAGTTACTAATGTTGTAGAAGAAAATGGAATAAAGAAAGTTACTACTACTAAAGGAGAATTTACTTCTAAAGGATTAATTATTGCTACTGGAAGAAAACCTCGTAAGAGTGGTCTTATAAATGAAAATAAATTTATTGGAAAAGGAATTAGTTATTGTGCTATTTGCGATGCACCATTATTTAAAGATAAAAAAATATGTGTTTTAGGTGGAGGAAATAGTGCATTTGAAGAAGCATTATATTTAAGTAAGTTTGCAAGTGATGTGACTATTATTACTAAATATGAAATAACTGCAGAAAAAAAACTAGTTCAAGAAGTTAAAGATAAAAATATTAATATTATTAATAATGGAGCTAATGAATTTTTTGGAGAAGATACTTTAAAGGGTATTATATTAGATGATGGTTCATTTTTAGAATGTGATGGCGCTTTTGTATATTATGGATATGAATCTGATACTTCGTTTATTAGAAGTCTTGGCGTAGAAAATATAAATGGATATATAATAGTTAATAATAAAATGAAAACTAATATTGATAAAGTATATGCTTGTGGCGATATTATTAAAAAAGATGTATATCAAATAGCGACTGGTGTAAGCGAAGGAGCTATTGCTGCTATACAATTAAAAAATGATTTAAAGTAGGGTATTATGTTAGAGATAGTTGTTACTGGTATAGTTTGTATTATTGATTTTATATTAATGATAATATTTGTTAAAGATTATTCTGATGCAGTACTTTTATTTCAAATATTTTCATTTATATCACTTTTTATATTTTATATGTTTAAATATAAAAAGAAATATATTAGTTATAAAGTGATACTTACATCATTTTTGATATTTCTTGTTAGTGCTGTCGTGATGTATATATTATTAAAAAGTGAAAAGTATACTTTAGGTACTGATATTGGTGCTTTAGCTACATTTTTAGGTATTATGTTTTTCTATATTATAGATGCTCTTTATATAGTTATATTATTGCTTATGAATTTGTTAAAATTTATTGTAAATAAAATTAAAAAAGTATGATAAAATATTTTTAGTTTTTTGGAGGAATTATGCTAGTATATGGTAAGAATGTTATAAATGAAATATTAAATAATAATATTAAAATATATAAAGTATTTTTAGATAATAATTTTAAAGATGAATTGTTATTAAATAGAATTAATAAAAGAAATTTAAAGAAGTTTCATATGGATAAAAATAAATTAGATAAGATGTGTGGTAATAGTACTAATCAAGGTATTGCTGCTGATATTGAAGAGTATAAATATTTAGATATTAAAGCTCTTGAAAATGATAATGATGCATCTTTTGTTGTTATGTTAGATTCTATTGAAGATCCTCATAATTTTGGAGCTATTATACGTACATGTGAATGTGCTGGAGTAGATTATATAATTATTCCAAGAAATAGAAGTGTAAATGTTAATTCTACTGTTTATAAAACTTCTTGTGGAGCTTTAGCTAATGTTAAAATTATTGAAGTTGTTAATCTTACTAATACTATTACTAAATTAAAAGATTTAGGTTTTTGGGTATATGGTGCTGAAGCTAATGGAAAAAATTATTCTAATATAAAGTTTGATACTAAAACTTGTTTAGTTATTGGAAGTGAAGGGCATGGGCTTAAACAAATAGTAACTAAGAATTGTGATGAAATAATTAGTCTTCCAATGAAAGGTAAAATAAATTCTTTAAATGCAAGTGTTGCATGTGGAATATTAATTTATGAAATAATGAAATATAAATAGGTGAAAGATGGATTATAAAGAATTAAATGATAATGAATTAGTTTATCTTTGTTGTGAAAATAGTGAAGAAGCTTATAATACTATAATTAATAAATATAAACCTATTATACTTAGTACGGTTAAACAATATATGAAAGAATTAAATATTGTTGGAAGCGAAATTAATGATTTTTATCAAGAAGGATTAATTGGTTTAATGACTGCGATTAATACTTATGATGAAACAAAAGATACTACTTTTTATACTTATGCGACTAAATGTATTAAAAATAATATGCTATCTTCTGTTAGAAAAAGTTTTAGTAAAAAGAGTAAAATATTAAATGATAGTTATTCTTTAGATAAGATGATAGATGATTCTAATTTAGACTTTTATGATGTTTTTAGTGATGAAAGAAGTAATCCTTTAAATATTTTATTTGAAGAAGAAGAAGGAAAAGTATTACTTAATAAACTTAAAGATATGTTTAGTAGTGGTGAAAAAGAAATATTTGAATATAAGGTTCTTGGTTTATCAAATGCTGAAATTGCTGAAAAGATTAATAAAAGTAAAAAGTATGTTGAGAATACTATGTTTAGAATTGGTAAAAAATATCGAGAATTAATGAATAAAAAATAATAAGTTACTTTTAAAGTAACTTTTTGTATGTTATAATTTTGTAGTGAGGATGATGTTATGTTTGATTATTTAAAAGGAAAAATTACTAAACAATTAGCAAATTATATTGTTATAGATGTTAATGGTGTTGGATATAAAGTTTATACTCCTAATCCATATAAATTTAAAGAAAATGAAGAAACTATTGTATATGTATATAATCATATAAGAGAAGATGAAAATTCATTATATGGTTTTAGTAGTGAAGAAGAAAGAGATTTGTTTTTAAGACTTATAGATGTTAAAGGTCTTGGACCTAAAATGGCTATGCCAATACTAGCAACTGGATCTATTAATGGAATAATTGACGCTATTGATAGAGAAAATATATTATATTTAAAGAAGTTTCCTAAGATTGGTGAAAAGTTAGCTAGACAAATAATATTAGATTTAAAAGGAAAACTTGTTATGAGTGAAGGAAGTAGTGAATCTAATGATGAATTAGTTTTAGCTCTTGAAGCTTTAGGTTATAAAACAAATGATATTAAAAATATTGTTGTTAAAGTTGATAAGACTTTAAGTATAGAGAATCAAATTAAAGAAGCATTAAAATTATTATTGAAGTGAGGTATAGATTATGATAATTGGAATTGATATGGATGACACTATTTGTTCTACTAATGAAAGAATACTTGTTGAAGCAGATAAATATGATAAAGAAGTTTTAGGTGGCAGTGGTGTTAAAAATAAAGATGCTTATGAATTTACTGAAATGATGGATTGGGAAAAAGATATGAAAGGTAAATTCTTTGCTGATAGACTTGAATATATTATGGATAATGCAGAGATAAAAGAAGGTGCTAAAGAAGTAATTAATAAATTACATAAAGAAGGTGCTAAAATAATTATTATATCTTTTAGAAAAGGCAAATATATTACTGATCCATATATGCTTACTAAGAATTGGTTAGATAGACATGGTATTCATTATGATAAGATATATGTTGATACTGGTAGTAAGGTTGATGAATGCGTTGAAAATGAAGTTAATCTATTTATAGATGATAAAGAAAGTCATTGTGAAGAAGTTAGTGCTGCTGGTGTTGATGTGTTATTATTTACTAATCAATATAATCATGATGAAAATAGATTTAAAAGAGTTGATTCTTGGTATGATGTAGAAAAATATATTAAGGAGAAATATAATGGATGAGAGAGTTGTTACTAATCATGAATTAGAAGAAGATACTTTTGAGAAAAGTATTAGACCTGACTCTTTTGATGAATATATTGGACAAACTGATGTTAAAGAAAATATAAAAGTATTTGTTAAAGCTGCTAAGTTAAGGGGTACAAATTTAGATCATGTTTTATTATATGGTCCTCCTGGGCTTGGTAAAACTACTTTAGCACATATTATTGCTAATGAACTTGGTAGTAATATTAAGACTGCTAGTGGTCCTACTATTGAGAAGAGTGGAGATTTAGCTGCTATACTTTCTACTTTAGAGCCAAATGATGTTTTATTTATTGATGAAATACATAGAATACCTAGATATATTGAAGAAATATTATATAGTGCTATGGAAGATTTTAAGCTAGATATTATTATTGGTGGTGAAGGACAAAGTAGAAGTATTAAAATAGATTTACCTCCTTTTACATTAGTTGGAGCAACTACTAGAAGTGGTGACTTGTCTAGTCCACTTAGAGATAGATTTGGAATCATTTCTAAGCTAGAATTCTATACTGATGAAGAATTAGCCATGATAGTTAAAAGAAGCTCTAGAGTGCTTAAATTTAATATTGATGATGATGCTGCTCTTGAGATTGCTATTAGAAGTAGAAAGACTCCACGTATAGCAAATAGACTTTTAAAAAGAGTTAGTGATTTTGCATTAGTTGATGGAAAAGATATTATTGATTTAGAAATTACTAAGAAGGCTCTTGAAAGATTAAAGATAGATGAAAGTGGTCTTGATAATGCTGATAAAGATTACTTACTTAGTATCATTAATAAATTTAATGGTGGTCCAGTAGGAATAGAATCTATTGCTTCATCTATTGGTGAAGAAGTGACTACTATTGAAGATGTTATTGAACCTTTCTTATTACAAGAAGGATATGTTAAAAGAACTTCTAGGGGTAGAATTGTTACTCCAAAAGCATACAAGAAATTTAAAATAAATGAACAAAGAACTTTATTTGATTATGATATATAGGGTGTAGGTTGATAATTATGTTTCAAGAAAGTGAATATAATAGTTTTATTGAAATAGGTAAAAATAAAGCTAAAGATGTTTTAGCTTTATTTTTTAGTAGGCTTGGATATAGTGATTTATTTAATCATTTGTTTGATATAGAAATATATATTGACTATAAGGGAACTATTACGTATGAAGATTCTAGTGCTGTTTATAATCATGATAGTAATATTGTTAATGATTCTTTAAGTTCTAGTGAAGAAAGAAAATTAGAACATAGTAATTCTTTACGTTATCATAGTATATGGATTAATTATGATTATCTTAGAACTTTATATAATGAGTATGTTGATGGAAGTGAATCTAGAAAGAAAAGTGCTATACTTGTTTTATGCGAAACAATTATTCATGAAATGATTCATGAGAATAGAGCTGTTTTAAGAAAATATGATAATACTTTAAATAATCTTGATTATATTTATGCTTCAGATGAAAAAGAAAAATCTGTTAATTTTAAATATAATGTAGGTTTACTTAGAAGTGAAGTTGAAAAGTTATATTCTCTTGGTGATTTAACTAATGAAACATTAATTTCTTCTTGTAGAGGACTAGAAAATTATGATATTTATTATAATCCTAGTGTTAAATTATTTATTATTAAGTCTATTGATGGTAATGTTATTGATCAAATAGATGACGCTATAATATATGGTTATGATGATGAAACTTATTTATCTTCTAGTTTTTATAATAAAAGAGGTATAAATGATAAAATATATGAACCAAAAGAAATTGTTAAGACTAGAATATCAAATCAAAGAGGTATAGAAGAAGGTCTTACTGAAGCTTTAACTAATATGATATTTAATTCTAGTTTTTATGATGAGTTTGACCTAGATGAAGAAGCTAATACTATAATTCATGATAATCAAATAAGACTTTATGTTAAGGCTGCTTGTCATATATATAAAGCTTTTGGATATGATTTTATGAATTGGTTTATACTTTCTTGTTATGAAGATGAGTATATAGATATGTTAGAAGATATTTTTGGTGAATATTATGATAGAGTATTAGAAATATTTAGTCATTTATATTATACTAATAATGATAGAAAACACATAAGTGAATATTATGAATTATTAAATATTATTAAATGTGTTAAAAAAAGTAAAAAGTTGGTTTGACTTTTTACTTTTTATATAATTCTTTTTTGTAATTTTCTATTATTTCATTCATAAGTGTGATGTAGTTTTTATTTTCATTTCTTTCTTCATCACTTAGTGTAAATAAATTATTTATAGCTACTTTAACTAAACTATTGTCTGTTACTAGTTTTTCTTGTTGTTCATTAAATTCGTCACCTTCGATATAATAAATATATTGAATACTTTTATCTGATATTGCTTTTTTTGCATCTGAATAAGCTCTATCTATTGCATCGTTGTTAGTATCAAGTGATATAACGTTTATATTATATTTAGTTAAATAATTAAATACATTGCTTGTAGTAAGAATAGTGTTATAGTTACCATTTTTACCTATATCATATAAAGCTACATCTAATTCTGATACTTTTTCATTTAATAAGTTATAATTCTTTTCTATATTTTCTTTTGTATAAACATTACTTGTATAATCGATTAATCCAGATTTAATATTACTACATAGCATTAAATAGTTTGAAGGATCTAACCAAGAAGAAGTAATTGTTGTTGATGCTTGTAATCCTTTAGTAGCATCTATTATTTGAAGATTTCCATTTTTATTAAGTAAGTCTCTTGCTAGATATCCTTCGTTTGCAATACCTGAATAGATAAATTTTTCACCTTTAGAATAAATATCTTTTTTCTTTTCAGTTACTTCATATTTAGTGTCAGCTCCGTTAGGATAAACACTTGATATCTTACCATAATCGCCATATAACATACTTGTTGCATATTCAATTGGATAAGATGTTGTATAAATAAGTTTGTCACTAAAATCATCATTAAAACTACATCCACTAAGTAATAGTATACCTATTAATAAAATACTAAATTTTTTCATTCTATTCTCCTTTTATTACTGGGTCATAACCAATCTTACCAAATGGATGACACCTAAGTATTCTTTTTATTCCTTTAAATATTCCCTTTAATCCATAAATATTCAAACATTCTTTCATATATTCACTACATGTAGGAGTAAATCTACACATTTGATGACTATGAAGAGGAGTTATTTGATATATTTCAATTAACTTTATCAATAATTTTGTCATACTACAATTATATAATATTAATTAAAAAAAATAAATATTATAAAGAAAATATTACTTGTTCATTTACTATTATATTTTTATTATGTTATAATTGAGTAGTGATAAGTATGAAGAATATATATAAAAAATATGGTATTAAATTTAAAGATGAGAAGCTAATAAGTACTGCTTTAACTCATTCAAGTTATTCTAATGAACATGGTGGTGAATGTTATGAAAGACTTGAATATTTAGGTGATGCTGTTTTAGAAATAGTGTGTAGTGATTATTTATATAATAATACTAATTATCCTGAAGGTGAAATGAGTAGACTTAGAAGTTTATATGTTTGTGAGAATGCTTTATATGAATATTCTAAGGAAATAGATTTAAAAAAATATATTTATTTAGGTAATGGAATGAGTGAAGCAAATAAAACCATTATTGCTGATGTATTTGAAGCTACTATGGCTGTTATATATTTAGAAAATGGTCTTAATGCAGTTAAAAGAGTTTTTCATGAATTAATTGTTCCATATATTGATAGACAAGAAGATTTCTTAATGGATTATAAGAGTTTACTTCAAGAAAGTGTTCAAACAGTTAAAAAGAGTGTTGAATATAAATTAATAGATGAAAGTGGACCTGCTCATAATAAGACATTTAAAGTAGAAGTTATTATAGATGGACTTATATATGGAGTTGGAAGTGGTTCTTCTAAAAAAGAAGCTGAACAAAATGCAGCTAAAGAAGCATATAACAAAAGAGCGTAAATTCATTTTTGACTAATGCGCTTTTCTTTTTATTATGCTATAATAATTAAGTAATAAAATAGGATGTGAGTATCGTGTATATTAAAGAAATACAAATTAATGGTTTTAAATCGTTTGCTGATAAATTAACTATAGAATTAGATCCTACTTTTACAGGAATAGTTGGTCCTAATGGAAGTGGTAAAAGTAATATAGTTGATGCTATTAAATGGGTTTTAGGAGAACAAAGTATTAAGACACTTAGAGGTTCTAATAATATGACTGATGTTATATTTAATGGTTCTTCTTCACGTAATCCTGCTAATTTTGCATCTGTTATGATTACTTTTGATAATACTGATAGGACGCTTAATATTGATTATAATGATGTATCTGTTAAAAGAGTTGTATATAAAACTGGAGAAAATGAATATTATATCAATAATGAAAAATGTAGACTTAAAGATATAACTAATTTATTTTTAGATTCAAGATCTTCTAAAGAATCATTTAATATTGTTCCTCAAAATAAGATAGATCAAATATTAAGTGAAAAACCAGAAGAAAGAAGAGTTATATTTGAAGATGCTGCTGGTGTGTTAAAATATAAAAAGAGAAAAGAAGAAAGTTTATCTAAACTATATAAAACACAAGATAATATAGAAAGAATAAATTTAATAATAAATGAGAATAGTGAAAACTTAGTACCACTTGAAGAAGCTGCTAGAAAAGCACGTGAATATAAAGAAGTTACTAGTGAACTTGAAAGTGTTGAAATAGCTTTAATTGCTAATGATATAACTGTTTTAAGTACTAAAGTTGAGAATGATTCTAATGCTAAACTTAAATTAGAAGAAAAATTATCTAAATTACAAGCTAATTCTACTAATGAAGAAACAGAAGCAGAAAAAATAAAAGTTAGACTTTTAAATATTGATGAAAATATTAAATCTACTAGTGCTTCTATATTTAAAATTAATGAGAGTTTAATTGCTTTAAGTAATAAAAAGACTTTAATAACTGAAAGAAATAAATATGATAAAGAAAGTGAAACAGTTAAAAATAATTTAATTGCTTTAAAGGATAGGGAAGGTTCTTTAAGAAATAATATATCTTCTAGCAATTTAGATATTAAATATTTAAATGATGAAATTAATAATTTAAATGAAAAATTAAGTTCATTAAATAATGAATATAATAGTGTTAATAGAGAAAAAGAAAGAGCAACTTTTGAACTTAATTCTAAAAGAAAAGATTTACTTGATAGAAATAATAAGATTGATATTCTTGAAAATAATATATCTAATATGAATAAAATACCTTATAGTGTTAGATCAGTTATTGATAATCCTACTTTAAGAGGAATTCATGATATTTTAGGTAATTTAGTTAATACTAAGAGTGAGTATGTGACTATGCTTGATGTTGCTTTAGGTGCTTCTTCTAATAATATCGTTGTTAATGATGAAGCATGTGCTAAAGAAGCAATTGATTATTTAAAGAGACAAAATAAAGGTAGAGCTACATTCTTTCCACTTAATGTTATTAAACCTAAAAGTATTGAACCAGAAATACTTAGAAATATTAGTAATATAATTGGTTTTATAGGAATAGCAAGTGATTTAGTGACATATGATAATAAATATTATAATATTGTTATGAATCAACTTGGAAATATAATTGTTACTGATAATATTACTTCAGCAATAGCTATAAGTAAGAAAATAAATCATAGATATAGAGTTATTTCTTTAGATGGTGAGCTTATTCATGTTGGTGGTGTTATGACTGGTGGAAGCATTAAAACTAATAGTTCATACATCTCTGATAAATATGAGTTAGAAAAGCTAAAAAATAGTTTAAATGTTATAAACAATGATATAGTTGAAGCTGAAAAGAAAGTTAATGAATTAGATAGTGACTTAAATATTATTAAAGATAATATATATAATTTAAATATTGAAATTATTAAGAATAAAGAATCACTAAATAATAAGAATTCAATACTTGAAACATTAAATAGTGAACTTGAAAGTGTAGTAAATGAAATTGATAATTTAAGTGATAATAACTTATCTAAAGAATTAGATAATGTTATTAAAGAATATTATAATCATGAAGAAAAGAAGAATGAATTAGAAAAGACTTTGAATGCTTTGAATAAAGAAAAGATTGATTTAAATAATACATTAACTACATTAGAAACAGCTATTAAGAAACAAAATAGTGAATATAATAATTTAGTAAATGAAATTAATAATTTAGAACTTGAAATAACTAAAATAAATATTAATTTAGATGGCTTATTAAATAGACTTAGTGAAGAATATAGTTTAGGTTATGAGAGAGCTCGTAAGGAATATGTTCTTGAGATTGATACTGAAGTTGCTCGTGAAAGAGTTAATATGCTTAGAAGAAAAGTTAAGAGTCTTGGAGATGTTAATTTAGGATCAATTGATGAATATGATAGAATTAGTAAGAGAGTTAATTTCTTAACTAAACAAAAAGAAGATTTAGAAAATAGTAAAAATGATTTACTTAGCATTATTGATGATATGGATGAAGTAATGAAAGAAAAATTTGTTCAATCATTTAATGATATAAATGTTGAATTTGAAAAAGTATTTAAAACATTATTTAAAGGTGGAAATGCTCATTTAGAGTTAACAGACCCTGATAATATACTTGAAACTGGTATTGATATTATTGCAGTACCTCCTGGAAAGAATCAAAAACCACTTAGTTTATTATCTGGTGGTGAAAGAACTATGACGGCTATAAGTTTATTATTCTCAATAATGAATTTGGAACATGTTCCATTTGTAATTCTTGATGAAGTTGAATCTGCACTTGATGAGAATAATGCTACTGTATTTGGAGAATATTTAGCTAATTATAAAAATAAAACTCAATTACTTGTAATTACTCATAAAAAGAAAACTATGGAATACCTTGA
The DNA here is from genome assembly GCA_934096645.1 of uncultured Bacilli bacterium. Classification (GTDB taxonomy): domain Bacteria; phylum Bacillota_I; class Bacilli_A; order RF39; family UBA660; genus CAG-1000. The sequence continues at coordinate 104,636 of CAKOMK010000002.1, read as the reverse complement.
TAAATTATATGGTATTACAATGCAAGAGAGTGGAGTAAGTAAGATAGTTAGTGTTAAATTAGAAGATTAAAAAAGACTTGAAATTTTTATTCAAGTCTTTTAGTTTTGTTTATCTGTTTGAGGTTCTTCTGGTTGATTTTTATCATCTGTACTATCCGTATTATCAGTTGTATCTGTTATATTATCTGTAGGAGTTTGATTATCATTGTTAGTATTTGAATTATCTTGGATTATATCTTCTTTACCACTTTTTAAAATATCTTCATCTAAATTAATATCAATTTTATAATTCTTACCATCTGTTACAACGCTTATACCATCATTTATTGTTGTTGCCTTGAAACTATCTATTGTGAACTTTTCAAATACAGCTCCAGCTTTATAACCTTTATTAACATATACTGCGTTGATTAAAGCTTTTACTACAGTATATAAATCATCTTCATTATCGTATGTTGTATCTAAAGTTAATAGTTTTGTTTCATCATTATAATCTAATTTATATTTGTATTTATTACTATTAGTTTCATATCTTAATACAATTCTTTCATTTGAATATTTTGCACTAAATTCACGACCAGATAGGGTATATAGTGAAACATCATCTAATTGATTAAATTTTTCAGTTATAGGATATAAAGTGCTTCTTGTTTTACCATCTGGACCCTCTCCATTATAATAAGCTGTCATTCCAAATGCAAAACACGCTATCATTATAATTAATATTAACCCCCAAAAAATCGCTCTTTTTTTATAAATATTATCTTTTGTTTTCATTTATATTCTTCTCCTATGATAATTATAAATTATTTAATAAAAAAAGTAAATAATTTATTATTTACTTTATATTGCACGCATCGAGTTTTTATTCTTGAATGGGTCTTTTGGATCTATTTTATCTGTGAACATTATACCCTCTAAATGATCTATTTCATGTTGGAATGCTACAGCTATTTCTTCACGAACTCTTACAGATTTTTGATTACCAAATTCATCTTGATATTCAACTGTAACTCTAGCATATCTTGGTACAATTCCTTCAACATATCTATTTACGCTTAAACATCCTTCTCCTTCTTCCACATAAATAAGTTCTTCAGAGTGAGATACTATTTTAGGATTAACTACTTTATATTCTTCAAAAGTACCATCATCATTCTTATATGAAATTACAAAAAATCTTTTTAAATTTCCAAGCTGAACAGCAGCTAAACCCATACCAGCTCTAATATCATTCTTTTTAGCATATTCTTCATCTTGACTTAATCTTAAATACATAATCATATCATTTATTAAAGATATATCATCTTCAGACATAGGAAATTTAACTTCATTGCTTTTTTGTCTTAGAATTTTGTTTTTTTCATCTAAAATATCACTTTGTTTAAACATACTTCTTTTCTCCTCATGGAATATTTTATCAAATAATCGTGTAATTTTCAAATTATATTGAAAAAAACTATATTAAATTATATAATATTTTTAGATTAAAATAGGTGAATATAAATGGAATATAATAAAAAAAGTATAATTTATATTGTAATAGCTTTAATAGTTGTTGTATCTTTAATGATAACTGGTAGTTATGCATACTTTTCTATTAATGCTGAAGGTAGTGGTAATGATATACTTGTAAGCACATTTGATTCAAATATGGAAATAACTTTTAATGATACTAGTAATATATCTCTTGTTAATGCTTATACTGGAGAATCTATTAAGAAAACATTTAATGTTAAAAATACTGGAGATACAGTTGTATATTATGATTTATTATTTAAAAATTTAGTTAATAATTTTAATAATCCTAGTGATTTAGTATATAGTTTATATTCAAATGATGGAGGAAGTATTGTAATTAATAAAATTGTTCCTAATGAAGATAATACATATATAGCTAGTAATGTTAGAATAGAAGCAAGAAAGACACATAATTATGAATTAATTATTACATTCTTAAAGACAGATAAAAATCAAAATAATAATATGAATAAAACATTTTCTACTAATATAGATGTTAAATCTTCTAGAATAACTAGTGATAATGCTTTTCTATATGAAAGGAACTCTTTATCATATTTTGTACATAATAATAATGTTTTACCTTATAATGAAGAAAACTTTAATAATGAAGGAATTTTTTATACTAATAACTCTATTAATGGAAATACTATTTTCTTTTATAGAGGTGGAAATAATTTAAATAATAATTTAATATTTGCTAATAAGTGTTGGAAAATAATTAGAACTACAGAAAGTGGAAATATAAAAATTATATATAATGGAGAATATATTGATGGTGTTTGTACTTTTAAAAATATTCAAAGTAAATTTAATGATAATAGTGATTATAATGCTTATGTTGGATATTTATATGGTAATGCAAGTAGTGGAGAATATAAAATAGAACATTCAAATAATAACTTTAGTTCAGTTAAAAAAGTATTAGATAGTTTCTATGTGAGTGATTTATTTTCATATAATAATTTTATTGCAAATGATACTATTTTCTGTAATAATAGAAAAACAAGTGAATTTACACTAAATAAAATTAATTATGGAAATAGTGGTTACTCTAAAAATAATACTGGATATTTATCATTTAATAACTTATATTATAATAATAGAAGTGATTACGATTGTATAAATGAGAATGATAAAATTAGTACTAGTAATGGACTTAATTATCCAATTGGACTTATTAGTGCTGATGAAGTATATTATGCTGGTATTAATATGTTAAATAATAATCAAAATAATTATTTATATATTGATGGTTCATATTGGACTATAACACCGGCATATTTTAATGGTAGTGATGCATATAATTTTGTAGTAAATAAAGGAAAACTTATTACTAATAAAGTTAATACAGTTAATATTATTAGACCTGTAATAGCATTAAAAGGAAATATTAAAGTAGTAAGTGGAGATGGAAGCATAGATAATCCATATAGAGTTTAAGGAGATGAAAATTATGAATATAGTAGATGCTTTAATAATAGTTTGCTTCTTTTTAGGAATAATGAGTGGTATGAGAAGAGGACTAATAAAACAAACAGTTTTCTTAGTAGGACTTATACTTATACTAGTAGTATCATTTTATTTAAAGAATCCAGTTGCTTCATTACTTTATAAAAATTTACCATTCTTTAATTTTGGTGGTGTATTTGAAGGAGTAGCAGTTTTAAATATATTACTATATGAAGTAATAGCTTTCTTGATAGTTTTTTCATTATTATATTTAGCTTTAAGAATAGTTCTTGTAGTTAGTGGTATAATAGAAAAGATATTAAAAGCAACTATTGTACTTGGATTCATATCTAAAATATTAGGTGGAATAGTTGGATTTATAGAGAGTTATATTATTGTTTTTATAGCATTATTTATATTTAATTTACCATTTTGGACTTTACAAGGATTAGATGATTCAAAATTAAAAAACAAAATACTTTATAATACACCTATTATGAGTAGTGCAGTTAGTGATGCTAATAAAGTAGTTGAAGAAATAAATGATTTAAGTAAAACATATAAAAATGATAAAGAAAAATTCAGTGAAGAAGCTATTAATTCATGTATAAAATATGAAATTATTTCTAAAGAAAATGTGGAGATATTAAAAGAGAAAGGAAAATTAAAATGATAAAATATTTAGAAAAAAATAATTTTAATGAATTAGTTAAAGAAGGATATCATTTAGTAGACTTTTATGCTGAATGGTGTGGTCCCTGTAAGATGATGGGTCCTGTTCTTGAAAGTATTGAAGATAAAATAGACATTATTAAAATAGATGTAGATAAATTTCCTGATTTAGCTCAAGAATATAGAGTAATGAGTATACCAGACTTAATGATATTTAAAGATGGAGAAAAAATACTTGAATCAGTTGGTTTTCAAAGTAAAGAAGATTTAGAAGAGGTTATAAGCAATTTATAGTTTATAATCTTTTTATTTTGTGTTATAATTTACTACTAGAAAAGAGAGGTGAATCACTAGGCTGTTTTCCTAGGTTGATTATGGATTATAAAGATATAAATACTTATGATTATGATTTAGATGAATCTTTAATAGCTCAAACTCCTATTAAAGAACGTGATCATTCTAAATTATTAGTTGTTAATAAGAATAATGGAAAATATGTTGATGAAGTATTTTATAACATTATTAATTATTTAAGAAAAGGAGATACTTTAGTACTTAATAATACAAAAGTATTACCTAGTAGAATTATTGGAACTAAAACTGAAACAGGAGCTAAGATTGAAATACTTTTATTGAAAGAATTAGAAAGCGATATATGGGAATGTTTAGTAAGACCACAAAAGAGAGTTAAAAAAGGTACTGTTATTAAGTTTGAAGATGATTTTGAATGTGAGGTAATTGATGTATTTAATGATGGAATTACTCATGTTAAATTTAATTATAAAGGGATATTTGTTGAACATTTAAATTCAGTTGGGGCTATGCCACTTCCTCCTTATATTCATGAATCATTAAAAGAAAATGATAGATATAATACTGTTTATGCAAAAAAGACTGGTAGTGCTGCTGCACCTACAGCTGGACTTCATTTTACAAAAGAATTACTTGAACAAATAGAAGAAAAAGGAATAAATATTTTATATGTTACTTTAAATGTAGGACTTGGAACTTTTAGACCAGTTAGTGAAGATGATATTACTAAACATGATATGCATAGTGAATTATATGAAATAAGTGAAGATGTTGCTCTAAAACTAAATGAAGCTAAAAAGAATAATAATAGAATTATTTGTGTTGGTACTACATCTCTTAGAACTCTTGAAGCAAACATTCAAAAATATGGAGAATTTAAAAGTACTATAGAAGAAACTGATATATTTATTTATCCACCACACAAATTTTTAAGTGCTGATGGATTAATTACTAATTTTCATTTACCAAAAAGTACACTAGTTATGTTAGTTAGTGCTTTTAGTAGTGTTGATATTATTAAGAATGCTTATATGCATGCTCAAAAAGAAAAATATAAGTTCTTTAGTTTTGGAGATGCTATGTTTTTAACTGAGGAGGAATTATAATGGATTTAAAATTTAAATTATTAAAAGAAAATAGTTGTGGTGCTAGACTTGGTGAATTTCATACTAAATGGGGAACTCATAAAACACCTATGTTTATGCCTGTTGGGACACAAGCTACAGTAAAAACACTTAGTCCAGAAGAATTAAAAGATGCTCATGCTGATGTTATTCTTTCAAATACATATCATTTATGGCTTAGACCTGGAGAAGATGTAGTTGATAATGCTGGTGGTCTTCATAATTTTATGAATTATAAAACTGGTCCAATTTTAACTGATTGTGGTGGTTTTCAAGTATTTAGTCTAGCTAAACCAAAAGATATTAGTGAAGAAGGAGTTAAGTTTAAAAGTCATATTGATGGAAGAAATTTATTTTTGACTCCAGAAAAAAGTATTGAAATTCAAAATAAGTTAGGTAGTGATATTATAATGAGTTTTGATGAATGTCCTCCTTATCCAGTAACTCATGAATATATGAAAAATAGTGTTGAAAGAACACTTAGATGGGCTAAAAGAAGCTTAGATGCTAATAAGAAACGTGATGTTCAAGCTCAATTTGGAATTGTTCAAGGTGGAGAATTTCCAGATTTAAGAAAGTTTTCTGCGATTGAAACTGCTAAATTAGATTTTGATGGATATTCTGTTGGTGGTGTAAGTGTTGGAGAAGATGCCGAAACTAAACTTAAAATGATTGAGTATGCTACTGCATATTTACCTAAAGATAAAATTAGATATTTAATGGGTGTTGGAGAACCTATGGATTTAATTGACGGTGTTATTCGTGGTATAGATATTTTTGATTGTGTTCTTCCAACAAGACTTGCAAGACATGGAAATGCATTAACACGTGATGGTAGAACTAATATTAGAAATGCTAAATATATTAAAGATTTAGATCCAATTGAAAAAGATTGCGATTGTTATGCTTGTAATAATTATTCTAAATCATATATAAGACATTTATTAGTTGCTGATGAAACTTTTGGTCAAAGATTAATTTCAATTCATAACATTAGATTTTTAACCAAATTAATGGAAGATATTAGAACTCATATAGAAGCAGATGATTTATTAGAATTTAGAGAAGAATTTGCTAGTAGATATAATAAGAAGAAAAATGAATAGTTTTTCTTTTTTATTTTAATTTATTTAAATTTGTTTGTATGATATACTATTTCTAGAATAGAAGTGGTGAGTAAGTGTGAAACGTAATATAATTTTGATAATCTTAATTTTACTCTTTATAGTTAGTGTTAGTTTTAGTGGACTTGGATTTTATTATGATAAAAATAATAGTAATAATGATGAAGATACTGTTATTGATAATAATGTTAATGAAGATAATAATGATAATACGATTGATAATAAAAAAGATGAAGATAAGGATAACACTATTCCCAATGAAGTTGTAGATAACAATGATAATAATTTAAATGATGAACCTGATAATGAAATAAATAATGAAGATGATGATAATGATTATTATTATGAAACAATTAAAATAAATAATAAAGAAATTAAATATAATCAAGCATATATTTGGGATTATGATACTATATACGATAAATATTTTAAGATGAATGAAAAGGGTTTTGAAGGAGAAGAAATTCCTTTTATTAAATTACAAAATAAAAAAATATATTGGAATATTGATAATAAATGGGTAAAAGATAAATACATTGACGAAAATATTAAGTATTTTTCATCATATGCTGATTGTTATTCTGGAGGATATATATTTGCTGTTACTGAAAGCAATAAAATATATTATTCATATTTTGCTGATATTATAGATTCTGCTAATGATAGTGAATGTTGTTTAGATGATGATGACTTTAATGATGGAGCAAAGTTACTTTATAATAATTATAAGTATTATGAAACAAGTGCTAAAGGTAAAATAAATAATATTTCGAGAAAAGCTTTTATATTTGAATGTGAAGTTTTAGTCAACTTATTTTATTTTAATATAGATGGTGAAATACTTGTATTATCTATTGATGATAATGCATCTCTTTTACCGATTAACACTTATATGAAAGAACATAAGATTAGTATTACTACATTTGGAGGATATTCTTGTGCTGGAGATAGCGAAGAACCAAGTTTTTCTGTTAACATTGATGGAACTATAGATAATGTAAAAGATGAAAATGGTAATTTGATAAAAGTTAAATATTATATTTATTTAACTAATAATAATTTAGTTATTGATAAAAACAATAATTTGTATTTTATAGATTTGAATGCTAAAACTCAAAAAAGTATAAGTAAAGTTACTAATTTTAAACAAACTGATAATACTATTAATTTTCAACTAGAAAATGGAGACAAAATAGAAATTTTACTTATGGTTAATTAATTATGTTTTCCAACACCAATAATGCCACCAACTATACTTGAAAGAATTAATGATAAATAATAAACTAAACTACTAAAACTTAATTTACTAAATATTATAGATAAAATTATAAATAATAATACTAATATACTGGATACTATAAAACCATTTAAGTATCCTTTTTTTCTTTCAATAGAAGATGTTTTAAATCCTAAAGCAAAGAATAAAACCATAACTACAATAAAATTTATAATAGAAACAACTTTATAATTTAATATTTCAAAATAATAAAAAATAGATATAAATAATAAATATACTATAATTGATAAAAGAATTAATGAAATATTTTTAATATAATTTTTTGCTTTTGACATTTGATCACCTAATTAATTATATTTATGTTTAAAAATAATATGATTATACATAATAATAATGGTGAATATTATGAATATATTAAATGTTACTTTTAGGACAATATTTTTTTATTTCTTTATTATTGTTGTATTTAGATTGATGGGTAAAAGAGAAATAGGAGAGTTATCTTTGATGGATTTAGTTGTTAGTTTGTTAATAGCTGAATTAGTTGCGATTAGTATAGAGAATTATGATGAATCTATGCTTTTGACTATTATACCTATTGTGATATTACTTGTATTTGAAATAATATTTGGAGTATTATCAGTTAAATCAGAAAAGTTTAGGACTTTAGTTGATGGAAAGCCTTCATTAATAATAAATAAAGGTAAAATAAATAAAACTGAAATGAAAAAACAAAGATATTCTTTAGATGATTTAATGCTTGAATTAAGAAATAATAATATAGAAGATTTAACTCAAGTAAAGTTTGCTATTCTTGAAAATAATGGAAGATTAAACTTATATAAAAATGATACTAGTGATATACCATTTCCTCTTATATTAGATGGTTGTGTTCAAAAAGATACATTAAACTATATTAATAAAGATTTAGATTGGTTAATAGATAATTTAGATAATAAGAATTTAAATATTGAAGATATATTTTATGCTTTTTATAAAGATAATAAAGTATATGTGATTAAAAATGATGAGTTAAGCTAATACTTTTTTGACTTCTTTATAATAAAGGTAAGTTGATACTAGAAGATTAACTATTATTGATAATATATAACTATAGATACCTATTTTTAATAGTGAAAGTATTGCTATGGAAAATAGTCTTATTATTGAAGAAGTTATTGTACATTTCATAGCTTCTTTACTTTTTCCTAATGCTTGAAGAGAACTCATTAGAGGATATTCTACATAGAATAATATTACAAATGGAGATAATATCTTAATATAATCATATCCTTCAGTAGTATGATATAAAGTACTTAAAAAGAATTTAGGGAATACACTAATTATAATTGTTGATATTAAACCAATAAAACAAGAGACTAAAAGTATTTCTTTTATTCTTTTTTTACACATTTTTTTATTGCCATAGCTATAATGTTTTGATAATTCTGGTATTAAAGCTGTTGACATATTTTGAGTAAAGAATTGAGGCATTAATAGTAGTGAAAGAGCATATGCGTTTATGATACCATATTCATAAATTACATATTCATTTGAATAACCCATAAATATTAAAACATTAGTTAAAACTATTGGTTCAAAAAAATATGATATTGAGCCAATTATTTTACTTGATGTACATGGTATACATATATTTAAAATACTTTTTATATCTTTTGAATCTATTTTTATATTCTTGAAATTTAAATAATTTTTTGGCATAAAAAGAATCATTATTATTTGTGAGACCACTTCACCAATCATATTTACTATAAATAAAAAACATATTGAAAATACTAATCCTTTATAAAATATTTTTGTTAGGAAAAACAGTATTAAAGATAATCTTGTTAATTGTTCTATAAAATTGGATAACATATAGGGGAACATATTTTGTTTTCCCCAAAAATAACCTTTTATGATAGAAGATATACTTATAAAAGGCATAGTTAAACTTATACATATTATTGGATAATAAAGTCTACTTTCATTTAATAGATTATTTGATAATATTGGAGCAAATAAAATAGTGACTAAAATAACTATAATATTTATTATAAAAGAAAGTATTATTGTAGAATAAAATAATGATTTTGAGTTTGTTTGTCTTTCTGATATTATTTTTGATAATGCTGTTGGATAACTAAATGTAGCTATTACTGTTAATAATGATATGGTAGGGGATAATAGACTATAAATAGCTATACCTTCTGTACCAATTTTTCTAGTTATAATTATTTTTAGAATAAAACCAACTAGTTTAGTTAGAGTTCCACCAATTAATAGTAAAAATGCTGATTTGAAAAAAATATTGTCTTTTATTTTATTTAACATATTACATTTTATGCATTTTATGTTATAATATTTATGTCTTAGGACAACAATTTTATATTACCTTATAAAGAGTGATTTAGAGACTGGCTCGTAGATCACACCAACCTATTTGATTAGGTGGTAAACCCAGATGGATGAGGATAGCTTTTAATACTTAAGGTTATCTTAGGTATTTTTTCTTTTTAAGGTAATTATTACTGAAAGGAGGAAATTATGAAGTTATACAGTAATGAAATTGTTTTTAGAGGTCATCCTGATAAAGTATGTGATCAGATAAGTGATGCTTTATTAGATGAATATTTAAAAGGGGATAAAGATAGTAGATGCGCTATTGAAGTTTGTGGAGGTAAAGGAGTAATATTTATAACTGGAGAAGTTACATCTAAAAGTGTTGTAGATGTTGAAAAAGTAGTAAATGAGACTTTGAATGATATTGGTTACTATAAAAAGTATAAGATTATAAATAATATAGGTATTCAAAGTAATGATATTGCTCTTGGAACTAATAAAGAAGTTGGCGGAGCTGGAGATCAAGGCATGATGTTTGGTTATGCTTGTAATGATAACTCATATTATTTACCTACAGCTATGATGATACTTTCTGAATTATCAATTAAGTATGATGAATTAAGAAAAAAAGATAAAAGATTTCATGCTGATGGTAAAGCTCAAATTACTGGAGTATATGATGAAAATATGAAACTACTAAGTATTAAAGATTTTACTATTTCTTATCAAAATACTGAAAAAGAAAGAGAAGAAACAGATAAAATTATTAAAACTATTTGCCTATCTATTTGTGAAAAATATAATGTTAAAATAGAAATGTTTCTTATTAATCCAACTGGTAGATTTGAAATAGGTGGTTTTGAGGGTGACTCTGGACTTACTGGAAGAAAAATTGTTGTTGATTCATATCAGGGATTTGCTCCAGTGGGTGGTGGAGCTTTTAGTGGTAAAGATCCATCTAAAGTAGATAGAAGTGCTGCTTATAAAGCTAGAAATATAGCAGTTGATTATTTGAAAAAATATAATTTAAGGTGGTGTCAAGTTCAACTTAGTTATGCTATTGGAATAAGAAAACCCCTTGCTATATACATAACTAGTGATAAAGGCGATATTGATGTAAGTGGTTCATTATATGCTGAATGTGAACCAAATAACATAATTGAAGATTTAGATTTACTTAATAAATGTTATGTTGACACTGCTAAATATGGTCATTTCGTTGATTATAATAAAATAGTGTAAAGTTTATTTTCAAAGCATAGACTTAAATATTTTTATATGATAAACTTTAATTAACCTAGATGATTAATATAGACACAATAAACCGACTATGTAATATTATAGGGGAACTAATCGGTATGCGGCGTTGAATATTGATTTTATATCAAGATCCCAGACATATCGTGTGATCTACCACCTCGTCGAGCGCGAGATTTATTACACTATATTTACACTAGGTTTTTTTTATGCTATAATATTCGTGCTTTTAGGAGGCAAAAAGTATGAATTTGTGTAGACTTGAGAGTCTAATCGGAGAAGAAAACATTGAAAAGATTAAGAAATTAAATGTATTAATAATTGGTCTTGGAGGTGTTGGAGGATACGTTATAGAGTCTTTGATTAGATGTGGTGTTGGAAATATTACACTAGTAGATAGTGATACTATTAAACCAAGTAATATTAATAGACAAATAATTGCTACATCTAGAAATAATAATAAATATAAGACAAGAGAATGGAAAAAACGTATCAAACTAATTAATAAAGATGCTAATGTTAGTATTATAAATACTCATATAACAGAAGATAATATAGAATGTTTATTTACATATAAATATGATTATATTATTGATGCTTGTGATACTACAAAAGTTAAAGTTAAATTAATTAGAGAATGTCATGATAAAGGAATTAAATTAGTTTCTAGTATGGGAACAGCAAATAAAATAGATGCTACTCGTGTTAGAATTACTACTCTTGATAAAACAGAAACTGATCCACTTGCTAAAAAGATAAGACATGATTTAGGAAAAGATAGAGTTTTAATGAAAGATGTTACAGTTGTAACAAGTGATGAAAAACCTATTAATACTAAAATGCTTGGTTCTACATCTTTTGTTCCTGCAACTGCTGGATTATTTATTACAAATTATATTATTAATGATGTAATTAAAAAATAGACATAATTTTATAGCAAATTTTATGTCTTTTTATTTTCTTGTCTTTTTATGTGTGTTATAATTGATTAATAATAGAGGTGTTTTATGAATAATAATACAGGATATCAAGATAGTGCTGATTTTACACGTACTAATAATATAAATGGTATAGAAACTGAACATAAAACTTATAATGATTCTGGATCTATAAGTTGGAATGTTGGAGAATATACACCTACTGGGGATAGTGAAGTTGGTGCTCAAATTTATATGCCTGATCATATAGATGAGAATACTCAAATTGTTGTTTATTATAAGGGAATGGACGATGATTATTCTAGTAGAAACTGTGTGAGTCTTAATGAATTAAACTGTAATAATAATACTATTTTAATATTTCCAGGGGGTTCTTATTATTATAGTGGAAAAGAGGCAGCAAACACATTAAATAGTTTATCTGATATAATACCTGGTGACTGGGATAATGTAACTGTTGCTGGAGTTAGTGCTGGTGGAGGTTCTGCTTTTGCTCTTGCTAGAAATTATAGTGTAGCCGAAGATGGAACATATAAATATCATATTTCTACTTTATCTCTTGGAGATAGTTATCATCCAGAAAGAAGCATGTATTATATACCGAATTCTGATGATGATTATTTAGCTATGATTAATAAAGGCATGAAATTAGTTGGAGTTACATCTGATGGTAGTAATGGAAATCCTGATGCTGTTAGAGTATTTAGACATTGGGCTTCATTAGGTGGTGAAACATTTTATATAGATTATGCTGTTAGTCATGATGGGAAATGTAAAACTCCATACTATAACAATTATTTGAATTGGATTCTTGGAAAAGGTGATTTGACAGAAGATTTTAAAGATAAACTTAACCATTTTTATATTTTTGTAGAAGATCCTGAGACTGGTGAATGGAAGAAAAAAGATTTATCTTATGAAGAAGCTACAAAATACTTTGATGACATGGTTAAAACGCCTATGTTTGAATTAAGTGATATTGATCAGTTATATAATAAGCTAAAAGATGATAATGCTTTATATAATTTAAATATCAAATTATCTCAAGAAAGAATAAATAAGATGTTAAGTGAATTCTTATCAACTGACGCTGGATTTTTAGCAGATAAAATTCAAGCACTAACTAGTAAGATAAATGGTACTAAAATAAAAGATATTAAAGTTACTACTGATTATGCTAGTACTACAAACTCTCCAAAGATGCAAGATGTTAAAATTATGGAGTATATTGCTAAGACAAGTGAATTGCTTGCAAAAACTCTTGAATGTGTTGAGTTTGCTATGCATGCTCAATTGGAAATTGAAGCAACAGAAAATGAAGTTGATAAAGATGCAGCTGATTTGGCTCCTAGTGGAGGTGTAACTGATGCTGCTCTTGCTGGTGCTATTGCAGGATTAGATAGTATTGCTGATGCTCTTGGATATACTGGTACTAAAAAACAAGAGTATATTGATGCTGAAACTGCAAAACTTTATGAGAAGTATTATGGAGCTGATGCAAGCAAAGAAGCTGAAAGTAAAGGACTTACTGGGGAAGAAAAAGATAAATTTGTTGACGATTATATAAAAGAAAGAATTAAAGAATTTGAAAAAAATAAAGATAAATATGACGTTGATGTTGAAACTGAAGCAAGTGAAACTGATTTAAAAGGTAATGAAGTTAAAGCTAAAGAAGAAAAAGCAGACATGGAAAATATGTCTAGCGTTGTAAATAAAGATAAAAATGATAATAGTTCAAATAAATCAAATGTATCAAGTACAGTAAATAAAAATATAAAGTATGATGATGCGAAGAAACCTGGTACTGATAATAAGGGCAATAGTGATACTAAACCTAGTGAATCTAAAGAAGAAACTAAGTTAAATAGCCACAATAATAAAGATAGAGGAGAAAATTCTAATAGTTCTACAAATCAAAATAATAATTCTAATAAATCAAATGCTTCTAGTACAGTAAGTACAGATAGAACTGATAATGGTACTTCTAACGATAGCAATAAAACGGAGGAAACTAATACAAATAGTGGTAATAACCAAAATAATTCTTGGAATTCAAATGGTACTGGAAATGTAAGCAATTCAAATAATAATGCAGGAAGTAATGGTTCTGGTAGTGGAAGTTCATATGGAAATGGTGGATATTCTCCTAGTGCTCCAAGTGCTCCATCAAACCCTGACATAATTGATTCAGGCACATTAACACCTTCAAATGATACAGTTGAATTTCCTGAATATAGTAGTGTAGTAAGTGATAATAATACTGATGTATATAGTTCACTAGACTCAAGTTATAAAATAATAATTAATCATGATAATAACTCAGTTACTAGCGTTGAACATTACTTTGATTTTGGAAATCCTGATAAAGCATTATCAAGTTTAAATAAGATTACTCAAGGATATAGTTCTGATATGATAAAAAGTATTAAGTGTGAAGGACAATATGTTAAAGTTATATTTAAAGATAGTTACTTTAATACTTCTAGTTATCATGACTTTATTTCTAAATTTGATGGATTTAATAAGATAACAAAATAAAAATTATAAGATTTATTTCTTATAATTTTTTTATTTTGGAGTTTTACATATCAAGTTTTCATGTTATAATTTTGATATAAGAATAGGATGTGCATAATATGGATTTGAGTAATTTATCTCAAGAAGATATAGATAGTATTAAAAACCAATTGTCTCAAATTGAACCTGGAACTGAAGGAACTGTTAGAGTTGGTTATGGCGATAGTGAGTTTCGTGTTTATATGCCAGAAGAGATTGATTATGATACAGGTATCCAAATTGCTGGTAGAGGTGGAGGAGGAATTGATGACTGCAACGAAGTGTTTAATCATGTAGTTGATAATCAAAGCAATACTATTATTTTGTCGCCTATACATTTGGGCAATACGGATGACTGGATGACAAAAGGTTTAGATGTTATTGATTGTATTAAGGACAGCAATCCCTGTATAGCTGATACTACTGTTGTTTATCAAGGATATAGTGCTAGTTTTGGAAATACAATGCATTCTGTAGCAGCTAATTGTATAGAAAGAGGATATAATTTTATTCCTGTTTTAATGGAACCAAGAGATATATATAATAATGTTAAACTTACTCAAGAGGAAATAAATAATTTAATAAAAACAAAAACACCACTTGTGTATTTTGATACTAATCCTGATGTATTTGATGGTGATGTTTTCAAGAGGGCTCAAGGTGATATTTCTGAATTTGCTAAGCAAGGTTTAACTGTTTATTATATTGAATATACTGCTGAGAAAGATAATAGAGATTCCCATGGATTTGTTAGATCTTTAAATGCTGATAGTGAATTATGGGGTCTTAGCAATGGTTCATTTGATATACTTGGTTTACCTAGTAAAATCACGCATGGTGGTAAAGATTATAATATGTCTTATAAACTTTATAAATATGATAAAGATGGTGAAAGAGTATTAATTACTGATCCACAAGAACAAAGAATGGCTTTTTGCGAGATTATGTTTGGAAATGATATTATTTTTGATTTAGCTGATGTTACTCATATGTCAAACCATTATATTAGACAATCAATTTTTATTGGGAAGAATATTAAACTTACTATTTCTTCAATTAATGGTATAATGGAAGAATTTTTAAGTACTGATGCTGGATTTTTAGCAGATAAAATTAATTCAATTGTTTCTGTTATTAATAATACAAAAATAAGAGATTTAGTTATTGCAAATCAATATGCTAGTACAACTAGTTCACCTAAAATTCAAGATATTAAAATGTTAGAATATAAAGTTAATACCTTAAAAATGCTTGACAATGTATTATCTTTTACAAAACAAGCTATGGATGCACAATTAAAGTTACAAGAGACAGAAAGAGACTTAAATAACGAAGCTGCTAATTTAGGTGGAACTGAGGTTAGTGACTTTAGTGTTTTAACTGGAGCTCTTGCAGGTTTACCTTTTACTATAGATCCATCTTTATCTGATGCTGAGAGAGCTAAAGAACTCGAAAGATTAACAGATTTAACATATGAAAACTTATATGGAGAAGAAGCTCGTAATGCGGCTAATGAAAAGGGATTAACTGGAACTGAGGCTGATAAATTTGTTGATGATTATTTAGATGCAGTAAGAGATAATTATGAAAGAATTATGAGTAATACAGATGTTAATGCTACTGTAGATAGTACTACTGTTACAGAAACATCAGTTAGTGGTAAATAGCATAAGATAGTAAAATTACTATCTTTTTTATTGTCTTTGTTTTGTCATCTAAATCAAATTTCATTTACTTTTTACTAATTACGTAGTATCCTATTATTAGAATAAGTGAGGTATTTTATGAGTACAAATGAAAATGTTGATACTTCTTTTATGACAGAAGATCAGTTAAGAGCATATAATGATATTATAGCAGAATATGAGGGAACTGAAATTGGCATTAGCGTTGCTCCTGTTGAAGGCAGCGATAAAGTAGTTATTACTTCTACTACAGATTTAAATAGTAATATGTTTGAAATATATTTACCTGCGAAAATAGATGAGAATACTAAGTCTTATACTTATTATAATCCTTGTGGTATTACTTCGAGAGGTGCTTCTGGAAGTTATGTAGTAGATAATGCTATTACTAATGCTATAGATGAGAATAACGATGCGATTTTTTGTATGACTTCTTCTGATGATAAAAATGAATTAGGGTTGCGTACTATAGAAGCTATTTATGGTGAGAACGCTTTTAATTCACACACTTGTATTGGTTGGAGTGAAGGTGGAGGTACTGTTTATACAAGAACTCTTGACAAGATTAGAAATAATCCTGATTTAGAACCACAAACTATGGTTTTTCTTGATCTTCAATGGAATGGAGGTCAATTAGATACTAGTGAAGAAAACCTTAATTTAATGAAAGAAAATGGTACGGTTATAATGGCATTTGAATCTGTTGAGACTTTACCAGATCAATATAAAACTTCACAACATTATAAAGAAATAGCTGCGGCTGGTATTCCTTTAGTCATTATTGAAATTCCTGGGGATCATGGTGAAACTCCTGCTACTGTTTTTCAAGATAATTTACTTGCATTTTTAAATGGTCAAACTGATGAAATACCTTCTGCTTTAGGATTTTATAAATTTGATGAGAATGGTAATTTTGTTCCATTTGATGATGTTAATGAAGCTATCAGAATTATGAGACAAAATTTAATTTCTGAAGGAAAAATACCAACATTTACTCCAGAACAAATAGATGCCATGTATGAGAAATATAAAAAAGAATATGAGTCTTATAACATGCATATGAGAGAATCTTTAGATAATATAAATGGTATGATGAGTGAATTCTTGACTACTGATGCTGGATTTTTAGCAGAGAAAATTCAAGCTTTAACTAGCAAAATAAATGGTACTAGAATAAAAAATCTAAAAATTACTGTAGATTATGCAAGTACTACAAATTCTCCTAAAATTCAAGACGTTAAAATTATGGAATATGTTGCTAAGACAAGTGAATTATTGTTTAAGACTCTTGAATGCGTTGAATTTGCTATGCATGCTCAAATTGAAATAGAAGCTACTGAAGATAATATTAAAGATAGAGCTGAAGACTTGGCCGGCGGAAGAAACACAACTGATGCTGTTCTTGCTGGAGCCATTGCTGGTTTGGGAGCTGCTGCTGATGCTCTTGGATATACTGGTACTAAAAAACAAGAGTATATTGACTCAGAAACTGCTAAGCTTTTTGAAAAATATTATGGCGAAGAAGCAAACAAAGAAGCTGAAAGTAAAGGCCTTAGTGGAAAAGATAAAGATAAATTTATTGATGACTACATAAAAGGAAGAATTGATGAATTTGAAAAAAATAAAGATGAATATGATGTTGATGTTGAAACTGAAGTAAGTGAAACTGATTTAAAAGGCAATGAAGTTAAAGATGAACAAGAAAAAGTAGATGAAGCTAACATGTCTAGTACAGTAAATAAAAATATAAAGTATGATGATGCGAAAAAACCTAGTGAAGAAAAAGGCAATAGTGATGTTAAAGCTAGTAATGCTAAAGAAAACACTAAGTTAAATAATGGCAATAATAAAGATAGAAGAGATAATTCTACAAATCAAAGTAATAATGACTCAAATAAGTCAAATGCTTCAAGTACAGTAAATGCTGATAAAACTGAAGTAGGACCAAAAGACTCCAAAGATGAAAATAAACCATCAGATACTAATACTAGTAATAATCAAAATAATTATGGTAATACTGGTGGTACTGGAAATGTAAGCAATTCAAATAGTAATACAGGAAGTAACACTTCTAGTGGAAGTTCTAGTGGAAATAGTGGATATTCTCCTAGTGCTCCAAGTGCTCCATCAAACCCTGACATAATTGATTCAGGCACATTAACACCTTCAAATGATACAGTTGAATTTCCTGAATATAGTAGTGTAGTAAGTGATAATAATACTGATGTATATAGTTCACTAGACTCAAGTTATAAAATAATAATTAATCATGATAATAACTCAGTTACTAGCGTTGAACATTACTTTGATTTTGGAAATCCTGATAAAGCATTATCAAGTTTAAATAAGATTACTCAAGGATATAGTTCTGATATGATAAAAAGTATTAAGTGTGAAGGACAATATGTTAAAGTTATATTTAAAGATAGCTATTTTAATACTTCTAGTTATAATGATTTTATTTCTAAATTTGATGGATTTAATAAGATAACAAAATAAAAATTATAAGATTTATTTCTTATAATTTTTTATTGAGTTGTTAAATTTTGTCATTTCAGTTTCATATTTGTTATTTCTTGGTGAATAGTATTTTCTACCAATTAAATTGTCTGGCATATATTGTTGGTCTACCCAATAATTAGGGTAGTTGTGTGGGTATTTGTAATTAGGTGAAGTTGTTTTTATGTGTTCTGGTATTCTTCCGACATTTCCAGCATTTATATCATTTATAGCAGACATTATTGCTGAATCTGCTGAATTGCTTTTTGGACTTAGTGCCATATCTATTATTGCAACGCTTAATGGTTTTACTAATTCTGGATAACCAATTCTTTCACTTGCTTCTATAGCTGCAACTACTTTTGGTCCAATACTTGGATTTGCAAGACCTATGTCTTCGTATGCAGTTACTAGCATTCTTCTATAAATTGAATCATAATCTCCACTAACTATAAGTCTTCCTAAATAGTGAAGGGCTGCATCTACGTCACTTCCTCTAATACTTTTTTGAAATGCTGATAGCATATCATAGTGACCATCTTCATTTTTATCTGTAAAGAATGATGGTGTGTTATTTGTTTCCTTTATATTTTCTATTGTGACTTCTTTATTGTAACCATAATAAGTAAATTCTACTAGATTATAAGCATATCTTATATCACCATCTGATAGAGTAGCTATATACTTTATAGTTTTATTGTCCATTATTATATCTGGCAATACTTCTTTTACTCGTTTTAAACCTTTTTCTACATCTTTTTCTGTAAGTGAATGTAATTCTAGTAATTGACATCTACTTCTTATAGCAGGATTAATTGAATGATATGGATTAGAATTTGTAAGACCTATTAAAGTTATTAAACCACTTTCAATGTAAGAGAGTAGTATATCCTGTTTATCTTTATTCATTCTGTGAATTTCATCCACTATTAATATAATACCTTTATAAAGCTTTGCTTCTTCAATAACAACTTCAAAATCTTTTTTTGAATTAATAGTAGCGTTAAGAACTCTATATCTTTGATTAAATTCGTTCATCAAAGCAAGTGCTATAGTTGTTTTACCAATACCACTTTTACCATATAAAATTATATTAAATAACTTTTTTTCTTTTACTAAATTAGTTAATATTTTATTTTTACCAATTAAGTGTTCTTGACCTAAAACATCTTTAAGATGAGTAGGCCTTAATTTATTCGTAAGTAGTTCCATATAAATCACCTTTCATTATTTTATCAATAATAAATACAAAATTAAAGTATAAGTTTTTTAATATTATGTAAACTTATGTAAAAATGACTATAAATATCAAAAAAAATATAATATAATTGTCATGTATGATAGATATAGAGAATAAAGAATTTGTTAATGACTTTAATAATTATTTATTAATTGATAAAAATTATTCTAGTAATACAGTTGAATCTTATATGAGAGATATAAGATACTTTTTAGAATATACTAATAAAGATATAATAGATATTACTAAAAAAGATATTGATAATTATATATTACATTTACTTCCAAATAAGAATGATAGTTCTATTAATAGAAGTATTGCTAGTATAAAAAGTTTTTTTAAATTTTTATCACTTTATAAAGGATTTGTTAATGTTAGCGAAGATGTTGAAAGTTTAAAAAGAAAGAAGAAACTTCCTAATTATTTATCTATCGAAGAGGTTGATAAATTATTAGATATAGAGATTAAAGATGCTTTTGATTATAGAAATAAAACTATGTTAGAAGTTTTATATGCGACTGGTCTTAGAGCTAGTGAACTTGTTAATTTAGATATAATAAATGTTGATTTAAAAAATATGGTTATTAATGTATATGGTAAAGGTAGTAAAGAAAGGATTGTTCCATTATCAAAGATAGCTGTTAATTATTTAGATATGTATATTAGTAAATATAGACAACTGTTGTTTGTTAAAAATCAAAAGCCTACTGATTCGTTATTTTTAAATAATCATGGTCAGAGAATGACTAGACAAGGTTTATATAAAATAATTGGCCAGGTTGCTTTAAAACAGAATATTGATAAAGAAATAACTCCTCATGTTTTAAGACATAGTTTTGCTACTCATATGATAGAATGTGGAGCAGATATTAGAAGTGTACAAGAGTTACTTGGGCATGAAAATGTTGTTACTACTGAGATATATACTCATTTAGCCAATAATTTTATAAAAGATAATTATAATGAATATTTTAATAGGAGTAAGAAAGAAGGTAATGTTAATGTTTAAAAGAATATTTTTAGTTGTTATGGATAGTGTTGGTATTGGTGAAGCAGATGATGCTAGTAAGTATGGTGACACTGGAGCTAATACTTTACTTCATACTATTGGTGACTCATATAATTTAGATGTTTTAGAGAAAATGGGTCTTACTGAATTAATTGGTAAACATGTAGAAGGCACTAGGGGTATTTATATGAAAGCTAAACCTATTAATTTAGCTAAAGATACTTTAAATGGACATTATGAAATGATGGGTACAGTTAGCAAGACTCCTTATAAGACTTATCCTGATGGATTTCCTCTTGAATTAATTTCTAAAATTCAAAAAGTTACTGGTAGAGATGTTATTGGTAATTGTGTTGCGAGTGGCACTGAAATTATTAAAGATTTAGGTGAAATGCAAATGAAGACTGGAGCACTTATTGTGTATACTTCAGCAGATTCTGTATTACAAATAGCTGCTCATGAAGATATTATTCCTGTAGAAGAATTATATGATATTTGTAAAAAGGTTAGAGAATTAACTAAAGGGGACGAATATAAAATTGCTAGAATTATAGCTAGACCTTATATTGGAAAACCTGGTAACTTTACAAGAACTCCAAAAAGACATGATTATGCTTTAGATCCACCACTAAATGTTATAGATTTACTTGAAAAGAATGGTGTTCATACTACTGCTATTGGAAAGATTTCTGATATATTTAATGGTAAAGATATTACTACTGCTATTAAAACAAAAGATAATATTGATGGTATGATGAAACTTATTGATTTTGCTAAAGCTGATTTTGAAGGATTTGTATTTGGAAACTTAAATGATTTTGATATGTTATATGGTCATAGAAGAGATAGAGAAGGATATAAAAAAGCTTTAGAAGAGTTTAATTATTATTTACCTATATTACTTAAAAATCTTAAGAAAAGTGATTTGTTAATTATTACAGCTGATCATGGTAATGATCCTACATTTAAGGGAACTGATCATACTCGTGAAAATGTTCCAGTACTTATGTATTCTCATTTATTTAAGAAAGGTGTTAGATTACCTGATAGAGATACATTTGCTGATATTGGAGCTACAATACTTGATAACTGGAATATTAAAAATGAACTCGGTATTGGAAAATCAATATTTAAAGATTTAGAAAAGAATAATGAATAAAGTGTGTTTTATACATACTTTTTTGTTTGTTGAATAATACTTATTTATTTGTTATACTTTATAATAGCAGGTGTAGTAAAAATGAATGAACGTAAAAAAATAAATAAAATAGAACTTTGTTTTGATATGGTAAGTATTATATTTTTAGTAAGTTGCTTAAGTTTTTTTGGATATAGAATGTTTTATTATAAAAATAAATTAGCTCCTAAAGATAGTAATAATAAAGAAGTAACTTTACTTACAAATGAAATTAAAAAAAATACTGTTAATGACGGAGATGGACTATATAATATAGAAAATATATTTATTTTTAAAGGGAAAGATTTAAATAATTATATAGAATATTCTAATATGTTATTTAGAATTATTAAAATAAATAAAGATAATACTATTGAAATGATAATGGATGATACTTTGAATTATTTATCTTATGATAAAGAAAATACTAATTATAAATCTTCTAATTTAAATAAATATTTAAATGATGTTTTTTATAATAATATTAAAAGTAATTTATTAATTAAAAGTCCTTATTGTAGTGATGATATTAGTGATATAAATAATATTAGTTGTAATGATATAGAAATTGATTATATAAAACTATTATCACTTAATGATTACTTAAATAGTAAAAATAATAATGAAAGTTATTTAGATAGTGAAGATGTTATATGGCTTAGTAATACTAATCAAAATAATGTTTGGGTTTTAAATAATGGGAATTTATCTTTAGTTAAACCTGAATTATTGTATCAAGTTAAACCTGTTATTACTTTAAATAATCTAACTCGTTATATACGTGGAAATGGTAGTAAAGATGATCCATATAAAATAGAAGATAATAACTTATATTTTGCTAGTTATGTTAAATTAGATAATGATTTATATAGAGTAAGTGAAGCAAATAATGAAATATTAAAATTACAATTAAATGATATATATAAGAATGGAAATATTAAATGTAGTTTTTCTAATAAAAATAATATATTTAATATTAATGAAGGATTAGGACAATATTTAAATAATACTATTTATAATGAATTAAAATATAAAGATTTATTAATTGATTGTGATACTTATACTGGAGAATATAATTTTGATTATACAAATGTTACTAAAGAAACAGTTAAGAGTAAAATTGGAGTTAATAGTATAATTGAGCCTATATTTAATAAAGAAAATAAGAATAATTATTATTTATCTACTCCTTATGATAAAGATCAAATATATATTTATAATAATAGTGTTTATAATGTTAAACCTAATATAATAAGAAATATTAATTTTAATGTTTGTATAAATAAAAATAAAATTAGTGATGGAGATGGTTCATTAAATAATCCATATGTTTTAGATAGTGAGGTGTCAAAATGAGAAAGTTTACTATAATAATAGTTATATTAGATGTTATTGCTTTAGTTGGATTCTTCTTATTTTATGGGCCTGTTAGTGATATTAGAACTTGGTGGATTAATACTTCTATGAATACTATGTCTCATAAATATTTTGCATATATATTTTATAATGATAAAATGATAGAAAAAACTATGAATGAAAACTATTATGTACCTCTTACTGATCAAGTTGATTTAGATAGTATTATTATTGATACTGAACCTAAATATACTTATGAAAATGAATATGACAAAGAGATATTAATAAGAGAAGAAGGAAATAATGATTATAAACTTATAGAGACTAAAGTTGGTAATTATGATGCATTTTTAGTTGCTATATATGATCCTTCTAAAATACATGTTGTTACTAAAACTAAACTTGGGACTGGGGCATATGGTGAAAATATGGTTTCTATGTGTAAGAGAACTAAATCTAAAGTATGTATAAATGCTGGTAGATTTAAGCAAGATTCTCATGGATTATCTTCTGATTATCCAGTTGGATATATTATTAAAGATAGTGAAATAATATGGGCTACTGATTCTAATAGAAAAGGTGAATTAATTGGATTTAATAAAGATAATAAATTAGTTTTAACTAAAGCTACAGGAGTAGAAGCATTAGAAATGGGTATTAGAGATGCCGTTGAATTTGGACCATTTTTGATTATTAATGGAGAATCTATGAAAACGGTTGGTAATGGAAGAAGTGGTAATGCTCCTAGAGTAGCAATTGGACAAAGAAAAGACGGGATAGTTTTATTTTTAGTTACTAATACTAAATTTGTATATAGTGGACCTAATTATACTGAGATGATAGAAGTTTTATTAAAATATGGTGCTTATAATGCAGCTAATTTAGATGGAGGATCAAGTGCTACATTAGTAATTGAAAATAAACTTATAAATACACCTAGAGATAATAAAAAAGGAATTATTAATCCTAGAGGTACAGTATCAGGTTTTGCATTAAAATAGTAATTAAGTCTCTTTTGAGACTTTTTATTATGATGTATGATATAATTGATTTATTAGTGGAGAAAAGTATGAAATTAAATGATGAATATGATGTAATTATAAATGATATAGATAATAATATGAATGGAATAACTAGAATAGATAATTTAGTTGTATTTGTTCCATGCGCTTTAAAAGATGAAGAAGTTACTATAAGAATTATAGATATTAAAAAGAGATATGCAGTTGGAAGAATAATAAGATTTATTAAAAAAAGTAAATTTAGAAATAATAAAGTTTGTGATAAATATTTTGAATGTGGTGGATGTTCTTTTTTACATACTTCATTTGATATAGAACTAGAAAATAAGAAAAAAGAGTTGTGTGAGTTATTTAATATTGATGATATTAATATATTAACTAATAATGAATTTAATTATAGAAATAAAGCTACTTTTCATGTTATGAATGGTAAGATTGGTTATTATAGTGAGAATAGTCATGATTTAATTTGTTTTGATGAGTGTTTGTTAGTTGATGAAAGAATTAATAAAATATATAATTATTTAAAAGAATGTGATTTATATAATATTGAATCTGTTGTAGTTAGAGTTTCTAATAATGAGATTATGGTTGTATTTAAAGGAAGTAGAGAGACTTTTAATGACAAAGGATTATTTGATCAAGTTAATTCTGTTTATTTAAATAATAAGCTTATTTATGGCAATCCTTATATAATTATGGATGTTAATGATTTTAAATATAGTATATATCCTGATGCTTTTTTTCAAGTTAATACTGAAACTATGAAAATAATGTATGATAAAGTAAGAGAGTATGCGTTAAATGGTAATAATTTATTAGATTTATATTGTGGTACCGGAACTATTGGAATATATTTAAGTAAGAATTTTAATAGTGTTACTGGTGTAGAGATTAATTCTAGTTCTATAAAGAATGCTAATATTAATAAAAAACTAAATAATTTAAATAATATTAATTTTATATGTGGTGATGCTAAAATAGTTTCTAAAAGTAATTATGATGTTATTGTAGTAGATCCTCCTAGATGTGGACTTTCTAAAGATGTAATTAAGTATTTAAATAATTCTAAAGCTAAAAGAATAGTTTATGTATCATGTAATCCTAAAACATTAAAAAGAGATATAGAATTATTAATTAATTATAATCTTACTAAAATAGAAGGAATAAATATGTTTAATAAAACTAAACATGTAGAAACAGTTTGTGTTTTAGAAAGAAAGTAAAACTTATATCAGAAGTGTTATTATTGATGGGAAAATTAAAAAATGATGATATAATTAAAGAAAGAATATAATTTATATTTTGAAACTAGTGAAGGTATTAAAGAATTTTCTGTTAAATATTCTATATATAAAAAGTATTCAAAAGGAATGGAAGGAAATCTTACTTATAAAAGACATAGATTTGTAGATTTTGGGTGAAGGAAATGAATAAGTTATATAAAAAACATGAATTGTGGTTTGTTATTGGATTAATTTTGATTTATGTGATTAGTAATTCTTTATGTATTCAATATTTTGGTAATTATAGTTATAAAACAGCAATTGTTAATTTGATTTTAGTATCTATTTTGACAGCATTTATTTGTAAAAATAATTATCTTAAGTATTTTGGATTGGTTAAGCCTAAAAATACTCGTAAATGCCTTTATTTTATTCCATTAGTAATTGTTGCGTGTGTTAATTTATATAATGGAATAAATATTAATAATAGTGGAAGTGAAATATTATTTTATGTTATTAGTATGATATGTGTAGGTTTTATTGAAGAAGTTATTTTTAGGGGATTTTTATTTAAAATGATTGAGAAAACTGATATTGAGAGAGCTATTATTGTGACATCTGTTACTTTTGGTGCTGGTCATATAGTTAATCTATTAAATGGTGCACCTATGATATCTACTTTATTTCAAATATTTTATGCTTTTATACTAGGATATTTATTTGTTATGATATTTATTAAGTCTGGTAGTATTATTCCAACTATTATTGCTCATTCTTTTATTAATGCTACTGCTATATTCAATATTAATAATACTTTTTCTTTTTATATAGTTCCTGCAATAATTATTATAATTGCTATGATATATAGTGAGTATTTGAGAAGAAAGTGTTAATTTTTATAAGAACTGTTAAAAGTTCTTTTTTAATTCTTTAAAATAAGATATAATATGTTTGGTTAAAAAGAGGGATTAATATGATTTATTTAGATTATGCTGCTTCTACTCCTGTAGAAAGTGAAGTATTAGATGTGTTTTGTGATGTTAGTAAGAAATATTATGGTAATCCTAATGTTAATCATGATATGGGTAATAAAGCACGTGAACTTATTTCTAAAAGTGTTTCTAATATAGCTTCAAATTTAGAAGTAAAACCGGAAGAGATTATATTTACTAGTGGAGCTAGTGAAAGTAATAATTTAGTTATTAAGGGTATTTGTGAAAGATATAAAAATAAAGGAAAGCATGTTCTTATAAGTAGTTTAGAACATAATTCAATACTTAGTTCTGCGATGGTTATGCAAGAAATGGGATTTGAAGTAGAGTTAATACCAATAAATTCTAATGGTCTTATTGATATTGAAGCTTTAAAATCTATGATTAGAGATGATACTATTTTAGTTAGTGTGTGTGCTGTTGATAGTGAAATAGGGCTTAAACAGCCTATTTTAGAAATTGGTGAATTATTAAAAAAATATCCAAATTGTTATTTTCATAGTGATGCTAGTCAAAGTGTTGGGAAGGTTGATATTGATTTTTCTAATGTAGATTTAATTACTATTACACCACATAAGTTTTATGGTTTACAAGGAATAAGTATTCTTATAAAAAAAGAACATGTTAGTTTAAAGCCTCAAATAAATGGAGGAAAATCTACCACTATATATAGAAGTGGAACGCCTGAGACTGCTAGTATTGTTGCATGTGATAAAGCATTAGAAATCGCATTATCTAAAATGAATGAGAGATATGAATATATATCTAAACTTAATAAAGTTATTAAAGATGATTTAAAGCTTAAAAAGAATGTGTTTATTAATAATCGTGATAATTCTATTCCTCATGTTATTAATTTTAGTGTGAAAGGAATTAAAGCAACTGAATTACAAAAAAGATTTAATGATGAGAATATATATGTATCTACTAAAACATCATGTTGTCCAGCTGAAACGCCTTCTAAAATGATATATGCTTTAACTCAAGATAAAACTTTATCTATGTCTTCTATTAGAGTTAGTTTATCTCATTTGACTACTATGGATGAAATTCTTGAATTTTTAAGGGTGTTTGATAATATTTATAAGGAGCAAGAGTAAAAATGGAAAAGTATAAAGATATTGAGAGAACTATAATTAAAAAATATAGAAAAGAAATATGGAGTAAGTTTATTAAAGCTGTTCAAGATTATGAGTTAATTAATGAAAATGATAATATTATGGTATGTATAAGCGGTGGTAAAGATTCATTTTTACTTGCTAAATGTGTTCAAGAATTAGAAAGACATGGAAAAGTAAAATTTAAAGCAAGATATGTTGTTATGGATCCTGGTTATAATCAATATAATAGAGATTTTATTATAGATAATGCTAAAACTTTAAATGTACCAATTGAAATATTTGAAAGTGATATATTTGATGTTGTAGCTAATATTGATTCTAAGAGTCCATGTTATATGTGCGCTAGGATGAGAAGAGGATATTTATATAATAAAGCTCAAGAACTAGGATGCAATAAGATAGCTTTAGGACATCATTTTGATGATGTTATTGAAACTACATTATTATCTATGATATATGGTTCTGAGATTAAAACTATGATGCCAAAATTACATTCTGATAATTATGAAGGTATTGAGCTTATTAGACCTCTTTATTTAGTTAAAGAAGAAGCAATTATTGCTTGGAAAAAGTTTAATGAACTTACATTTATCAATTGTGCATGTAGATTTACTGAAGGATGTTCATTAATAAATGATGGAACTAGTAAGAGAAAAGAAATGAAAGAATTAATCAAAAATCTTAGAAAAGTAAATAAGAATGCTGATTATAATATATTTAAGAGTCTAGATAACGTTAATTTGAACTGTGTTCTTGGTACTAAAAAGGATGGAGTCTATAAAAGTTTTTTAGATGATTATAATGATTAAAAATACTATCAATTAATAGTTAATTTTGATATAATAATTAAGAATAGTAGCTAAAATTATTCTTAATTATTTTTTATTGGAAGTTGTGGTGTTTTATGAACTATAAAAAATACGTATTTTATTATTTATTTGTTCTTCTTTTAGTTATTATAAGTGTTTTTTATGCTTGCAGCGATTTTAAAAGTAGTGCTAGTCTTCCAAATAATAATGAAGAAAGCAATAGTTCTGTTAATAATGATATTATTGATATAAATTATACTTATTTAGAAAATAATGCTAAAAAGATTGATAAGTATTTTGATTATTCTAGGTTTACTAATAATATTTATAATTTAACTAAAGATTATGATGTTAAAATGTATAAGAATAAACTTGGCAGTGTTTTAGAAATTAAATTAGATAGAGAAACTGCTCAAAAGTATTTGACTAATTATTTTAAGATGAATGACTATATTACTTTAAGAATTTTATTTGATAAAAACAGTTATGATTCTATTGATATAGATAAGTTATATTATGATTTAAATAAAGAAAAAGTTATTCGTGAGAATATAGTAAATACTGCACTTAAAGAAGTTGGAAATACTGGTGAAAAGTATTGGAATTGGTATGGATTTAATCATAGAGTTGAATGGTGTGCTGTTTTTGTAAGCTGGGTTGCTAATCAAAATGGTTTACTTAATACTAAAGTTCCTAAGTTTGTTTGGGTTAAGATAGGTGTAGATTATTATAAAGAAAAATCTTTATTAAAATTTTCTAATAAATATAGTCCTAAAAAAGGTGATTTAATATTTTTTGATTGGAATAATAATGGCGTTATTGATCATGTTGGTATAGTCGAAAAAACTGATAAAAAATATGTTTATACTATTGAAGGAAATGTAAATCATTTAAATGTACAAAATAAAAAATATCCTTTAAAAAGTCCATATATTTATGCTTATGGAGAACTTGATTTTAGTGACTTAGATTAATTGATTTTGAATATTTCAAATGATATAATATTCTTTGTTTGAAAGGAGTAATTATGATTGAACTTATTGATATTTGTTTTGAAAGAGACAATAAAAAAATATTAAATAATATAAATCTGAAATTAGATAAAAATAAATTCTATGTTATTACTGGTCAAAATGGTAGTGGTAAGAGTACATTAGTTAAGATTATTATGGGTATTATTAAACCTGACAGTGGTAAGATTTTACTTGATGGTGAAGATATTACTAATTTATCTATAAATGAAAGAGCAAATTTAGGAATTGGTTTTGCTTTTCAACAACCTGTAATATTTAAAGGAATTACTGTATATGATTTATTATCTTTTGCTTCTAATAAACAAATTAATAAAAAAGAAGCATGTGATATATTATCTAAAGTAGGATTATGTGCTTTAGAATATATAGATAGAGAAGTAAATAAGTCTTTAAGTGGAGGAGAACTTAAGAGAATAGAAATTGCTACTGTTCTTGCTAGAAAACCTAGAATTGCTATATTTGATGAACCTGAAGCTGGAATTGACTTATGGAGTTTTAGAAATTTAAACAAGATTTTTAAACAAATTAGTGATGATAATAATTCTATGACTTTAGTTATATCTCATCAAGAAAAGATTCTTAATATGGCAGATAAAGTTATATTAATGGAAAATGGAAATATAGTTAATTTTGATTCTTGTGAGAATGTTATGAATTCTATTATAAGTAAACCTTGTTGTAAGAAGGAGGAGATTTATAATGGATAAAGAAGAAGAAAAATTACTTAAAAAAATATTACCTAATAGATATGAAAGTGCTGATGCTTACAATATTAGATTAAATGGTAACGGTGTTTTAAGAAAAGTTAATGAATATATTAATATTGAATCTAGAGAAGATGGACAAGGTATTAATGTATATGTTAAAGATAATACTTCTAATGGAGTAGTAGATATTCCTGTTTTAGTTAGTAAAAGTGGTATGACTGATATAGTTTATAATGATTTCTTTATTGGAAAGAATTCTAATGTATCTATTATTGCTGGATGTGGAATTTCTAATCACGGTCATAAAGATAGTGCTCATAATGGAATACATAGATTCTTTATTGAAGAAAATTCTAATGTAAAATACTATGAAGTTCATTATGGAGAAGGTAGTGGTGAAGCTAAGAGAATACTTAATCCTACTACTGAGGTTATACTTGGGAATAATTCTACTATGGTTATGGAAACTGCTCAAATTAAAGGAGTAGATGATGCTAATAGAGTTACTAAAGCTGTACTTAATGAAAATTCTAAATTAACTATTAATGAAAAAATATATACAAGTAATAATCAAAATGCTAAGACTATGTTTGAAGTACTACTTAAAGGAAATAAATCAAGTGCTCATGTTGTTTCACGTAGTGTTGCTGAAGATGAATCTAATCAAACATTTGAATCTAATATGATTGGTGAAGCTGATTGTTATGGTCATGTTGAATGCGATGCGATTATTAAAGATAATGCTCGTGTTAAATCTATTCCTGAAATAGATGCTGCTTGTGTAGATGCAACTTTAGTACATGAAGCAACAATTGGTAAAATAGCAGGAGATCAATTTATTAAACTTATGTCTCTAGGGCTTAGTGCTAGAGAAGCTGAAAAAGCTATTATAGATGGATTTTTAAAATAACAGATAGAAATATCTGTTATATTTTGAATATAAATTATTAAGGAGAAAAATTATGAATAGATATACTAGTACTAAAAGAGCTGGAATGTTTGGCATGATATGTAATATATTTTTGATGATTATAAAAGGAATAGTTAGTTTTATAACTGGTAGTCAAGCTATGATGGCTGATGCGTTTAATAGTGCTGGTGATATATTTTCATCTTTAATGACATTTATAGGGAATAAAATATCAAGTAAGCCATGTGATGAAGATCATAATTTAGGACATGGAAAAGCAGAATATATATATTCTATGTTAATTAGTATATCTATGATATTAATGTCATTATTCTTACTTAAAGATTCTATTAGCTCACTTATAAATAATAAAACATATGAGTTTTCTATATGGTTAATAGTTGTATGTTTAATAACTATTATTACTAAATTGATTTTATATTTCTATACTAATAAATTGCATAAAAAATATAATAATTTGTTATTAAAAGCTAATTCAAAAGATCATTTTTATGATAGTATTATTACTACTTTGAACTTAATTTCTTGTATATTTAGTATATATGGAATATATTTTTTAGATGGGGTAGTTGGAACTATTATATCTATTTGGATACTTATAGTATATATTAAAATATTTATAGAAAGTTATGATGTTTTGATGGATAAATCTATATCAATTGAAACTAAAAATAAAGTATTTAAAATTATAGATAAACATGAAGAAGTTAAGAAAGTTATTCATTTTAATTCTACTCCAGTTGGATACAAATATCAGATATCTTTTACAATTTATGTAGATGGAAATATGAGTACTTTTAAGAGTCATGAAATAGCTAATAAATTAGAAAAAGAAATTATTAAAGAGATAGATGATATTTATTTAGTTATTATACATGTTAATCCATATGGTGAAGGAGATAAGAAATGAGTATATTAGAAGCTATATTAATGAGTGTTGGTCTTGCAATGGATGCTTTTGCTGTATCTATATGTACTGGATTAGAACTTAAGAATATTAAATTTAAAGATGCTATTAAAGTTGGATTGTGGTTTGGAGTTTTTCAAGCTTTAATGCCATTAATTGGTTATTTACTTGGAAGTAGGTTTGAGAGTTTAATTACTAATATTGATCATTGGGTTGCTTTTGTTTTACTTGTATTTATTGGTGGTAAAATGATTTATGAAGCTTTTCATGAAGAAGAGGGTAGTTATGGTGATTTGAAGTTTAAATCTATGTTGGTTTTAGCTATTGCTACTAGTATTGATGCTTTGGCTATAGGTATTGCTTATGCTTTTTTATATGGTAGTAAGAATATGGTTTTATCTTTTAGTTTGATTGGTGTTATTACATTTATTATTTCTGTTATTGGTGTTAAGATTGGTAATGTTTTTGGCAATAAATTTAAGAATATTGCTGAAATAGTAGGTGGTGTTATTTTAATTCTTATTGGAACTAAGATATTATTTGAACATTTAGGGGTGTTTTAAGACTTATTTTTGAGTTTTTATAAAATGTATGTATAAATTTATATTAATATATAAACATTTTAAAATCGACTATTTATTTAGTCGATTTTTTATTACCACATATATGTTAGATTTCCATCATTAATATAATATTTATCCATTAATACAACTTCACTAAATGAATTAGGTAAGTTATTCTTTTTATATTTTGAAATTATTACACCAACTTCATCATACCATAATGCTTGCGCTACATAATAATATTCAGAATCTATTCCAATTATAATAGCTATATGACCACCAGCTGCATTACTATGAAGTAAATCTCCTGGTTTAATAGTGTTACTTGTTGCTAGAGACTCTGTTAGAGTTTTAAGATCTCCAAAGTCAGTTAAGTCACTATTTACTGAAAAACCTGCTCCAACATCTTTAACATCAAATCCTGAGTTTAATAATGCCCATGATACGAATCCACTACAGTCAAGGCCGTTATCCATATATTTTTTAGCAGGATTACTATAAAGTGAACATCCCCACATTTTAGGACCTGTTTTAGAACCTGTTATACTTTGATATTTTGTTTCTGAAAGATATAGTCCTTCATGATAATATCTTCCTTCGCCATCTACATTATTTGTTGTTTGTCTGCCATTTTCATAAAAATAATTTATTCTATATGGAAACTCTAAAGTTAAGAATCTTGCTGCCTCAACAGCACCAGCTCTTGTTTTGTAACCAGCATCATTAATTTTATTCTTTAATATTTCATCTAATAATTTGCTTTCTTTTTCACTAAATTCATTACATTTTAGATATCTTTTATCATAGTCATATCCGTCTTTTGGAGGAGTTACTATTGTATCTGTTACTGTAACATTTATTTTATAACTTTTATCATTTATACTCACTTTTAGAGTAGTTGAACCAATAGATTTACTTGATATTTTACCATTAACAAAGTCTATTATTTTATCATTATATTCTGGTTTAATAGAATTATAATCTCCAATATAATATTTTATGTATTCATAATTACCATCTGGTGGTAAATATAAGTTTTCTTTTTCATTTATTTTATATTTTGATATATTATCTATTCTTTTAATTTTATTATCTTTTTTTATAAATAAATACTTATATCCTGTATCTATATTTGAAACACATTTATTATCTGATATTTTA
This sequence comes from uncultured Bacilli bacterium, assembly GCA_934096645.1. Taxonomy (GTDB): domain Bacteria; phylum Bacillota_I; class Bacilli_A; order RF39; family UBA660; genus CAG-1000. The sequence continues at coordinate 70,661 of CAKOMK010000002.1, read as the reverse complement.
ATCCATTTATCATTATCTGTTGGGGTAGTGGCACTTAATATACATTCTGAGTCTTTATATTTACTTGATAATGTTATTTCTATTGTATTATCTTTTATATTGATTTCTTTATATGTTGTAGTGATTCTTTTATATATGCATACAATTAAAAAGATGACTATTAGAATTAAGAATACTTTTATAAAAAATATTTTTATTTTTCTTAATAGTCTTACATATTTTTTCTTTAATTTTAGTTTTTTGTCTCTTTTTGTTCTTTTTTTCATTTTAATACCATAATTTAGTTAGTTTTCCATCTTCTTTATAATAACTATCCATTAACATTACATAGAAGTAACGATTAAATATAGTTTTCTTTGAATAAGGTTTAATAATTACAGCAACATCTGGTGGAGTCCATAAACTTTCTGCAACATAATAATATTCGTCATCTTCACCAGCTATCATAGCTATATGGCCACCGCTTAGTCCGCCTGAACTTAATAAATCTCCAACTTTAACTTTTCCTGACGCTACTACATCTGCATTAAATCTGATTCTTTTTCCGTAGTCTGTTAAATCTAAGTGTGAAGCAAGTCCAGCACCTATATCTCCAACATCCCATCCACCATTTAGCATTACCCAAGTGATAAAGCCACTACAGTCAAGCCCATTAGGTCTATTTCCATGAGAAGGTCTACTATATAATTGACATCCCCATGTTTTAGGTCCAGCCATTTTCTTTTTAATATTTGTAAATCTTGATTCATCTAAATATAAGCCTTTATGATAATATCTTCCTTCACCATCAATACCATTTGTACTAGCTCTTCCATTTTCAGAAAAATATCTAATTTTATATGGAAATTCTAAAGTTAAGAATCTTGCAGCTTCAACAGCACTGGCTCTTGTTTGATAACCAACTTCATCAACTCTATCTTTAAGAATCTCATCTAGTAAATCATTTTCTTCTTCATTATATTTTCCGCATGGAAGATAAGGTTTTTTACTATTATATTTTTTAGGTCTTACAGTAATAAGATCTGTTACTATGATTTCTGTAGATGTTTTAATTCCTTTATATTCTGCAGTTAAAGTAGTATTTCCAACTTTAAGACCAGTTATTTTTAAATCTTTATCTATAGAAATTATTTTTTCATCGTTAATTGTGTACTTTATATCTTCCTTATTAAAATATCCAACTGATTTAATATCAAGAGTAGGGGCATAAGTGCCTTTAACTGCTAAATATATTTTTTCCTTATTAAAACTCATACTTAATATATTTCCTAGTTTTTTTGTATTACTAACTTTATATACTTCATTATTTTCATTTTTTAAATATATAGTATAAGATTTATTTTCATCTACCTTGATATTACATTCATCATTTTTTGCTAAAATCCATTTATCTGTTGTTTCAATATTATTTGTTTCAGCACAATAAATTTTATTATGTTTTAATTTATTTTCATTAAGTTTAAATTTTATATTTAATACCCCATCGTTAGTTATTTTAACTGTTGCTTCTTTTATTGAAGGGTAAGCGTTATTTCTGTATATTTTTATTAAAGCAAAATAAGTTACACTAGATGTAACTGCTAAAATTGAAATTGTACTTAATATCTTCTTAACTACCTTACTATTCATATTTCTATAGTAACATAAAATAAAAGGATATTCAACGAATATCCTTTTACTATTTACATCTTGATGATGCATTGCTTTTACTTCTAGAGTTGCTTCTAGCATTTGATTTGCTTCTAGAATTAGCTCTTGCTCTAGAATTCATTCTTGCATTGCTTCTAGCATTTGCCATTTTTATCACCACCCAGTATTATTATGGTAATAATTTTAATATTAATGTATATATTTTTAATATGAAAATGGAAATAATTGGTCCTATAATATTATCATTAATAGCTGGGTTATCTACAGTACTTGGTAGTTTTTTAGTATTTATTAAAACTAAAAAAGTTAATGAGATGATTGTATTTTGTTTATCTTTTTCAATGACAATTATGATGATTATTTCTATTTTTGAATTAATTCCTGAATCATTTATAGATTTAACTAATAATTATGGATTTATTCTTGGAACTATTATATCATTACTAGTATTTTTATTTGGATATTTATCTATAAGTAGAATTAATTCATTAATAAATGCTAAAAAAGAATCATCAAATTTATATAAAATTGGTATTTTGAGTATGATATCTTTAATGATACATAATTTTCCAGAAGGAATTATTGTATTTATTTCTGCTTATACAAATATCAAGATTGGTATTAAAATGTGTATTGCAATTATACTTCATAATATACCAGAGGGAATAGCTATTAGTATACCTTTATATTATAGTGGCAAAGGACGAAAAAATGCGATTAAATATACATTAATATCAGGACTTGCTGAGCCTATCGGAGCAGTACTTTCATACATATTTTTAAAAGATTATATTAATGATACAATGCTTTCATTTATACTTATGTTTACTGGTGGATTAATGGTGGGGCTTTCAATTAGTGAAATATTAAAGGAAGTCATTAAATATAAAAAGAATGATTACTTATTTGTTGGTGTTATTTGTGCTTGCTTTCTTTCTTTAATTCTTATTTTTATATAATTTTATTTACTGAATTATTTATTGATGGTATAATATATCTTAATTATTTAGATATATTTTTTATTTATAAGGAGGTATTATGGATTTGAATTTAAAAAGAATTAAACAATTAAATAAAGTTCAAATATATAAAATGATATTTCCTTTGATAAGTAAATTTTATGATGCATATGACTATTTAGATATTACTAGTGAAGAGTTTAGTGATATTATATTAGATGAGATAGAAAAATCTATTAGTGAATTTGATGAAAGTGTAACTTATAAAAAATTTATTAAAAATAAACTTAAAAAAAGATTTGATAGAAAAGTATATAATGATTTAAATGATTTAGAAAAGGTTGTTATAATAATTAATAATTTTACTAAGAAAAGATTTACTAATTTATCTAATGTTAATGATTGTATTAGTTATTTTTCAATTTTAGATGATTTTCTTAAACAATATAATTATATTTTAGAACCAGATATGATTATTAAATTAATAAAAAATGATAATCCATTATATTTAATGACTGAAACTATTTTTAAAAAATATAAGAATCCAATATTATTTGGAAAAGCTGAAAAATTATTTGATAATGATACTTTAGTTTCTTTTATAGAAGTATATTGCATGGTCAATAATATTGAGATTCAAGAAGAAAATAATGAAGATGAATTCGATATTGATAAAGATAATAAATATTTTGAAAGAGATATATTAAGTACATATTTGAGAGAAATTGGAAGTTATAAGCAATTAACTACAGAACAAGAAAGAGACCTATTACTAAAAATTAAAAATGGAGATGAAAATGCGAAAGAACTGTTTATTCAAAGTAATTTAAAATTAGTAGTTAATGTTGCTAAAAAATTTCAAGATAGAGGTATGTCATTGCTTGATTTAGTTCAAGAAGGCAATATTGGACTTATGAAAGCAATAGAATATTTCGATTTATCTAGAAACTTGAAATTTTCTACTTATGCTTTTGCATATATAAAGGGATATATAAATAGAGCAATTAATGAAAAAGGAAGAGCTATTAGAATTCCTGTTCACGTTCTAGAAAAAAGAAATATGTATATTAAAGCCATTAATGATTTAACTATAGAATTAAATAGAACCCCAAGTAATGAAGAAATTGCTAAAAAAATGGGAGTTAGAGTAGATACTGTAAATATTTTACAGGAATCACAGTTTGATATTACAAGTTTAAATGAGAAAGTCAGTGATGATAGTGATACTGAAGTTAAAGATTTATTAGTTTTAAATAAAAATAGTTTATCTTATGTAGAAGATGATTATGATTCTGTAGACTTAAAAGATCAAGTTCAAGATTTACTAGAAAAATGTAATTTATCACGACAAGCTGTAGAAGTTTTAATTAAAAGATATGGTCTTGATGGTAATGAACCTATGACATTAGAAGAAATTGGTCAATTATATAATGTTACGCGTGAAAGAATTAGACAAATTGAAACTAAAGCATTAATGATTATCAGAAGAAGTGTCTATGCCAAAAAATTAGTAATATTTACTGAAGACCCTGATAAATCATTAGAAAATTTGGAGTATTTTAGACAAAGATATAGAGAAACTGGTGATTGGTCTAGATCTTATAATGATGAAGTAAATAAAAAAGATAAAAACAAAGTGGAGGATTCAGCGGATATGAAAAAAGAAAAAAATGCAAAAAGTGTAGAAAATGCACCTAAAATAAGATGTAAAACTGTATATGAATTGATGGGAGATTATCCAAAGGAAAAAGTCGATGAGGCTATTAAACAATTATCTTCTTTCCACTATGATATTTTAATGAAAAGACATGGTGGTGATTTAGAAAATCCTACGTTTACTGAATTAAATAAAAAAGAAAAGAATCTATATTATGCTGTAATTATACCTAGACTTAGAAAAATTTTATTAAATTCTAATGTTCCAGTTACACATGATGATTCTATTGAAGCAAAAGATGAAAATTTATCTGATGTTAAAGAAGTAGGGGAAGCAGTTACTGTACCTAATATAAAAGATAATGAAGCCGTTATTGAATCAAGTAATAATGAGTCAATCGCATCTAAAGATGATGAGCAAATAACTACTACACCTGTTTCTTTACCAGAAGTTGAAAATCAAGAAAACAGAGTAGAGGAAGTAGAGGAAAGCAAAACGTTTTCTAAAGAAGAATATTCTAGTATACTTAAATTACTTAGAACCCCTACTTTTGAACAAATGCTTAAAACACTATCTATTAAAGAAGCTATAATTATATCTTTAAAACTTGGTTATGTTGATGATAAATATTTTTCAACTGAATCAATTGCACAATTCTTAGGAATTGATAATCAAGAAGTTATTGAAACTACTAAAAAAGTTTTGATGTTATATAGAGACAATATAAATAGTTTTATTGATACTGCTATTAATGCTGTTTCATATGATAATAAATTAACTATGGATAAAAAATAATGTATCCCCCTTTTCTATTAATTTTAAGTAGAGGAGGGGGTTTTATTATTCACTATAATACACTATTATTTTGTAATTTTAAATATATTAGAAAAAAAGATGAGTTTCTAAAACGCATCGAGAAATGATTAAATGAATAATTATACATCTCGATTAAATTATATAATATAGATTATTTTGAATTTAATTGATTTATTGCCAATTATAATTAATAATGAATAAAAATGAGTGGGCAATAATGAATGAATATTATTTATGGATGGTAAGTATATAAATTAATTGTTTTTAGATTGCAAATAAATTTTATGTTATAAAATAAATTTTAATTAAATAGATAATCATTAAACACATATAATTATATTAATATCGTTAAAATTAATCGTAATATGAAATAGGTTATTGTTATATTAATTAAATGCAAAATAAAAGACTATATAAATAATATATAATCTTTTTTAAATATATGGAAGTTAACATAACATATATTATCGGAAGTTATGTTATTCATAAAAATTAATCAATAATTTATACTTTTCTTGATTGAATTTCAGCCATTCTATTTAATACTTCTGATGCATTATCTTTATTGATTTCAGTGTATCCTAATTCTTTTAAAGCTTGAATTTTAACTGAATTTAATTGTTGAGTTCTAGATAATTTTTCTTCTTTGTCATTTTCAATTTCTTGAACAAATCTAGCATGTGATTCAGCTAATTTAGATTTAGATGCACCACCATTGTTATATAGATTAAATGCTGTAAATATAATACTCTCTAATATAAATTGTCTTGTCTCATTAAATTTAAATTCCATTGGATTAGTAAATCCAGTTTTTTTAGATAAATATGCAAATATATATTTAATCTCTGGTACATTATCTAATGATTGTAAAACATGATATAAATATAAGAATGTAAAATATGTATCCTTTGTTTTTTCTTCAGTAAATTTTTCTTTGATTAAGAATACTAAATCATTCAATAACTCCTGCTCTTCCCTAGTTAGATTTTTATAATTGAAGGCTTGACTATTCATATCTCTTACATTTTGATTTAATCTAGCTTCTACATTTTCTAAGTATTCACTAGTAACCTTAATATTTTTGATAGCCTTATCACTACCCTCTTCTATATCTAATAATTTTAATAATAATATTCTTTTTTCTTGAGGCCATTTACTAAGAGAATCTAATTCTAAATAATTATATATCATTTGTCTAGATACGCCTAAATATTTAGCTAATTTTACCTTAGAAATACCTATTTCACTTAATAATTCATTTAATTCTTTCATAAAATCTCTCCTATCTATTATGTACAATACAATTGTATAACACTTTACACTTGGTTGTCAATAGTTTGAAATAAATAATTTGATTATAATTAAAAATAGTTAATTAAAATTAACTATTTTTACCAATTGTTGCCGCTTTTCCCACCATAATATTCATCTTCCCTAATGCCATAATCTGGATCAATTTCAACATAATCATATGTTCCGTCGTCATTCTCAATATATCTACCACTTTCACTATTTCTGTTTCTTGTATCTGTACAGCCAGTAAATATAACAATTACTAATAATATAGCTATAATAGATTTTATTTTTTCCATAAGACACCCCCTATCAACTAGGTTTTAATACCATTCAAGATGACATAGGGAGTTAAAATAAAGGTTAAACCCTAAATGCTCACTTTTGTGTTAGACTGCTTAGGCAGTCTTTTTTTGTAAAGTACAACCATATTAGTTTCTTTATATATAGTCTATCAAAAATATGCTTTATTGTCCATTATATAATTGAGTAAAAATATAAAATAAGATACAATATTATTGAGGTGTGATATGAAGAAATATTATGATAAAGATAATCAAGTTATTTATAATTGTGATAACATTGATTTATTAAAAAGTTTGCCTAGTGAAAGTGTAGATTTAATATATTCAGATATATTATATAATACTGGTAAAGTATTTGATGACTATAATGATAATTTGGGTAGTCCTAGTGAGGCTATAGAATGGTATAAACCTAGAATTATTGAAATGAAAAGAATATTAAAACCTAATGGAAGTATATTTCTTCATTGTAATTGGAGACTTGATTCTTACATGAGAATACTTATGGATCAAATATTTGGTGTACCTAATTTTAGAAACAGAATATATAGAAAACATAGTAATGAAAGAGGATTTTATGTTAATTTTGATTCTCAAGTTGATATTATTTTATATTATGTTAAAGATAGTAAGAATTTTATTTTTAATGAATTAAAAGATGATAATGAGAGAGTTAGCCCTTTATTTGAAAATGGTTATGTTGAAGAAAGAAGTAAAGATATCATAATTAATGGTATGAAAATTAACTTTAAAGAAAAAAATAAACATTGTTTGGTAAGTGAGCGTAAATTAAGAGAGTTATATGATAAAAATGAATTAATATTAATAGATAACTTACCTTATAGAAAATCATTTGTTAAACCTGTTGGTAACCTATGGGATGAAGATAATATGCTTGATGAATATAATCGTGGTAAGATTGCTGAAAGTTATGATACTCCTAAACCATATGATGTAGTTGAAAGAATAATTAAAATGTGTTCTAATCCAGGAGATACTGTTGCTGATTTCTTCTTAGGTGGAGGTACTACAGCAGTAGTTGCCAAATCATTAAATAGAAAAGGAATATATTGTGATATTAATAAAAAAGCTTGTGATGTTACAATTCAAAAATTAAGTAAATTAAAATAGGACTTTAAAATGTCCTATTTTTTATATTCTCTAACTACTCTATCGCTTATTGAACACATTACTTCATAATTAATTGTATCTAAATATGATGCTATTTGATTAATGTGATCATTATCTTTAATTATATATGCTTCATCATTTACTTTTACATTGTCATCTACTTTTACAAATAACATATCCATACAAATATTACCAACTATTTTATATTCTTTTTCATTTATATATACATTTCTTCCTGAATTATGTCTTAATATTCCATCTGCATAACCAATTGGTAAAACTGCAATACTTTCATCACCTGATGCTGTATATTTTCCATCATATCCAACTGTATCTCCTGAATGAATATGCTTTATCTCTATTACTTTTGATATTAGAGAAAATACACTATTTAGTTTTATATCATTTGAAAAACCATACATTATTATACCCATTCTACATCCGTTAATATAAGGTTTCTTTTTATAGTTAAATATTGTTTCACTGTTTGGAATATGAACTATTGGTATAGTATTTAAATCTATATCACTTGTAATATATTCAAATTTCTTAAATTGATTATTTGTACATTTAGAATCAGATGCTTTATATATATGAGTATATATGCCTTCTAAAGTGATATTACTATTCATTATGATATTATATACTTCATTAAATTCTTCTTTTGAATTAATACCAAGTCTATTCATACCTGTATTAATTTTAATATGACAAGTAAATTCTTGATCTTTTACATTATTTAAGTATTCTAATGAACTTATTGTAAGAGTGATGTTATTTTCTCTTGCTAAATTTATATATTTTGGATTTATTGGTTCTAAAATAAGGATTTTTTCTTTAGTAATTTTTCTAATACTTAATGCTTCTTCTAATGAAGAAACTGCTAAATAATTAGCTCCACCTTTAATAATACTTTTTATACATTTTAGACCAAGACCATAACAATTAGCTTTAACTACTCCAATATGATATTTATATTCACTACTTTGCCTTATTATACTTTTTACATTTGATTCTAGTGCTTTTAGATTAATTTCTTCATATGTTTGTCTTATCATTTTAGATACCAGATTTCTTTTCCGTCTTTAAATACTTGTTTTATGATTCCACCCATTAAGCATTGTTCACCTAAATAAACCACACATGCTTGACCTGGAGTTACTGCTTTTACATCTTTATATTTTACTCTTATATGTTTATCATCAATATATTCTATTTGAACTGGAACATCTTCACTTCTATATCTAAATTTTGCTGTAGCAAAAGTTGGATGTTTGTCTGAAATAAAATTCATATCTTCAATTATAGCTTCATCAGATAAAAGATATTTTGAATCTTCTCCATAAGCTACATATAAAATATTCTTTTTAGAGTCTTTTCCACATACATAATGTCTTTTTTCATCACCACTTAAGCCAACATTTCTTCTTTGACCAATTGTATAATTCATAAGACCATTATGTTCTCCAACTTTTTTAAGAGTTTCTACATCAATTATGTCTCCTTTTTTACCCTTTAAATAATTAGAAACAAATTCTTGATAGTGTCTTTCACCAATAAAACATATACCTGTAGAATCTTTTTTATCATATACAGGAATATGATTTTCTTCAGCTATTTTTCTTACTTCTGGCTTAGTTAAACCGCCTACTGGAAATAAAACATCTTTTAATTGTTCACTAGTAACTTGACTTAAAAAATAAGTTTGATCTTTGTTATTATCTACTCCTCTTAAAAGTCTATTTCCTTCAAGTCTTGCATAGTGACCGGTTGCTATTTTATCAGCACCTAATTTTTTAGCTTCTTTTTTAAATCTATCAAACTTAATATATTTATTACACATTATATCTGGATTAGGAGTTCTACCTTTTTCTAATTCACTTAAAAAATATTTAAATACATCATCCCAATATTCTTTAATAAAATCAACTCTATATAGTGGAATACATAATTCATCACATACATTTTTAGCATCTCTATAATCTAATTCTTGAGGACAAACTCCATCTGTAATACCTTCAGGATCATTATTAATATTAGAATCCCAATTTTTCATGAATAGACCAACTACTTCATATCCCTGTTTCTTTAATAAATATGCAGATACAGCTGAATCTACTCCTCCACTCATTCCTACTACTACTTTCATGATATAACTCCTTTCAATATTTAAGATTATATCATTTATTTGAGTGTTTTTAAATCTTTTTATATAATTATATTACTAGTTTTATAATATTTGTACTTAAATAAACTTCAAATATACTTGTTAGAGTTAGTGCTACTATAAATATTAATAATATATAAAAATAGTTTTTAGAGAAAGAAGTTATATTTATAGATTTATTTGTTTTTATAGCGTTATATATTTTTAATGAAAAACTTATACTATAATAACTCATTATAATATATATTAATTCATTTATTATTTTAGCTGGAAATAGCATTATTAAAGCATATAAGAAGCCTTTTAGTTTAAATGAGTAAATTATACTGCTAATCATTAATCCTATTGATATACCTCTATAAATGATTATTAACGGTACTAAAGGAAATAAAAAGAATATAATACCAAATATCCATAATATAGATAAATATTTATAATTAGATATTAGTGTATTTATTAATCCTTTAATGTAATCAAAATTATTTTTACTTATTAAATCTACATAATTTAGAGTATAATTTTCTAATGATGTTTTATCCATAAAAATAAAACTAATCACGCCAAATAGTAGTCCTAATATAAATAACAATATTAATACTTTAAATATTCTACTTTTTATTATTTTCATATTAAAGTATATTTACTTCTTTATTTTTTATTACTTTTATATTATAATTTATTTGAGGTAAATGTTATGGAAAAGAAGAAAAAGAAAATGAAATCTGGTGATTTAGCTAAAAAAATATTTGCTTGGGTTATGTTGTTTGCTATGGTTGCTAGTATTTTCACTATTGCTATTTCTGTATTAGCAAATTAAATGTAATTTAAAAGAAGATATTTAATTTGTATCTTCTTTTGATTTGTCTTTATAACAGTTTATTATTTTTTCTATTAACCAAATATTTTCAGCAGTAATACTCATTCCTGCTGCTTTTTTATGTCCTCCACCATTCTTTTCATATTTTTTTGCTATTAGTGATACATCTACATTATCTTTAGTTGTCCTAAATGAAAATGAGTTTCTAAAGAAATTAACTATTAAAATATAGTCTAATTCTGGATGATTTGATGATAATGCATTCCCTACTTCACTTCTATATGATTCAGCGATAACGCATCCTACTTTATAGCCATCTAAGTTAAATGTTATTAGTTTTTTATCACATTCTTTTATGTAATATTCTTGTGCTTCTTCATTTCTTTTAATTAATATATTATCGCCTTCATTAAATAACTCTAAATCATTCTTTAAAACATCTATATATTTGTTAATGTAATATTCATTTCCATAATACGAATGAACTATTTCTAATTTATTTGCATCTTTATTGCCATTGTTTTTAAAGTCCCATGTATCTCTACTTCTTGTTCCTTCTACAAATCTAATAGTAGCTTTGTTATATAAAAAACTATCTTTATAATTTTCTTTTAAGTAATCATAAAATAAAGATGTGCCACAAGTTAATATACCATTTTTGATTGGAACTTCATTTATAAAATCAATACTATTATTTTCTACTTCACTTTCATGATGATCAAAATGTTTTATTTTAATTTTTAAATCATTGTGATCTTGAATTAATTTTATTAAGTCATTATTGATAGATAAATCTGTTATAAATATTTCTTCATATTCTTTGTACTTATTTGTATCAATTAAATCTTTTATTGTTTTTGGTAAGTCAGGTAATTCTACTAAAATATAATCTATATTTTTAAATATTATTTTTGATAGAACTACTGATCCTAAACCATCTATATCTGCGATATGCGATATTATTAATTTCTTATTCATATTTTTCACCAAATATATTTTATCATATAATTATACATTTTATATACTTGAATTAACTATTTTTATCTAATATAATATATTTATAGAGAGGTTTTTATGGACAAAATTAAAATATTAGAATCAGTACCAAATGAAAGGGGTTTATATAGCTATACTTATTTGGAAAGTGATTATGATGAATATTTAGGAGAGGTTGTTGAATCTTTTTCAGAAGTACGCGAATTAGAAACGAATACTATTAGAATTTTTGAATTAGAAAATGCTTTAAAACATTATGATATAGTTAGTAAAAAATATAGATTAATTGCTGCTCTATTACGTAAGAAAGCAAGTTTAGAAGCTGGAAAAGATGAATTAGCAAGAGATATTGAAGAATTAAAGAAAACAAGCATTGTTCTAAACAAAAGAACTTTAATGTATGAAAGACATTTAAATGAATGGTATCACCTAAGTAATGGTAAAAGTGAAGCAAATGAATATGCAAAAAGAGCTTTAAAAATGAATTAAAACTCTTTTTTTATAAACAAAAAACTGCATTAGCAGTTTAATTAACAATATTTGGTGGCCTGCTAGGGATTCGAACCCTAGACCCACCGATTAAGAGTCGGTTGCTCTACCAACTGAGCTAGCAGGCCAAAAGTTAAGTTCTTATCCATTATAACATAATTTTTAAAAAAATAAATACTTTTTTAATAAAAAAGCTAGAATTTATATCAATTCTAGCTTTTTAGTATTCTCTTTTTCTTTTGAAATTGTTTCTTCAATAGATAATTTAGGTTCAACTATTATATTTCTAATATCTACATTTTGAGCATATTTTATATTGCAACTATAATCTAATAAATTTAATTTTTCTTTTGCTTGTTCCAATTGCTTTAAAAGTATATTTAGATTTCTTTCATCTTCTTCTATTTCCTCTTTATAGAATTTTATTTTTGATTTATACTTGCCAATAAAATTAATAGATGCTTCAACTAAACAATATAGCCCTACTACACTAAATGGTAATAAAAGTGTTAAAAAATAAGTATATGTTATATTGGGTACTAAACTTAAAATTGTAATTACTGTAGCTACTAAAAGACAAGAAGCTATAAATTTGATTTTTCCTTTCTTTAGACTTTTTTCTACTTTTTTAAGTTTTCTTTTGCTTTCTATTAATTTGTTTTTTAATGTTTTAGAAGAACTTTCTAAATTTTCTACTTTGTTTTCTTGACGAAGTTTTTGTTCTAATGCTTGCCCTGAATCACTTTCTAAAACTCTTAAGTTTCCTTGTTCATCTGAAACTATGTAATTTGTGCCTAATTTAATATATTCTTTATTCATGATTCTCCTTTATAGGCTTATTGTAAAGCCTTAAAAAATAAAAGTCAATTAGTTTATGTGACTAATTGGCTCTTTAATACTAGTGTCATATTTTTTTACTTCAATTAATTTAGATACACTTACTATATTGTAATTCATTTCTGTTAATTTTGGTAAAATCATTTTTATCGCTTCTAGTGTTTCTGGATAAATGTCATGAAATATTACTATGCATCCATCACATGCATTTGAAATTACATTATTATATATCTTTTTACTATCTCTTAATAACCAGTCTTTTGGGTCTATATTCCACAAAACTATATTGTAATTACTATTAAGTAGTGAATCATTATATTTGCCGTAAGGTGGCCTTAAAAGCGTTATATTATCATGTGTTATTTCATTATATATTAAAGTTGGGGTATTTAATTCAGTTTCTAACTCTTTTTCATCTATTTCTATTAAATTTTTATGTGAATATGAATGTGAACCTACTTCACTATTTGAATTATATATATTTAATACTGTATCTTTATATGCTTTCATTCTATTTCCAATCATAAAGAATGTAGCACTTGCATTATTTACTTCTAATGTTTTAAGTAAGTCATTTGTATATTCACTAGGTCCATCATCAAAAGTAAATGCTATGAATTTATTTCCACTTGTATAACTTACCTCTTGTTCAGTATTTGTATTTATTGTTACATATGGAATATAATTGATTAAATTGAAGTCTATATTATTAAAATAAATATCTATCTTATTGTCATCTATTATATAGGTGAAATTATTTATATTTTCATCTTTTATAAGATTATATATATCTTGAGAATATTTGTAATAAACTAAATCATTTATTTCATATTTTAAATAATCTTTATCATATATATTTGTAATGTAGGCTAATTCTTCTTTTGATGTATCTATTAGAATATTTTTATTTTTTACATTACTTAGTGTATTTTGAATATTAAAAGTAATATTTACATAGTCATTTATTTTATAAATATCATATGAGATATCTAATGCTTTTGTTTCTGATTCTGAAGCTTTAAAATCTTTTACATATGAATAAATTATATTTGTGATGATTGTGTTTATCTTATCACTTTTAAATCTTGGATATTCTACATATACATTTGTATTGTTATTTGAATAATATATGTTGGACATTGTTATTTCATCTTCTGCATTTTCACTGTCTTTTATAAATAATTTTGATATTATAAAAAAGACTAAAAATACTATTAATATACTTATTAAATATTTAATAAAAATGTTTTTCTTCATATTATCAATCTACTTTCTATAATTAATATATCACAAAATATAAAAAAATAAACATTTTTAATAAAAATTATTGAAAACGAATTTTTTTTATGTTATTATTAATTAGCGATGGACCTTTAGCTCAATTGGTTAGAGCATCCGGCTCATAACCGGGCGGTTGTAGGTTCGAGTCCTACAAGGTCCACCACTAATTTGCAGGTGTGGCGAAATTGGCAGACGCACTAGACTTAGGATCTAGCGGAGCAATCCATGGGGGTTCAAGTCCCTTCACCTGCACCACTTATGAATTATAAATCAATCTTAATGATTGATTTTTTTTTGATAAATCATTCAAAATAAATGAGGATAGAAATGATATACATGTAGTTTAAAATACAAACAAAAAGATGGAAATTTTGAACTATAAATTCCTATATTATATTATTTTGTTATAGTTCTTGTTTTCTTTTGTATACAAGTTCCATCTGTTTTATAAAGTGCCACTGCAGCTATATCAGTTATTTCGTTTAAATATTTATTAAGCAGATCATCTATGGATATGAACACTGGAATATCATCTTCACATATTATTGGATCACATTCTGTGAATCCTGTCATAAAGCCTTCTATAGTTTTACAATATTCACCTATTTCATAATTATTGTCATCATAAAAATATACAATTCTATACCCATCTTCATAAGCAATTCCATGTCTATTGTATTGTAATTCCTTTGCGACTATTTTCATTTAAAACATCTCCTTACTATAATCAATTATATCATGCGTTATTTAATATTTATTTTATTTTAAATTATTGTTTAATGATTTTTTTAGAAAAATGTAGTATTCTCTTTGAGTTATAAATCAATCTTTATGAATTTTTTAATTCAAGTAAGTGTCAAATACTATATTAAATTTTGTTTTATTATAGTATAATTATATTAAGGTGATTAAAAGTGATTTATTATTTTATAGGTATTAAAGGTTCTGGTATGAGTTCACTTGCTCAAGTTATGTTTGACTTGGGATATAAAGTTATGGGAAGTGACAAATCAGAACATTTTTTTACCGAGGTAGGATTAAGAGAAAAAGGAATTGAGATTTTAGATTTTAATAAGGATAATATTAAAGAAGGAATGATTATTGTTCAAGGTAATGCTTTTAATGATGATCATGAAGAAGTTAAAAGAGCTCATGAACTTGGTTTGAAAATATATACTTATCAAGAAATGATAGCTGAAATAACTAATGATACTAAACTTATTGCTGTTTCTGGTTGTCATGGTAAAACTACTACTACTACAATGATTAGTAAAGTGTTTGAGAATATTGGTATTAACTATTTAATTGGAGATGGAACTGGATATTCTAAAAAAGGAAATAAATATTTTGCTCTTGAAGCTTGTGAATTTAAAAGACATTTTTTAGCTTATAATCCTTATTATGCAATTGTTACTAATGTTGAATTAGATCACACAGATTATTATAAAGATTTAGATGATGTTATGGACGCATTTAATTCATTTATTAATAAAGCACGTAAAGCAGTTATTATGTGTGGGGATGATGAAAATTGTAGAAAATTAAAGACTGATAAACCTGTTTTATATTATGGGTTTAATGATAATAATGATGTTATTGCTAAGAATATTAGAGTAAATGATGAGATAACTACTGTTGATGTTTATATTAAAGGTAGAAAGTATGATACCTACTCTTTTCCATTTGTAGGTGATCATTTACTTCTTAATGCTTTAGCAGTTATAAGTGTTTGTTATTTAGAGAAAATTAATAAGACTGAAGTTGAAAATCAAGTTAAAAAAATTGAACATGCTAAGAGAAGATTTATTGAAGAAAAATTTCAATCTAACATATTAATTGATGATTATGCTCATCATCCAACCGAAGTTAAAGTAACTATTGAAGCTGCTAAGAAGAAGTATCCTGATAGAAAAGTTATTGCTATATTTAAAGCTCATACTAAATCTAGAGTTGCATATTTCCATAAAGAATTTGCTGATGCATTAAATTTAGCTGATAAATGTTATGTTATGGAAATTGGAGAAGATAGAAAAGAAGTTGGATATGAAAAAACAACTCATGAAGATATATTAAAAGATTGTAAGAACGGTGAATTTATATCACTTGAAACAGCTGATAAATTATTACAATATAAAAATAGTGTATTATTATTTATGAGTAGTAAAGATATATACTTACTTGAAGATGAATATAAGAGACTTGCTAGTAAATAGCAAGTTTTTTGATTATTAAAAAAGAAGAGAACTACTCTCTTCCTTCTAATCTACATAATAAATCTATTTTGAACATTTCTTTTTGTGCATTTGCTTTTGAAATCATTATACCTTTATATGCAGTTAATTCAGATCTATGACCATCTAATAAAATTTCTTTAGGTTCTAAATTATTTAAAACAACTACATTATTCTTTTTATGTACAGTATAATTTAATTTAACTTCTCCATATACTTTTACAAATAATGAATCAGTTGGTAATCTTAAATCGTAAGTTTCAGTTTGTTCATGTTTATTAATTGAAACTAATTCACCTATGAATTCTCCGCTTCTTAATTTTGGATAAAAATCAAACATTAACTTTTTATAAGCTACCATGTTATATTTTTTTAAACTTCTTTCTAATTTCTTAAAATTGTTTTCATCCAAATAATCTAAAATATATCTACCCTTCATAATCATCAAAACCCCCCTTAATGATTTGTACATAGATTATAGCATAAAATATAAAAAAAGTCAAGTTTTACTTGACTTTCTATTAAATGTATGATTATTATTTTAAATTTCCTTTTGTTTCAATATCAGTTTTTATAAGTTTAATAAACTCATCTTTGCTAACTGATATAGTTTCGTTACTTCCACGAAGTCTATAACTTATCATATTATTATCTCTTTCTTTATCACCTAAAATAAGTGTATAAGGTACTTTTGATATTACGCTTTCTCTCATTTTATAGTTTAGTTTTTCATCTCTGTTATCAAGTGTTACTCTTATATCATTATCTTCTAATAGATTAAATATTTCATTTGAATAATCTAAATGATATTCCATATTTACTGGGATAATATTTACTTGATTTGGAGCTAACCATGTTGGAAGTGCACCTTTAGTTTCTTCTAAGATATAAGCCATAAATCTATCTAATGAGCCTAATATAGCTCTATGTAGTACTACAGGAGTTTTCTTTTCTCCATCTTTATCTACATATTTTAAATCGAATTTAGCTGGTAAACAGAAGTCTAATTGGCAAGTTGATAATGTGTATTCGTTTCCTACTGCTGGGCGAACATTAACATCTAATTTAGGTCCATAGAATGCTGCTTCACCTATTTCTTCAGTATATTCAATGCCTAATTCATTTAAAACTTCACGTAATTCATTTTCTGCTTTATTCCACATTTCATCATCTTGATGATATTTTTCTTTATCTTCTGGATCTCTTAGTGATAAAACACATCTATAATCAGTAATATTAAAGTCTTTATAAACATCAAATATTAAATCTACTACATTTTTAAATTCTGATTTAATTTGTTCTGGTGTTACGAAAAGATGTGCATCATTTTGACAGAAATGTCTTCCTCTTTCTATACCTTTTACTGCTCCTGAGGCTTCATATCTAAAGTCATGAGCTATTTCGCCTATTCTAATTGGTAAATCTTTATAAGAATGTAATTTATTTGAATAAATCATCATATGATGTGGACAGTTCATTGGTCTTAATACAAATGTCTCTTCATCTACTTGCATAGCTGGGAACATATTTTCTTTATAGTGATCCCAGTGGCCTGAAGTCTTATATAAATCTACTGTTCCAACACATGGAGTTAATACATGAAGATAGCCAAGTTTTCTTTCTTTTCTCTTAATATATTCTTCTAATTCTTGCCAAATAACATATCCATTTGGTAAATACATTGGAAGACCACGACCTACTAGATCATCAGACATAAATAGTTCCATATCTTTACCTATTTTTCTGTGATCTCTATTTTTGCAATCTTCTAAATATTCTAAATATTCATTTAAATCTTCTTCTGTTTCAAAACATACTCCATATATTCTTTGTAGCATTTTATTTTTAGAGTCTGCTTTCCAATATGCACCTGAAACTTTTAATAATTTAAAATATTTTATTTTCTTAGTGCTTTCTACATGTGGTCCGCGACATAAATCAATAAAATCTCCTTGTTCATAGCATGAAATTACTGTATCATTTTCATCCATTCTATTAATTAAATCAATTTTATATTCATCATCTTTAAACATATCAAGAGCTTCTTCTTTTGAAAGTTCTCTTCTTTTGATAAGTTTGTTATCTTTTGATATTTTTTTCATTTCTTTTTCGATTTTTGGTAAATCTTCTTCTGTTAAAGAGATATCTCCTAAATCAATATCATAGTAGAAACCTGATTCTATAACTGGTCCTACCCAGAATTTTGCATTTGGATATAAATGCTTTACTGCATGTGCTAAAAGATGAGCACAGCTATGATTTAAAATATTTAAATCTTTGTCTTCTTTTATTTCTTTCATAATTAATCCTCTCTTTCAATTTTGTTATTTCTTTTATATTTTTTTGTTATTTCTATTCCTCTATTTGTTAATTCTTTTCTAGCAAAATATTGATTTCTTGCTGAAGAAAATCTTCTTCTTAATAGTTGTCTTAGTTCATATTCACTAAGACTAGTATAATCATATATACTATCATCTATTTTGATTGTACCATCTCTTTGTACATGAATTTGGAAGTATTCTTTTTCTTGATAGTCTAGTTCTGGTATAAAATAAGGTATTACTGTTTTACCATCTGAAACTAAAGCTACTTCTCCTTCATATATACAATCAATATTTTCTTCTATATAATCAAATGATGATCTTTCTAGAAAATCAAATAAAGCAAATATTTCTTTATGAGTCATTTTTGTTAAATCTTCTCCGGTGATATATAAGTATCTTGATAAGAATTTTGATAAACTTATTACTTTGCTTTTTAAAAACTTATGTTCTCTTATTAGTTCTCCGTAGTTCATATTTCCCCCTAAAATAAAAAGGGACAGTACAAGGAGTGCTTATGCACGGTACCATCCCTTTAATTAACTCATATGTTTTTTAACGTAAACAACTCGTAGGCTATTAACCTCATAAAATTGGTAGTAATTCTTAAGTAGTTATATTAGTTTACATCAACCACTAACTTTCTATAATAACTAGTCTTATAATCTCGTCCAATTAATTAATTTACGAATAAATGTTACCACAATTTATTTAATTATGCAACATCTTTTTCTAAAACTAAACTCCCTTTTTTTCTTTTAATTTCTGCTAAAGCAGCAATTTTATCTTTTAATAATTCTAATTCATAAGCATCTAATTCAGTTATTGCTTTTGCTATATCTTCTTTTGTTACTTCATCTTTTACCATAACATGTTCAACTACTTTTGAGTCATTCATAAATGGAGTTAAGCTTAATTCATCTGTTGATTCTGAAACATGAGTAATATACTCTATTGGTGTTTCATACGTATCATATACTGCATAATCATTTTTTCTTGCTGTATATTTTTCTGGTTTTTCAAATATTATTTCTGGTTCTTTTACATCTACTACTTGATTTCTTTTTCTTTCTTCTTCATCAAGTATCATTTGACGCATTTGTTCTTCAGTAATATATTCTCCACTATTTATTTCGTTATTTACAGCTCTTTCTATGGCATTTTTACCTCTTACTAGTTTAGTAGCTTTAACTGCATAATAAAATGGAATAAAACCTTTTAAAATATTTGATATTTTATTATTAAATCTATATAGACTGTTTTTGTTTCTTAAAACATATCCTTTATCTTCTAAACTTTTTTCTATTACAGGTTTAACTGACTCTATAACTGCGATACCATATGCTGTTGATAGTAGTTGAGTTACAATGTATACTAACATAATATTTTTCATTATTACATTCCCCCTTAATTGTGAGTATATTATAGCAGAAAAGTGCTATTTTGTCAATAAAAATGCTATGCACGCTTATTTTTAGTGATAAGTTTTTCTTCTATAGTTAGATATTTTATTCTTTCGATAATTCTTCTTGCTTTAATTTCATCTGTTCCTTTTGATGTTTCTGATAATACACTTTCTAGTTCTTCAATGGTAAAATTTGATGTGAAGAATGTACTTAAATCATTATCCATTCTGTATTGAAGAATTGTTCCTAATACTTCATCTCTTGCCCAAGCACTATTGTTTTCTGCTCCTATATCATCAATTAAAAGAATATCACTAGTCATTATTTCATCTAATACGTCATCATAATTAAATTCATTAAATGAAGCTTTTAATTTCTTTAAAAGAGCTGGATAATATATATTTACTGTTCTAAATCCTTTGTTTGATAATTCGTTTAATAATGCGCTTAAAATATATGATTTACCGCTTCCAAAAGAACCACATAAATATAATCCTTTTACTTTTTCACCTGAAAGTTTTTTCTTATAAAAATCTTTTATATATTTTAATATAGATTCTCTTCCTTTTTCGTTTATTAATTCACTTAATGATGCTTCTCTTAATATTCTTGGAGTTTCAAAGAATGTTGTATAGTTTTTTTCTTTATTTTCTTTAAAATGTTTGCAAGGTTTATAGTAAAATTCTAAATGATCTTTTATAATTTTTGGATAGTAAACGTGACCTGTTATTTCATTTGTACAGTTTTCTAATCCTTTACATTTAGAACATTTTTTTAAATTTGAACATGTTTCTTCTAATTTAGATGTATATTTCATTAAAATCTTATCATCGCATTTTAGTCTTGCACATAGGTTTTTAAATGTTTCATCACTACTAGATAATACATATTCTCTTCTTAAATCATCTTCTATTGCTTTTTTACCTTTTTTAATAAAACTATTTCCTTTTATCATTTTTTAAACTCCTCGATAAAACTATTAAATTCTTCATCATCTATTTTTTCTGTTTCATCTATTTTTTCATTAAACCAAGTTGGTACTACTTTACTTTTTTGTTTAACATCTTTTTTATATTTTTTCTTATGTTCTTTTTCAGCAATTTGCATTGCTTCACTTGCTGTTTCTATTCCACTTCTCTTCCATTGCCCAGCTATTGTTTCTATATAACCTTTAACTAATTTGTTATTATTTGTTTTTAGTGTGTAGTCTATTAAAACGTTTACTACAGCTGGATTTAATTTTAAATCTATTAGAAGACTTTCTAGAATTTTCATATCTCTATCTGTAGGTTTTGCACCTTTATATTTTGCTTTAAGGAAGTCATAAGGAGATTTACTTTCAAATACTTTGATAATTTTTCCTCTTTTTGAGTTATCTCCACTTGCATCTTTAAGATACTCTGGTTGACTTTTAAATAATAAACTAGGCAATCTATTATCATTATTATATTGATAGAATCTTCTAGTGTTTTTTCTTAATTCTTCTTTGTCTATATTACCCTTTTCTGTTAGAGATGCTCTTATTAAATCTGCCATAGAAATTGGATCTATTTCATAAAGATAAGATAAATTAGTGATAAGTTCTTTCATGGATTTATTTAGACATTTTTCATTAAACATTTCTTTTGGAAGAGATGAAACTAATAAATCAAAATCATAATCTAATTCATATCTTAATAATTGCTTATTTTTTGATATTATTTCTCCTTCTTGAAGTTCTAACATAGTATAATTTCTACTTTTAAATACTTGATCAAAAGAAGAAGTTATATCTTCATAATCTTTTAATGATAAATGTGGTAATTTAAAATAGTCAAATAATCTATTGTATTCTGTTTTACCTACATTATTATATAAAACTACATTAAATATTGGATGTGAAAAGAATTCTTGAGCTGATACTGGACTATATAATTCATAAACATATGAATTTATATCTCCTTCATGAAAATAAGTTTTCATAAG
Source organism: uncultured Bacilli bacterium (assembly GCA_934096645.1). Taxonomy (GTDB): domain Bacteria; phylum Bacillota_I; class Bacilli_A; order RF39; family UBA660; genus CAG-1000. The sequence goes on along the minus strand of CAKOMK010000002.1, from coordinate 48,340 downwards.
ACCTATTCCTTCTAATCTAAGTCTTGCTTCTTTTATATTATCTAATGTAATTCCCATACATGTCATTAAATGATGATGAGTTAATTCTTGACTTATAAATGTATTTCTAGTTTCACTTTGTAATTTTAAATATAAACTAACTGCTATATTGCCTATAATTGGCATATATAACATATTTAAAATAAGTTTATCAAATTCAGATAGCAAACTCTTATCAACTACTTGATAAATGTCAGCTGGATATAATGAAACTTTTTTCATACATTTACCTCACTCATCACATATTATACATAAATTCATTTGTAATTAAAAGACTTATTTTTATCAAAACAAGTCTTTATGTTTTAAAAGAAATTGATCTACTACAGATTCAAATTCGTATTCTTCTAATTTAACTATATATTCATCATTATTTTCTTTGATTATTTTTCTAATACATATATATTCTGAATTAGATTCTGAAGATAGAAGTAAATATTTTTTATTATTATATTCTAATGTATCTATTAATACAAAGTCTTTTCCATCTTCTAGAGTATATACTTTATAACTTTGCAACATAATCACTTCCAATCTCATATTCATTTGTTTCTGGATTATAACGACCATGAAGTAATTCATCTATTGCATAATATCCATCACTTGAAAGACCTTTTGTTGCATATTCATATTTAGGTTTATCTGGTATATTTTCTCTTTGTCTTTCCATTTTCTTTTCTAAAGCATTATCATAAATATAATTTCCTAGTGTTTGAACTATTTTTAATATTACTAATGCTACAAATATTCTAGTAGCTATTACTGCTGCATCTATTTTCTTTTCTTTTGGAACAGCTTTTATTCTTGAATGAATATCTTTTACATCTTGAACTGTATTATTTAATGTTGCTTTTTCTTTTTTTGATTCTTCTATACTTCTTGCTTTTAGATTTTCTCTTGTCATATAGTTTTCTACAAATTTATATGTTGTTTCTTCTTTGAAATCTTTAGCCTCTATTCCATTTATTCTAAATACTACAGCCATTTTAGTTGCTGCTTCTAAGCATGCATTATAACTTTCAGAACTAATATAATGTAAAACACCAATATCTAATAAATAATTAAATGTTTCTTTTCTAAAAATTATAAAATCTTTACTATAACTTACTCCACAATTAGAACTACGTATTATATAGAAAACATTATAGTCACTTTTACCACTAGCTATTCTTTCTTCACTATGACCAGATTTTTTCAAATCATCTACTATTCTTGAAGAAACTGTTCTTGTATCTATAGTTGGTTCTAAAATACCATATTCTTTATACGTATCTAATATTTGTTTAACTCTACTATAAGAACTATTTGTATTATATTCTGGTTCATCTTTGATAGGCTTAATTTTTGACATTTCTTTTTTTGGTTCTTCTACCTTTTTATTTTTTATATCTAAAGCTTTATCTTTAGCGATTATAGAAGATGTTATTTCATTTACTACTTCTGGACGTTTTAAATCATATAAATAATAAGTAGTTAAAGTATGATACATACCATATCTAATTAACTTATTAAAATTATCTCTATTTATTTTAGAACCATAATCTAAAGATCTTACAATACTTGTTATAAACATTTTAACATTATTGTATTGATCTGGAAAAATACTATCTTTTATTTTATCTTGAAATCTATCTATAAAGTTTTCATATTCATCTACTTTCATATCTATTCCTCTTACTATATATGAATATTTTACTATAATTAAATTAAAAACTCAATAAAAAGCAGAATACTTTTCTTAAATATTTTTTAAATATTCATGAAGTTCTTCTGCTACTTTAAGAGGTATTATTTCTGATAATTCATATACTGAAGCTTCTTTCATTTTTGAAACACTTCCATATTTTTTGATTAGTTGTTTTTTTCTTACTTCTCCTAGTCCATTTATATTATCTAGTACGCTTGATATACTTCCTTTACTTCTAATTTCTTTATGATAGTTTATTGTGAATCTATGTACTTCTTCATCTATTCTTGATAGTAATCTAAATACATTTGATTTTTTATCTATATTTATTATTTCAAATGTATCTCCATCTACTATTGATTCTGGACTATGATGATTATCTTTTTTGACTCCAATAACTTTTATATCTAAATTTAATTCATTTAAAACACTTTTACAAGCATTTATTTGATTATTTCCACCATCTACGATAATTAAGTCAGGTTTAACTAAATCTTCATTTAAAACTTTAAAATACCTTCTATAAATTACTTCTTTCATTGATGCTACATCATCATTCTTATCAAAGGATAATTTAAATTTTCTATAATTCTTTTTTGATGGACTTCCATCTATAAAAGTAACCATTCCAGAGACACTAAATGTTCCAAAAAGATTTGAATTATCAAATGCTTCTATAATATGTAAATTGTCTAAATGAAGTAAATTCTTTAATTCTTCATTTGCATTAATAGTTAATTCTTCATTAGAATAAATTAATCTAATTTCTTTTTCATATTGTTCTTTAGCATTATTATATGCCATATCAAATAGTTTCTTTTTATCTCCTCTATAGACATTTATAACTTTAGTATTTAATAATTCACTTAGTAATTCAGTATTAAGAATATCTGGAACTATTACTTCTTTAGGAACTATATTACTTTTACTATAGAATGATGCTATATAGTATTCTAGTGTTTCTTCTATTTCATTTATAACTGGGATTATTTTATTATTTAAACCAACTAATTTACCACTTCTTATAAAGAATACTGCAATACTTATGTAAGAATTATCATAATAGTAATTAATTATATCTCTATTGATATTATCATCTAATTCTACATGTTGAATATTAAATACTTGACGAATATATTCTAATTCTTCTACTAGTTCTTTACATACTTCGTAGTTTAATGATTCAGAATTTATTTTAATTTTTTCATTTATTTTATCAATTAGTAATTTGTCATTACCATTTAATATAGATATTATTTCATTTTTCATATCAGTAGTATCAATATCTTTATGTTCACAATATCCAAGACATTCTCCAATATGATAATAAAGACATACTTTTTTAGGCATTGTATCACATTTTTTTAATGGATAAAGTCTATTAATTAATTTAACTAATCTTCTTGCTGCGTATTGATTTGGATAAGGACCAAATAAGTGAGAATTTTTTTTATTAGCGTTTATTTCTCTTTTAACTATTACTCTTGGATATTTTTCATTTGTTACTTCTATGTATGGATAACTCTTGTCATCTCTTAGTAATATATTATATTTTGGATCATATTTTTTTATTAAATTTAATTCTAAAACAAAAGCTTCTGTTTCACTATTAGTAACAATATATTCGAAATGATCTATTTCGCTTACTAGTTTTTTAGTTTTACCTGTTACTCTACCTGTGAAATAGCTTTTTAATCTATTAAATAATATTTTTGCTTTTCCAACGTAAATTACTACTCCATCAATATTATACATTAGGTAGCAACCACTTTTTTTAGGTACATTAGCTAATTCTTTCTTAAACATATTTTTCACCCACTAGTTATAGTATATCATAAAAAGGGTTATGTATTTATTTAAATTGATGTTATAATAAAAACATGAAAAAGTTAAATGAAAGTTATTTAGAAATTAAAAAGTCAAAATTTATAGGTTTATTATATGAAGTTGAATCTATTATTGAAGTACAAGAAATTATTGAAGAATTGAAAGTTAATAATAAAAAAGCTAGACATATAGTTTATGCATATAAAATTGATGGTCAAGAAAAGAATTGCAGTGATAAAGAACCTACTGGTACAACTAGAGGATTATTAGATATATTACATATGAAAAATGAAAATAAGAAGTTGGTTGTGGTTATTAGATATTTTGGAGGAATTCTTCTTGGAAGTGGTCCTTTAACTAGAACATATACTAAAGTTGCAGCTATGCTTTTTGATAAATAAAAAGTACTAAAATAGTTTTTCTAGAACTTTTAGTACTTTTTGTATGCCTGTATTCATAAATTTTTCTATTAGAGTACCTATTTTATAACCAGTTTTACTAACAGCATTAGAATAATTAGTTTGACCTATTTGAATATATTCTTCTATTGTAACGTCTTTTCCAGCAGCTAAATCACTTTCAAATTTTTCCATTGCTTCACTAGTTAATCTTGATTTAGTATAAGCTTTATATTCATAAAAACCAGCTCCTTTAGAAATATAAAATATCAAAAATAACACAAATAATAATAGAAGTGTTTTTAATAGTAGATTATTACTTTTCTTCATCTAAGACCTCTTTTAATACTTTTGCTAGTACTTCTAAAGTATTATTTAATTCTTCAATAGTATTATCTACTCCACCTAGTTCAATTAACATAGCTTTTGGATTTAAATCTTGATTAAAGATAACATCATTTCTCTTATATATTCCTCTACTAAGACCTTTATAATTCTCATCTAATTTAGAATTTATTTTATTTATGAATTCTTCATTTGATTTATAATTCTTATTTTTAGCTGCAAGTACAAACATTATTTTTGCATACTTTTTATTATCTTTTGTATATAATGTTGCTTTATGTTTTACAGAGTCTCTATGTAAATCAATTATTACTTTGTATTCATGTTCTTTCATAGCTTCTTTTAAATAAGTTCTACTTGCGTCATAACAGTAATAATAACTTAATTTATTCTTTTTTAGATAATCATTTATTTTTTTAGTTTCTACTGTACTAGAAATTCCATTATTATTTAAATGGTCTTTTAACATATATGAAGCTATCTTAACATCTGGTGTAATAGAATAATCTGATATATATGGAACACTATATTTTTCAGTATCATGCGTGTTATAAATATAAATAATTGGTTCTTCTTTTTCTATAGTTTTTGAAGTTAAAAATAATTTTTCTATAATATTTTCTTTTTTGAGTGGTAATTTATAATCAACTACTTTATTTAGTGAATTATATACAATTTTAGTATCTAAATCATTAAGACTACTATAAAATAAATCATTATCATTTAAAATTATAGTTTCTAAATCAGTACTCTTAAATAAATAAAAATATATAATACTTAATATTAAAAATATAATAATTAGTCTTTTTTTATTTAAAATATCACCACCTCCATATATAATATATAACTTAATAATTAGAAAAAATGTCGAAAAACTATTAAATTCATTGATTTTTTACAATTTATTTGTTATTATTAAATAAGTCTTAAGGGAGGTGGAATAATGCCTAATATTAAAAGTGCAAAGAAAAGAGTTTTAGTTACTAAAAAAGAAACTGTACTAAACAATGATGTTAAAGCTAGTATGAAGACAGCTATTAAGAAAGTTGAAAAAGCTGCTACTAAAGAAGATGCTGCTACATTATCTTTAGAAGCTATTAAGAGAATTGATAATGCTGCTTCTAAAGGAGTTATCAAAGCTAATACTAGAGACAGATATAAGACAAGAGTTCAAAAAATAATTAATTCAAAATAAATAAGTAGATAACATCTACTTTTTTTGTTATAATGATATTGGTGAATACTATGAAGAGAACGAAAATATTAAGTGCAATATTAGTTACTTTAGTAATATTACTAATATCTTTTTTAATTTATATAAATTATGATAAAATTTTGATTGCTGTTAATAATATTGTTTATTATAGTATAAGCAATAAAATAGATATACCTGGTTATACAGTTAATCAAAGAAATTATGAATTTAAGACAGTTAAACCTACTAGTAATTTTTATCCTAAAAATATAGATGAAGTTAAAGACGTTTATTATACTGTTTTAAATAATGGTTGGGATAGTTTTACATTTTATTGTGATAAAGATTATACTAATTGTAAGGATGATATTAAAGATATAGCTAATGATAGTGAATATATATCACTTATCAATAATTATGTTAGTCCATTTAATGCTTATAAAAAATATAATACTTTAATAATTGGAGATTATGAAATTAATCTTACAGTTGATAAATTATATAGTCAAACTGAAATAAATCAAGTTAATAAATCTATAGATGATATTATTAAAAGTTTAAAAATTAACACTACTAACCCTACTAAAGATGATTTATTAAAATTGCATGATTATTTGATTAGTAATGTTAAATATGATGATGATTATATTGATAATGATATTTATTCAATATCTAATAAAGCAAATGGTGCTTTAATTGAAAAGATTGCTTTATGTAGTGGTTATACTGATGCTTTTGGATTATTTTTAGATAGACTTAATATTCCTAATTTTAAAGTTACAACAACTGATCATGTATGGAATGTAGTGTATTTTAATAACAAGTGGTTACATGTTGATGTTACTTGGGATGATGATGAATATAATAGTAGAAATAGACATAATTTCTTCTTAATTGATACTAACAAATTATTAGAAAAAGATGCTGAAGAACATACATTTAAACAAGAATTATATTTAGAATTAAATTAAAAATATCTTAGAAAACTAAGATATTTTTTTAATATAATTTTGATCCTGCTGGAATATCTTTATCAACTATAAGAAGATGTAAATTTTCTTTTTCACCTTCCATACATACAGCTGAAATTAACATACCACATGAATCTATTCCCATCATTTTTCTAGGTGGTAAATTTATTATTGCAACTACATTTAATCCAATTAAATCTTCTGGATTATAATATTCATGAATACCACTTAAAATGATTCTTTCATTTTCTGTACCATCATCTAAAGTAAATTTTAATAATTTAGTACTTTTAGGAACAGCTTCACAGTTTTTAATTCTAACAACTCTAAAATCTGATTTACTAAATGTATCAAAATCTACCATTTCAGTAGATAGTGGTTCAATAGTTATTTCATTCTCCATTAGTTACTCCTTTCTAAGTATTCTTTAACTTCATTTATTGTATTAGTAAAATTATCATAATCAGTATTAAACCATTTAATGTCTTTCATTTGATTATTAAACCAAGTTAATTGTCTTTTAGCATAGTGTCTTGTATCTTTTTTGATTTGTTCTTTAGCTTCTTCTAGTGTTATTTCATTTTTGAAATATGGAACTAATTCTTTTAAATCTATAATATTATTATAGTTTTTTAGATTTAAATCATATAATCTTTTTGCTTCTTCTAATAGTCCATTATCAATCATTTTGTCTACTCTATCATTTATTTTTTGATAAAGAATTTCTCTTGGAGCAGTTAACCCAATAGAAGTGAAATTATATTGTTTTGAGTTTATTTCATCACTTTTTATAGTAATACTAGATGTATTATTGAATTTAGTTATAAAACGTTCTAAACGTTGTCTATTGTTGACATGAATATCGTTTTTAGATATTTTATCGGCCATAAATTTTAATTCTTCATTTGAATAAATACTCAAATCAATATCTGATTTTATTTCACTAGATAAATTATAGTTATATAGTAATGCTTTTACATATAAACCACTTCCACCAACTATAACAACATTTTTATTTTCAGAAATTAATTTATCAAGAACTTTTCTTGCTTCTTTTTGGTAATCATAAAGAGTATAATCATCATTTAAAGACACTAAGTCTATCATATGATGAATAACTCCTTCTTTTTCTTCTTCAGTTATTTTAGCAGTAGATATACATGGTTCTTTATATATTTGAGTAGAATCTGCATTTATAACTTCTGCGTTTAACATATGAGAAAGTTCTATAGATAATTTTGTTTTTCCAGTCCCAGTTGGACCTACAATTAGTATTATTTTACTCATAAAACTCTCCTCATTTAAGAATTAACTCTCTTGAACATTTTTTCTAATTCATATATTGGATATTTTATAATAGTTGGTCTACCATGAGGACAAGTATATGGAAATTCACATTTAAATAATCTATTTAATAAATGTTCTTGTTCTAAATAACCAATATTTGTATTTGCTTTAACACTCATTTTGCAAGCTAATCTAATAGCTGCTTTTTCATTGAATTTAATTCTATCAAATTTATCTTTAAATTCTCCCATTAATTCAAATATTTTTCTAGTGCTTTCTTCTTCGTATCCTTCTTTTAGCCATGATGGATGAGAAGTTACTCTAAATGTATTAATACCAAACTCTTCTACTCCAAAACCAAGGCGTCTTATTTCTTCAATATTTTCTTTTATATTCATATATTCATTATGTGAATATTCAAGTGTAATTGGAAACAACATATCTGTAGTATATACATTTGCTTTCTTTAAATTATCCATATATAATTCATAATTTATTCTTTCATTAGCTGCATGTATGTCTATCATATACATTATATTTTCATCTTGAGCTATTAAGTAAGTACCTAAAGCTAAACCAACTGGTTTTACAAACACTTCTTCTTTTTTTACATATTCTTCATCATATTTAACTTCTTCTTCACCTACTCCAAGGTCTAATCTAATACTTTCTACTCTTTTTGGTATTTCATAACTCTTTTCTATTTCTTCTATATTTACTTTTGGAGCTTCTGTGTATCCTTTAAAAGTATTATCACTTTGATTAAGTGCATTTCTTATAGTGCTAAATAATAATTCATCTAAACTTTCTAATTTAGAGAATTTTATATCTTGTTTAGTTGGATGAATATTAACATCTATTAGAGTTGGATCTGTTTCGATTGATATAACAACTATTGGAAATTTGTTTTCTGCTAGAACTGTATGATAAGCATCTTTTATAGTTCTATTGACTGATATATTTGAAACTACTCTTCCATTTACTAAAATAATCATACTATTTCTGTTAGATTTAGATATATTTAAATTACTTACATATCCTTTAATAATATAATCATAGTTTTCAGCTTCTATTTTAATCATATTTTTAGATGTATTATAGCCAAATATTTCATGAATACATTTATATAAATCATTACTTCCTGATGTCTTAAATACTTCTTTTTCATTATTTATTAATGCAAATGAAATATCTGGATGTGATAGAGCTATTTTTTCCATGAATCCTGTACAAAGTGCTAATTCTGCAGGCAAACTCTTCATAAATTTTAGTCTAGCTGGAGTATTATAAAATAATTCACTTACTTCAATTATTGTTCCTTGTCTTTTACTTCCAACTTTTTCACTTATAAATTTTCCTGCTTTTATATTAACTAGAGTTGATTCATTTCCATCGTATGTATCTAACACTATATTGCTAACAGAAGATATAGCTGCTAAAGCTTCACCACGAAAACCTAAAGTATTAATGAAATATAAATCGTTTTCAGTTTTTATTTTACTAGTAGCATGTCTTGCAAAACATAATTTAGCATCTTCATTAGACATACCACATCCATCATCAACTATTCTAATTAACTTGCTTCCAGCTTCAGTTAATTCTACTTTTATATTTTTACTTCCAGCATCTATACTATTTTCTACTAATTCTTTTACAACATTAGCTATTCTTTCAACTACTTCACCAGCTGCTATTTTATTAGCTAAATTTTCACTCATTACATTAATCTTATTCATTAGATCATACTCTTTCTAATTGATATTAAATGTGAATCAAGAACATATATTTTTATTTTTCCTACTTTAGTAATTCTTACAAATCCTAGTCCATTAACTAATATATCAGATGGTTCATTTATATCAAATTCTAATTCATTTAAGTCAGTTAATTTATTATTTTTAGATTTTACTTTTTCATATCTTAATTTATCATTCATATAGAAACTAAAACTATTTAATTTACCACCAATATTTTCTATTCTTAAAAAATCATTTACAACAATTGCATAATTATTAAATACTTGAAATGTTTTAACTCTTATTTCTTTTTTAGGATAATATTTTATAACTTTTTTAAAATCAACATAATTATAAATAGCACTATTATCTATAAATCCTGGAGTATCTACAATAGTTAGTTTATTATCTAACTTAATAGTTATAAATGATGCGGTTGTATTTGGTACACTACTTGTAGTAATAGTTGGTTTCTTTAAATTACTTGTAAGTAAATGATTTATAAAAGTACTTTTACCACTATTAGTAAATCCTACTATATAAAGTCTTCTTACATTATCATTTCTAATTTTATTTAAAAAATTATCTATATTATAATTTTTAACTGAACTAATGCACATAATATTATCAGTTTTATATACATTATTACTTACGAATTCAATTAATTTCTTTTCTTTTAAACTTTTTGGTAGAACATCTTTTTTAGTAATTAAAATGTATTTATTATTCTTGAATTTAGAAATATATTTTTTAATATTCTCATTTATATTTAAAGCATCAACTAGAAAAGCAACACTAGCTACTTTATCACTATTAATATTTCTTATGATTCCATCAGTATCTATTTTTTTATCTAAAACACTATATTCACCATAATGCATTATTTTAAAACATCTTTCACAATAAGAAGATTTATCATAAACATTAGATTTAACAAAGCCTTCTAAATTAACATTAGTAGTTTGTAAAACACTACCACAACCAATACATTTTTTATTCATAATACTTACCTCTTGTAAATAAATCCTTACTTTCTAATTTACCATAAATATACTTTTCAATTAATCTATTTATAAATGTAATACTATAATCATGTTCAGTTAATGGATTTACTAATATACTTGTAAAATCTAATCTATTTGCTCCTAGAATATCAGTAAGTAATTGATCTCCAATAGCTGCTACTTCTGTATGTTTATATTTAAATTTATCTATTATTCTTTTATATTTATTATTTCTTGGTTTAATAGCAAAAGCACATGCATCTACATTTAAATATGACTTGAATGGTTCTATTCTATATTTAGGTGCATTTGATACTATTATTATTTTAAAGCCTTTATCTTTTAAGTCATCAAATAGTTTTTTAAGTCTTTTAGTAGGTTTATTTGAATGAGAAGGTGTAATTGTATTATCTAAGTCAAACAATAAGCAACGAATCCCTTTTTTATATAATTTATCATAATTTATATAATATATACTTTTTTGATATATATCAGGCATAAATTTTTCTATCATATCACACTTCCTTTCTTTTAATTATAACAAGTTTTTAATGTAAAAAAAAGAAAACTAATATAATTTAGTTAACTTTTAATATAATCTTTCTTCATATTCAAATTCTTGATCAAGTATTTGAACAGTATCTCCTTCTTTAGCTCCTAGAGATTTAAGTTCATCATCCACTCCAAGATTTTTAAGTTTTCTTGCAAATCTTAATGCTGACTCATCAGAATTAAATCTAGTCATTTTAAGAAGCTTTTCAAGTTCATCTCCAGTTACAATCCATTTATTACCAACATGATTAATTTTATATGGTTTTTCATGTTTAAATTCATATAAAACATAATCTTCAAATTCTTGTTTTTCATAAACTTCTTCTTCTGGAAGAGATTCTAATATTTCTTTTAATTTAAATATTAATTCTTTAGTACCATTGTGAGTTGCTGCGCTTACTTCAACTATTTCAGCATCAGGAAATTCTTTTTTGAATTTTTCTAAGTTTGAAGCTGATACTTCTAAATCCATTTTATTAGCAACTATTATTTCTCTTTTATTATAAAGATTTTCATCGTATTTTTTAATTTCATTACGAATTATTTTATAATCACTTATAACATCTCTACCATCAACTTCACCCATATCAAGAACGTGAGCTACTACTCTACATCTACTTGCATGACGTAAGAATTTGTCTCCAAGACCAACACCTTCACTTGATCCTTCAATCATTCCTGGTAGGTCTGCTACTACATAACTATAGTCTCCCGCTTTAACTACTCCTAAGTTTGGAACTAATGTTGTGAAATGATAATCAGCTATTTTTGGTTTAGCAGCACTAATTACACTTATTAATGAGCTTTTTCCTACTGATGGAAAACCTACTAGACCAACATCTGCTAAAAGTTTTAATTCGCATAAGATGTTTCTTTCTTCACCAGGTTCACCTAATTCACTAGTATACGGTGCTTTATTTTTATTAGTCATGAAAGCTGCATTTCCTTTACCACCACGTCCACCATGAGCAACTACACATTCTTGTCCATCACTAACTAAATCACATATAATTAAATTAGTATCAGTGTCTTTTATAGTTGTTCCGATTGGCACAATAATAGTAGTATCTTTAGCAGATTCTCCAGTTTGATTTCTTCCTCTACCCATAGTACCAGAATCAGCTTTTAATATTTTTTTATATCTTAAATCAATTAAAGTTCTAAGTCCTTTATCAGCTTTAAAAATAATATTTCCACCACGTCCACCATTTCCACCATCTGGTCCACCTAGTGGTACATATTTTTCACGTAAGAATGAAGTACATCCATCTCCACCTTTACCAGCTATTAATTTTAAGTTAACTTCATCTATAAACATAAGGTTCACCCCTTTAAATCATTTAGATTATAGCATAGAATTTATTTGTAGTCAAAATAAAAAGGAATTTTCATTCCTTTTATATGAACATTGGAACTTTTTCGAAGAATTTTTCTTCATTGTATTTATATTCGTTTAGAAGAATTATTTCTCCAGTTGCTAATGTTTTTTTCATATCAATTAATCTTTGATTTTCTGAACCTCTAAATAATAAATTTAGATTTCTTTTTTCTAATATAAATCTTCCATCTACTAGAACATCTATATTATTTATAAATTTATTATATTTATCACTCTTTTTAGATAGTTCTACAAGTTCTTCAAAAGTAAAACCTGTATAGCACCAAACATCTAATCCTAGGGATTTAGCATATTCAGCAATTACTCCGCATGCTTCGCTTTGAAACATTGGATCTCCACCACTGAATGTTATTCCTGTATGATATTCAAGTTCACTTATTTCTTTGCAAATCTTTTCTACATCTACAAGTTCTCCGCCCTTAAAACTATGTGTTTGTGGATTTTGACAGCCTTTACAATTATGAGAACATCCTTGTGTCCAAATAACTGCTCTTAATCCTGGTCCATCTACAATACTATCAGTTTGGATGCTTTTACCATCAAATGAAGCAGCCATTCTTATTTTCATTCTGCATGTACTCCAGTATGTTTTACTCTATCATTAACTTCTGCTTTTTTAGCATTGTTAAATCTATCAACTGTACCAACTAGATAACCAGTAATTCTTCTGATTCTTTCAAATTTAACTCCTTCTCCAACTACTTTTCCTTTTTTCTTTTCTTCCATTTCTATTACCTCACTTTTCATATTTAACACCCACAATTGAAGTTGTTAATTGTTTCCATTTCAACACCTTCACCTTCATGTCTACCACAGCCTGGGCAAACATCTTTAATTACACCAACATATCCACAAACTGGATCTCTATCTACTGGGTGATTGATAGCTCCATATCCGATATCACAATCATGCATAATTCTTACTACGCTTTCAAATGCATCTACATTGTTAACTGTATCTCCATCTAATTCAATATAAGAAATATGTCCTGCGTTTGTTAATGTATGATATTTTCCTTCAACTTCTAATTTATGTTTTACAGAAGTTCTATAATAAACTGGTACATGGAAAGAGTTTGTATAATAATCTCTATCTGTAACACCTTTAATTTTTCCATAAATAGATCTATCTATTGCTACAAATCTACCGCTTAATCCTTCAGCAGGAGTTGCTAAGCATGTAAAGTTCAAATTATATTCTTCACAGAATTCATCACATCTTTTTCTTAAGTGTCCGATTATTTCTAAACCTAATTTTTGAGCTTTTTCACTTTCTCCATGATGTTCACCAAGCAAAGCTTTTAATGTTTCTGCTAAACCTATAAATCCTATTGAAAGTGTACCATGTTTTAATACAGTTCTTAGTTTGCTATTATAATCTAATTTTTCACTATTTAGCCATACTCCACTTCCTAGTAAGAATTTGAAGTTTGCTTTTGATTTTGAACATTGACATTCAAATCTTTGTAATAATTGTCCTTTTACTAAATCAATTATTTCATCGAATTCTTTATAGAATCCTTTCATATCAGCTTTAGTTCTTTCTCCTAATGCAATACCATATTTAATTCCTAATCTTGGTAAGTTAATTGATGTAAAACTTAAATTACCACGACTTGGAGTAACTGATGGACCACAAACATTTGCAAGAACTCTTGTTCTACATCCCATATATCCAACTTCTGTATTAAAGTCACCTTCAACATAGTATTTTTTATTAAATGATGAATCTATAAATGAGAAATTAGGAAATAATCTTTTAGCTGAAACTCTACAAGCTAATCTAAATAAATCATAGTTTGGATCTTCTTTGAAATAGTTTACTCCTTCTTTTACTTTAAATATAGATATTGGGAATATAGGAGTTTCTCCATGTCCAAGTCCTGCATCAGTAGCAAGTAAATAATTTTTAATAACCATTCTTCCTTCTACAGATGTATCAGTACCAAAGTTAACACTACTAAATGGAACTTGTGCTCCTGCTCTTGAATGCATTGTATTTAAATTATGAATAAATGCTTCCATAGCTTGATATGTTTGTCTATCAGTCTTATTAAATGCTTGTTTATATGCATTATCAAATATACTTCTTACTTTAGTATTTTTTGATGTAAATTCATCAAATAAATTCATATCAAATTCAATAGTATTTAGTTTATCAATAATATCTATAATTTTATTAAAGTTTAAGAATTCTATAAAACCTTCAAATTCTAATAAATTATATAATGCTTGTTTAAATTCTTTTTTAAATGTTTTAAGTACTCCTGGAGCCATATAATAATCAAATGCTGGGATACTTTGTCCTCCGTGTTGTTCGTTTTGATTTGCTTGAATAGCTATAGCAGCTAATGCTGAATAACTATTAATGCTATTTGGAGTTCTTAAATATCCATGTCCAGTAGAAAATCCATTTTTAAATAGTTTACTTAAATCAATTTGAGTACATGTTGTAGTGCCCATAGCCCAGAAATCTAAATCATGAATATGAATAGTTCCCTCATCATGAGCTCTACTATATTTAGCATCCATTAAATATGCTTTTGCAAATTCTCTTGAAACAGTTGAACCAAAATGTAACATAGTTCCCATTGGTCCATCTCCATCTACATTTGCATTTTCTCTTTTTGAGTTTTCTTCTGTAGCTGATTTTAATCCTAAAGATTCAATTGCTTTAACAAATTTATGTTGTTGTTTAACTACAAAAGCCTCTCTTGAAGCAGCTCTTCTTTCTCTATAATTTTTGAAAGATTCATATACTTCATTATATTTCATGTCTTGAAGAATTTTTTCGATAGCGTCTTGTACATCTTCAACGTTAATAGTTTTTCTATCTTTGTACTCTTTTTCAATATATTTAAGTACTTTTTCTTTTACTTTATTAACTTCCTTTTCATCATATTCTTCATATACGCTATCAAAACCTTTTTTAACAGCTATAGCCACTTTGGCATCATTAAAATTTACCCGTTGGCCGCTTCTTTTAACGACAACAATGTCATCAAAAAAATCCTTCTTCATAATATTCCTCACCTTCACTCGTTAATATTTTTCTTAACTTAATCAAAGTGTATAATATTTTTTTATTTTTGTAAATGTTTTTTGCATTAATTTTTTTATAAAAATATTATAAATGTAAATTGACTTTTTTGAAAAAGTTGTTCCAAAAAACATGAAGCCTTTATTTATGGTAAATACGAAAATGACATTATTTGTTTGCTTTACACTTGTTTTTTTAAATTATATATTAATAATTCTATATTTATATACACATACTTCTTTTGTACCATTTGGATAAACATTTTCATAACTATTATGTAAGTGTCCATGAAAATGATAATTTACTTTATTTTTTACTAAGTAATAATCTATTCCGATTAGTCCTACTCTGTAAGAATTATTTTTAAATGAAGCATCATGTGTTATTAAAATATCTGAACTAGCTAAAGCATTCATATCTTTTAAATTATTATATTGACTATAAAAAGTATATTTATTTGTTCTACTACCAAAAGATCCTGAAATACCAGCTATTTTTACACCATTATAATCTATTACTTTATTATCTATATCATTAATAGAAAACAAATTATATAGTTCTAATGGATAATTATTACCGTGAATAGCAATTATATCTTCTACTTTAATAAGCCTTAATATAGTCTTTAAATCACTTCCATTTATATCCCCTAGAAGAATACATAAATCATAATTATTATTTTTAACAAACAATTCAAAATCGTAATCATATTCTAAACTTCCATGAGTATCACTTATAAGTAATAATTTTAAATTATATTTTTCAGGACTTACTGATTCAAATTCTGAATATATATCTTTATAAAGACTATTATATCCTTGTATTTCAAAATCACTATAATTCTTATATTTTTCTATATCTAAATGTTTCATAAAAACTCCATAATATTATTTAACTTTTATAAATAAATTATATCATAAAACATATTATTTAATATGAAGAATTTATTTGATAAAATTAAAAAGTTTTTTAGTGAAATTATGATGTTTACTACTAGTTATTCTTTAAATGTATTTGATGAGCCTTTAAGTAATGAACTTGAAAAGTATTATTTAGAAAGACATTTATCTGGTGATAAGGAAGCAAGGAATATATTAATAAAACATAATTTAAGATTAGTTGCTCATATAGTTAAGAAATACGAAATGAAAGGTACTTCTAGTGATGACTTAATAAGTATAGGAACTATTGGATTAATTAAAGGAATTGATTCTTATAAGAAAGATAAAAATGTTAAATTAACTACTTATGCTGCTAAGTGTGCTGAAAATGAAATTCTTATGTATTTTAGAAGTAATCGTAAATATAACAATAATATTAGTTTAAATGACATTATTGGTCATGATAAAGATGGTGGAGATATTACTTTAATTGATGTTTTGGAAAGTCGAAGTGAAAATTTTGAAAATGATATTGAGTTTAAAGATAATGTTAAAAAACTATCTAAGTATTTAAATGTTCTTAATAAAAGAGAACTTGAAATCATAAAGAAAAGATATGGTTTATTTAATGAAGATGAATTAACTCAAAAAGAAATTGCTGATTCTATGCATATATCCAGAAGTTATGTTTCAAGAATAGAAAAAAGAGCATTAATTAAAATGCTCCGTGAATTTTTAAAAAACAATAATTAATCTTCACTATATGAATTTATATATTCTAAGTTATCTCTTAAATTATTAGAGATTTCTTTATTTCTTTTGAAGAGTGCTATCTTTTTATAGTTCTTATTGAAAAATAATGTCATGAATATTGAGTCTTTTGGTTTATTTTTATAGTATTTTGATTTTAAACCATTTGATTCATAAATTAATAAATATTTATAGTTAGTTTTTAAGAAATCTTGTACCAAAGAATTAAATTCTTCTCCATAATTTAGTGTCCAATCTTCATTCTTTTCTTCTATATGAATTTTTGTATTCTTTTTTATATATTTTAGTATGAGTTTGTTTTCTATTAATTCATAATTATAGTCTGGACCAAATTCTGGAATGTTACTATCACCTATAAAAAATAGTTCTATATCAGTATATTGTAATTCTTGATTAATTGCATCTTTTAATAATTTTAATTCTTTATCATTAAGTAAAGATATATCAAAAATTATCTCGTTATCTTTATCACATTTAATTACTTTTACATTAATTGTATCAACTAATCCTGTTTTAGAGTTTTCTATGTCTATTTGTGCTTTCATTTGCTCTCACTTACTTCTAATAATTACAGATTCAAAGTACCTTTCTTGAAATTTAGTTAATGCTTTAATGGCATCGTCAGAATATTATTTACCATCTTTTGAAACTATTAATTTGTCATCATCATCGTTTGTTCTATGAATTATTGCAATTACTTTTCCTTTACTTTTAGTTACTTGTTCAAATTCATTAATTAAATATGCATCTAGTTCTTCTACATCACCACTAATTGTATTTGGTATATATCCATAATTTAACATATACATGAATCCATGTTTAGGATGTCTAGATCCTAATTGTCTATCTTATTTCCTTTCCTAAATAATCTTTTGCATTAGTCTTTTGCATTTTACCTCCATTTTAATACATAAAAAGAACAATAAATTGCTCATTAAAATTTTCTTTTTCTTTCATATGATGAGTTAGTATAAGTACTTGAGTTTTTTTCACTATAACGCTTAGCTTCTTCTTGTAATATTGATCTTAATGATTTTAGTGAATCTTTTAATGTAACTTTTACTTGACTTCTTAAATCATATTTAAAATGAGTAGATACTAAAAAATATAATTTAGGATTAACTGCTAATTCATCTTCGAAAGAGTCTTTTACTGATTCGACTATTTTTTCTAATGAATCACCATGAAATCTTCTTATATTTTCTTCACTTACTCTTTTACCCATAAATGTTGTATATGTTTTAGCGTATCTTTCAATCATTGGATAACCATCTAAAGCACCAATATATTCTTTATCTTCAAATGGAATTACATGATATTCTGTTAATTCTACAGCTTCATCATATAAATCATTTACTTTTAAGTATTCAACCAATTTTTTTACTTTATCATCACTCATATTTATTCCCTCCATAATGATAATACTTTTTCTTTAGCATGTTCCCTGTCTTCTTTTGTGATTATTTTACCATCACTACTACATTCAATCAAGTTTTCTAGTGCTAACTTAGTGAAATTTGTCGCTAAATGTAGTCTTGGATCTATTTTTGATTCATCTACTTCTAAGTTACCATCTTTATCTTTAGAACTGTCTTTTTGCATTTGATACATTTTATCTACTGTACCATCTTCTAATACAGATTTTAATGTACCTGTGAAATTAATATTATTAAAAAGTAATGCATATCTTAGTAGAAATCCTGAGTTGCATGTCCATAATCCTTTTTCTTTTAATGATTTTATGTCAATTCTACTTAAATTTAAAAATAAATTCCACACTTCATCTTTGATATAATCATCACTATCACTGCTTATTCTTGGATACCATAATCCGTCTCTTACTTTATATAGTATTTCTAAGCTATCTACTTCTTTTAATAGTTTAATTTTTAAGGAAATCAATTTGTTAAGTAATTCAGTATTTCCACTTTTTAATATTTCGTCTAAACTATAGTTTGCGAAGATATTTTCTAATTCTCTTATATCATACATATAGTTTGGATTTCTTAATTTAGTGTGTTCACCTACTACATCTACTAGTACTTTATCATATGGTGTTTCTTCTGGTAAAAAATATCTAAGAAGTTCTTTACCATTTTTGAGTAGCATGTATCTTCCATATTCTCCATGATCTTCAAATCCTGTATATTTTTTGCTGTCTACGTCTTTAAGTGTTCCAGATAAAAGATATTGAGGGAATCTACCTATATCATGTAGTAAACCTTCTATGCTTGCTGAAGTAGCATAAGATTCATTTAACATTCTAGACTTAATAGTTAAATCTCTAACACCGGTTTCCATACTTAAACCATGATTTTCTTTAAGCTTTATATCTTCAGTAGCATTAGGATATTTTAAAGCAATTAACTGCATATATTTTCTACAATATTCTAAATATTTAGGCTTTAGCTCTTCCATTATTTCTCCCCCTAAAAACGCGCTTATTATAGCATATATCATGTATTAAATCAATTTAATTGTTTATCCATGTATCACGCATTTCTTTTGTATTGTTTTCTTTTCCATTTAAATCATTATAAAAACTCACTAATATATCTAACATTTGATTACATTTGTCTAAACTAACTTTATTTTCATAACTATATATTTCGCTCTTCATATTATCACCAATATTCACCTGTATTATATAATATTTATTACAAATAAAAAAGCACAAAAGTGCTTTTATTATTTTATTCTGTTCATATGAACTGTTAATTCATAATCATCTTTTATAGTATCAGTAAATTCATATTTACTTGATTCACCTACTGTAGCTAATAGTTCTGAAGATATTAATTTTTCGTTCTTAGATAAGATATTTAATATTTCTTCATTATTACTTTCAAAATTAATAGTTATTCTATCTTCTACGTTGAATCCAGCTTCTTTTCTATATACTTGACATTGTCTAATTATATCACGAAGAATTCCTTCATCTTTTAATTCTTTAGTAATTACTACATCTAAGCCAACATTAACTCCATTTTCGCTTATTACTTTTATTGATTCTTTTTCTTTGAATTCAATATTAAATAATGAACTTTCTAAATCATATCCACCTAGAGTAATATTTTTACCTTCTTTAACAGAATTAACTAATTCTTTATCATATGCAACACCTTCTAGTAACATTTTAACATCATTAACATTTCCTTTTAATACAGCTCCTGCATTTTTGAAGTTAAGTGTTAAATATTCATCTTTTAATGAATTAAAGTTATCTAAAGTAACTACTTCTTTTACATTTACTTCGTTCTTTAGAATATTTTCATATTCTTTATGTTCTATTTTATTCATAACATACAATGTTTGAAGTGGTTGTCTTACTTTGATGTTCTTTTCATTTCTAGCTCTTAAAGCAAGTGAGATTATTTCTCTTAAATTGCTTGTTTCATTAATGATTGATTCATCAATTTTAAATTTGCTAGCTACTGGATATTTACTTAAATGTACACTTTCTGGTTCATCTTTAGTATATTTAGTAATTATTGTCTGCCAAATATATTCTGTTAAGAATGGAGTCATTGGAGCTAATACTTGGGTACTTCTCTTAATTGCATCAAATAATACATAGTAAGCATTCTTTTTATCATTATCATCTTCTGATTTCCAGAATCTTCTTCTGTTGATTCTAATATAGAAGTTACTTACTTCATCAATATATTTTTCAAATGCATCAATAACTGGTTTTGTTTCATATTCATCCATAGCTTTTCTTGCATCTGTTACAAATTTGTCTGTTAAACAAATCAACCATTTATCTGATAGAGTTAATTCACTCTTCTTAGGAGTATAATCAGTTAAATCTACTTTATCAATGCTTGCATATGTATTAAAGAATACTACCATATTATAGTAAGCAAGCAATTTCTTTTGAGCTTCTTCTCCTAGTTTGAAACCAAATCTAACATCATTTGATGTGTTTGTTCCTAAATAATTATATCTTAATGCATCACTACCAATTGTATTTGCTACATCATTGAATGTTAGTGAGTTAGAATCAGATTTACTAAATTTACTTCCATCTTCTTTAACTACTAAACCACTTGTTTTAACAAATTCATATGGTGCTTTATTTTCAAGAACAGTTGACATGAATAACATTGAATAGAACCATAATCTTATTTGTTCGTGTGCTTCGATTACGAATTCAGCTGGGAAGTATTCATTCCAATATTTTTTATCTTCAAAATATTTTAAAGTTGAGAATGGAACGATTCCTGCGTCTAACCAAACATCTCCTACTTGAGGAACTCTTTCTATTTCTTTGCCACATTCTGGACATTTTATTTTTACATCATCAATCCATGGTCTATGTAATTCTGGTAAACTATCAACGATACTTGGATCTACTGCTTTTTCTCTTAATTCTTCTTTTGAACCAATTACTTCTAAATGACCACATTCACATTTATAGAATGGTAATGGTAAACCATAGAATCTTCTTCTTGAAATATTCCAGTTACCCATATTTTGTAACCAATCAAGCATTCTTTTTCCTTGATGTTCTGGGCTATATTTAACTGTTTTGGCATTTCTAATTAAATCAGATCTAACAACATCTACATCAATTGCCCATTCTTTTACTAATCTAAATAAGATATCTTCTTTACATCTCCAACAGAATGGATAACTATGTTTATATTTATGAGTTAAGAATAGTTTATTACGTTTCTTTAATTCTTCAAATACTTCTGGAGCTACTTCTTTAGCATTTTTTCCAGACATAAATCCAAATCCTGGATATATAATACCACTTTCATCAATTGGAACTATTTTAGCAAGACCAATACTTTCTCCTAGTTCAAAGTCTTCTGCACCACAACCTGGAGCAATATGAACGATACCTGAACCTTCAACATCATCTACTTGATCCCAACATACTATTGGGTGATCTACTCCATTTTGAGCGTCGAATTCTGGGAAGCAAGTTTCAAATTTTAGTCCTTCTAAATCTTTACCTTTAACAGTTTCTAAAACTTCTCCTTCACCTTTAAATCTATTTAAGAATACTGTTTTACATAATAATAAATTATCTTCGTCATTTGGTAATTTAACAACTACATAATCAAAATCAGGATTAACTGCTAATGCTACGTTAGCTGATAGAGTCCAAGGAGTTGTTGTCCATACTAAGGCTTTGTAGTTTTTACCTATTACTGGTAACTTAAAGAATACAACTTCATGTTCTACTTCATGGTAACTACCTGTCATTTCATGTTCAGATAAACTTGTACCACATCTAGAACACCAAGGCATTGGTTTATATGTTTCTTTAATCATACCTTTTTCATTACATTTCTTTAAGAAATACCAAATACTTGTTATATTTTGATCAGTTAAAGTATAGTATGAATTATCCCAATCCATCCATTGGCCTAATCTTTTAGATTGCTCTGTAATAATACCAGAGTATTTTTTAACTCTAGCTACACATGCTTTAGTAAAGTTATCTAATCCAAAATTTTCAATATCTTTTTTAGTTTTGAATCCTAATTCTTTTTCTACTTCTACTTCTACCCATAGACCTTGACCATCAAATCCATTTCTATAGTGACTAGTATAACCATTCATACCTTTATATCTAAAGAAAGTATCTTTGATTGATCTTCCCCATGCATGACCAACATGCATTCTATTATTTGCTGTGATAGGACCGTCTATGAATCTAAACTTCTTTCCATTTTTATTTTGTTCTCTTAGCTTTTCAAAAGTATTATTTTCTTCCCAATACTTTAGAATTTCTTCTTCGTTTTTTACAAAATCATAATTGTTCTTAAATTCCATATCCTCATTTCCTTTCCAAAAATAAAAGAGATAGTACAAGGAGTGCTTTATGCACGGTACCATCCCTTTGATTAACTTAATTTTATAACGCCTTTAAGCGTGCTTATCTTATCCATAAGCAACATCAGAAGTGATCTATATAAAGTTTTTATTTAATAGTTCTCACCAACCACTATTTCTCTTGAAATTACTTACTTTATAACGTCTTCCTCATTTGTTTTTCAAACAATAAAGTGATTATATCACTATAATTTTAGTTTGTAAAGAGCATTTTTTAAAAACTATATATACATTAAATAAACTATTATATAGCCTGATAATACAGCTACTAATGTTATTGGTAAACTATAACTTAAATATTCTTTTAATGGAACTTTATATCCTTTTTTGTTTAATATTCCAATAGCTGCTACATTAGCTGATGCTCCGACAGGAGTTATATTTCCACCAAGTGTTGCTCCTATTATTAAACCATAATATAAAATAGCTGGTTCTATTCCTAAACTTAATGACATACTTACTACTACTGGAAGCATAGTGGCTACATATGGAATATTATCAATAAATGCTGAAATAATACATGAGAAGAATACTAAACATGTATATAATACAAATACATTATCTGAAATACTTAAAAACAATTTACTTATTTCGTTGATTACTCCTGCTTCTTTAACACCACCAATTATTACAAATAAACTTGCAAGTAATAATAGTGTTTGGTAGTCTATCATCATTAAATTATTTTTTAAGATTCTAATATCTTTATCACGAATTAAATCTCTAATAACACCTACTAAATAAAATCCCATACATATAAGTCCATTTGTAATATCTAACTTATTTGGTATGAATGAAAATACTATTAAAGTTAGAAGTGTTCCACATAATAGAAAAGTTGGAAAATAATCTTTTACATTAGTACTTCCTTCTCTATCTATCTTTTTAGTTTCTTTTCTAAGTTTAAATGCTAAATATACTGCACTTAATAAAGCACCAATTTGTATTATAAAGAATAGTCCCATTTTTCCTTCATAAACGAAGAAATCTAAAAAATTCATATTAGCACTACCAGCTAAAAGAATAGATGTTGTATCTCCTACTAAAGTTGCTGCTCCTTCTAGATTTGAAAATATTGATATTGATATTATTACTGGAACTGGTCTAATATTTAACTTTTTACATATTGTTAGAGCTACTGGTGCAATCATTAAAACTGTTGCTACATTATCTACAAATGCACTAACTATTCCAGCAAATACTGCTAAATATACTGTCATCCATTTAACATTTTTTGATTTATCAATAACAAAATCGGCTATTTTGTTTGGCATTTTTGAATCTATAAATAGATTAACTGTTCCCATAATACCAAGTATCATTAATAATACATTAAAATCTATACTTGAAAATACTTTATTTACTGGTAATATTCCAAATACCACAAATAATACTGCACTAATTAAAGCTACTAAATGTTTCTTTTCTGAGAATGCAAAAATTAAAACATAAGTTAAAATAAATAATACTATTGCTAATGTCATATATGTCCTCCAATTTCTATCATGAATTATACCATGTTTGCCTCTTAAATACTAGACAACTTTTATTAAAAATGATATAATATGTGCCTACTAAAAGAGGGGATAAAATATGAATAGTAAGAAAAGGAGAACTTTAGCTGCATCTATTGCTTTATATACATTATTAACAAGTGGTTGTTCAGTTAGAGATAAATTAGATCAAAATGTTACTTTAAAAACTATTAGAAATGCTATTGAAGAAATTATTCAAAATAAAGACGAATACTTTAATAGAGCTATGGCTACTCCAATGCCTACTATAGAAGTGACACCTGAACCTACTCCAAGACCAACGGCTAATCCATATAAAGTTTCGCAATATATAGTTGATACTTTTGCATATTCTAGTGAAGAATTGCCTATATTAGATTCTGAAGGAAATGAAATAGCTGTTTTAAATAAAAATCAAAGATTTTATATATACACTACTAACTATAATTATGACTATATTGTTCTTGAAGATGGTACAAGTGGTTATAAAATTAGTGGTCATATAATTAATAATATTATTTCTGATAATCATGAAGAAACTGATGATTATTTCTTTGTTACTAGTGAAATGGTTAGTGTTTTTGATACTGATGGAAATGAAATTGGTCAAATTGAACAATATCAAAAAGTACATCGTTTATCTACTAATGGTATATATGATTATGCTATTACTCGTGAAGGATATGAAGGATATATTCCAGTTGGAAATACTTGTCAATTAGATAGTAATTATGTAGAAATAGATATAAGTGATCAAATGTTAGATTTATTTATCAATAATGAAAATATAGTTAATACTAAAGTTGTTACTGGTAAACCATCTTCTCCTACTTATGAAGGATGTTTTAATATATATAGTAAATCTATGGATGAAATATTAACTGATGATGAAACATACTGGTCTTATGTTCAATATTGGATGCCTTTTTACGGTGGTATTGGACTTCATGATGCTGACTGGAGAAGTCAAGCTGAATTTGATGACTCAACTACTTATTTATGGGGTGGAAGTCATGGATGTGTTAATATTCCTGCTTATATTACTAGTGAAATATATGATAATGTTGAAGTTGGTACTATGGTATTAGTTCATAAATAAAAAAGAAAACTTTTTGGTTTTCTTTTAAAATGTAAATAATTCTGTTATATATGGAACTAATGTATTTGATAAATAAACAACTAGAAGTGCTCCTAATATTAGAAATGGACCATATGGTACTAAGTTTTCTCTATTTCTCTTCATAGTTATTAATGAATAAATTAAAGCTGTTATAGAGGCTAAAAATAGTGCTATAAAGCTATTAAATAATCCAATAGATATTCCAAGTACTCCCATTAATTTTATATCTCCATCACCTAATGATTCTTTTCTAAATATAATGTTTCCACACATTTTAATAGCATACATTATTGCAAACATACATACTCCAGATAATAAATACATTAATGTATCATTTAGTCCTAAAAATATGTATTTGGCTATTAATAGTAAAAATCCTGAAATGATTAGAACTCTATCAGATATATAATAATATAGAAAATCACTAACTATTGTAACTAATAGCATACAAACTAATATTGTTGAAATAAAGAAATTTAATGTGAAATCATATAATAAATAATTTAGTAAGAACAATAATGCTCCTAGAATTTCACATAAGAAATATATAAATCCATATTTCTTTTTACAATAATAACATCTTCCTCTTAATAATATATAAGATATTATTGGAATATTCATAAACCATTTAAGTGGTTTCTTACAATTAGAGCAAAAACTACTTGGGTAAGTAGTTTTTATTTTATTTGGTATTCTATATCCCATGCAACCTAGGAAGCTTCCTAGAATAGCGCCAAGAATAGTTACCCATATTGCATAAAATATTTTCATGTTTCCCCCTATTATGTCGCAACTGTTTGATAAATTCCAAACATTGGAACTAATATTGCTACTAAGATGAATCCAACCATTATTGCTAAGAATAAGATCATGATTGGTTCTATGAATGTTTTAATTGCTGCAACTGATTGTCTTTCTTGTTTTTGATAGAAGTCAGCTACTCTATCTAGCATTTCTGCTAACTCACCAGTAGATTCTCCGGTAACTATCATGAAGTAAGCTACATCTGGAATTGCCCAGTGATCTTTAAATGATTCACTCATCTTATCACCTACAAGTAAGTGTTCTATTGTATGCATCATTATTTCTTTATATATTTCGTTTGATGTTATTTTTGCTAAGATATCAATACTATCTGTTAATAATACATTATTCTTTTGTAATGTAGCAAATGTTCTTGAAAAAAGAGCCATTTCTTTTGCTATCATTAATTTTCCAACAACTGGCAATTTCATAAAGAAACTTTGCATTGCATATCTAAATGATTTAATTTTCTTATATGAATATGTATAAGCTACAATAACTGATACAACTATTAGTATAATATACATCCATTTTGTTTTTAAGAATTCTGATATATCTAAACATGCTTGAGTTATTGGATTTATTTCTGCTCCCATTGATTCATAAACGCTCTTGAATTGAGGAACTATATATACAAGCATAAATGTAACAATTCCAATTGCAAATACAAGAACTATCATTGGATAAGCAAGTGCTGATATAATTGCTCTTTTAGTTTCTTCTATTTCTTGATAGTAAGCACTCATTTCATCTAGAGTGTCTTCAATATTACCAACCATTTCTGAAGATTTAACCATATTTACTAATAATGGGGGGAATGAATTTCCTTGTTTTCTTAATGCTTCTGAAAATGTATTACCTGTTGTTAACTCAAATATAATTGATTCATATAATGTTTTATATTTACTTCTGTTATCTTGTTGGGCTAAAACTTTAACTGCTTCTGTTAATGGAATACCTGCCTTTACATAAGTAGATAATTGTGTAAGCCAGAAAGTTAAGTCTTTATTAGACATTCTTCTCTTACCTGCACCTAAATCTGAATGTAAGAAACTAGATGATTTTGTGACTTCGATTGAATAAACAGTCATTCCTTCATCCATCAAGTATGAATAAACATCCATTTTAGAATATGCGCTAAAGTAATCCTTGACTATCTTGCCTTCTTTATTTTTAGCCATGTATCTAAAGTTTTGTTTTTGTTTGAATTTAGCTGTTGCATCTTCTTCATCTGCATCAACAACTATAGGAATAAGATTTGCTTCTTTTTTACGTTTTGCTTCTTTTACAAAGGATAAATTATTATATTTCTTTTCAAGCCATTCTTTTACTCTTTTATCAAAAGTATCTCCATTTTCTTTCTTTAGTTTAGACATTTCTTTACTGTCTTTAAACCATTCTGAAAATAAATCTTTGATAAATACTGGAATTCCTGTTATAAAGACAAACTTAAATCCTTCTATAACTGCGCCTATTAATGCAGTCCATTCACTAAAAATACCTTTAAATACCTTATTCCAAATAAATACAAATATGTTACCTGTTTTTACATTGCTTTCAACCATATTTATCTTTCCTTCTTATTCTACACTTAAGATTATAACATACATTTTTGAAAATAAAAATCTTTTTTAGTATTTTTTTGTAAAATTTAAAAGAAGAAAATTTTCTTCTTTATTCTTGTTAATTGACTATTAATTTGTTTGCTTGTTTTTTAACTCCATAACTGGGTTTTTTGACTTTTCATCACTATTAGATAATTCTTCTAATAAAGCTGTTAAGCTTTCTTTTCTTTTGTTCATTTCAGCTATTTTTTCATCATAACTTTGAATTGTTGATTCTATAATTTTTTTATAATGTTCAATGGTTCTAATAAAGAAATTATTTATATAGGCATTTCCATATGTTGCTTCATATCTTTTACCATTTTCATCTTCGATTGTATATATTTGTTCATACCAAGCACTTCCATGATATGATAAATCTTCTGACACCCTACTACTAATTATTCTTCCTTTAAATGTTCTAGAACTTTCTAATCTTGTTGATGTTGAATCATTAGATGGATAAAAGAAAACGATTACTTCTGTACCATCTGGTATTATTTCTTTCATAATTAATTTCTCCTTTTGAATAAGCTTTATTATAAGGATAACTAAATATTATTGCAAGCTTTTTATCATTTTTTCCAAGAATATTTATATTATATATTAGAGAGTGATTTTATGAATTTAAATTTTTTAAAAGCTATTAATCTTTCAAAGATTGTATCTACGACTAATAAAACATTAAATGTAGTTAAAAAATCTATACCAGTATATAAAGAAATAAGACCATTTATTAGTAAAGAAAAGAAATTAATCCCAGAAATAAAAGAAAGCAATGAAACTCGTGAACCTAAATACGATAATAACATTACTTTCTTCCATTAATCTTCCATTTGATCTGTACTTAATATAGTTAAGAATGCTTCTTGAGGTATTGATACACTACCTACTTGTTTCATTCTTTTTTTACCTTCTTTTTGTTTTTCTAAAAGTTTTCTTTTACGTGAGACATCTCCACCATAACATTTAGCTAAAACATTTTTCTTCATAGCTGAAATATCTTCTCTAGCTATTACTTTAGAACCAATACATGCTTGAATTGGAACTTGAAACATTTGTCTTGGTATGATTTTCTTTAAGTTTTTACAAATCACACTTCCTCTTTTATATGCAAAGTCTTTATGAACTATTACACTTAAAGCATCAACTATTTCACCATTTAATAAAATATCCATTTTTACTAATTTACTTTCTTTATTACCAATAAAGTCATAATCAAATGATGCATAACCTTTTGTATAACTTTTTAACTTATCAAAGAAATCATATACTATTTCTGATAGAGGTAACTCATATACTATGTTTACTCTTGTTTCGTCCATATAATTCATACCTTGATATGTACCTCTTTTATCTTGACATAATTGCATTATTGGACCTACATATTCACTTGGCACATATATATTTGTTTTAACATATGGTTCTAGTATTTTTGATACTTTTGCTGGATCTGGCATTTTTGATGGTGAGTCTATTTCTACTTTAGTTCCATCTGTCATAATTACTTCATAAATAACTGATGGGGATGTTGCGATAATATCTATTCCAAATTCTCTTTCTATTCTTTCTTCAATTATTTCCATATGAAGAAGTCCTAGAAAACCACATCTAAAGCCAAAGCCTAATGCAACTGAAGTTTCTGGTTCAAATACTAGTGAAGCATCACTTAATTTCAATTTTAATAAAGCTTCTTTTAATTGATTGTATTTAGAACTGTCTATTGGATAAAGACCACTAAATACCATTGGTTTCATTGGTTTATATCCTGGTAGTGCTTCTACTGTTTCTCCATCAATACAAATTGTATCTCCAACTTCTACTTCAGTAATACTTTTAATTGAAGCACTTAAGAATCCTACTTCTCCACTTTCAAGTTTGTCTTTTTTAACTTCATGAGGAGTATGTTTTCCAAGTTCTAACACTTCGTATACTACATTACTATTAACGAATCTAACTTTATCTCCTATTTTTACACAACCATCAACTACTCTAATTAATACAACTACACCTTTATATGGATCAAAGTAACTATCAAATATTAATGCTCTTAATTTATTTGAATTACTTGTTGGAGCAGGTATTTTTTCTATCACAGCATCTAATAGCGTTTCTACTCCTTCTCCTGTTTTTCCTGAACAAAGAATTATTTCATCTCTTTCAAATCCTATTGTATTAACTAGCTCATTTGCTACTTTTTCAGGGTCTGCATTAGGTAAATCTATCTTATTAATTACAGGTATTATTTTTAAATTAGCATCTAGCGCAAGATAAAGATTAGCTAGTGTTTGAGCTTCTATTCCTTGAGTAGCATCTACTACTAAAATTGTTCCTTCACATGCGGCTAAGCTTCTTGATACTTCATAACTAAAGTCTACATGTCCTGGAGTATCTATTAAATGTAATAAGTATCCTTTGTATTTTAACTCTACTGCATTTAATTTAATAGTTATACCTCTTTCACGTTCTAGATCCATAGAATCAAGTATTTGATCTTTCTTTTCTCTTTCCGTTACTGCATGACAAACATCAAGTATTCTATCAGCTAGAGTACTTTTTCCATGATCTATATGCGCTATTATACAAAAATTTCTTATTTTATCTCTTTCCATAAATAAGATTTTAACACAAAAAAAGAGTTTTTGAAACTCTTAATTGTTATTTGGTGTATATTCTCCTTCAAAATTAATATCTGCGATAAAATATGTTGATTGAACATCATTTGGAGTTTTAGAATCTAAATAAATCCATAAACAATAAGTAATACTTTCTTTAGAATTAATTTGTAAATCTCTTATAATAATATTATCTTTTAAATCAATATATTTATAAATTAATGTATCATCTGTATTATCATTGCATTCATTGATAGCTACCATTAAATAACTACTATATTTATCAGTTAATTTTGTGTAATTTTTATATTTCTCATCTAATTTATAATCTTTATTTTCTACAAGTTTAATATTTAAGTTTGAATTAAAATTACTATTGTTTTTTATATTAAATATATATGGTTTTAACGATAATGCTTCACTTGTCGTTTCATATGGGTAAATTTCGGTATGATTACCATTTTTATCTAAACCAATAATACTTTTATTTATATTTGAACATTCTAAATTATCACAATATTCTAATTTAAAGTCACTTGTTTTTATTGTATTATTAGAACCTTCATCTGTTGTTAGAAATGAACTATATGTTATACCAGTTATGGTAGATATAACTAATAATAAACATACGACTAATAATAATATTTGATTTTGAATTTTATCTAGAAATTTGTTCATTTTGTGCCTTTTTAAGATCTATTTGTTTATATATTTCAGATATAGTTGCCGCTATGTTATTTCTTGTTGCAAGTAATTTTTCATTAGATGGTTTTATTGTTACTTTTCCACCCATTTTATCTATTCTTGATGATGACATATAACTCAATTTATCTACCATTTCATCAATTAAATTCATATTTTGATTGTATCTTTCTCTATTTAACTCACTGTTTCCTACTTTCATACCAGAGTTATTTCTACTATATTCTTGAAAATCTCTTTCATATCCATAAGTACTTATATATGATAATAAATCTTTAGTAGTATATTTTACATTATTACTTTCTTCTAATATTGTTACTTCGCCTTGTCCAAATAAACTACTAATCATATTATTGAAATCATACATATTTCTTTTAACTTGTTTATCAACTTCAGTTTGATTTTCTCTTTCAGTTTTAGATTTATCACCTTTATATTTACTTGAATGTGTGCCTTTAATTTTTAAGTCTCCTAAGTCACTAAGGTAGCCTTTAATTCTTGAAATAAAGCTTGATTTATCTAAAGAAACTGTTTCTTTACTAGTTAAGACTGATTCTGAAGCAAATTGTTTTTCATAACTCTCTAGCATTTCTATTCTTGAAGCTTCTTCATCTGGAAGTAAACTTGATAAGTTTTGTCTTCTTGCTTCAGTTAAATTATATATTTCTATTCTTAATCTTTTCTTTTCTTCACTAGATAATGTATTTGAATAAAGTTGTTTATATTTAGAAATGATTTCTAGTGATGAGTCAAATGCTTGTTTTATATCTTCTCTAATATATTTTCCAGTAGCAGTTTTTATCATTCTTTGACCATTTTGATTTATTACGACATTTGGTGTATTTGCTTTTACTTCAGGTTTAGTTTGTTTTGGTGCTTCTGCTTTTGGTCTTGTTTCTGTGAATTTAGAGTTTTTATTTTGAACTGGTTTTTCTTTTTGATCTAGAGGTGGAAAATCAGTTTTTTTAGTTTGTTCTTTTGGTTTTATTTTATTAAATAGTGTTTGATATAGTTCTAGTTGTGTACGTAAACTTCTTATTTCATTATTTATTCTTTTTAAATTAAAGTCTGATGGATTAGTAGCACTAATAGTTGTATAACTACTTCTTAATCTATTAATTTTGTCATTGATATTAGATATCATTGACTCTACTTTTTTAACATATGAATTTAAATCACTAACTGAATTTATAGAGTTTAGTGTATTATATTCCACTGCTAATAGATTATATGCATCTTTAGAACGACTACTAGATGTTCTTAGATAATCATTTCTAAATGACATAAGATAATCATAAACAGATGTTTTTATTTGAAATAATGTACTTTTATCCATATCTATACACCTCTATCATAAGAATATAATAACATAATTATTTATTAATTGAAAGAAAAAGCATTAAATTTTAATGCTTATTTGTCTATATGTACATCCATTTGTGGGAATGGTATTTCAATATTATTTTCATCAAATGATTTTTTAATATTTTCCATTAAATCATAATATACATCCCAATAGTCTTCTGTTTTGACCCAAGATCTAACTGCAAAGTTTAATGATGATGAATCATGTTTCATTAATCTTATAAGATTTCTATCATCTTTTAGTATTTTTTCATTTTTATCTACTACACTTTTTAATACTTTTTTAACTTTATCTATATCGCTGTCGTAACTAACACATATTTCTAAGTCTACTCTTCTTGTTGGATTAGCATTATAGTTAGTAATATTTGAATTTGTTAGATTGCCATTTGGTAATTGTATTACTTTGTTATCTATAGTTGTTATTGTTGTATAAAACATTGTTATAGATTTTACTGTTCCTTCTAAGTCGTTTGCTTTAATGTAATCTCCTACTTGAAATGGTTTAAAGATTAGAATCATTAAGCCACCTGCTATATTTGAAAGTCCTCCTTGTAGAGCTAAACCTACAGCTACCGCACATGAACCAACTACTGTTATAAGTGATGCTGTTGGTACTCCAACTATAGTAAGTACTATAAATATCAATACAACTTTTAATGAAATAGTTATGAAACTTACTATAAAGCTTTTAGCAGTTTTATCTAATTTGGAAAATCTATGTTCCTTCTTTAAAGTTTTTTCTAACCATGCAATTATTCTAAAGCCCACTACTAATACTATCAATCCTACTAAAACATCAATAAGAAAATTAGATGCTCCAGTTGATAGTTTTTTTATCATATCTTCTACTTTTATTAAATCTTTCACATTATCACCTACTTTTATTTAATTATAGAAAAAACCATTGATTTGGTCAAGTTATTTGGATAATGTTCTTGACTTACCAATAGTTTCTAAAGGTGTACCTGGTGTACTATTGTTTTCTTCCACTTTAACAGGTACTGTATTTACATATAGGATAAAAAATTCTGATACTCTTCTGCTAATTTTTATTGGTATTGCTCCAACTGGTTTATACCCTTCAATTACTGGAAAGTCAGATTCGTAAAAGCATCCATCTCTTGTACTTCTTAATTTCCTATTAAATATATAATGTTTTAATATTGCATGTTCTTCTGGCTCAAATATTTTCCCATCTTTTGTTTCTATCATTTTTCTCCTCCTGATTTATCAAAATTAATGTTTGTTATTTTTATTGGCATTAACTTTGTTTTTAGATATTAATTTAACTTATTGTGTCATACTATCTACCTAAGTCATTTTTTACTAATCTTTTAGATACTGTATCAACTGGTTTTCCAGGAATTGCTAAAGAAGCATATAATGATACTTTAACCTTACATTTATTCACAAATGTATATATAAGTTCCTCATCACCAACAGTTGATACATTCACTAGCTCATACCCTTCAGGACATACCATAAAGTCTACGTCCACAGTTTTTCTGGCATGATAAATTGTATTGCCAGGATAAAAAGTGTTCCTAAAAGATATAATATGTTCTCCTGGCTCAAAAATTATTTCTTCATCTGTTTTTATCATATTTACCTCAATTATCTAAATTAGTGTTTACTAATTTTCTTGTCATTGTATCCATTGGCTTACCTGGCATTCTTGGGTCAGAACCTGCACTTATTGATACTCTTTGTGTATTTATTAATGTTACTATCGCTTCTATTCTACAATCAGGAGTTAAACTAGCATTTATTTGAAATACTTGATATCCTTCTGGCGTTATAAAAAATTGAGAACTAATGTAGTCATTATTTGATTTATTTAAGTAATTTTTTTTATAGTAATCAGCCACCTTTTTATCATCATCGTTATACTTAAAATACTGTTGACATCTTTCAAAGTCAAAAGCTAGATTTATTAAATGTTCTCCTGGTTCGAAAATTATTTCTTCTTCTGTTTCTATCATTTTTTCCTCCTTATTTATCTAAATTTGTGTTTTTTAATTTTCTACTCATAGTATCTAATGGCTTTCCTGGTAATCTTATGTCGAAGCTTGCGCTTATAGATACTCTTTGTGTATTTACTAATGTAACTATTGATTGAATTCTTCTTTCATTTATAATCTCAGTGTTAATTTGAAACATTTCATATCCTTCGGGTATTATTATAGTTTGAGAACTTAAGTATTTATTTTCTGTTTTTTTGAGACAATTGCGAGTATAAAATAAATCAACATTTGAATCTTCTTTTTTATAATCCCAACTGTATTGGCTTCTTTCAAAGACAAATGCTAAATTTATTACATGCTCTCCTGGCTCAAAAATTATTTCTTCATCTGTTTTTATCATTTTATTCCTTCTTCTTATTTATTTAAATTTGTATTTTTCAATTTTTTAGATACTGTATCCACTGGTTTACCTGGTAGTCTTATATCTTCATTTTCATCTATTGCAACTTTTGTAGTGTTAACCATTGTATAAATTGTGAAAATTTGTTCTTTTATCACAACATTCTCAACTTTAATTAGCTCATATCCTTCTGGAATAGTCATTCCCTCTGAACCACAATATCTGTTCTTTCTGTCATGTCTATTGTTCATGTGGTAGTAATCATGCATTTTACTATCATATACATCTGAATGATATCCAAAGTTTTTCATTATGAAAGCAGCTGAGATTACATGTTCACCTTGTTCAAATATATACATATTTTTTCCTCCTAATAAAAAATTGCTACTATTGTAGCATATTTTTTAAGTATTTACCAGTATATGAATCTGGATTTTTTGAAACTTCTTCTGGAGTTCCTTTAGCAACTATAGTACCACCATCATCTCCACCTTCTGGGCCTAAATCAATAATATAATCTGCTTGAGCAATTATATCTAGATTATGTTCTATTACAATTACTGTATCTCCATTATCGACTATTCTATTTAAAATGATTAATAGTTTTCTAATATCATCTTGATGTAATCCGGTTGATGGTTCATCTAAAACAAATAAACTTTTTCCAGTAGGTTTCTTTTGTAGTTCTTTTGCTAATTTTACACGTGAAGCTTCTCCTCCTGAAAGTGTTACTGCACTTTGACCTAGTTTTACATATCCTAACCCAACTTCATGCATAACTTTTAATGTTTTATAAACTTTTGGAACATTTTCAAATATTTTTAAAGCTTCATCTACTCTAAGATCTAATACTTCAGAAATATCTAATCCTTTGAATTTTATTTTTAATGTTTCTTTATTATATCTTGTTGCATTACATACGTCACAGGGAACATAAACATCTGGTAAGAAGTGCATTTCAATCTTTTTAACTCCATCTCCAGAACACGCTTCACATCTTCCACCTTTTACATTAAAACTAAATCTGCTTTTATCATATCCTCTAATTTTAGCTTCTTTTGTTTGAGCAAATACATCACGAATACTATCAAAAACACCTGTGTATGTTGCTGGATTTGATCGAGGAGTTCTGCCTATTGGATCTTGTGTAATATTTACAATCTTATCAATATTTTCTAATCCCTTTATGTCTTTATATTGGCCTGGTTTTTCTTTTGAACCATTTATTTTACTAGATAAAATTTTACATAGTATTTCGTTTACAAGTGTACTCTTACCACTTCCACTTACTCCAGTCACACATATGAATTTACCTAATGGAAACTCTACACTTATATTTTTTAGATTGTTTTCTTTACATCCAGTTAATTTAATTGATTTTTTATTTCCTTTTCTTCTTGTTTTTGGAATCTCTATTTTTTCTTTTCCACTTAAATATCTACCAGTAATAGATGTATCACATTTCATCAATTCTTCTGGAGTTCCTTCAAATACTAGGTATCCGCCTTCTTCTCCCGCTTCTGGTCCAATATCAACTATATAATCTGCGTTTAACATAGTATCTGTATCATGTTCTACAACTACTAAAGTATTACCTAAATCTCTCATTTCTTTTAATGAGTTTATTAGTTTCTCATTATCTCTTTGATGTAATCCTATAGATGGCTCATCTAAGACATAAAGTATTCCTGATAATCTACTTCCAATTTGAGTAGCTAATCTAATTCTTTGTGCTTCTCCACCACTTAGGGTTGCTGCTTCACGAGACAATGTTAAATATTCTAAACCAACATTTTTTAGGAAATTTAATCTTTCTTTTATTTCTTTAATAATTAAAAATGATATTTCTGTTTGTTCTTTATTTAATTTTAATTTATCAAAGAAATTAATTAATTCTTTAATGCTAAGGTTAGTTACTTCATATATATTCTTACCATTTATTCTAACACTTAGTGCTTCATCTTTTAGTCTTGCTTGATGACAAGTTGGACATGGAAGCTCTGTCATATATTTTTCTATCCATTCTCTGATTGGAGCACTTGTTGTTTCTATATATCTTCTTTCTAAATTTGTAATAATTCCTTCAAAATAGTCATAACTTTTTAATGTACTTCCGCTTCTTGTTGTAAGTGTTAAATCTATTCTATCTGGAGATCTATATAAAATTATATCTAATTCTTCACGAGTTAAATCTTTAACTGGTTTATACAAATCAATATTATAATGTTTAGCAACTAAAGCTAATTTTTTATATGCTATATTTAATGTTTCACCACTTTGAAATGAAGCTATTGCTCCACCCATAATTGATTTTGTTTTATCTGGAATTAATACATCTTCATCGATATGCATTGTAACTCCTAAACCTTTACAATCTGGACAAGCACCATATGGACTATTAAATGAAAATAATCTTGGTTCTAATTCTGGTAAACTAAAATCACATAATGGACATGCATAATTTTCTGAGAACACTATTTCTTTGTCTCCAATTATATTAATTACTACTTTTCCATTTGATAATTTAGTAGAAGATTCTATTCCTTCAAATATTCTACTTCTTGAATCTTCTTTTATAACAATTCTATCAATAATAACATTTATATTATGTTTTTTATTTTTTTCTAAATTAATTTCGTCATTTAAATCTACTGTTTCACCATCTATTTTAGCTCTAACATATCCATCTTTTCTTAAATCTTCTAATAAATCTTTATGTGTTCCTTTTTCACCATGAACTACTGGAGCCATAATTTCTATTTTAGTTCCAACTTCGTATTCTAATATTTTATTAGTCATTTCTTCTATGCTTTGTTCGCTAACTGGAATATTATGTTTTGGACAATAAGGAACTCCGATACGTGAATATAAAAGTCTTAAATAATCATATATTTCTGTAATTGTTCCAACTGTACTTCTTGGATTTTTATTTGTTGATTTTTGATCTATTGATATACTTGGACTTAATCCTTCAATTGAATCTACTTCTGGTTTATGCATATTGCCTAAAAATTGTCTTGCATATGCACTTAAACTCTCAACATATCTTCTTTGGCCTTCAGCATAAATTGTATCAAATGCTAAACTTGATTTACCACTTCCGCTTACTCCTGTCATAACAACTAATTTATTTTTAGGAATTTCTATATTTATACCTTTTAAATTATTTTCTCTTGCATTCTTTATAATTATTTTATCCATATGTACACCTCACTATAGTATTCACTAAAATCGTGCATATTATAACACTTTTTAGTGCAAAACAAAAGCTAAACATTTAGCTCATTAGTAATTACATATATATTTTATTACACGAATAAGTGTTTGTCAACAAATTTTTACAAATAAAAAAGAGCTAAGCTCCTTCTTTACAGCATGCAACTCCTACAATTGAATTATCATCAAAATCATATTTTCCAGTTTCATCAGCTATACATACTGATCTTTGAACATTATGAACCATTTTATTTTCATAAATACATGTAT
Source organism: uncultured Bacilli bacterium (assembly GCA_934096645.1). GTDB lineage: Bacteria > Bacillota_I > Bacilli_A > RF39 > UBA660 > CAG-1000. Next base: position 9,782 of record CAKOMK010000002.1, on the reverse strand, counting down.
TTGTATATATATTTTTGCCTTCACCTGAAACATAAATTCTTACAATATAATTATCAGATATTTCTTTATTATTAACTGAATCTTTTATTTCATCACTGACATAATTCCAGTTTTTAAGTTCAAACAATTTTATATCAATTTTCTTTTCACTTACAAAGCTCTTTAACCATACATCATTTAAATCTAAATATAATACTGCTGATCTTTGAATTTCTTTATAAGTATTAGCAAGTTCATTTTTAGAAGTGTCTTTATTAATTTGACCAAAAGTAATTATTGAACTAACGCTAACAACAGAGACTATTATTAATACTGCCATTAATTCAACTAATGTAAATCCTTTTTTATTCATTTTAAGACCTCCATATCTTATATAAAATTATACAATATTTTTGTATGAATTAAAAGATTCTTTTTTTATATTTTTATAAAATCTTGTATATCCATCTATATAACCTATATCGTATAATTTAGACATTATTTCGTTTTTATTAATATTTTTGAATTTTTTCATTTTATTATTTCTTAAATCATAAAGTGAGTCTTTTATTCCTTCTGTGTAACCTAATTCATATGCTTTTATATATCTGTACATCTTACCTCCTACTATTTTATACGCAAAAAATTATATAAAACACTACAAAATAAAACCTCATTTTTTATTTGAGGTGTTATTTATAATACAATAGCTATTAAATTACTACTTCCTTTATTAACCATTTTTTGAATTGTTTGTGATAATTTATATTTTGATGCTTCTGATAATAATGATAATTTAGCTTGTATTCCTTCTGATACAATTTCATCTAAACTTCTACCAAATATTTCACTTTGCCATATTTTTTCTGGATTAGTTTCATCTTTCATTAAATGATCTATTAATTCTTTACTTTGAAGTTCACTTCCTATGATTGGTTCAAAGCTACTTTCTACATCCACTTTAACTAAATGAATACTTGATGCTTTCGCTTGTAATTTAATTCCATATCTTCCACCTTGTTTAATTACTTCTGGTTTCTCTAATTTCATATCTGTTACTTTTGGTAATACTATTCCATAACCTGTTTTATATACTTGTTTTAAAGCATCTTTTATGCTTTCATATTCTCCTCTTCCACTACTATATTCTTGGAATAATTTAATTAAATCACCTTTAGAACTAATATTTTCGCCAACTAAATCTTTTAATACTTCATTGAATAATTCTTCTTTTGCCTCTAAAGTAATTGTCACTAATGAATCATCTGTATCAAGTGAACTAATATATGCATTTGATATTTCGTCATCTTTTAAAATATTAACATTAATGTTTTCTGCATCTCTTAATTTATCTACATTTGTGATTGATTCTTTCATTTTAGCTATAAATTTTTGTTTTAGTGGATGTTCTGTTTTTAATGCTCCAATCCAATCTGGAATATTAAATTCTATATGATCTACAGGAAATTCATAAAGTGCTTCTCTTAATATATTAATAATATCTGATTCTGTCATTGTTTCTATATTCATTGGTATTACTGGAACATCATATTTATCTTTTAAACCATCTACTAAAGTTTTGGTACTTATATCATTTGGCTTAATTGTGTTCATTATGACAATAAATGGCTTATTGATATTTTTAAGTTCATTAATAACTTTATTTTCTGCATGAGTGTAATCACTTCTTGATAATTCTCCAAATGAACCATCTGTTGTGATTACTATACCTATAGTAGCATGATCTTTTATTACTTTTTGAGTTCCTAATTCTGCTGCTTCAACAAATGGCATTTCTTCTGGAAACCATGGTGTTTTTACCATTCTAGGATTTCCAAGTTCATCTTCATAACCAAGAGCATTTGGAGTAACAAAACCTACACAATCAACTAATTTAATATTAGTTCCAAGACCATTTAAATTAATATGTGCTCCACTACTAGGTACAAATTTAGGCTCAATAGTCATTATAGTTTTACCACTTCCACTTTGTGGTATTTCATCAATACATTTTTTCTTTTCTTGTTCATCTTCTATATTTGGAACAATAAGAGTCTCTATGCATTTTTTAATAAAAGTACTTTTTCCTGTCCTAACAGATCCTACTACTCCTAAATATATTTCACCACCTGATTTTTTATCAAGACTTTTTATAATTTGTGTTTTATCCATATATACCTTCTTTCTAGTCTAATAAATTCTATGAAATATATATGTTTCTATGCATAAAAAAAGCATTATTATAAATAACGCTTTATCTTAACTATATCTTTTATATGTGAAGTTTGGAATCATAACAACTATTACAAATAATATTATTACTGTTATTATATTTGTAAAGAAACCAAATAAATTACTAAATGTTGCATTATTATATACTACTTTTGATATTATATCGTTATTTGTTGCTGTTGTTTCTTCATCTAAATTACTATAATTTAATGTATATTCAAAGTTATCTACTTTAGTGACTTTTTTTAGTTTATAAGAGTCATTTTCATTTACAATTACATAATCTCCAACATTAAAATCAGACGACATTTGTAAAATAATATATCTATCTTTTGGAATATCATTTTTATTATATTCATCATCTACTTTCATATAATAATATCCCCATATATTAGCATTTTGGATATTATGAATCTGATTATTAATAGTAAAATATGCCATTATGATAATATATAAAACTAAATATATTGATATAATTATTCTAATAAAATCTAGTATTTTTCTTAACATGATCTTCCTCCATATCCTTCATTATTTTCAAATTCTTCTTCATCATATACACTTAATTCAGGTGAACTATATTTTCCATATTCAAGTGATGGATTTAATATATATGCTGATTGTTCTATAAGCATTTGAAGACTACATTGTGAATATTTATTTTTCATCATTAATTCGTATGCTTTAAATGGATCAGATGGTTGATTTAACATAGTTGCTAAATCAAATGATTTTTGTTCCCATATTTCATTACCTAAGAATGAAGACCAGAACTCATCCATTGTTCTTAACATTTTAGATTTAGTTTTTTCATAGTTTTTAGGCATACTATCAAATCTAGTAGTTAATGCATTTATAATATTATTTTTATATTTTTCTGGATTTGAATCAAAACAAGATTCTATATCTATACTATTACCAAATATTCTTTTAAAGTCTTCTTCATTAAAGAAACTTTTTGTGACATTAGCATTTGTTGGGATTAAGTCCAATGTTACTCCATTAAATAACATGTTAACTGTATTTATTAGAGTTTTTTTCATTAACTCATTTATATCTTTTAGACTTGTTGCTTTTAATATTGAGTCTCTATACTTAAAATGGCTACGCATTATTTCAGCGAATGGAGCATCACATTTTTCTCTTAAAAGTCTATTTGCTAAATCGATGCCTTCTTGATTCTTTTGACACTTATTAACTTTATCAATTATAGCTTTAGCTGTAATTCTACCGCTTTTATCAGTTGTTAGGCTTTCAGCGTATATATGAAATTGTTTATATAAGTTTTGGCTCATATTTCTTTGTACTAAATCATCTTCAACACTTTGAAAATATTTTGAACATCCTGGGTCTCCTTGTCTAGCAGCTCTTCCTCTTAATTGTCTATCTATTCTTTCACTATTATTTTTACTAGTACCAATTACGTATAAACCACCTAATTCTTTTACTCCTTCTCCAAGTTGTATATCAACTCCACGACCAGCAATATTAGTGGCTACTGTTACACTTCCAAGTTGACCAGCTGTACTTATTATAGAGCCTTCTTTAGTATGATTCTCAGCATTTAATAAATTATGCACAATACCATTTTCTGCAAGTAATTTACTTATCTCTTTGCTTTCTTCTACACTTGTTGTTCCAATTAATACTGGTTGTAGTGTTTCAGTACATCTTATGATTTCATCTATTATTGCTTGATATTTTTGTTTTTTAGTTAAATAAAGTTCATCTTCCTTGTCTACTCTTATACATGGTTTTCTTGTTGGTACTTTATATGTACTAAAACCATATATTTTTTCAAATGCTTCATCATTACTAGTACCAGTCATACCACTAACATTTTCATATGCTTTAATTAAATTTGGATATGTATTTTTACCTAGTGTGCTTCCTGATACTGTTAGTGGGACTCTATAGTGAAGTCTTGGATCATTTTTAGCTCTAATTGATTCGACTAGTTCTACAGCTGTTTGAGTAAATCCCGAATATTTACTATCCATCATATAAGTACCTGTATTATTATCAATTAAAGCAATTCTAGCATCTACACTATCATAAGGTTTTACCACTGCACCAGTTATCTTATCAACTATTTGATAATCGATTCCATTTCTTAACAAATATTTAGCTTTTAAAATATCAGAAATACATTCTAATCTTAGTTTAGCCAATTCATCTTTTTCTTTTGGAGATAATCCTTTTTCTTTTTCAACTAATTTATAAACATAATCTATTAATTTTTGAGATATGGTTACTTCTCCAGTATTTCTTGTTATTTTTGCTTCTCTAAATACAGCTTTTTCTTTTTTACCAGTTTCTGGATTAATAACATATGGAGGATTATTTTCAGTTTCTTCAACATAACAGTCTACAGGATCTTTTGAACCGTCTTTTTTTCTGTTAAATTCTCCTTCTACAAAACTATTAGCCCAAGTTAAAGCATCAACTATTTTTTGTTCTTCTTCTGAAACGTTTGTTCTTGATGAAGATAGTAATAATGGATTTAATGCTTGATCTAAAAGTACATCATCAGCCTCATCTACGATAGCTTTTGATAGTTTCTTTCTTATGTATTTATCTTCAAATCTATCAACATTGTTATCTTCTAACATATCGAAAGCAATTGTTGTTGCTGTACTATAAACTATATCTGAATCATAGGCTTCTCTTTTATTTCTTATATATTCTTGACGTGCTCTTTTATCTTTTGGTCTATTTCTATTAACACATCCGCATGACAAACCAAGTAAGCTAAATACACCTTTATTTTCTTTAGCATTTTCCTCTGCTAAAAAGTCATTAGAAGTCAAAACGTGTACACTTCCCCACTCATTTTTATCTAAACTTTTAGTGGCTTCAAGTGCTGATAAATAGGCTGATAATACTTGAACCATAGTTTTTCCTTCACCAGTTTGCATTTCAACTATAGTTTTATCTTCAATCATTGCAATTGCTGCTTCTGCTTGAACATCATAAGGTATTTTATAACCAGTACTTCTTCTTACAGCTTCTTTACAAGCAGCTAATGCTTCTGGGACAATATCTTTAATATCCTCCCCATTTCTAAGTCTTTCTCTTAACTTTTCAGTGGTTTTTGATAAATCAGTATTTTTACCTCTTATCATAGAGAACTGCTCATTAACTTTATCTATAATTTTTAAATACTCTTTTCTAAACCTCTTAGAATACAAGTCGTTTAATCTTTCCTTGATTGCCATATCATTCACCTATTTTATCATTATATAGATAATATATCATTTTCAGGTGTTTTTTACAATAAAATATCTATTTTTTTACATCTATATTAATCATATTATAAACAATTAATTGATACTCATTTACTCTTCTTTCAACTTTAGCATTAATTTTATAAACAGTATTCTTTTCTATAGAATTTATTTTATTAAGAGAATCCTTAAATATTACTCCATTTATACTTTTATATTCATCAGATAATTTTAAGAAACAAATTCTATCATTATTTTTAGTTCTTTTCATATCAAAATTATTTAAAAATAATACTAATGTTATTGTTTTATCAAAATAAGCCTTAATGTTTTCTAATGTTACCATGTTAGATCTATCAAATTTAGTTACTGGATGAAATGATAAATAGAAACCATAATTCTTTATTTCATGTTCAATATTTTCTTTATCTGTGTAATCATCTATATCATCAAATACTGGTTTTTCTTCTACTACTAAACTTAATTCTTTACATAGACTAACATAGTTTATTATTTCATCTATATTTTCTATGTATTGTTTTTTATTTATGTTAAAAATATCAAATGCTCCACATTCAATTAAAGATATAACTACTTTTTTATTGATACTTCCATGATAACATCTAATCATGAAATCATAGAAAGAATCAAATTTTCTTTTATTTCTTTCTTCTACTATTTCATTTGAAACAGAATATGATATTTGTTTTATCATACTAAATGGAAGAACTAATTTTGAATTATGTAACTCAAAATCATTAGTAGATTCATTTATATTAATCTTATCAAATTCTAAGCCTAATAATTTAGATTCATCTAAATAATCTTTTATATCACTACTATTCTTTTTCATATTTAGTAAACTCTTCATAAAGAAGCTTGTATAGTGAACTTTCAAATAAGCCATTTGAAAAGCTACTAATGAATATGCTACTGAATGTGATTTATTAAAACCATACTCAGCAAACTTAATAATCAAATTATATAATTCTTCTGCTATTTTAGAATCATATCCTTTTGATATAACACATTCAAAAAACTTTGATTTTTCTGATTCAATAATATCATGTTTCTTTTTAGACATAGCTCTTCTAACTATATCTGCTTCACTATATGAATATCCTGCTACTTGTCTTAATATTTCTAGTACTTGTTCTTGATAAATAATTATTCCATAAGTACTACTTAATATTGGTTCTAATTCTTTGACAATATAGTTATATTTCTTGCCTCTTTTTCTTGCAATATATTCATCAATATTATCTCTAGGACCAGGTCTATATAAAGCAATTGCGTCAACTAAAGTATTAAAATCATTAACTTGTAATAATTTAAGAAAGTTTTTCATACCTTGTTTTTCAAATTGAAATATACCACTTGTATAAGCATTTTTAAATAAATCCAAAGTTTTTTGATCATTTAAGTCTATAGAATTAATATCAAAATCATATCCACTTTTCTTAATGTCTTCTAATATATTTGAAATAGTATTTAAATTTTTAATAGATAAAAAGTCCATTTTTAAAAGACCTAATGTTTCAATATATTCCATACTATAACCAGTTAAAATAACACCATTAGATTTATATAAAGGCATAATATTATCTAGACTAATATCACTTATTACTACTCCTGCTGCATGCATACCAGTATTCTTTTTAAGACCACATAATTTATTACAAATAATAATTAAATTTTTAACATAATCATTTTTTCTTAAAAAAGTCATAAACTCTAAATTATTTTTAAGTTCAACAAATGTTTTTTCATCTTTGATAGTTTTACATAATTTATCAATTAAAGTATTATCATATTTTAATACTCTTCCTATATCTCTTATTATTTGTTTTGGAAGCATTGTATTAAAAGAAACTATTCTAGCAGTATTTTTATGACCATATTTATTTGATACATATTCTATTACTTCTTCACGTTTTAGATTATCAAAATCTATATCTATATCAGGCATAGTTATTCTGTCTGGATTTAAGAATCTTTCAAATATTAAATCATATTTTAAAGGATCTATATTAATAATACCTAAAGCATAATTTACTAATGAAGCAGCTCCACTACCTCTACCAGGACCTACTAAAATATTATGCTTTTTAGCAAATAAAACAAAATCATAAACTATTAAGAAATAATCTACATAATTCATTTTTTCTATTATAGATAATTCATATATTAATCTATTTTTATATTTATCAGTTACATTACCATTTAATCTTTTTTCTAGTCCTTTTTTAGCTAATGCTCTTAAATATGATAAAGAATTTTCATTATAGACTGGGATATGAAGAGTACTTTTTGGAATTTTAATATCTATATTAGATATAAAGTCATAAGTAGTTTTAATGTCCTCACTATTATTATTTTCTATTAGATAATTATCTTCTAATGATATCTCATCATCTATTGTTTTTGATTCTTGTATAAGTTTAATATATTTTAGATATATTTTATCTTCTTTATTGAAATATTTTATTTTAGGTAGATACAAAGTCTTATTAGATGTGTTTTTAGCTTCAATTTTAGATTTTTCATCATAATAATAAATATATATATTTTTAAATATATTGTTTAAAAAAACATAGTCTTTTGCACTACAAACAAGTATTAAGTTAGATTCTAATTTTTTAATGTCAGAAAAAGATATACTATCTATATTATTTTTACTTATTATCTTACATAATGAAATATATCCATCATAATTTTCAGCATATAAATAAAATGTTTTGTCATCTATAGTTAGTTCTATTCCAATAATTGGTTTTATGTTATTTTTAAGGCATTTAGAAATAAATTCATAATCACCAAACATATTATAATCAGTTATTCCAATTGCAGTATATTTATTATTTATTGCATAAGAAATTAACTCATCAATTTTGATAAGACTATTCATTAAATCATATTCAGTTTTAATATTTAATGGAATATATTTCATATGCACCTCTTAATTATTTTAGCATAATAAAAGTGACTTTAAAAGTCACTAATATTTAATATATGTTTCTTTTTATTTACTATAACAATAACTATCGTTTATCTTAGTATATCCTGAAGGACAAGAATATGTTGTAGTATACCCAGTACAATCTTCTGTATATTTATTGCAATCTCTTGCATAGCTATTACATTTATATGAAGTACAATCTCGTTTCCAAGTTTCACCTGCACTATTACAACATGTTTGGTTACCACATGCACTTGCATCATTAGTATCACAATACCATTTAGTCCAAGATTGACAGTTTCCCCAAGAAGTACAACTAGTATTTGATGTAGTTGCAATTACAGTAACTCTTGTTTTATTCCTAACATATTCTACGATTCTATTATTATATATATCTGTCTTTGAATATGCACTCTTACCTATAACATATGCATTATCATTATCTCCAGTTAAAGATCAATATCCATTCACGTCATAAAGCCAAGATGAATCATCACTATTAGTTTTTGAAATATCAAACTCATATTTATTAATTAGTCCACCTTTGCTAAATCCAGAAACACTAAATATTCCATCTTCAAATGTTCCAGCATATATAAATATAGGTGCAAAACATAATATTAAAATAAATATTTGGAAAAATTTTCTCATGTTTGACACCTCTTTATTATCTAATCATATCATAACATAATTCAATTAAAATTTAAAGTTCATATTATAATAAAAGACATTATTTCTGAAATCAAAACAATGTCTTTTAATTACCTGTTTTATTGATAACAATAATCATTGTTATTATTAATTTTGTAAAATCCTGACGGACAGTCATAAGATGTATAATTATATTTATAGCAAGAAGTGCCTGTAGAATTCAAATAATATCCAGAAGGACAACTCTTACTTATATAACAATGATTATCGTATGGAGATGTTCCAGAAGCAGGACATTTGCATCCATTAAGTGTACATCTACCTGCAGCATTTACTGCACCACCACTAACTCTTTCACACCAACAATAGCCTCCTGGTGACGAAGTATATCCAGCGTATAAATAGTGAATAGTTTCACTTGTACTCTTTAAAGCAATACTACAGCTAGCACTATTCCCTGCGCCATCTTTTACATTGAAAGTATAAGTATATTCTCCGGTGATAGTTGTAGTTTTACTTGAGTTTATTGTTGTTGGTGATGTAAATCCATAATATGCCACTCCGCTTCCTCCATCATCAGAGTATGTTGCAGTAATTGTCATACCACTAACACTTAAAGTACATTTTGGTGGTGTTGTATCAGATAAAATCCAATGTGCATATAAGTTATGATTACTTGCATTTGATACTTTAGTTGAATCTATTATTCTTGTTCCACCAGAAGCAGCTGTATA
>CAKOMK010000001.1:0-311296 GCA_934096645.1 uncultured Bacilli bacterium | reverse complement strand
AAGAACCATTATTTCTGAGAAAAATGAAGAATTAAAGAATAGTAGAGAAGAACTAAAGACTCAAAAAACTAAACTAACTAAACTAAATATAGAACATGCTAGAAAAATGAAAGAAAAAAATATTGATTTAAATACTATTTCTGAAATTACTGGCTTATCAATAAAAGAAATAGAAGATCTATAAATCATGAGCTCACTAATATATTAGTGAGTTTTAAGTTTTATTATTTTTTTTTATAACAAAATATGTTATTATTATATTATATAGTAAGGAGCAATATGAAAGAATATATAGTTTTAACTATTGATGATTCTGATTTAATCTTTGATTATAGAACATTGAATGATGAAGAAGCTATGTTCATTAATAAAAACAATGTATTCAAAGGTTCTCTTTTTTATACATTAAAATACTATAAAAAGCATATAAATTCTATTTGTAAAATAATTAAAAAAGATAATAAAACTTACAATAATTTAATGGTTTTAAAATTAATTACATTTAAATATGCAGCTAAATTAATTGATGAATTAGAAATTAATAGTTTAAATTTATGTTTTTCATCAACAGTTTCTATAGAAGATTATAACTTATTTTTAACACTTAAATCATTAAAGAAAATATATTGTTTCTATATGGCAGAAAACATAAAAAAAGAATTTGATAAAGCTGGTATAGAGGTTTACACTACTTGCAGAAGTAAAGTAAGTGAAAAGTTTATGTCATGGCAAGAAGTGGATGAAACCGACAAATTATATTATAAAAAAATAATTAATATAAAAGAAGAATATCCAACTTTGATAAATGATTTAAAAACATTTTTAAAGATAAATTATAATTTAAAGGCAATTCATATATATGTTTATTCTAAAGAATTAATTTCAACAATAGTTGATTTAGTAAAGAACGATGAATCAAGAAATGTTATTGTATTCTTACATCAAGGATATGATAAAGGAGATTTTATCGTTAATAATTTTAAATGGCTTAAAGATTTAAGCGATAAGTGTAAAGAAGATTATACATGTGAATTTAGAATTGTTTATTCGAATTCATTTCTTGGAAAGAATTTGTTTAAACAGTTAACATTTAATAACTTAAAGTTAATATCAATATTATGTGTATATGTAAGTATGGTTATTATAGTAATAATAAAATCATACGAGTATGTTGAAAAAATAAGCGTTGATGAATTTAACATTGGAATTATTAATGATACATTAGCATCAAGAGATTCAGATAACACAAATACAGAAGAAGAGCCAAAAGAAAATACTAACAATGATTTAGTAGATGACGCGGATGTAGTACTTGATAAAGAACCAACTAAAGAAGAAATAAAAAGTAAGTATACATTTGAAAAGTCATTTAAGGCATTGAAAAAAATCAATAATGAAACAGTTGGATACTTAATAGTAAAAAATACAAATATATCTTATCCAGTAGTTAAACATTCAGATAATAACTATTACTTGAAAAGAGATTTTTATAAAAAGAAATCTGGAATGGGATGGGTATTTATGGATTACAGAAATAACCCTAAAGATTTTAATGATAATACCATAATTTATGCCCACAGTATGTTGAATGGTACAATGTTTGGAACATTAAAAAAAGTGCTAAATTCTACTTGGAGAAGCAATGAAGATAATTTAATTATTAACTATGATACAGAAAATGGATCATATAAATTTAAGATATTTTCTATATATAAAGTAGATTATACTACTGATTATCTTCAAAATAGTTTTAACTCTGAAACTGAAATGAATGATTTTATTAAAATGATTAGAGATAGAAGTATTTTTAAGACAAAAGATTCTGTAAAATATGGAGATAAAATACTTACATTATCAACATGTACTGGAAATAATAATAGAAGACTAGTAGTACATGCAGTACTATTAAAGGAAGGTGAAAAGTAATGAAGAAAACTTTAAGTATGTTGATGTTATTATTAATATTTCCAAATATAATTAATGCAGATTGTGATTATACTAAACATACTAAATATTCAGAAATAGCTGGAAATATAACATATGAAACTAGTTATTTAAAAGAGAGTAGTACTTTCAATATAACAATTTACAATTTAGTTGACGATATGTACGTAAAATACAATGGTAAACAATATAACCATGATACAGCAAATAAAGCGCTACTTACTAATTTTAAAGAGGGAAGCAGGCTTGCAGTAGAAGTGTATGTTAAAGATGGATGTGATACACCAGTTAGAACAATTTATGTAACGCTTCCTTACTATAATACATATTATGGTTCTGGTAAATGCTTGGGTTATGAAGATAAAATAACTCTTTGTTCACAACAATTTATATCATATAAAGTTACAGAAACTATATTAGAACAAGCTAAATACAATTATGATAATGAAATAATTCAAAATGTAAAAAAGGATGAACCAGTTGTTAAAGAAGTAACTATGAAAGAAAAAGTAATAGCTTTTGCATATAATTGGGGAGCTAAAATATTATTAGTTATTCTGACAACTTACGTTACTAATTCAGTATATAAAGTAAAATATAGAAAAATTAAACACGGTATTTAAAAAAATAATTATTTTTGATATAATACTTATATAGTATGGAGGTAAAAAATGAAAGAATCCATGTGGGGATATTTAATTATAAGTTTAGGATTACTTATAATTACAATTATATTATTTGTACAAAGATTAACTACTACAAATGAAGAAGATTTCTATTTAGGTAGAGAAGTATTAGAAGCAGCTATGATAGATGCAGTTGACTATGGTTCATATAGAACAACTGGAGATTTATGGATGTCTAAAGAAAAATTTGTAGAAGTATTTATTCGTAGATTTGCAGAAAATGTAAACGGAAGTAGAACTTATAAATTAGATTTTTACGATATACACGAAAATCCACCTAAAGCCACTGTTAGAATCAGTACTACAACTGGTACAAGTACAGTAAATTCTAGTGATTTTGATGTAAATGTTGATACTCTTCTAAATGGTATATTAGAAACAATATATGGTCAAGAGGACAATAGGACAGATACAAATAAAACAGAAACTACAGGTAATGGAGATTAATAAAAATTAATCTCTTTTTATATTGAATTACAAACATTAGTTATGCTATAATTAAATAGAATAGTACACTATAGGAGGAAAAGAGAATGGAAAGTATAATAGTGGGAATAAAAAGATTTTTTATGAATAAAAATACAGTTACTATAATAGGCATAATTGCTTGTTTAGGAATTTTATATTGGGCTTATAATTATCGTATTAAGAAAACAACTGATCCAATATCTATTCCATATGCAATACAAACAATTGGACCTAAAACTTTAATAACTGCAGATATGGTTAAAACTAAAAAAGTACCAGGTGGTATAGTTAATGAAAATGTTATTAGAACATCAAATGAAATTATTGGAAAGTATGTAATAAATACTGCAGTAATTCCAGAAGGAAGTATGTTCTATAAATCACAAGTAGTTGATTGGGATGAAATGCCAACAAGTATAGCAGAAGATATACCAGATGGAAACACAATTGTAGCTTTACCAGTAAATATGGATACTACATATGGAAATTCAATTTATCCAGGAAACTATATTGATTTATATTTTGTTACAAATAAAGTAACAGATGAAAAATATGGAGAAAGCTTATTAATGTTAGGAAAATTCATTGAAAGTATTAGAGTACTTGCAGTAACAGATTCATCTAATAGAAACGTATTTGAAACAGCAGGTGATCCTCTTACTCCTGCATATTTAATATTTAGTGTACCTGAAGATATGCACTTGTTATTAAGAAAAGCATCTTATTTAGATGGAACAATTTTCCCAGTACCAAGAAATGCAGAATATTCAGCAAATCCAAAACAAACTAGAATAGCTAGTTCATATATTCAAAATCATATTTTAGAGCAAACAGTTGATGTATCAGCTCAAGATAAAAAATTTACAAGCGATAATGGCGCTGAAATAATTGGAGGCGAATAATATGAAATTTTTAAAAAGACTTATAGGAAATAAAAGTATTGTAACAATTATAGCTGGTATAGCTTGTGTGGTAATATTAGCAGTAGCTTATAGATATAGAGTAAATCAAAAAATAAATGCTGTTAGTGTTCCTTATGCTAAAGTACAAATTAATAGTAGAGAACAAGTAACTGATGATAAGATTGGAACTGTTAAAGTTGCTTCTTCTATGATAACTGATAATGTTGTAAAAAATATAAATAATGTAAAAGGAAAATATGTTAATTATAATACAATGATTCCAGCAGGTAGTTTATTTTACTCATCTGCTTTAGTTGAATGGAGTGCAATGCCAGATTCAGCTTGGTCAAACATTGCTAATGATAATACAATCGTTTCACTTTCAGTTAATACAAGAACTACTTATGGTAACTCAATATATCCAGAAGATAAAATTGATATTTATTATCAAAATTATGATAGTAATGGTCAATTAATCATAGGTAAGTTAATTGAAGGTATTCAAGTATTAGCAGTGAAAGATACTAAAGGTACTCATATATTTAAGAAAAGTGCTGCTCAAAAAACAGCTGCTGCATTAATATTTGCAGTTCCAGAAGATTATCACTTATTATTAAGAAAAGCTAAATATGTTGGAGGAGATTTAATTCCAGTATTAAGAAATGCAAATTACAATCCAGAAACAAATATTAGTAGTACATACTTAAAAGAATTTATTTTAAGTCAAACTATGGATATTCAACCAGATGCAATTGAAGATAATACAAATGATGATATAACAGTAATAGAATAAAAAAGAATAATAAAGAGGCGTATATATGGATGAAATAGTATTTTCACAAATAGATTTTGGTTTATTGCTTCCATTATTAGAAGATGATGATATAACAGATATCTCTTATTCTAATGGTGGACAACTACATGTAAAAACTCTTACTCAAGGTATAAGAGAAGAACACATTGAGGGTTTGAACGATGAAGTAATGGAGAAACTAGCATTTCAGTGTTCAAATGTTATGGGTAAAACATTTAATATGGCTCATCCATTATTAGATGCTGAAAGTGCAGAGTTACGTCTTAACTTTGTTCATAAATCAATTGCAACTAATGGAATAGCAGTATTAATAAGAAAAACACCAGCAAAAATTAGATTAAATAAAGATAAATTAGTTAAAGAAGATTATGTTTCATTAAAATTACATGATTTCTTACTAACATGTGTTAGTGGTCACTGCAATATTCTTGTAAGTGGAGAAACTGGTTCAGGTAAAACAGAACTTGTAAAATACCTAGCAAGTAATATTAAAGAAGATGAAAAAATCATAACAATAGAAGATACATTAGAACTTCACTTAGATAAAATATATCCAACAAGAGATATAGTTGCTATGAAGACTAATAACATTGCTTCATATTCTGACGTTTTGGTTGCTTGTATGCGTCAAAACCCAAGATGGATTTTACTATCAGAGGTTCGTTCAGATGAAGCTGTATTAGCTGTTCGTAACTCAATTTCTTCAGGTCATAACATTTTATCAACAATTCACTCAGATAAAGCAAGTAGTATTCCTATGCGTCTTTATTCATTGTTAGAAACTAGTCAAGATATTGATCAATTTGTTAAAAGTATGCATAGATACATTCAATTAGGTGTTCATGTAAAAGGTTTCTTTTCTAAACAATATAATAGATTTCAAAGAGAAATTACTCAAGTATGTGAATTTTATGTTGATGAAGCAACAAATGAAGCAAAAGTTAATGTTATATATTCAAGAGATTTAACTGGTAGAGAACATTATAATAACCCCACTAGTCACTTGATTGATTATTTAGCTAGTCAAGGAGTAGATATGAGAGAAGATCCATTTGTTCCTAAAGATAGTGTTGTAAAAGAAAGTGAAAATAATCACAAAGAAAATCATATTGAAGAAACACAACAAGAATTAAAACCAGAGGTTATACAAACACCTGAGAGTGTAGAAGTGAAAGTGACTAATCAAGACAATAGAATAACTATTAAACCAGAAGAAATAGTTATTGAAGAAAAACCAAAAGAAGAAACAAAACCATCAAATAATGATAATTTAGAAATAGTAGAATTTTAAGGAGGTGCTTATAAGTGTATATTGAGATATTAATTGTTGCAGCAATAATTGTATTTGTATATCTTTATAGAAAAAATAATGGAAACAATTCATATAAGTTCATTGCTAAAACAATTGGAAGTACATATGAAAAATATGCACCATATTCATTTAAAGTAGTACGTGAAAAAGCAAAAGAATTAGGACAAGAATTCACAACTAAGCAATATATTGCTCAAGCAGTAGTATTTAGTTTAGGAGCAGCATTCGTAGCATACTTATATTTTTATAGTATTATTTGGAGTATTATTTATGCAGCAGCAGCAGTAATGTTTATTCCATATCTAGCTTACATGAGATGTAAAAAAGCTTATAGTGAATTTATATTTGAACAAATTCAAATTTATACAACAAACGTAATTATGGAATATAATACTACCCAATCATTTGTTAAAGCACTAGAGGGAGTAAGAGATTCAGGAGTACTTGAAGAACCAGTATTAACAGATGTTAAAGAAATGATTCAAATGGCTTATGATAATGGAACAATTGATGAAGCAGTAAGATTTATGAATGAAAAGTATGATTATTATGTAATTAAGAACATGCATCAATTGTTTATTCAAATCACTAGAGAAGGTTCTAAAGACTCTGGAGAAGCTTTAGAAGGTATGCTTCAAGATATAGATATGTTAGTTGAAAGCGTATATCGTGATAGAATAGATAGAACATCATTCTATAAACAATTTGTAATGTTCGGTTTAGTATTATATTTACTTGTATTATTAGTACAATTCTTATTAGGAGAATCAAGTTATTTAATGCTTTTAGAAAAATGGTATGTAGTTCTTATGTTACATGGAGTAATACTAATTAATACTTACTTCTTAATAGGTGGTATTAAATATTATCATGAAGATGTAGGTGGTGAATAATATGTGGGAAATATTTGCAGTTGGAATAATTATATTCTTTGTATTTAGTTATATTGGAACATTTAATGTTAATACTTTCATAGATGATAATAAAGCATTATTTGAAAAGTTAAGAGAAGATGATTATAACTTTCTTCTAATAGCTAAATATGGAGAACAAGTAGATTGTAATGCAAAATTCAATCAAAGAGTTAAAACATCATTAGTAGTATTCTTAATTGGTATGTTCTTTGCAATTACAAGTGTAAGTAATGTTAACTTTGCAGTAAAATTAGTTATTGTATTATTTATAACATATTTAATTTATAAAGATGATTATAATAGAGTAAAAAATTATTATAAAGTTCACTTACATGATATTAACTTAAAACTACCATATTATTTAAAAAGTTTAGAAATCTTAATTCAACACTATACAGTTCCTGTAGCTTTAACAAAGAGTTTAGAAGAAGCACCAGAAATGTTTAAACCAGGGTTAAGAGATTTAGTTGCAGCTATTGATAGTGGAGATTCATCAATAGATCCATATATGGCATTTGCAAGAAGATATCCTGTTAGAGATTCAATGCGTATGATGAGACTTCTTTATAGACTTGGTTTAGGTAGTCAAGAAAGAAAACAAGAACAATTAATTGTGTTCTCAAGAACAATTTCAAATCTACAATCAAAATCAAGGGAAACAAAATATAAAGAAAGACTTGATAAGATGGAAAAGAAAACTATGACAATGCTTACTGCTACTGGAGCAGGCGTAATGGTAATATTACTATTATCAATTTTACAGACATTTACAAGTCTATAATCAAAAACTTGCACAGTAAAAAAGAGTGTTGTATAATAAATATATAAAGTAAAGGAGGGATGCTTTATGAAAGAGGCAACTGGAGAATTAAACATGACAATCGTTACTTTAATCGCAGTAGCTGCATTAGGAGCATTATTCTACTGGGTTATTTGGCCAATTATCCAAAAATCAATCGTTAATCAAACATGTAAAACATATGGTTCAGATTGGACTGCTGTTTCTCAAGGAGAATTATCTGATAAAACTTCAGGAAACGCTAAAGTATATGATTGGTTCTGCTGTCCAGAAGGAGCAAAAACTGAAGCTGATGGATGCATCGGAACTAGCTTAAGCGGAAACGATAATTCTGATTCAGGAAACTAATAAATTAAAAAAGAGATGATTACTATAAATCATTTGAATTTATAGTAATTTTTCTCTAAAATAAGAAAAAAGGAGTGTAAATATGAGGGAAGCAATAGGTGGTACATGGTTATTTGGAATTGTTATTCTTTTTATAGCACTTTTTTCTGCTTTTTTAGCTTATTCTGTAAGTTATACAAAAGCATTTAATACAAAGAATGAAATAATAAATATTATAGAAAGAAATGAAGGCTTCACAACATTAAAATCAGGTAATAGTGATATTAGAAGTTTATCTGCTGAAGCTTTACAAGAAGATGGTTCTTCAGAAGCATTAATATATTATAAAATTAAAAAAATAGGTTATAATTATACTGTAGCTGAAGGAATTAGTTGTCAGACAGTATACGGAAATGAGAGTTCTACAATGCAAGCAGGTGGATATTGCTTAGCAAAAGTATGTAAACCTTTAAGTAATTCTGATGATAATGACACTAATTCAAGATATACAACATATTATAAAGTTACAACATTTATTGCAATTAATTTACCAGTAGTAAATGTAGTAGCAAAAATTCCTATTTCAGGAGAAACAAAATCATTATATTATGATGCTTCAGGAAATATAAAGAATGAATGTAATAGTATTGAACCATAATATATAATATGAATATATAAATAAGAACAACAAGTTCAAAATTCTAGGGAGGTGTTACTTAATGAATGTAATGGTTTATAACAAATATAAAGAATTATTAATGAGTCTTAATATTGAAGTTATGAAATCAATGGAAGGTGTATATAATGTTGATGAAATTATAGATACTTTTACAAATTTTTATTATGACAAAATGATTTTAGATATAACAGCTATTCGTGATTATCAAAATACTGATAACTTACAAAAATTAGCTATGAATATCAATATGGAAAATGTAATTTTATTACTTGATGATAGTCCAGAAACTGATAGTAAAACTTACTTATCAAAATTAATTTCTCTTGGAATCTATAATTTTACAAAGAATGCTGAGGGAATTAACTATCTATTAGTGCATCCTCATACATATAGAGATGTTGTTAATATTCACAACATTCAAGATTTAGAACCAATGCAAACAACTAATGCAGTTGATTTGGGATTAGGTGGTAATGGAAGATGTCAAATCATAGGATTTAAAGATATGACACCACATGCTGGAGCTACATCTTTGGTTTATATGATGAAAAAAGCGCTAGCCAGCAGTAGAAGTGTTACAGCAATAGAAGTTAATAGAGTAGATTTCTTATACTTTAATGATAAGGAATTAGTAAGTACAACTTCTGCAGAATTTTTAAAAGAAATAATGAAAAGACAGGCAAACGATGTTATTCTTGTTGATTTAAATGACTGTAATGATGTAGATGTATGTACAAAAGTATTTTATTTAGTTGAACCATCAACAATAATGATAAATAAAATGATTAGAAAGAATAGAGATGTATTAAACTTCTTAAAAGATAAAAATGTTGTACTTAATAAGTGTAATTTAAGTAGTGAAGATGTTGCAACATTTGAATATGAAACTAAATTAAAAGTATTTGCATCTATTCCAAATGTTGATGATAGACAAGAAAATATTGAATCTATTAAGAGATTTATTAGTAAAATAGGTCTTTAAATGTAAAAAAGTTGCAATAATATTGACTTTTTATCAATATTTATATAAAATTTAACTAGTGGAGGAGTTTATTATGTTAGATTTAATTAATGTATTAGATTATTCAAGTATGGCTGACATGTGTGATGATTTAGCACCTGTATTAAAAATTGTTGGTACTGTTATTAAAGTAATTTGGATTTTAGTTCCTATCATCTTGATTATTATTGGTTCAACTGATATGATGAAAGCTGTTACTGAAAAAGACGAAAAACAAATTAAAGATGCTCAAAGTAAATTACTAAAAAGAGCAATTGCAGCTGGTATTGTATTCTTACTATTCCCAATTGTAGGAGTATTAATGACAATTGTAGGTTCTGACGATTATGAAGCTTGTATGGATTGTATTAAACACCCATATGGTGAAGAATGTCCAGCAAACAGTAAATAATTTAGTTATTTAGAAATTAAGGCTTATGCCTTTTTTTTTATTGTCTAAAATGGTATAATGTAAAAAGAGGAAAGATATGAAGAAGGTTAGTAATTGGATAAAAAATAATAAGTTATTTATAGCATATATAATATTATCATTGCTAGTTAGTATATTACTAAGATTAATCACAATTGAAAGTTTTATAGGCATTAAAGCTTTGTTTTTTGATACTTTAATAGTTACATTTATTGGTTTATTTGCATATCTTTTCAAGCCTCAATCAAGATTTACTTATTTTTTGATATGGATATTCTTTTTCACATTCTTATCAATTGGAGATACTATTTATTATAAATTTTATCAGTCATTTTTATCAATTAATTTGATTTCAACAGCATCAATGATAGGTGAAGTAAATGATTCATTGTTTGCTAAGTTACATTTTTATCAATTTGTATATTTAATATTTCCAATAATATATATAATATATCATAAAGAATTGAAGAAAAAAGGATATGAAGAAGGCACTATTTTAGTAGGTAAGAGATTTATAATTAGCACATCAATATTTGTACTTATATTTATAGTCGCAATAGTATGTGCATATTCTTTTGGAAGCAGAAAAAAATTTGTTAATCAATATAATAGAGAATATATAGTCAAAAAATATGGTTTATATTTATATACATTCAATGATTTAGTACAAAGTATTCAAATAGATGGAATGTACGCTTATGATGAGGACGTTAAAACTTTTACTGACTTCTATTCATGTAAAGAAAAGAATCAAACTAATGAATATACTAATATTTTTAAAGGTAAAAATGTCCTATTTATTCATGCTGAAAGTATACAAAACTTTTTAATTAATTTGAAAATAAATGGACAAGAAGTTACACCTAATATAAATAAGCTAGCTTCTTCAGGAATGTATTTTAGTAAATTTTATCCTCAAATAAGTGTAGGAACTAGCTCTGATACTGAATTTACATTATTAACTGGTTTAATGCCATCATCAAGTGGAACAGTATTTGTTAATTATTATGATAGAACTTATTATGGAATGCCATCATACTTTAATGATTTAGGATATTATACATTTAGTACTCATGCTAATTATAGTTGGTACTGGAATAGAGAAGTAATGCATAAAAATTTAGGATATAAGGATTTTATTGCTAAAGATAGTTATATTGTACCAGAAGATAAAAAAGACCCAGATTACATTATATTAGGTCTTAGTGATAAGTCATTCTTTAAACAATTCATACCTAAATTAAAAGATATAAAAGAAAATAAGAGTCCATATTATGGAACAGTTATAACATTATCAAATCATTCACCATTTAATGATTTAGAAAAATATGGTGAATTTGATGTAACAATGAAATATTCTAAAACAAATAAATATGGTAGAAAAACTTTAGAAACTGCCCCTTATTTAGAAAATAGTTCAATGGGTAATTACATAAAATCAGCTCATTATGCTGATCAAGCATTAGGAGAATTTATTGAAGAACTACAAAAAGAAAATCTATTAGAAAATACAATTATAGTATTTTATGGTGATCATGAAGCAAGATTATCAAAAAAAGAATTTAATTTATTATATAACTATGATCCAGAAACAAATGATATTTTAGATAAAGATGATCCAAATTATGTGAGCATGGAAAATTATAATTATGATTTATTAAAAAATACACCATTAATTATATGGTCAAGTGAAGAAAACTATAATAAGGAAATAACAAGTGTAATGGGTATGTATGATGTATTGCCTACAATTGCTAATATGTTTGGTTTTGAAGAAAAATATGCTCTAGGACATGATATTTTTGGTAATAATGAACATATAGTTGTATTCCCAAATGGAAATATTTTAACTGACAAAGTATATTATAGTGATTCTAACGAAGAATATATAATGACTAGTAATGAACCAATAGATACTGAGTATATAGACAGAATAAAAG
Organism: uncultured Bacilli bacterium; assembly: GCA_934096645.1. Classification (GTDB taxonomy): domain Bacteria; phylum Bacillota_I; class Bacilli_A; order RF39; family UBA660; genus CAG-1000. The sequence continues at coordinate 299,081 of CAKOMK010000001.1, read as the reverse complement.
ATTATGCTGATAAAGTATTAACAGTATCAAATGGAATAATAAAGTATGATTTAATTAAATATGAAAGCAACAAAATAGGAGAATGCAAAAATGGACAAAAAAACTAATTCAAAAATAATATTACTTTTTATAGTAGTAGGAATAATTTTATTTAGTGTATTATTTATCAAAATATATAATGATTTTATAAAAGATAATAGTGCTCAAAAACAAATATCATCTATTGAGTATTACGGTTACACATTAAATTCAAATGATACAGATTTATATAAAAGTTATTATAAAGAATTAGATAAAGTATTAAAAGAAAAAAAAGTTGATTACAGAAGTTATGCATCACTCTTATCAAAATTATTTATAGTTGATGTATATAGTTTAAATAATAAATTAGCTAGTACTGATATTGGAGGATTAGAGTTTATTCATCCAGACTTAAAAGAAAACTTCAAAGAAAATATGTCAGAAACATTATACAAGTATGTTGAAAGTAACATAGATGGTAAAAGAACACAAGAATTGCCAATAGTAAAAGAAATAAAAGTAGATAATGTATTTGAAACAAAATATACTTATAATGATACAGAATATGATGCATATTTAGTAAATGCGAATTGGACTTATGAAAAAGATTTAGGATATCAAACAAGTTCAAAATTGACTGTTATTAAAGTTGATAACATATTATATGTAGTAGCAAGTGAATAAATTTTATTGCAAAAGTAGTATTTTAACAAATTATTGCGTATTTAATTAATATAGAGACAAAGAAATTTGTCTTTTTAATTTGTAAGAAAGGAGGTAATATGAAATATTATAATGGATTAAATGATATTGTATTTAAGAATACTTTGTGTGTAGAAGAACATAAAGGTTTACTTAAGTGGTTACTAGAATCATGTTTAGATATTAAAATAGATAATTTAATATTAAAAGATAAAGAATTATCTAAAAAGACAAAATACTCAAAAGGAAGAGTAGTAGACTTATTAATTGAAAGTGATAATAAAATGTTTAATGTAGAAATAAATAATAGACCACATGATTATAATAATGATAGAAATCTAGGATACTTAGCTAATCTATATGGAAAGAGTATAGATAAGAGTAATGACTATAAAAAGATAAATTCATGTATTCAATTAAACATAACAAGTGGCAAAAAAGACATAGAATTAAAAAGTAAATATCTTCTAGTAGACACATTAAATGAAAGTAAAAATATATGGACAGATAACTTTATAATATATGAGATAAATGTAGATTTATTAAAGAAGTTATATTATAATAAAGACATCAAAAGTATAAATAAATACAAACCGGTAATAATGTTAACTTTAAATAAAGAAGAGTTAGAAGAATTTAGTTTAGGAGATGAGAGAATAATGGAATATAAAGATAAAGTAAATGAGTTAAATAGCGATGATGACTTTGTAACATTTATAAGTAGAGAAGAAGATCAAGAAAAAACTGAAAATGCTTTAAGAACCATTATTTCTGAGAAAAATGAAGAATTAAAGAATAGTAGAGAAGAACTAAAGACTCAAAAAACTAAACTAAATATAGAACATGCAAAAAAACTAAAAGAAAATAATGTTGATGTTAAAATTATTTCTGACACAACAGGATTAACCATTGAAGAAATAGAAGATTTATAATATTATTTGAGATTGATTTATTCAATCTCTTTTTAATCAAAATAAAAAAAGAGAATTTCTTCTCTAATTCATTTTAACTTTAATAACTATATCATTTACCATATCAAGAATAGTATCTTTATGAACACTTTGACTATAAAAATGATATGTACTATAGTCATAAATATCAACATTTTGATTAGTATCAACATCAACAAATTGTATTGTTTTGTTATTATTACTAGCAAATGTCTTAATGTCACTAACACTATATGTAGAAAGGTTAGGCATAGTTTTAATTTTTTCTTGAACATATTTATCTTGACCAATAATTGTACTCTCATAAGGTTTATTTAAGTCAAATGAGATACTTTTAATTAATGTATAATTACTTTTACCTAAATTAATATTCATTTCATTTTTTATATCTTTAATACTTCCTGTATATGGAATAGTAACCGCAGGATATGATTTAGAAGAAGGCTCATATACAGTTCTCCATGCATTATAACCTTTAAGCTGTAATCTTTGCACATTTACAAGTTCAGTAGTATCAGAAATAACTAGTGATTTAGCTAAACTATATAACGATAACACGTCATCTGTTGTAACATTAGTTTGGAAATTACTGCTTATTTTTTCAAGAATATTAACAGCTTGATTAGGATCAGTCAATTTAGTAGCAGCTTTAACTATACCCATAATAACTTTCATTTGATTTTTTCCTCTTTGATAATCATTTCTTACACCTTCAGTATAAGTAGGGCAATATTGTTTCATTTTTTTAGAATCCTTAGCACTATGTCTATTTCTAGCTAAAGCTAATGCTTGTTCACCATTCAAATGTTGTTTTCCTTTTTCTATATATTGTGTATTATCTCCCCATTTTCTACTACTATTTTGTTCACATAGTGAATATGGAACATCAACATCAATTCCACCAACAGCATCCACTAATTGAACAACACCTTTAAAGTTAATTTTAGCATAATAATCAATATCAACATTAAATAAATTTTCAATTGTTTTAACAGCACAGCTACTTGAACTTCCCCATGTAGTAGTATTGATACGTCTATAAGCATTACCTGAACAAGCAGTCTTTAAATACATGTCTCTTGGCACAGAAGTAAGTGTAGCTCTAAGAGTATTAGGATTAAATGTAACAAGTAATAACACATCAGCATTATATCCAGAAGTAACACCATCTTTTGAAGAATCAACACCTATTAATAACATAGTAAATGGTTTATTTAAAGAAGAAGTTTCACTTTTAATATTTTCTTCTTTTGAAACATATTCTTTAGAAGTCTCATATAAAACAACTGTATCTTCTTCAATATTTTCATATCCATCTAAAGTATAAAACATATCAATATAATTTGAACTAAAGAATGCTGCTTCAATTTCTTTATTCTTTAAAGCATGAAGTAATTCCATAGTAGAATTATATTTAACTATTTTATTATTATTTTCTAATTTTAAGTCACCAATAATTTCTTTAGGAAGGACATATCCTTCAATATCATTTACATCTTCAATGATACCAATTTTATCATCATTTAAATCTTTGTAAGTTTTAAGTGTTTTATCATAGCTAACTAAACTACTATAATACATATTTTTATCTTTATTATAAGAATTTAAAGCTACATATATTTTATTTAAATAATAAAACCCAGTAAATTCTATTCCAACAATTAATAATGTAAAAACAATTAATGCTATAAATGATTTAGTATTTTTCTTTTTAATACTATTTAATAACAAATAGGATAGAAGTAAGAAAAAATAAATCAATATGATAGTTCCAAGTACTCTATAAAATGTTTCAACTCCTTTATAAAGTACCAATGCATAAATAATAAAACCTAAGCCCAGTAATTGTAATATAATAAGTAAAACTGTTACTAAAGCTCTAAATAACTTTTTCTTTTTCATAAATATCACTTTCTATTCATCGTCTTTTTCTAATTCTTGCTCTTCCTCTTTATTTTTCTTTTTATCTTTATCCTTTTTATTATTTTTTTCTTTTTTCTCTTTTTTTATTCTTTCATCTTCTTTATTCTTTTTTATATCTTTTTCTATATCAATCATTATTTTTTTTCTTTTTTTATCCTTTTTAATTTTAGAAAATAACATACATATAAGAATCAAAACAACTACACATGATTCAGCAAGTAATATAAATATTATCTTTTTATAAGAATCTGATTTTTCTTTATATAAATTTTCAAATTCACTTGAATAAGTTATTAGTGTATTTAGTTTTTCATCATAGATGTAATAGTCATTTTTACCATCACCTAAATTTCTAGCATGAACAATAGAGTAGTTACTATTATCTGTTTTCATAGCTTGAAATTTAATATCATTTATTTTAACATTAGTTTTTTTATATGTACTTCCAAAATCTTTATCTATATCTAATGGATATATTTTTATTTGATTTAATTTTACTTCACTATAGAAACTATATTTATTATTTTTTTCATCATATAAGAATAGTTTAATATCTCCATCACTATTTTTTAAACCAACTAGAGTAAAATTATTTAATTCATTATAGAATGCTGGGATTTTTTGATCGTTTATTATTATTTCTTTCTTTTCATAATCACTCGGACATTCTAAATTACTTTCTCTTTTAACAACTACATATTTATTGTTATCTATTTCTACTTCAATAGGATTAGGATCAGTAACATTAATAGTTACTGTATATGTTCTAGTGCTTCCATTTTCAGCAGTAACAACTATATTTATTTTATTATCACCTTCAGAAACATCATGATTACCACAACCACTTACAGAAGCTTTACTATCAGTTACTGAACATTTAACATTTACTGATGTAGTATTACTATCAGCATTAGCTGTATAATTTAATGTATCACTTTTAAATGAAGGACTTAATTCTAATCCATCAACACTTAAAGATTTTAATGTATTTACTTTAGAGTAGGAAGCTTCAAGTTCAGCTTGAGTGATTACTTTAATTGTTTTGCTTCCAATTGATAAAGATAACTTTGATTCATCCCATGCTAATGCACCAGCACTTTTAACACTTATATTACTACTACCAGTACCAATTGCTTTAAATTTATATGTATAAGATTTAGATTTAATTTTCCCATCTCCAACATCAGCAATAGAGGATTCACCAGATATCATTTTAAGTTTTTTAGAATCATAACTAGGTGTAAATTCCCAAGAACCAAGTAATCCACCAGAAGATATTTTAATTGTTACTTTAAATTCCTTTCCAACAACTATTCTACTTGTACCTGATGTAATACTAATCGAAGCAGAAGCAGCATTAACAACTATTGTACCACTTATCATAATAAGTGTACTAACAATTATTAAACTCAAATATTTAAATAATTTTTTCATTTAATCCTCCTTATAAAGATTGAGCTCCTTTAATATGTTTTTGTATTTGTAATAAATCAAGAATAGTAACTTTACCATCACTAGAAGTATCACCAGCTATTAAGTATTCACCACTTAATGTTCTAACTCCCTTAATATGTTTTTGAACTTGTAATAAATCAAGAATAGTAATTTTACCATCACCAGAAGTATCGCCTTTAACTGATAAAGCATATGTTTTAGATTCAATACTTGTTTCGATTTGTAATTTGAATCCTGTACCTATTATTGTATTATCATTAACATTATTATTTTTAGCATCAGTTATAGTAACATTTTTAGCTCCTGATTTAAATAAAGCAGTTCTTAATGTAGCAACAGTAGTATTATTTTTTAATTTAGTAGCATAATTTCCATTAACACTTAAAGCTGCATTTCCTATAGCTTGATCACAAGTAGTTGTATCATCAACTTTATGTACTGATAAAGTATATTTTTTAATTTCACCACTTTGTGCTTTTACAGTTATTGTTAAGTCACTTTCATCAGTTAACAATTCAATCTCGCCATTTCCACTTACTGTAGCTAAGCTACTACTAGAAGTAGCAATAATATTTATTTTAGTTGTTGCTTTTGGAATGTATACGTCATATGTTAATACATCACTATCAAAAGCAGGAGTTATATCAAAACCTTCTACAGAAAGATTTGCCAAGTCATTATTAGTATCACCTGAATTAGGTAGAGAAGAGTAAGCAGGCATATTATTATATACTGGAATTTCAAATATATAATTGTTATTAACTACATTTGCTTTAATATAAGAATTGAATGCTGTATTACCTTCAATAGCTGGAGCTTGAATATTTGTTTGATATTGATGTGTATAAGTATTGTAATAAGCATCAGGTGAAACATTAAATTTTTGATAATATAAAGTTCCTTGGCCTTTATTAACATATCCATTAGCTAAAAAACTACTTCCTTCAGTAATAGATGTCTCAATATTATTCCATAATTCACCATCTCTATTAATTAATTTAGCTGCATAGGCAAGTCCTCTAGTAATTGAACTATATTTAACACCATCAATTGTTTCTTCATAAGCACCAATATTAAAGAAATTATAAAATCCACTATTTTTTTGTCCTTTAAAAGTAAATTCGCATCCATTAGTAGAATCGCTTCCATCAGCACCAACTTCAAGTCTAATTCTACTTGCTATATGAACAGGACTAATTCTATTTTTACTTCCTGCGTTAACCATAGCATTAGTATAAATGTCATCTGATAGTTTACCACCTTGAAATATCGCTTTAACTAGAGAAGGGTATTTTTCTTTTAAACTATCATCATAATCTAGCTTTTCAAAAGCAAATATACGTTTATCGTTTAACCAGTTTCTAGGATCCATATAGAAAGCTATCACTTGCTCATTAACTTTATACCATCCACCTTTTTCAGCCATTACATTAGATGTCCTATAATTATCATTTGTTGTTTGCATATAGTTTTTACCAGCTTCACTACTTACAGAAGCAGAAAAATCTAAATTAGTATTTTTAGCAATGAAATTCCAATTAGGATATTTATTATGTAAGTAAACTAGGTAAGGCAAATATGAATCAGGAAATCCAGCTTCTCTTAATGCTTTTTCATACTCACTATCACTAGCAGTTATATCTTGCTTCTTATCAACATAAGTTGAACAAATGTATCCAGTTGCATCACCATAATATCTTATCTTGTACCATGTATTTGATGAACAACCAGAATTATTTTTATTAACTTGTTCTAAAATTTCAACATTAACTCCTAAAGAAAGAGAATCAATACTTTTAGAACTTGTAGTTGCGCTTTGTCTTATAGAAACATTATTTCCACTAACACGAGCAGAATAATCAACAACATTAATATTATCGAAAGAAGCATCAATAAATTTTACATAAATACTACAGACATAACCAATCTTATCATTATAACTGATTTTATACCATTTTTTGTCACAACCTTCACCAGTATATAATGTTTTATCTATAACGCTAATTGAAGTATTACTATTAAGCGTAAATATTGCATCGTTATTAGTTCCAGCACTACTTCTTATTCTAACAGTGTTTCCTGTTATTACAGCGTCATAAGAAGCATATATTCTAAAAGGAATACAAAAGAAAAAAATAGAGAATAATAATATTGTAATGATATTTTTCTTCATATGCTAATCCTTTCCATTCTTAATTATCATATATATTATAACAAATATAATAACTTTACGTTTAAAATATGGTTAATTTAAGTGTAACTTTACATAAATATAGAAAAATATTATTAATTGTTTTATAATTAAGAAAAGGAAGTGATTTGATGGCTTTTGAAGTTAATGGACACAACATCTTTCTTATAGTAAGTATTTGTTTTTTATCTTCTTTGATATTTGTTGAAATGATGAGAAGAGTAGCAATATTTTTAAAAGTATTAGATGTTCCAAACGAAAAGAGAAAGATTCAAAAAGAACCAGTTCCATTACTAGGAGGAATAGGAATATTCTTGGCATTTTTACTTGGATATATGCTTTTTGCTCCGAAGAATGATTTAATGTTATCAATATTAATATCAGCATTTTTAATAATGCTGCTTGGTTTATTTGACGATATGACTAAATGTGAAACACCTATGCCTAATAAATATAAAGTGATTGTTCAAGTTGTAGTTGCATGTATTGTAGTATTTTATGGTGGATTAGAACTTGAAAAGGCAAGCATCTTTGGAACTATGATTCACTTTGGAATATTTTCAAAACCATTATCTATCATTATAATTGTAGCAACTATAAATGCAATTAATTTAATAGATGGATTAGATGGCTTATGTGCTGGAATTTCTTCAATATATTTTTTAACAATTGCAATAATAGGATTTATCTTAAATAAATTTGGTGGCTTAGACATAATATTAAGTTTAATTATGTTAGGTTCTACACTTGGATATTTAGTACATAATTTTCCACCAGCTAAAATATATCAAGGAGATGCAGGAAGTACATTTTTAGGATTAATGATTGCAGTAATTTTCTTACTTGGATTTAAAACAACAACATTAACTTCATTAATAATTCCTTTATTAATATTAGCTATTCCTATTATGGATACATTATTCGCTATTATAAGAAGAAAATTAAAAGGACAAAGTATTGATCATGCTGATAAGGAACATATACATCATCAATTATTAAAAAAGTTATCAAAGAAAAGTACACTTTTAGTAATATATGCAATTAATATTTTATTCTCATTAACAACAATACTTTATACACTTGGAAATAAAAAAGAATTAATTATATGTTATGTTTTATTAGTATTTATAGTACTATTCTTAGTATTTAAAACTAATGTTATATTTGAAAGAAAGCCTAAAAAGAATAAGTGAATTATTCTTTTTTGTTTATAATAAAGTGTTGACATCTATTATTTTATATGATAATATCTTTGCAAGTGAGAGGAAATGTGTATGAAAAAAGTTATTAGTTTATCATTGAGACGCCGCATGGTAATTACACTTGAGGAAGAACGGTAAAATGTTCGGATGCAAGTGGTTTTGATGTTGCTTGTGTCCATGTGATTAAATTAATAATTTGATATATATTATAATTTATGACCTATGTGATCAAGCACATAGGTTTTTTAATTTATTTAAGGAGGAATTATGAAAGAAGAAATTATTAAAACATTAAAAAAATTATTAAGTTATAAAACATATGAAAAAAATATAGAGGAGTTTGAAAAATTATTTAATTATATAAAAGAAGAGTATAGTAATTTAAACATAACAGAATATGAATTTAAAAATAAAAAAGCAATGGTTTTATCAAATACAGATAGTAAAGATTTAGATATTATTTTCTGTACTCATGTAGACGTAGTATTTGATGATACATATGAATTTAAAGAAGATGATATTAATATTTATGGAAGAGGAACTATTGATATGAAAGGAAGTGTTGCCGTACTACTTACTTTATTTAAAAATATTAAAACTGATTTAAAGATAGCTTTAATTATTACTAGCGATGAAGAAATAGATGGAAATTGTGCATATGAATTATCAAATATATATAATGGAAAATTTGTTATTGTACCAGATGGAGGATCTGATTTTGAATTAATAAAAGAAGAAAAAGGTTTAATTCAATTAGAATTAAGTACTAAAACAAAACCAGCTCATTCAGCTCAATTATATAATGGAGAAAATGCTATTTTAAAACTTATGAATGTTTATAATACAATTATTTCTAAATATCCAATACCAAAATCAAGTGATGAATATATAACAAGTGTTAATTTATCTAAATTAAATGGTGGAAAATCTAACAATCAAGTTCCAGATTCAGCAACAATGATTTTAGATATAAGATATATTAGTTCAGATAAAGAAGACATAATTGATTTTGTTAAAAGTATCGATTCAGAAGTAGATGTAAAAGTATTAACAATAGGAAGTGCATTCACAACAGATTTAAATAATGAATATGTTAAAAATTATATAAAAACATGTGAAAAAGTATTAAAGAAAACAGTAATTGAAAAATGTTGCGAAACAACATCAGATGCAATATATTTTTGTGATAAAGGAATGCCTACAGTAATTATGAATCCTACTGGATATTATCCACATTGTAAAAATGAATATGTAAACAAAGAAAGTCTATATACACTATATAAAATATATGAAAATTTTTTAGGGGGAAATTATGAATAAAAAAGAATTTTATCAAAAAATACATGAAGATAAACAAAAATTTAAAATATGGCAAAAATTAGATAATGGTTGTTACATAGCAACAATGAATTATTCTAAAGAAAATGCTGTAATATTAATGAAATTATTAAAGTCATTTGAGGAACAATACGGTGAAGAAATTACATTAGAATCAGCAGAAGAAGAATTAAAATTATATGATACTAATGGTAAATTATTTATCTATTTAAATGAAAATATGGTTCCTGTTTCAATGAATGGTATTACATATAATGAAGATAATGTTTCAGTAGACTTTAAGTCAAATGATGGTAAAACTGTAAATAATGTTTACTTTTATGGTTTATCTACTGTAAAAGAATATCGTGGTAAAGGAGCATGTAGTGCATTAGTTACTTTTGCTATTGAATATGCTTATTATAATGATTTTGACTTTGTATACGCAAGAACTGATTTAGTTGGTTCAAATTCAGAAGGAATAATGAAAAAACATGGTATGCAAGTATGTGAAAATGAAGAAGGAATTATTGCAGAGTGGGTAGATGTAACAGATGTCCAAGGTGATTATCGTTTACATTTATGGATGCCATTAAAAGATGGAATTTATTTAGAAAAGAAAGAAAATGCTTTTATCGCAGATCCAAGTTCAAGAGATATACAATCAGCACCAGCAAAATTGATTTTACAACAATATTAATGTACATAAAATGGAAGAATAATCAAAATTCTTCTTTTTTTGTTTTGTTATGGTATAATCAATATGGAGGTTATTATGAATATAGGAATACTAGGTCCGGGGGCATATGGTCTAGCACTTGCAAACATTATAGTTAGAAATAATCATAATGTTACAATGTGGTCCTTTGATCCAAAAGAAAAAGAAGAATTAACAACAACAAGGAAAAGTCCAAAATTAAAAGACTATATTATTCCACAAAATATCAACATAACAAATGATATGGAAGAAACAGTCAAAAATAAAGATTTAGTAATAATTGCAGTACCAGCTTTTTCATTTGAAACAACTATAAAAAACATGAAAAAGTATATAAATAAAAAAACTCCAGTTGTAGTAGCAACAAAAGGTATACAAAATGACACGTGCTTATTTTTAAATGAAGTTTTTGAAAATAATTTATCAAATAAACTTGGTATTATTTCAGGACCAACATTCGCAGATGATATGGTAAAAAATATTCCTGTTGGATTAACTATTGCAACAAAAAATGTAGATGTTGAAAAGAAAGTAAGAAGATGCTTTCAAAATGAATCAACAAAATTTAGAAGAACTGAAGACATTATAGGAGTAGAAGTTTGTGCAAGTATTAAAAATGTTATGGCAATTGCATCAGGAATGTTAGAAGGAATGAATGCATTACCATCAACTAAAGCACTATTTTTAACAGAAATAACAAATGATATAAAAGAATTAATAACCAAATTAGGTGGAAATGAAAAAACTATTCTTTCTTTTGCGGGAATAGGTGATATAATAATGACTTGTACATCAACAACTTCAAGAAATTATAGTTTTGGTATTTTATTAGGAAAAGGAGCATCTAAAAAAGAAATAGATGAGTACCTTAAAAACACAACTGTAGAAGGTATGTACACACTACAATCAATATATAAATTAATTCATAATAAAAGAATCAAAATGCCTATAATAAACTTAATAAAAGATATTATAGAAGGCAAAAAAGAAAAAGAAGAATTGTTAAAATTTTTAATAACTAAATAAGGAGAATAGCATGGAGAAAAAATATAAATTAAGTGTAATAATTCCAATTTATAATGTTGAAAAATATTTGGAAGAAACTCTTAAATCAGTAATAGAACAAACCTTAGGATTTGAAAACAATATAGAGATGATATTGGTTAATGATGGTAGTCCAGATAATAGTGAGGAGATTTGCCTAAGATATAAAGAAAAATACCCAGAGAATATTGTTTATATTAAACAAAAAAATGGTGGAGTAAGTTCTGCAAGAAATACAGGAGCTAAAGTTGCAAAAGGAGAATATATAAATTTTTTAGACTCAGATGATATATTATCTAAAAATGCCTATAAAAGAGCAGTGGAACTACTTGATCAAAATAAAGATGTTAACATTGCAACACTAAGAATAAAGTTTTTTGATGCTAGAAAAGGATATCATAATTTAGATTATAAATTTTCTAAGGGAACAAGAATAGTAGAATTAGAAAAAGAGCCTAATAATCCAATTTATCATGTCACAACATCTATACTAAGAAATTCAGAAGCAAAAAAATATCAATTTGATACCAATATTGCAATTTCAGAAGACATGAAATATTTAGCAAGTTATTTATTTAATAATAGAAAAGTAATTATAGTAGCTGATGAATTATATTATTATAGAAAAAGAAAAGAAGACGATTCAGCTATTCAAACATCAAAAACAAAAAAAACTTATTACATTAATACATTAAAATATTGCTATGAATATGTATTAGAATTAATGAAAAAAAGCAAAGAATTAAATCACTTTTATCAATACTTTCTTTCTTATGATTTATATTGGAGAATATTTGGAGTAAATCTATCAGTTTTAGATGACAAAGAGAAAAAAGAATATATAGAAGAAATGCGAAAATTATATTCAGAGTGTGATGACAGTATAATACTTGATAGATATATAGAAACACCACTTGGTTTATCAAGAAATATGAGAGCAATAGAATTTAAATATGGTAAATCAATAGTGAATGATATAAAATTGAAAAACAATAATTTATATTTTAAAGATAAGTTATTAGTAACAAATGAACAATTAGCTTTAGAAGTATATTATTTAAATATCCATCAAAATTCTTTAATAATAAATGTGAATTTTAATTTGTTTTTAAATTGTGAATGGGATATATATTTAAGAGACAATAATAAAGAATATCACAAAATGAAGAAAAGTAAATTTAATGATTCAAAAAATTTATTTTCATATGATAATGAATATTATACAAACTTTTATGAAGCAAAAATTGATTTAAAAAATATAAGAACCTTAGAATTCTTTATCAAAATAGATAATAATTACGTAAAAATAACACCATTTTTTAATAGATATTCTCGCTTAAATAATTTAAAAAATTGTTATTTTAAAAAGAATAACTATACTATATATCATGAAAATAATAAAATAATTATCAATGGAAAAAAGAAGATGTTGTTCTTCAAATATATGTATGAATTATTATTTAAGCAAAAGGAAGTTATGCCATTTGGCTTAATTATGCTACATTTTATAACTTATCCATTTACTAGAAAAAAGAATTGGATTGTTAGTGACAGGTATGATGTAGCTGGTGATAATGGAGAATGGATGTTTAAATATATAAGAAAACATAATTCAAAAAAGAATGTTTATTTCGGTCTTGGAAAGAATTCAAAAGATGTAAATCGTATGTCTAAGTATGGTAAAGTCATTTACTTTAAGACAATCGATTATTATTTAAAATATTTAAATAGTGAATTTGTAATATCATCTCACATTGATAATTATATTCATAAACCATATGGTAAAAAACAAATATACGTAAATCCTTTTTTGGATAGAAAATATGTTTTCCTTCAACATGGAGTAACAAAAGATGATGTAAGCGGCTGGCTATATAAATATGGAAGATATGCAGATTTATTTATATGTTCTGCTAAAATGGAATATGATTCATTATTAAATGGTTGTTATTTATATGATAGTGATACTGTGAAATTGACTGGTATGGCAAGATATGATAACTTAATAAAAAATGATGTTAAAGAAGAAAATTTAATTGCATTAATGCCAACTTGGAGATCTACATTGGTTGGTTCTATCATAACCGGAACACAAGGCAGAAACTATAATCCAAAATTTAAAGAATCAGAGTACTATAAATTTTACAATGGTCTAATTAATGATAAAAGAATTATTGATAGCTTAAAACGCAATAACTATAAAATATTGTTTTGTGTTCATCCATCACTTAAAGGTCAATTAGAAGATTTCGAGGGCAATGAATATGTAGAAATGACAGTATATGTAGACTACCCAACTATATTTAAAAAAGCTAAATTGATGATAACTGACTATTCAAGTGTATTTTTCGATTTTGCTTATTTAAAGAAACCCATAATTTATTCCCAATTTGATAAATCATATTTACATTTAATTCATTCAATTCATACTACTGGTAAAGACTATTTTGATTTTGAAAAAATGGGATTTGGACCAGTTACTAAAAATTATGAAGATACTGTAAATGAGATAGTAAAAGCAATAGATAATGGTTGCAAAACAGATAAGAAATATATCAGTAGAGTTAATAGTTTCTTTAAATATTTCGATGATAATAATTGTAAAAGAATATATGAAGAAATACTAAAAAAGCGAGAATAGATGCAATATGAAAAAAGATAAAATATCAGTTATTATGCCCGTTTATAATACGGAAAAATATTTGAAGCAAAGTATAGAATCAGTATTAAATCAAACATACGATAATATTGAACTAATTATAATAAACGATGGTTCAACAGATAAGAGCGAAAAAATCATTAAAAATTATTTAAATAGAAAAAATGTTATATATAAAAAAATAAATAATTCAGGAGTAGCTCATGCAAGAAACATAGGATTATCTCTTTGTAGTGGAAAATATATTGCATTTATAGATAGTGATGACTCTATTAACATAGAAATGTATGAAAAATTATATAACAAAATGATAGAAGCAAATAGTGACATAGTATTCTGTGCATATAACAAAGTATTTTCTGATCATATCAAATCTATTTTTCCACAAAATAAAACAGTTTTCGAAAATTCTGTAATAAATTCAAAAAACATATTATTGAATTCTACACCATATATTCCTTTAAAATTATTCAAAAAAGAATTAATAGAAAAAAATAAAATAACATTTGATGAAGACTTAAGAATATTTGAAGATTTATTATTTTGTTATAAACTATTCTTACTTGCTAATAAAATATCATATGTAGACGAAGCATTATATAATTATAATTGCACAAATGAACATTCTTTAACAAATAAATTTACTAATAAAATGTTTGATGTTTTTATTGCATTAGATAGACTAAAAGAATTCGCAGAAAGCAAATATTCATATGACTTAGAAAAGCAACTTGAATATATATCAATAAAACACATATCTTTGAGATTTACAAGTAAGACAACTGATAAAAAAACGTTATTAGAATATGTTGATAAATCATTTGAATATTTAAGAGTTAACTATCCAAATTATAAAAAAAGTGTTTACTATAAAGGAATAAAAGGCTTTATCAAAAAGAACAAATTACTAGTAAAATTATTAGTGATTAAAAACAATCTCTAGGAGGTTTTGATGAAAAAGTATTTATTATTAATACTATTATTTATATTTAAGTGGCATTTAAGAATTGTTTATTTCTTTATTAAATTATTTACTAAACAAAAGAAACAAGTTTTCTTTCTAAGTAGGCAATTTGATGAAATACCACTAAACTATCAAATGTTAATAGATGAACTCAAGAAAGATAATATAGAAGTTAAAGTAATATGTAAAAAAGTATCATCTGGAGTTAATTCAGTAGTAAGAAATGAAAAGAAAAATAGAAAGTCAAATAATGAATTAATTTCATCAATAAATTATTATTTCAATTTATATAAACAAATGGTTTATGCTTCAACATCTAAAGTAATAATAGTAGATGGATATAATATAGTGGCGAGTTTACTAAATCACAAAAAGAATACTAAAATAATTCAATTATGGCATGCATTAGCAGCTATAAAGAAATTTGGTTATCAAACAATTGGTTATCCAGATGGAATGAATCCAAGTATTGCAAAAATGTTATGTATGCATAAAAATTATGATTATGTAATAAGTGGTTCAAAAGCAATGAATAAATATTTTGCAGAAGCATTTAATGTAGATGTTAATAAAGTAAAAGAAATAGGTACACCTACAATAGATTATTTATTACAAAAAGATTTATCTACAGAGAAAAAAATATATAAAGAATATCCCCAAATGAAGAAAAAACTAAATATATTATACTCACCAACATTTAGAAGTGATGGAAGAGATAATACACAAGAAGTAATAGATAAATTTGATACTAAAAAATATAATTTGATATTAACTTTCCATCCTAAAAATGAAATAAAAGTTAATAAAGATGTTATATGTGTAGATAGAAATAAATTTTCAACATTTGATATTTTAAAAATTGTAGATTATGTAATAACAGATTATTCAGCATTAGCGATGGATGCATGTGTATTAAACAAGAAATTAATGTTTTATGTTTATGATTATGAACAATATAAAAAAGAAAACGGTATTAATATAGATTTGTTTAAAGAATTACCTAACTGTACATCTAAAGACATAACTGATTTAATTGAAATATTAGATAATAATAGTTATAATGAAAAAGGATATCAAAAATTTAGAAAGAAATTTATTACAAACTTGAATGGTGGAAGTACTAAAGAATTAATTCAATTAATAGAGGAGAACTTATGAAAAAAATAAGAATATTTTTAGTCAATTTAGCAAAGAAAAATAAAACATTAAGAATATTTTTTAGAAATACTTTAAATCTTAAAAATAAATTGAAATATTCTTATTACAAAACTAAATATAAAATGGATGATAAAACTATTTTATTTGAAGCATTTGGTGGTAGAAATTATACTTGTTCTCCAAAAGCAATATATGAAAAAATGTTAACTATGAAAGAATTTAAAGATTATACATTTGTATGGTCATTTATAGATCCTAGTAAACATGAAGTTAAAAAAGATAAAAGATTAAAGATAATAAAATCAAAAAGTAAAGAATACTATAAATATATATCTATATCTAAATATTGGATAGTTAATTCAATTATTGAAGAAGGAATAACTAAAAAGAAAGATCAAGTTTATGTTCAATGTTGGCATGGAACACCATTAAAAAGATTAAGATATGATATTGTTGTTAATGGAGCATCATTAAATTCAGTAGAAGAAATTAGAAAAAGAAATGATATTGACGCTAAAAAGTTTGATTACTTTATTTCTCCAAGTAAATATTGTACAGAAAAATTTACTAGTGCATTTAACTTAAAAGCTTTAGGAAAAGAAAATATTATTATTGAAGAAGGATATCCTAGAAATGATTTTTTATTTAATAAAACTAAGAAAGATATAGATGCTATTAAAAAGAAATTAGGTTTACCATTAGATAAAAAAGTTATATTTTATTTACCAACTTTTAGAGATAACCAACATACTTCAGGAGTAGGATATACATATAAATTAGGAATAGATTTTGATAGTCTTAAAAAGAAATTTTCTAAAGAATATGTTATTCTATTTAGTCCACATTATTTTATTGAAAATAGTATTGATTTAACAAAATATAAAGGATTTATTTATAACGTAGCCAGATATGATGAAATAAATGAATTATATTTAGTAAGTGATATTATAATGACAGATTATTCAAGTGTATTCTTTGATTATGCTAATCTAAAAAGACCAATGCTTTTCTATATGTATGATATAGATGATTATAAAGGCAATTTAAGAGATTTTTATATTTCTTTAGATGAATTACCTGGTCCAATAGCTAAAACTCAAGATGAGTTAGAAAATAATCTAAAAAATATTGATAAAGAATTTAAGAAAAATAAAGAAAAATACGAAAAGTTTAATGAAAAATATAATTATCTAGATGATGGTAATGCTAGTGAAAGAGTAATAAAAGTAATATTTAAGGAGATGTTTAAATGAAAAGAGTTTTAACTTATGGAACATATGATTTAATAACACCAGGTCATATTCAACACTTAAAAGAATCAAAAGAAATGGGAGATTATCTAATAGTTGGTTTATCAACAGACGAATTCAATGCTATTAAACATAAACAATCATATCTTTCATATGAAGAAAGAAAAATTGTTATGGAAGCAATTAAATATGTTGATGAAGTTATTCCAGAAAAAGATTGGGATCAAAAACCAGAAGATATTAAAAAATATAATATTGATATTTTAACAATGGGAAGTGATTGGGAAGGAAATCCTAAGTTCGAATATTTAAAAGAATATTGTGATGTTAGATTCACTAAAAGGCCATTTATATGGTCATCTACAGCATTCAGAAAAAAAGTAGATGAATATGCTAAAGAAATGGAAAAAGAAGAAAAATAGTCACTAAAGTTAGATAAAAATTAAAAAAATGGTTTAAAGAGGTATTAAAATGAATAAGAAAAGTAAAAAGAAAACTAATATTAAGCCTAATAGAAACAAATCAAGCAATAAAACTTTATCTCAAAAAAACAAAAATCAAAAAATAAAAAATAATATAAATAAAGAAATATTATTAGCTATACTTTTGCTATTTACATGCATTTTGATAACTATTTTAATAGTAAAAAATAACAAAATTAATAACAAAATAAATCACCTAGAAAAAGAATTAACAATAGCAAACAATAAAATACAAGAACAAAATAAAAAGATAAATAACTGTAATGAAATAATTAATCCAAATAAATCATTAAATAATGTCAAAATAGATAATCCAGCAACAAAAATTCCAATATTAACTTTTCATAGAATAGTTGATAGTGAATCTAAAGAAAAATATTTTAAAGATAATAAATGGGTAAATGATTTAGAAGTTACAGATAACGAATTAAAATACTTGTATAATAATGGCTGGAAAACAATAGATTTAGATGAATTCTATTGTTGGTATAATAAAGATTGTGAGTTTCCTGAAAAAACATTTGTAATTACAATAGATGATGGAGATAGTGAAGCATACTATAATTTATTACCAATACTAAAAAGATATAATTTCAAAGCAACAATGTTTGCAATAGGCTCATTAATACCAGATGTTACAGAAAACTTAGAAGAACCGATTCAAAAGAAATTAGGAATGGACAAAATAAAAGAATTAAGAAATACAAATTCTTTATTACAAGTAGAAAGCCATACATATAATTTACATTATACAAAAGATGGACAAAAAGCAGTTCAAACAAAAACAGAAGAAGAGCTTAAAGAAGATTTTGAAAATGGTGAAAAATATAATTTCAAATACTTAGCATATCCATATGGAAAATACACAAAAAATATGTTAAATGTAGTTTCAAACACAAAAATAAAATTAGCATTTTTATTTCATAACTATGATTATGCAAGAAGAACTGATGGTAAGTATGAAATACAAAGATTAAAAGTTGATGGTTGGATGAGCGTAGAAGAATTCAAAAAAATATTCGATTATGCAAAATAATCTAACTTAGCTAAGCATCTATAATGTGATGCTTTTTGTTTTACTAAAAACAATTGAGATTATTGTAGTATTATGATAAAATTATAATGAACTTGAGGAGAAAATGATGAAAAGATTTATAAAAGATTTAAAAAAATATAAAAATTATATTATATATTCCACAAGAGCAGAAATTAAAAATGAAGTTATAAATTCATATTTAGGTTCATTATGGTTGATATTAGAACCACTTGCTTTTATGTTAATATATTATTTTATTGGAGCAGTTGTATTCAAGTCAAATCTTGATTATTTTCCAGTATTTGTTTTTATAGGATTGTCAGTATGGAATTTCTTTAATAAATGTGTGGTGGTTAGTGTAAAATTAGTGGCTTCTAACAGAGACACAGTTACAAAAGTATATTTGCCTAAATTTGTATTATTATTAATAAAAATGGGAGTAAATTTATTTAAAATGATAGTTTCATTTTTATTAGTAGGAATATTTATGATATTCTATCATGTACCACTTTCATGGAATATTTTATGGTTTATTCCAATAATTATTACCGTGATTATATTTACTTTTGGAGTATGTACAATAGTTATGCATTTTGGAGTCTTTGCGGAAGATTTAGTTAATTTAGTTAACATAGCAATGAGAATGCTATTCTATTTAACAGGCGTATTTTTTGATTTAAGCACAAGAATTCACAATGTTGTTTATAGAACTATTTTGTTAGATTTAAATCCTGTAGCAAACTTTATATATAATTTAAGAAATGTTATGATTTATAGTACACATCCAGTAGGAATGTGGACACTTCTTTGGTTCTTTGTAGGAGTAGGACTAAGTGTACTTGGAATTAACACTATTTATAAATATGAAAATACATATGTAAAGGTGATGAGATAATGAAAAAAGAAGAAATAGCAATAACAGTAAAAGATTTACATGTGTATTATAGAGATATGAATAGGTTCTCTCTTAAACGTAGTGGAGTAAAAGGAAGAGGAAGCGGAAAAATATTTAAAGCCTTAAAAGGAGTGTCTTTTGAAGTACCAAAAGGTCAAATATTAGGTATTTGTGGAAAAAATGGTAGTGGAAAATCAACTCTTTTAAGAGCAATATCAGGAATATTTAGTCCAGACTCTGGAAGTATTAATTTACATGGAAATACTATTTCATTATTATCAATTGGAGTAGGCTTTCAAAAGAAACTAACTGGTTATGAGAATATTTATTTAAGTGGAATGCTTCTTGGTTATTCAAAAGAACAAATAGATGAGAAAGTAGATGAAATAATTGAATTTTCAGAACTAGGAGATTTTGTTTATAAACCAGTAAGTAGTTATTCAAGTGGTATGTATTCAAAATTAGCTTTCTCAATAACAGCAATTTTAGAAACAGATATAATGTTGATAGATGAAGTATTAAGTGTTGGAGACATTCACTTTAAAGAAAAAAGCTATAACAAGATGAAAGAATTAATAAGCGATTCAGATAGAACAGTAGTAATAGTATCTCATAGTACTAAAACAATAGTTGAATTATGTGATAAAGTAATTTGGTTACATGATGGTTTAATCAAAGATGAAGGTAAACCAGAAGAAATAATGGAAAAATATGAATCATTTATGAGACAAGATTAAAAACTATTTGAAAAAATAGTTTTTTTAATATAAAAAATTTGTTAAAATATTATTGGTGATGATATGAATATTTATGATTTTGACAATACTATTTATGATGGAGATTCTAATAAAGATATAATTAAATATGCTTTTAAAAAATATCCAGGATTAGTATTTAAAACACTAAGAAAAACAAAAAAAATAAATAGAAATTATAAAAGAGGTTTAGTGGAATTCGAAAGAGTCAAAGAAACAATGCTTTCATTTATTTTTCAAATAGAAAACTATCCTAAATTTATTAATGATTTTGTAGATTCTCATATGAAAAAGATTAAACCATGGTATATGGCTAGAAAAACAGAAAATGATGTTATAATTAGTGCTTCATATGAATTGTGGATTGGAGTATTTGCAAGTAGATTAGGTGTAAAAAATGTAATAGCAACACGTACTGATGCTGAAGGAAAAATTCTTGGTAGAAACTGTAAAGGTGAAGAAAAAGTAAGAAGACTATATGAAATACTTCCAGCAGCTCAAGTAGCATCGGCTTATTCAGATGATGAAAGTGATGTTCCACTTTTAAATATAGCTGCTCGTGCATATGTAATAAAAGGCAATAAAATGTCAACATATTTTAAAGGATATAAATTTTAGTATGTTAACCAAAAATGGTTGACATACTTTTTAATTTAGTGTATATTATATAGAGCAAAGAAAGGAGAAGATTAAAATGGCAGTAAAAATTAGACTTAAAAGAATGGGTGCTAAAAAAAGACCTTATTATCGTTTAGTAGTAGCTGATTCAAGAGCTAAAAGAGATGGTAATGTAATTGAATCTATTGGAACTTATATGCCTTTAGAAGCAGAAAAATATAATATTAACAAAGAATCTGCATTAAAATGGCTTAAGGAAGGAGCTCAACCTACAGATACAGCTAAGAATATTTTAAGCGAAGTAGGTGTTATGGAAGAATTCCATAATTCTAAAAATAATAAGTAATGAATTTAGTAGAATTCTCTGAGTTAATCGTAAAAAAACTAGTTAAAGAACCAGATCTAGTAAAAGTAGAAGAATTTGAAGATGGAGATAACACAGTTATTGAAATCGTAGTTTCTGAAGAAGATATGGGTCGTGTAATTGGTAAAAAAGGTAAAATAGCTACAAGTATTAAAACTTTAATACAAGCAAAAGCCTATAATGAGGGAAATAACAAAGTTAAAGTAAATATAGATTCATTCTAGGACTTATATAGTCCTTTTATTTTGACTAACAAAAATGACTATAAATTAATAGTCTTTTATTTTATTTTTAAATATGTTACAATATGTGCACAAACAGGTGATTTTATGAGCAAAAGTTATGTATTTTATTTAAATAATTCTATAATAAAACAATCTAAATATCCTAATTGTGAAGTAAAAAATATAATATTTAGAAAACCACATAGAGCAAGAAAAACTGATATAGTTTGTTTTAGTTTCATAATTGAAGCAAATAATCATAAGATTAATATTAGTGGCAGCTTAAGTGAATTTAATAATAAAGTTAGTTTAAATTATACTGATGGAAAAGAACATTATAGTGATTACTTTGAATACACTGAAGATGGAACTTTAGTAAGAAAATCTATGATTATGAATACATCTGGTAAATATGAACTTGAAGAAGATACTATAGAAGAAAAAAAGTATCTTTTATTAGAAAGGAAATAAAAAATGTTTACAAGTGAAGAAGAAATAATATTAGAACAATATTTTCCATATCACAATATGGATTTAGAAGAAAGAGATTATTATTTGAATTTATTGCTACATACAAAAGATATTAGCGATAGTGCTGTGTTAATTAGTGAAGATTCTAAATCTACTTTCGAAATAGTAAATATGGTATTAAAAAAGACCCCAGAATTTATTACTTTTAATGGGGCTACAACTAATGGTGAAGAAAATAGATGGGTTGATGGTATAATTATTAAAAAAGGAAATAGTTATGCTGTTATAAGCAATGTATATAGATTTGCAGAATTATTAAGAGAAGATGATAAAGACTATAGTGTAACTGATAAATTTACATTTAAAGGTGATAAGCTATATAGAAAAACTGGATATGCATCAGGTAGATACTTTGAATCTGAATTTGATACATATTCACTAGATCCAGTTGAAGAATTATTGAAATCAAAATTGGCAAAAGAAAAAAACAAAAAAATATAAGTTATTTATTTAACTTATTTTTTATTGTTATAAAAATTAAAGATATCGTAACAATCAATAACATCATTACTGTAAGAGAGGCAGGTATCCAAACATAATTTAATGAGTCTATAAATGTATTATCCATAAAGAATATAGTAGGTATTAAAAATGCAATAACAAATAAAATGTATTTCATATATTTAAAAGACTTATTTTTTAAATTAAATGTATCTTTTAAAGTATTAAATGTGCAAAGTAAACTAATAGATGTAGCATTAATAATATAAATAACCCATAACATAATACTAACATTTTCAAAAGATTCAATAAATCTAAATAAACTTATCTTTTTTAAAACTGTATATAATGGATAATCAAATATATTACATAATTCAATACCAAGCACTCCTAATGTTGTTCCAATGCTTAAAAATAAAATCAATAGTGAAAATAAATGTGCAAATGTAAAATATTTAGAAAAGTTATCTTTATCACTAATCTGATCAAATTTACAAGCATATATATTAACAATCGGAACAGAAAAATATAATGCAAAAACAAAAGAAGCTTTAGCTATATCTTTTACATTAAAGTTTGTTATAGGTAAATAATTATCAATTTCAATTTGACCAAATAAAGCAAAAATATCAAATAAGAAAATAAATGTAGCTATATAAAAAGATAAAGTAGATACTCTTGTAGTTGTTTCTATTCCTTTATTAGCAATATGAAATGTGCATAGCAATACAGCAAGTAGAACTAACTTTTTTGACGTTTCAATTAAATATTGTGAACATATAAAAGATGTTAATCTATATGTCATAAAAACGTAAACAGACAAAGTACAAATAGAAAATAAAATGTTAATAACATAAGAAAACTTACTATAAGTATATTTCATTTTTTGAGCGAGTGAAAGTTCAGGTTTAGCTTTAAAAAACTTAAGAATAATTGTAGTGAAAATTGTACTTAATAAATATCCAAATATCATAGCTATTAAAGTAGAAGTTTTAGCTGTATTTAATATATACGAACTATATATACCATAAAAAGATGCTCCACTTAAAGCAATTACATTTGTACATAAACCAAAACTATTTATCATTTCATCTTTTTTCATTTTCTCATTTCTCCAATAGAACTAATAGTTGACTTACTATTAACTTTAACAACAATATTTTTTAAATTATTATTCCAATTATTTTTTTTAAAATTAAAATATTTTTTATCATGCTTATATATATAATTACCTATACCAATAAAATCAACTTTTTTATCTTTTTCAATATTTATTAAATTCATAATATTATTCTTAATTTCTTTATCAATAAGATTATTTAGTTTATTTACTGATTCTTTTTTATTCAGATCATATTTACAATTATAAGTATTTATTTTAGTATCTAATTTTATATTTATTTGAAATTTATTATCTTTCCACTTATATTTAGTTTTATAATCATTTATTGTTATATAAAATTTATCTTTATCACAATCTATTTCTAATGTGGTTTTATCTAATGTATTAGAAATTAAATTATAATAAATAGATTCATTTTGTTCTAAAATCACTTCATTATTTTCATCATCAAAAACTAACAAATCTTTTAAATATATTGTTTTTTTATCATCATTTTCTTTTATATCTATTTCTGGATATATTTGATCAATTCCTCTTTCATATCTTTTATACATGAGTTCTAAAAATGTAAGAGAGTGAGAACTAGAAAAAACTTTTTTATTGAAATCTATCATCTTTTCTAAATACATTGACACTCCATCTTTATCATTGATTTTGAATAGTTCATCTTTAATACTTGAATCTATTACATAAATATTAAAATTCATTTTAGATTTAGGATCTCTTAAAAAATATTCATAATAATTAACATCACTCTTTATTGCATCTTTAGTTAATATTAAAGATTTTAAATGAGGTAAAAATAACTTTTTATTAGACATTTCTGATATTTTAGATAATCCTTCTTGTATGCTAGGTGAAGTGGTTTCATATGTTTCAATTCTACTTTCTTTATCATTTACAATAGTTTCTGTATTAATTGTGAACATATTATCTTTATAATCTATTATTATTCCACTAACAATTACCATATCATTAATTTCAGCATAATCACTACATCCACATAACATAGTTAAACACATTAAAATTATAATTATCTTTTTCATGATTCACCTTTATTTGTATTTTGTATTTTAAGTCCTTTTCTAATAAGAGCTTTATTACTTTTTTTAATAACAGGAGCAATTGGAAACATAAATGGTTTATCAAAAGATTTAACATTACATAAGTTAGTAATTACATATATAAAACCAAATAAAATACCTATTATTCCAAATATACTAGATAGTATCATTAATAAATATCTATAAGATCTAATAAAAGATTGAAAGTCATAATAAACAAAAAATATAGAACTTATAGCAGTAATCGCTACGACTATAACCATGATAGGTGAAACTATTCCAGCACTAACAGCAGCGTCACCTAATACAAGAGCACCTAAAATTGATAGTGACGTACCTCTTGATGATGGAGTTAATGCATCACCTTCATATAATATTTCAAATGTTGATATTAAGAGTAGAGCTTCTATAGCAGCTGGAAAAGGCACACTTGCTCTTTGAATAGAAAAGTTAATAAGTAAACTAGTAGGAAGCATTTGCTGATCATAAGTAATTAAAGACAAATATATTCCAGGAGCAAAAATAGTTATAAATATTGCTAATATTCTAATAACTTTAACAAATGAAACAAAAAATTTCTTTTGATAATTATCTTCATCATAAAAAAAATAATCAAAGAAAAAAGTAGGTATTATTAATACACTATTAGAGTTTTCTGATAATATACATATTCTTCCTTCAGTTAAACATTTAGCTATAGAATCAGGTTTTTCAGTAGATTTAATAGTTGGAAAAACTGTTTTATTTTCATTTCTAAGTAAGTCTTTTATATAATATGTATCAAGTATTTTATCAGATTTTATTTCACTTATTTTTTCTAATGTATAATTTAAAAGTTCTTTATCAACAATATCATTCATATACATAACACATATTCTAGTTTTAGTTTTGTCACCTAAAATAAACTCATTTAAATATAAATTTTTATCTTTAATTCTTTTTCTTATTAGACCAATATTAGTATTATAGTTTTCATTAAATGAATCTTTAGGTCCTTTAATAGTAGGTTCACTAGATGGTTCGCTAATAGAACGATCTAGTGAAGCTTTAGTTTCAAATGCAATTATTTCACTTTTGTATATTAATACAGTAAATCCTTCAAATAAATAATCATATACTTCATCTTCCTTAATTTCAATAAAGCTTATAGATGGAATATAATTCTTAATATCACTTTTTAATGATAATATGTCATTTTTAATTAAACTTCTCTTAGCAATATAATCTAAAATATAATGATTACTTAATTCAGAAGAAGAAACAGTTTGAATATTCGCAATATATATTTTACCAAGTCCAAAAGAAACTTCCTTCAATTGAAGATCTATCATATGTGATTTAGAGTTTTTTAGTGTATCAATTATATTCATACAATTAGTATTAACTTTAATTTCCAAAAAATACAAAAATAAATTTTTGTCGTTATTTGTTGGTAAAAAATGGGAATTATATCTTTCTATATGAATAAAATACAAATGAGGTGAAAAGGACTTGACAAAAACTTGTTTTTCCTATAGAATACTGACTCAATTAGAGAAAATGTTTTCTAATTCAGGGGGAGGATATTTAAATGATTAGAAAAAGAATCGCTACAATTTTTCTAGCATTTGGTTTAGTTTTTGCTAATGTTTTATTTGTAAATGCTGATGAAACAAGAAGATTAGTTGATACTAAAGTTGATACTATTAAAGATGCATTTAAAGATTTAACAAAAGCAGAAGTAGAAGCAAAGAAAGAAGAATTAGAAGCAAGTGATGGCGATGAAACAGAATTCAAAATCACTGCAACAATTCGTTCATACTTAGTAGGCACTGGTGAGTATGAAAAAATAGAAGTAAAGGAAGTATTTACTTCTAAAGAAGCTGCTGAATCATATGCAAATGATTTAGTTAAACAAGGATTTACTATTAGAAGTAAAAGTATATTCCAAAATTCACATTCAGAACTTGTTGAAATAGCTCAAGTTTTTGGAACAAGAGAAGAAGCTGAAGAAGCATTATCTAAATTTATTAAAGATAATAATTTAGATGCAAACAAAGTATCAAGCACAATTGAAAAAGTTTATAATCCAAATAAAAATGGACCTGAAACTTTATTCGAAAAAGGTAGTACTTCTTATGATACTGAAAGAGATGCAATAGAAGCTATTAAAAATATTAATAGTGAAGATGATGAATTTATCATAAGTGGTAAAATTAGAAAAGCTGCAAAAAGTACTATTATCACACAAAATGTAAAATCAGCACAATTTAATACAAGAAAAGAAGCTGAAGATTATATTGCTGATTTAAAGAAACAATGTTATGACACAGGTGATTTAGAAGTTAAATTAGTAAGTTTTGAAGAATCAATTTGGGGAGACGAAGTAGTTGTTAACCCAGGTGCTTCTGATTCAACTGCATTTAGCTATGGACACTTTGATGTAAGTTTATTATCTAGATTCAAAAAAATTGATTCTGAAGGTAAAGAATCAACTGTAGATGGTAAAATGACAATTTCAACTGTTACTATTGCTGGAAAAAATATTGCAATGAATTTAACTCGTGATCCAAATCGTAACGATACAGAATACGCTTCAAAAACAAGACATGGATTAAACGTAACTAACAAATCATTAGTTAAAATAACTGGTACAGTTACATTTGGTAATACAACATTACCATTTGAAGTAGAAGGATACTTAAGTGAAAAACAAAATGTATGCCGTGGTACTGGTAGTACGAAAGGATTTGATTTAGAATTCGAATCAGTAACTATTATTGAAAATAGAGTAATAATTGATACTAAATTAGTTACTAAATATCAAGTAGTAGGAACAGTTTCTAAAACTGAAACAGCTGAAATATATTATGTTGATACATATAAAACTGCTAAAGGATATGACTATGTTTTAACTGCTGAAGGTGAAAAAGAAGTATTAGAAGATACTTACACATTATCATTAACAGCAGATAAAGAATTAACTGAAGAAAAATATGCTTTAGATGTTACTAAAGAAACATATATTTATGAAGATATAAAAGGTGATTTAATTGTTAGATATATAACTATATTTAATGAAACATTATCACCAGATGAAAAATCAACAGAAAAAGTTGGTACTGATTATAAAATAGAACAAAAAGAATTTGAATACTACAAATTAGTAGAAATTAGAGGAAATGAAACTGGCAAATATATAGATGGACCTATTGAAGTTGTATATGTTTATGAATTTGTAGGTGGAACAGGTGGAAATGATGAACCAATCGATCCAAATTTCCCAGCTACTGGAGTAGAAACTAATAATGCATTAGAATATACATTATTAATCAGTTTAATTTCATTAGTAGGTTCTATTATAGTTAGAAAAAAATTAAACTAATAACATAAAATGAATGGTCTTTAACCATTCTTTTATTTTGCAAAAAACTCAAATTTAAAATTGTAAAACAACATGTTTTATGCTATTATTATTTCAATAATAGGAGTATGTTTATGGATAATAAAGTTATATTAAAAATAGAAGATTACTCAAAGTCATATGATGGCAAAAAAATTATAAAAGATTTTGATTTAGAAGTCTATGAGGGAGAATTTGTAACTCTTTTAGGAAGTAGTGGTAGTGGTAAAACAACTATATTAAGAGCTATTTCTGGAATGGACATGAATCATGGTGGAAAAATATATATAGAAGGAAAAGATGTTACATCATTAGATCCTACAAAAAGAGAAGTTAATACAATTTTTCAAAACTATGCATTATTCTCAACTATGAATGTTGAAAAAAACATTGGTTTTGGTTTGAAAATGAAAAAGTATCCTAAGGATAAAATAGCAAAAGAAGTTAATAAAATGTTAAAACTAGTTCACTTAGAAGGATATGAAAAGAAAATGCCAAGTGACTTATCAGGTGGAGAACAACAAAGAGTTGCAATAGCAAGAGCACTTATAAATAAACCTAAAGTCTTGCTTTTAGACGAACCACTATCAGCATTAGATTTAAAACTCAAAAAAGCAATGCAGCTAGAATTAAAAAGATTACAAAAAAGACTAGGTATAACATTTATTTTCGTAACACATAATCAAGATGAAGCACTAACAATGAGTGATAGAATAGTTTTATTGCATAAAGGAAAAATTGAACAAGTAGATACTCCTAAAAAAATATATGAAGAACCAGCAAGTCTTTATGTAGCAGACTTTATTGGTGAATCAAATATATTTAATGGTGAAGTTATTAAAGTACAAGATAATAAAATAGAAATCAAATTAGAAAATAATGATATTATCAAATACGATAAAACTGATTATAATCTAAACGACAAAGTAAAAATAATAGTTAGACCAGAAGATATATATTTTAATGATAAAAAAGATAATTCATTAGATGTAAGAGTAAAAGAATACGTATATGACGGTTCAAATACAAAAATATTAGTTGAATATAATAATAAAGAATTAAGTATATTATGCAAAACCATACCAGAAAACATAACTAAAAATG
Organism: uncultured Bacilli bacterium; assembly: GCA_934096645.1. Classification (GTDB taxonomy): domain Bacteria; phylum Bacillota_I; class Bacilli_A; order RF39; family UBA660; genus CAG-1000. Next base: position 269,508 of record CAKOMK010000001.1, on the reverse strand, counting down.
AACAAACTAAAATATATTTTGATATGTATGATATGGTAGTTTTAAAGGACAATAAATAATGAAAAAAGATAGACTTAAATATTTATTATTGTTTCCAATAATCGCATATTCATTATTACTTATAATACTACCATTAATATATATATTCTTCATAAGTTTTATGAAAAGTGATTCATATGGAGGAATTATTTATACATTTAATATAAATAATTATATAGAAATCTTTAATATAGTATATGTTAAAGTCTTTTTGAAATCTTTTATAATCGCAACCATATCAACATTTATTTGTATTTTGATAAGTTATCCTTTTACATATTTTATTTCTCAAAAGAAAGGATATATAAAAAACGTTTTAATAACTTTAGTTATGATACCTTTTCTAACAAATTCACTTATTAGAACATATGGATGGATTATATTATTAAGAAAATATGGTTTAATAAATGAAACACTTTTATCACTAGGATTAATTAAAACACCATTTAATTTAATGTATAATAACTTTAGTATAATTATTGGTATGGTTTATACACTATTACCATTTATGATTTTACCTTTATATAGTTCAATGGAAAAAATAAATCCTAAAGTAATAGATGCAGCTAGTGATCTAGGAGCAAGTAAAATAAAAACATTTTTTGAAATAATTATTCCATACACTAAAACAGGACTATTTAATGGAATTATTATGGTATTTATTCCTTGCCTAGGATATTTCTTCATATCAGATTTACTAGGTGGTGGTAAATTAATGATATTAGGAAACTTAATTAAAAATCAATTCTTAACAGCAAGAAATTGGCCTTTCGGAGCATCTATATCTATAGCAATGTTAATAGTTTCATATATACTTGTAAAAATATATAAACATCTAGGTGGAAATATGGATGACTTAGGAGGTATGTAATGAAAAAAAGAGATTTCTTAAAAAATATATATATATTTCTAGTTTTCTTATTTCTGTTTTTACCAATACTAGTAATAATATTATTTTCGTTTAATACATCAAGTTTAAATATAGTATTTGAAGGTTTTACATTAGACTGGTATAAAGAATTATTTACTAATGATTCACTATTAGATGCTTTAAAAAGTACTTTATTTGTTGCTTTTATAAGTACATTAGTTTCAACTATAATAGGAACATTATCAGCAATAGCATTAAATAGATATAATTTTCCATTAAAAAAATTAGTTATGAAATGTTTATATGTTCCAATAGTAATACCAGAAATAGTTCTTGGAATAGCTTTATTATCAACATACTCATTCTTTAGATTAAATCTTGGTTTATGGACAATAATATTATCACATATAGCATTCTCTATACCATTTGTAGTAGTAAGTGTAAAGTCATCACTAGATATGTTAGATAATCATCTATATGATGCAGCTAGTGACCTCGGAGCAAGTAATCTGAAAACAATGTTTTATGTTATACTTCCATCTATAAAAAGTGGAATTTCATCAGGAGCACTTTTAGCATTAACTCTTTCATTTGATGATGTAGTTATTAGTTATTTTACATCTGGACCAGGAAGTAATACTTTACCATTATATTTATACTCAATTATCAAGTCAGGTGTAAAACCAGATGTAAATGCATTAGCAACTTTAATGATTATATTTATATTGATAATAATTAGTATTTATATTCTAATTAATTATAAAAGGCAGGTGAAATATAATCAATGAAAAAAGTAATTTTAATTATATTGATATTATTAACATTCACTGGATGTCAAAAACAAAATACAAATGTTTTAAATGTTCTAAACTGGTCATCATATATACCAGATGAAGTCATAAAAGATTTTGAAAAAGAAACAAATATAAAAGTTAATTATGGAACTTACTCATCAAATGAAGAATTATTAGCAAAAATATCTGCTTCTAAAAAAGGCACATATGATGTAGTATTTCCAAGTGATTATATGATTGAATTAATGAAAGAAAAAGGTTATTTAGAAACACTAGATAAAACTAGATTAACTAATTATAAAAATATAAAAGAAGAATATTTAAATTTAGAATATGATGAAGATAATAAATATTCACTTCCATTTTTAGTAGCATCTGTTTTTATAGCTAAGAATAGAGATCATATAATAGAGAATATAGATTCATATAATGATTTATTAAATGAAAAATATAAAAATAATATAGTTATGTTAGATGATCAAAGAATAGTAATCGGAATAGCTTTATTAGCTTTAGGTTATGACCCTAATGAAACAGATACAAATAAACTAAAAGAAGCAGAAGAATGGCTTCTTAAATTAAAACCAAATATCAAAGCTTTTGATAGTGACAGTCCTAAAATGTTCTTAATATCAAAAGAAGTAGATATAGGTGTTATATGGAATGCAGAAATAGCTATCGCAATGAATGAAAATAGTTCTATAGAAGTAAGATATCCAAGAGAAGGAACTATGCTTAGTATAGATAATTATGCAATCTTAAAAGGCTCTAAAAATCAAAAAAATGCTTATAAATTTATTGATTATTTATTAAGAGAAGATGTTATGGCAAAAATCATAGAAGGTTATCCTTATAAAAATGTAAATGCTAAAGCAGACAATATACTTCCAAGGAGTTATATATCAAACACATCATCTAATTTTTCTAAAGAAATATTAAAAAATAGTTATATGGTTAAAAATATTGGTGAAAAAGTAAAACTATATGATCAAATTTGGGCAAGTATCAAGTAAAATGTAAATTGTAATTTGAATAAAAAAATGTTACAATTTATTTATAATAGGAAAGGAGGAATTTATGACAGTTAGACACTATATTGATACACAAGATTTTACTAAGGAGGAAATGCTTAATTTAGTTGATTTAGGACTATTAATTAAGAAAACTATTAAATCTGGTGGACATTTGAATGTCTTATATCAAAAGACTCTAGGAATGATTTTTGAACAAAAATCTACTAGAACTCGTGTTTCTTTTGAAACTGCCATGACTCAATTAGGTGGACACGCACAATATTTAGCACCAGGTCAAATCCAATTAGGCGGACATGAAAGTTTAAAAGATACATCAATTGTATTATCAAGATTAGTAGATATAATGATGGCTCGTGTTATAAGCCATAAGAATATAGTAGAATTAGCTAAATATGCTACAGTTCCAGTGTTAAATGGTATGAGTGACTACAATCATCCAACTCAAGAACTAGGTGATATCACTACAATTTTTGAACATATGCCAAAAGGTAAAAAGTTTGAAGATTTAAAAATAGTTTTTGTCGGAGATGCTACTCAAGTATGTGCTTCTCTAGGAATGATTACTACTCACTTAGGTGGACACTTCGTACACTATGGACCTAAAGGTTTCCAATTAAATGATGACATAAGAAAAATATGTGAAGAAAATTGTAAAAAATCCGGTGGTTCATTCCTAGTTACTGAAGATGAAGAAGCTGCAATTAAAGACGCTGACTTTATTTATACAGATGTATGGTATGGATTATATGAAAGTGAATTACCTGAAGAAGAAAGAAAGAAAATTTTCTATCCTAAATACCAAGTTAATATGGATATGCTAAAAAAAGCTAGTCCTAATGTAAAATTTATGCATTGCTTACCAGCTACTAGAGGAGAAGAAGTAACTGATGAAGTAATGGACTCAGAAGAATATTCTATTTGTTTCGATGAAGCTGAAAATAGACTAACAGCTATGAGAGCATTATTAGTATATTTTATGGGTGTTGAAGATGAAACACGTGAAAAGTGTAATAAGTTTTTAGAAAAGTAAGGAATTATAAAACATGGAAAAGAAAAAGAAAAAATTTAAATTGGTCGATGCCATATTAGCAACAATATGTATTACATTAGTTGCTGAAAGTGTAATGCCAACCGCTGCAATTGGAAACTCACAATATTTTTGGTGGATTTTCTTAATTATTGCATTTGTATTACCATATGGACTTATTTGTTCAGAATTAGGTACAACTTTCCCAAGCGAAGGTGGTATGTATGACTGGGTAAAAATGGCTTTTGGTAAAAAATGGGCTGGAAGAGTTGCATGGAATTATTGGATTAACTTTCCATTATGGATTGCATCACTTGCAGTAGCAGTAACAGATGTTATTGCTGGAGTATTTGAAGTAGAGTTAAGTTTATGGGCTCTATTAGCATTTCAACTAGGATATACATTATTAGTAACATTACTAAGTACAAATAGAATTGGAGAAAATAAATGGTTAGTAAACTGTGGAGCATTCTTCAAAATACTATTTATGTTAGGACTTGGAGTTTTAGGTATCTATGTATATATTAAAACTGGAGAAAGTGCTAACCCAGTACAAAGTGTTGCAGACTTATTCCCAAGCTTAGACTTAGCTGGAATAGGATTTATTTCAATAATTATATTTAATGTTTTAGGATTAGAAGTTGTTGCTACATTTGTAGATGATATGGAAAATCCTAAAAAAGAAATTCCAAAAGCTTTAATTATAGGTGGAGCTTTAATGGCTATCTTCTATATTTTACCAGCTACAGGAATTAACATTGCAATGCCAGTTGAAGATGCAGAAGCTGCTGGATTAACAGAAAGTTTCGCAATACTTCTAACTAGTTTAGGCGTAAGTGATAATATTATAAGAATTATAGTTATCGCTGTAGGACTTATGTTCATCTATACTATGATTGTAAATATTGCATCATGGTCATTCGGTGTTCATAGTGTTGCTAAATATTCAGCAGATGATGGTGGACTACCAGCTGTATTTAAAAAAGCAAACAAAGAAGGTGTTGCTACTGGATCTGTTTGGGTATGTGGTATCGTAGCAATAATATTAGTAATCGCAGGAGTTATCCTATCAGTTTATGGAAGTGAAGCAGCAAACAACTTATTCTGGACATTCTTTAGTTTAAGTTTAGTTACATTACTAATTAGTTATGTTCCATTATTCTTAGCTTATGCAAGATTAAGAAAAACTAATAAAACAAAAAGAGTATTTACAGCAGTTAAAAGTGATTTTATGGCTAACGTAATTACTTATGTTCCATTTATATTACTTGTTCTAGCTATTGTATTTACATTATTTGTAGATTTTACACCAGAATCTATTAAAGGTAACTTACCATTAATCGTAGGTGTAGTTGTTTCATTCATAATTGAAGAAATATTAGTTTCAAGAATTAAAGAAGATAAAAAATAAAAATATAAAAAGGAGAAAAGGGTATGAAAAGATTAGATTCAACTCCTAAAAAAGATGGATTTAGAATGCCTGGTGAATTTGAACCTCATAGAGGAACATATATCATTTGGCCAGAACGTCCTGATAACTGGAGATTAGGTGGAAAACCAGCTCAAAAAGTTTTTTTAGAAGTTATTAAAAAGATTGCTAAATATGAACCAATCACTGTAGTTGTTTCAAGAAATCAATATAGTAATGTTCTTCATTTAGCAAGTGGAAATAACATTCGTGTTGTTGAAATGAGTAATGATGACTCATGGATTCGTGACTGTGGAGCAACTTTTGTAGTAAATGACAAAGGTGCTATGCGTGGAATTGATTGGTCATTTAATGCATGGGGAGGACTAGTTGATGGTTTATATTTCCCATGGGATCAAGATGACAAAATTGCTTCTAAAATGTGTGAAATTGAAAGAGTATCTAGATATAGATTAGATGATTTCATTTTAGAAGGTGGTTCTATTCATGTTGATGGTGAAGGAACTTGTATGGTTACTGAAGAATGTCTTCTATCAGAAGGTAGAAACAGTAGCATGACTAAAAAACAAATTGAAAAAACTCTTTGTGAATACTTAAATTGTAAAAAAGTTTTATGGATTCCAAGAGGAATTTATCTAGATGAAACTAATGGTCATGTAGATAACATTTGTAATTTTGTTCGTCCAGGAGTAGTAGTATTAGCATGGACTGATAATAAAAAAGATCCACAATATGCTATTTCAAAAGAAGCTTATGATTATTTATCAAATGAAACAGATGCTAAAGGTCGTAAGTTAGAAATTCATAAATTATACGTACCAAAACCAATTCTAATTACTAAAGAAGAAAGTTTAGGAGTAGATGCTGTAGATGGAACATTACCTCGTCAAAAAGGTGATAGATTAGCAGCAAGTTATGTAAACTATTATACTTGTAATGGAGCAATTATTATGCCAACATTTAACGATCCTAATGATGAATTAGCAGTTAAAACATTACAAGCATTATATCCAGATCGTAAGATTGAAACTGTTTATGCACGTGAAATATTATTAGGTGGTGGAAATATCCACTGTATTACACAACAAGTTCCAAAAGGAAATTGTGTTGAATAAACAGTTATTAAAGCAAATTCATAAAAAAAGAATTTGCTTTTTTTATATATTATGATATATTTTTTATGGTGAACAAAATGTTAGATTTATTAATTGATGAAAAAAGAAAAGGCTATAAATGTTTTGATTTATTAAGAGAACTTTATACTACAAATAATGAGTTTAAAGGGTCAATAGATAATGGAGTAAAATTAGGAAAAATACATGGTTTTAGTGAAGATGTGTGGAATTTAATAGATGCTCAAAATATTAGGGTAATTAATAGTTTTGAAGATATATTTGTCACAGGATTTAATATAGGTGGATGTACAACTGTAACAAAACAATTTAGTTATTCATTTGATTATATATTAATTTGTGGTGGAGATGTAGGTTTTTTAGAAAATACTAAAAATTCTGATGAAAAAGGTAAACATACATGGATGCTAAAAGATGGTGTTATTTATGATACATCATTAATGCTTTTAATAGATGAAAACTATGCATATGAATTTTTAGGATATAAAGAGTTAAAAAGAGATAACCCTTCAAAAGATAGAATATATAATTATGCAAAAGAATTCGCAAGAGACAATAATTTAAAAAAATAGTTATCTCTTTTTTTATTGGATTGCATATTCTATTTATAGGAGGGCTAATATCATGTTTAATAATTATAAAGAAATAGTAACAAAAGCTATAATTGGAAAGGGTAAAAAAACATTTAAAAATGACTATGAAGTAGAAGCAGAAAAAGAAGTTGATAATGTTCTAGGCTGCTGGGTAATAAATCATAATTTAAAAGGTACAAAAGAAGATGATTACATCAAAATAAATGGAAGTTATGATATAAATATTTGGTATAGTTATGATAATAATACAAAAACAGATGTGATAAGTAAAAAAATGTTCTATGAAGAAAAAGTCAAAGTAAAAGTCAAAGATAACACTGAAGTTAGTGATGACTCTGAAATTATAATTAGAAGTTTAAAAAATCCAACTTGTATAGATGTTAGTAACGAAGATAGAACAATCAAATATACTATTTCTAAAGAATTGGGAATAGAAATAGTCGGAGATGCTAAAATAAGAATACCAGTCACAAATAGTGAAGAAGATTATGATATTATTATAGATGAAAAAAGTATAAATGAAGAAATAGATAAAGAAGTAAAAGTAGATTATTTAGAAGATAAAAAATAATAGACGTACAAAACGTCTTTTTATTTGGATAAAATTATAAAAATGATTTAAAATCAATTAAATAAATGATATAATACTATTGAATAATTTGATAATATGGGTGAATATATATGAAGAATAAATGGATATTTTATTTATTTGTATTAATTGCTGTAGGGCTTTCAATTTTTGGAGTAATATATGTAGTTAATAGTATGAGTACAGAAACTCATAGTTTTTCTAGTGATGGATATGCTTTATATTCTGATAATAAAGATACTAAACCAGCAAGTTATAGTTTCACAAATGGAACAGATTATAGCTATAAAAAACTTAAAAATAATATTACTTTCACATCAACAGATGGTAATGTAGCAATAGACGAATCTACATTTATTCACTATGCAAATAAATCATATATGCCACTTAAAAATGTTGTAGGATTAGATTTATCAACAATAGATAGTAAAATTATTTTCTACTATAATATTTATAAGAATACAATTATCAAAACAGAAAGTGATAAATTAACAATTAACACTCAATCAGATGAAAAAATATCATTTAATAATATGTTAATAAGAATAAATGATAATAAATATCTTTTAATTGGAGATAATGTTAGAGCAACACTAGTAACAGAAGAAATAATTGATTTTGGTAATTATGTTTATTTTGAATATGTAGATGGTTCAGTAATTAAAATATATAATAATACTAAATCATATAAAACAATTGCTAAAGGAACTAAAATCATAGTTGGAGATAATACTATTGATTTAAATAAGAAAACTATATCTAAAAAGAATGAAGAATATATTACATTAAGTAATTTAGTAATTGATAATGATGGCAATATTGATATTATTGTTGATGATACTGTAGAAAAATTACCTGATATTAATAAACCAAATGCAGATATTAATAATGGTGGTACTACAGGCGGAGGAACAAATGGAGGCACAACTGGTGGAAATACAGTAGTAGATGATAATAATCAAAATGATGACAATAACTCTACTCAAGAACCTACAGAAGAAGAGGAAGACCCATTAAAGAAAATAACACAACCTACATTTAAAGTAACAGAAATGGTACTAACACCAATAAAATTAGATGCAAAAATTGAAATAACAGATGAAGATAATATTTTAACATCAGCTACAAGTGTAACAGTAGTTGAAAATTCAACATCAAAAGTAGTTTATGAACAAGAAGCTGCTATGGGAGATACAAATATTTTACTTTCTGTTGGAAATCTTAGTCCTGATACTGAATACACAATATATTGTAAAGCAGATTATGAAATTGAAGGAATAGAATATAATAAAACATTCTTATCAAAAATATTTAGAAGTCAAGCATTAGGAGTATCATTCACTAAGAGTTATGCAACTAATGAATCATTAGGAATTAAAGTATCAAAAGATAACTATTCAAAAGTATCATCTGTAACAATTACAATTTACAATTCTAAAGGTGAAAAATTAGATTATCAAGCAGTAAATCTTAGTGATGAAAGCATTCAAGAAGTAATATTTACTGGTTTAGATAGTAATAGTACTTATAGTATTATAATGAGTGAAATATTAGTAGATGGTTTAGTTGTAAGTAATGGATACTCAGAAAGAGCTTCATTTAAAACTTTAAAACAAGCACCTACAATAGAAAAGTTAGAATATGAAATAGATAAAAGAAATCAAACATTTAACTTAAAAGCTACGGGTGTTAACGATAGTGATTATGGTATTGAAAAATACAGATATGAAATATATGATGCAAGAAGTGATTTAGAAAAAGATGATCCTATTTTAGTAATTACATCTGACAATACAGATATAGTAAAAGTTAAAGTAGATGATATAAAATTAAATAGAGGTACAGCATATACTTATAAATTAGTTTTAGAATTTAATGATAATGAAAAAATAGTTGAGTATACAAAAGATCTTGGAACAACAATGCAACTAGATGGAGTAGAGTTTCCAACAGTAAGATGGGAAAAAACAAATGTTACATGGGAACAAATAAATGGAACTATAATAGTAGATGATCCATCAGGAGCAATAGTAAGTGATAACTTTAAAGTAGTTTATAAAAACTCTTTAGGAATTCACTCATCAAGAACAATAACAGCTTCTACTGATTCTGATTCTATTCCAATTAATATTAATAATTTAAGAGCAAATGAAACTTATACATTCGAAGTATTTGCAGATGTAAATATGCAAGATGATAATGAACAAATAGATGAAATGTATATAGGAAGTGTATTTGTTCAAACAGAAAAACCAAAGAATTTAATAGCAAATTATTCACTTAGTAATGATTATTTAACAGCATTTGGAATTAACATGATTTTAACAAATCCAAGTGAAGGAGAAGCATCACTTGAAGCAAGTACAATAAGTGAAATGACATTAACTTTATATCAAGGAACTGGAACATCTGGTACAAAAGAAGTTGCCAAAAAAGTAGTAGATTTAAATGAAGATGATTATAAAAGTACAATCAAAGAATTATTCTATGATCAATCAACTACACTAAATCCAACATACTTTGATAGTAAAAACATAGACTATACACAAAAAACATATACTTTAAAAGTAAGTAATGTTTATGACTATACTGATTATAAAAATGAAATAACTATTATAAATGATGAATATACATTCCCAATAAATAGTTATATTCCAGATACACCAACTGATCCAGATAATGCAATTATTGTAACAAAAGTATTAAATAAAAATGCTGAAGTATTTGGATTAGAATATGATAATAATTTAGAACCTAACACAATAGTTGGATATAACTTAGTAACAGATTACTTAAACGAATCAGGAAATGCTACTAGACTTGTATATCATGTTTGGAAATATGATCCTACTACAAAAGAATATGTAAAATTAGATAATCTTGATAGAGTAGTAACATTTAACGAAGAAGGATTAGTAAATCCAGAGTTATTTGAAATAGGATATGGTACTCCAAATAATGTAGATGATACTGATATGTTAAGAAGAGGAAATAAATATAGATTCTCTTATGAAGTGTATTTAGATATTGATGGAGATGGAACTGAAGATGGAGTATATCCAACAATAGTTGATGAAAATATGGTTTTAAGATCAAAAGAACTAGTAGCAAACAAAGAAAGTTCTAAATTCCAAGTATACCCATCAACTTCAACAAGTAATACAGCAACATGGAAATATAAATATGTAGATGTTGATAGTAGTTTAGCCAATAATAAATTATATAGCTTTGTAGGAAACTCAGTAAATCCAAGCTCAAATGCTGATATTAGTGTTTCAGATGATTATCAAGCAATTACATTAACTAAACTAACTGCAAAACAATTCTATACAATTAAAAAACAAGAACAATTAATAAAAGGTGAAAATATTACATATGAAAATTTAACATCACAATATTTCTATGGAATTAATGGTTCATTAAATATAACATATTCAACAGAAATAGACTCAAATAAATTAATAGTAAGTATTGATGACTATTATGATAAAACAGATATCACTGATTTAATTGTTTCAGCTGATGTTAAAATAATTCCAACATCAAGTGCAGATGCTACAAGAATTGGAGAAAAAACATTAACAAATTTAACATTTGATAGTGGAAACATCAATATAGATTTATTTGATATAGCAGAATACCTATCAGTAGAATTTAAAACAGAAGTAACAATTTATATTGATACAGGAAACACCGGATTTGATGTCCCTTCAGCATTTAAAGCTATTCAAAAAGGATCAATCTCTGCTGGAGCAAACTATTTCTATATAGGTGATGATGGTAAATTAGCTCAAAACTCTATTATAAGTGGTAGTGAATTTGAAACTGATTTTGATACTAAAAATTACTTATTAAAAATAACAAATAAAAGTAATAAATCATTAGATTTAAATGTATCTATAGATGAAACTGGTGTAGTTTATTCAAATGGAAATATTGTTCTAAAAGAATTAACTGCTCAAAAATTAAATTCAGACTCAAATATTACTAAATATGACCTAATTATACCTAGTATTAAAATGTTAACAGGAAGTAATAAATTAAATATCTTAGCTCTATTAAATACAGCTGAAATTAGTCCTAAAATTTCTGTATTAGATAGTATTAATATTAAAGATAATTTAATATATATGGATTTATACTCAACAGATGAAAATGGTGTTAATGCTAAATTCATGAAAACAGTTAGTGATACAGTAACAAACTTTAATAAGAAAATAACACTAACTGGATTAAGTCCCAAAACAAACTATTATGTACAATTCTATACATATGTATATAATGTAAATACATCAAGTTATGAAAAATATTATTTATATGATAACGACTATAAAATATCAGGATATAGTTATAGATTCTATACTTTATCAGATGTAGGTGTTAAAAATATAAAAGTAGATTTCCAAAAAGATTCATATACAGATAAAAAATTAAAATTTGATTATACTCTAGATAATATTCAAGGATATGATTATATAGCTTATGAAATATATGAATTAATAGATGGAGAATATCAAAAAGTAAATGTTGAAATACCTAATTCAGTAGCATTCTTTACTAATATGTCATTCACAGTAGATGCAACTCCAGGAAATGAAGCAGGATTTGCTTATGGAAAGAAATATAGACTAGATATTAGTCCAATAGGTCATTATACTGATGATGAAGGTACTAAAGAATTAGATTTAGGTAAAACAAGTTTTGTATTCACACTAGATGATTTTGAAGAACCATATATAGGTATTTCTTCAGGAAAAACAAGTGACACTATTTATTTTAGAGTTAGTATTGATGATGTAAGTAAAGTTGTAAAAGATGATTTATATACTGTTAAATTAATGGATTCTAACTATAATGTAATAGCTACAATAAATGATATATCTACAAACAGTATTAATAAGAAATTTACATTCTCTAAAGATGAATATAATCTTAAAGAAAATGATGTTTACATCTTTATGGTAATGGTAGATGCTGACTATAAAAATAAGAAGAGTGATTATACTAATATAAATCAAACTAAGAGTATTAGATTTGGTGATTCAGTTAACTTAGGTAGTGTAACAGCAAATAAAAATGCAAATAATCAATATGCATTAGATATCATATTTGCTGACTCTTATAAACTAGGAACAATAGATAAGATTTCTTATACAGTAAGTTCAACTAGTGTATCATACTTTGCAACTGGTAATACAGACTTCATAACAAGATATGAACCTAATACAGATTTATATTATTACACAATGGAATTAACTCAAAGTGAAAATTTTGCACCAGGAAATGTGTATACTATAACAATGAATTTCTATTCAAATAGTAATTTAGTTGCACAAGAAGAAATTAATTACTACTATGGAGATGCATAATGAGAAAATTAAGTAATAAAAATAAAATTTATCTTTTCCTTTTTACAATAATAGTAATAGGAATAATAGCATTAATGATATATGCAATAAAATTGTCCAGTAATAAAACTAGAGATGTATATTCAATTTCTACAAATAGTGTAATATTTGATTCAGAAACTAATTTAATAGATACATCTCTAGGAGGACAAATAGCTACTAACTGGAGTAGTGATTATTTCTATAATAGTCAAGATGGAAAGTCTTATGAATTAGGTAAAGTAAGCGTAGTATATGAAAAAGCCACAGAAGAAATAAATATCTTTGGAACAAATTATTTAGTATCAACAGTCGGAGATATAGTGGAAAATAATAATAAAACTAACATTAACAACTTAAATACAAATAATTTCTATAAACTTAAAGATAGAACTTACTTAATCATATCAAATGAAATATATGATGCTGAAAAAACTATATTTGCTAAAAAATATTTAATGGTTTATATAGATAAACAAGGAAATGCATCAATATTAAATGACTCTATTAACTTAAAAACTATTAATCCAATAGTATTAAATTTTGGAGAATATAAGTTTGATGTAGCTAATGAAAAGTTAATAATTGGTAACCAAGAAATAGATTTAAAATTAATTAATGGAAGTACTAATGAATATGTTCCAGTGTCAGATAAACCAAAAACAGAAGATGTTGATATGAAAGAATTATTAAACTCATATAACAAATTAGTAAATGATTTCAATCAATATGTTAAAAATAACAAAACTATTGGAGGAACAAATGTAGTTAATAACAATAATACAACAGTTATTAATGGAAGTTCTAATAGTAGTAATAAAAGTCAAATTATTATTGTTAATAATAAGACTAATATAGTAAAAAGAGTAAGTTTAAGAGGAGCTATATCATATCCAACATATATAGATGTTTCTTATATAATTACAGATCCTGAAGAAAAATACCAAGCAGTTTATTTATTAGTTACTGGTGTTAAAAAAGGTGAAATGAGTACTGAAAAAATAATACTTGATAAATATGATACAAAATATAGAATAACTAATCTTGAACCTAAAAGTGAATATACTATTACTCTTGGATATATTGAAGTAGTAGAAGAAGATAAAAAGAAAACATTAGTTGATAATTTAGAAGATGTTATAAATGTTAGAACAACAAAATGTGATGCGACTATCACAGTAGATAGAATATCAAAAGGATATGCTGAATTCACATTTAAAATGACTAAAAACTATGCAATCGAATCAGGAACAATTAGTCTATATTCAGATGATAAAGTAACCGATAGTATAGATATTAACTATAAAGAAGCATTATCTAAAAATGGTTTTAAATCTAAATTAAAAATGACTGATTCAGACATGTACACTATCAAATTAACAAATGCTAAGTATAATGGCAATAATGTAGATTTAGATGTTGAAAAGAAATTTACATATCAGCCAATGGGAGCAAATAATGGATAGTATTTTAGATGAATTTTATAGTAATATGAGAAGACTAACTGAAGAAAATAATTTAAGTGATAATGTTTTTTGAATACATTGTAGAATATATATGAAATTAGATAAATTTAAAAGATTATCTTCCATATTAAATCCACTTCAAGATAACATAAATTCTTCTATAAAAAGATACAAACAATTAAATGAAGGGCAAAAAAGATAAGTGTTTAAGTACTTATCTTTTTTCTTTTAATTTAGTATTTAAGGTTGAATTATAAGTAATAATTATGCTATAATTTTAATGTTAGAATAGGGATGGTGTACTATGGAAGAAATTGTTGTATCTGTAATGAATTCAATTGGAACAATAATGGGTTATTCATTAGCAGGATTTGGTCTAGGAATAGGAATACTAGGATCTAAAATAGCAGAAGCTGTTGGTAGAAACCCAGAAGTAAAAAATGAAATTGTAAGTTCATTAATGATGGTAATGATTATACTAGCTATTTTCATTCTTTTAATGTTCGCATTTTGCTTCATGTTATTATTCTTTAATCCATATACTGGGTAATCATGAGTGAAATAGTTATAGCTGTTTGCATAGTTGCTGTATTATTACTAATATTAGTATTCATATTTATTTCAACTACAAAAAGAGCAAATGTTTTAATTAAAAATCTATTTGTAGATAAACTACAAGAATATGATTATTTAATAGATGATAAAGAAAAAAAGATTGAAGAATTAAATCAAACTATAGAAAAAAAGAAAAAATCATATATAAAATTAGAACAAGAATTAGAAGATTTAGAAAAAAGCAATGTAGTAAATGAAACAGTTTCAGTTGAAAGTGATATAAACTTACCAACAAATGCTGACTTTGAAGATGGAAATATTCTAACAGGCTATAAAAAAATAAAAGAAGGATTTGATTTCAATCCAGAAACAATATTAAAAGATTTCATTAATAAAAATGTTAAAGATGATAAAAATTACACAATGTACACAAAAATTAGAAGTTATTTTAATTATGATACTATGTATAAAATAATGACTTATCAACCAAATGAACAAAAAATAATTATGAAAGAATTATTAAGTAGTGATGAGTATAAAACTGTAGAAAGTTTACTTGGTAATAAAAAATTTAATATTGTTAAATTTATAGATAAACTTGATAATTTAATACTAAAAACTAATCCAGAAATACTTGTATATACTGGAGAAAAGAATAAAGATTATAATTACTTGCATAATCAAATAAAAACAATTTATGATAATAAAATAACAGAGGGATTCAAAATTGTATATAAAGGGGTCGTATACGATTATAGTATATAAAATATTTAGAAAGGTTAAATATTAGAGTGTGATATTATGGATGGAAATATTGACAACATTATTGATAAAAAAATAGATGATATTGTAAAAAAGAACAATATTTACCACATTGGAAAAGTAGTTAAAATAAACAATTACATAATAGAAGCTACTGGTCTAGAAGATGTCTTCTTTTTTGAAAAAGTCTATATAAAAGATGAATCAAATATTGGATATGTAGATAAAATAGAAGAAGACAAAGTAGTTATAGCTCTAGTTAAAACCAATGGTGATATTAGAATAAATGACCCAATTACAGCTAGTGGAGAAGCACTACAATCATCATATTCAAAGAATGCTATGGGTATGATTATAGATCCATTTGGAAATGATAAAATGTCAGGTAAAAAGTTTAATGATAGTAAACAAATTCCAATTGAATCACCTTATATACCAATTATGAAAAGAACACCAGTTAATAGACCATTAGAAACTGGAATAGCTGCAATTGACTTAATGTTCCCAATAGGAAAAGGTCAAAGACAATTAATAATTGGAGATAAAAAAACAGGAAAAACACAAATATTATTAGATACTATTGCTAATCAAAAAAATAAAAATGTTATTTGTATATATGTAGCAATAGGTAAAACTAAAAAAGAAGTAAAAAGAGTATTTACAAAATTAACAGAGAAACAAACAAATTCATATACACTTATAGTGGCTGCGTTTAATGATGATCCAGTTCCTCTAATAAAGCTAACACCATATGTAGCATTATCAATTGCTCAAGAATATATGATGGAAGGCTTTGATGTATTAGTTTGTATAGATGACTTAAAAACACATGCTGATGCATGTCGTGAAATGGCTTTAATAGCTGAAAAGAATACTGGTAGAGATGCATATCCTGCTGATATATTCTATATACATTCAAGACTTTTAGAAAAAGGATGTCAATATGAAAATGGAGCATCTATTACAATACTACCAACTGTACAAACTAAAGGTGGAGATATAACAGACTATATTTCTACTAACATTATATCAATAACAGATGGACAAATAGTATTATCTGAAAAACTATTTAAAAAAGGCCAAAAACCAGCAATCAACTTCGGACTTAGCGTTTCACGTTTAGGTGGAGCAGTTCAAAGTCCAGATGTAAAAAAAGTAGGAGCAGTAGTAAGAAGAGAAGTTCTTTCTTATTTAGAAACATCAGATGTATATCAATTAGTTAATGTTGAATCACTATCTGATGAATTACAAAGTAAGATATTTAAAGGTCAAAAGTTATTAGGACTTTTAAATCAAAGAAAATTTTCTCCAATGTCACAAGAAAAACTTATTGCTGACTTCGGTTATGTAGCGGGTCTTGGAGATTCAAAAGTAGTTGATGAATTAATTAAAGATATAGAATTAACTAAGAGAATAGAATCTGATGAAAAACCAGAAAAGATAAAAGAGATTAAAGTATCTACAGCAGTAGATGAAAGCTTAGTAGAACATGCTCCTAAGAGAGAAGGGCCAAAAGAAGACTTTACTAAGAAAGATTATTTTGCAAGACCATCTGACTTTAGTGAAAAATCTTATAGTTCTACTGATATAGCAGATTCAGGTATAACATATGTAAATATGGATGAAGACCAGAAAAACGAAGAATTTAGTTATGTAGTAAAACAAGATAGTTCGATATTAAATCATGAAGCTACCCCAAGTGCTCCTGCACAGGAAGTTCCAGTAACTCCACCTCCAGAAGCACCAGTACAAGAATCTGTTCCAGCACAACCAGAAACAAGTGCTCCAGTAACAGAAATGCCAAGTACTACAGATACTACAAATAATCAAAACACACAACAATAATTAGAAGGAGAAATAATATATGGGCGTTAAAAATACTGTAAAAGTTATGAATTTCCATGCACTTCTTAGAGTAACAGATGCTCGTGATAGAGTAAATGATGCTTTTAGATATGAACGTGAATTAAAATATATTATTTCTTCTATAGTTAACAATAGAATATTTAAACAAGAACATGTTTCATTAGATATAGATGATGAAGGAGTAGAACTTAATATTTATTTAGGAAGTGATTTAGGTTTCTGTGCAAACTTTAACTCAGATGTTATGTATTTCTTAAAAACAGATGATGCAGAAAATGATAAAATTATCATTGGAAAAAGAATAAGAGTTCAAGTAGAAAATGAAAAATTATTTATAAGTAATGAAAATTTTGAAGCAAGATTTAATGACATATTCGATGTAGTTCTAGATGGACTACTTGCTAGAAAATATTCTAAAGTAAATATAATATATAATCACTACTTCAATATGAGTAGACAAGAAGTATTAAAAAGAACAATTCTTCCATTCGATTATGAAGGTGGAGATGCTCTTGATGATGAAGAAAAGAAAGAATTTAGTAAATTAGATGACTTTGTTATTGAAGGAGATTTAAATAACATAATATGGAACTTAATCTCAATATATGTAACAATGGAAATAAGAATAGCCAAAGCATGGAGTTATGCTGCAGAAAATGTATTAAGACAAAAGTTCACAGATAACTCATTAAAAAGAATAGATGAAAAAGAAGAAGACGATCAAAGAAAAGAAAGAAAAGCTATAAAAGCTAAATCTTTTAAAGAAATCGTAGAATTAAATAATAGAAAATTAAGAATGAAAAAAATGGAGGAGTAACTATGGTAGGAACAATAATTTCAGTATCTGACTTAAATGTTAAAATAATACTAGATCGTCCAAGTGAAGTGGCTATAGGTGATATATTAACTGCTAATTATCATGATACTACTTTCAAATTTGAAGTAGTTGAAGTTACTGGAAATATTGCCAAAACTATTCCATTTGAAAATGTAATGTATTTAAAAAAAGGTGTTCAAATATACCCATCAAAAGAAAAATTATCAATAGAATATTCTGATCAAATACTAGGAAAAGTATTTAATTCTTATGGAGAACTTATTGATAATAACAAAATAGAAACTCCTCATGAAAGATGTGTATATGATAGAAATGTATCATTAGAAGAATTAAATATTCAAAGTGATATATTATG
This sequence comes from uncultured Bacilli bacterium, assembly GCA_934096645.1. Lineage (GTDB taxonomy): Bacteria > Bacillota_I > Bacilli_A > RF39 > UBA660 > CAG-1000. Next base: position 250,770 of record CAKOMK010000001.1, on the reverse strand, counting down.
GACAGGTATTAAAGTTATAGATTTCTTTGCTCCAATTCAAAAAGGTTCAAAACTAGGTCTTCTAGGAGGAGCAGGAGTAGGAAAAACAGTTATTATTAAAGAACTTATCAACAATGTATTTAAGAAATTTCAATCTAACTCTATATTTATTGGAGTAGGAGAAAGAAGTAGAGAAGGAAAAGAACTATATGATGAAATGAAAGAAGCAAATCTTTTAGATAAAATGTCTATAGTTTTTGGACAAATGGGAGATAATGCTACATCAAGAAGCAAAGCTGTTTATAGTGGTTTAACATTAGCTGAATATTTAAGAGATGAAAAGAAACAAGACGTATTATTATTTATTGATAATATATATCGTTTTGTTCAAGCTAAATCAGAAATATCTGCAGAACTAGGACGTTCACCAATAGAAAATGGATATCCTACTACTATGGTATCTGATGTAAGTGAAGTAGAAGAAAGAATTAACTCTACAAAAGAAGGATCAATAACATCATTCCAAGCAATATATATCCCAGCAGATGATTATGATGATGAAGCTGTTCAAACTATAACTGGACACTTAGATGGACAAATAGTATTAGATCGTTCAGTCGCAGAAAAAGGAATATACCCAGCCATAAACGTATTTAAAACAACAAGTATTCTAGCAGATCCAGAATATATTGGAGAAAGACATTATGGTTTAATAGAAAAAGCATTAAAATATTTAACAAGATACGAAGAATTAGAAGAAATTATAGTAATACTTGGTATAGAAGAATTAAGTGAAGAAGATAAGTTAATATTTTATAGATCAAGAAAACTTAGAAATTATTTTTCACAACCTATGTTTGTTGCAGAACAATACACTAATATGAAGGGACAACTTGTTAATATAGAAGATACTCTAAATGATGTAGAAAATATATTAAATGGTGTATATGATGAAGTAGATGAAAGTAGTTTCTTATTTATAGGAAAGATAGAAAATGCAGAGTAATAAAGAATTAAAAGTTATCATTCTTGATAGTGGAATAGAAATGGAAGAAATTAATAATGTTAAAATAATTAGAGTCAAAAGTCATAATTATAACTTATTAATTTTAAAAGATTATTGGCCTATAATAGGTGAATTAGATGGCTCTATTTCTATTGAAGGAGAAAGGAATATAAAATACGAGAATATTAAAGGATTTTATTCACTTAGTAGAAATATCTTTCATCTAATTATAAAAGAAAAAGGTGAAGAAAGTTGATTAAGAGTCTAAGTTCAATATATAGTTATTATATATTTTGTAGTATTTCTATTATATTAATTTCTTTAATTCTTTTTTTCACTACAAAAAGATATAGAAAGTTAAATGAGAATATCTATTCAATATTCTTAAATTTAAATGTGAGAAAAACTATATTATTAGCTTGTTCTATAGTTAATGTAATGATTATAATATATTCATGTTTCTTTATAAAAAACTTTAATAATATTATATTATATATGCTTATAGCTAATACATTAATATCTGCTTCAGTTTCACTTAACATAAGAACTATATTATTTGATATTTTTTATTTATTAATAACACTTTCATCATTAAAAATATTTAGTTTAATTTATAACTATTTAAATGAAGTATATTATAGTAAAATAGTATATATATTAAGTTTAATATTTATGGCAATGATTCTTTTCTATGGAATATTTATTACTATTAGAAAAATAGAATTAATTTTACATAAAGAAAGAGAAAGGAAAATAGTATGATAGAAAATAATAATGAAAATGTAGAACCAGAAGTAAAAGAAAATCAAACAGAAACAATTACTCCTGAAAATATGAAACCTGTCGAAATAACAGCTAATAATGTTCATGAACAAAGAAAAAAAGATAAGAATTTAAGAATAATTATTATATCTGTTGCTGCTTTTATAATTTTATTACTTGCTATAATTATGATATTTATTTTCTATAGAAAACAAAAAGTTTATACTTTTAAAGACTATAAATTATATCAATATTTTTCTGGAGTAAAAGTAGAATATGAAGGAAAAGTATCTATAACAAATGATGGTGAAGAAACAAAAATAACTACTAAAGATGGAGTAGAAAATATAGAAGATAGTCCAATATATTTTAAAGATAATGATAATGAAGTTTTCTTTGCAAAGAATATGCAGTTAATAATACCAAGAATTAAAACTACTAGTTATAAAATAAATCATTTTTCAAAAATAAAAATTGAAGATGATCTAGCATATCTAAATTATAAAAATAAAAATATTTATTTAGAACAATCTTTTCTTTATGATGGAGATAACTTATATTTCTTTATATATGAAACTAAAGTAAACATAGATGAAAAAGAATATACTTTATCACCACTATCTTATATCATTGTTAACTATAAAAGTGAAATAGAAATATATGATAAAAAAGAAGATAATTATACTATAATAGATGAACATCAAAGAGATGTAATCGCATATTTAGATAATTATAAAGTTAATTTAAGTACAGATACACTTACATATGATAGTGGAGATAGATTATTAATAAAGTCACCAGATAATTTACCACTTTATGAAGGAAATAAAAAATCAAAAAAGTAACTTTAAAAAGTTGCTTTTTCTTTATGTTTTATCACTAATATGCTATAATAAATATATAATTTAGGAAGGTAAGATATGGCTAGTAGTAATAAATCAGAAACTAATGCTAATAGTAATGTACTTTTCGAAAAAAAGCCAATAAAAATACCTACAAGAGTCGCAGGTAAAGAATATCAAAGAAGCGCAAAAAAAAAGACTGAAGAAAAGAAAAGTGACAAAATCGAAAATACATTTACCTCATCAACATTTCCTATAATAGTTATAGCTATTATCGGAGTTTTTTTGTTAGTATTTTTATATTTATTTGATACATATGAAGAAACATTTACAATAGATGCAGATGGATTTATGATTTCTGGTGAAATAGATAATATCTTACTAGGAAGTAAAAGAAAAGATAAAACAGACATTAAAATAGAAAAAGTTAAAGAAAATGATGTAGTATATAAAACACCGTTAAACAAATATTTAACAGATGATAAAAAAACAAGTATCAATATAAATTATCCACTATTTATTAATAATGGTATTTCTATAATAAATTATAATGAAAATATTAACTTATTTGATATTAAACTAGAAAGAACACTAGGATATAAAAATCAAATATTCTCTTATGGAAAATCATATGATACTTATGGAAATGAACAAATAGATAATGAAAAATATATTCTTTTAACATATAGTGATGGTAATTTAATAAATCTTTATGATTTAAAAATTAAAACAACTCTTTATGAATATGAAATTCCAGTAAATAGTTTTATTTATTTTGAAAAAGATAAAATAAGTTATTATGAAAGAAACAAAGATGAATTTACTTATAAAGAAATAAAAGATATAGATTATAAATCAAAACTAACTTTTTATAGTGAAAATGATAATAATGAATATACTTATGAATCTATTCTTGAAGCTTTAGGAACAATTTATATAGCAAAAGAAATTCCTAAAGATGATGATAAACCTCATGAAGACGTTAAACCTCCTAAAGAAGATGATAATAAAAATAATACAAATACAAATGATAATAAAGAACCAGAAGAATTTAAATGGGAAAAACCAACTGTAACAGTAAAAGATTTTACTTCAAATGTTTATTCATTAACATCAAATATTTCAATTAGTGATCCAGCTGGAGTTATAACAAATGCTCCAACATTTACTGTTTATATGGATAATAAAATTTACTTAAAGAGAACTTATTATTCAAGCGGAGATATAAGTATTAATGGTCTAGTACCAGAAGCAACATTTCAAATAGTTGGTAAATACACATATCTAGCAGAAGATATGCAAACTAAAAAAATAGTTACTTTCTATACAAATACACATACTACTAAAGATATGAGTAGTTTAACACCAATTAACTTATCACTTAAAAACGGTGATATTTATCCTAAAAAGATAGAAGTAAAAGATATTCATGTAATAGATAATTATGACTCAGAAGCTATAAGAGGAATATCAAAAGTGGCTATTGAAATAAATGACACTAAATATTATTTAACTACAAATCAAATAAATACAATTATTAATGGAATAAATACTACTGTTTCTACAAGTGAAAGTTTACCATCATCTTCTAAAATAGATTATGTAATAAACTTTTATGATAGAAATGGAAATATACTAAAAGCTACAAATAATACTGGAAGTACAAGAACAAGTAAAAGAGAACCAACTATATCATTAAAATTAAAATCAAATGATGTAGATAAAGTAAGTATAGTTTTAAAAATCAAAAATGAAGATAATATTGAATTAAATAATTTCAAATATTCAGTTGTTTCTTCTTCAGGAAAAATTACATCACAAGGTTTAATTACAAGTGACACAATAGAATTAACAGAATTAAATCCAGATCAAATATATACAATTAAAGTAACAGGTGATATTGATATTGATGATGGACAAGGCGTAAAAAAAGATTTTGAATTAGCTACAATGGATTTCACATCAAAACCAATAAGTAGTTTAGGATATATAAATCTAAATGTTAAAGAAGACGAAACAACATCATCAAGCACATCATTAAAATACTCTATTAACTTTAGAAAAACAGATAAAATATTAATAAGATTACTAGATGATTTAATATTTAATTTAGTAGATCCAGAAACAAATGAAATAGTTTCTACTAGAAAAGTAACTGGTTCACAAATAAACGCTTTAAAAGATAAAGAAGAATTAACTGTGTACTTTAGTAATTTAGAATCTAATACTAAATATAACATAGTAATTAAATCAAATGTTTCTCAAGGAGATAGTGTTTATAATTTAGATTGTTTATATGGTTTAGAATCAATAGAAACTCATAAAAAACCTGCTAAAGCTTATATAATAAATAGTTTCACAACAGAAACAATGATTGACTTTGATTTAGGTGTAGAAGATGAAGATAACACAATTCTTTCTGACTATATAAGAGTAGAATTAAGAGATAAAGATAATGTTATTATAGAATCTAAAAAAGTACCAAAAAACACTGAAGAAGTTACAAGAATAACTTATAACAACTTAAATATTAATGAATTTTATAATATTTATTTCTATGCAGATGAATATAATGAAACAAATAATAACATAAACTATAAATCAAAATATTTATTACAAAAATATACTTATTATACTCAAGAAGGAATAAGTGGAAACATAGAATTAGTTTCATCATTAAAAGAACCTAAATCAACAAATATAGCAGATATAAATTCAGAAGTAAAATGGATAGAAACTATGCAATATCACACTATTCCTAAAACAGTAGATAAGGATGGAGTAATGCATATTTATTCTAAATCAGGTGCTAGTAGTTACGCATATGATTTAAGCGATTACTTTGGTGAAATGGTTACTGTTTCATTTAGAGTTAAAACTGTTACACCAGTAGATAGTGCATTTGATTTATATTTTTCAAACTTTATTAATGGTGGTAATGGAGCAAATTATTCAAGAAAATTAGAAGGCTTATCAACAGATACATGGAAATATTATTCATATACTTATAAAGTCGGATACACATACAATTCTACAAATAATTATTATGAATTTTATAACGCAGATACATATGGAAAAAATCAAATGTCATTCGCAACATTCTATATTTCTGGAGGTACAACAACATTAGCAGAATATGAAATAAAAGATTTTGAAGTTCATGTTCAATATGACAAAAAGAAAATAGAACTTGGCAATAACTCATTTGAACAAGGAAGATATAATTCTAATGGTACAAAACCTACTAATGATGCAAATGAAAGTAAATATATTAGACTTACAGATGCAGTATATTTAGATGGTGGTAATTATTACAGTCTTGATTTTGATAATATTGTTGACTATAGATATTATGTATATCTTTATAAAGAAGATGGAAAATATGACAAAGGATTGGGATGGCTCTCAAAAGGTGGAACATTCTATGTACCAGAAAATAGATATGCGAGAATAATGATGAGTTATAGATGGGCAGCAAGTAATATATTCACAGATGATATTAATAATTTTGAACTTTATCAATATAAAAATAATAATAGATCCGGTTATACAGATTTTGAATATGATTTAGTAACAAAAGTTCGAGTTAACTTACAAGATTCAAGAGATGAAATACCTACAGATGATTACTATATTTCTATTTATGATGAATCAGGAAATGAAATAAAAACAAATAATTATGTAGAACTAGTAGATACAAATGTTATAAAAAATGAAATAAAGAAACTAAGTTTAGAAGAAAATAAAAAATATACTATAGAACTTAAAATAAAAATAAGAGATAGGTTCTATTCATTAAGTAGTTTTGAAATATCTACACGAGATGAAGTATTAGGAATATCAACAACTAATGATTGGTATTATATTCAACCAAGAGGAAATTATATAGTACTAAATGATATTGATTTCTTAAATTATACTGATCAAAGGTTAGGTTGGGGATATAGATATTTCTATGGAACTATAGATTTCCAAGGATATACTATGAAAGTTTATTCATCAAAAAGTGATGGCACTAATGCTGACTGGAGAAGAATAAATAGAATAGAGTCATCAGCGGTAATCAAAAATATAGTAATAGATGTTAATATCAATAATGAACTTGTAAATAACAGTTTAAATGGATTTATTAATAATAACTACGGAACGATAGAAAATGTTATGATGATTGTTCATGATACTCACAATAGTCAAACACCTCAATTATATACCAGTCCTTTAGTTGATACTAATCAACTAACAGGTAGAATAAGGAATTTTGCTATTAAATTAGATGGAGATGTTCACTTATATAATGATTCATCTATAATGAGTAGAGTAAACTATGGAACAATAGAAAATGGTTATATCTATGGTGGAAATGTAATAGTTGATTATAATTTAACTAGTGGAACAACAAGAACTGTATCATTAATACAAAGATATGGTGGAGTAAAATCTAGTATCAATAATGTTTATACACTTTCAAGTATAATGTTCCCTAATAATCAAACATACGATTTAAGTGGTCTATTTGCTTATGAAACATATGGCAAAATATCAAATTCATATGCATATGGAGATGTTAACTATAATCATCCAGAAGTTGGTCCAATAGTTAGATATCCAAGATCAACTGCTAAATTCAATAATATTTATTACATGAGTAATAATATTTATACTCAAGTAGATCAACCAAAGTCATCTATAATAAGTTTAGTTGATGCTGAGTTCCAAAAAAGTATATTAGGCAGTGGCTTCAATGTAGATGAAATGATTAGTTTAGGATATTATCCACAAGTAAACTATTCAACAACAAGAATGCCTAAACAAGACTTTATAGAATTACCTACTATAAATGAAGATGATTATGCTGATATTATCTCAACTAGTGTAGATAGTCAAACTAATAATGAAGCAATTATTAACGTATCAGTAAACAACATACTAGGAGAAGAAATATCAAGTATTCAAATAACTGATTTAGATACAGAAATAATATCTCAAACATATGAAGATGGAAAGAGTCAAGTTAAATTAAGAGTATTTAACCCACAAATATATGTATCAAGATATCAAATAAAAAGTATCTCTTCAAGAAGTTCAAGTGGATACACATCAACTAGAAAATATGATATAGGTGAAAAATATTTATATGTAGATTTATATAAAGAAGTACACAATGTAAGTGAATTCACAAAGATAAATAATGGATTAAATCAAAACTACGCTATTATGTCAGATTTAGATTTTGATGGATATACTAATTATTATATAAATAACTTTACTGGTAAAATCGAAGGAAATAATCATACATTAAAAAATATTAATATAACAACAAGAAGCAAAAATGGATTATTTAATAATATGAATGGTACCCTTCAAAATGTTAATTTTGAAAATATTTATATTAATAAATTAGGTTCAATATATTTTGGATTAGTTGGTTACTCTAATCAATATGCCAAATATTATAATGTTCATATTAAAGATATAGTTATGGAAGTTCCAGAAGGACTTAATAATGAAAACATTAGAATAGGTTCACTAGTAGCTGATTCATCTTCTGCTAATATAGATTACTGTTCAGCAACAAATGTTAAAATAACTTCAAATAATAATGTAGTCGGAATAGTAGCTGGAGGCTTAGTTGGTATATCTAACGCTACATCAATAAATAACTCATTTGTAAGAAATTTAACTATCAATATAGATAATTCACTATCAAGTAATGGAACAGGTGGATTAATTGGTAGAGAAAACTCATCAGTTGGAACAATCACATCATCTTATGCAATTGGTAGTATTTCATCAAATAGTATTTATACAGGTGGATTAGTTGGATTCTCTAATGGCTATATAGATAATTCATATAGTTCAGTTAATGTATCAAGTGATATGGGAAGAATAGGTGGTATAGCTGGTAATGTAAATAATAATACTTATATTACAAATACACTATATCTAGGAAATCTTTATACTTCATCACTAACTGATACTAATATCGGTAGAATATCTGCTAATATGGATTTAGAAACAACTAACTATGCAATGCAAACTGGTCTTATAAATGGTAAACTTTCTGATTTAAATAGAGGTGAAACATTCGTAACATACGATGATTTATTAAAAGAAGAAACATATCAAAACATATTAGGTGATGCATTTGATTACTCATCTTCGAATAAAGGAGTTATGCCTAAACTATATTCTTCAGATTTAAAAACATTATTACCTAATCAAGAAGATGATAAATTATTTGTTAATGTTTTAAATATAAATAATTTAGTTATGGATAAACATGCAGATTATGCATTAATAACAATATATTTAGATAATCCAAATGAATATACAATAACAAATGTAGGTATTGAAGATGCAAGAGCTGAAATCACAAGAAATGTTAATACAAATGGATTAACTGTAATAGAATTCAAAATGTATCCAGAAAAATACTTAGATTCTTATAAGATAAATAAAATTATTTATAAAGATAATGATATCGAAAAAACAGTAGATAAAGACTATAAATTAGAAGCAATATTCTATAAAAACTTATCTACATTTGATGATTGGCAAAAAGTAAGTAAAACAGTAGCTGAAAACTATATATTAACAAATGATATAGATTTCACAGGCAAATCAAGAATCAATACTGGAGTTGCCTTCAATAGATTAGAAACAGCAACAGATGAAACAACATTCTCATTAAAAGGCATTAATCTAGAATATAAAACTAATGGTTCATATTATGGATTAATATCAAAAGTAGTAACTTCTATTAAAAATATCGGATTTGAAGATGTCACTATTACAAACTCTTCAACAGCTGGAAATAGCTTTAATAACATAATGATTTATAATTATGGTATTATGAGTGGAGTCAAGTTTAATAATGTTACTATAGATACTCCTAAAAAGAATTTTACTGCTCCAATCGGAGATAATTTTGGAACAACTATTCAAAATATAACTGTTAAAGATGTAAATATTACTGGTAATCAATATTCAAGTGGATTTATCGCAAGAACAAATAACAGTATGACTGATAAAGTAGATAATATAAATGGTGAAAATATCACTATAAATGCTAATTCACAATACACTGGCGGTTTATTTGGATTCTTCCAAAATTCAATTAATAATCAAGAAATTAGAGTTTATACTAACTTAAACGTTAAAGATTCAAATATAACTAGTAAAGGTAATTATACTGGAGGTATTGCTGGATATGGAGATTGTAATAATTGCTCAGTTGAAAATACAACAGTAATAGGTACTCAATTTGTAGGTGGAATAGCTGGTCAAACAAAACAATATTATACTTACGATGCAGTTGTCAAAGATTCAACTATTGAAGGATCTAATTCATATGTTGGTGGTATATTTGGATACACTAATAATGCTTATGATTCATTCTTAATAAATTCAGAAGTATATGGTACATCTGCTAATACATATGGTGTTGGAGGAATAACTGGATATAAGAATGGATGGACAATTTATAGATGTGGTGTATTAGATTCATTAATATCAAATGAAGGAACTGAAACTGGAGGCTTCACAGGTAGACTTACTAATGGAAATTATTATGATTCATTTGTTTCAAATAGTGTAATAACAGGTTCTAGTGAAACCGGAGGACTCGTTGGTAAACAAACAGCTTCAGGTATATATTATTCAAGAATAATGAATTCAGTAGTAAACTCAACTGGAAAGAATGCAGGAGGTCTAGTAGGACACTATAATAATGATAATGAATCAAACGGATATAATGAAGGCTATATTAGAGAAGCAACATTAGAAAATGTAGATGTCAGTGCAAATAGTAATGCTGGTGGATTAATTGGTACAATCACTGAAGATATATTCTATCCAAACAGAATTAGAAGATTATATTTTAGTGGTAGTGTTAAAGCAAATGACGATAATACTTACGGTTTAGGTTCAGGAGATGATAAAAACTTACAACTTATTGGTAGACCAGATGTTTACTTCTATGAAAGAAGTGTAGTAAACGATGGAATAATCAAAGAAGTAGCTCAAGAACCAACTCTTCAACCATCAAATTTACTAGAAGATGTTAATGTTTATTCAGGATATATAAATGGTTCAACTGGTGTTACTACTATTGATGAACAAGACTTAAGTAGCTCATTTACTGATATGATTAAACTAGAAGGTGGAAAACAATATCAGATTAATGTTAACTATAAAACAGTATCAAATTTATTTAACTTATTCTTCTATACAACAGATGGTAAGTTTATAAGTACAATTAGTAGTGGAACAATAGAAAATTATATTGAAAACTATGGTTACATGACTTACTTAGATGTTTATAGATTTAGAGTTTATAAAGACTGCTATGTTAGAATTCAATATACAAATAAATCAAGTATTATAAGTAGTACTCTAAAAGAAGTAAGACTTACAAATACAACATTAGCAAGTAGTCAAATGTTAAGTGCTAGTCAATTAAGAGAAAAAATTACATGGACACCATACTTCCATGATGATGCAAGCATTTGGTCAAACTTATATAATGTTTCAAAATTAAAATTTGATAGAAATTATTGGGATTTTGCTCCAGTAACAGCTGAACTTGGAGATATTGATGTAGAAGACTTATCAGGTAATAATAACTCATCAACTGCTAAAGTAACATCAATTAGTTCAAAAGGATTCTTCTTTGATGGAAAAAATGATGAAATAGAAATTAAAAACTTTAGCTTACCACCTGATAACTTATCAATTTCTACTACAATTAATTCAGTATATTCAAGAGGATATCAATATATATTCTCAAGCAGAGATAATGTAGCTAATAACAATGGTTTTGGAGTTGCACTTCATAGTCAACAAATCCATGTATGGGTATATAATGCATACTATAATACAAACTATTATGTTCCATATAATAAAGAAGTTAATATAACAGTAACTTATGAAAATAATAGATACTTAAAAGTATATGCAAATGGAACACTAGTTCATACAAGAGATTGTGGTAATAGAAAAATAGTTAATGTTTCATCTGCCAAAACTTTCATAGCAAATGACATTCAATATAATGCATCAACAAATAAATATATGGGATATATTAAAAATGTTATTGTTTATGATAGAGCACTATCACAAGATGAAGTTTTAAGTAATTATAATTCTTCTTCAGGAATAACTAATGTTAATGGATTAAAATTATATTATGATTTTACTAAATATAATAATTTAAATAATGGACATTATCCAATAATTAAATGGAATTCAAATGACTATACAGTTAAAAATCAACCACTAACATCATTACCAGATGGAACAGAAGAATATAAAACAAGTACTCTAGCATTATTTAGTTTAAATAATAGTACTTTAAATGAAAACTATCATATTTATTCTAGTGGTATTGATACTATTAACTTAGAATTTGATCAAATATCAAGTGATTTAAGCTTTACATATAAAATCAATAATAAAGAATATACAAGTAAAGTTAAATCAAGAGTTTATACACTAGGATATGATTATAAGAGTGATGCAGAAATAACTATATCAAATGCATTTGAATCAAAAACAATTAAACTAGATAAAGAAGAATTATCAAGAAAAATATCTATATTAAATAATAAATTCTATAATATAGATAACAATACTCTATATGAAAATAATAAAGAAATATTAAATGGAGTATTACATATTAAAGATAATTTAGTACTAACAAATAGTGGTAAAGTTTATAATATTAATACTAAAGAATTACAAACAATTTATTCAAATGAAGGTATCTTATCTAATAGTATTCCATTATATAATGCTACTATTGAAGATAAAATAGTTGCTACATATTATAACTTTACAATGATAAATAATGACATAAGAGAAGGTCAAATAATAATAAATGATAATAGAATGTATTTAATTAATAGTAATAATACACTAAATAATAATTTGGTATTTAATAACTATAATACAAATGAATATCAAATAGTATTAAATAAGAATGGAAGTTTAAGTTCTTTCAAAGAAGAAATTAAATATCCAGCATCATTTGTAAATAAAAATATAGTAGAAGTTTCATTCGATAAAACATCAAATGAACCAATTATAATTATTAGATATAATAGTGGTAATGTATTAGCTTTCAATTATGTAACTGGAGAAAAACTATATAAATATGGTGAAAATAGTGCTTCAACTTTATTTGAATATATAAGTTCAGAAACACTAATGACTACAAGTACATTAAAATCAAGAATGTCTTATAGAAAAACTAAAAATGTAGTTAAATCTATTGAAACAAGTAATGATAGTCAAATAAATAATATGATTAATGACTTAGTTACTAAAGACACTACTTATAGTAATAAATTATCAGAAAAATATATAACATCATATAATACATCTACTAATAAATATGAAATATATAATGTAAATGATATATTAAATACAGTTATAAAAGACAAAGAAGAAATAAAAGATACAAATATTATAGATACAAGTAATACTAAAATTACTAAAGAATCAAAAATAACAGATATTAACAATAAAATACAAACATCAAATGTATTAAATAATTTCTTCTATGGAAACACATCTTCAAAAACATATAACAATATGACTAAATATATTATTTATATAGTAACTTTATTAGTAATAATAATTAACTTAATAGTATTAAGTATCAAATATGGAAATAAGGAGGTAAACAATGAATAGAAAAAATATTATAGTTCTTATAATAGTGACAATTCTATTAATCATAGCTTGTATATTTATGTTTAAAGATAGAAAAAAAGATATGAAAAACTTTAACTTTATCAAAATAGAAGAACAAATGAAAAGAAGTTATGAAGAAGAAGGATTAAATACTTTAGATTTTATGGACGTTGCCTCTTTATTTGGCATAGATACTAATGAAATACCTGATTCAGTATTTTTAGGAAATGTAAATGCTGAAGAAATGACTAAAGAAAATATGATGTTAATAGTGGCAATTAATACTAAAAAAGTAGACTTCTATTATGACAGCTTATATAGCTATATTGAATCAAATAAAATGAATTTAGACAATGAAAAAACTTTAAAATTATTTGATTCAGCTATTCTAAAAAAAGGATTAAATTATGTATATTTAATAATATCAGAAGATCCAAAACTAGTAGAAAAAGAATTAAATGCTATTTAAAATTAGAGATTGATTAATCAATCTCTTTTATTAGGCATAAAAAAAGATATTATTGATAATATCTATTACCAGAAGAATCTGTTTTAGTTGTTGTACCATCAGAAAATGTTTCTTCATCTCTATTATAGAGTATATCAAATATTTTATTGCATTACTACTGAATTTTAATCTCATATTAAAGAGCTTTATGGTATAATAATTGTAGGTGATAACATGAGAGAAATAAAGATAGGAAAAACATATAAACACTTTAAAGGAAACCTATATAAAGTGTTAGATATTGTTTATGATAGTGAATCAAATAATGATGAAGAATTAAAAAAAGTAGTTATATATGAAGCTTTATATGGCGAACACTTAAAATGGGCAAGACCATATGATATGTTTAACTCTTTAGTAGATACAAAAAAGTATCCTGATATAAAACAAAAATATAGATTTGAAGAAATAGATTAGAGGTTATTATGGAAGACAAAATCAAAAGAATGAAAGAATTGATTGATACATTAAATCATGCTTCAAAAATGTATTATCAATTTAGTACACCAATCATGACAGATTTTGAATATGATAGGTTATATGATGAATTAGTAGTACTAGAAAATGAAACAAAGACAGTATTTTCAAATAGTCCAACTATTAATGTAGAAACAGAAATATCAGATGCTTTAGCACATGAAGAACACAAATCTCCAATGCTATCTTTATCAAAAACAAAACAAATAGATGATTTAGTAAGCTTTATAAAAGATAAAGAAGGATTACTTTCATGGAAACTAGATGGTCTTACAATAGTTTTAACTTACAATAAAGGTGTTTTAGTAAAAGGTGTAACAAGAGGTAATGGTTTAATAGGTGAAGTAGTAACAGAAAACGTTAAAAGATTTAAAAATGTTCCACTTACTATTCCATTTAAAGGAGAACTTGTTATAAGAGGAGAAGCTATAATAAAATATTCTGACTTTAATGAAATAAATCAAAAGCTAGATGATGATGTAGATGAATATAAAAATCCTAGAAACTTATGTTCTGGATCAGTAAGGCAATTAGATCCAAATATAACAGCAAAAAGAAATGTTAACTGTATTATTTTTGCTTTAATAAGCAAAGATGGTGAAATGCCTAATTCAAAGAACGAACAATATGAATGGCTAGAAAGTCAAGGATTTGAAGTAGTTGAGAGAGTAAGAGTTACTAAAGACAATATGAGAGAAGAAGTTCTTAACTACAAAGAAAAGATAAAGAACTATGATATTCCATCAGATGGATTAGTGCTTACTTTTGATGATAGTGCTTATGGAATGTCATTAGGTTCAACTGCTAAATTTCCAAGACATTCAATCGCATTTAAATGGAAAGATGAGACAAAAGAAACAAAACTTTTAAAGGTTGATTGGTTAGTTTCAAGAACGGGATTAATAAACCCAGTTGCTGTATTTGAACCAGTAGAACTAGAAGGAACAATAGTCAGTAGAGCTTCACTTCATAATGTTTCAATATTAAAAGGATTAAAAATTGGTATTGGAGATACATTACAAGTTTATAAAGCAAACATGATTATTCCACAAATAGCTGGTAATTTAACAAAAAGCAATAACTTACATTTACCAGAGTATTGTCCAACATGTCATGGAAAAACAATAATAAAAAATGATAGTGATGTAGAATATTTATATTGTACAAATGAATTTTGTCCAGCAAAACTTGTTAAAAAACTATCATTATTTGTAAGTAGAAATGCTATGAATATAGATGGAATATCAGAACAAATATTATCTAAATTTATAGATGATGGATTCATTAAAACATTTACTGATATTTTCTATTTAAAAGAACATAAAGAAGAAATAATCAATAAAGAAGGATTTGGTATTAAATCATATAATAATTTAATGGATGCTATAGAAAAATCAAGAAATGTAAAACTATCAAACTTTATATATGCTTTAGGTATAAAAGATATAGGATTCTCAAGAGCTAAATTAATATGTAAAAGCTTTAATAATGATTATGATAAAATAAAAAATCTAACATTCCAAGAACTTAGTAGTATAGATGGAATAGGTGAAATAATTGCTCAAGAATGGATAGATGAATTTAATAATGAAGAATTTAAAAATGAATTAGATAAATTAATAAAAGAAGTTAAATTTATTGATGAAACAAATAATCAAAATAAAACTTTAGAAGGACTTACATTTGTTATAACTGGAACATTAAATACATTTGAAAATAGAGATAAATTAATAGAATATATAGAATCTTTAGGTGGAAAAGTAGTTAGTGCTATATCAAATAAAGTTAATTATTTAATTAATAATGATAAAACATCTACAAGTACTAAAAATACTAAAGCAAAAGAGTTAAATATTAGTATTATTTCAGAAGAAGATTTTAGAAATTTAAGCGCTAAATAGCGCTTTTTCGTTAGATGCATATTTTAGGATAAAAGTCAAATTGACAAAAAATATTCTTATAGTATAATAGGTATAATCGTTTAAAAATAACGATTGAAAAGGAGTGCAAAATTAAATGCAAAATAGTAGGGATATCAAGGCAACACTTGATAGTCTGTTATTGGAGAATGATCAGGTATTTATAGTACCCCACAAAAGACCAGATTTTGATGCGATTGCATCATCTATAGGAATGTCACTAATATGTCAAAAAAATAATAAAAAAAGTTATATAGTAATTGATGATGAAATAGATAAACTAGAATCAGAAACAAGAAAAATGATAGAGAGTATAAAGGATGAATTTGAAGTCATCACGTCAAAAGAAGTAAAGAACTTGATTACTGATAGAAGTTTAATGATTGCAGTAGATACTAATAAAGAATATTTAGTACCAACAGAAGAATATTTAAAGGATTTTAATAGAATATTTGTATTAGATCATCATAAAACTGACAATTATACAATACATACACCATATTTATTTACAGATGATACTTTATCTAGTGCAAGTGAAGAAGTATCAAGACTATTATTTTTATATGACATTAAATTAAAACCAGAATATGCGACATACCTATTAGCTGGAATAATATTAGATACTAATAAAATGAGTATTAATGTTAGCAAACAAACATATGAAGTTGCAGGAGAACTAACATCAAGAGGAGCTAGTCCATTAATTGCAAATAATATGTTTTTAGAAGATTTTGAACATGATAGAGCTGTTCAAAGATTAGTAGATAATACTGATTTCCCAACATATATATTTGCTGTAGCATGTGATAATACAAATAAAATATATGAAGTAGAAGACATAGCAAAAGCAGCAGATTATTTATTGAAGTATAGAGTTAATATAACATTTGCTATTGCAAAAATAGACGATAATACTGTATCAATAAGTGCAAGAAGTAAGGGAGATATAGACGCATCTAGAATAATGAAATTACTAGGTGGAGGTGGAAATCAATATAGAGCAGCTGCTAAAGTAAAAGGAATGACTCCAGAAGAAATAAAAACATTTATAAATAATTTATTAGTTCCAACAAGAGAACTAGAAAACACCACTTTAGAAAATGTAACAATAGATTATCATCCATATCAAAATACAAATGTACCTGCGTTAATATTACGTCAAATATAATTGAAAACAAAATATAATCATGTTATGCTAATAAAGGTGGTGGTAATATGAATTATTTATCTAACCTTTTATTTATATTTTAAGAGTACTTTTTATGTACTCTTTTATCTTGGAGGAATTTATGAAAAAACAAATTGAAGAAGAAAAATTAAGACTAATTGTATTTAAAAGTGCATTAGAATTAGGTCAAAAGGTAGATGAATGTTTACTTGATATGTATCAAAAAGATAAAGAAAAAGAAACATTTATTGTTCCATTAAAAGAAAACTTTTTTGAAGATGGACATTTAAAAGTAGAAATAGATGAAACAGTAAGAGGAAAAGATTTGTTTTTTCTAACTGATATAGGTAATTATTCAATAGAATATAAAATGCATGGTTTTATTAATCATACTAGTCCAAGTGATTTAATGACTCAATTAAAAGATGGTATTGGTGCTTGTAATTGTCATGCAGAAAAAATAAATATTATAATGCCACTATTATATTCAGGAAGACAACATAGGAGAAATACAAGAGAAAATTTATCTTGTGGAGCTTCATTAAGAGAACTTGATAATTTAAGTAGAATTAAAAGTTTTATTACATTTGATGCTCATGATGAAGGTGTAGAACATGCTGTTAATCATATGGAATTTGATAATGTTTATGCAACAAATACAATACTAGAACAATTTATAAATGATTTAGAACCAGAAAGATTAAGAAATCTAGTTTTTGTAGCACCAGATAATGGAGCTACTGGAAGAAGAAATGTATATTTAAATTTATTTAATTCAAGATTTATAAATAAAGAAGCAGGAAGTTTTATAAAACAAAGAGACTTTAATAATTTTGTAGATGGTAAATATCCAGTAATATCTCATGATTATTGTGGAAATGGTGATTTAACAGGTAAAACAGCTATTGTAACAGATGATATGATTTCAAGTGGTGGAAGCATGTTAGATGTAGTAGATGAATTAAAAAAACGTGGTATAGAACATATTTATATCATCACAACATACGTTTTATTTACAAAAGGAATAGATATGTTTGATAGATATTATCAAGAAGGAAAAATAGATGGAGTTTATACAACAAATCTTTCATATATACCAGAAGAATATAAAAAAGAATGGTTACACATTTGTGATTGCTCAAGATTATTATCAGAAGTAATTTATAATATACATAATGACTTGTCAATCTCAGGCATTCTAAAAGACAAATCAAAGTCAATTAAACTATTAGAAAAGAAATTTAATGGATATAATATGTAAATAATTTTGTTAATAAATTGTTAATTAAATAAAATATGTTATACTTAAAATAGGTGAGCACAATGAAGATAATATTTTTAGACATAGATGGAGTATTAAACAGTGAACAATTCTTCGATAAAATAACAGATAAAGATAGAGAATATTTTAGAAATTTAGATTATTCAAAAGATGAAAATCTTCTAAAACTTCAAATGTTAGATGTAGATAAAGATAAAGCTGATTTAGTAAGTGAAATAGCTTATATGACAGGTGCTCAAGTAGTAATAACTTCTTCTTGGAAAAGCCTTAGAATTTTCCCATTAATAGTAAGAGAATTATTAAGATATGGAATACCTGTTATAGGTTCTACTCCTAATATGGAAAATAGACGTGGAGAAGAAATAAGAACTTATTTAAAAGAACATCCTGAAGTTAAAAAGTATGCTATTTTAGATGATGAAATATTTGGTGATTATAATGAACTTATGGATCATTTAGTAAAAACTAATTTCTTTAATAATGGTTTAGAAAGTTATCATGTTAATCAAATAGTAAATTTATTAGGAAAAAAAGAAGATGACCCAAAATAATATCCTATAAGAGTCTTTCAAAGGCTCTTTTAATTTGACTAAGTAAACATTATTTGATAGAATAAACCTTAATTTAAAGAGGGTTTTAATATGAAGAAAAGCATGGATAGTGAACTAATTAATATTCAAAATATCAGAAATTTAGAAAGTATTAGATATACAGAACATTTACTATCAAAAGGATTAATACCAATATTACAAATAACATATGATGGTGGAAAACATATGATATTATCTTCTACTGATAAATATTTTTATTCTTTTGTTAAAAAAGTTATTGATGTTTATAATTTAGAAAAGAATTCTATTGTTGATGATAGTCTAACAGATCCATTTAGAATTAGAAATAAAATAGATATTGATTCTAAAACAGAAAAAGTATTAGAAAGTGGTATTCTAACCGATATAAATAGTTTATATAGTTTCTATAAAGATAAACATGCTTATAATAAAAGTTTAATTTATCAAATTGATGAAGTTAAATCTCTATTACCAATGCTTATATATCATTTAGAAGACTTTTTAACGTCATTTATAGTTAAATCAACATTTGATACTAATATTAGTGGATATAAAGATAATTATACTTTAAATGCTCAAATAGATGGTTTAGAAAAATATATTGGTATATCTTTTGATGAAATAAATGAAAATGAATATGATTTTGAAATATCTGGTATATTTGATAATTTAAAAACTATAAAAGTAAAAATAAAATTTGATAATGATAGAATAACCGTTAGTGGTAATATAGATTTATCTAATGTAGAATTTAAATATACATATTTAGCAACACTTAATAATGTTAAATGTATTTTAGAAGTAATAAAAGATAATAAAACGATTTATTATAAAAATGATGAGTTAGAAGAAACTACTGTTCCATATCAAAATCTAACATCTTTAGATAGTACTAATAACTTAAAATGGTATGTTCTTCCATGGAATGCTAATTATGGAATAGATAATAATGTAGAAAAATTATCTGATTCACAAAGAGTAGTTGAAACTCATACAATGTATTTTGGTTTATCTAGTGATAATTTTATAAAAAAAGAAGAATATTCAAAAAGACTAATAAGAACTAAAAATGATAGTTATATAAATGAAGAAAGTATTACGTTAGATGAAATGAGTAAAAGTACGATATGTATAAAATTATACTTGAATGACAATATTTATTTAATAGAGACATCATTTAGTCACAAAGATAATGAAAGTGGTTTTTATTCAGAAATGTTAAGTGATAATTATTTCTATCATATAGCTTCTTCTAGAAGTATAGAAGAGTTATCTAAAGAAAGAACTATTGAAATAGATGATAATATTGTATTAAAAGATTATGATTTGTTAAAAAGAGATAAGATTTTATCTTTAGTTAGGGGGATAAAAAATGAGCGAAAGTGAATATAAAAAATTAGTAAAAATTATTGAATCTTCAAGTTATATATTTTTTGATGATGCAGAATTTTTAATAAAATATTTAACTGATGTTAAAGAAGGTAATAGATTAAATGATTTTATTGAATTTAATTTTCTTAAATCAGTTATATTAAATTTTGCTAATAATAGAATGGGTGTAGAAAAAGATAGTATAACTAATAAATTTATTGATACTATTAAATTAATTAAATTTATGTTACCACTAGGTAAAGAAACATCTAATTATGATGCTATTAAAAATATGATTATAAATAGTGAAGGTAATTTTGATTTAGAACTTTATTGTTTATTTCCAAGTTTACCAATCTATCATAGAATAATGTATTTAATTAATAGTGAAGAAAATAAACCATATAAAAGTGAAATAATAGGTTTTATAAAATCTGTCGCAGAGAATAGTAAAAATGAAACTAAGTTAGAATATTATACTATTTCATATATTAATGGTCTTAAAACATTGACAACTAGTATAGAAGAATATACTAAAAAGAAACTAGAAGAATCAGCAAAAGAATGTGGAAAATATCCTGTAGATGAAAAACAATTATCTCTTATAAGTGGTGCTTTAGAAGAATATAGAGCAATTCATAAAAAAGCAGAAAATATTCAATCAAGAATAAATGAATTTTCTACTACTATAAAAGAATTAACTGAAAATAGTAAAAAAGAAATAAATGAATGTAGTAAAGAAGCAACAAATGATTTAAGAAGAGAAATAGATGAAGCTACTAGAGATATTATATCTTCATTAGATGAATATTTATTAGAATTAGAAAATACTATGAAAATAAATAGTGATCAAGTATTTAATGAAATATTAGAAGAAGCAACTAAGAAGATTAAAGATATTAGAGTTATGGCTCAAGGAATATCAGTTTCAGCTAATACTGAATTATTAAGAATCAGAAAAGCTTCTGAAGACAGTGTAGAAGAATTAAGACATTTATTAGCAGAAAATCCAAATTTAAAAGAATTAATGAAAGACGCAACTACTGAAGCAAAAATTAATGGTGCTTTAGGAGTTTATAGTAGTAATGAAGTAACTAGTGGAACAACTGTGTTAAATCATAGATATATTCTTCCTGCTTCACAAGAAATAGTTGTACCAAATCCATTAGAAATAAGAAAAGAACCAATTCCTGCATTTGATGAAAGAATTCCATTTGAAGAAAGATTTAAAAAAGTAATGGAAGAAAAAGAAAAAAGAATTAGCGAAGGTGAGTATTATCACAAAATGATAGATGAAATACTAGTTTCAGTTATGGAAAATGACTACGTTAATCTATGGGGACCATCTGGTTGTGGTAAAACAAAATTAATGAGTCAAGTAGCAGAACTTCTAGGATTAGAATTTGAAGATAATGGTAAAATTACTGATAAAGCTAGTATTATAGGATATTATGATACTTTAGGTAGATATAGAGCAACACATACATTTGCAGCATTAGTATATGGTCGTCTTCTAGGATTAGATGAATTTGATAATGGTAATGCTAATAATCAAGTTATATTAAATAATTATTATTCTAAATTAAGAGAAGCAGTATCTAATCCAAAAAAAGAAGTGTTTGCAACATTTACTCCTGATATGAGAGTACCAGTAAATGTTAACTTTAGGTTAATAAGTGCTGGTAATACAAATCTTTCTGGAGAAAATACGCTATTCTCATCTCGTGATAAATCAGATGAATCGGTAAGACAAAGAATGACATCAAAAAGAATAGATTATGATAATAAAATAGAAGAAAAAATAATGAGTGAATATCCTGAATGGTATAAATTCTTTGTAGAATTTAGAAAAGCATGTGATAGTTATGCAAGTGAATTAAATATCCCAATAGCAGAAGGAATTATAACCACTTCTGATGCAGCAGATATAGTAAAATATATAAATCATAATAGTAAAACTATAGATACTATAATGAGAGACAAATTTACACAAGTTAAAAACTCTAGATATTTAAAATCAATTAGAGATTATATGATTCAACATTATGGAATTACTTCAGTAGAACAAAATCCATCAATTCGTATAAAAAATATTAAAGATGCAGATGAAAAAGAACTTGCTAAATGTTTAATATATAGATGTAATATTGATGGAAAATATAATGATTAGGTGTATTTATGAGTAAGAATATATTAGAACCTAAAACTATAAATATAGATGGAGATAATATAACTCTTTATACTGCTAGATTTAATGGTCTATATGACTTATATGATTATTTAAAAAGTAATCCGAAAATTAATACAAAAGCTTTTAATGAAGACTATTTATCAAGTATTTATTTTGATGGAAATATTAGTTATGAAGAAGCATTAGAAAATTTAAAATCAAAAGATTTTAGTGAAGAGTCATTATTAAGATTGAAAGAAAAACTACCTATAGTAAATAGAAGAGTCGCAAGTAAATATATTTTAGAAAGAAGTGTATCTGGAGGAACAATAAACATACCTGCATTTTGCCAAGGAGATCCAAATTGTTATGAAATAGAAGAAAGAGTGAAATCTCCTAATTATATAAAACTATTTATTAGTTTAAACTATGGTTCTAAAACAACAACAAGTCAAATAGATAATAGAGCCATAATAATTGCAAGTCTAGTTGATTATTTAGAAAGAGCAAACTATCATGTTGAATTAAATTGTTTTGCATTATCTTATTGTTATAGTGAGGTAATGAAAATATTAATTAATATTAAAAAACCAACAGAAAAAACTAATATGAATGATTTTTGTAAAATGTTTAATGAAGAATTTCTAAGAAGACTATTATTTAGAGTTCAAGAAACAATGGATTTTCAAGAAGCATGGAGTGAAAATGGATATGGTTGGTTAGTCGGACCAGAATCAACTAAAAAGATATTAGATATAGATTCAAAAGAAGTATTAATTGGTTCTCCAAAAGATTTAGGCATCAAAGGAAATGATTTAATAGAAGACTATATAAGTACTTTAAATAATATTAATTTAACAGGTACAATAAATTCTGAAAGGTTAAAAGAAGAATTATCTCTTAGAAGAAAGATGTAGAAAATATCTATATCTTTTGTTATAATCTAGTAGGGTGTATAAATATGAATGAAGAAATAAATAAAATAATAGATGTTTTGTCTAAAGGTGAAATAGCAATATTACCAACAGATACTGTTTATGGTTTAACTGGTGACGCAACTAGTTTAAAAGCTATTAAACTTGCAAATGATATTAAAAAAAGAGAAAAATCACAACCTTTATTAATTTTAGTTTCTAGCATTGATATGTTAAAAAAATACACTAAAAATATAAGTGATTTAGAATTAGAAGTTATAAATAAATATTGGCCTAATAAACTAACTGTTTTATTCGAAAAAAATGATTTATTAAGTGATGAATTAACAGCTTCATCTCCATATGTAGGAGTAAGAATGCCTGATAATAAATTACTTTTAGATATAATGAATAAATATAATAAACCATTACTTTCTACTAGTGCTAATATACATAGTAAAGATGTTATAACTAAAATATCATTATTAGAGGATGAAATGAGAGATAGTGTTTCATATATATATGATGCAGGAGAATTAAGTACTACAGCATCAACACTAATAAAAATAGAAAATGGTAAGATTAAAATACTAAGAGAAGGAGAACTTGCAAGTCAAATATTAAAAGACTTTGAAAGCATAATAGAGAAATAATGGAAGAAAGACTTAAAAAACTTTATAGTAATGATGAAAATGAAGCAAATAAATCATTAGAAGAATTAGAAAATGTTACATCAGAATGTATACTATTATATGATTATTTTGATCAAATACTACCTATGCTAAATGATAAAAATAATTTAATTAAATTAAGAGGATACCTCCTTATATGTGATTTAGCTAAATGGGATAAAAAACATAAAATAAATGAAAATATTAATCAAATATTAACTGTATTTGATATAAAAGATCAAATTATTTTAAGACATTGTATTCAAAAAACAAATCTTCTTTTATTTCATATTCCCGAATTAAAAGATATAGTTATAAATAAATTAGAAAATATAGATTTAAAATCTTTTGAAGAAAATGAAGTATTTTTGATAAATAGTGATATTAATAAATTATTAAGAGGATTAAATGAATAATTTAAAAGAAAAATATGAAAAACTTAAAAAATTAATTTCTGAAATGATAAATAAAGATGAAGAATTTAAAAGAACTCATAAAAGGGAACATTTAGTTTCTTATGAAAGTAGTAATAAAGATACTCCAAGTAGAATAGAAAGTAAAATTGATCATGGAAAAGAATCATTAATGGCTATATTAATCTTGGGTGTTATATTTTTAATTCTTGCTTTAGTTATTTATATTATGTATAGGAATTTTGTTAATTAATTTGACCAATTTCATATAATGTGTTATAATACATAGACTTGTAAAGGGGGAAAAGTATTATGACAATAAAAAATAAAATTAGTTTTCTTAAATCTGTTAAGAATCAAATTATTTTAGCTAGTAAGGTTAAAGGTGAATTTTATGATGATGCTACTATCGAAAAAATCAGATCTATAGAGGAAAAAATAGCATATTTAAATTCATTATTAGATGCAGGTATGACTGCTGAACCTGCTGCTGTAATAAGCTTACATAAATAAACTCAATATTGAGTTTTTTTTATTGGTTTGCTATAATTAGTTTATTATTAAGATAGTAGGTGTTAATATGAATGAAGTAAATAATGAAAATAATAATTTAGATACTGAAAATAATGTTTCTACACCAAATGTTGAACCTAATGTAGAAAGTGTAAGTGTTCCAAATGCAGAGAATATAAGTATTCCTTCAACGGAAAACGAAGTAACTGAAGTAAGCGAAACTGTGTTGAATATACCAAGTACAGAACAAGTGCCATCTACGCAAACTCCAGTTACATCTGTAGAACCTGTTATTAATACAGAACCTAAAATTGAAAGCATAGATAATTTAGCTTCAGCTCCAGAAGTAACAGAGCCTCAAGAAGAAGTGTCTCCACTAAGTACAAGCGAACCAAATGGAGAAACACAAACTAATGAATTATCTGAATTTAGTGATTTAAGAGAAAAGAAAACCAAAAAAACATTAATCACATCAGCAATAATATTTGTAGTAATAATAGCTTCATTATTCGGCGTATACTTTTTATATTTAACTCCACAAAGCTATTTTAGTAAAACATTAGAAAATATATCTACATTCGCAAGCACATTCTTTGATAATTCAGTTAGTATATTTGGTAAAGACTATAACACTTTATTAGGTGACTATACTACAACTATTACATTAGAACAAAATAGTAATAAAATATCACTTAACTTAAATGGAAATGTAGGTTATGATAAAAAAGAAAATAATACATATTTAACTGGAGAATTAAAAGATTCTAATTCAAAATTATTAGATTTTAACTTATTTATTGATAAAACAAATAAATTATATTTTAATTCTAAAGATATATTTGATAAAACAATATTTACTGATATAAATGAAACAATAAATGAAATTAATCCAGACAATAATATTAATTATTCACAATTAACTAAAGATTTGACTAATATTACTGATAGTATTTCTTATCTAAGTAATAAAATAGTTAATTCATATAAAGATAATTATGAAAGCGATAAATTAAAAAAGAATATTGAAAATAAAAAAATAGTTAATAAAAAAGTATTAACTATGAAAATAACTAATGAAATGACTAGTGAAGAATTAAAGACAGTTTTAAGTAAAATATTAGATGTTCTAATTAAAGATGAGAAGTCTTTAGAAGCAATAAGTGTAATAGTGAATGAAGATACAAATTCTAAAGTTACTACTAGTGATGTTAAAGGACTATTAACAAATGTAAAAGATAGTATAAAAGAAAATACTGAAGATAAGAAAGTAAAAATGATTATTAATTATTCTATATTATCTAAAGAATTTGTTTATGCAGAAATACAAATTGATAATGATGATCCAATTATAATTAAACAAGAAGATGGAATTTATTATATGACATTTGAAGAATCATCAGGAAGTGATAAAACTAAAATAGATATTCAATATAATTCTAAAGATGAAGATTATACAATTATATTTAGTGAAAATGAACAAGAAATAACTATTAATGCTAAAACAAAGAAAGTATCAGATAAAGAATATAAATATAATATGTCTGTTAAAAGTAATATATCTTCTATGAACTTAACTTATGACTTAGTAACAACAATTAAATTAGACGAAAAGTTAGAAAACTTTGATACTACTAATGCCATTAATGTAAATAGTTTAACAGAAGAAGAACAAATGGAAATAACTACTAAAGTTTATTCAATATTACTTGGTAGTTCAAACATTATTACAAACTAAAAGAGGGTAAACCTCTTTTTTATTTTAGAGAATAACTCTCATTAATTAACATTGTGTTATATATAAATAATGCATCTTGATAATCATTAAAATCTATATAATTATTTAATAGTTTAGGATTAATATATCTAGTATCAACAACTGTTATTTTATTATATCCACTTATTAAAAGAGGAATAAGACTACTACCATAAGAATCTCTAAATACTATTAAATTCTTATTTGAATTATTATTGTTATTAATTATTGTTAATAATGAAGCAGAACCTGATAAATATATCTCATAAGCATCACTATTATTGACTTTACTCATGTCATAAATATTTTCAAATTTATTAGTTTCATAATTATATAAAGTACTATTTAATATATCACTATTTTCTAATATATTTATTTTATCACATACATCACTAATTAATATTTGACCACTATAAACGCCCTTAAAACATGAACTAGCTTCTTTAACAATATAATTATCATTAACATTAAAATTCATAGAAATAGATAATTTATTTACAACATCATTAAGAGACTCTTGTTTCCAATGAGTATCTGTTTTATAATAATCATCTAATTTTAATGTATCAAATAAATCAATATAATTAATATCACTTAATTCTTTATTCATTATATCTTTGAGATTATTATAATCAAGTTTTAAATTATCTTTATTAATAAAATAGTTTTTATCAGGAATAATAGAATAATATATATTTTTATTACTTAAGTAATTATTTTTAATATAATTAATTTTATTAGTCATATTTATAACTGATTTCTCATCTAAAGGATATAATTCCTTTATAATATAATCATTATAAATATATAAATTGTTATAATTATTTTTAGTAATCATTTCTATATTAACTTTTGTTTTTCTAAGATTATCTCTTCCTATAAATTGATCAGTTGTATATTTATCTAATTTATCTGCTAATGTTTTATCAAATATACTTTTAAATGTTATTTTTGGAAATTGTTCTAATTGTCTTCTTTCTGTATAAGACATTTTATCATCTTTTTTTATTATATTTAATATCATTATAATTATTAGAATAAATGCAAATAATATAGATATTAATTTATCTTTAAAATCATTTGTCATAATTTCTCCTTAAAATCTAAAATATAAAAATGGATTATATGAGTTATTTATTAAATATACTGTTACTATAAATAGTAATAATACTAAATATATTGGTTCTAATAAATTAATAACTTTATTAATCTTTTTATTATTTTTAAGTTTTTCTATTATATTTTTAAATAGGGGAGTACAAGCTAATATAGATATTATTAATATAATTAAATAATTTTTTAAGTAATGAATACTAACGCTATTTATAAATGAAATATTATTTATACCAAATAAACCTTGAATATTATTTATTATATTTTCTCCATTAAATATAACAAAACTAATCATAACTATAAATAATACATAAATATGTTTAAATATATTAGGCGTTTTATCTAAAACTTTTTGTAAAAATAATTTTTCAATAACTAAAACTATTCCAAATAATAATCCCCATATTATAAAGTTCCAACTAGCTCCATGCCATAATCCTGTTAAAAACCACACTACAAATATATTTCTTATTATTTTAGTTTTTTCACATCTGCTTCCACCAAGAGGAATATAAACATAGTCTTTAAACCAAGAACTTAATGACATGTGCCATCTTCTCCAAAATTCAGTTATACTTTTAGAAATATATGGATAATTAAAGTTTTCTAAAAAATGAAATCCAAACATTCTTCCAAGACCAATAGCCATATCAGAATATGCAGAAAAGTCTAAATATATTTGTAACATATAACTAATAGCAAATAACCAATAGAATACAACAGTTTTATCACTAATAGTATTAAATGTACTACAAAGTTCACCAAGTACATTAGCAAGTAAAACTTTTTTAGAAAGCCCAATTATAAATCTTCTAACACCATAACTAAAATCACTAAATGTAGTTTTTCTATTATCTAATTCTTGATTAATACTTTCATATCTTACAATCGGACCAGCTATTAATTGTGGAAATAAAGAAACATAAGTAGCTAAATTAATTATATTTTTTTGTACACTAACTTTCTTTTTATAAACATCAACTTCATAACTAATTATTTGAAATGTATAAAAACTTATACCAATAGGTAAAGCTAACTTTAATAGATTGATATTTGCATTAAAAATATTATTAATGTTTGTTAATATAAAATCTGTATATTTAAATATAAATAATAATGATATATGTATCATTAGTAAAATGATTAATATAGTTTTATCTTTATATTTATCTATAAGTAATGCTCCAAAATATGCAATAAGTATCTCTGCAATCATTAAAAATACATATATAGGTTCTCCATAAAAATAAAATAATAATGATGAAACTAGTAATATAACATTTTTATATTTTTTAGGAACAATAAAATATAAAATTAATGTAATAGGTAAGAAATAATATAAAAAACTAATACTTGTAAATAACATATTTCACTCCTTAATTAAAGCACCATTTTAATGGTGCTATTTATTAGTTTGCAGCATCAGGAAAATCTATTTTTTCTGAAGAATTTTTTTCTAATACTTTTCCAATATCATTGTTAACATATTTTTTAAATCCATTTAGTACTATATTTGCCCAATCTTCCTCTGTCATAACTAAAAATATTATATTACCATTATTAGTTACATATAACTTATCAGCACTAACACAAATCCATTTTCTAGTATCTATATTATCAAGCATTTCTTGTTTCATACTTTCGATGTCAGCATTATCTTTAGCTTTAACTACAACAGTACTAAATGCTTGCGAACTCATCATAGGTTCAGCAACAACTAAAAATTCAACATCAGAATTTGATTTTAATCCAGTAAAAGCACTTACTTCTTCAACACTAGAAACATTAATTTCTGTTATTTCTAAACTATTAGGTAAATCATTTTCATTTTCTTTGAAAATACTTTTTAACATACTTTTAGCATCTCTACTTGTTTCTATAGAACCTTTATTGCCACTATTATTATTAACTAAAACTAGGATAACTATTAAAGAAATAATCAAAACTGAAACAATACTAATTATAAGTGTTTGTTTTTTCATAAAATCTCCTTTCTACTTATAGTATAATTAATTCTATCAAATTTAAACATAAAAAACAATATGCATTATTTATCCTATTCTAAATGCAGGGGAAATGCCACCAGTATTATTTGAATTAAAATTATAATGTACACCATTACTACCAACACCAAAGAAACCAGTAGAACTACCACCATTAGCGGTACGAAACCACCACCAAAAATTTTTTTCATATCTTTGCTTGATAGCATTAGTGTTAGCACTTGGAGTTGTTCCTTGAGCGAGATAATAATCTAGCTGTCTTTCATTATTCTTAGCGTTATCTGAAGATGCATTTTCTGTACTGTTATATTCTATACCATATATTTCTTTAGCATCTAATAAGTATAGATTGTCTATTGTTACAAAATTATTTGTATCTTGATTTCCATGACCTGATATTACTTTAGTATCTATTATTTTATCCTGTAAGTCCGATGGTAAAGAACTAAATATATCATTATTTATGAAGCTTCTCATTTCACTTGCTTCCCATCCACCTATGTTTGTACTACTAGAATTCATGTTATAAGTTTTTTCTAATATATCAACAAATTCAATTACAAATCCACAAGCAGTTTGAGAAAAATTTTCTTGACTACATTCGTCTGGAGTTGAAATATTAGCGATTCTTACAGTATGTTTTCCATAATTTCCTAAATCTATTTTTTTAGTATCACCTAAATTATATCTACTTGAATAACCATTTTTAATAGCTTCTGCAATTTTTCCCCAACTATCGACCTTAAATGAAAAGAAATCAAATTTAAAGTTTAAATATGAGATCAAAGTATTATTGTTAGATAATATATTATCTTTATAATGAAAAGTTAAATTGATTGTTACATATTCTTTAGCATTTAATATGTCACCAGATGATATTCCACTTATTTCAAATACAATATCCTCATTACTATAAGTTGTATCATCAGATAAATAATCAACTTTTTCAAAATAATAATCATAATCTGTTGAATTGTACATTGTTATTGAATAAGTTATAGAAGAATAGGGATCAGTATCTGACAAAGTTATATTACTATTTAACATTGTTTGGTAAGCATTTATTATTTTAGAGTTTTCTAAATTAGCATTAACATTACTTACATAATTAACGTCTGTTATAAATACTTCTTCTTGTGACTTAGCAATTGCAGATCCTTTTATATCAAGTGTTATTGAATTAACTACTGCATATCCAACACACATAAAACAGGTACACACGAATAAGAGTAGTGGATATATTTTATAAAATGGTGTTGGTGTTTTTTGCTTTCTATTTTTTATCATTTTTTAATCTCCTAGAAAAAAAGATTTATAAGAAATTACTAAAAATCTTCTAAATCTTTTTTATTCTTTTTTCATTTCTTTTTGAATGTCACTAACTTTCAATCTATATACATATAATATTCTTGTATTACTAGGTATTACAAAATATGCTCCTGTTTTTTCATTATTTTCCTTCATAAGAATAGGTTGTCTAATTCTATCACTAATTTCTAACATATCGGTAAAATCATTTACTTTTAACATTTGACAATCATTAAATTCAAAGTCATTATCTATTATTTGAATGTATGAACTATAATTATTTAAAATCTTTTTTAATTCCTTTTCATAAATATTTTCTGCAGTTTTAGTTGTTATTTCGTATCTAATAGTATAAACCACTAATCCTAAATCAATAAGTGCTATAATAACTCCTAAAATTATAAATATATAGTTGTTTGAATTAGCATTCTTACATTCTATAACATTCTTATTATTTATTGAATTATTGATTACATCAATTCCAACTGTATTTGTAGTAAGAGGAATTACTAAACTAATTACTGCTTCACCATTATTATTTTCTTCAAAATCTTCACAAGTACCAATTACATTAACATACATATTAATTGTTAAAGTGCTTTCAGTATCATCAAGGTTATAAAATGTAACTAATTTTTTTGCTAAACTATTATAGTGATTATAATCTATATTAACATTTTCATTTATTATAATTTCGTTTGAATATCCAATTTTTTCATCGCTTGTTTTTAATATACTTGTTTTATTATATAAAGGATTGTCAGTTCCTTTCTCAACTATTTTAATATCAGCATCAATTCTATAAAAATATTTATATTCGATATCTTCTTTATTTAGAGATAATTTATAATTGAAACTGGCATTTATGTAATTTATCAAGCTTGCAATATA
This sequence comes from uncultured Bacilli bacterium, assembly GCA_934096645.1. Classification (GTDB taxonomy): domain Bacteria; phylum Bacillota_I; class Bacilli_A; order RF39; family UBA660; genus CAG-1000. The sequence goes on along the minus strand of CAKOMK010000001.1, from coordinate 218,440 downwards.
TCTATTATTTTTATCCAAATAATTGCTATCAAAGAATTCATTATCATTTAAAAATATTTTATAATCAATATTACTTGTTTCATCATAACTTACATATTGTTTTTTTGATCTTTCAAAGAATATCATAAAGAAGGATAAAGTAATTACAGAAACAATAATAATTATACTAATTAAAGCAAATACTGTATTTCTTCTTTTTGCTTGATTATAAAGTATTGCATTAACTTGATTTTTCTTCATACATTATTACCTCCTTTTTATATTTTTTTAATTAAACATATCTCTAATCCATATTGTTGGATAACCTAAATATTTAACTTTTAAGTTAACTAATCCATATATTTCATCATTAGTTATATATCCATCATCTTGTCTTTTATTTGCATCTCCTTTAGTATAATATCTATATTCATTATTAACTATTTTCACATCTGAAACTCTATGTATCGTTTGTATGCCATTATAATTAAAGATTATTACTTGTCCTTTTTGAATATTTTGATTAGTATACTTTTCAAATATAACAATATCTCCTTTATCAATAGAACCCATCATACTATTAGATCCAACAACTAATACTCCATAGTAAAATTTACAAGATATTAACATCACAAGTAAAGTCATCACAATAAATAAAATGGTATTACCAATAATATTTTTCTTTCTTTCATTATAAGAATTAAACAAATCATTTTTTGAGTATAATCTTTCAATTATAACGTAAATAATATATGGACTTATCATTTTAAAAAATGATTTAAAAAAGATATAAACATCTGGAACAATTGGAATTATATACATATATAATGTGGTAATAAGCTTATATATAATAATTCCTTTTGCATCATACCTAACAGAAATATAATTATATAGTAAATTGGAAGATAGAGAAGCAAATAATACAAATCCAAGTGCAGTTAAAAATTCATTTAAATTATTTAAATTATAAATATCAATATAAACTGCTAAATCAATTAATATCATTGCCACATAAGTAAGTATCTGTGATAGGTTAAACTTTTTAGATTTAATTCTAATAGTAACATCTTGTTGCAATAGTATATTTCTTATAACTTCAGAAGATAAAATAATTATTGTTAATGGAATAATATAATTAATGATAGACCATATTGATAAAGTTATTTTTGATTGTCTAAATCCAAAATATAAACCCATCAAATAAAATATACCTAAATACACCAAAGCAAATATTATCATTAAAATCATTATTTCTTTTTTATACATTGATTTTGTCTTTCTGTTCTTTAACAGTTTACTAATAATTATTGCATAAATCAAAATAATGAGTGATAATATGATTCTTGAAATAATATTTGGTGCAAAGAGAGTAAAGAATAAAATAGATATTAATAGTAACTCAATGATATAAACTTTAAATTCATCTCTTTTCATAAATATCCCTTCTTTACTTACTTTCCACTAAATATCAGTTATTTTTGAACTGGTGTCGCAGTTAAATTAACTGTTATATTTGCAGTTGAGTCGGCATCTAAAACTGGAGTTTTAATCAATTTAACACTAACTGTTACAGTAGTAGTTCCACCTGCAGATATAGTTTTAGCAGTTGTTGCATCAGTAGTTACCTGAAAATATTCATCCTTATCATTTGCAATACTTTTTTGTATTAAACTAGCATCTACATCTGTTTCGGTATTTTTAATTGTATATGTTGCAGTCACCGTTTCATTTAAAGTTAAATCTTTAACAGTAATATTAGCTGTTAAACTGCCATCAGTCGCTGTAGCAGTTACTTTATCTTTACTAGATACTTCAGTTGTTCCATTAAATGCAACTTTTAAATCAACTCCTTGAACTTTAGCAGTACCATTAACAGAAAGGTCTACACTAGATACAACAGCATAACCAACACCTAAAACTAATACAAGTGTTAAAATGCCAAGACTTAAAAGAGACTTTTTGTTTTTCACACTTTCACCTCCTTATACTTAATGGGAACTAATTTTATGCCTTAATACTTATTCCCTTTTTAGAAAAGTAGAAGTATATTAATTACACAAAATAGAGAACATTTAAATTCAAAGAACCATGGATGTTCTGCAAACTATCTACTTTATATTATTATAGCATAAATATAAATTTAAGAACATCAGTTTGTTAAAAAATGTCGAAAAATATTAGAAGAAAAGCAGAAAAGTAAATTTTATTTTCACAGAGTAAATATTGAAAAAATAATATTGGATGATGATATTATTAAAGTTAATAAAAAGAGAATTTAAACAGAATACTTTTAATATGCAAAATAAGTAATGAAAAAATACAGATTATGTTAGTATATTAATGGTATTTTTATAAAAAAATAGAGGATAATAAAAACATACATTCTATCGATTACATTGTTTTTTCAATACAAAAATGATAAAATAATGTAACAAAAAGTATTTATGTTATTTAATTCAAAAAATAAAATTTGTTGATTATAAAAAAGTCACGATAAGTTATGAGAAAGGGAGAAAAATATTATGTTTAAATTAGTCAGTAATTATCTTCCAAGTGGAGATCAACCACATGCTATTGATGAACTTGTTGATGGTATAAATAAAGGGAAAAAGAATCAAGTATTATTAGGAGCAACTGGAACAGGAAAAACTTTCACCATAGCTAATGTAATAGCAAAAACGAATAAACCAACTTTAGTTTTAGCGCATAATAAAACTTTAGCAGGACAGCTTTATAGCGAATTTAAAGAATTGTTTCCAGAAAATAGAGTCGAATATTTTGTATCATACTACGATTACTATCAACCAGAAGCATACGTTCCATCTAAAGATTTATATATTGAAAAAGATTCATCAATAAATGATGAAATAGATGAATTAAGACATGCTGCAGTATCTTCAATTATAGAAAGAAGAGATACAATTATAGTATCAAGTGTTTCTTGTATATACAGTATTGGAGAAAAAGAAGAATATATAAACAAAATGCTAAATTTATATGTTGGGCAAAGTATAGATAGAGATGTCATATTAGAAAAATTAATTAGTATGCAATATGAAAGAAATACTATTGATTTTAAACGTGGTACTTTCAGAGTAAACGGAGATACTATAGAATTAATTCCAATTGGTGAAAAGAAAAATGGAATAAGAATAGAAATGTTTGGAGATGAAATAGAAAAAATAAGTTTTTTTGAACCTTTAACTGGTAGAACGATTAATAGTGTAAGAACTGTAAGTATATTTCCAGCATCATTATTCGTAACAAGTGATGAAAAAATGAAAGAAGCAACATCAAGAATAGAAAAAGAATTAAATTCTAGATTAGAAGAATTACATAGTCAAGGTAAATTATTAGAAGAACAACGTTTAAAAGAAAGAACCATGTATGATTTAGAAATGTTAAGAGAGACTGGTTTCTGTCATGGTATAGAAAATTATAGTAGACATTTATCACTAAGAGATGCAGGAGAAACTCCAACAACTTTGATAGATTTCTTCCCAGATGATTTTCTTCTTGTAATAGATGAGAGCCATGTAACAGTTCCTCAAATTAGAGGTATGTATAATGGAGACCATATGAGAAAGCAAACATTAGTTGATTATGGTTTTAGACTTCCAAGTGCTATGGATAATAGACCTTTAAAATTTGATGAATTTAAAGAAAAACTAAATCAAACAATTTATATTTCAGCAACTCCTGGTGATTATGAACTTTCACTTGTAGATAAACCAGTAGAACAAATAATCAGACCAACTGGACTTTTAGATCCACTAATTGAAGTAAGACCAACTAAAAACCAAATTGATAATATTCTTGAAGAAATTAATAAGAGAATAGAGAATAATGAAAGAGTCTTAATTACTACACTTACTATTAGAATGAGTGAAGAATTAACTTCATATTTGAAAGAATTAGGTTATAAAGTCACATATCTTCATAATGAAATAAAAACTTTAGAAAGACTTAATATAATAAGAAATCTTCGTCTTGGAAAAATAGATATTTTAGTTGGAATAAATCTTCTACGTGAAGGATTAGATATACCAGAAGTATCATTGATATGCATAATGGATGCTGATAAGCAAGGATTCTTAAGAAGTGAAAGAAGTCTTATCCAAACAATTGGTAGAGCCGCAAGAAATGCTAATGGACATGTTATAATGTATGCTGATTATATTAGTGATGCTATGAAAATAGCTATAGATGAAACAGCTAGAAGAAGAAGTATACAAGAAGCATATAATAAAGAACATAATATTGTTCCAAAAACAATCATAAAAGCAATAAGCGAAGCTATCACAAATGAAGAAAAAGAACAAAAACAAGAAAAAGTTAAATATTCTAAAAAAGAAATAAAAGATATGGTATCAAAATTAGAAATAGAAATGAGAGAAGCAGCAGCAAAATTAGATTTTGAAAGAGCTACAGAAATAAGAGATATAATATTCGAATTAAAGGAAATAAATGACTAGTTTAATTCTTTTTATTTTGATATAATTTATTTAAGAATAATAGTGTTTAAATATTATGACAAAATATAATGATTTTATGACAAAATAAACATTTCACAAAAAACAAGTTTTAAAATAAAATTAGCAAAAGAGAAGTAAATCATTTATTTTGGAGGTAATTATGAAAAAATATTTAGCAATTACTGGAATACTATTTTCTTTATGTGTATTATGTTCAGTTGTAGATTTGAAAGCTTCTGATCAACATAGTATAGTTGGATGGACGATAAAAGCATATGGTGGGACAACTTCATTAGGGACAGAGGTTGAACGTACAGCAAATTTAACACCAACTCATAAGTATACAAATGTACAAACATATAAATTATATGGCAACAGTGAAGAAACCAATATTAAAGTAAGAATCCACAAAGTTAGTGGAAGTAAAAATTCTAGATGGTTAGAATATAGTAAAGGTCAAACAAAAAAATATGATGATTCCAAAAACGAAGCAGATGTAAATGTTCCGGGAAAATATACTGTATATTATAAAAATCCAAGTTTTACAGCATATAAATTAAGCCATACAGGCGTTTGGTATCACTATTAAAAATAACTTCTCTTTTGCTTTTACTAGGAGGATGAAGTATGAGATTTATAAAAAAGCATTTTAATGGAATTATTTGCTTAATGATAACCATTGTTTTTGTAGGTGGGATATCACTATATATTAGAGAATACGAAAAGGACCAACTGGCAATAAGTGAATTATCAGCTAGTTATTGTAAAATAATATTAGAACTTGATGAGCCAAACGGTGAATATGCTGAGTATTGCAAAGGGAGTAAGAACTTCGAATCGTATACTTTAGATACACTAACAATAATGAATGAAATTATTGATACGGATGCCTTTTTAATTTTTATGATAATAGCTCCAACCCTAATAATGTTTCTGGGAAGCTATAATGCAAATAAAAAGTTTAGGTCAATACAAATAAAAAATTGTATTACAAGAGAATCATATAAAAAATACATTGCTGAAATATTTAAAGATAGCTATATTTATGCCTTATTTTTACCAGTAGTAATAATATTTATATTTATTTTTTCCTATATGATATCAGGTCATTTTGATTACTCAATCGCTATGAATTTAAATGTATCATCTTTTTCTTTAAACTATCTAAAACATCCAATTGCTTTTATGTTTTGCTATTTAATTAATCTAGTATTTATAAGTATTTTTTATATAAATATATCAATGATTTTTATAAGATATAATAAAAACTATGTAGTTTCATTATTAGAAAGCTCTTTGCTATATTATTTTTTATGTTTTACAAATACGTTTGTGATATCAGGAATGATCCTTGAAAAAGTTTTCAATATAACAGGAGCAGATGAATACTTTAACTTTTTGGATATGTACAAATATCATAATGTTAAATCATTGTCTTTATTTACAATATTATGTTTTGTATTATCAATGATTTCATCAATAATTATTTTTAAGACATATAAAAATAAAGAAAAAACTATTATAGCTTTAGAGCAATGTGGAGGTGAATAGCATGAAAATTGTTATTAAAAATATAAATAAAAAGTTTAAAAATAATACAGTTTTAGATGACATAAACATGGAATTAGAGTCAGGAAAAATATATGGTCTTTGTGGAAGAAATGGAAGTGGTAAAAGCGTTCTTTTAAAAATTATATGTGGCTTTTATTATCCAACTAGTGGCGAAGTTTTGTTTGACGGAATAAACTATTCAAATAATAATGCTTATCCTAAAGATTTAAGAGCTCTAATAGAGAAGCCTTCTTTTTTACCAAATTTATCTGGTTTTGAAAATTTAAAGCTATTAGCATCTATACAAAATAAAATTGGAGACAAAGAAATATTAGAAACTTTGAAAAAAGTGAATTTATATGAGGAAAAAGATAAACTATTTAAAGAGTATTCTTTAGGCATGAAACAAAAACTTGGCATAGCACAAGTATTAATGGAAGAACCAAAGATAATGATATTAGATGAACCATTCAACGGAATTGAAGAACAAAGCGTCAAGAAAATAAAAAAAGTGTTAGAAGAGGAAAAAGAAAAAGATAAATTGATTATTATGTCTAGTCATATAAAAGAAGACATAGAAGCTTTAGCAGATATTAAATTATATATGGATAATGGAAAGTTAGTTGAGAAAAAAGAATCAAATGAAACGAAATAAAAAAGAATTTCAAATATTAAAATATTTAATTAAAGATAAATTTATAATTCTAACATCAATTATTACAATTTTAATAACTTGTTTAATATCGAAATATACGGTTATACAAGGTGATTCGTTATTAAATAATTATATATTTGCAACAGGTGGAGGCTGGTTTTCCTTTATAATATTAATAATGTTCTTTATAACATTTATATATTTACATAATAGATTGGATTCTAACTATTCTTATAGAATAAGAAAAATAGATTCAAAAAGCACAAGTTTAGATATAATTAAATTTTCTATTATAATTAATTCATCAATATATATAATTGTGTTGATACTAAATATTTTACTTTTAATACCAAATTCAAATTTAAACGGATTAATTCGTGCCAATAACATAATTTATTTTATTTTCTATATACTAAGAAATTTCACAATATATAATACAATATCTGCACTAAATTATGCGATTTTTAAATTTATAGATAAAAAAATGTCTATTTTATTAACTTTTTTAACAGCATATTTATGTTATATGGTTACTCCAAGCAATAAAATGATAAGTAGCCTTTTAAATATAAAATTAAATCCTGCTTGTTATTTGATTAAATTAAATTATTCCAGTTTCTTCTTTGAAATAATTATAACGTTATTGTATATTTCAATACTATTCACCACAACTGCTACAATATTCAATTTTTATACAAAAAGAGGTGTTGACGATGAAATATAACTACATAATTATAAAAAACAGCATAAATAAAAAATATATTAAATATGCACTTATTTTTTTAATTGTATTTTCCTTTAACTTATATTATGAAGTGAATTCTACAGAAGTTATTGAATTTAAAACGTTATTAAATATGTTTGGATATCAAGGATTAAATGAAATTGGTATTTTAGCATTGATATATAAAATAATAAATATATTATTTATAATATTTTGCACAATCTATATTTATACATATGATATTACTTATAATAGTTGTGAGGTGCTAATAAGGTTTGGAAAAATAAACTGGTCCTTTAATAGAACTATTATTACAATGACACTTATAACAATTTCAAAATTTATTAGCTATACTATTTTTGCATTTTTTGTTGGTTTAGATAATATGATAATTATACTTAAAGATTTGCTATTTACATATTTATTAATTATATCATTAATAGGATATTTAAATATAAAATTAAATAACAATAAATTAAATATATATTATATGGTTATTTTTGTTGCATTGTCGTTGCTATATTTAATGTATGAAAATCTAATGAACATTAGTTTAATTTTTTACATACTAACTCTCTTAATCCTTATAATATTAAAAGAGTTATCATTAAGATATGAATCACAAAAAGATTAGAATATAAATTGTTTATATTCTTTTTTTATGCTATAATAAACGCCGGAGTTGATTAATATGAAAACACCTAATATGATAGATGCTAAAAAAAGAAATCAAAATGAAGTTAATTATGTAGATTATAATATTAAATTGACTGATTTTGGTAAGGGAAAGAAATCATTTGTTAGAACGTATGGCTGTCAAATGAATGAACATGATTCTGAGAAAATCAGAGGTATGTTAAAAAGCGTAGGTTATGAAAATACAGATGAAATTGAAGAAGCTGATGTGGTCATTTTAAATACTTGTGCTATCCGTGAAAATGCACATGATAAAGTATTTGGATTTTTAGGTGTATTAAAGCATATTAAAGATACTACAAATCCAAATTTAATTATTGGTATTTGTGGATGTATGGCTCAAGAAGAAGTAGTAGTAAGTGAAATATTAAATAAATATAAATATGTTGACTTTGTATGTGGTACTCATAATTTAGATAATTTATTATCAATTATTAAAAATAAAATTGATACAAGAAAACAACAAATAGAAGTATTAAGCTATGAAGGAGATGTTGTTGAAAACGTACCAGTTATTAGAGATAGTATTTATTCAGCATGGGTAGATATACAATATGGATGTGACAAGTTTTGTACATATTGCATAGTTCCATATACAAGAGGAAAACAAAGAAGTAGAAAAAAAGAAAGTATAATTGATGAAGTTAAAAATTTAAAAGAATTAGGATATAAAGAAGTAACACTACTTGGTCAAAATGTAAATGCATATGGAAAAGATTTGTATGATGACTACAATTTAGCAAATCTTCTTAAAGATGTTGCCGAAACTAAAATAGATAGAATTAGATTTGTAACATCACATCCATGGGACTTCACTGAAGAAATGATAGATGTGATAGCTGCATATGATAACATAATGCCATATATTCATTTACCACTTCAATCAGGTAGCAATAAGATATTAAAATTAATGAATAGAAAATATACAAAAGAAGAATATTTAAAATTATATGATAGTATTCGTTCAAAAGTTAAAGGTTCAAGTATAACAACTGATATTATAGTTGGATTCCCAGGTGAGACAGAAGAGGATTTTGAAGAAACACTTGACGTTGTAAATAAATGTAAATTTGACGGAGCTTTTACATTTGCATTTAGTCCTCGTGAAAATACTCCCGCTGCTTTAATGAAAGAAACTGTAAGTGAAGAAGTAAAAATGGATAGACTTCATAGATTAAATGAAGTAGTTAACAAGTATAGCAATGAAGCAAATAAAAAGATGATGGGTAAAACTGTTAAATGTTTAGTAACTGGATTAAGTGAAAAAGATAGTAGTAAAGTATGTGGATACACAGAAAATATGAAACTAGTTAACATTGAAGGAAGCAAATCATTAATTGGAAAAATAGTTGATGTAGAAATAACAGATACAAAAAGTTTCTCATTAGATGGAAAAGCATTATAAAAATCAAAAAGACACATAGGTTAGTTAATAATCATGTGTCTTTTAAATTATAATAATTTAATTTATAAATTTACTAGGTGTACCAGAGATTATTATTGTTAAAAAAAGAAATAATTGATATAATATTTATAATAATAGGTGATGATATGAAAAGAATATTTAAATTAATTTTTCTTGTACTAACATTTATACCAATTTTCATTAATGCTACAAGTACTTATAATGAAGGAACAAAGGCAACAAATAATTATATTGTGAACTTTTCTAATTATAAAAGATACATAAACATTGTTGGAAATAAGTATTACAATTATGAAAAAAATGGTTATATAGCACAAGGAAGTTTTAAAAATGGAGGGTTTATTAGTTCATATGAATACAAGCTTTCCTTAGACAATAAAGGATCATGGTTAGCTCCAGGTATTGGATATTGGACATCATCAAAGAATGGAACAAACAATTATTATTTCGTATCTGATGCACTATATTCAAAACATATGAATGATAGACTTGCAGTAAGAATTACAGAATATATCCAACCATTTGCGAAAGTTAAAGGTCAAGGAACTATAAATAATCCATGGTATTTTGTTGAATCTTATATGATAAGATTAAAAAGCAATAATGAAAGCTATGGTAATTTGGAATCTGGCAGTAATTTAGGCCCACAAGAAATGTATATAGAAAAAGGAACAACTAAATCAATTAACTTTACTGCATCGCCAGGATATGGCATTTCATCATCAAATATTTCTAATTGTTTTTCTAATTATTTCTTAGTTGAAGGAAATAAAATAACAATTAGGTCATTAGATAGAGATTTAAACTGTATAATATATTTTGAACCTAAAAAGTACACTGTTACTTTAGATTCTAATGGCGGAACACCTGCAAATTATACTAGAGAAGTAACTTATAAAGAAAAATATGGTAGTATGCCTGAACCAACAAGAACGGGTTATTCATTTGATGGATGGTATACAAAAAAAACTGGTGGAAGTAAAGTAACATCTACTACTGACGTTACGATAACAAATAATCAAACATTATATGCTCATTGGAATCCAAATTCATACACAGTAACATTTGTTGGCAATGGTGGAACAATGGGTTCAACTACAACAAAAAATGTTAGTTATGGTAGTACTTATGGAGATTTATCAGTAATAACTGCTACAAGAACAGGATATACTTTCACAGGATGGTATACAACAGCAAGTGGAGGAACAAAGGTTACAAGTGCGACAAAAGTAACACAAGCAAAAGATCATACACTTTATGCTCAATGGAAAGCAAATACATATACTGTAACATTTAATCAAAGTGGAGGAACAACTCCAAATCCACCATCAAAGCCAGTTACATATAATAGTACATATGGAACTCTTGCAACAACATCAAGAGTTGGATATACCTTAAAAGGATGGTACACATCAGCATTAAATGGTACACAAGTAACAAGTACATTAAAAGTAACAATAACAGGTGCGCAAACATTATATGCAAGGTGGAATGCAAATAAATATACTGTAAAATTCAATGCAAATGGTGGAACACAACCAGCTAATCAAACAGTTACATATAATAGTACATACGGAACATTACCAACTACAACTAAATCAGGGTATGTATTCACTGGTTGGTACACATCTAATACAGGTGGAACAAGAGTATATAACACAACAAAAGTAAAGATAACAAGCACACAAACATTATATGCAAGATGGGAAGTAAATGCTCCAACAGATTTGCCAAAATCATTTGATAAGAGTGGAGCTTATACTTATGACGTTAAAGCTACAGGTATATATAAGCTTGAAACTTGGGGAGCACAAGGTGGAGACATTTGGCACTGGGAGTTTCCACTAACTGCAGATTGCTTCAGTCCTTTAAATAAAGGTGGATATGGTGCTTATGCAACAGGTCAAATAAAACTAACAGCTGGAACAAAACTTTACATTTATGTTGGTGGAAAAGGAGGAACAGGTGGTAGAACATCTCCAGCGGGTGCAGGTTTACCTCCAATAATGTCCCCAGGAAATGGTGGCTATAATGGTGGAGGCTCTGGAGGATATGGTTCTAGTTCTTCATACCCATATGATGATTCAAATCTTAAATATGCTGGTGGTTCTGGTGGAGGCGGAGCGACACATATTGCTACAACCAGTGGCTTATTATCAACTCTACGTAACAAAAAAAGTAACATACTTATTGTTGCTGGAGGTGGAGGTGGAGTCCAAGGAAGTGGCGAATGTGACACAGTAAGACCTAATGCAGGTGGTATTTCTGGAGTAGGAAATAGATCAACAGGTGCTACTCAAACAACCGGTTATAGTTTCGGACAAGGACAAGCAGGACGACGTTCATATAGTTATTATAACTGTGGCGCTGAAGGAAGTGGAGGCGCTGGAGGTGGCTATTATGGAGGATATGCATACCAAGGTACTGGAGAATACACAAGTACAAATGGAGCAGGAGGTTCAAGTTATATAGGAAATACTAATCTTACAAATAAAGTGATGTATTGTTATAACTGCACAACATCATCAGCAACTAATACAAAAACAAACAAAACAACTTCTGTATCAGAATCACTTAATGCAAACTCAGCAAAAATGGGTGATGGAGCTGCAAGAATTACATGGATAGGAGCTGAATAATAATGAAAAAATATTTTGTTAGAATTGTAGTTTTATTATTTCTTTGCACATTTCTATTTAGTGGATGTGCAAAGAAAGATAATAACAAACCAAACACTAACACTGAAGATAATAAATGCTTTGAATTTGATAAAAAAACAGGAACTATAGTAAAATATCTTTGCGGTAAAACAAGTAAAGTAGATATGTCAGAATATAAAATGCTAGATGCAGAAGCATGCAGAGACTATTTAGTAAATCATTATTTATTCGATGAAACTAAAGCATTAGACTTTTGTACAAATGATAAATCACAAGAATATTCTCTTGGATATGCAATAGCTAATAAAGCTATACCTACAAAAATGTACATAGGACTAGAAAGAGAAGGAATAATAAAAATTAATAATAATGATAAAGCAATAAGTGACGTTGTTATTCCTTCAAAAATAGATGGAGTAAAAGTTCAAACAATAGGAAGTTCAGCTTTTTCAAATATGTGTGATACAGATAATCCATGCGGTGATGGTAACATGGGAATTAAAAGCGTGATTATACCAGATACAGTAACAGTTATAAAAGACAATGCTTTCAAAGATAACGAAATTGAAAGCATAATAATTCCACCTAGCGTAACATCTATTGGAGAAAACGCATTTTATAATAACAAAATATCTAAATTAACATTAAATGAAGGTCTAACTTACATAGATGCATATGCATTTGATAGAAATAATTTAACTGAAGTAATATTTCCATCAACTGTTCAATTTATAGGCTATAATGCATTTAAAATTAACGAAATAACAAATATTGACTTCTTTGGAGATAGAACACTAATTGAATTTATTTGTAATCCATTTCCAAAAGATGTTGATGTAGAAGGATTAAATTTTGATTGTTAAGATATAAGCGATTTACTTATAAAATTACTTTAAATAAAAATGTAAAAAGAACATAAAAAAAGACACATAGTGATTACTAACATAAGTATAAATGAACATTGTAGGTAATAAACTATGTGTCTTTTAAATATAATAGAGAAACAAGAAAATATAAATTATATATATTTTAAAAAATGCAGTATAACATTTTATAGTTTTATGACAACAATTGTATAATTTTTATAAAAAATATGATAACATATATATAATAAAGGGTGACGAAAATGAGAAAACTTTTAATAATATTAATTTTATTATTATGTTTTATGCCTTTATTTATTAGTGCTGGAACATTTGAAGATGGAAAAAAATTAGCTAATAAATATATGGAGGAAAATTTTGAAGATGATTATTCTAAATATATTGTATCAGAAGATACTAAATATGGTCTTAGTGAAAAGGGAATATTTAGTATATCTGGATTCAATAAAGGTGGACTTCTTAATAAATATGAATATGATCTTTCTAAAGATTCAGGAAGCGCTAATGATTCATCTTGGTTATATGATGTTAATGGATATTGGACTTTAACTGGCGATAATAATAATGCATATGTTGTTGGCAAAACCACTTATCCAAAAACGAATGCATTTAATAATAGAATTGTTGAATATATAAGAAATAAAACAAAAATCACTGGAAAAGGAACTTATTCTAATCCTTGGGTTATTGATAAATCATATCTAGTAATTATTAAGGCAAATAGAGAAAACTTAGTAGATTCTATTTTCGTCAATAATGATAAATGTAAAGAAAAAAATAGGTGTGAGACTACTGTAATTGAAAATAGAGATGCTATCTTTTATATAAATTTTAAAGATGGATATGAATATGACACTTCAGAAGATGGAAGTAATTTATGTAATCCATCTGGTTACACTGCATCATCAAGAAAGTTAGTTATTCCTAACGTAATAGATGATGTAGAATGTTTTTTCAAAATAAAAGAAAGAGAATATAAAATTACATTTAATACTAATGGTGGAACATTAACTGGAAAGAATAGTAAGGATGTAACTTATACAAAATCATATGGACTCTTACCAGAACCTACAAGAGAAGGATATGGTTTTACTGGTTGGTATACAAAAACAGTGGGTGGAGATAAAGTTGATAGTTCTACTATTTTAGATAAACCAGAAGCTAAAACATTATATGCTCACTGGGAAGCTAAAAGTTATACAGTTACATTTGACGGAAACAATGGAACACCAAGTTATACTAATAAAACAGTTGTATATGATGCAAAATATGGAAGCTTACCAACAGCAAGTAGAACAGGATATACATTTACTGGATGGTTTACAGCTGCTTCTGGAGGAACACAAATTACAAGCGCAACAAAAGTTGCAACAGCAAGCAATCACAAATTATATGCACATTGGACAGCAAACAAATATACTGTAACATTTGCTAAAAATGATGGAACATCCAATAATGCTGGCACAAGTACAGTAACATTTGCTTCAGCATATGGAACACTTCTAACAGCAAGTAGAACAGGATATACTTTTGCAGGATGGTTTACAGCTGCTTCTGGAGGAACACAAATTACAAGCACAACAAAAGTTGCAACAGCAAGTAATCACAAATTATATGCACATTGGACAGCAAACAAATATACTGTAACATTTGCTAAAAATGATGGAACATCTAATAATGCAGGCACAAGTACAGTAACATTTGCTTCAACGTATGGCACGCTTCCAACAACAACGAGAACAGGTTATACTTTTCAAGGATGGTTTACAACCGCATCAGCTGGAACAAAAGTATTAAACACAACAAAAGTTGTAACAGCAAGCAACCATAGTTTGTACGCACATTGGACAGCAAATAAATATACTGTAACATTTGTTAAAAACGATGGAACATCTAATAATGCAGGAACAAATACTGTAACATTTGACTCAACTTATGGAACACTACCAATAGCATCAAGATCAGGATATATTTTTCAAGGATGGTTTACAGCGGCTTCTGGTGGAACAAAAATATCAAATACAACAAAAGTTACAACAGCTAGTAATCATAATTTATATGCACAATGGAAATCAAATCCACCACCAGCACCAGACCCATGTCAATGCTATGGTAGATATACTTGCTGTAACTGTGCATCTTGTTACTAAACAATATTCTTTAAGTTTAAAGGAGAAAATATGTCAAAAGAAAATACAAAAAAATTATTATTAATTTTGTTTTCTATAATTGTAATTATTGGAATTGCATTTACAATTATATATTTCAAAAACAAACAACAATCTACCCCGAATAATGACAATATTCAAGATCCTAAAAAAGATAACGATGAAAATGTAGGCTCAAAAATATATAAAGAGCCAAGATATGGATTTAAATATGATGTTCCAGATAATTTTACTTATAAAGATAATGATGAATATTTCTTTAAAGTTTCTAGCAACGAAAATTGGTATGCATTAGTTACAATTGAAACAATGTCTATGAATAATCATAAACCAGTTATTGAAATGGAAGCAGAGCTAAAGTTAAAAATTGATCCAACTAAAGAGAAATTATTTAATGAAAAATATGCTGATATTGATGTGTTAGGATACCAAAAATTAGACGAAAAAATAAGAGATTACTATTTTGTAACCCCATGGGATTATTTTTATCGTATTATTGTATTTTATGAGGATGATGATTTCAAATTTGATTCTTTAAAAGATATAATGTATTCGTTATTAACTCCAGATTATGATTAATAATAAAATGTGACTCATAAAGTCACTTTTATTATGATTTGACAAAATAATGATAAAATATTATAGTGTTAGTAGGTGATAAAAATGAGAAGACTTTATATAGATTTTGATGGCGTAGTTATGGATACAATTCCACCATTATACGCAGCACTAGAGAAAAGTGGAGCAGATGTATCTGACAATGCTCAAGTAAGAGTATTTATGTCTACATTCGATTTTAATAGTATTGTTAATGATGACAATATTCTAAATGATTCAATTGAATGCATAAATAAATTAATAGATAGTAAAAGATTTGAAATAAGCTTTTTAACACACATAAACTCACTAGAAGAAGGTATAGTAAAAGTAAAATATTTAAGAAGTAAATTTAGAGATATTAGTATAATAATGGTACCAAAAGAAATTTCTAAAACTCTAGTTGTTCATAGTAAAGATGCAATATTAGTTGATGATTATTCAGGTAATTTAAGAGAATGGGAAAAGAATGGTGGAATATCTGTTAGATTTTCAAAAGAATTAGAATCAAGTGGATTTAAAGTAATAAATAGATTAGATTCACTATTAAATATATTTGATGAGAATGGAGATTTAAAATGATAAAAGTGATTACAATAGTAACAGGAATGTTAGAAGAAAATTGTTATATTATTCATAATGATATAGATGCTTTAATAGTAGATCCAGGAGATAATAGTGATATTATTATTTCTGAGATAGAAAAACTTAATTTAAATGTAAAAGGAATTTTAATAACACATTATCATTTTGATCATGTAGGAGCATTAGATGATATAAAAGCTAAATATCCAAATGCAGTATTAGTCGATTATAAAACTAAAGAAGATAAACTTCAAATTGGAACATTTGAATTCAAAAAAATAGAAACATTCGGTCATTCTAGTGACAGTGTTTCATACTATTTTGATAACAATAACGTTTTATTTACAGGAGATTTTGTCTTTAAAGAAACAATTGGAAACATAGAAGAAAATCTTGAAGATGAAATGGCTAATAGTTTAAATGTATTTAAATATATGCCTGAAAGTGTAGTTTGTTATCCTGGTCATGGAGAATCAACTACAGTAGGTCATGAATTAAAAAATAATCCTTTCTTAAGAGGAATATAATGTTAGCTAGTGTATTAATTGAATACTCAGTAAAATCACTAAATAGAGTATTTGATTATTTAGTTCCTAAAGAATTAGAATGTGATGTAAAAGTAGGACAAAAAGTAATAGTTAATTTTGGTACAAAAGAAGTAGAAGGATTTATACTAAAAATACATGATAATATAGATAATACTTTAGAATATAAAAAAATATTAAAGATTCAAGAAAAAGATTTTTATTTAAATGATGAATTACTCAAACTAGGAAAATACATGAGTAATTCTTTATTATGCAATTTAATATCATGCTATCAAGTTATGTTACCAAAAGCATTAAAAGCATCAGTTAAAACAAATATAAATAGAAAATATGAAACATATATTAGTTTAAATAAAGAAATAAATATAGAAGAATATATAAATAATAATAAAAGAAAATTAAAAGAAATAGAAATAATTAATTATTTAAAAGATAAAGAAGTAAATAAAAAAGAAATAACTTCTCAAGTATTAAAGAATCTAATAAATAATAATATTGTAATTGAAAGAAAACAAGAAATTAATAGAGAAGTTTACTTTTTAGAAGAAAAAAGAAAAGAAATATCACTTACAGAAGATCAAAATAATTGTTTAAATGAAATATTAAATTCTAATGATAATAAATATTTATTATATGGAGTTACTGGTAGTGGAAAAACAGAAGTATATATTAGCTTAATAAAAAATGTTTTAGAACAAGGAAAAAAAGCTATTTGTTTAGTACCTGAAATATCTCTTACACCTCAAATTGTTTCAAGATTTAAAAGTGTTTTTATGAGTAGAGTTGCTGTATTTCATAGTTCACTTAGTGAAGGTGAAAAATATGATGAATACAGAAAAATAATGAATGGAAATGTTGATGTTGTAGTAGGTGCAAGAAGTGCTATATTTGTTCCGCTTAAAGATATTGGAGTAATTATAGTTGATGAATGTCAAAGTCAAACATATAAACAAGAAAATAATCCTAAATATGACGCAATAGATATTGCATTTAAAAGAGCAGAATATAATAATGCAAAAGTGGTTTTAGGAAGCGCAACACCATCATTAGAACAATATGCTAGAGGTAAAAAAGGAGTATATCATTTAATAAACTTAAAATCTAGAATAAGTGGTACTCTACCAAATATAGAAATAGTTGATATGGAAATAGAGGCTAAAAAACATAATTATATTATTAGTGATAAATTAGATAAAGACATAAAATTATCTTTAAGTAAAAATGAACAAGTTATTCTTTTATTGAATAGAAGAGGTTATTCAACATTCCTAAGTTGTACTAATTGTGGTTATGTTTATAAATGTCCAAATTGCGATATATCATTAATTTATCATAAGAGTAGTAATAGTTATTCATGTCATTATTGTGGATATAGAGTTTCTTCTAGTCTATTATGTCCAAATTGCAAAGAAAATGCTATTAAAGATTTAGGCCTTGGAACAGAAAAACTTCAAAGCATAATAGAAGAAAAATATAAGACAAAAGTACTTAGAATGGATGCAGATACTACTAGTACTAAAAATGCTCATGAGAAGCTTATAAATGAGTTTAGAAGTGGTAAATATAATATATTAGTTGGTACACAAATGATATCAAAAGGATTAAATTTTGAAAATGTAAGCTTAGTAGGAATAATAAATCCAGATTCACTTCTTTCAATTCCAGACTTTAGAAGTGGAGAAAGAACATATGAATTATTAAGTCAAACAGCAGGAAGAGTAGGAAGATTTAATATACCAGGAAAAGTAATAATACAAACATATAACAAAACGAATTATGTTTACAACAGTGTATTAAAAAATAACTTTGACTATTTCTTTAATTATGAAATGAATATAAGAAAAAAACTAGGTTATCCACCTTACTATTATATTTGCAATATTTTAATCAGTAGTACCTCATTTGAACAAGCAAGTGAAGAAAGTAAAAAAATAAAGAAATTTATAGATAATAAATTAGATGATTCATATATAGTATTAGGTCCAAGTGTATCAAGTATAGTAAAATTAAAGAATAAATATAGATTTAATATAATGATAAAATATAAGAAAAATGAATTATTATATAAAGCATTAGAAGAATTAAATAAATTAGAAATAAAAAATGTAACAATTGATATTAGTATTAATATTTAATATAATATTCATGATTGAAAGGAATAAGTATGAAAGATAAAAAAGTAGTATTTATGGGGACACCTGAATTTAGTGTACCTGTATTAGAAATGTTAATTGAAAATACAAATGTTATTATGGTAGTTACTCAACCAGATAGTTATGTTGGTAGACATCATGATGAATTAAAGTTTTCACCAGTTAAACAAGTGGCTATTGATAATAATATTGAAGTATTTCAACCTGAAAAGATAAGAAATGATTTTGAATATATTTTGAGTAAAAATCCTGATGTAATCATAACATGTGCTTATGGTCAAATTATACCTACTGAATTACTTGAAACACCTAAATATAAAGCAATTAATGTTCATGCATCACTTTTACCTAAATTAAGAGGTGGAAGTCCATTACATAGAGCTATTATTAATGGTTACAAAGAAACAGGAATAACTATTATGTATATGGCACCTGGAATGGATGATGGAGATATAATAACTCAAAAAAGTATAAAAATAGAAGAAACTGATAATGTAGGAACAATTCATGATAAATTAAGTATTTTAGGAAGAGATTTGTTGAAAGAAACATTGCCAAATATATTTAGTGGTAATATTACAAGAACTAAACAAGATGAAAGCAAAGTAACTTTTGCATATAACATTAAACGTGAAGAAGAAAAAATAGATTTTAATAAAACAAAAGAAGAAGTATTTAATCAAATTAGAGGTATGTATCCTTTTCCAGTAGCATACACAACTTTAAATAATGAAATCATAAAAATATGTTCTAGTAGAATTGGATCAAATAAAAAAGGAACTCCAGGTGAAATTATAAATGTTTACAAAGATGGATTTGGAGTTTCATGCTCTGATGGTGAAATAATTATAACAAGAATAAAACCTAGTGGTAAAAAAGAAATGAATGCTAGTGATTTTATAAACGGAAGAAGAAAAGAAAATCTTTTAGGTGAAAAATTATGTTAAAAGACTTTAAAAAGTTTAAAAAACAATTAAAAGATATAAAAGAAAAAATAAGTAACATTAGAATAACTAATAATGTTAAATTAATTCTTGTGTTAATATTTTTTGTAGTTTCAATAATATTTATAGCCAATAATAGATTAAGATACGATAATAAACTAGAAGAGAAAGTAGCAAATAAAATAAAGATTATTGAACTATTAAATAAAGTAGAAGATAATTATAGCTTAGAAGTAACTAAAAAATATAAAGATAAAAGTGAAAGCTTAAATTATCAAAAAGCAGATAAATTACAATTATATTCTGGAGATAATCTTGATCATGATGGCTTTATTATTTATAATAATCAAGTTTTTTATTCTGATTCACAAGAAGAAAAGCTGCATAAAGATGACAAAACATATGATTTTATAAATGATAATTATTTAGATATAAATTTATATAAAAAAGTAGTTAACTATTGTGAATTTGAATATGTAAGCAATACTAAATCTACATGTAATATAAAATTATCTGATTTTATTAAAGCATATAATGATTTATATGATACTAGTTTTGAAGTAACAAACGATTCAAATTTAACATTTGATACTACTTATAGTTCATCACGTTTTAGTGGAATTAATATAGATTATACTAAAATTAATGAAATAATTAACCCAACTAAAAAAAGCGTAACATATAATATTAAAATTAATAAATTTGATAGTACTTTAATAGATACAATTTATGAATATTTTAAAGATGATTTAAATAAATAATCTAATTTTGTCGAATTTATGACATAGTAATTAAATAGTGTTATTCTTTATATGGAGGTGCACTATTAAAGAGAAAGATAATATTAATACTAAGTTTAAGGATTTTGATGAGTTAATTAATAGGTGTATTTTAAATTATAGAAGCAAGCTATAGAGTTTGCTTCTTTTATTGACAAAAATTTCATTTTAGCGTAAAATTAGACTGGAAGAGAGGCTAAAAAGATGTTTGAAGATAAGAAAATTTTAACTGCTAAAGAGATACTAGATAAAGAGTTTAAAATTGATGCTAGAGGATATAGACCTCAAGAAGTAGACCAATTTTTAGACTATATTATTAAAGATTATGTTTATTTTGAAAATTCTACAAAGAAATTAATTAATGAAATAAAAGCTTTAGAAAATGAAAATGAAAAATTAAGAACTGAAGTTAGAAAATTAAAAGCATCTTTAGATATAGCTGGCTCTAACAAAGGAGTTACTAATGTAGATTTATTAAAGAGAATTAGTGACTTAGAAAAGGTTGTATACGGAGAAGAATAATTTTTTAGGTAAACGCTGCATAAATTTATGTAGAGGAAAGTCCATGCTCACTCAATCTGAAATGATTGAAAGTGTTCGCGCTAAGGGAAAAAATAACCTTAGGGTATAGAAATATACACGGCTGTGAAATAATCAAGAACTGATTAAAGTAACTATAAAAGTGCCATAGAGACGAGATTATTAGGGATAATAATTATGGAACGAGGTAAACCCCACGAGTGAGAAACCCAAATTTGGTAGGGGAACTCTTACGAATGAATAACAAAGGAGTAAGGGAAGAAGTAATTCTTAGATAAATGTTTACCACCTAGAAATAGGTACAGAACATGGCTTATTAAAAATTATTTTTTAATTTATAGGAGAGTTTTATGAAAGAAATAGGTGATAGCTTTAAATTAGCTAGAGAAACTATTGGTATTTCGAAAGAAGAGGTTATAAAAGATTTAAATATTACAGAAAGCCAATTAGACAACTTAGAAGATGGAAATGTTAATGCTTTTAAAGATGTTTTTTTCTTAAAAGAAACTATTAAAAAGTATGCTATATATTTAAATTTAGATGAAGATGAAATCATAAACAAATTTAATGATTTTATGTTTGGATATACTTCTAGAATACCAATTGAAGATATATTAGAGCAAACAAAAGAAATTAACCTAAAAGAATTAAAAAATGAAGAAAATAAAATAGTTTCACCATACACAATAAAAAGAAAAGATAATTCTACTAAATACACTATACTTTATATAGCTGCTATAGTAGTATTAATTATGTTAGTTATAATAATTATTAAGTATATAACTGATAAAGATGCTAATAAATTAAATTATAACAATTATATAACTGAAAGGAGTATAATTTAATCATGAATGTTCCTAATAAAATAACTGTTTGTAGAATTATATTATCAATATTTTTACTTATATTAATGGTATTTCCATTAAATAAAATTGGAGTTTCTTTTCCAGAAATAAAAATATCAGCTGATTTTATAATTGATAGCAAATATCTAATTTGTGGAGTTATATTTTTAATAGCATCAGTTACAGACTATTTAGATGGTCATTTAGCTAGAAAATATAATTTAGTAACTGATTTAGGAAAAGTAATGGATGCAATAGCTGATAAGATATTAGTAAATGGCGTATTAATATTGTTAGCAACAAGTGGACATATTAGTCCTATAGTACCAGTTGTCATTGTATCAAGAGATATTGCTGTTGATTCTATAAAAATGGTAGCAGGACAAAAGAATGGTGCAGTAGCTGCATCAAAAGCAGGTAAGTTTAAAACAGCATTTATGCTAGTTGGAATAACATTATTATTCTTCTATGATTTACCATTTGCATTAATTAATGTTTATCCATCAAGAGTTATTATTATGATAGCTACAGTCTTATCAGTATTAAGTGGTGTTCAATATTATGCTAAAAATAAAAAATATTTAGCAGATACAGTAAAATAGCAATAGAATTGCTATTTTTTTAATTTATATAAAAAACAATTTTTACCATATAAAAAGTATTAAAAGTAAGTATTTTTACTTTATTTTCAGGTATAATTTAATTATCAAAAGGAATAAAAAATAATAATTAAATTATATACAAACAAAAGTTTGTAAAAAGGTGTTGACAAAGAAAATTAATTGTTTTAAAATTAAATTAATGAAGGAGAAACTTATGAAAAAAGACAAGACATTAGACCAAGTCCTAGCTGATATTGAAAAACAATTTGGCAAAGGCGCAATTATGAAATTAGGAGAAAAAGGTGTTAAAAATATAGATGTAGTATCTAGTGGTTCTATTTTATTAGATCAAGCATTAGGTGTAGGAGGATATCCAAAAGGAAGAATAATTGAAATATTTGGTCCAGAATCAAGTGGTAAAACAACAATAGCACTTCATGCAATTGCATCAGTTCAAAAAAACGGTGGGAAGGCAGCATTTATAGATGCAGAACATGCATTAGATCCAGTATATGCAAAAAAGTTGGGTGTAGATACTGATGAATTATTATTAAGTCAACCAGACACTGGAGAACAAGCACTAGAAATTGTAGAAGCACTTGTTAGAAGTGAGGCAATGAGTATTATTGTTATAGACTCAGTTGCTGCATTGGTTCCGCAAGCTGAAATTGAAGGTGAAATGGGAGATTCTCATGTAGGACTTCAAGCAAGACTAATGTCTCAAGCTTTAAGAAAATTAAGTGGTGTAATAAACAAAACAAATACAATTTGTATCTTCATAAATCAATTAAGAGAAAAAGTTGGTATTATGTTTGGAAATCCAGAAACAACTCCAGGAGGAAGAGCTTTAAAATTCTATTCAACAATTAGAATGGATGTAAGAAGAAGTGAACAAATTAAAGTAGGTGGAGATGTTCTTGGAAATAAAACAATTATTAAAGTAGTAAAGAATAAAGTAGCCCCACCATTCAAAACAGCTGAAGTTGAAATTATGTATGGTGAAGGAATTTCAAGAACAGGTGAAGTAATTGACGTTGCATCTAATCTTGGAATAGTAGATAAGAGCGGAGCGTGGTTTAGTTATAAAGGAGAAAAGATTGGACAAGGAAAGGAAAATGTTAAACTTGTATTAAAAAACAATCCTGCTTTATATGAAGAAATAGAAGAAAAAGTAAGAAAGAGCTTATTCGAATCTGATAAAGAAGAAATAGTACCTGCAAAAAAGGAAAAATAATACAAACAAAAAAACTAGTTAGTCATAACTAGTTTTAGTTTGCAACTTGTTGTTCACTAGAATAATTTCTAAATTCACTCTTATCGAATGCAAGTATTGCACTGAATATTAGATTTAAGAATATAAGACCAACGGCATATCCTTCTGACTTACCAAAACATTTTGAAAGTCTTATAGAAAGTACTATTTTAAGAACTAATGCAGCAATAGCTCCAATACCTGGAATCAATTGAAGTAGAGAATACCAACCTTCTAAACCAACAATTTCACAAAGAGTCCACGTATTATAAATTGGAATAATTGATTTCCATCCTTCTTGTCCAGCCTTAGTAAATATCTTCCAGTTACAAATGATTTTGAATACGCCGACTATTAAACCTACAATTGCAATAACAGCAAAAAATGCCATAAACCATGCCAAAAAAACGCCACCATCAAAGAAGCCATCGTAATCATAAGCACCAAATGATGATCCATCATAACTATAATCTCCATGTAAAGTATCATCATAATCATAGTCACCATATGAACCATCAATAGAGTAATCATAAACATTATCTCCAACTACAGTATCCATCTTTACCACCTTTCATATATGAATATAATTTTATCATAAAATAGTAATAATATAAATTATTTTTAAAAATTATGTAGAATATTATATCTATCAAATAAATGATAAATATAGTATAATATATGTGGTGAATATGATGGTTATAAGAAAATTTAATTACGTTAGATTTTTTACATTTATAGCAGTATTACTAGCTATTATAATTGGAATAATTGTTTTTAGTGTGTCTACTATAAAAAAGATTAACTATAAAAAAACATATGATTATAAATTAACACAAATAAATTATTCTGAATCAGAAATAAAAGAAATAAAAGGCAAACTAAATGATTCACAAATAGATAAACTATTAACTATGAAGTATGATGAAAATATAATTGAATTTATAAAAGAAAAATATTTCATTTTTAATAATTTAAATCAATATTTAGAATATAAATCAAAAAATAAAAAAACAGATAATACAAAGATTGTTTCTATTATTAATACTGAAGCCAATATAGATTGGTTTGATGAAGAAAAAGAAACAAATATAGATGAGAAAGAACTAATGCTTGTTAATAGACTATATGGTCTAAAAGAAGACTATGCTCCAGATGATTTAGTTGATGTTCCATCTAAATATGCATACACTGGTAAGAAAATAAGTAATAGTATACTTGATCCAATTATATCTTTAATTGAAGCAGGTAGAGAAAGTGGATATACATTCGTAGTAAGCGATGGTTATAGAAGTTATCAAGAACAAAAAAATATTTATGATAGTTATGCAAGTAGCATGGGTCTGAGTGAAACAGATAAAATAGTCGCAAGGCCAGGTCATTCAGAATATCAAACAGGTCTATCATTTGACTTAATGCCATATAATAAAGTGTTGGATAAACCTAAAGAAAGTTTAGAATATCAATGGCTTAAAGAAAATGCTTATAAATATGGGTTTATATTTAGATTTCCAGAAGATAAAACAGATTTAACTGGATTTAATGCAGCTACTTGGAGACTTAGATATGTAGGCACAAGTGCTGCGGCAATTATTCATAGTGAAAATATATGTTATGAAGAATATTATGCATATTTTGTTAGGGGGAACAAATGAAAAATAAAATAGTTGTATTAGGTGGAGGAACAGGACAATCAGTATTACTTGGAGGACTTAAAAAGTTTCCATTTGATATAACAGCTGTTGTTAGTGTTTGCGATGATGGAAGAAGTACAGGAAAATTAAGGAAAGCTTTTAACATTCCAGCAATGGGAGATATTAGAAGAGTACTAATATCATTATCAGAAACAGAAGATATAGTAGGTGAATTAGTAAACTATAGATTTAAAACAAATAATGAATTAGAAGGACATACAATTGGTAATATAATGCTAACTGCATTAAGCGATATAACAGGAAATATGTCTAATGGAATTAAACAAATAAGTAAAATTCTAAACTTAAAAGGAACAGTACTACCTCTTACAGATGATAATGTTATATTAATGGGAAAAATGGAAGATGGAAGTATTATTGAAGGGGAACATAATATAACATTATCTGATAAAAAGATAGAAAAAGTTTATTATAAAAAGACACCTAAAGTAAACACAGAAGTTATCAAGAAAATAAAAGAAAGCGACGCTATTATCTTAAGCATGGGAAGCATCTATACAAGTATAATTCCTAATTTATTATGCAAAGAAGTAATTAAAGCAATAGATGAAAGCAAAGCTAAAATAATTTATATTTGTAATATTATGACTCAACCTGGTGAAACTGATGATTTTACTGTAAGTGATCATATAAAATTATTAAATAGTTATTTAGGCAAAAGAAAAATAGACATTGTAATAACTAATAGTGAAAAAGTAAGTAAAAAAATTCAAAGAAAATATGAAACTTTAGAACAAAAAGATTTAGTTAAAATAGATGATAAGAATATAGATATAGTTAACATTAAAAAGCCTTTCATAAAGATAGAAAATGATGTAATTAGGCATGATAGTATTAAATTAGGGCTAGAAATAATGAATATTTTAATTAAATAAACAAAAATCGCTTGACTTTAACCTAATTGGTATGATAATATTAATACGCTTGATTGTTATCAAGTGCCTACCTATTGGGGAATTAGCTCAGTTGGCTAGAGCATCTGCCTTGCACGCAGGAGGTCGCGGGTTCAAGTCCCACATTCTCCACCAATTAGGTTAATGAAGTCCATTTATATGGACTTTTTTTATGTCTCAAATTATGATAATATTAATATATAATTTGGAGGAACAATGACAAAAGAAGAAATAAAAAAATATTTAGAAGCTTGTGGTTTAAGCAAAACAAATATAGAAACAATACTTTCAAATGAAGAATATATAAAATTATTAGAAAGTAATATAAACAAATACAAAGAAACAGTAACTAATATAAATTCAAATATAGATCCATTCAAATCATTCGCAGGTATGAATGAATATCCAATACCAGAAGAAAAGAAAAAAACAACTAAAAAACAAAAAACTTCAAAGAAAAAAGTAGTTAAAAAGAAATAAAAATTGTATAATAAATATATAAATAAAGATAGAAGAGGTGTATCATGGCACAAACAAGAACAAAAAAAGATATAGTTAAAATGTTATTAAAAAACAAAGAATTAGAAAATGAAGACGAAGAACAATTAATGGAAATATTGTTTAATGAACCAATAGCAATAGATGTTGACAAGTTAGCAGCAGAAAGCGAAACTTTTGGTGATAAGGTTGCAGATAAAGTAACAGAAGTTTGTGGTAGTTGGGAATTTATTATTTCATTTGTAGTTATTTTAGCTTTATGGATGGGCGTAAACATTCTATTAGTTGCAAAACATGGAGATTCATTTGATCCATATCCATTTATATTACTAAATTTAGTATTATCATGTGTAGCTGCACTTCAAGCACCAATAATTATGATGAGCCAAAATAGATCAGCTAAAAAAGACTCTTTAAGAGGAAAAAATGATTATAAGACAGATTTAAAAAGTGAATTAATTTTAGAAGAATTACATGATCAAATGAGAAAAATCGCTTCAAATCAAAATAGAATATTAAGAATGTTAGAACCAAAAGATGAAGATAAGGAATAAATATGATAGATGTATATAAAAAATATTGGAAGAATTATTCAAACTTTGATGGAAGAACATCTAAAAGAGATTATTGGATAGTATTTTTATGGAATACAGTTCTTTCATTTTGTTTAGGTTTTACGGATTTAGTAATCAATAGTTCTGGAAACACAGCAGAAGCATCATTTGGATTACTATTTGGTATATTTGTAATGGTAAATTTAATTCCCACATTTTCAATATTAGTAAGAAGACTACATGACATTAATAAGTCAGGACTATATTACTTTGTAATATTCATTCCTCTAGCTGGTCCATTTATCTTATTATATTATTTAACAAGAGATACTAATAACGATAATAATAATTATCCATATGAAAAATAGCTTTCATTATTGAAAGCTTTTTTTATTCTTCTATAGTTTTTTTCTGATCATCTTGAGCTTTTTTTCTTAAAGTTAGTGCTTTTTGATTACTAATTTTACCTTGAATACTTAGTACTTTTTCTTTTATACTTTCTTTTAATTTAACAGTAAAACCAAAAGCTTCTTCAGGATCAATCTCTTTATTACCAGAAATCATAACTATAAATATAATTTTATCTAAACTATTTTCTATTTGTTGATAGCATCTAATTTCATCAAAACTCATAGGTATAATATTTTCATCTTTGGTAATCTTATCTAAACTTTTACCTTTTTTAGACATATAAATATTAAAACCAGGTAATAAAGATTGAAGAACATTTTTAGCAATTAATAATTTTGACTTTTTATTATCAAATAAACTTTCTCTTATTTCTTTATTATTTTTGATAATATTTTCATAGTCAAATTTATATCCATTATCACCTAGCAATAAGAAATATTCATAAACGCCTTTAACGTTCAATATGGCTGTTAAAATAGCACTAGTAGTTATTAAATTTTTCTTCTTCATGTATTCCTCCTAAACAAGTAAGAATATGATATCATTAATTTAAATAAAATTAAATATTTTTTAAATTTCTATGATATAATTTATGTATAACATAGTGTATAGAGAAGGAGGAAAAAATGATTTATACAAAAGAAGTAGAAGAAATGTGTAAAGTTGCTAAAGGCGCAAATCATGGATGTGCTCCAATCCCAGAAGAAGGCAAATGGGTTCAAGCAAAAGAAATTAAAGATATTTCTGGTCTTACACATGGTATCGGATGGTGTGCACCTCAACAAGGAGCATGCAAACTTACACTAAACATTAAGGAAGGAATAATACAAGAAGCACTTGTTGAAACAATAGGGTGTTCTGGTATGACACATAGTGCAGCAATGGCAGGAGAAATACTAGTTGGTAAAACTATTTTAGAAGCATTAAATACAGATTTAGTATGTGATGCAATTAATACTGCTATGAGAGAATTATTCTTACAAATAGTATATGGCCGTAGTCAATCAGCTTTCTCTGAAGGAGGACTTGCAATTGGTGCTGGACTAGAAGATTTAGGAAAAGGAACAAGAAGTCAAGTAGGAACAATTTATTCAACTGTATCTAAAGGTCCAAGATATTTAGAATTAGCTGAAGGATATATCGTTGAAATAGGATTAGATAAAAATGATGAAATCATTGGATATAAATATGTTAACTTAGGAAAAATGATGGAAAATATCAAAAAAGGTATTGAACCTATGGAAGCAATAGAAAAAGCTAGTGGTACTTATGGAAGATTCGATGAAGCTGTAAAGAAAATCGATCCAAGAAAGGAGTAATATAATGGCATTATTTGAAAGTTATGAAAGAAGAATTCCACAAATTCAAAAAGTTATGGATAAATATGGTATAAAAGATTTTGAAGAAGCAAGAAATCTATGTAAAGAAAAAGGTTTTGATCCATATGAAATAGTAAAAGGAATTCAACCAATTTGTTTTGAAAATGCTTGTTGGGCTTATACATTAGGAGCAGCAATAGCTATTAAAAGTGGAAGAACTAAAGCTAGTGAAGCAGCTAAAGCTATTGGAGAAGGATTACAAGCATTCTGTATTCCAGGGAGTGTAGCAGATGATAGAAAAGTAGGATTAGGACATGGAAACTTAGCATCAATGCTACTAAGTGAAGATACTAAATGTTTTGCATTCTTAGCAGGACATGAATCTTTTGCAGCAGCAGAAGGAGCCATTGGTATTGCTAAAAGTGCTAACAAAGTAAGGAAAGAACCATTAAGAGTTATATTAAATGGTTTAGGAAAAGATGCTGCTCAAATAATATCAAGAATAAATGGATTTACTTATGTAAAAACTGACTTTGATTTCTTTACTGGAAAAGTAAAAGTTGTTGAAGAAATTAAATATTCAGATGGTGAAAGAAGTAAAGTACGTTGTTATGGAGCAAATGATGTTAGAGAAGGTGTAGCCATAATGCATTTAGAAGGAGTTGATGTATCAATCACAGGTAACTCTACTAATCCAACACGTTTTCAACATCCAGTTGCAGGAACTTATAAAAAAGAATGCATTGAAATGGGTAAAAAGTATTTCTCAGTTGCATCAGGTGGTGGAACAGGAAGAACATTACATCCAGATAATATGGCTGCAGGACCTGCTTCATATGGTATGACAGATACTATGGGTAGAATGCATAGTGATGCCCAATTTGCAGGATCAAGTTCAGTACCAGCTCATGTAGAAATGATGGGATTAATCGGAATGGGTAATAACCCTATGGTTGGTGCTACAGTATCAGTTGCAGTAGCAGTAGAAGAAGCATCTAAATAAAAGATTAAGCACTTTCAAAAGTGCTTTTTGTATGCTATTATATTTATAGTAGAGGAAGATTAAAATGAAAGAAACTAAAAAAGAAGAGAAAAAATCAAAATATATATTTTTATTTTTTATTAAAATGTTTTTAATATTTATAATAATTGATTTTATATCAATCTTGTTTGTTAATATATGCGTACATGGAGTTAATAACTTTAAGTATGGTGGAGAACTTTTATCAGAAATATTCTATGCAATAATAATGCTCGTCGTTATGCTACTATTTAAAAACTCTTATGTATTTACAAATGATAAAACAAAATTTATTAAATCATTAAAATATTGTATTCCAATGTTCATAATAACTGGTTTAATTTTATTAGGAAATTTAGGAGAACTACATAACACAACAATAGGAAATCTTACAAATGCATTATTGTTATGTGCATTTGTTGGAATAGCAGAAGAATTCATGTGTAGAGGATGGGTTCAAAACGAGTTTATTGAAAGATATGGTTATGATAAAAAACATATAATTTTATCAATAATACTATCTTCATGTATATTTGGAATAATTCACTTAACAAATATAACAGTGCAAGATGCATTCACAACATTACTTCAAGTATTACAAGCAACAGCAATCGGATTTATGTTTGGAAGCATTTATTATAAAACAAAAAATATATGGACAGTTGCTTTTCTACATGGATTATATGATTTCTCAATATTTTTAGGAGAAGTAAATTTAATAAAAGATTGTACTTATACATTACCAAATTTACCAACAAGTATAGTTTCATTAATTAGTTCATTAATATTAATTATATATTTTGTATTATCAGGAGTACTAGTATTAATGCAAACAGACTTAAAAGAAAAATCTAAAAAAGTAAAAGATACTAGTGCAGTAGTATTAGCATTAATAATTACATTTTCATGTATCTTTATTCCATTTGAGAAATTAATCAAAGGATATGAAGATACTGAAGTTTGTTATGAATATACAAATACAGAAATGTTGAAAAATTTCACAGTACATTATCCATATCAAAAAATGTATAAAATATATTATGAAACAGAAGATGTAAAATATAATACAATCGGAGAAGAACCTATTAAAGTATATGATACAATCAACTTCAAATTTGAACTTTATAGAGAAAACAAAAAACTATATATAAAGAATATTAATACAGGTTATAAAATAGAATTAGAATATGAAGATGTATATAATTATGACTACGAAGTAATAGAGGAAGAAAATGAATATTTAATTTTGATTCATAGTAATGATGGAAACACTTCAAAAATATATTATAGTAATTATATGACTAAAGAAAACATGGATAACAAAGATGAATACTTAAATAAACTTAAAAATTCATTCACAGAAATAGTATTACCATCACTAAATGGATTTGGATACTTAACAACGGAAGAATCTAATTATAAATATCCAGTATTTGCTGATTCAACAAATGATTACTTTATTATAAAAGAAGATGGTCTTGTTTATTTAATGAAATAAATTAAGAATTGGGGGTGTTTATGCAAGAATCAAAATTCAATGTAGTAGATATAGTATTAGAACTAATGGATGAAGGAAAAAGTTTAGATGAAATAATAGCTATTACTAATTTAGATAAACATTATTTAAAATCACTACTAAGTAAAATTAAAAGTAGTATTGTAAGTGAATTAGATGATCAAAGATTTCCATATATTAAAACTATTAATGAAACATTAAAAAAGAAAACTAATAAAAGATTAATGAGAAATTATAGTGAAGATAAAAAGAAAATAGTATTATATCTATTATCAAAAAATAGAACATTTAAAGACTTAACAATAATAATGAATTTAACACCTTGCAAATGCTTATCATTATTAAAATCAATTTATTATGATATTTATATGTATGATATAGAAGAAGAAAAACAATATATACCACTTATAAAAAAATGTTTAAGTCAAGCAACAACTCATATGAAACCAAAAGATAGTTCACAAGAAAAAAGTATTATAATAAATCCATTAGATGAATTTGCTGTATTTACTAATCATAGAGATGAAATATTTATATCAAATACTAAAATACAACAAGTATATGAATTAGAAAGTGAACATCCTAGATTTATAGTAATTTCTGATACTCATTTTGGAAGTATATTTGAATCAATTGAATATTTAGAAATGGTATATGAATATGCAGTTAAACATGGAATAAAATATATATTTCACTGTGGTGATTTAATTGAAGGTGAAGAATATTATGATTCTGGAAGAAGTAAATGGGAATATAGAAATATATATTTACAAATAGAACACATATTAAATGATTATTGTTATGATGAAAGTATTAAAAATATTATTTTATTAGGTAATCATGATGTTAAATCATTAAAGGTTAGAGGAATAGATTTAAATGATGTTTTAAGAGAAAGAAGCGACTTTATTTCATTAGGATATAGAAATGGCTATATTAAAGTAAAAGATGATTATATAGCTTTAAAACATGATATTAAAAGAATGTTAAATCCTAATTATTCATTAGCAACATCATTAAGTTTCTCAGGACACACACATCAATATAGATGCAAATTTGATGATAAAAGTGTTAGATTTATAGTACCAACATTATCAAATATGAAATCAGAAAAAGAAGTAGTAAACATAGGATTTCTAGTTGGAGAATTAGATTTATCAAATAAAATAGATAGAATCAAAATAGATTATATAGATTTAACAAACGAAAGTAGAGTATATACTTTTGAAAGAAAAAAACACATTTAAAAAAGATCTCATTCATTTGAGATCTTTTCTTCATTACTAACATCTAATATCATAGGTATAATAATAGGTCTTCTACCAGTTAATTCTATAACATAAGAATTAATTTCTAATATAATTCTATTTTTTAAATCAGTTAAAGTAAAATTATCTTTTTCAAGTTCATTTAAAGTAACTACATTAGTCTTATTTTGAATTTGTTTAATTAAATCTTGATTATCATTGACAACTACAAATCCACGAGTAGTTATATTAGGTTCAATTAACATTTTTTTATTTTTTAAATCTATATTTAATATAACAATTAATACTCCATCTGTAGACATAATTTTTCTATCTTTAATTATAGATACTCCAACATCACCAATTCTACTTCCATCTACATATATATCATTTATAGGAATACTTCCTTTTCTATATACTTTACCATTTTTCATAGCAAGTATATCTCCATTTTTGTTAATGAATGTGTTTTCTTTTGGTACTCCACATAATGTAGCTAAATTAGCATGAGAAGAAAGCATTCTATATTCACCATGCATAGGTGTAAAATAAGCTGGTTTAACAAGTCTTAATAATAGTTTTAATTCTTCTTGTCTAGCATGCCCACTTGTATGAACATTAGATTCACTAGCATTTGTATATACTTTAGCGCCTTTTAAATATAGTTTATTTATAATTCTATTAATAGACATAGCATTTCCTGGAATAGGTGAACTAGAGAATATAACTGTATCACTTGGCATTAAAGTAATATTTCTATCATTTCCATTAGCAATTCTCGATAAAGCAGCTAAAGGTTCTCCTTGAGATCCAGTACATAATAAACATACTTTAGAAGGTTCCATCTTATTAGCTTCTTCACTACTAATAAACATATCTTTATCTTTAATATACCCAAATTCAGTAGCAATCTCTATACTATTATTCATACTTCTTCCAAAAACAACAATTTTTCTATTGTTTTCTTTACAAGTTTGAACTATATGAGTAATTCTATATATATTACTAGCAAATGTAGCTAAAATAATTCTAGAATTAGTATTTTCAGCAAATATTTCACCTAAAGCCTCATCAACTACAGATTCACTATTAGAAAACCCAGGTAATAATGCATTAGTAGAATCACTCATTAATAAAGTAACACCTCTATTACCAATATCAGCTATTTTACCCATATTAGCAACTGGTCCAATAGGAGTAAAATCAAATTTAAAGTCTCCAGTTTCAACAATAGTACCATTCACAGTATGTATAGCCATCCCAAATGAATCCGGAATAGAGTGAGTAGTAGTAAAGAATTCTATATCGAAATTTTTAGTTTTAATATTTAATTCTTCATTAACAGTCACAACATTAGGACATGGTATATTCTTTTCTGATAATTTTTTCTTAATTAATTTTTCTGCAACTCTAGGAGCATA
Organism: uncultured Bacilli bacterium; assembly: GCA_934096645.1. GTDB lineage: Bacteria > Bacillota_I > Bacilli_A > RF39 > UBA660 > CAG-1000. Next base: position 183,785 of record CAKOMK010000001.1, on the reverse strand, counting down.
AATAGTTGGTATAGATATATTTTGCAATAAAAATGGTATTCCACCAATATGATCTTCATGTCCATGAGTAATTATTAATCCTTTAATTTTATCTTGCATGTTTTTAAGAACAGTGTAATCTGCTAAAACATAGTCAATTCCCATTAAATCATCTTCTGGAAACATAACTCCACAATCTATAATAAATAACTCATCTTCATGCATTACAACATACATATTTTTTCCAACTTCACCCAAGCCACCTAAAGCACAGACTAAAGTTTCTTTGTCTTCACTATTCATAATATCATTCCCTTCGAAAAGTTAAATAACTGAGTACATTATATCAAAAAATATTAAATTTGTCCATATTTAACAATTTGATTGATTATTAATCATATTTATGTAATTATTAATATAGGTGATGTATATGAAAAAGAAAATAAAAAAATATGTTGATTCTTTATTAAAAGGTGTCTATGCAGGATTTATGATAGGTATTGGAGCAATAGCTTTTTTAAGTTTAGAAAATAAAGTATTAGGTTCGTTTTTCTTTTCAATTGGCTTATTAACTATTTGCATGTATGCAATGAATTTATATACTGGTAAAGTAGGCTATATTTTGATTAATAAAATTGAGTATATTTATGAATTATTACTAGGATTATTAGGCAATTTTATAGGTACTTTTATAATTGGAAAACTAATACTTTTAACAAGAGTATCAAATATAAATGAAAAAGCATTATCTTTAGTTAATATAAAACTAAATGATAATTTATTAAGTATATTTATATTATCTATTTTTTGTGGAATACTTATGTATATAGCAGTAAATAATTATAAAAAAGTTGGTACAGAAATAGGAAAATATATTGGAATATTTATGTGTGTAATGACATTTATATTATGTGGATTTGAACACTGTATAGCAAATATGGCATACATAACTATAGCAAATGCATGGTCTTGGAAAGCTTTACTTTATGTATTAATAATGATACTTGGAAACTCATTTGGAGCAATTTTAATCGCATATTTTTACAACTTGTATTACAAAAATTAAAAAAGTTAAAAGAAAAAGTAGTGTTTTAAAAACTTTTTGCGAATTATATTAGTAGAGGGAGGTTAATATAATGAAAAACAAAAAGTTTTTTTTATTTGCAATTTTTTTGATTTTTACATCAAAATTATCAGCAGAAACATTCATATTTGAATATAGTGAATGGTCAGAAAATTATCCAAAAGGAGTAGATGAATGGATAGTAGAAAGTGAAGAAAGGTATAAATGGACAGATGGAGAAGATATAACAGAAGAATACTATAGTAATTATAAAGAAGGTTATTATAAATTAGAAAATGATCATAAAACTTATTATAGATATATAACAAATGATGCGGTTGTAGTAGATTCTCAAAATAATTTTGTTACAGATTTAGGTTATTGTGTAAAAGAAAAATGTTACATAATTAAACTTGATAAGTATAGAAATATTGAAGAAGAACCTGAAGTTCCAGAAGAGCCAGAAGTTAAAGAAGAACCAGAAGTGCCTAAAGAACCAGAAGAGCCTGAAACACCTAAGACTCCAGAAGAACCAGAAAGTCCTACAACACCTGAAACTCCAGAAGAACCAAAAGAACCAGAAGAAGAAATAATTTATAATCCAAAGACTGCTGATAATATTTTATATTATGATATATTATTATTTTTATGCTTAGCTTCTATAGTAATAGTGATGTATAAACAAAAAATAATTCTAGTTTTGTCGAATCGATTTAAAAAAATCAAAAATCATTGTAATATTGAATCATGAATCAAGAAATATATATGAGAATAAAAGAACAAGAAAACTTGATTTATAATATTGCACATAGATATAGTTCTGGATATAACTTAGAAGATCTATATCAATCTGGAGTAATTGGTGTTATAAAAGCTTGTAAAAAATATGATAAAAGTTTTAATACTAAATTTTCCACATATGCTTACGATTACATTTTAGGAGAAATCGTAGATTTTATAAGAAAGGATAGGAATATAATAATTAGTGAAGAAAATTTTAGAATTTATAAAAAATATCAAAAAGTTAGAGAGCTTTTAAATGCTAAATATGAAAGAGAAGCAACATTTAGTGAAATATGTTCTTTTATGGAAATGAAAGAGGGTGATTTGTTAAAAATTATTCAAAGTGTTGCATTCACTAAAAGTTATGAACCTACAGATGATAATCAAACATTTTATGAAGAAGACTATGATACTAAACTATATGTAAGTGAAATGTTAGAGTCATTAAATGATTTTGATAAATCACTTATTAGTTGTAGATATTATCAAGGTTTAACACAAAGTGAAACAGCAGATACTTTAGGAGTATCACAAGTAAAAGTTTCAAGACAAGAAAAACTTATTTTAAGTAGAATAAGAGCAAATACCTTGTCACAATAAAAGCCACTAAAATTACTTAGTAGCTTTTTTCTTTTTAATTTCAGATAATATAAAACTTAATACAGCAAGAACAACACCAACTATTATAATAAAACTAATATCAATTGTAAGTTCTTTTTTAATTTCAGTTTCATCTAATATTTTAAAAGAATTAATTGTATTATTATAAACTTCATTATCATCTTTTATCTCTGATTCAGAAGAATATAAATAAGTTATAATATATTTTCCTGTTGTAAATACATTTCCTCTTTGATATGTATCTTTACCAGTTATTTCTTTAGTAGGCCAATATAAATCATATTGTAATGAATAATAGTCACCAATTTTATTTTTAAATATTTTAGATACAGTAACATCAACATTATATTCTTCTAAAGCAGTATTAATGTTATGTTCTAAATATTTTTTTTGATTTAAAATATCATTTTCAGTATAGTCTTTTACAGAATATTTATTATCATTATTGTCAACAGTTACAACTATATAATCATCATTATTAGTCCATTTAAATATTCTATTATCATCATCATTAGTTTCTATTTCATATCCATTTGGAATATCAATCTTAAAGTATTCATTTTCAAAAGCATATACACTAGTAATACTAAAAAGTATTACAAAAAACACAAAAATTATTTTTTTCATAATTCGCCTCATGAAATATTATAACTGAAAAAACATAAAAAATAAACGAAATTATTTACTTTTAATACAAATAACTATATAATTAAACTATATTTAGGAGTTTAATATGAAGAAAGTAGTTAGAATTTTTATATTTATATTCATTATTTTGCTAGTATTTTCAGCTATAGTGTATATAGATTATTTTTGTGTAAAAAATAAAAATATTGCTCCTAAAATTGCATTAAAATCAGAAATAAATTCAGAAACAACTGAATATAAAGCAATATTTTATAAAGTGTGGTATTGTAATAGTAATAAGAAATATATGATTGGAAGTTATGATGATGATTCATCTATTTGTCCAATTAAATATATTTATGATGAAAATGGATATTATAGTAATCCACAAGATATAAAAATATCAAAAAGAGATATTGAAGCAATGACTGATAATGGCTATTATACAAGTGAAATGATAGATGGCTTCAAAACAGATGAAGAAGTAGAAAATGCTGTATATGTAGCTTATAATTATGGAAAGACTTTATATAAAAATGTAACAGATAATAATAACACTAAACTAAAAAGTGCTGATGGTTATAATCTAGTTGTATTCCCAGAATTTAAAAGTGATAATAACGATAAATATTCATGGGTATATAATTTTGATGATGAGAGTAAATACTATTGTGTTAAAACTGAAAGTGGTAAAACATTTTATTCAAGCTATTTAGATAAAAAATGTATTGCATTTGTTCAGTTAACTTTAGATTCTAAATGGTGTAACTTATACAAAAAATCAACTATTGTTTATAATAAAGATAAAGTTAAAAACTTATGTGAAGAGTAGTAATACTCTTTTTTCTTGTTTAAACAACACTTACGTGATATAATGTTTATGGTGAAAAATATGAAACAAAGAGTAATAAGTGCAATAGTTGCATTAATAATTGTAATTCCATTAGTAATATTAGGTGGCTATCCATATTATATAGGAGTAGGACTTTTATCACTAATAGGATTTATGGAAATAATTAAAGTTAGAAATAGAAAAAACATTATTCCTAATATAAATGTAGCAATTTCTTTAATTGGATATATATTACTTGTAGCATTTTCAGTAGTTAATAGTACATCATTTCTAATTGACTATAGATTACTTGTAATTGTATTCTTATTATGTTTTGTTCCTTTAATTATCAATAATAAAGGAAAATATGATGTAGATGATGCATTCTTTTTAGTCACTTCTATTATATTTTTAGGTGTATCTTTTAGATATTTAATTATAGTAAGAAATTCAAATATTCATTATTTAATTTATATTTTATTGACTACAATTATGTCTGATACATTTGCTCATTTCTTTGGAACAAGGATTGGTAGAGTAAAATTATGTCCAAATGTATCACCTAATAAAACAGTAGAAGGAATGATTGGTGGTACAATATTTGGTACATTCATTCCTACAGTATATTTTTTAACATTTATTAGTCAAAGTGCAAATGTATTCTTGACTATAGTAATGTCATTAACATTATCATTAATAGCTCAATTTGGAGATTTAGTATTTTCAGCAATTAAGAGAAAATATGGTGTTAAGGATTATGGAAATATTATGCCTGGACACGGCGGTGTATTAGATAGATTAGACAGTACAATATTTGCAATACTAGCATTTGCTTTCTTTGCATCATTCTTCTAGGAGGAAATTTAAATGAACTTTATTATTACAATACTAATATTATTCATAATGTTAGGATTAATTATATCAATCCATGAATTTGGACATTTTATTGCTGCTAAAAAAAGTGGAGTATATGTAGAAGAATTCTCATTAGGAATGGGACCACTTATTAAGCAATTTAAACCTAAAAAAAGTGAAACAAAATATTCATTAAGAGCATTTCCTATTGGTGGATATGTAGCTATGGCTGAAAGAGAAATGAAAGGTTCTAAAATAAAAAAAGATAGAGTTTTAGAAAATAAAGGTTTCTTAAAGAATTTATGGGTTATGGCTAATGGAATTATTTTTAATTGCTTTTTAGCAATACTATTATTCTTTATTAGTGGTCTTTTATATGGAAAACCAATTAGTGAAGTTAAAATTGGAGAAGTAATTGAAGGCAAAGCTGCTTATAATGCAGGACTTGAAGCAGGAGATAAAATTTTAGAAATAAATGGAGTAGAAATTGAAACTTGGGATGATTTCACTTTAGAAGCATCAGCTAAAAAATTACAAAAAGAATATGTATTTAAAGTAGAAAAGCCAGATGGGAAAGTTGAATCATACAAAGTAGTACCAGAAGTTGTTAAGGAAAATGGGGAAGAAATTCGTGTATTTGGAATTAAATCTTCAGGAACAACATTCAAGAAAGGATTTGGTAGTGCTGTAAGCTATGCATTTACAGGTTTCTATGAAACAACAACAACTATTTTTAAAATACTAGGTTCATTATTTACAGGAGACGTATCTATTAAAAACTTAAGTGGACCAGTAGGTATTTATTCAGTTGTTGATCAAGTCAAATCACAAGGAATTCAAACACTAATATATTTAACTGCATATTTAAGTATAAATGTTGCTATTATTAACTTAGTACCAATTCCAGTATTTGATGGTGGAAGAATATTAATTTTAGCAATAGAAAAAATTACTAAAAAACGTGCGAGTGAAGATTTAGAATTAAAATTAAATTATATAGGTTTTGGAATAATGATATTGCTATTTGTATTTATTACATTTAATGATATAATAAGACTCGTGGTGAAGTAGCATGAAGAATGAATATCTTGACAATAAAGTAGTGCTAAAATATTGTAAAGATTACTACAGAATAATAAATGAAGAATTTAGTGAATTAGATTATATGAGTGATAAAGTTATTGAAGTATATCAATCATTTATATTCTCAATAAATATAAAAAGTAAAACTGATTTAAAGAAAATAAAAGATTTAAACGATGCTGTAGCAAGATATTTTGATGACAGAGAATTTAAAACAATTCTGACTAATTTTTTGGTGTCTTTAAAAATATCTAAAAAAGAAACAGATGTCATCGGAGCAATAGCTAATGCTATTATTAATGAATTTAAGAAGTATACTGAAGGATATACAAGAAATTTGTATATTCCAAAGTGGATTTAGAAGTGAGATGTTATGATAAATAAAAAAATATATTATGATATATATGGGGAGTTTTATAATGTAAACAAATATAGAGAATTAAAATCTATAGTTCATCATGGTAATAATAGATTAGACCATATAAATCGTGTTGCTAAACTTAGTTTTTTTGTCTCTAAAAGATTGGGATTAGATTATATTTCATGCACAAGAGGCGCAATGATGCATGACTTTTTTACACTAGATGATTTAAGCAAAAAAAATAAAAAGTATAATGATTTTCTAAAAGAACATCCTAAAATTGCTTTAGATAATTCAGAAGAGTATTTTGATGTAAATGAAGTAGAAAAAGATATAATCTTATCACATATGTATCCAATAACTAAAGAAAAACCAGTATATAAAGAATCAAAAGTAGTTTGTTTATGTGATAAAATAATTAGTATTTATGAATTCTTTAGATATCAAGTAAACTTATCTATGAATGTAACACTAATATTATTTGTTAATTTAATGAAATAAATAGTTTAATACTATTTTATTTGTCCTCGTAGCTCAGTAGGATAGAGCAATCGCCTCCTAAGCGATAGGTCAGCAGTTCGATTCTGCTCGAGGACGCCATTAAAAATATAAATGTTTTGATATATTCAAAGCATTTTTATTTGTGACATAATATTGAATTCAAAAGCAAATTTTGGTATAATATGCACGAATTTATTTATTGGAGTAAATATGAGTTTAGAAGAATTAACAAAAAAATATAATAAAATGCAAACTAAATATGGTGATAAAAATTTAGATGCTATAACATTCGGAGGACTTTCAAATAATCCTGATATATGTTTTGTATTCATGAATCCTACATCTAAAAACATTGCTTCAAGTAAAGAATGGAATGGTCCAAAATCACCATGGATTGGAACAAAAAACATATGGAATTTGTTTGTACAAACCTCATTATTTGACACAAACATTTATAATGAAATTAAAAATAAAAAATCTTCAGAATGGACTAAAGACTTTGCTATAAAAGTATATGATGAGGTAAAAAATAATAAAGTTTATATTACTAACTTAGGAAAATGTACTCAATTAGATGCAAGAATTGTACCTAATAAGGTATATAAAGAATACTTAAATTTATTAGAAGAAGAAATAAGTATTGTTAATCCAAAAGTAATAATATTATTCGGTAATCAAGTTGGTTCAGTATTTTTAGAAGAAAAAATATCTGTTTCTGAAGTTAGAAAAAAGAAATTTATAAAAGAAATAAATGGAAAAAAATATGATTGTTATGTAGTTTTTTATCCAATAGGAAATGGAATGTTTAACATTCATAAATCAATTGAAGATATTAATTGGATAAAATCAAATATCAAAAACGAAGTGTAATATGAAAAAATTGATATATTAGTAAATAGGGAACATTCCCCTGCCACATTTAACGAAAAATTAGAATTGATTTAGGCCAGTATTTACGGGCTTTTTGCTTTTTTGCGTACGATATGCGTACGATAAAAATGAAAAAATGTGGTATAATTGTCCTTAATTAGGAGGGTTATTATGAAGATATTACTTGACACAAATATTGTTGTTTATAGAGAAAGCAATAATTCATCAAAAGCCAGAATAGGAGAATTATTTAAAATAATTGATAATGATATGCAAATGCAAAAATACATTAGTTCAATTATAAAAGCAGAAATAACCCAGAATATACAAGGGGATCATAAAGAAATATTACTAAATAGACTAAATTCATATAATATGCTTCAAATAAGTTGTAAAACTATTTGTCCTGAGATTGAAACTAAATTTAAAGATGAAGATAAAACTAAAAATGATAAAATTGATAGTTTAATATTATCTGATGTCTACACAGGTAAGGCAGATTTGTTAATTACTGAAGATAAAAAAATCAAATTGAAAGCTGTTGCATTAGGAATACCTGATAAGGTTCAAAAAATTGATGAATTCTTATATAAAAATAAAATAGATAAAAAAGTAAATCATAATATTTTAAATATAAATAAAATTAAAGCTGGGAACCTTGATATTAATGACTCGTTTTTTGATGGCTTAAAAAGTAGTTATCCTGGATTTGAAAAGTGGTTTGAGTCTAAAGAAAATGAGGACGCATATTGTTATTTTGAAAACGACAAACTACTAGCAATGCTTATGCTAAAGAACGAAGAAATAGGTGAAGATTATTCTGATATTTCTCCAACCATGAAAAGCAATAGAAAGCTTAAAATTTCTACATTTAAAGTTGATGTTAAAAAGAAAAAAATTGGGGAGAGATTTATAAAAATAATTTTTGATCAAGCAATTTATTCACATGTAGATGAGATATATGTAACTATTTTTGATGATACAGAAGAAAAGATAACTCTTATAAAATATTTTGAAAGATTTGGTTTTTCTTATCATGGAAAGAAAAATGGTAGAGAATTGGTTTATGTTAGATCAATGAACAAAAAGTTTATAAAAGCAGATCCATTAAAATCTTATCCATATATTGATAAAAACAGTGATACTTATATTATTACTATTTTTCCTGAATACCATACATATTTACTCCCTGATTCAAAGCTTTCAAAAGAATCTTATAAAAATATTCACATGCCAGTTGAGTATGCTATTAAAAAGTACTATATTACAGCTGCTGGTTGGAAACAAAAACCAAATATAGGAGATAATCTTGTCTTTTATAGAACAAAAGAAGGTTTTATCCCAGCAAAATACTCAAGTGTACTAACTACAATTGGTGTTGTTACCGATATTTATACACCTACTAATATTGACGATTTAGTTAATAAAGTTTCTGGTAAAACGGTTTATACAGAAGAAGATATAAGAAATCATTATATTAACAAAATCAATATTACGTATGTTATTGAGTTTGCCTATATTACAACTTTGGATAATAAAATAAATCTAAATGATTGTTTAGAAAACAAAATATTTAATGATGTTCCACGTGGAGTAGAACAAATAACAAAAGAGCAGTTTGAAAAAGTATTAGATATCGGAAATGTAGATAGTTCTATTATAATTTAAAAATCTATGATACAATATTATTATAATAGGAGGTAGATGTTATATGTGTAGAACATTAATGCCTATAAACCCTGAATACGTTGATGAAATTTTAGCTGGAAGAAAAAAATATGAGTATAGAAAAATAAAGGCTAAAAGAAATAACATTGATAAGATGATTATTTATTCTACATCACCAATTATGAAGGCTGTTGCTGAGGTTGATATTAAAGAAATATTAGAGGAAGATCCTGAAAAGCTTTGGGAAATGACAAAAAATGAATCTGGAATAACAAAAGACTTTTATAATAAATATTATAAAAATAAAAATACAGCAATAGCGTATAAATTAGGCAAAATTAGGATTTATGATAAACCTAAAAATCTATATGATATAGGAATTAATTATGTTCCCCAATCATTTGTTTATTTAGATTAAAAAAGCGGTGATTACTCACCGTTTTATTTTTCTTCTAAGCTATCTATAACTGAAACAACGGAATCGAGTGTGGTACTAAACATGTGAGAATATGTATTTAGAGTCTCCTCGATTTTTGTATGCCTTAAATACTTTGCAACTAATGTAACATTAGCACCATTGTTGATTAATAGAGATGCACGTGAATGTCTAAAGTCATGGATCCTAATACGTTTTAATTCGGCATTATCAGCCATTCTGGAGCGATATAAATACAGAGTAGAGTCAGCAATAGGTCTACAGTCAGAACAGATAAAAAAGTCGTCATTAAAGTTTGAATAAGTACAATTATTTAAATCTTTATTTAATTTTTTTTCTTCAGCTTTTAATTCGTTAATATGATACTCTAATTTAGTTTGATGATATTTATTAGCACCAATTTCACCTCTATCTAAATTAAAACCTTTACTTGTTATATATTTGTTGAATCTATCTTGTAGTTTTGAAAAAGAATTTCTACCACCTAATTCTTTCCAAATTGATCATTGTTTAAAAACTTACCTTTAACTATTTCATATACCATTTCACCATTTTTATCTCTGAGTAGAATAGGTACTTCTTTATCTTTTCCATTTCTATCTTTTTTTATCTCTTTTATTAAATTACCATCTTTATCTCTTTGATAACATTTTCTTTTTACTTCATTTACTACTGGTAAAAAGTAAGCTTGTAGGTGAGGAGTATCTTCGTCAAAATGTACTTGAGCTATTACTATATTTTCTTCACCAACTAATTCTTTTAAAAAAGTTATAACTTTCATCAAAGTATTTAATTACTTCTTTAGGAATATCATCTTTACTTTTAATGTCAGAAGTCCATATATTTTGCCCTTCTTTTTTACCTGTTTTATATTTCCTATCTGTTTCTTTAAATGGTAAACCCTGAGTCATAAAAAACTCTAGGCCGCTTGATATAGTTACACCATTTAATATATTAGTTTTAGTTTTATGAAGATATTCTATATTTCTACTTTCTAATTTATATTTAACATCTTGATATAAATTATCCTTTTCTAATTCTTTATACTTAATATTAAATTTAGTTCTTTCTTTATCATAATTACCTGTACCAATTCTATTATTCATTTCATTTCCTATAAGATATAAATCTTTACTTTTATAATTATTTTCAAATCTTAATACTTGATATCCATCATACATTTAAAGCCTCCTTTAAAAAAGAAAAACAACCATTATTGGTTGTTAATTGACTCTATTATTTCTTTTATTACTTTCCATTTCCATACATAACCTAAGTCGCTTTCTTTATCGATTCGTCCAGAATAAATACCAATTTCTTTAGTAAATGGACTTCCCCATATTGCTTGTCCACCTTTATAATGTAAATCTAAACCTGCTTCACTATAGTAAATAACGGGTGATCCAGATTGACCTTGTCTAGTTCTACTATCTATTAAAAAAGCCGGAACTGATTCATTATTAATTACCATGTCTAAATCTGGATCAGTTGCAACAGATCCAGATGTCCAAATTGCATGAGGTTCTTCTTTGCTTTTTACAATATATCCAAGAGGAAATCCAACAACAAATATTGGCTCTGTAACATTTAAAGTATAATTTGTATTTAATTCAAATCTTTCTTTATAATGTTGATACTGTGGATACTTTTCTAATGGTAAAGCTACAACATCAATTTTGTGCCCATATTTTGGATGTTCATACCATATTGGATTTCCATAAGAATCATATAAATTAACTTCTTTTTTTACCCATTCATATTTATCACCATCGACATATTTTTTATATGTAACTATTAATTTATCTGGAATTGCACAATTAGCATCTAGGCATTCATTAGTTATAAAATTTCGACCAGATACAACATGCCAATTGGTAATTAAATATTTGTGACCATGATGTATTTGAAAACCTGTTGCTTTGCTAATTAAAATGCTGTTACAATATATTTCTATATAACATGGTTTTGTACTTATTTCATTGATTATCATAAGATTTCACCTCAATTCCATTATATCACGGAAAGAAGTCATTTTATGACTTATCTCACTAGGTCATAGAACAAATGTGACTTCAATATTCCAATGGGAATCTGAAAATAATGTTACTATTGATAATAGTATTGGACTTAAATTAAAGAATACAAAAAATATTTATGTATTTGTTAGAAAAATGGATGATGAAGATAATATAATTCTTCCATTTACTTATTTTGGAACGGGTAAATTTACAAATATGAGGGAATCTCATGTTAAAGATCAAAAGACTGGTGCTAGTTATAAAACATTGTTATTTGATATTCAATTAGATAATACTGTTCCCCAAGAGTATTTCGTTGATTTTGAAATACCGAATGAAATAAAATAAAGCGACTGAATTAGTCGCTTTTTGTAGTATAATATAAGATAAATATTTTAAGAGGTGATTTATGAAAGAATCAAGATTAATAATAATTGTATCATTATGTTTGTTTATTTTTTTAGGACCAGTTTTTTATTTAATTTCTTCATTATATCCAAATCTAATTGATTACATGAACGTTGCTACCAATTTATATTGTGGAATTATAGTTGGATTAGTAACTAGTATTTGTCAGTATCGCTCATCAAAAAGAAAAATAATAAATAGTATTTATGGAGCATATTTTGATGTTTATAGATCTTATTATTACTCTAAAAGCAAAACATTTTTGTGGCATTATAATGCATATAGTGTATATAAAAAGATGATAGAATTAAATCCAAAAATAGTAGCAGCATTGGATGAATATCATGGATTATTTAAAAAATATGATAGTACATATAAGAGATTGAATCCTACTATTAAACTAGAAGAGAATTATAAAGCAAAGAATATGATAAAATCATTCTTTTTATGGTTTAATAAAAAATCTTTTAATAGTTTTTTTGAACCATTGATGAAAGAAGTTGAAGGTATATTACTAAATATAAATGCTAAAAGATTTGAAAAAGACAAAGCAGAAATGATCAGAATGTATAATTTTATGTGGAGTGATAAAAATGGAAAGTGAAACTACAAAGTTTTTAAATAATTTATATCCTTATTTTAAAATGTTAGATAATATTAACAATGGTTTAACAAAAGTGATAAGAAGTAACAAAGATAATGATACTTATCAAAATGAGGAATTATTTTACAATATTACTTCTGAGTTACTAAGACTATTGCCATATAAATATAACGAAAAAGATAAATCAATAATATTAGATAATAAAAGTGGTATATTATTACTTGCTGATAAAATTGATTATATTGAAAATAAATATAAAAAAATTTTAAATTTTGATAGATTTCATGATGTATTAAAGGATATACACAAAATAAGAAATAAATATATTCATGAACCTCATAATATTTCATATGCTTTTTCAGTAGGTGGTACTTCGATATGCTCTATGGGTTTATATTATAAAAATCAATTGTTATCTATTAGTTCAGTATCATTAGCACCTATTGTTTATTATTTAAATAAGGTATTTGAAATGATAAAAAATGATTCGGTAAAGCTAATAGAACAGGATGAAAAGTATAAAGAGTATCCATATTATGAAACATTTATTAATTTTGATTTTAGTAGAAAGAGTTGGAATTATACAATATTGCCAGAGTATTTAATGCTAGATTTTTAGGTACGTAATTAGATGCTTAAAGTACTCAAAAACATATAAATTTGAATAAACCCAAATAAACTGATATGTACATAAACCCTTATAAATAAAGGACTTTATGTATTTTATAAATATTGACAATATAGAACCTAATCGCCTCCCTGAAGAGAGCAATCCCTTTAGATAAGAGTTTTGTACCTTCAGGATTAGTAGTAACAGATGAAAATGAAAATAATTTTAATAATTTTGTTGACCCTAATTTTAAACCAATGATAAAAGATTTTGTCTTTGATTATTTCAATTCTTTCAATGAAAGTGCAATATTGGATGGCTAGAATTATATTATAGATAGTGGATATAGATCATTTGAATATCTACAAGTAATATGGGATTATAATGTTTCTAAAATGTGACTCGAAAAAACTAGAGATAGAGTAGCTCCTCCAGGATGTAGTGAACACCAAAGTGGTTTAGCTATAGCTATAGCTAGTCTTAGATATGGGATATACTCTGACTTAAATAATGAAGAAATAGCATATTTAATGAGAAATATATATAAATATGGCTTTATTTTAAGATATCCAGAATCTAAAGAAATAATAACAGGCTATAATTATGAACCTTGGCATTATCGTTTTGTCGGAGTTGACTTAGCTACTTATTTAACAGAAGACAAGTTAACTTTAGAAGAACATCATAAGAGAATTTTATTAAAAAAGTAAAATAATAATTTACTCAAATTCTTAAATGTGATATACTTACTAAAGTAAGATAAAGAATAGAGGAGTTGTGTATGATAAATTCATTTTTTGCCGGGGCAGGTTTAGCAATATTTGGTCTAGCAATGACAATTTTGATGCTTATATTATTTTCAAGAAAAAACAAAACAAACTGGACATTACAGTCAACAGCTTTTTTAATAGCAATTGTAACAACGATGCTTGTTTTGATATCAGAAATTGCAGTATCATACACAATATTACATAGAGGAACACATCCTACGTTAAACGAAATATTATGTAGGTCACATATGTTCCTTACATTTTTCTGGCTCTTTATAGCAACACTTTATGTTGTAGTTGCTTTCTCAAGAAATAAAGAAGAAAAGAAACTTAAAATTCATTTTAGATTATATATATTTATATCTGCTGCTATATCATTGATGTTAGCTATATTTTTAAAATTAAATTTCATTGATGGAATAAATGGAAATCCAGCTATGATAGGTTCACCTTATGCTAGAATAGTAAAAATATTAGCGATCGTAGCTAGTACAACTCATACAACAATGTTCTTTTATAATAAAAATAAAGTTAAGAATTTAAATTTAAATCTATTATATTATTTATTAGTAGTTTATGTTGCATCAACACTATTCTTAATATTCTTTGCAGTTAACATGAATACATTAAGTATTACATTAGCATTGACACTAACAATATTATTCTTATCACTAGAAAGCCAAGATGCTAAAATACTAGAGGAATATGAAGAAACAAGATTAAATGCAATAAAATCAGATGAAGCAAAATCAATGTTCTTAGTAAACATGTCACACGAAATAAGATCACCACTTACAAGTATAATTGGTTTTAGTCAAGCTTTATATAAACAACCAAACTTAACAGAAGAAGATATGAAACATGATCTAGGCTATATTAAAACGTCTACATCAGAATTATTACTTTTATCAAATGATATAGATGAAATAGCAAAATTAGATTCAAATGAATATCAAATAGAAGAACACAATTATAGCATAAATGATATATTAGATAGAGCTCATAGATACATAGATCCATTAGTAGAAAAGAAAGGTAATATAAAGTTTACAGTAAATGTAGCAAATCATATACCTTTAGACTATGTCGGAGATTCAATAGTTATTTCTAAAATAGTTTGCTATCTATTATCGAATGCTCTTGAATATACATTCTATGGAGAAATGAAATTAACAGTTAATTCAAGAACAATAGCAAAAGGAACATCAGAATTAGAAATTATAGTTTCGAATACTGGACACTTAATGACAGAAGAAAATTTCAATAGAAGTTTTGACGATTATATCGAATTAAAAGATACATCAGGAAATGGAATTAGATTAGGATTAGTTATAGCTAAAAAGTTAATTAATCTATTAAATGGTAAAATAGAATTTATAAATGAGAGAGGTCAAGGAACTAAATATATATTTAAAATTGATCAAACAGTAGCTCAAAATGCAAATTATTCAAGTAATGAAAATATTGAGAAAGGAGATGATAATAATGCTATATAGTTTATTATTTCCAATCGCATGTTTAGTATATTTAGGAATGTTTACTTTATCTTATTTTTCAAAATCAAATAAAAGTTATGCTCAAAACAGAATTTATAGATATATGCTTTTAGCATCAATTTTATATGTATTTACTCAAATAATAGCAGTTACAATATTAAATTATTACGGAGATGGAACACTTGTAAAAACATTCTGGAGAATAAGTTTTGATTTTTGTATCGCGTGGTATGCATTATTTTATTTCTATTCAGTTGCACTTATTGCTAAGAGTAGAGAAACGAATTTATTTAGCTTTATAAAAGCAACACCGTATAGAATTATAATGGCTGTTATATTCTTAATTGGAATAATAGTTTATTCATTCTTTCTCCCATATGCAGGATTAGATAAGAATGATATGACTTATGTTCCAGGTAATACAGCAATTATTGTATGGGCATTCTGTTTAGTTATAGATGCTCTAATCGTTCTTACAGTTGTAAAGCAAGGAAAAGATTTAACTAAAAAAGAAAAATTAGTTATTATTATTTCATTAGTATTTACTTTAGCATTTATGTCAGTTCAAGTATTAATGCCATCTATATCAATTATTCCATTAGCATTTGGACTAGAAATGTATTATCTATATTTCTCAACAGAAAACCCAGATTTAGTGTTAATTGAAGAAAGTGAAGATGCTAGAAAAGCAATAGATGCGTCTAATAGAGAAAAAACAAAGATTCTATCAGGAATAGCATATGAAATAAATGAACCTATGCAAACTGTATCAAAAATAGTAAATGACTTATCAGTCACACCATATAATGAAGAATCAGCAAAAACATGTTTAAAACAAATAAGCGAATATGGTTTAAACTTAGTAGATGCAGTAGATGTTATCTTAGATGTTTCTAGAATAAATGGTGGAGAAACAGGTACTGGTAGTAACAATTATAATATTGCAGATACAGTTAGAAATTTAGTTAATGCCACTACTAATATGATTGGTACTAAAAAAATATCAATTAATGTAGATGTTGATAGTAATATATCTTCTGTATTAAATGGTGATGAAGAAAAATTATATCAATGTGTATTAAATGTTTTATCAAATGCAGTTAAATATACAGAAGTAGGTAAAATTGGTTTAACAGTTGTTGGAACTAAAAATAATAACAATGAAGTATTATTATTCAAAGTAAGCGATACTGGAGTTGGAATTAAACCAGATGAAGTAAATAACATATTTAAAGATAATATCGATCCAAATGATTTTTCTAATCCTGAAAGTGGAAGAGGTGTTAGTTTAACACTAACTAAAAAATTCTTAGAATCAATGGGTGGAAGAATTTGGTTTGAAAGTAACTATAGAGTAGGTAGTACATTCTTTATAGAAGTAACTCAAAGAGTAGTAAATCCTGCTCCAATCGGAACATTTGAAATTAAAACAGAAGTTAGTGCTGATAAAGTTAAACTAGATTGTTCTAATTATAAATTGTTAATAATTGATGATGACAAACTAAATATTAAAGTTATTAAAAGACTTCTTGCTGACTATAAATTTCAAGTTGATTCAGCAAATAGTGGAGATGAATGTATTAAAAAGATCAAATCTGGTGCTCAATATGATTTAATATTCTTGGATGATAGAATGCCAGAATTAAGTGGTTTAGAAACAGTAAAGATTATTAAACAATTAGCTCCAAATATATGTCCAGTTATAGTATTAACAGCAAATGCATTAGCTGGTATGAAAGAATCATATTTAAATAAAGGATTTGATGGATATTTATCAAAACCAATAGATTTAGTTGAAGTAGATAATGTTATTGAAAAATTCTTAGACAAACAAAAATGAGTTCAATCGAACTCATTTTTTTTACATTGTTTTATTCATATTTAAATTATCGTATTCAATATGTATACATTTTCCATTAGGAGTATAAAATGTAAGAATAGAACCATTCTCTATATATTTAAAAACATTTTCTAAATAATTTGGATCTCCTCCAGAAATAAGAGTTCTATACTTTAACCAATTTAAATCAGAAGGATCATAATTATAATTAGGATTTTCATAATTTTTATAGTTATTTAGCACAACTTGTAAATTTGGTGAACCATAATTATATTCGGTTATAGCTTTAGCAACATCGTAATTATTTCTTCTAAGACAATCTTGGAAAATCATAGCTCCAAGTTTAATATTACCAAATATATCACTAGCTTTTTCTTCAGTAATTACTTCTTCTTCCCATGCATTAGTTTCAAAATTATAAGCTCTAATAGTAGAACCAATCCATGAATAAGAACCACCAATTTGAATTTGAAATAATCCAATACCACCACCAGAATCTACAACATTACTATGAATACCTCTTTCATGAGTACCAATAGCTCTTAAAACATTATAATCAATTCCATATCTTTCTGCTTCTTTTTTAATCGCATCTCCATAATATGCTTCAGTTAGAAAAGCTTTTTCTGCATTTGTTTCATCAGAAGTTTGTATTTCTATATTATAGTCAGGGTGAACTTCTTCATTAACAACTTCAGGTTCGCTGATTACTTCTTCTTTTATAGTATCTTCTTTATTTTCTTCAATAGGTGTTTCTTCTTGAGGAAGACTAACATCTTCATGCTTTTCATCATCAAAACTTAATTCAATTTCATCATTTCCATCTATAAAAGTTATTCCTTTATCTTGAATATTATTTTTTTCAGTTTCTTCTATAGTATATTTATCATTAACATCAACATGAACTTTTTTTAGATTAGCATTTTTAGAAGCAAATACACCAATAGAAGTGATAAGAGCAGCACTGGCAAAAACTATAACACCATTTTTAAATAAATTAGTTCTTTTAACTTTTCTTTTAGGCTTAGTATTAATTTTTTCTAAAGAAGGGAATTCATCTTTAACAACAGGAGTACTCTTTTTAATCTCAATAGTTTTAAAATCACTTTCTCTAGGATTAGTATATCTTTTAGATTCTTCAATCATTTTATCTGCTTCATAAACATCTATATCATAAAATTGATGAACAACAGCATTTTTAGTGAGTTTATCTACCATTTGATACTTCTTATAAAAGGACTCAAAATATTTTCTAAATTTATCTTGAGGAAGTTCAATTCTTACATATTTACCACTGTCATATTCTTCATAATATTTACATTCAACAGTTCTATCATTATCATCAAAATAAAACCATAAACTATTCATCAACGTCACCTAATTCAGAATCAATAAAATTCCATTCTTCATCACTAGTAATTTCATCTAATACAAGTTGGTTACCCGCAAAAGAAAAAGTAGATGCATATATATTCTTATCTTCTTTATTACAATTTTCATAAACTATATATGACTTATCTGTTTTATCATTATAAAGCATTTTTATTACTTTATATTTTTCACCATCTATTGTAAAAATCTCATCTTTCATATAATTCACTCCTAGTATAATTATTTTATATTTTTAACTTTTAGTCAAGTAAAATTAAAATATTTATAGTAGATAAATTTATTTTGTGATAAAATATTTTGTATGAAGAATTATATCAGTGGAAATATTAGAAAAATTATTTATGAAAGCAATAATGGGCCATATAAAATTGGTCTTTTTAGAGTAAGAGAAACTAACGATAATGAAGCTCTTATGTATGTTGATAAAGTAATTGGATTCACTGGTAACTTTAATGATATTAATTTAGATTTAGAATATGTTTTATATGGAAAAATGTATAATCATCCTAAATATGGTATTCAATATAATGTAGAAACATATGAATTAAAATCTCCAACTGATACTGATAGTTTAATATTATATTTATCTAGTGGTATGTTTAGAGGAATAGGCGAAAAAACTGCTAAAAAAATAGTTGAAAGATTTGGAATGAATACTATTGATATTATAAAAAATGATTATAGACAACTATCAACAGTAAGTGGAATGAGTGAATTAAAAGCTAAAAGTATGCATGATAAAATTGTTGATAATGAATTAAATCAAGATATGATTATTAAATTAAATGGATATGGTTTTAGTGTAAGAGAAGCTATTGATTTACTAACACTTTTTGGTTCAAAATTAGAAAGCATTATAGAAAATAATATTTATGAATTAGTAACAAATATAAATTTTGATAAATTAGATTTAATATTTTTAAAAGATAATGATGAACAAGATCCAAGAAGAATAGAAGCATTAATAAAACATAATATTTATAATATGTGTTATGAAACAGGAGACACTCTTGTACAAAAAGAAGAATTATTTATTAGAATGAAAAAAAGTTTTAATAGAGAATTTGATTCAAATAAATTTATTGTTCATTTAAACTCATTAATTGAATCTAATGATGTAGTTTTATATAAAGACTTAGTAACATTACATGATTTCTTTTATACTGAAAAGAATATTCTTACAAATATTAATAGAATTAATGATGTTAAAGAAGTAATTAAAAATGAAACTATAGAAGACTATATAAGTCAATATGAAAAAGAAGCTAATATTAAATTTAATGATGATCAAAAGAGTGCAATTAAAGGTTCATTAAAGAATAATTTCTATATTATAACTGGAGGACCAGGTACTGGAAAAACTACTATTATTAAAGCTATTGTTAGTATAATGAAAAGTATTTATAAAGTAAGAGATACTGATATTGCTCTTTTAGCTCCAACTGGAAGAAGTGCTAAAAGGATGATGGAAAGTGTTAATGTACCAGCTTATACAATACATAAATTTCTAAAATGGAATAAAGAAACAGGTTCATTTCAAATGAATGAATTTAATAAAGTAAATGAAAAAATAATAATTGTAGATGAAGCAAGTATGGTAGACATATTTCTAATGTCATCACTATTAAATGCATTAAAATTTAATGTTAAATTATTATTAATAGGTGATGCTAATCAATTACCATCTATTGGACCAGGAGATGTATTAAATGACTTATTAAAGTTAGATAATGTTAAAAGTAAATGTCTAAATATTATTTATAGAGTTAAAGAAGGAAGTTATATTACATACTTAGCAAATGATATAAAAAATAAAAAACATTTTGATAAATTTGAAGCATATAGTGACTTTAGATTTATCGAAAGTAGTGATGAAAATATAATGACTTATTTAAGCGAAGTTTGTTCTAAAATAAAAGAAAAAAATATTAGTATAGAAAACTTTCAAGTACTAGTACCAATGTATAAAGGTTTATGTGGAATAGATAATATAAATAAATTAATGTCTAATATATTTAATAATAGAGATGACAAAGTTCAAATTGGAGATAAATATTATGGTATTAATGATAAAGTAATACAATTAGTAAATGATGTAGAAAATAATGTGTTTAATGGTGATATAGGTTATATTAAATCAATTGAATATATTGATTCTAAACTTTATATTTCTATAGATTATATGGGTAATATAGTTACATATAAAAGTGGTGAATTTGATAAGTTCACTCTTGCTTATGCAATTAGTATTCATAAATCACAAGGAAGCGAATATGATAATGTTGTAGTGATATTAGCTAAAAGTTTTAGAAGAATGTTCTATAATAAATTAATATATACTGCTATTACAAGAGCTAAATCATCACTAATAATAATTGGAAATATTGAGTCATTAAATTTATCTGTACAAACACTATATGCAGATAATAGAGTAACTTATTTAAAAAATGTATAAAAATATTTAAATAACTAATAATAATATCAAGGAGAGTGATATTATTAAAACGGTTGGAAAAATGTTAACTCTAGCAAGTGGTATAGCTATCGGAGTTATGTATAAAAAATATGAAAAAGATATATTTAAAACAATGAACAAAATATCAAAGAAAATTGATGATTAAAATAGTTCCTTTGAACTATTTTTTTTTCTAAAATTGTGCTATTATTAATATAAGGAGGAAGGTATTATGGACAAAGATGAAAATAAAACAAAGTCTTTAACTGGTAAAACAGTTAGTGCTAAAAAAATAAATCAAGCTTTAAATACTGGTAATAAAATACTTAAAATACTATATTTATTGTTTATAATATTATTAATATACGTTGTAAGTTTAATACTTAAAGATTGGAAAATATTAACATTTGTAGGTAAAATCTTATCAATTATTTCACCTTTATTTATAGGTTGGTTTATTGCATGGATGCTAAATCCTTTAGTAAAAAAATTAACTGATAAAGGTGTTAAAAAAGGATTAAGTGTCGCTATTACATATTTAATACTAATAGCAGTAATAGTATTAATATTTGTATTTACAATTCCATCTCTTGGAGAACAAATAAGTGAATTAGTTTCATCTATTCCAAAAATAACTTCTGATATAAAAGGATGGATAGATGATATATTTGTAAAATTATCTAATTTAAGTTTAGAAAATTTAGATACAATTAAAAGTTCATTCTTAACTAAAATAGAGAGTTTCGGAAGTAATATTCAAAAGAATTTACCAACTATGGCAGTAAATATAGTAGCTGCTTTAGCAAGTGGAATAGGAAAAATATTATTAAGTCTAATTTTAGCATTCTATATATCATTTGATTTTGAAAAAGTAACAGATGGATTTGTTAATATGTTTCCTAAAAAATCAAGAAAAGAAATTAAATATTTATTAGAAAAATTAGATGAATCATTATATTCATTCATAAGTGGAACATTATGGTTATCATTATTATTATTTGTAGTATCTGTTATAGGATTTTCAATAATAGGATTAAATGCTGCAGTATTAGTATCATTCATCTGTGTAGTTACTAACTTAATTCCATATATTGGACCATATATGGGTGCTGCAGTAGCAGGAGCTATTGGATTTGCTCAAAGTTCATTAATTGGAACACTTACATTAGCATTTATTCTAGTAACACAAACTATTGATGGAAATATACTTCAACCATTAGTAATGAGTAAAAAAATGAATTTAAGTCCAATAACTATAATACTTTCATTATTAGTATTTGAATATATGTTTGGTATTATAGGTATGGTAATAGCTACACCAGTAGTTGCACTATTAAAAATAATTTATGTATTCTTAGATGAAAAATATGATATATTCGGATTTTTAGATAATAGTGATGAAGATTAAAAAAGGAGTAAAGAATGAAAAAGGAAATAATTAAAGAAAAAGATAAAACATTAATTGGTCTAGATATAATGTTATATGTAATATATGCAGTAGTTGGATATATACTTTTAAGAGTATCAGATGTTGTATCATTTGATTCCGTTGATTGTGCTTCACCACTATTATATATGTTTGGATTCTTTTCACTGTTAACATATTTCTTAAATAGAAGAAAAGATGATTATGAACAATTATTCTTTGGATTTATTAATATAGTTACAGCAACATTTTTATTAGTAAATGCATATTATCCAAACGCTGGATTTGTTATGACAGATGCATTGCTTATTTATTCAATAGCTATTGTTTTAAATAAAGGTTATCATACTAAAAAATTATTAGAAAAAGGTGATATTAATTTCTTTGTTAAATTACCAATGACAGTCATATTAACAATTTTAGGTGTTTTAGTAGTAGCAAATATTTATAATAAGATTGATGTAGGAAATACCATATTAGGTTATTACTTCTTAGTATTTGGATTAATAAGTTTATTAGAACCATTAATGTATATATTATTAAGTAATAATGGAATAGCAGCGTGGTTAACAATGCTTACTCTTGATGAAAAAGAAACTAAGAAAGAAGCACCAAGAAAAGTAAAAGAAATAGTAAATAAAAAACCAATCAAAAAAATTACTATTGATAATGATGAAGATGAAGAAGAAAAAGATGTTAAAGAAGAACCAATCAAAGAAGAAACAAAAGAAGAAACAAAAGAGGAAGTAAAAGAGGAAGAAACATCTTTAGAACAAGAATCAAAAAAGAAACGTAAAAAAAGACGCAAAAAGAAAAAAACACAAGTAGTAGAAAACGAATAAGAATAACTAGAAATAGTTATTTTATTTTGCTATAATTTATACTAAGATAGGTGAATGTATGAAAAAGAAAATAATATTTATTTCAGTTATATTTATAACAATATTTATATATTTTAATATAAACGCAGTAGTTAAAGATGAAGAAGTTAAAGAAAATTTTGCTAATATAGTTTTGTTTGCTCATTTTAGCGATGCTAGTGAAGAAGAAAAAGAATACTTTAATAATAAAGATAATAGAGATAGAATAATTAAAATATATAATGGTAGTAATGGCAAAAGTTTTAAAAGTTATATGTCATCTATTTCATATGGAAAATTTAATGTAGAAAATTATTTCCCACAAGATAATGGAAAAACAATAGATTCATATGAATTATCTCTTACTCAAGAAGAAGCAGAAAAATATAATCATGATGTTAGTATCATTAATGAATTAATAGATAATGTTCCAGAAGTAAAAGATAAAATAATTGATTATAATAATGATGGAATAATTGACAACTTAACTGTTATTTTAAATTGTAGTGATTCTAGTAATAGTAAAATGCCTACAACTGGATCACATAAAAGTACTTATACTGGAGATAAAACATATTCAAATAAAAATATAGGTCCTTATAATGTATTAAATACTGAAAGATTAATGACAAGTATATTATCTTCAGAAAGTGGATTGGTTGCTCATGAATTCTTACATACCTTAGGCTATCCTGATTTATATACAAAAGATGATACACATCCTGTATATACATGGGATATTATGGCAAGTGCTTCCGCATATGTTCAATATCCTTTAGCTTATTTAAGATATAAAGTTAGTAACTGGATTAATATTGATACAATAGATTCTTCAAAAACAAATTTAACACTTCACATGCAAAGTAATAAAGATGGAAATCAAGCATACATACTAAAGTCACCAATAAATGATTATGAGTTATTTGTAGTAGAATTCAGAAAGAAAGCAGAATATAAAATTCCTGATTATGATTCAATAGATTCTAAAATAGGTGGTAGTGGTCTTATAGTTTATAGAGTTAACACTACAGTAGAAGAATATAGTAATTATTTTGGTGAAACGGGTATTTATGTATTTAGACCAAATATAAATAATAATGAACAACTAGATGTTCAACAAGCATTTTTATCAAAAGAATCAGGAAGAACTTCCATTGGTAATAGTGATTTAAGTGTTACAGATAATGCATTAACTTATTCAAATGGAACTAACTCTGGAATAGTTATAAGTAATATATCAGAAAGTTCAAACGATTACATGACATTTGATGTTTCAATTCCTGAAGTAAATGATTTAGATATATGGAATAATTTAAACTTTAATGATACTCAAGTAGATAATGCTAATAAAAATATAACATCAGTTAAATTTAATGATACTAAATATTTTGTAACTTATGCTAATAACAAACTATCAACATACACTTATACAAATAATTTTAATTTGATAAATACAAAAGAAATAAGTAATGACATAGTTGATATGAAACTTATAGAAAATAATAATAAGTTATATTTAATTTATACTGACTTAACAAATAATTTATATTTAAATGAATTAAATAATAATGAATGGAAAAATATATTAGTAAAATCTAATACAGATAGTTATGGGTGTGATTCTATAAGTTTAAATAATATACTTTATTTAGTATTTAATGAAAATGAAGATACTAAATTATTCAAATTAGAAAACAACAATTTAGTAACTCTAGGAACTTATGCAAGTATTACTTATGGAGGAGGTCAACCAAAGATTACTTCTTTAGATAATCAAATATATGTAGGAGTAAGAGATTGGCATAATAATGATAATATCTTAATTTATAAGTATGATGGTTCATTTACTAAAATAACAAATGATAATTTATCTTCTTCAACATACGATTTAGAGTCAAATAATAATAAAATTTATATTGCTTTAGGAGGAGATAATCTAAGTATAGTAGAATATGATAAAGATGGATTTAAAGATAAAGTTGAATCTAACGTATTATGTTTTAATCCAGAATTAGTTTCAAATCAAGGAAACTTATATATACTTGCTTCATCAAATAAAGTTAATGGTACTACTAAAATATATAGTTATTTCAATAATGAATTTAATGAAGAAGGACTAGATGTAGATGGTTATGCAGAAAAAATAACTCTTCTATCAGATGATAAAAGTATAATTGTAAGTTATGTTAGATCATCGGATAAAAAGATATATATTAAACAAAAAGATACTAATAATAGTTTAATATCATTAAGTATTACTGTTCCAAATAAAACAACATATTATGAAAATGAAGAAATAGATTTAACTGGACTTAAAGTAATAGCTAATTATAAAAAAGGAACTAAAGTTTTAAGTGAAAATGAATATCAAATAAATAATTTTGATACAAAAACAATTGGTGAAAAAGTAGCTACTATAACATATAATGGAGTTAGTAACTACTTTAGTTATAATGTTATTAAAAAAGAAGAACCAGTAATAGTTATACCAGTTTATAATATAGAAAATACTAATGATTTAAATATTCCAAATAATGCTAAAGAAGGAGATATTATTTATATTAATCCTATAACAAAATTTAGATATAAATATACTGGAGTAAATATTTATGATACAAATGGTAATAATATAAATTATATTTTAAGTAGTGATAAAAAATCATTCATAATGCCAAACTACGATATTAAAGTTTCATCTATTTATGAAAAGAAAAATATGAATGACAATATTTCTTCTATAATAACTAGTACTACATATAATTCGATATCTATTAAGTGGGAAAAAATAGAAGGTGCTAAAGGATATGTTATTTATAGAAGTACTAATGGTAAAAAGTGGAAACTTGTAAAAACTATAAAAAATCCAAATACTACAACTTATAAAAATACAAGTTTAAGTACTAATACAAAATATTATTATAAAGTAAGACCATATAAATTAAACAAGAGAAAGAAAGTATATGGAAAATACTCTAATGTTATTTCTTCAACTCCAAGATTAAATAATACTACTTCAAGAGGATATAATGATTATTATTTATATGCAAGAGTTAGTTGGAATAAAGTATCAGGTGCAAGTGGATATTATGTGTATAGATCTGACTCAATCAATGGTAAATATAAAAAAATAGCTACAACTACTAAAACAAATTATTATGATAAAAAAGCTAAAGAAGGAATAACTTATTATTACAAAATACTACCATATAGAAAAGTAGGTGGTAGAAGAGTAACAGGTAATTATTCTAATGTTAGTAGCTCTATGAGATTAAGTGATTATATTAACTTTAGTCTTGAAAGAGGATATAGAAGTATCAAACTCATAATAAATAAACTTCCATCTGCTAAAAAATATTATATTTATAGAAGTACTAGTAAAAATGGAAGATATTCTAAAGTTGCTACTTTAAATTCAAATAGTTATGAGGGAGAACAAATTATTTGGACTAATTACAAATTATCAAAAAATAGAACTTACTATTATAAAATAAAAGTAAGTAATAATAATACTAGTGCTTTTAGTAGTAAAAAATCAGCTAGAACATATAAATAGGATTAATTTCCTATTTTTATTTTAATTAAAAAGAGACTATCTAGTCTCTACAATTAATTTAATGGCAGTTTTTTCTTTACCATCAATAACAATATCATAAAATGCAGGTGTACAAATTAAATTAAGACCTAATGGAGCTACAAAACCACGAGCAATAGAAATAGCTTTAATAGCTTGATTAACAGCTCCAGCTCCTACAGTTTGTACTTCAATTTTCTTACTACCTTCTCTAAAAGAATTAGCTATACTACCAGCTACCTTTTGAGAAATACTTTTACTTGATACTTTTATTATATCCATGTTTTTCACCTCATTAAATTTATATGATTAATATTTTTAAAAAGAACTAACTATTAAATCAACTTTAATATCATATAAATCATGAGGCATATTATCTATTAAACATTCCTTAAAACAAATACCTATTTTATAAATACTTTTATTACTCAAATACTTATCATAATATCCTTTACCATATCCAATTCTATAACCATTCTTATCAAAACATATTCCAGGAACAATACAAACACAATTATCAGATGTAACTTTCTCATTACCAGTAGGTTCTAGTATATTAAAACTTCCTTTCTTTAATTCATCAATACTTTTTACATAATAAAAATCCATATCATTTCCACAAACTCTAGGTAATGCAACTTTCTTATGTTTTAAAAAATAATTAATCATCTTAAATGTGTCAACTTCGTCACTTAGAGAAGAATATAGTAATACTGTATCACATTTATTAACACATTTATTATTAATAATTTTTTGATATATTATTTCACTTTGATTATCCTTATCTAGTATATCTTTTCTTACTTGTTTAAATTTAATTCTTAATTCATTTTTATTCATAATAATATTGTATCATAATTGTAAACAAATTCAAAAATATAGCAAAAGAACATTAAATAGTGTATAATATTTTAATAGATAGAGGTGAAGATATGTTTCAAACAATATTGAATATATTATCAAAAGTTCTTGATATAGCAATAGTATGGTTTATGTTCTATCAATTACTAAAGTATTCAAGAAATAATTTTAAACTTACATTAATATTTAAAGGTGTACTTATCATAATAGGATTAAAACTATTAAGTGATTGGTTAAACTTAAATACTGTAGGAATTATACTTGAATATGTTATATCTTGGGGACCACTTGCTTTAATAATTATATTTCAACCAGAAATTAGAAATGTTCTTGAGAGTATTGGAAGAAGTCAATTACTAGGAAGACATAAAACACTAACAGTTGATGAACGTGAAAAGTTAGTTTATGAAATAATAAATGCAGTTGATTATTTAAAGAAAAATAAAATTGGAGCATTAATGGTAATTGAAAGAGATTATAGTTTAGCTCAATATATTGAACCAGCTAATAAAATATATGCTGATTTAAGTAGCGAATTATTAATATCAATATTCTTTCCAAATAACCCATTACATGATGGTGGAGTAATTATTCAAGGAAATAAAATCACTTGTGCTGGAAGCGTATTTCCAACAAGTATGAATCCTAATATTTCTAAGAGATTAGGAACTCGTCATAGAGCAGCATTAGGAATCAGTGAAATAAGTGATTGTATAGCAATCGTAGTAAGTGAAGAAACAGGAAGAATATCAATAGCAATTCAAAGTGAATTAAATTATAATTTATCTTTAGATGATGCTAAATTATTGCTTCTAGAAGAATTACAACCTAAGAAAGAAACATTTTATGAAGCAGATGTAGAAAGTGAGAGTGATACAAATGAAGAAAGTTCTAAGTAAAATTCTCAAATTTATAGGTAAAATATTTAAAGCCATATATGCTATAGTAGATGCTGCTATAGTAACACCACTTTCAAAATTAGTTTATTTTATAAATGATAAGATAACTACTAAAGGTGGAGGATTTGATAAATTTATTAATAATCCAAATACTCTAATATATATATCATTATTATTTGCATTTGCTGCATTCTTCGCAGTAGATAGAAAGATAATAACATTAACAGAGAAAGAAGCAACAGTTTTATCAAATATTCCAATAAATGCAGAATATAATGAAGAAACATATGTTGTAGAAGGAATTCCAGAGAGTGCTGATATAGTACTTATGGGTAGAAAAAGTGATTTATACTTAGCTGAACAATTAGGAGATCATGCATTATCTTTAGACTTAACAGATTTATCTGAAGGAACACATAAAGTAAATGTTAAATATAATAATCCAATTAATACTTTAGAGTATAAATTAGATCCATCAAGAATAACATTAGTAATATATAAGAAAGTTAGTGAATCAAGAACATTAACAACAGACATATTAAATCAAGATAAATTAAATAGTACATTAGTTATTAGTTCAGTTGAACTTGATAGAGATAGTGTAATAATTAAATCATATAAAGAAAAATTAGAAAAGGTTGCTAATGTTAAAGCTATAATTGATGTAAATGCATTAAATGCATCAAGTTCTGGAGAATATACATTAGAAAATGTTAAATTAGTTGCATATGATGACAAAGGTACAGAAATTCCAGATATAGAAATTGTACCAGGAAATATAACAGCTAAAGTAACAATAACTAGTCCAAGTAAAGTAGTACCAGTTAAAGTAGTACCTACAGGAAATGTAGCTAGTGGTAGTGCTATTAGTTCAATAACATCAAATGTAAGCAATGTAACACTTTATGGTGAAGAAAGTATATTAGATGGTATTAAAGAAGTAGAAGTTAAAATTAATGTTGATGGTTTAAATGGTGATAAGACATATCAAGAAACAATAACTAAGCCAAACGGAGTTAGATCTATGTCTGATACTGCAGTAACAATCAAAGTTAAGATGGAAAAAGAAACATCTAAAGAATTTAAAGATATTCCAATAGAATTTAAAAACTTAGATACCTCAAAATATACAGCATTAGCTAAGAGCGCTGACTCAACTAAAGTAACAGTAGTAGTAAAAGGAGTAGAAACATTACTAAATAAAGTAGAATCTGGAAGCATAAAAGCTTATGTAGATTTAAGTTCATTAGAAGAAGGAACTTGGGAAGTACCAGTTATGGTAGAAGGTAGTGACGTTAAATTAAATTACTCATCAAGAACTACTAAAGTAGAAGTTGTTATAAGAAAAAAATAGGGATGTGAAATACATTCCTTTTTTTGCAACAACATATTAAACATCATGCATAAGAATAACGAAAAGATATTTTTAAAAATCGATTTATAGACATCATAACAAAAATATTTGAAACTAGCATATTTAAGATATATAATAATTAAATATGTCAGTAAATATTTCATGTTTATAATAAAATATAAAAGAAAAGGAGATGAATAAATGACAGAAACTGAAGTAATTGAGATAATAAAGTATTTAAAAACATATAAAACTGAAACCAATAAAATAGAAGCCAAAGCTGCTTTGGTAGACTTTCCTAAAAAATGCTATGATACTTTTTCAAGCTTTTCAAATAAATATGGTGGGGTTATCATATTCGGTATAAACGAAGAAAAAGGGTTTGAAATAGAAGGAGTTTATAATTTAAATGATCTACAAAAGAAAATAAGTTCATTATGTAGTGATTCAATGTCACCAACCATAAGGCCTGATATTTTACCTATAAAGTATGAAGGAAAGAACTTATTAGCAGTTAAAGTTGATGAGATAACACAAAATAAAAAGCCATGTTTTTACATACCTAAAGGATTAAATAAAGGCTCTTACACAAGAGTAGGTGACAGTGATGAAATAATGACCGATTACGAAATTTATGCTTTGCAAAGTTATAATGACCATATATTTGAAGATACTAGACCAACAAGAAGGTCAACTGTTGAAGACTTGAATTATGAGGAATTGAATAAATATGTAAACAAAGTAAAGGAAACAAAACCTAATTTCGCAAAAAATGACTTTGATAAATGTTTGAAACTATGTGGTATAACAGATAATAGTGAGGACAAAGTATATCCAACATTAGCTGGCACAATGTTATTTGGCGAGTATCCACAATCATATTATCCACAATTATTTGTTGCATGTGTTGTTGTACCTGGCATAGAATTAGGAGATACTGGTGCAATGGGTGAAAGGTTTATTGATAATAAAAGAATTGAAGGTACTATAGAAGAAATGATAACAGGTACTATGAATTTCTTAACACGTAATATGAAAACAAGCGTTATCATAGATTCTAGAGGACAAAGAATTAATAGAACTGAATATCCGTTAGAAGCATTAAGAGAAGCTGTTGCAAATTCACTTATTCATAGAGATTATAGCACACAAACAGAAAATGCTTATGTATCTGTATACATGTATAATGATAGAATAGAAATTATTAATCCAGGTGCGCTTTATGGAACAAATAAACTCGAAAAACTAGGAACAGCTACAACTATGGAATCAAGAAATCCAACAATCGTAAGAATTCTTGAAGAAAAGGGAGATGTAATTGAAAATCGCCATTCAGGAATACCTACAATGAAAAGAGAAATGAAAAAATATGGATTACCTGAACCAGAGTTTTATGAAGAAAGAGATAGTTTTAAAGTAATATTTAGGAATACTAATACTAAACTTGAACAACCAGTTGGTGGTCAAGTTAGTGGTCAAGTCAGTGGTCAAGTCAGTGAACAACAAAAATCAGTTTTGAACTTTTGCATAGAACAAAAATCCACTAAAGAAATAATGTTACATCTTGGAATTAACTCTAGAAGATATATTAGAGAAAAAATAATTAAACCTTTAGTTGATGAAGGAAGATTAGATTACACTAATAAAAATCATATTAATGCAAGTAATCAAAAGTATATAACAGTAAAAAGTGAAGAAATAGAAAAATAATTTTTCGGAGCGCTGACAAAGATCAAACAAAAAATATTTTCTAAAAAGTACTTTACAAAGGTAAAAAAGTATTGTATAATGAAACACGTTGAAGTGACCAAAGACAGTAAGTGGAAAATTAAATCTTACCGAGGAAACATATAATGACGATTATACAGTTTCCTTGTCATGAGGAAACTTTTTAATTATATGAAAGGAGACTATATGGCAAGTAAAGAGATTCTTAAACAAAAACAAGCTGTTGTTAAAGAAATAACTGATAGATTAGATAATGCTAAAACATTCTTGTTATTAAATTATCAAGGTTTAACAGTTAGTGAAATGGCAGAATTGAGAGAAGGTCTTAAGGAAGTTAATTCAGATGTAAAAGTTTACAAAAATACTCTTATGAATTTAGCATTAAAAGATAAGAATATT
Source organism: uncultured Bacilli bacterium (assembly GCA_934096645.1). Classification (GTDB taxonomy): domain Bacteria; phylum Bacillota_I; class Bacilli_A; order RF39; family UBA660; genus CAG-1000. The sequence continues at coordinate 151,415 of CAKOMK010000001.1, read as the reverse complement.
GAATTAAGCGATTACATGCAAGGACCAAATGCTTATTTATTTGCAGATTCTATTATTGAACCTATCAAAGTTGTTAGTAAGTTTGCTAAAGAACACCCAGCACTAGAAATTAGAGTTGGATGTATTGATAACGAAGTTGTTGGTAAAGACATCATCGCTGAATATGCAACTATTCCAAGTATGGAAGGATTACTTACAATGTTTGCTGGTGGCTTAATGGAACATGTAAGAAATTTAAGTATAGGATTAAATTTATATGCTGAAAAGTTAGAAGAAGGAGGAAATAACTAATATGGCAAAGATTGAAAACAAAGATATTATTGAAGCTTTAAAAGAAAAAACTATTCTTGAAGTTAAAGAATTAGTTGATATGATGAAAGAAGAATTTGGTGTTGATCCAAGTGCTGTTGCTGTTGCTGCTGCTCCTGCTGCTGTAGAAGAAGAAGCAGATACAGGTGTTAAGAATGTAGTTCTTAAGAGTGCTGGAGCTCAAAAATTACAAGTAATTAAAGTAATTAGAGAAGCTACTGGATTAGGACTTAAAGAAGCTAAAGATATCGCTGATGCTGGTGGAAATGTTAAAGAAGGAATTCCTGCTAGTGAAGCTGAAGAATTAAAAGCTAAATTAGAAGAAGCTGGCGCTACTGTAGAATTAGCTTAATTGAACATTTGAGCCTTGTAAAAGGCTTTTTTGCGTATATATAAGTATTTAAAATAAGAAGGAGAATTATATGAGTCATTATTTTGAAAATGATAAAAACTTAAAGAGCGAAATTAGAGAGTTAAGTTATAAATATAATTCTTCTTCTTTTGTTTTTTATAGTGATAATGGTGTATTTAGTAAAAAAGAAATCGATTATGGTAGTAGATTATTATTAGAAACATATCTAAAAGAAGCAAAGTCAAATATTAAAGTATTAGATGTTGGATGCGGATATGGTTTTCTAGGAATAGTAATTAGTCAAATAACATCTTCTTATGTTGATATGGTTGATGTCAATAAAAGAGCTGTTCACCTAACTAATAGAAATATCAAAAGATATAAAGAATTTAATGGAAGTGCATTCATTAGTGATGCATATGAAAATGTTAAAAATAAATACAATGTTATAATTACTAATCCACCAATTAGAGTAGGAAAACAAAAATTACTAGAAATACTTAATGGAGCATTTGAGTACCTAGAGAATGATGGAATATTATATTTTGTTATTCGCAAAGATCAAGGCGCATTATCAATTAAAAAAATACTCGAAGAGACTAAAAATGTAGAAATAATAAATAGAGATAAAGGATATTTTATAATTAAAGCAAAAAATCAATAGAAAACTTTACATTTTACACAAAAAATCATTGACTTATTGAAAATACATGTGATAAAATTTTATATTGCAGTACATTGTTTTATTTTTAAAATTTGTGTTCTTTAAAAATTTAGGATTGGGGTGAAATAGTGGCATACAAAACAGTAAAATTTGGTGACCATAGAGAAAGAAGAAGTTTCTCAACAAAGCGTAGTACGCTAGAATTATCTAACTTATTAGAAATTCAAAAAGATTCATTTGACTTATTTTTAAAGGAAGGTATTAAGGAAGTATTTGAAGATATTTTCCCAGTTGAAAGTTTCTCAGGTTCTTTATCACTTGAATTTGGTGATTATTATTTTGATACACCAAAATATACAGTAAAAGAAAGTAAAGAAAGAAAAGTAACTTATTCTGCACCTTTAAAAGTTAAGGCAAGATTATTCATTAATGAAACAGGAGAAGTAAAAGAACAAGAAGTGTTTTTAGGTGATATGCCATTAATGACTGATACAGCATCATTTATAATTAATGGAGCTGAAAGAGTTATTAATAGTCAACTTGTTATGGGACCATCTTGCTACTATAAAAATGAAGTAGATAAGAGTGGTAGAAATATCATTACAAGTGAAGTTAGACCTAATAAAGGTACATGGCTAGAATATGAATTAGACGCAAGAGGTATTCTTTATGTAAGAATAGATAGAACTAGAAAAGTTCCTGTAACTACATTATTAAGAGCCTTAGGTCTTTCAAGCAATGAAGAAATTCTTGAATTATTTGGTCAAGATGAATATTTAATTAATACTTTAGAAAAAGATTCTACTAAGAATACTGATGAAGCATTAATTGAAATATACGAAAAATTAAGACCAGGAGAACCAGCTACTTTAGATTCAGCTAAGAATCAATTAATCGTTAGATTCTTTGATAAATTTAGATATGATTTAGGTAAAGTAGGAAGATATAAATTCAATAAGAAATTAAATGTTATTGATAGACTTTTAAATGTTAAAATAGCACAAGATATTAAAGTTGATGGAGAAGTACTTGTTAAAAAAGGAACTCTTATTACTAAAGATATCTTAGAAACATTAAAACCAGTATTTGCAAACGGATATGGTGTTAAAGAAGTAACTATCAATGAAGAACTAGATACTTATAATAAAATACAAGAAGTATTAGTTTATGCTAATGATGATTCTGATAAAATAATTAAAGTTATTGGTAATGATCAAACTATTGATACTAAGAGATTAACTATTTCTGATGTATATGCATCTTTATCATATTATATTTGTTTATTATATGGTGTTGGTAAATATGATGAAATAGATCACTTAGGAAATAGACGTGTAAGACAAGTTGGAGAATTAATTCAAAATCAATTTAGAATTGGTATTGCACGTATGGAAAGACAAATTAGAGATAAGATGTCTACTCAAGAAATTGATGCTGTTACACCAAAATCTTTAATTAATATTAGACCAGTAACTGCAGCATTAAAGGAATTCTTTGGTTCATCACAATTATCAAAATTCATGGATCAAATTAATCCACTTTCTGAATTAAATGATAAACGTAGACTTAGTGCTTTAGGTCCAGGTGGTTTATCAAGAGATAGAGCAGGTATGGAAGTTCGTGACGTTAACCCATCACACTATGGTAGAATCTGTCCTATCGAAACTCCAGAAGGTCAAAACATCGGTTTAATTACATCTTTAGCAAGTTATGCTAGAGTAAATGAATATGGATTTATTATGACTCCATATAGAAAAGTAGTAGATTGTAAAATAACTGATGAAATAGTTTATATGACTGCTGATGAAGAAGAAGATTACTATATCAGTCAAGCAACAATTAATGTTGATTCAGATGGAACAATTTCTGATAAAGAAGTTCCAGTAAGATTTAACAAAGACAATATGATTGTTGCTCGTGAAAAAGTAGATTATATAGATGTTTCACCATCACAAATCGTATCTGTTACAACAAGTATGATTCCATTCATGGAACATGATGATGCTAACCGTACATTAATGGGTGCAAACATGCAAAGACAAGCTGTACCACTTATGATTACTGAAGCTCCTATCGTAGGTACTGGAGTAGAAGCTGCAATAGCTCGTGACTCTGGATGTTCAGTAGTTTGTGATATAGATGGTGTTGTTGAATATGTTGATGCTAAGAAAATTATAGTAAAAGGATTAACAGAAAAACGTGTATATGAATTAATTACATACCAAAGAAGTAATAATGAAACATGTTATAACCAAAGACCAATCGTTAAGAAAGGCGAACAAGTTCATAAAGGTGAAATTATTGCTGATGGACCATCTACAGATAAAGGTGAAATAGCTTTAGGTAAGAACTTAGTTGTTGCCTTCATGACATATAATGGATATAACTATGAAGATGCTGTTATATTAAATGAAAGAGTTGTTAAAGATGACGTTTTAACTTCTGTTCATATTGAAATGAAAGAAATTGAATGTCGTGATACTAAATTAGGACCAGAAGAGTTCACAAGAGATATTCCAAATATTAGTGAAGAAGCTCGTAAGAACTTAGATGAAAATGGTATTGTTAGAATTGGTACTGAAGTAAAAGAAAACGATATTCTAGTTGGAAAAGTTACTCCAAAAGGTATGCAAGAATTATCTAGTGAAGAAAAATTATTACATGCTATATTTGGTGAAAAAACTAGAGAAGTTAGAGATACATCATTAAGAGTATCACACGGATGTGCAGGAATTGTACATGATGTTCAAATATTTACTAAAGAAAATTCTGATGAATTACCTGCTGGTGTTAGTAAAGTAGTTAGAGTATATATTGTTAAGAAGAGAAAAATTCAAGTTGGAGATAAAATGGCTGGACGTCATGGTAACAAAGGTGTTTGTTCATTAATATTACCAGAAGAAGATATGCCATATTTACCAGATGGTACTCCAGTAGATGTTATTCTTAACCCACTAGGTGTTCCTTCTCGTATGAACTTAGGACAAATCTTAGAATTACACTTAGGTATGGCTGGTAAGAAATTAGGTGTACATTATGCAACACCAATATTCAATAGTGCTACAGAAGAAGATATCCAAGAAGAAGTTAAAGAAGCTGGATTAGATCCTGATTATAAAACATGGATTTATGATGGAAGAACTGGAGAAAAATTTGATAAGAGAGTTTCAGTTGGAGTTATGTACATGATTAGACTTGTACACATGGTAGATGATAAGATTCATGCTCGTGCAACTGGACCATATAGTTTAGTAACACAACAACCATTAGGTGGAAAAGCTCAATTCGGTGGACAAAGATTCGGAGAAATGGAAGTTTGGGCATTATATGCTTACGGTGCAGCTCATATATTACAAGAAGTACTAACAATTAAATCAGATGATGTAGTTGGAAGAGTTAGAGTATATGAAGCATTAGTAAAAGGTAAACCAATTCCAGGAGCTGGTGTTCCAGAATCATTTAGAGTATTAATTAAAGAATTCCAAGCTTTAGGTTTAGATATTCAAATAATTAATAAAGATGGTTCATTAAAAGATGTTAAAGAACTTGAAATAGAAGAAGATAAAGATGATACTCCTGTATCAATAACTGAAATAGGTAAATCTGATGATACAGATGATATAGATGAATCTGATTATGAAGATGTACAACCTGAAGATGATTATGATGAAGAAGATGAATTTGAAGATGGTGATTTTGATAAAGAACCAACAGATTCAGATTTAGAATATGAAGAGGAGTATGAATTACAAGAACCATATGAAGATGCATATGAAAGGGGTGAAGAATAATGAACGAAGTTAATGAATTTGATGGAATTCGTATTGGTATAGCTTCTCCTGATAAGATTCGTGAATGGTCTTATGGTGAAGTTAAAAAACCAGAAACTATTAACTATAGAACATTAAACCCTGAAAGAGATGGACTTTTCTGTGAAAAGATATTCGGTCCAACTAAAGACTTTGAATGTACTTGTAAAAAGTATAAAAGATTAAGATATAAAAATGTAATTTGTGATAGATGTGGCGTAGAAGTAACTCGTGCAAAAGTTAGAAGAGAAAGAATGGGACATATTGAACTTGCTAGTCCTGTTAGCCACATTTGGTATGCAAAAGGTGTACCTCCTAAAATGGGATTAGTATTAGATATTAGTCCTCGTGAATTAGAAGAAGTATTATATTTCGTAAGTTATATAGTATTAGATCCAGGAAGTGCTCCTCTTGCTAAAAAGCAAACATTATCTGACAAAGAATACAGAGCATATTATGAAAAATACGGTGATGAATTCAGAGTTGGAATGGGTGCTGAAGCAATCAAAGAATTATTAACTGAAGTAGATTTAGATAAAGAAATCGAAGAGTTAAAGAAAGATGTAGAAAAATCTCAAGGTCAAAAGAAATTAAGATTATTAAAGAGATTAGATTGCTTAAATGCATTTAAAGAAAGTGGAAATAGACCTGAATGGATGATACTAGATGTACTTCCAGTTATTCCACCAGATCTAAGACCAATGATTCAACTTCCAGGTGGAAGATTTGCAACTTCTGATTTAAATGATTTATATAGAAGAATTATTAATAGAAATAATCGTCTTAAAAAATTATTAGAATTAGAAGCTCCAACAATTATTGTTCAAAATGAAAAACGTATGTTACAAGAAGCAGTTGATGCTTTAATAGATAATGGTAGACGTGGTAGAAGCGTTTCAGGTGTAGGAAATAGACCTTTAAAATCATTATCAAGCATGCTTAAAGGTAAACAAGGTAGATTTAGACAAAACTTATTAGGTAAAAGAGTTGACTATAGTGGTCGTTCAGTTATCGTAGTAGGTCCAAGTTTAAAAATGTACCAATGTGGTGTACCAAAAGATATGGCTTTAGAATTATTTAAACCATATGTAATGCAACAATTAGTTGAAAGAGGAATAGCTCACAATATTAAAGCTGCTAAGAAAATGATAGATGTACAAGACGAGAAAGTATGGGATGTAGTAGAAGATGTTATTCGTGAACATCCAGTATTACTAAACCGTGCTCCAACACTTCACAGATTATCAATTCAAGCATTCGAACCAGTATTAGTTAGTGGTAAAGCTTTAAGATTACACCCATTAGTTTGTAGTGGATTCAACGCAGACTTCGATGGTGACCAAATGGCTATTCACATTCCAATTAGTGAAGAAGCTCAAGCTGAAGCTAGATTATTAATGTTAGGTGCAAATAATATCCTTGACCCTAAAGATGGAAAACCAATCGTTACACCATCTCAAGATATGGTTTTAGGTAACTACTATTTAACACTAGAATTACCTGGTGAACCTAATGAAGGTAAAGCATATAAAGATCCAAATGAAGTATTAATGGCTTATGAAAGAAGAAACATTACACTTCATACAAGAGTTTGTATTCCAGCACGTGAATTCAAACATAAGATTTGGACAGATGAACAAAAAGATAAATATTTAGTAACTACAGCTGGAAAAATTATATTCAATGAAATTTTCCCAGATACATATCCATATGTTTGTGAAGGAAGCAAAGAAAATATTGAATTTATGACTCCAGATAAATTCTTCATCGAAAGAGGAAAGAATTTACCAGAAGAAGTTGCTAAAATGCCTGTAGTTCCTGCTTTAATTAAAAAAGATTTAGGAAAAATTATCGCTCAAATATTTAAGAGATACAAAACTACAGAAACTTCAATTTTCTTAGATAAATTAAAAGATTTAGGATTTAAATATAGTACTAAATCAGGTATTACTATTTCATTATCAGATATTCCTGTAAACAATGAAAAACAAACAATTATCGAAGAAACTAAAGAAACAATTGAAAAAATTAATAAACAATTTAAACGTGGTTTAATTACTGATGAAGAAAGACACAACAAAGTAATTAAATTATGGACAGACGCTACAACTAATGTTCAAGGTAAATTAGGAGAAATTCTAAAAGCTGATGTTGAAAATCCATTATCAATGATTATTAACTCAGGAGCCAGAGGTTCTGCTAACCAATTAGGACAATTAGCTGGTATGCGTGGAATTATGGCTAAACCAGATGGTGGTCAAGTAGAAATTCCTATCTTAGCTTCATTCCGTGAAGGATTAGACGTTCAAGAATTCTTCCTTTCAACACACGGTTCAAGAAAAGGTACAGCCGATACAGCCTTAAAGACTGCAGATGCTGGATACTTAACAAGACGTTTAGTTGATGTTGTACAAGATATTATTGTAAAAGAAGAAGATTGTGGAACTATCCAAGGAATCGAAGTAGAAGCATTTACAGATGAAAAGAGTGGTGCTGTAATTGAATCATTCAGAGATAGAATCGTAGGAAGATATTCAAATCAAAAAGTATTAAATCCAGAAACTAAAGAAGTTCTTATCGATAAAGGTGCTCTTATTACTGAAAAGATTGCTGATAAGATCGTAGCTGCTGGTATTACTAAGATGGAAATCAGAAGCGTTCTTACATGTAAATGTACAAATGGTATTTGTCAAAAATGTTATGGTCTTAACCTTGCAACTGGTAATGTTGTTGAAGTTGGTGAAGCAACTGGTATTATGGCAGCTCAATCAATCGGTGAACCAGGTACTCAGTTAACAATGCGTACATTCCACACAGGTGGTGTTGCATCTGCTGCTGATATCACTCAAGGTCTTCCAAGAGTTGAAGAGTTGTTTGAAGCTAGAATTCCAAAAGCTAAAGCAACAATTGCTGAAATTGATGGTAAGATTACTAAAATTACTGATGACAAAAATAATAGATTTAAAATTTATATTACTAACGATGTTGAAACTCGTGAACATGTAACTCAATACAATGCTAAATTAAGAGTAGAAAAAGGAGATTTAGTAAAAGCAGGAGATCCACTTACAGAAGGAAGTATTTCTCCAAAAGAATTACTTGCTGTTACTGATCCAACTACTGTTCAATCATATATACTTAAAGAAATTCAAAAAGTATACAAATCACAAGGTGTTGATGTTTCAGATAAACATGTTGAAACAGTTGTTAGAAGAATGATTACTAAGATTAGAGTTATTGATCCAGGAGATACTAACCTTATTGAAGGTTTAACTGTACCTCTAAGAGAATTTGGTGAAATTAATAAACCAGTTATCTTAAATGGTGGAGTTCCAGCTACTGGTAAACCAATTATGCTAGGTATTACAAAAGCATCATTAGAAACTGACTCATTCTTATCAGCTGCATCATTCCAAGAAACTACAAGAATCTTAACAGATGCTGCTACAAGAGGAAAAGTTGATATGCTACATGGTTTAAAAGAGAATGTTATTCTTGGTAAACTAATCCCAGCAGGAACTGGTGCTAAACAATATAACAATATTGAAGTAATGTTAAAAAATGAACTTCTAGATGATGATGCTGCAGAAGTATTAGAAGAAAAATTCTTAACTGATGATTCTAAAGAAGAAACAGTAGAAGCAATCACTAATGAAGTAGAAGAAGAAACAGAAGAAAATGCTTAATGCATTTTCTTTTTTATCATCAAATAATAAACTAAGAATAATTTACTTTTTGAATTGCTAATGGTATAATCAAAAGAGATAAGTAAGGAGATAACATGATTGGTAAAAAAAGTGAAGTATATTATTTTGACAAAGATGGCAACATGGTAGATAGTGTAGACAAAGCATATGAGTGTATAGTTAGAGAATTAGATGAAAATGGAGAATTAGTAAATGAGGTTTTTGGACATGTAAATTATAAGCCAGAACCAATAACAGAAGAAATGTTAGAATTGACAGAAGAAGAAAAAAAAGCATTAGCTAAACTCAATTGGCTAGATGAAAGTCCAAAAATTAAATAAAATTATTATTTATTAAAAAAGTTGTTGAATAAACAACTTTTTTTAATAAAAAACTTTAAATTCACAATGTTTTATAGTATACTTTTTATAGTAGGATAAGAGGGTGTTTTTATATGTATGAAAATAAAATTTTAGTTAATGTATACATATTATCTTTAAGCAAAAACTGTGAAATTTTTATTCCAATAAATGAAAAAATAGGTAATATTACTAAGTTATTAAGCAATATTGTTACTGATTCAATTGACTTTACTAAGAACATAGTAATAATGAATGCTGATACTGGAGAATGTTATAAAAATAATACTTTAGTAAGAGAAACTAACATTAAAAACAGTACAAAATTAGTACTTATCTAGGAGGAATAAAAATGAATGTATATTTATTTGATGATGATAGAATTATAGCTTTTGCTCTACCAGTTAAAAAAATTGGAAACTTCTGGATGAAAGATACATATAACAAAAATGTGATTAATATTACTGTTTCTGATAATGAATGGATAATAAATCCAGGAAAAAATGTAAAAATATCTGACACAGATGGTAACACAGAAAACATTTCTCTTAGAGCTAGAAAATATTATAATGTAGAAAAAAATGATAAAAAGTATTTATTATATTGTGATTATTTAACTGACAATACATATAAAAATTATATAATAAAAGATAATTCAGTTATAAAATTTGGTTCATCTGCTGCATGTAACATAAGCGTACCAATAAGTATCGTAGGAAATGAACACATAACACTAACTTATAAGGATAAAAAATGGACTCTTGAAGTAGGAGATAATTTAGTTTGTTATGTAAATGATAGAAGAGTTGAAAAAACAACTACATGTAACTATTGTGATTTAATTAATATATATGGTTTTAAAATATTAGTTGTATGTGGATATATATTTGTAAATAATCCATTTAATAATTTAACTATAAATGGTTTAGAACAAATAGATTTAGTAGTTGATGATACTCTAACAGATGAAGAAATAGAAAATGAGGATATTTATAAAGATGAAGACTATTTCTTAAAATCACCTCGTATAAGAAAAGAAATTAATACTTATGAGATGGTTATAGATTCACCACCTGCAAAAGAAAAAGATCCAGAAACACCATTGTGGGTAACACTTGCGCCAATGTTAACAATGGCAGCAAGTTCAATGATGACATTATCAAATTCAATTATGGCAGTTGTAGATGGACAAAAAACATTTAAAAGTATAATTCCATCATTAGTTATTTGTATATCTATGTTATTAACTATGTTAGTTTGGCCATTTGTTACTAAAAAGTTTGAAAAGAAACAAAAACAAAAGAAAGAAGAAGAAAGACAAGTTTTATATCAAAACTATATAAATAAAAAAGATAAAGAATTAGCAGTAGAATATGAAAATCAAAAAAGAACATTAGAAGAAAATTTAATTTCAACAGATGTTTGTTACGACATGATAATGAATAAAAGAAGAACATTGTGGTCAAGAAGAAATGATCAAAATGATTTCTTAACAGTAAGAGTAGGTACTGGAGATGTTAACTTTAATACTAAAATTAGCTATCATAGTGAAGATTTCTCAATGGACAATGATAATCTTAAATTAATGTTAAACAAACTGATAGATTTTAATAAAGTAATAAATAATGTTCCAATTGGATACTCATTTATTCAAAATACATTAACTGGTATTAATGGTATTTATCCAAAATATATATCATTTACAAATAATATGCTTTTACAAGCTATGGCATTTCATAGTTATGATGATTTAAAAATAGTAGTATTCACAAATGATGCAAATAAACATAGATGGGAATATTTAAGAGAGATGCCTTATTGTTTCTCAAATGATAAATCAATAAGATTTTTTGCTACTAATACAGAAGAAATGCAAGAAGTATCTAATTATCTTGTACAAGTATTTGAAAGTAGAAAAGTATTATCAAAAAACGGATCAGAAGAAGAAAGAATAAATAATTTTAGTAAATTTAATAATGGATATTATTTAGTAATTGTTGATGATATAGATGCATCGAGAAAAATAGAAATTATAAGTGATATACTAGAATCTAAAAATAATAATTTAGGTTTTAGTATGATTATACTAGAAGAAAAACTTTCTAAAGTTCCAAGTGAAGTATCTAAATTCATTATAATTGGAGAAAAAACTTCAACAATATTAAATACAGAAAATAATAATCAAACAAAATTTATAGAAGAAATAAATGATTCATATGATATGTTTGCATGTACAAAAATATTATCAAATCTTCCTATTAATTTAGAAGAAACAAGTAAAAAATTACCTGATTCAGTAACATTCTTAGAATTATTTGGAGTAGGTAATATAGAACAATTAAACGTATTGAATAGATGGAAAGATAATAATCCTACAAGATCATTAAAAACAGAAATTGGAGTTAATACAGTAGGAGATCCATTTGTATTAGATTTACATGAAAAACAACATGGACCACATGGTTTAATTGCTGGTATGACTGGTAGTGGTAAATCTGAATTTATTATTTCATATGTTCTTTCTATGGCAGTTAACTACAGTCCAGAAGAAGTTGCATTTGTATTAATCGACTACAAAGGTGGAGGATTAGCAGGTGCATTCGTGAATTCAGAAACTGGTAAAAAATTACCACACGTAGTTGGAACAATTACTAACTTAGATAAAACTGAAATTAATAGAGCGCTAGCTAGTATTAATAGTGAACTTACTCGTAGACAACAAGTATTTAATGATGTAAGATTAAAAACTGGTGAAGGAACAATTGATATTTATAAATATCAAAGACTATATAGAGATGGTGTAATTAAAGAACCAATGCCTCACTTAATTATAGTTTGCGATGAGTTTGCTGAATTAAAAGATCAACAACCAGACTTTATGGAAGATTTAGTTAGTACAGCTCGTATCGGACGTTCTTTAGGAGTACACTTAATACTTGCTACACAAAAACCATCAGGAGTAGTAGATGGACAAATTTGGTCAAACTCAAAATTCAAAGTTTGTTTAAAAGTTCAAGATAAACAAGATAGTATGGAAATGATTAGAAATGATTTAGCTGCTGAAATAAAACAAGTTGGTAGATTTTATTTATTAGTAGGTTATAGTGAATACTTTGCAATAGGACAAGCAGCATGGGCTGGAGCTCAATATTATCCTAACAATGAATTTAAGAAATCAGTTGATAAAAACTTATATTTAATAGATAATACTGGTTCAGTAAGTAAAACAATAAATAATATAATTTCAAAAAGATTATTACATTCCGAAGGAGAAGAATTAACTAATATAGTTAAATACTTAATACATATTGGTGAAGAAACTCCATTAAAAATTAATCAATTGTGGTTAGATAGAGTACCTAATGAAGTATATGTAGAATCATTATCTAAAAAATACAATTACGTTAAAGAAGACTATGTTATCAATCCTATAATTGGTGAATATGATAATCCATCATCTCAACAACAAGGATTATTAACAATCAATCTAAAAAATAATGGTAATACATTAATATATGGAATGAATGATAGTGGAAAAGATGAATTATTACAAACATTAACATACTCTATGTTAAAAAATTACAGTACAGATGAATTAAACTTATATATACTAGATTTTGGAGCAGAAACATTAAACAACTTTAGAAATGCTCCTCAAGTAGGAGATGTTGTAATTAATGGTGATGACGAAAAAATCAATAATTTAGCTAAACTATTATCATTTGAATTAAATAAACGTAAAAAATTATTTACTAGCTTTGGTGGTAATTATGAAAATTACATCAAGAATAGTCCTAAAAAATTACCTAATATAGTAGTAGAAATTAACTCAATCGAGATTTTAAATGAATTATATAATGACATTATCGATAAATTTTATCCAATTATTAGAGATGGTAATAAATATGGAATTTATTTCATAATTACAACTGAAACACAAAGTAGCGTAAAAATGAAAGTAGTTCAAAGTTGCAAAAATAGTATTTGCTTACAATTAACAAATGAAATGTCATATAAAGATATACTAGGAAAAACAAATGGTTTAGTACCATCAAATAATTTAGGTAGAGGTCTTACTAAACTAGAAAAAGTTTGTGAATTCCAAACTGCATTTATTGATGAAAATAAAAATTCATATGATAGCATTAATAAATTTGTAAAAGAATTAGAAAGTAAAAATTATACTAAAGCACCTGCTATTCATGTAATGCCAGAAACAATAGAATTAGACAAATTTAAGGACAAATATACTGGATTAGATACAGTTCCAATTGGAGTTGTTAAAGAGTCTCTAAACGCTTCATTATTTGACTTTAAGAAGAGAGTTGCTTCAATAATTTGTTCTAGCGAATTTGAAAATATGAATTTATTTATTAAAAATATAACTAGAACATTAAACTCAAATACAGCATTTAAAACATTCATGATAGATGCACAAAATTACTTTGAAGAATATACTTATAGTAAACAATATTGTAATAGTGACTTTAACGGAGCAGTAGATATTATAAGTAGTTTCAATAAAGGAATTCAAGATGTTCTAACAAATAACAACATGAATTTTAGAAGTGTTGAAAAATATTCTAACTTAGCGGTAGTAGTAATAGGATTTAGTAAATTCTATGATAAATTAGATGATGATCATAAAAAAGCATTTAAAGAGATTCTTGCTAATAATAAAGAATATCCAAAAGTTAACTTTATCTTAATTGATATTCCATCAGGATTCAAGAAATATGAATATGAAGATTGGTATAAGAATAATTTTGATACTAATAATGGAATATGGATTGGACAAGGATTATCACAACAATTTGTATTAAAAACAATAGTACAACAAGCTATGTTATCAAATATTAATAATCAATATGCAATTGTTATTAAAAATGGAGTTCCAATACTAATAAAAATATTAAATGAAATCAAGTAGAGAACTACTTGATTTTTTTATGCGAAAAAGTGTAAATTTTCTTGTAAACACTTTCATTATGTTATAAAATTATACTAGGAGGTAATGATATGAATCATAAGGTTAATAGTGTACAAGCACTACATGATGATGCTTACGGATTATATAACAATGTTGTTATTGGTGGTGGAGATTACAGCGCTGATACAATTATTGCTAATTTAGCAAGCGGAATTCAAATTTTAAAAGGATGTTGGGAAGGAAAAGATGCAGGAGTTCAAATCGAAAACATTGTAAAAGTTCACAATGCAATGGTTGGAATTAGAAATTCTTTAGCAGTTTTAGCTACTGAATCTTCAAAGATTGCTGCAAATTATAGAGAAATCCAAAATTCTAATGGTGCTGGACTAGAAGCTTTTGGTGCTATTAGTTGCGAAAATAAAACTATTATGGAAGATTATACAGATACAAGAGATTCTGTAGGTATCACTCCAGAAGCATCAAATGGAAAAGCTAAAATTGACGCTGCTAACGGTTCTATCGATAGTTTCATTTCTGAAGTTAAAAAATATTATAACTCAATTATGGAAAACTGGACAGCAGGAACTGGAAGAGAAAATGCTCAAGAATCATTCGATACATTCATCAGTAATTCAAATGTATACAAAGAAACTTTAGCAACAGCTTCAGCAAGTATAACAACTGCAATTCAAAACTATACATTCTAATTATTTAGAAAAGGTTGTTAAACAAATAAGAAGTTATTTTATAACTTCTTATTTCATAAGTAGAACAATTTATAGTTATTCTATTTATGAAATAAGAAGGGATTGATAAGCATGTGCAAAGTTAATGATCAAAAAAGATCTGTTTTAACAATTGAAATTCAAGAATTAGGATATGAACTTGCAGACTATACTAGATTATCTAAGGACATGGGCTCAAGTTTAGATACGTTAGACTGTGTAATTAAACATACTAAATCAATAAGTGAAACATGCAAAGGTGTATCAGCTGGAGGCTCTTTCGACCATGGTGAAAGTGCTACATATGCAAAAAATTTAGATTCAATAAAAACTGAAATTGAGGCACAAAAAAAGGCAAATGAGGCAGCTATTAATGAAATAAAAACAGAAATGAAAAACAAACAAAAGGCATTAAATAGTTTACCAGAGAATTGTGGCACATGTCTTGAGTGTTGCCCACCTGCAAGTACTGATGTTTATGGCCATGGAACATATAGCGGTTATACTGGTGGATATTGGAGAAGTAGATAATGATTGAATGTAGCAGTTGTGGATTAATGATAAATAAAAATGACAAAAAATGTCCAAGATGTGGACATGTTTTTGATGTTCATAAAAAAGAAAAAGATATTTTAACAGGAGTAGGAGCTACTGCAGCAGGTGCTGGCGTTATAGCTGCAGGAGTAATTTCTCATGAAAAAGAAACAAAAAATACAATAAAAAGCATTAAAAATAATGCACTTAAAAAAAACACTGAAAAAATAGAAAATACAGAATCAGTTAAAAAAGCAGATTCAAAAACTACAACTAGAACAAACAATCAAAATAAAAAACAAACATCATCTACTGCTTATGAAAATAAAAAATATAATGATTCATTAGAATTAAGTGAAAGTAGTAACTCAACAGGAAACAGTACTAAAGAATCACAAAATGAAAATGAACATGAAAGCAGTGAAGATGTAAAAACAGAAAAATCAAAAGAAACAAAGTCAGAGGATACTAAAGCACAAACAAATACTACGACGTCAAGCAAAAAGTCTGCTGATGATAGTTACACACAATCTGAAAGCATTACTCAAGAAGAACTTGTTAATCTTTTAGAAAAACTTGAAGAAGAACAAGGAAATGACGAAAATATAAAAACAATATTGAAAGAATTTTCAGAAAAACACAAAGGTGATGAAAATCTAGAAGAACTTTTAAAAGCACTTATGGGTAATCAAGGAAATTTTGATGATATAAATGAAATGAATTTAGAAGATGAAGATGAATTAAAGAGTACAGCAGATTCTTCTGATATGGGTGGAGATGGAATAAATATTTCGTTTTATAGTTTGGAACAAGCACTAGCATTATTAGGTGAATCATCTCTTGCGGCTGGTGGAGTCACAAATATTACATCATGCCCAGGCTATGATAAAAGCGGTGGACTTGAGAGAGTTTTTGACAAATTAGAATCAGGTAATTTTTCTAGAATTAAAGAAGAAACATCAACATTTGACAATTATAGAGAAACTATTAAAGGATTTTTCGGTGAAAATGGTTCAGGTGGATTTGTAGATAATCTACGATCAAGTTTAGTTGGTTTAAGAAAAAAATTAAAAGCCATGTACACTGAAGCAGAATATTTAGAAGCTTATAATAGTGAAATGAATTACAGATTCTATGATGAATATGGCCATTTAGATGTTGAAAAAGCATTAGAACTTTATAATTCGTTACACATTGATGATCGTAAAAGTAGATGGGATTTAAATACTATGTCAGACGAAGAATATACTTCATTTTATAACTATTTTTCATCTGATGAAAGAGTACAAAATTATTTTTCAAATGTCGAAAAAAATATATTAAATGGTGTAGAATCAATAGAAAGTAAAGCATTTACTTCAACTGACTTTTATCTTAGAAACAAAGAAAATGGGGTTATATTAACCGAAGAAGAAGTTAAAAATCATTATAAGGACTTTGGAGATAGAATAGCAGCAGGTCTATATACTGGACTTTTAGGTCTTGGCTTGATAGATTTAAACAGTGGATATGATGGAAATAAAACATATGAAGATTTTATTAATAACCGTGTAACTGATGGTCTAACGGGATATGATACTGATGCAGATGGCAATAAGACAGGTGAAGAAAAAGCAGATTATAATGGTAAATCTGATGCTCAAAAACAATTAGAAATATTAACATATTCTTGGTATGCAAAAGATAATAGTCATTACGATTCAGAACAATATAAAATATTAACTGCATATGTAGATAGATATTGTGAAGAAAAAAATATTGATAAAATAGATTTACCAACTAATGATCATTTATATCAACTACTTCAAGCTGGAGCATCTAATGCACTATGGGATGAAGATGGAAATTTTAGAACACGAACATATTTTGATGAAGAAACAGGCGAGATGTCTGAACAAGAAAAAATTATTCAAAGATATGAAAGAGCTATTACTGGTGGCTATAATGAAAATGGGGAATTAGATAACCATAGAGATTCTGAATGGAGAATTAATAGAACTACTTTTGAAGAATCATTTATATTAAGTGATAATTATGTAAGAAAGTCAGATGCACTTACAGAAGCAACTAAAAATCATTCTGAATTATTTAAAGTTGATGATGAAACAAAAGAAATAATTTATGATGATGATAAAAAAACAAGTGAATATGATGAAAATGAAAAAGAATTGTATGAGATAGCAAAAAAAGCAAGTGAAGAGTACAAAGAAGCGTTAGATGCAATGAATCTATTTGGATTTTTTGTAAATCAAAGTCAAATTGATGAGGCTAAAAAGGAAGCAGGAGAAAATTATAGTAAAGATGATTATCCTGCTGGAGTCAAAGAATACTTAGAATACATGAATTCTGATAATAAAAACCCATATCAATACATGGCAAAATATGATGCAGATAATTATTCAGATGCTGTAGAAAAATTTGGAGATTCAATGGGTAGTAAAGTACCACATGTAATAGAAATATTTAGCGAAATGCCATCAGTTAAAGAAGGCAGAATAACAGCTGAAGAACTAGCAAAGAATTTAAGTGATTCTTTAAGTACAAATGCTGATTATTATCATATGTACTTAGAATCAGTAGAAGGTCAACATATAACAAATGTAACTGGAATTCTTTCTTTAGCAAAAACAAGATCTGAAAATTATAAAGGAATTTACAATGTTGATCAACAAGCAATACAATACTTAGAAGGATTTGGTACACCGGAAGAAAAAGAAGAAGCAATAGAAAAATCGGATAAAGATTACGAAAAATGGCAAAACGAAGAACAATTAGGCAAGGAATTAGCACAAGAAATAGGTGATTCACAAGCAAGATTAAGTACAATGAGTAGAGATATTGAAACTGTACAATATAATAAAATAATGGCAAAATTACCTAGTGAAAGAACAGAAGAAGAAAAAGATTTTTGCATGCGTTATAGAATAGAAAGAACAGAATCAGAACAAAAAGAATTCATTGCACAATTGAATGACTATTATGAGAAACTATCTAACTGTGAAAACATAAATGAAGCTACTCAATTATTAAATTACATTAGTATGACAAATGAAAATAAATTATGTAATTTAGAACAAGTCTTTGAAGGAAAAAAGATGAGATTAAATAAAGACTTTGAGGAAGCAAGTCAATCAATCATTGCAAGTATTGAAATTGAAAATATAGTGGAAGGCGAAACTGTTACTACATTAATTCACAAGTATGATAAAGATGGGAATGAAATTAATGCAAGTCAAGAAGAAACTGATTTATATTATGCGAAACTTGCAAAAGAAAATGGTGGACAATTGCCATTTATTTATTCATCAGTACTTGATTCAAAAGACTTAGAAAGAATAAATTATTTGATAAGCAACGATATAGATTTACTTACATATAAATTACATACAGAAGATAGTGAAACATTTAAAACTGATTATAAGAATTATCTACAGTATGGAGCTCTTATTCAAGCAAAAGCAGAATATCAAGAATACCTAGATAAATTAGAAAAAAGAGGAGATTTTGGAGACTGGATTACTACTGTAGGATATGGTGCAAGAGCAGGTTTTGAACAATTTGCAGATGGCATTAGATCATTTATGAATCCAGATGGAGTAAAATCATCTTCAGAATACAGATCTATGTTAATAAGTTCATATTTACTTGATACGTACGGTAGCGATGCTTTAAATTCGAACTTTATGTTAGGAACGTACGAAATTAGTACTAGTATGGCTAATATGCTACCCAGTGTGGCATTAAGTATGATTCCAGGAGTAGGACAATATTTAAGCTTAACAGCTATGTTTATATCTTCAGCCGGAAATTCAATGGAACAAGCATATCAAAGTGGTTATACTTTAGAGCAATCATATATTATAGGATTAATAAGTGGAGCACTTGAAACAGGACTTCAAGCTACAGTCGGAGGTATTACTAAATTAAAAATAAAAGGAAGAAATCCACTTGGATTCTTAAATGTTGGAGATAAACTGTTAAGCAAAATGACTGAAGGAACATTTAGATATGCACTGACAAATTATGGATTTAATATTCTAAGTGAAGGACTTGAAGAAGGTTCACAAGAATTTTTAGGTGCATTTTTAGAAAATAGAGTAAAATATGGATTTGATTATAGAAATAATTTCCAAGAATGGAAAGATACATTAAATGATATGAGTTTAGAAGAGTGGCAAGAGTCTAAGTTCATAGAATGGAAATCAGATAATCTATCTAATAATACTGGTACAAGTTCATTCTTTACAATAAAAAATATGACATTTGAAGAATGGCTTAAAGGATGTAAAAATGGAGAAATTAATGATTTAGAAGGAAATGCTTTAAAAGTAGATTTATCAGAATTTAATAGATTAAAATCATCAGATTATACAGCAAAAGAATGGTATGAGGATAATAAAAGCAAAACTGATGTTCAAAGTATACTTAAATCTGCTTTATATGGAGCAATTTCAGGTGGAATATTTGAAGGTGCAACTCAATTTGCGCCAGAGGTTATATCATATACACGTACTGGTACAACATTAGGAATGAATGCTATAATGAATGCAGTAAGAAATCAATCAGCTGCTTCAGGAACACCTAAAAATATATTCCAAATAATGGCAGAAACAAATCAAATTATTAAAGAGCAAAGTAAAACAGGAAAAATGTCAGATTTAGTTGAAAAATATATAAAAAGTCCTAGTTTTCAATCTGAATATGATAGTTTTATAAATGATATTGAACAATCTAGAAATGAAACAGAATCAAGCAATAAACTATTAAAAAGCATAAAATCAATAAAAGAAAGTTTATTTGGTCCAGAAGAAAATATTTCTGAGGTTCAATTTGCTACTATGAAAGTAGCTGATAATTTAGCAAGAACTTCACTAAAAAATAGATTGATAGAAAGCTTAGACTCTACAACTTATCAATCATATCAAGAACTTTTAGATGCAAGAGATAGAATAACTAGATCTGAAGAATTAATTAAAAATGAATTAGAAGGATTAAAATCAAATGAGAATGGTAATTCTACTATAGAAAGTCTAGAGTTAAGTGAATCTTTACTTTCTGAATTAATTAAAGAAAGAGAAGATAGTTTAAAAGCTTTAGCAGAGAGAAAAGCTGGTTTAGATCAAGCGATTAAAATGAAAGAAAGGTTAACAGAAGATCTAAGATTAGAATTATCTGAAGAGTTAATCAATATTATAGAAAACATAAATAGTAACGAATCTACAGTAGCTGAATTAGAGCAATTATTATCAGAAACTACAAATTCAAATAATGGCAATTCAAACTCTAAAGCTATAGAAGAACTAGAAAATAGAATTGATGGAAAAACAAAAGAACTAAATAATAAAAAAGCAAAAAATGAAATCACAAAAAAACAAATAGAAATAAAAACAAAAGAGATAGAACAACTACAAGAACAACTAAAAAGTTTAAAAGAAAATACTAAAAAAGGTAAAGAACAAGAAACACAAAAAATAAATGAAACTATTAATAAATTAAAGGAAAATATTGAATCAAATAAAGCTAGAATGAATGAAATAGAAAGCATCACAGAAATAATAGCTAATCCTAAATTTGAACTTTCAAGTTTAACAACCGAACAATTTAATAATTTCATTTCAAATTTAGATTATAATTCATTAAAAGTATATGCTAAAGATATAGTTTCAAGATTGTCCGA
Organism: uncultured Bacilli bacterium; assembly: GCA_934096645.1. Lineage (GTDB taxonomy): Bacteria > Bacillota_I > Bacilli_A > RF39 > UBA660 > CAG-1000. The sequence continues at coordinate 130,370 of CAKOMK010000001.1, read as the reverse complement.
TTTATCAGATACTAGAATATCAGAATTAATTGAGAGATTAGATCCAATTACTTTAGGAGTATTTGAAAATCAAGTAGTTGAAAGAGTTAAACATATAACAGAAGAAGAAGTATTAAATAATATTAAAGATAAAAATGCTTCTAAATTCACACAAAACATATATGAAATTGAAGTTAGTACCGATACTACAACTAATACAACAGAAACTGTGTCAGAAAACACTGTTGAAACAGAGCCAAGCACAAACGTAAGAAATAATAATTCAACAGAAACTGTTATAAGAGAGACTGTCAAACCAGAAAATGAAACATCAAGAACTGGAGCTAAAAAAGAATTGGTATCTCAAAATGCAGCGCTTGGAACAGTTGGACTTATCCAAATGGGAGCTCTTACTGGTGGCCTTAAAGGCAACCAAACATTAAATAATGTTCTTGAAACAATTCAGACAGATATTAATTCATTACAACAAAGATATGATAGCACAACTATAAATGGAGAAGTTAATGTAGAAACAGAAGTAAATGTTAATGAAGAAACTAATTCTAATATTAATGTTCGTGAAGAATTAAAATCACAAATCGAGCAAAAAACTAAGTTATATAATGATTTAACCCAACTTATGAGTAAATATGGAGTTGATGGTTCTGAATTATTAACAACATTAAAAGAAGAAATCGTTTCAGGAAAATATAAATTAGAACATCAACTATTAAATACAGAAACTAATATAGAAGAAACTATAACTGATTCTATAACAGAAAGTGAAGCAGCAATAAAAGAAATAATGCAACAATTTGATTTAACCAAAGTAGATCAAACAACATTAAATGAGGCTAGAACAGCGGCAATGTACAAAATTTTAGAAATTGCTAACAAAAACAACATAAGTGTAGACAATATATTAAGTAAGATAAATATTGATGAAATGTTAGCAAAGAATGATATACAGAGTGAATATGAAGTTGCAGCTGCAAGATCAAATGGTATAGTTGAAGAAACAGATAATCTAACAGAAGAAGATTTAAAACATTTAGAACCAAAAGAAGCAGAAGATTATTTATCTTTAATGGAAGCTATAAAAAATATTAGAAATGATTCACCTACTGAAGCAGATAATCAAAATCTTGATAGAATTTACAATAAAATAAAAGGAAAAAATGATACTGAAGGTTGGAAAAATGATACTAAAGGTTGGATATATATAACTAGATACATTGCATATTTAAAAAAGAAAATGTATAAGGAAAACTTATTAGGAACAAAATATTTAGAAGTTGAAACAGAAACAGGGAAAAAAATAATAAAAGTTAATAAGTATGGGAAAAATGATGAAATATTAACTAAATGTCTAGGACGATTAGCTATACTTTTAGAAAAAGTTCCACCATTTGTTCTAGAAACAACAACTGAAATTAATTTGTATGAGTATGATAGTTATGATGATATGTATTTTTCAGTGGCTTATAATGGTGATATTAGAAAACCATTTTGCTCAGGCGCATCAGGTGGTGGTTCGCAAATAAATATTTGGAAAAGTAAACTACTTACGCTTGACGAAAGAACACTTTTCCATGAATTAGGACATAATATTGATGCAGCTCTAGGAAAATACGAACAAACAAGCTGGTGGACAGAAAAAAATAAATTATGGGAAGAAGCAATTGAAAAAGATGGTGGAAGAAATCATGCTCCATCAGATTATGCTAAAACAAATGTTCTGGAAGACTTTGCAGAATCATTTGCAAATTATATGAATGATCCATCAGATTTTTGGGAAAGATTTCCTAATAGAGCTAAAATTATAGAAAATTTTTTAGAATCTTATACCGAAGCTATAGATTGTAGCTATGAAAGTGTTAAAGCAATAGAAAGACGAAATAAAGTTAAATGTGATAAATTACATGAAAAAGTAGATATTTTTAGAAAAATCATTCCAGAATTAACAGAAAATTCAACTATAGGAAATATAAAAGATAGTATTGAATCTAATATTACTGCATTGTGTGAAGAACGTATGTCATTGTTCTTTCAACAACGAACTAGTTCGTTTACCGAAAAACTTGAAGAATTAAATACTAAAATAAACCAATTAGAAGAATTGGAGAGTCAACTTACAAAGATAATTAAAGAATTTGATATAAATGAAGATGTAAAATTAGCAAATTTAGAATCTGAAGTAAAATCTAAGTTAGAGGCTGAATTATTTGAAAGAGAAATAGAAATAGGTAAGCATGTACTTGAAGAAACAATTAAAGTTATCATTGAATCGAAGAATGAAAGCCCAGAAATATTTAAATATATAGAAGAATTATTTAACAAAACAGTCAAAGATATTTCAGATAAGTATGGTATAAATGCAGAAGAGATAGAAGCAAAAATAAATATTAATGAAATCTTTTCGAAAATTTATAAAAAATCAACACCTGAAGAATCAACAATTAAATCATCAGCACCATATAAATATGAAAGTCCTATAGAAAATTCATTTGAAACTAAAACAGAGGAAAGAGTAACAACAAGAATTGAAAAAGCATTAAATGACATTTGCTATAATAATGTTAATTTAAATACAATAAAAAATTTACAAGAAGTAATAGAAGGGATACCAGAAGCAAGAAGAGCAGAAACAATGGATGCAATACTTGTAAGAATGATAAAAGGAGAAACATTAAGTCAAGAAACAAGTGATGCAATATTCAAATCAAAAATGTTTGATGGAGACTCAAATTTTGCAAAAGAATACTTACACCATGTAATAGAGGTAGGAATACCAGAACTAGGAATAAAAGGATCACAAGAATTAGCAAATAAGATAAGTAAAGTGTATGAAAAAGCAAGAGAGACAACAAAAGAGATGTCAAATCTACACTCATATTGTGATCATACAGAAGCACATGTATTGCAAGTAGCATTTGATACAGTAGCAAAAGGAAAACAAATAGCAGCTTCAAAAGGACAGACATTAAGTGAGACACAAATAAAGAATTTATTTTATACAGGATTGTTCCACGATTTAGGAATGGCAAGTGGAGCAGAACTAGGAATAAGTTTAGAAACACAAATAGTAAATGCAACAGAAAATGGAGCAGTAACAAAATCATTAGCAGAAGTAATAAATGAATTAAATGCAAATGTAATAAGAGAGAATCATAGTTTAAATAGCGCACTACAAGTGTTAAGAATGAGAGAAGAACTAGAGAGTTTAGGACTAAATGCAGATTTAATAGCAATGATGTGTTTTTCACATAGCAAGTCAAATTCAGGAGTAGGAAATCTAGCATCAGAAGGAGACTGGTCATATTCAGTAAGCAAAATAAGAAGCGCATTAGAAATAATGAACAAGGCAAGCGGTGAGAATATAACATTAAATCTAGAGAATATAGGAGGATATGAGACACTAGAGACAACAAATACAGATTCAACTCAAAAAATAACTAAAGATGAAAATGGAAATAAAATAAAGACAAAGTCAAAAGTGTCAGGAATACCAAAAATAAAATTCGAAGAAGGTGTACTAAACGATTTAGAAATAATGTCATTGGCAATAAGAATGGGAGATGCATATGTAACAAAAGCGAATGTAAAATTAGAAGAACCAATAAGATGGGTTGGAATAGACGGAAAGACATATTCAACAGACTTATTGGTACTAACACAAGCTGGAGTATATATGGCATATGACGCAACGCAAACAGCAATATCTACAAAATATAAACAAACCGATGATACAGAAACAAGTGTAGAGTCAGCATTCATATATTTAACAAAAACAGAAGACGGAAGATATGTACCATGGAAAGAAGGATATGGAGTAGATGCAGAAGGAAGATACACAAATGTTAAGGATTCATTAATGTATGCAGAGGATGTAAAGATAAAGATAAAAGGTGAAAAGTTAACATTAACAGAGAATGGATATTGTTATAAAACAGAAGGAGACAACAGAATATATTACAAACTAGATAAAAATGGAAAGGTAGAAGAAATAGAAACAATATCAAAAGAAAAAATTCAAGAAGTAGAAGAAAAGTATGGAAAAACGTTGCGAACAAGTACAGGAAAATTCCTAGTAGGAGAAAGTAATGTTTCATATAACGTGGAAGTAATAGGAAATGTATTAGTATCAACATATAAAATAGGAGATATAGAGATATTCCAAAGTAATACAATCTCAAAAGGAATAGAAGAAAGAATAGGAGAGATAGCAACATCAAGAAATATAACTCATGAAGTAAATGTAGAATTCAAAAAAGAACAATTCATGAGTAACTTCAAACAAATAGGAGATAAATACATTGGAATAACTCCAACAGCACAAGAATATATTAAAAGAATAACAGACTTCAACAAAGAAAATACTGATATAACATTTACTATAAACGGTATAGAAATAACAGAATTTGTAGTAAATTATAATTAAGCATGATATAATAAAACTGAAATTATAAGTTTGAAAGGAGAAATGAAAATATTGAATAGAGTAGAAGTATATGAAAACAAACGTAAAAAAAATGTGGTTTATAGATACACATTAGATACATTAATATCATACGATGATTTAGAGTGTATTGTAACTAGTTTACCAGAACAATATAAATATTCATTTTCTTTATCGAATTATGAAGAAATGGAATCATTTATATATGGTTTTGAAAATAAAGATGAAATACTAAATTTCTATCAAAATCACCCAAAATTGTACGAAACAGAAATACTTTGCATTACTGAAAAAATTGGTGATAAAGATATAATATATAGATTTGATCTTAATACTAATGATTGTGTGATATCTATGCCATTAGGTACACCTGAATATATTGGAACATTAGATTTGATAGAAAAATCAGTTATGGAAAATAAAAAAAAACTGATGTAATTATAGAAAATGCACAATAAAATGCATTTTCTTTTTCTTTATGTTATAATAATTTACAGGTGATAAAAATGTTTGAAAACTTAAGTGAAAGACTTCAAAAAGTAGTTAGTAACATTAAATCAAAAGGTGTAATTAATGAAGATAATATTAGTGAAATAGTTCGTGAAATTAGACTTTGTTTATTAGAAGCAGATGTTAATGTTAAAATAGTAAAAGAATTTATAGATAATGTAAAAGAAAAAGCTCTTGGTGAAGAAGTAAGAAAAAGTATTAAACCAGGAGATATGTTTGTAAAAATATTAAAAGATGAATTAGTTGATTTATTAGGTGGGGATGCAAGTCCACTTGAAGTAAGTAAAAATCCTACTATAGTTATGGTAGTTGGACTTCAAGGTGGTGGTAAAACTACTACTATAGGTAAAATAGGTAATATGGTTCGTAAAAAACATCATAAAAAACCTATGTTTATTGCATGTGATGTTTATCGTCCAGCAGCAATTGATCAATTAAAAAGTATTGGTAAACAACTAAATATTGAAGTTTATGAAGAAGGAAAAGGAAATCCTGTAGAAATAGCTAAAAATGGTATAGAATATGCTAAGAGTAAAGGATATGATTATATCTTAATAGATACAGCAGGTCGTTTACAAATAGATGAAGCATTAATGGATGAATTAGTAAGAATAGAAGAAACTGTTAAACCACATGAAGAACTATTAGTTATTGATGCAATGATGGGACAAGATGCTATTAATGTAATTACTGGATTTAATGATAAACTTAAATTAACTGGTTGTGTTCTTACAAAAATGGATGGAGATACTAAAGGTGGAGTTGCTTTATCTTTAAGACATTTAACTAATATTCCAATTAAATTAATTGGTGATTCTGAAAAATTAGATGGTTTAAGTGAATTTTATCCTGAAAGAATCGCAGATAGAATTCTTGGAATGGGGGATTTACTATCGATAATTGAAAAAACAGAAGCTGAACTTAATAATGAAGAAATGATGAGTACAGCTAAAAGAATGCAAAAAGGAAAATTTGATTTAGAAGATTTTTTAACTACAACAAAACAAATTAAGAAATTAGGTCCACTAGAAAACATTCTTAAACTTCTACCAGGAGCATCAAAAATGGGATTAAACAAAGTAGAAGTTGATCCTAAACTAATGGCTCGTACAGAAGCAATTGTTTTATCAATGACACCAGAAGAAAGACGTAATCCAGATATGATAAAAGCAAGCAGAAAACAAAGAATAGCTAAAGGATGTGGTCAAAAAGTAGAAGACGTTAATAGATTATTAACTCAATTTGAACAAATGAAGAAAATGATGAAACAAATGAATAGTGGAAAATTCGGAAATTTTAAATTTTAAGATTAGTTTATCTAATCTTTTAATTTACTAAAAAATTCTTATATGTTATACTTAACATGAGAGTAGGATGTTGATAAAATGAAAAAAATGTGGAAATTAATTTTAATCTTTATAGGAATAATATTTCTTATTGAAATAACGGAAATGGATTCTGCTATAAAAGGTACATGGAGAAGTAAATATTTTACTATTTTATCAAATCCAGATAATAAAGAATTCATGGATGAACTAGACGAATATGCTAAATCAGAAAAGATTAAATTAATGGTTGAATATAAAGATGATTTAGAAGCAATAGATGAATTAGAAGAAAATGGTAGAGTATATGATGCTGTTTGGATGAGTAATTCAACATGGTTATATATGTTAAATGGAGTTACTATTTCAAATTCTAAATCAGTAAGTATTAATCCAATAGTTTTTGGCATTAAAAAAAGTAAAGCTGAATCATTAGGTTTCGTTGATAAGGATGTATATAATAAAGATATTGTAAATGCAATAAAATCTAAAAAGTTAAATTATGTTATGTCATCTGTAACAAAAACTAATACTGGTTTAACAGCATACTTAGGATTTTTAAATGCTTTAGCTGGTTCACCAGAAACACTTACAACTCAAATGCTTGAAAATAACACTCTAAAAAATAATTTAAAATCTTTATTTTCTGGAGTATCAAGAGTTTCAGGAACAGATGCATTTTTAGAAAATATGTTCTTAAATAGTGATGAATATGAAGCAGTAATAGCTACAGAATCATCATTAATAAGTATAAATAAAAGATTAACTCAAGAAGGAAAAGAACCTTTATACTTAATATATCCAGTAGATGGAGTATCAATAAATGATTCACCATTTGCATATGTTGATAATAAACAAGAAAAATTAGATTATTTCTTAAAATTACAAAGCTTTTTACTAAGTAATGAAAGTCAAGAATCAATGGAAAAACTTGGTAAAAGAACTTGGTATGGTGGTATAAAAGAAAATGCAGACCCAGCATCATTTAAAAAAGAATGGGGAATAGATACAAGTAAATATTTAAATTCACTAAAATATCCTTCAAAAGTTGTAATGGATAAAGCATTAAATCTTTATGTAGAAGAATTTAGGAAACCATCAGTAACAGCATTCTGTTTAGATTATTCTGGTAGTATGTATGGAGATGGAGCAAAAGAATTAACTGAAGCAATGAATTTCATATTAAATTATGATGAAGCATCTAAAGAAAAAATACAATTTTCAAGTAACGATAAAATATATGTTTTACCATTTAGTGATTACACTCAAAATATATGGAAAACTGATAATGGTAAAGATACAAATGATTTAATAAATAATATATCAAAATTATCACCATATGGTGGAACTAATATTTATGATTGTTCAATACAAGCATTAAAAGTTTTATATAATTATAGTGATGATTATACAAAAACAGTTATATTAATGACAGATGGACATTCAAATGTTGGAACATATAGTGATCTTAGAGAATATTATGTGACAGATAATAAGATACCAATTTACAGCATTATGTTTGGAAATGCTCAAAGTGCAGAACTACAAGAAATTGCTAGATTATCAAACGCAAAAGTATTTGATGGAAGAAGTAACTTACTATCAGCATTTAAAGAAGTAAGGAGCTACAACTAATGATTAATATTCAAAAACGATATATTTATTCAGCATTTCTATCAGGTCTATCATTTATAATATTTTATTTAGTATTAGATTTCTATTTCCTTGTAGCATTATTATTTGCAATAGGTGTTTATATAGCAGGAGTATTCTTGTTTAAAAGTAAAGATATTAGAATGTATGATGCAAGCGCATTAGCAAGATATCAATTTGAAATGTCTAAATTAAATGATTACAAAGAAAAAATAAATGATAAAACTATAAAAGAAAGACTTGGTAAAATAGTTAATGTATCACAAAAAATAACTGAACATTTAAATACAAAACCAACAAATGCCACTAAAATATATAACTTCTTAGATTATTATTTACCTTTCACAAATAAAATAGTTATTAAATATATAAATGCAGAAAGTAAAAAAGAAAAAACATTTGTTGAAAATCAATTGATATTAAAAATGTCAGTTTATATAAAAGAAGTTACAGAAGAATTTGAAAGACTTTTAGGAGAAATAATAAAATCTAAAGATAAAGCATTTAACTTTGAAATGAAGATTTTTGAAAAGTCTTTAGATTTGGATTTTGATGAAAAGAAGGAAGTGAAGAAAAAATGAAAAAAGAGAAATTAATATCAATTATTATTGGTTCTGTTATTTTATTAGCAATTATAATAATAGCAGTTCTAGTAAAGAATAAAGATGGAATTTCAAAAAATGTAACTGAACTATATGGAGCAGTAGGTGGAGGTAAAGAAGATTTACTTGCTGATGAAGAAATTAATAAAGTATTTGAAGATGATTACAGATTCAAATTTGTTCAAGATGTATGGAGTAATGGTAAAACTGTTAAAGTTGATGTAAGAAGAGAAGATGGAACTATGTATGATGTAATATTCTTCTCAGATGAAAGATATTATAATGAATATAAAACTCCAGCTGAAGGAACTGAAGCAACAAGATATACTGTATTAGATGGTGGATTAATTTTAAATACACCAATTGTAATGTATAGTTGGAAACCAGTAGTTAATGCATTAATGAAAGAAAATATTGTTACTAAAAAAGATAATGTTTATTATATTACTGATATGAATAAACTAATTAATTATATTTTAGAAAGTAAAAAATGGAGTGATTTAGGATTAGACATTTATGGTTCAATAAATATTGGTTCTGTTGACCCAGTATCATCAAGTCCAGGTGCTACATATTATGGATTATTATTATCTATAATGGCAGGAGGAGATGTTAACGAAACTAATATTGAAGAATCTCTTCCAAAATTAAAAAAATTCTATGATAAATCAGGATATATGAATAATACTCCAGCAGATTTATTCTCAAAATTCTTAAAGACTGGAATGGGTTCACTTCCAATAATTGTTGATTATGAAAAGAGTATAATTGATTTTTCAAATTCTAATGTAGATGGATGGAATAAAGTAAAAAATGATGTTGTTATTTTATATCCAACTCCAACAATATGGAACTCTCACTGCATTGCAGCTTTAACTGAAGAAGGAAAAGAATTAATTAAAGCTTTTGATGATAAAGTAGTAAGTCAAAGAGCCTGGGAAAAATATGGATTTAGAGTTGGAACAACTGGTGGTAACTATGATGTTAGTAAAATTAATATAAGTGGAATTCCACAAAACATTACAAGTGTCACACCAGGATTAAAAATGAATATCTATGAAAGATTAATGGACTACTTAAAAAATAATTAATAAATTAGTAAAAAAGATATTTTAAAAATATCTTTTTTTGTTTGTCTTTTTTGTTTTTTATAGCATAAGATTTAAAGAAAATATTTTTTTAAGTTATTTTATTGACAAAAAAATTAAAATTATGTAGTATATATAACTACAAAAGAGATAATGTTTTCTCATATGTAATATTTTTAATAATTTTTCTATGGGGGATTTATGGAAAATAAAGATTTAAAGAAAATAAAACGTAGGGAACTTTTAGAATTAATGCTTGAGCAAGCTAAAAGAATAGAAGAATTAGAACAAGAACTAAAAAGTGCTTACGAAGAGTTAGAGTCTAAAAGAATAAAAATTAAAGAAAGTGGTTCTATTGCTGAAGCATCTTTAAGATTAAATGAAGTATTTGAAAGTGCTCAAAAATCAGTAGATCAATACTATGAAAATTTCAAAGAAAACTGTCGGAAGATGGAAATATCTTTAAAAAGAGAAACTACGTTACAAAGAAATAAAATTATTAAAGAAACTGTAGAAAAGTTAAAGAAAAAAGAAATAGAATTAGAAGAAAAATATAAAAAGAAAGAAGAAGCTTTATTAAAATCAACTACTAAATCAAATACTAAGATAACAAAATCGGTAGGTAAAAATCTTTCAAAAACTAAAAAGAACACTAGTAAAACTAAAAGGAAAAAATAATGTATAGTTTAAAAAATATATTAAATAGATTAAAAGTAAAAAAAAGATGTTCTAAAAAGGAAAAATTAACTTATAAAGATTTAACAGTTGAAAACTTAAAAAAAGAATTACATAGAGAGAATTATAAACATAGTTTTTCAAGACTACTTAGAAGTACTATATATGTTCTAATAATAATAGTAGCAGTAGCATCAGTAGGAACAACATTATTTATGCCAGTTATAGAAATTACTGATTCAAGCATGAAACCATTAATAGATGATGGTGACATAGTTTTAACAATTAAAAGTAATAACTTTAAAACTGGTGATGTAGTTGCATTCTACTACGGAAATAAAATTTTGATAAAAAGAGTAATCGGGGTACAAGGTGATTTTGTTAATATAGATAAAGATGGAATTGTTTATGTTAATGGTGTGGAACTAAAAGAAGATTATACAAAAGAATTATTAAAGGGTAAAAGCGATATTGAATATCCAGTGCAAGTAAGTGATAATAGTATATTTGTACTAAGTGATGAAAGAAGTATATTAACTGATTCACGTAGTGAAAATATTGGTACAATCAAAGCAGAAAATATAATTGGTAAAGTTATATTTAGGGTTTGGCCAATAAAGAAAATTAAAAAAATATAATATTATTTTTCTTATATGGGGGACATGGTATGAAAAAGATAAATAAAATATTTGCATTATTATTTGCTCTTTTAATGTTTATTAATCCAATAATAAATGTTTTTGCAGAGGCAAATGGTAATAATCAAAGGCAAATTACTAAAGAAGGCGGAAGCAATAGCAATGAAGAAGATGGTGTAAGTGTTAGTAAGAATATTTATCCATCAGAATTAGAAAATTATTTTGACATTATTTTAACCGTTCAAACAAAAAATAGAGCAGTAGACCCTGATTTAGCAGTAGTAATAGTTATGGATATTTCAAACACCATGACTTATAAGTTTACTGGAAATCCAGATTCTACATCTAGGTTAACAGCGGCAAAAAATGCTAGCAATAATTTCATTGATAAATTTGCTGAACATTCTCAAGATAGTAGTATTGATAGAAAGCTTGGATTTGTTGCATTTAATTCCGATTCATATGAAATATTTGGCTTACAAGATTGTAATGAAAGCAACAAACAATCTCTAAAAGACAAAATCACAAATGGAATCGATGAAAATATTGTAGATAAAAATCATAAAAAAAGATTCACTAATATTGAATCAGGCCTTAAAAGAGCTAAAGATATGTTGGATAAATCATCAGCTAGTAAAAAGTATATATTATTTTTGTCAGATGGATTTCCAACAACATATATTGAAAATGGATATGTAGGTTATGATACTTATGATTCTACTGGAGCAAGATTTAAGGATAGAGTATTAAATAAACCTTGTTCAGTTGGAACTAGTTATAGTGATGAAGCAGCAATAAGAGCAAGAATAATGGCTACAACTATTAAAAATAGTGGTATTGGAATTTATTCAGTTGGAGTAGATGTTGGAGGACAAACTATTCAAAATTATATTGATCAAACAGCAAGGGAAAATTTTTCTGTTGTAGATAGAAATGAGGATGCCACATATGAAATAGGTAGCGCAGATAGTGCAGATGCTTATAAAAATTGGTTAAAAAGCAAAATTGGTTCTGGTTATTATTATGGTGTTAATGATCCTAATGCCATGACAGATGTCTTTGGATCAATATTCGAACAAATTATGATTTTATCTGAGGCTACTTGGGTTACTGAAGATCCTATGAATTCAAGCGATCAACCTAAAAATATTGAATTTATAGGTATGTATGGAGAAAATAACGTTTTAAGTGATTCAGTTACTAAAACAAACAATTATCCAAATACAGCATCATTTGATACAACAAATGAAAAGATAAAATGGGATTTAAAAAATTCAACACCCGAAGTTAATGGTAATACATATACTTATAAATTACATTATCGTGTAAGAATTAAAAATGAATTAAGTGATTTTGAAGAGGGAACATCTTATAAAACAAATGGCGTTACAACACTTAATTATGTTGTTAAAATAAATAATAGTTCAAAAAATGGTACGATAGATTTTCCTAGACCTGAAGTTAAAGCTTATCTTGGAAAACTAGAATTTAATAAATTAACTAATTATGGTAATGGTAATAAACCGCTAGAAGGAACTAAGTTTGAAATATATCATTCAGATGATTGTCCTTGTTTAAATGAAAGAAGACATATGGCTGGTGATTTTAAAATGACTAGTACATCTAATTCAACTGGAAAAGTTATATTTGACAGGATACCTTCTGGTCATAAATATAAAATACATGAAGTATATACAGACGAATATCATGAAGTTGATAATACCATTAATGATGTGGAAGTTAATTATGGAGTTACTACAAGTCCTTTAAAAGATGGACAGGTAATAAATACATATAAAAAGAGAAACTTAACGATTCAGAAATTTGTTGAGGGAGTAGATACTAATCAAGAATTTACTTTTGAAATAAATGCTAAATATAAAGGAAATAATTTAGAAGGTACATATACCGTTATAAGAAAAGTTGATAATAAACAAACAACTGAAAAGATAACATTTAGTAATGGAAAAGCAACTATTAAATTAAAAGATAAAGAACAAATAACTATTAAAGATTTACCATATAGTATTACATATATGGTTAAAGAATTAGATACAGATGGCTTCATTGTTAAATATCAAGTTAATGGTGGAGTAATAGAAATATATGATGCTAAAAAACAAAAATCTTATACTTTGAATGACAATATGGAAATTAAGTTTACAAATGTTTCAGGGTATGAGTTACCAGCTACTGGAAGTAGTGGTATGTTAATTTTGATAATAATGGGTTCACTATTATTAGCTGTTCCTGTTATTTATATATCAATTAATGTTTTAAACAAAAAGCTGACTATGAAACATTAATGTTAAATTAAGAAAAGGAAGGAAAAGAAAAATGAAAAACATTAAGAAATTATTCGGGTTGTTATTTGCTTTTGCATTTGCATTAGTACAAGTAAATGCGGCTAACGGAACTGGTTCAATTACTATCAATAAAGCAGTAGTTGACGAAACTTATTCAATCTATAGAATATTAGATTTAGAAACTTATGACAAAGTTGCTAATCATTATATCTATAGAGCTAATGCTAATTTTGAAGCATTCATTACAAGTACTGAAGGCCAAAAGTACTTAGTTGCACAAAATAGTAATGGTACTGGGGCTACATACTATGTATGGAAAACTGGTGCAGATGTAGTAGAATTCTCTAAAGCAGCACTTGCTTGGGCTAAAGCAAACAATGTTACTCCTGTAGATTCTAAAAAAGCTACTAGCACTACTGTTAAGTTTGACAACTTACCTTTAGGATACTACTTAGTAGATACTACTACTGGTTCATTATTAAATTTAACAACAACTAATCCAAATGCTGTAATTAATGAAAAAAATACAATAGAACCAAAGGTTGATAAAGATGTTAAAGAAGATTCAACAGGTGCATATGGAAAAACTAATGATGCTACTATTGGTGACAATGTAGAATTTAAAGCTACTATCACTACTGGTGCTGGTTATACTAAATATGTACTTCGTGATACAATGAGCGCAGGACTTACATTCAATGCAAATTCAGTTAAAATTAAAGTTGGAAATACTACTGTTGATGCATCTAACTATACAGTTACTCCTAATAAAGATGGATATACATTTGTTGTAGAATTCAAAGATTCATATATCGTTACATTACCTAAAAATACTAAAATTGAAGTATACTATACTGCTACATTAAATGAAAATGCTGTAGTTGAAGGAAATGGTAATCCAAACGAACTAGATTTAGCTTATGGTGAAAATAAAACAACTGATAAAGTTAAAACTACAACTTATACTTATAAGTTTAACATTATCAAAAAAGATGGAGAAACTAAAACTAAATTAGAAGGAGCTACATTTAAATTATTTGACAAAAATAATAATAGAATTTATGTTGAATTAAAAGAAAATAATGTTTATCGCGTAACTACTGAAGAAAATGATGTTTTAATTACTGCTGGTGAAGCAACAATTGAAGGATTAGATGCAGATACATATTCTTTAGAAGAAGTTACTGCTCCAACTGGTTATAATAAGTTAACTAGCAAAGTTGAAGTAATTATTTCTAAAGTTGGTTCTAATAATACATTTAGTAGATTTACTGCAGAAGTATTAAACTACACTGGTTCAAAATTACCAGAAACTGGTGGTATGGGAACTACATTATTCTTAACATTTGGTTCTATATTAGTAATAGGATTTGGTCTATTATTAGTAACTAAATTAAGAGTATATAAGGAAAATATTTAATAATAAATAGTCAGTAATAAATAGATAGTTAGGAGGAAAATAAACTCTTCCTAACTATCAAAAATAAATGTTGATTGATAGAAAGGGTAAGGTATATGGGATTATGAAAGAACATAAGATCACAATGATTATGATATTATTTTTTTTCATAGGACTTTTAGTATTTTTTTACCCGACATTAAGTAATTATTATAATGAAAAAAATCAATCAAGAAGTATATATAATTATGAAAATATCTTAAAAGATGCTGATAAAATAGATTTTGATAAAGTTAAAAAGAAAGCATATGATTATAATGAAAAGTTAAGTAAGCTAAAAGAACCATTAATAACTTATGAAACTTTGAAAAATTATAATGAACAATTGAATATTAATAATGATGGTATGATAGGATATTTAACTATAGATAAAATTAAAGTTGAACTTCCAATATATCATTCAGTTAGTGAAACTGTATTAAACTCTAGTGTAGGACATTTAGAAGGGTCTTCACTACCAATAGGTGGTAAAGGCACACATAGTATATTATCTGCACACAGAGGATTACCATCAGCAAAACTTTTTACAGAATTAGATAAATTAGAAATAGGAGATACTTTTAAGATTACTATTTTAGATGAAACACTTATTTATAAAGTAGATAAAATCTCAATAGTAAAGCCTAATGATAGAAAAGAATTAAAGATTGATAAAGACAATGATTACATTACGTTACTTACTTGTACACCTTATGGAATCAATACACATAGACTTCTTGTTAGAGGAGTTAGGGTACAGGGGGATATAAAAAAAGATTATATAACAACAGAAGGATTTAAAGTAAATAAATTAATAGTAATGCCTATTATAGCACTTCCAATAATAGCTTTATTACTAATAGTTTTATTAATAAAACCCATAAAAAAGGTCAATATTAATAAATATGATGAATTTCTTTATCCAAATGGAAGAAATTTTCATGGAGGTAAAAAATGAAAAGAATAAAAATATTATTATTATCATTAATTATGCTATTTAATGTAGATAATATTTATGCATTATCAAGTAATACAGTAGATTTTAATAATAAAGGATCTATTCAAATAACTTTATATGAAAAGAATGGTAATGAAAAGATCAAAGGATCAGAGCTAACTATTTATAAAGTAGCAAATGCTCTTGAAAAAGATCATAATTTAGCATTTGAATATGTGAGTGAGTTAAATGGATGTTCTGCATCACTAGTAGATTTGGAATCTGCTGATATAAGTAGTGAAATCGAAAAATGCATTCCTAATAATATGAATGGAATTACTAAAGAAACTGATGAGAATGGTAATGTTAAATATGAAGATTTAGACTTAGGATTATATTTAGTTAAACAAACTAATAAAGTTGAAGGATTTTCTAAAATAGATTCATTCTTAATAATGACTCCAAAAGTTATTGATAATAAATGGATTTATGATATTAAAGCAACTCCAAAAACAGACATTATTAGAGTAATTGATATAAATGTTAAGAAAGTTTGGAATACAAGTACAAACAATACAAATCATGTTATAAATATTCCTGAAAGTATTACAGTAGAATTATTACTTGATAATAAAGTAATAGATACTATAATATTAAGCAAAGAAAACGATTGGAAATATACTTGGAAGGATTTAGAAAAAAGTGATATGTATACTGTAAAGGAAATAAAAGTTCCAAAAGGATATACTGCAACATATCAGAAAGAAGAAAATACATTTATTATCACTAATACAAGTAGTTTAGTACAAACCGGACAAATGTTATGGATGGTGTTGTTAATTGGAATGATTGGAATATTGCTTGTGATAGTTAGTTTGATTTATGATAAGGTATCACATGAACAAAATAGCTAAAAAAATATTAATATTTGGTATATCATTAATAGCGTTATCATTTTCATTATTAATTCATTTTGAATGGGAAGAAAAATATTCAAAAAGAGAAAGTAATAATATTATGAATAAACTAATTGATGAAGAATCTAAAAATGAGGAAAACAACTTAATAGTGATTAATGATTTAGAATATATTGGTTACATAGTTATTCCTTCTTTAGACTTAAATTTACCTGTCAGTAAGAATTTTTCTTATTCATCACTAAAAAAAACACCTGCACTTTATTATGGCTCTGTTAAGAATAATAATTTAGTAATATGTGGACATTCATATAAATCTCATTTTGGATATTTATATAAATTAAAAAAAGGTGATGAAATTATATTTATTGATGTTAATAATAATAAATATACTTACAAAGTAGAATTAGTAGAAGAACTTGAATCTACTGATATTAAAGAAATGATTGAAAGTGATTTTGATTTAACATTATATACTTGTACTAAGGATGGACTTAGAAGAGTAACTGTTAGATGTAATAGAATTTAAGACTTCTGTGTGGTGTTACAATTAAAGTAAACAAAATTATGTTTACTTTTTTATTTGCCATATAAAAAATAATTTGTATTAAAGTATTGTCATTTATTTACCCAAGCAATATTAATTAAATAACATAAAATAACTATGAAAAGGAGTTGTTTATTATGTTAGATAGTATGGGTATGTATCAAGGATACACAGTTGAAGGAACTGCTGAATTAAAAGTATCTTCTGATTCTAAAAACAAAGAATGTGCTATGCAAAGTATGCCAATGTGTTGTGCTCCAGTATATGAGTGTCCACAAGAAAGATGCATTCATAGACAAATAGTACATGAAGTTCCTCATGTTGTACCAATTAACACAAGAATTATTAATCATCATATTTACAAACATACTTATAGTCCATGTTTTACATGTACAGAAGAAAATGAAGTATGTAATGTTACAGAACCAAATTGTTGTAATAAATTTATGTAAGATATAATAAAAGAGTTGTTTTTGAAGTGAATTAATTGTGTTCATTTTCTTTTAAATAACTTTTTTATTTGATAAAAATGGAAAAATTATCAACAATAAAATAAAACACACAGATTTATATCCTTTATTTTACAATTTGATTGCTAATGCAGTGTTAGATGATGATAATGTTCTTTTACATTCAGTAGTTTTGTGTTATAATAATGTAGCAATTTTAGTCGTTGGAGATTTCGATTCTGGAAAGACAACATTATGTTTGAAAGCAATAGAAAACAACATTGAAGTGGTATCAGCAGATCAAACACACTTAGGCTATGTGAAAAATAAACTAATGTTAAAGCGTGGTTCATTATATATGAGGACTGGCAAGGATAATGAAGTGTTTTTAAACACGGTCAAATCAGAAGTAGAAATTAAACTAATTATAAATCTTACTGGTGTTTGTGATAATGGAAAATTATGCTTTGATATAGTTGATAATAAAGAACACATAGTAAAAAAAATGTTTAAATTTTGTACATGGCATTCGGATATTCCATTATTTACAGAAAATGAAATGTTGAATATAGACAGAATGAAAATATATAAATGGTTATCTAGATTAAACATACCATTTTACAATGTAAGAGGAGATTCAAAAAGCATCATAATAAAAATAAAGGAGATCTTAAAATGATAGAAGAAACTATTTTCACAAATGAAAAGATAATAGAAGTTGTTAAAAAAGTT
The DNA here is from genome assembly GCA_934096645.1 of uncultured Bacilli bacterium. Taxonomy (GTDB): domain Bacteria; phylum Bacillota_I; class Bacilli_A; order RF39; family UBA660; genus CAG-1000. Next base: position 112,115 of record CAKOMK010000001.1, on the reverse strand, counting down.
TATAATATTGATATTCATCAAGTTGAAAAATTAAATCGTGGTAGCGCTAACTTGTATTCGTTAAATGAAAAAAAATATATATTAAAAGAATTTCAAACCAAATATACAAAAGAAGAAATTGATAAAGAAATAAATATTATAAGTCATCTAAAAAAAGATAACATACCTGTTCCAGAGTATATAAAAACTATAACTAGTGAATATAGTTTTATATATGAAAATAGAGTTATAATTATGCAAAAGTTTATTGATGGATACACAATGGAATCTAATACTGGGAATCATGAACAAGTTTTGGAATCTGCAAAATATCTAGGTAAAATTATTAAGAGTCTTGCAACTTTAAAAGTTGAATTACCTAGTAATGATGTATTGAGCTGGTATTCAAAAGAAACAATTGATGAGAGCATAGATAAACAAGAAAAGTTATTAGAAAAGGTATCTATAGAAAAATATCCACAAATATATAAGGATTTAACAGATAAAATTTCTATGTTGGAATATGTGAGAGATAACTTGGATTTCAGTGATATGGATAAATTGACAATTATGAATACTCATGGAGATTATAGCTTACTACAATTTATATATAAGGATGGTAAAATAAATGCAATAATAGATTTCGTTTCAGCTTGCAAAATGCCAATTGTATGGGAGGTAATTAGGTCTTATAGCTACATAGATTCAAAGGCAAAAGAGGGTAGAATTGATATCGACAATTTAGTTGAATATGTGAAAACTTTTACCAATTACGTTAAATTAAATAAATATGATTTTAAGTTTATGTCATATTTATATTTGGTTCAACTTCTCACAAGTACATTTGGATATAAACAGTACGTTGCAGATAATTCGAAAACAGACTTGTTGGATTTTGCATATTTTAGAACAAGATTGTGTAAATTTTTATTTGAAAATGCAAAAAAAATAGCTGATACTTTAATAGAAAAATTAACTAATGAAAATTAGTTATTAAGTTAAGGGGGATAAAAGATTGGAAAAGTGTAGCTTTTGAAATATTCGGCAATAATTGTTCAATACTTAATTTAAATAAAAGCTATAGAACCACTATTGAGATTACGAATAATGCGAATAAAGTATTAAGACAGATAGATTTAACTGAGGCTGAACCCGTAATAAGACATGGCAGAGAAATTTCCTTTGAAGATTTTGCTAAATCTGATGATTATTAAATTGCCAAAATAAATGATTGGTTAAATAAAGGATATCAGACTATCACTGTTATTTGCAAAACAGATAAAGAAGCCGAAAATACTTATAATTCTTTAAGTAAGCATGGAATTGATATTACGCATATAAAAGCTAGTGATGTTGACTATAATGGTGGTGTATTTGTGTTGACTAGTGCGTTATCAAAAGGTTTGGAATTTGATGCTGTTATGATAAATGACGCTTCGAATAAAGTGTATGACGAGAACAATGTGGATGATATGCATCTTTTATATGTTGCTGAAACTAGAGCATTACATGAGTTAGATGTATTATATGATAAAACTTTATGCCCAGTTTTTTCAAACGAGAGAACTATGGATAAGTCGAAAGCCCTAATTAGAAAAAAATAAACATAACTTAAAATAATGCTTTTTAATTTTTGATACAATAGATGAAAAGTAAGGAGAATTGTATGGAAGAAAATGATATTAGACTGATGATTGGTGACGTTAAGTTTGGCTCAAGAGCAGTAGGAGTTCTAAAAAAGAACAACAAAATATTATTTCAAAAAAAGAAAACTGATCTAAATTGGGCATTACCTGGTGGAGCAATAGCAACGCTTGAAAGAGGTAAAGATGTAGTTAAAAGAGAATTTCAAGAAGAAACAGGTTGTGATGTAGAAGTAATAAGACCTTTATGGTTTGTAGAATACTTCTTTGAATTTGATAATTTAAAACAACATCAATACATTATAGGATATTTATTAGACATAAAAGATGATTCAAAATTACTTCAAAATGACGAATTTGATGGAATAGAGGAAGGTAAAAATATTATTTATAAATGGATAAATATAAAAGATATTAAAAATGAAAATATAAAACCAGATTATCTAAAAGAAAAATTATTAAATATAAAAGATAATTTCGAATTTATAGAGGAAGAAGATTTAAAATAGACTATTTTTAATAATAGTCTATTTTTGTAAATAAATTTATAATTTAATCATATATTATTGACAAATGAGTATGCATTCAACTATAATTAATATAGTTGAACAAACATTCAATTGAATAAGGAGAAGATATGTCAAAAAACGAATTTATATGTGATTGTAATATTATACATGAAGAGTCGGTAAATAATGTTAAAAATAATATGCCAAGTGAAAATACATTCAATCATTTAGCAGATTTATTTAAATTAATTGGTGACACAACAAGATGTAGAATATTATTTGCATTAGATAAAAATGAAATGTGTGTTTGTGATATAGCAAATGTATTAAGTATGACTAAATCTGCTGTCTCTCATCAATTAGCAACTCTTAGAAGAAGTGGAATAGTTAAATGCAGAAAAAGTGGAAAAGAAGTATATTACACTTTGGATGATGATCACATAGTAAAATTATTTGAAATTGGTTTAGAACATATTAATCATAGAAATTAAAAGGAGACTTTATATGAAAAGTTATAAATTTAAAATAGAAGAATTAGATTGTGCTGCATGTGCAAATGAATTAGAAAGTACATTAAGTAAAATAGATTTAATAAGTGAAGTAAGTATTAGCTTTATGACTAAAAGATTTACATTCAAATGTGATGAATCAAATTATGAAGAAGCATTAAAACAAATAAAAAAAGTCATTAAAAAAGAAGAATCTGATGTATATATCGAGGAAATATAATGACAAAGAAAATGAAAAAAAATCTAACTAAAATAATTATTTCTAGTGTATTATTATTTACAACATTATTATTTAAAATTGATATTAAATATTTTAACGAAGCATTATTTGTCATTTCATATATTGTAATTGGTTATGATATTGTTTTAAAAGCAATTAGAAATATTAGTAGAGGAAAAGTATTTGATGAGAACTTCTTAATGACAGTAGCAACAATAGGTGCTATATGTATCGGTAATTTAGCAGAAGCAGTCTCAGTAATGTTATTTTATCAAGTAGGAGAATTATTTCAAAGTTATGCAGTTGATAAATCAAGAAAATCAATATCAGATTTAATGGATATTAGACCAGACTATGCTAATGTAATAAGAAATGACAAACATGAAAAAGTTGATCCAAGTGATGTTAATATAGAAGAAATAATATTAATTAAGCCAGGAGAAAAAGTACCTTTAGATGGAATAGTAGTGGAAGGATCTTCCTCTTTAAATACATTAGCTTTAACTGGAGAAGCAGTGCCAAGAAATGTAAAAGTTGGTGATGAAGTACTTAGCGGATGTATTAATAATTTGGGTATTTTAAAAGTAAAAGTAACAAAAAAATTTGGAGAATCTACAGTTAGTAAAATATTAGATTTAGTAGAAAATGCAAGTAGTAGAAAATCATCAAGTGAAAATTTTATTAGCAAATTTGCTAAATACTATACACCAATAGTCGTTATAATTGCATTATTTTTAGCAGTACTACCTCCACTAATATTAAAAGATTCATTTAACACATGGATTTATAGAGCATTATCATTTTTAGTTGTTTCATGTCCCTGTGCATTAGTGGTATCTATTCCATTAAGTTTCTTTGGTGGAATTGGAGCTTCTTCAAGAATCGGAGTTTTAGTTAAAGGAAGCAATTATTTAGAAGCCTTATCGAAAACAGAAATAATCGTTTGTGATAAAACCGGAACATTAACTGAAGGAGAATTTAAAGTTCAAAATATAAATGCTATCGGAATAAGTGATGAAGAGTTATTAAAATATGCTTCATATGCAGAAAACTTTTCTAATCATCCAATATCTATATCTATTAAAAATGAATATTCTAAAAAAATAGATGCAAAAAAAGTAACTGAAACAAAAGAAATCCCTGGTAAAGGAGTATATGCTAAAGTAGAAAACAAAGATGTTTTAGTTGGAAATGAAAAACTATTAAATCAATATAAAATAAAACATGAAGTAGTAAATGAATTAGGAACAATAATATATGTAGCAATAGATAATGAATTTAAAGGAACTATAACTATTTCTGATAAAATAAAAGAAGACTCATATAAAGCAATAAAACTTTTTAGAGAAAATAATGTTAAGAAAATAGTAATGTTAACTGGAGATAAAGATTCTATTAGTAAAGAAGTTTCAAATGAATTAAATTTAGATGAATATCATTCAGAACTATTACCACAAGATAAAGTTAAAATAGTAGAAGAATTAATGAAAGAAAAATCTGAGTCAGGTAAACTTCTATTTGTAGGAGATGGAATTAATGATGCTCCTGTACTTGCTTTATCTGATATTGGAGTATCAATGGGTGGTCTTGGAAGTGATGCAGCTATTGAAGCAAGTGATGTAGTTATAATGACAGATGAACCATCAAAAATAGCTGAATCTATAAACATTTCAAGAAAAACTATGAGAATAGTAAAACAAAATATAATATTTGCTATAACTGTAAAAATATCAGTTTTACTATTATCAGCTTTGGGAATAGCTACAATGTGGTCAGCAGTATTCGCAGATGTTGGAGTATCAGTAATAGCTATATTAAATGCATTTAGAATATTAAAAGTTAGAAAGCAAATTTAATGTTTGCTTTTTTTATTTAGTTTGTTATAATTTATGACTAAGGAGTATACGTGAAAAATAAAATTGACAAATCTTTAAACGAATTAAATATATGGAATAACAAATATAATGCTTTTTTTAACACCACTAATATCATAGAAAATTATAATAAAGAAGAATTAAAATTTCCAAATAAATTAAAGTTAATTTTTGGTATAAAATACTTAAAATATTTAAAAGAATATAATAGTCTTCATAAAAAATATTTAGATATAGATATAAGTATTAAAAAACATAACACAAAATGCTTTAATAAAATATATGGAAAAATAGAAAATAATTATTTAGATTCTAATCAAATAGATTCAATAATTAATAATAGTGATAATCAACTAGTGGTGGCTAGCGCAGGTTCAGGAAAAACAACAACGATTATTGGAAAGGTAAAATATTTAATAAAAACAAATAAAGTTCTTCCAAATGAAATACTAATATTATCATTTACTTCTTCATCCTCTAAAGAAATGAAAGAAAGAATTGAAAAAGAAATAAATACTGAAATTGATGTTTATACTTTTCATAAATTAGGATTAGAAATTATAAAAAAAAGTAGTTTAAACATACCAAATATCTATACAGAAAATCTAAGTTCTTTTATTACAAATACACTATATGAATTAATTAAAGATAGTAATTATATAAGCAATTTAGTTAACTTTTATATAAGTATCAAAAATAATGATTTAATAACTTTAAAAGGTGAAAATGTAAGATATAAAATAGAAGTATCAATTGCTAACTTCTTATATGTTAATAATATAAAATATATCTATAATAATTCTTTTTATTTAACAGATTATAATGTTTATATAAATTATAAAAACAATATTAAAGCAAAAAATAATATAATAATTAATACCAAATATTTAAATACCCAATCATTAATGAACGAACTGTTAAAATATAAAGTAAAAATAAATCCAGTATCAAATAAAGAATTATTAAAAATATTAAAGAATAATGGTTTATATATAGAAATGTCATCTATATTTGAAACATTAATTAATCTTATAAAAAATAATAACCAAACCATTAAAAATATTAAAAAAATAAAACTAAATCATAATGATAAAGTATTACTTAGTTTATTAGAACCAATCTACTTAAGATATAATGAATATTTGAAAATAAATAATCTTATAGATTTTAATGATATGATTAATTTATCTACTAATTGTATTAAAGAAAACCTGTTTATTCATAATTATAAGTATGTTATTGTTGATGAATATCAAGATATTTCCCATGGAAGATTTAATTTACTTATGTCACTTAGAAATCAAAAGTTTTATAAATTATTTTGTGTAGGTGATGATTGGCAAAGCATTTATAGGTTTTCTGGGAGTGATATTAGTTTAATAACTAATTATGAAAAGTATGTTGGTTCGTCATATATAACAAGAATAGAAAATACTTATAGATTTTCGTCCTTTATTGTAGATATAAGTAGTAAATTTATTATGAAAAATCCAAATCAAATTAAAAAGAAAGTTAATTCTAAATTAAATTATAAAAATGCAATAAAAATAATAGAAAAGAATAATTATAAAGAATGTTTAAATGAACTTGAAAAAGAATTATTAAAATTAGAAAATTATAGTACTATTTATATACTAGGTAGGTATAAAAGTGACTTAGAAATATTAAAAAACAATAAGAATTTTTATCAAGAATATAACTATAAAGATAAATGTTTAGATATTATTTATTCAAAAAGAATAGATTTAAATATAAAATTTCTAACAATACATTCTTCAAAAGGATTACAATCTGATTATGTAATAATATTAAATAATAAAAATTCTGGTATGAGTTTTCCAAGTAAAATAACCGATTTATCTTTAATAAATTTATTACTCGATAATAGTGATGATTATCCACATAGTGAAGAAAGAAGACTTTTTTATGTAGCATTAACTAGATGTAAAAAGAAAGTATTTTTATTATCAATTTCTAATAATAAATCTGTTTTCATAAAAGAAATAGAAAAATATATATCATCGTGATATAATACTCTCAATGAGTTTATATGAAAGTCCTATTCCTATTTAGAGAAAAATTAGGTTTATGGAATTATAAGGAGGACTAAAATGACACATGAAATGCGTTTACATGATGAACCGTTTAATTTAATAAAAAATGGTACAAAAACAATTGAATTAAGACTTTATGATGAAAAAAGAAGAGAGATTCATGAAGGTGATAATATTGAATTTACTAATAGAGTAACAAACGAAAAAATCATGACAACTGTTATTAAATTGCATATTTATAGATCATTCAAAGAATTATATGGACACTTTGATAAAGTATCATTAGGATACAAAGAAAATGAAGAAGCTGCTCCAGAAGATATGCAATTATATTATTCAAAAGAAGAACAAGATAAGTATGGAGTAGTCGGAATAGAACTAAAATTAAGGAGATAGTATGAAAAGAAAATATATAACAAACACATATTTAAGAGATATTGAAAAATATCAAATTAAACTATTTCTAGATGAAGAAGATTATTATATATCAGTTAAGAAGTTAATTTCTGTAAGAAAAAAGTTTATTATAGAAGACGATATATGTGTTATGGATAATGGATTTTATATTTTTGAAGTTGTTCCAAAAAATAAAAATTATGCTATGAGATTATTTTTAGATAAAGATAAAAAAGAATTAGAATATTATTTTGATATATGTAAAAATAATGGATTAGATGAAAAAACACATGTACCATTTTATGATGATTTATATTTAGATATAACATATATGGATGGAAGAATAAAAATATTAGATGAAGATGAACTAATAAATGCTCATAATAGTGGTGATGTAAGCGATGAAGAATTTGAATTAGTTTATAAAATCAAAGATGAAATTCTTCCTACTATAAAAGATAAGACTAATGAATTGATGAATATTGATTATATAAAATATTTAAATAATTTATAAGGAGTAATAATGATTCAAAAAGCAGGTTGCATTTTAATAAATAAAGAACTTAAAAAAGTGGGTTTAATTTATAGAAAAGAATATAATGATTACACTTTTCCTAAAGGACATTTAGAAAAAAATGAAACATTAACAGAATGTGCCATTAGAGAGACCGCAGAAGAAACAAAAAGAGTAGCTAACATTATTAAAGAAAATCCAATTTATATAGAACATTACATTAATTCAAATAATGAAGAATCTGATGTATATTATTATTTAGCAATTGACAATGGACATAGTGATAATGACTCACTAGAAGTTCATGAGTTAGTGTGGATAGAACCAAATAAAGTTTATGATACTCTTACTTTCAATAGTCTAAAACAAGTATGGATTAATGTAAAAGATGAAGTAAATAATATTTTAAATGATTAAATAAAAACTTATGCAAAAATGTAAGGGAAAGTATATGAAGTTAATAGTTGAAAAAAGTTCGTGGAGTGGTTGAAGTAGAGATTATAAGCCTAATATTGAGGTTGTAGAATTTGACGACTTAAGAAATATGTTTCATTGGGAAACAATATTAAAAACAGTAATTGCTCATACGAGTGGCAGTGTAGAGTATAATAATGAAATTGTTCCAGTATCAAAAACAGAAATAGAGTTCTTTTCATTTATTGTTATGGAATTAGGCGAAGATTATATTATGATTAAAACTAGTGAACCCATGAATTCGAATGATGATGGATCAATTGATTTACGTACAAAAGTAACTGTCTTTAAAATAGAAAAAGGTAAAAAACTAAAATTAACTACACCAACTATGGATAGTGGAAACATATATACTTTTGAGTTAAAGGACTAAATATTCTCACAATTAAAAAAATAAACCAAATAAAAATTATTGTCAAAAACAATAATTTTTTTATAATATTTTTCTTACAATAATTCCATCAACATCTTTATTAAACTTTTTCCATTTAGTTTCTTCAACAACTTCAAAACCTAAATCAAAAAATACTTGAGTACCATCTCTATCTTTTTCAAAATTATCATATAATTCTTTTATATCATTCTTTTTAGCTTCTTCACAAAGCAACTTTAATCCTTCTTTAGCATAACCATGTTCACGTTTATTATATTCAATCACAATTCCACAATCATATCTGTCTTCATCATTGTCATATTGATAATTAACATATCCAACAAATTCATTAGAATCTATATCTTTTAAATAAGCAAAGAATCTTTTATTATCATTTTTTCTCTTATTATATACTTCTTCCCATCTATTTTCAGGGAAATCTATTTGACCAGTATCATAATGATAACCATAGTAAGATACATCATATCCTGCGTTATAACTCATAGAATTAGCATCTTCATTAATCTTCTTTTCATACCAATAATCTTTAAGTTCTGGTTTATAAATTGTTAACATACTATTCACCAATGAAATTATAACATAAAGTTGTTTCATTTACATTACGATTGTGCTAAAATATTCATCGGTGATGAAGAATGATAAATATAGTTTTATTTGAACCTGAAATACCAGCTAATACTGGAAATATTATGAGAACATGTGTAGCTACTGGAAGCAAACTACATTTAATTAAACCATTAGGTTTTAGTTTGGAAGATAAATATATTAAAAGATGTGGAGTAAATTACATTGATAAATGCGAATATACAGTATATGAAAATATAGATGATTTCTTTCAAAAGAATGAGGGAGAATTTTATTTCTTAACAAGATATGGTCATAAACCACATAGTGATTTTGATTATAGTGATCCAAATAAAAATTATTATTTTGTTTTTGGAAAAGAAAGCACAGGAATTCCACCACATATATTAAAACCTCATTTAGATAGATGTATGAGAATACCTATGACAGATGGAGTAAGGGCATTAAATGTATCAAATACAGTAGCAATAATGACTTACGAAGCATTAAGACAACAAGGTTATCCAGGTTTATTATTTGATGAACCACATAAAAGCAAAACATTCATAGAAGATAGTGAATAAAATATATTGACAAGTCTTTGTCAAAAGTTTACTAATTTATTTGTAAACTAATTAATTATAACTTATACTAATAATATAGGGAGATGGTAAAAGTGATATATCCTTCAATAGACAAATTATTGAACATAGTAGACTCTAAATATAAGCTAGTTCATATAGCTGCAGATAGAGCAAAAGTTATGAAAGAATACAAACATTTTCAAATGCCAGAAAGTGAATACGTTTCTAAAAAAGAAATAGGAAGAGCACTTGAAGAAGTTGAAAAAGGATTAATAATAGTAAAAGAAGATTAAGGATGCAAGTATGAGAAAGTATGGAGTATTATGGCTATTTATTTTATTTGCAATAGCTTCAGTAGTAGCAATATACTTCTTAGTTATTAAAAAAGATAGTCAAATAGTTTCATCAAACTTAGTAACTAGCTGCAGAAGTATTGTAACAACTGCTAATATAAGCTATCAAAAAGATATAATGGCTGGAGCAAAAGGTCCACTAGAATACAGTTCAATAAACTGTAAAAAGAAAAATGGAGCTAAAGAATTAGAAATAAAAGGAAGTTCTAACTTCGGATACTATGTTAAAGTAGAAGAAACAGGAAAAATAATTGAATTAGATTGTTTTGATACAGCTTATCATTATCATTATAGTGGAAGTGAACTATCAACTAATGATATAAATAAAGAAGCTTTTGAAGAAATAACTAATAAATTATGTATTTCTGATTGTACATGTAAGTAAAATAAAAATCAAAGTAGATTTTTATTTTTTTTTGTTATATAATAAACTATATAATAAGGAGTTTAATATGAAGAATAAAAATGGTTTTGTATCAATGACTTTAGTATATACATTTTTAATATTATTCCTATTTTTAATGCTTTCTGTTTTAAATAGTTATAGCTTTAAAAATAAATATTTAGAAGCAATAGATGATAAAATAAAAGATGATATAAATATTTCAGAGTTATCAAAAGCTAAATTATTAAGTGAAATAATTGAAGATAACACTTCACAACAAGATTCAGAAACAACTGGATCTTCTGTTAAACAATTTAGAATGTGCATATCTAGTTTAACTAGTGCGTCAATAGATGAATTAGATGATGGAACATTTGTAGCACATACTGATGATTCAACACTTACTAATGTATTATATAATTATACTTTAAATGATACAAAGTGGGATGTAACAACAAAACAAGAAGACATTAATATTCCTCCATGTACTTTATTAGATGATAAAGTTACTAAAGACTATGGAGATAGTAGAGGACTTTATTATATAGATAATGTTGATGAAAATAATGATGCAATGTCTAATAGAATATATCTTTTTAGAGGAGATGTTTATAACAATTATGTAATATATCAAGATAATTGTTATAGAGTTTTAAGAACAACTGAAAACGGAGATATAAAGTTATTTTATTCTTCTGCATCAAATAATGGAACTTGTCCAACTAAATACACAGGAAATCTAAGTACTGTTTATGCTGATACAACAACTGTTTATGAAAGCTCAAAAGCAAAAACGTCATTAGATAATTGGTATTTAGAAACATTTGGAGTAGGTAATGACAAAGTAACAGATGCAATTTATTGTAATAGTACAACAATGTTAAAAACTAGTTTTAATTGTCCTGGAACAGAAAATACAGATAGATATAACTGGAGTCCATATTATTCAAATGGATCAGTTGATGAAGAAAAAGGAAATATGAAATTAAAATATCCAGTAGGATTAATAACAGTTCCTGAAGTTTATTATGCTTGCCAAGGAGTTAAATGTTATTTACAAACAGGATTTAATTATTGGGCTATGAATAGAGCAAGCGTTACTGAAATGTTCTATATTAATTCTTCAGCAACAATATCAACAGCAACTCCAACTACTACAAATGTTTATGCAATTCCTGTAGTTACATTAAAATCAAGTATATCTATAAATAAAGGTGATGGAAATCCAAGCAATCCATACATAATTAGTGAGGGTAAATAATGAAAAAAGAAGGATTTGTATTTTTAGAGAGTGTTGTTGTTTTAGTAGTAGTTATGCTAGCACTAACAATGTTATTATTGACATACTCATTGATATCAAGAAGAACAAAAGAAAAAGAAGATTATAATAAATCTTCAGATATATACCTTCTATATTCAATAAATAAAATGGGTGCTACAGAAAAAGAATATTATAAAGTTGAATCTACTGATGATGAAAATGAAATAAAAAAATCAATAAATGATAGACAATATCCATTCGCAGCTGATAAAGATACTTGTGATTTAACATATATGGGTAAATTATTAGGTACAACAACAGATTCAGATGGAAACACAATAAATGAATGTTCAAGATTATTTGATACTACAGACTTAGTGAAAATATATACAGTATATGATGTATTTAAAGCATTAAATGATCAAGAATTAACAAGAGTTATAACCAAAACAAATAATACAAAAAAAGTAGATGCAGTTTATGACGCTATAAATAAATATGATAACGGAACTATTGAATACATGAAAACTCTTCCTACTTGCAAAGTAACAGATATTCAAAGAGATAGTAATGGTAATCCTAAATACGATTCAACTACAGGCCAACTATTATATCAAGCATATAAAGAATCAATTGATACAACATTAGGAAAACTTAATAATAACTGTGCTGAATCATATCATTACATGATAGGCGTATTTAAAAGAAGTGGAGTATATTATTATGCATCTATAGAAATACCAGGAATAGAATATACAATATTATTAGATTCAGGTAAAAATGTAACATCACCAGGAAACAAATATTTAATATTAAAGTCTGGTAGTGGTTACTATGATAGAAATGATATTCAAGTAGATAAAATTACTATTCCTTTAATGGATGGAAAGACTTTTTCTGGATATTATGAAGATAAAAATGAATGTAGTAAGAGTGCATCAAGTAGAACTAATCAAATAATAGATGCATCTGGAAATATAAAAGTATCAAATGCATATTTTAATAAAGACACAAAATTAACAGCATGTTGGAACTAATAATAAAGCAATAAAAGTACTTATAATAGAGAATACTAGTTTAATAATTAGTATTCTTTTTATATTCAATTTATATTTATCTAATATACTCATACTTTGAAATATAATAGAAAGACCAGTAAAGTTAATTAAAAAGCTTGTTAAAACTATTCTTAAATATAATGTTATATCTAGTGAACTAACAGATACAACACCATTAGTTAACTCAAGTATTCCACTTAAAATACTCAAAACTAAAGGATTTATATTAATGTAATGTTTTATCAAATTAGTTATTACAGTAAATATAATTAAATTACCAAGAATAATTAAAGAAGTATTAATAGATTTCATTATAGAATTTTTAAGAACTTCAAAAAAACTACTTTTATTTTTAACATTATTTTTTAAAACGTAATTATACTTTTCACGTCTTAAAAATAAACCAATCATTATATTATTAATTAACATTATAAAATATAAAAATAATCCAATTTTAAAACTCTTAAATAGACCAACACCAATAGTACCTATAACAAATGGAATAGATTGAAAATAAGTAAAACACATTATCTTATTTGCTGTATTAATATCTATTTCATCATTATCTAACATATCTTTAGTAAATATTGCATTATTAGGAGAACAAGTCAAAATACTCAATATAAATATAATACTAGTACTAGGATCAATATTAAATAACTTAGATAAAAATTTACCAATAGTATTTTTTAAAAATATATGATAATCAAAATAAATTAATATATCAGATAAAATTATAAAAGGTACAATAGTAATAAATATCTTATTAAAAAACAATATAGATGAATACTTAGTAGATTCTATAACTATATTAATATTAAAAATAAAAACAATCAAAATAAAGCTTAAAAATAAATATTTTAGTTTTTTCATATAAATTTCTTCTTTATGATATAATATTAATATGGAAGGTAAAATATGATAAAAAAGATACTAAATTATTTTAAAGAAGAATTAAAAACAAATTATAAGTTTTATATTGTTTATGTAGTATTATTATCTCTATTATTTATAAATTTTAATTATTATGTATATAGTCCAGGTGGATTAGAAGATCTAACTGATAGAATAGAAGTAAGCGATTCTTATGATAGTAAAGGAAGTTTTAATTTAACATATGTTACTTCTAGAGCAGGAAATATTTATAACATATTGCTTTCATATATTCTTCCTTCATGGGATTTAGTTAGTGTAAAAGATTCTCAAATTGAAAATGAAAGTACAAGCGAAGTAGTAGAAAGAAATCAAATATATTTAAGGCAAACTAGTTATGACGCTATTATTTCTGCTTTTAATGAAGCAAATATAGATTATGAAATTAAAAATGTTAATGTTACAGTTACATTTGTTTATGATAACTCTAATACAGATATTAAAACTGGAGATGTCATTAAAGAAATAAATGGTATAAAAATAAATAACTATGAAGAATTATCAAATGAAATGTCTAAATATAAAGAAAATGATAAAATAAATTTTAAAGTTTTAAGAGATAATAAAGAAACAGATGCATATGCAATCTTAAAGAAAGAAAATGATAGAGTAATAGTTGGTATGTACTTAGCTGAATTAAAAGATGTAGTAACAAACCCTAGTGTAAAGTATATATTTAAAGACAATGAAAGTGGTTCATCTAGAGGACTTATGTGTGCATTAGATATATATAATAAGATTACTGAATTTGATTTGACAAAAGGAGATATAATTGCTGGTACTGGAGTTATATATGAAGATGGTAGTGTAGGAAGTATAGATGGAGTTAAATATAAATTAAAAGGAGCAGTAAAAAATAAAGCTAAAGTATTTATCGTACCTAGTGAAAACTATGATGAAGCAGTAAAATTAAAGAAAGAGCACAATTATGATATAGAAATTATAGAAGCAGATAATTTACACAATGTAATAGAAAAATTAAAAAATAGATAAAAAGTAGTGTTTTAACAAATTATTGCGTATTTAATTAATGAAGAGACAAAGAAATTTGTCTTTTTAATTTGTAAGAAAGGAGGTAATATGAAATATTATAATGGATTAAATGATATTGTATTTAAGAATACTTTGTGTGTAGAAGAACATAAAGGTTTACTTAAGTGGTTACTAGAATCATGTTTAGATATTAAAATAGATAATTTAATATTAAAAGATAAAGAATTATCTAAAAAGACAAAATACTCAAAAGGAAGAGTAGTAGACTTATTAATTGAAAGTGATAATAAAATGTTTAATGTAGAAATAAATAATAGACCACATGATTATAATAATGATAGAAATCTAGGATACTTAGCTAATCTATATGGAAAGAGTATAGATAAGAGTAATGACTATAAAAAGATAAATTCATGTATTCAATTAAACATAACAAGTGGCAAAAAAGACATAGAATTAAAAAGTAAATATCTTCTAGTAGACACATTAAATGAAAGTAAAAATATATGGACAGATAACTTTATAATATATGAGATAAATGTAGATTTATTAAAGAAGTTATATTATAATAAAGACATCAAAAGTATAAATAAATACAAACCGGTAATAATGTTAACTTTAAATAAAGAAGAGTTAGAAGAATTTAGTTTAGGAGATGAGAGAATAATGGAATATAAAGATAAAGTAAATGAGTTAAATAGCGATGATGACTTTGTAACATTTATAAGCAGAGAAGAAGATCAAGAGAAAACTGAGAATGCTTTAAGAACCATTATTTCTGAGAAGAATGAAGAGTTAAAGACTCAAAAAGCTAAACTAAATATAGAACATGCTAGAAAAATGAAAGAAAAAAATATTGATTTAAATACTATTTCTGAAATTACAGGATTAACCATTGAAGAAATAGAAAAGTTATAATATTAAATTCACTAAAAAAATTTAGTGAATTTTTTATAAAAAAGTAGTGTTTTAAAAAGTTTTTGCGAATGATATTAGTAGGAGGGTTAAATGGATAAAAAACTAATAGTAAAGCAAAACGGATTAAAAGACTGCGGACCTTCATGTTTATTATCTATAATGAAATATTATGGAGTAGAGGCCTCACATGAAGAAGTATCTTTTATTTTAAAAACAAATATTAATGGAACTAATGCTTTAAATATTATTAATGGCAGTAAAACATTTGGTTTTGATGGATTTGGTATAAAATATTCATATGATGAAATAATAAACAATAATATTTCTTTCCCTATAATATGTCATGTTAATAAAAATAATTTATATCATTTTATCGTAGTTTATAATGTTAAAAAAGATTATTTAATAGTTATGGATCCTTCTAGTAGCATACACAAATTACATAAAGAAGATTTCAAAAAAATGTATCTAGGAGTATCTCTAGTAATATATCCAATTAAAAAAATAAATAATTTATCACCCCAAAAAGAACTAAAAGAACACATAATAAATTGTTTATATTTAGAAAGAAAAAATATTATAAAATTATTAATATTATCTTTTATAACGATTGTATTAAGTACAATATCAAATTATTTTACATTATCAATAATAGATTACATTGTTCCAAATTATACTTTAAATTTATTAGTTAAAATATCTATTATATTTTTAATAATTTCAATTACAAAAAGTATATTAAACTATATCAAAAATAAATCTTTAATTACTTTAGAAAATAATATATCAAAAAATATTAATAATGAAGTTATTAGAAAATTATTTAATCTTCCATATCTTTTCTTCAAAAATAAATCTACTGGAGAAATTATAAGTAGAATAAATGATTTGAAGTTATTTAAAGAATTATTTTCACAAATAATATTAAATATTTCAAATTATATAATTATGATATTAATAAGTTTATCTATATTATTAATTATTAATACAAAGTTATTTATTATTTTTCTAATTGAAATGATTTTATATTTCATAATAGTAATTTCATATAAAAGAATATATAGAGTCAAAACAGAAGAAGTATTAGAAAGTGAAAGCGTCTATAATAAGATTCTCAATGAAAGTATTTATGGATATGAATCAAATAGAAATATAAATATGATAAATAATAGTATTAAAAAAATAGAAATAAGTTATGTATCATATCTTTTAAAAGTTAAAAATTTATCTTCACTTCTTAATAATCAAAATTTATTAAAAGATTTACTAGTAGATACAACAGAAATAATATCTTTAGTTTTATCTGCTATATTAATTGTTAATAAAAATATAACTACTGGAGAATTTATTTTGTTTAATACATTATCTTACTATTTTACTGAACCAATAAAGAACATATTAGATCTGGAGCCTAATATAAATTTATTAAAAAATGTTTATAGAAGATTATATGATTTATTAATCACAAGAGAAGAATCTAGTAGTCAAAATGAAATTGAATTAAATGGAGATATAAAAATAATTAATTTATATTATAGTCATGATGGATATAATAATATATTTGAAAATATTCAAATTAACATACCATTTAAAAGTAAATATTTAATCTATGGAAATAGTGGTAATGGAAAAAGTACATTAATAAAAATATTGTTAAAATATCTTAATGATTATAAAGGAAATATATTTATAGGTAATTTAAATTTAAAGGATATAGATAGAAACACAATATCAAATAATTTTACTTATGTTTCTCAAAATAGTTATCTAAATAATGATACGTTAATTAATAATATAATATATGGTAGAGACATATCTCTAGAAAATTATGAAGAAATGATTGATATCTGCAATTTAGATAATTTTAGAAATAGTAAGAAATTAAGAAATAATTTTTTAATAGAAGAAGATGGATTTAATATTTCAGGGGGAGAAAGACAAAAAGTAATACTTGCTAGAAGTTTATTAAAAAGTAGTAATTATATTATTTTAGATGAAGCACTTAGTGAAGTAGGTATAGATGAAGAAAAGGAAATAATAAAAAAAATATTTAAAAAGTTTAGTGATAAAACAATAATCTACATATCACACAAAGAAGAAATAATAAAAGAATTTAATCAAAAATACAAATTAGAAAGGAGTAAAGGAGCATGTTAACTAGTCAAGAACTTTATGATGTACAAGGCGGAATAGGAAAGTGGGCAGTTTTAACTGTAGCTGGTACTATTGTAACTTTTATAATAGGTGTTATTGATGGATACATGAGACCTCTTAAGTGCAACAAATGATAGAAGATAAAGATTTAGTTTTAATAGTTGGAGGTGCCTCAGTTTTATCCGCACCACTAATAAATGCACTATCAAGAGGACTATCTCTAGCATTAGAGTTAGGTAGAACTCTTGGCACAATCATAAGAAGGAAAGTAAAGAATACGTACTGTTAAATAAGGATGTCAACTAATTTTAGTTGACATTTTTACTGTTTCGAGTTATACTATGTATCAAATCTGATACATAGTTTTACTATTAATTCAATTTCGAGTATCAAATTTGATACATACAATTTGAACAATTAATATGATTATGATATCATTTTGAGAGTGAGAGGGGAATGAAAAATGAAAACACAAAAGATTTCTGAATTGAATAGAAGACTTGTTGAATTGAAAAAAATGGATACTTCTAGAAAAGAAATTCAAGATATGATTAGAGAACTAGAAGCAACAATAAATTATTTACAATTCGGAGGGCTTGATACAAATGAAGAACTAAATAAAATTGCATTAAGGATTGAATCTGCAAAAAGTGATGAAAGACTTGCAATACATAAAATACCATATAGAGAGGTTGTCGATATTAATTTGCCATTTAAAAATGAAATATCTACGTTATATTTAGGAAGTTCTATTACATATGAAGAATTAATAAAAAAAATAGATAAAACTGCTGTATGCCTACAAAATTTTGGTATAAAAAGAAATGATATAGTTACAATCTGTGCACCGACTACACCTGAAATTATATATCTTTTTTATGCTTTGAATAAATTAGGAGCAATCGCAAATATTTTAGATCCTAGAAAGGATGAAACAGAATTAAAATATTGCATTAATTTAACAGGAAGCCAAACTATTTTTGTAATCGATTCAGCATATAGTAAGATTAAAGAAATTTTTAATAAAAGTTCATTAACAAAAATGTTTGTTGTATCGCCTGTTGAGTCAAAAGAAATTGTAACAAAACTGGTATATAACAAGGACCTACTTAAAGAACAAAAAAGATCTAGAAATCTAGAAATAGCATATTGGCCAGATTTAGAAAAATATTATTACGATAGTGCAACAGAAGTTGAAGAAGATGTTTATGTTCCAAATACATTAAGAGTAATTGAGTATACTAGCGGAACAACAGGTAATTCTAAAGGCGTAGAAATTACAAATGATGCAATTAGTGGTATTAGTAGACAATATGATTTGTCAGGAATGAAACATGAAAGAAAAGATAAATTTTATAACGGAATTCCTATATTTTTATCATTTGGAGAAGCACTCGGAATTCATATGCCGTACTGTTTTGGAATGAAAAATATAGTTAACCCACAGATGGAAGCTGATAAAATATTATATGATTTAATGAAATACAAACCAGAACACACTTCGTTGACACCTTATCATTACATAGTTATGCTTCAAAATCCAGATATAATTAAATATGATATGACAAATGTAAAAACTCTAGGAGTTGGTGCAGATAGCATGACATATGCAAAAAAAGAACAATTTAATAAAGTTGCACATGCAAACGGATGCAAAGTAGGAATAACAATGGGATATGGAAACACAGAACATAATTCCTCATTTGCAACAGAAGGGGACAAATATTATAAAATTGGAAGTTGTGGAAGATGTTTAGAGGGAAATATTGCAATAATCATAGATCCTGAAACTAAAGAAATTCTACCTCCAAATGTGGTTGGAAAAATAATTTTAATAGGAAGATATCCTATGAAAGGATATCATAATAATGAATTAGAAAATAAAAAAACATTTATAAAATTATCTGAAGGTGTAATAGGAATAGATTTGCAAGATTATGGATATATAGATGATGAAGGATTCTTATATGCCAAGGGAAGAGAAAAAGATTTGATAAAAACTGAGAATGGTAATATCTGGCCATCAGAAATAGAAAATATTGTGTCAATTTCTGATAGTGTTGATTATTGTGGATTTAGTGGGAATGAACATGAAAAATTAAGATTATTTATTGTAAGAAATAAAGATTATACCTTAAGCGAATGTCAAAAACAGGTATTAGAAATAGTAGAAAAGATAGAAAAAATATATAAAATAAAAATAGATGTGTCATATGTCAAAGAATTACCTATAACTTCTAATGGGAAAATAGACAGACATAGTTTAGCGTACAATGAATTTTTGCATAGCATTAGTTATGACACAAAAGATGAAATATCATTAAAAAAGTTAAAAAATATTTAACTTTTTTTATTATTGTGATACAATGATAGAGAAAGTAGGAGAGTGTTATGGGTTCAAGTTATTTTATACAATTGACATGTGCAATGTTCATATTGATTTTATTAATATTATTTTTTATAAAGAAAAAAATACATGGTACTGAAACAAATATTTATTCATATTTGATTTCTTTGAATTTTATTGGGCTGTTAATAGATGCAGCTTGTATTTATTTAGCAAAAAATAGCACAGACATATATATAATTAACATATTTGGAAAGTTATTATTATTATACTTAGTTGTATGGGCAACTTTAATCTCATTGTATATGGCAGCTATTTCTGTGGAAAAAAATCAAGAATTATATAAAAAAAATAAAAAGATTGCATTGATTGTGTTATTATTGACTGTAATAACAACATTATTATTACCATTTGAGTCAGTTATAGAAGGGGATATAGTTTATTCAAAAGGACTTGCTGTAACATTTGTCTATTCTTATTCAGCATTGAACATAGTTTTTTGGTTGATTATGCTTTATAAATATAGAAACACTATTAATAAATTAAAAATAGTGCCTTTATTAGTTTTTATAGCATTAGGTGGAATTGTTATGGTTATTCAATCCTTAAATCCGCAGTTACTTTTAATAACGCCATTAGAATCAATTGTAACATTCTTAATGTACTTCACAATTGAAAATCCAGATATAAAAATGTTAGAAATGGAGAAACAGTTGAAAGAAGCTGCAATTCAAGCTAGTCAAGCTAAAAGTGAGTTCTTAAGTAGCATGTCTCATGAATTAAGAACACCATTAAATGCTATTGTTGGTTTAAGTGAAGATGTTGCTTCATATAAAGATGAAGTACCGCATGATGTACAAGAAGATAGCGATGATATTATTAATGCATCTAATACATTATTAGAATTAATTGGTAGTATCTTAGATATAAGTAAAATAGAAAGTGGAAAACTAGAAATAGTTGATACATTCTATTCACCAAAAGAAGAAATTGAATCATTATCAAAAATAATGAGAACTAAGGTAGCTGAGAAACCTTTAGAATTTATTGTAAATATAGCACCAAATATACCACAAGTATTATATGGTGATAGATTAAGAATTAAACAAATAATAAATAACTTATTAAGTAACGCTATTAAATATACAGCTAGTGGAACAATTAGATTTGACACTGGATGGGTAGAAGCAACTAACACATTAACTATTAGAGTTGCTGATACAGGATCTGGAATTAAACCAGAAAACTTAAATAAACTATTCGGTAAATATGAAAGATTAGAAGTAGAAAAAGTAAGTACAGTTCAAGGTACTGGATTAGGTCTTGCAATTACTAAAAATTTAATTGAACTAATGGGTGGTGAAATTAAAGTTGATAGTGTATGGGGACAAGGAACAACATTTAGTGTAACTATTCCACAAAAAATAGGAACATTAGAAGAATTAGAAAAATTAAAACAATTATCTACATATAATCCAGTTAATATTGACTTTACTGGTAGAAGATTATTAATCGTAGATGATAATCAATTAAATATTAAAGTATTAAAGAAAGCAATTAAGAGATTTAATTTTGTTACTGATGAATGTTATAACGGACTTGAATGTCTAAATAAAATTAAAGCTGGAGAAAAATATGATTTAATTTTATTAGATAATTTAATGCCAGTTATGAATGGTGAAGAAACTATTAAAAATCTTAGACAAATTCCTGATTTTAAAACACCAGTAATAGCCTTAACAGCTGATGCAATGACTGGAGCAAAAGAAAAATATGTAGGAATGGGATTTGATGATTATTTAGCAAAACCATTTACAAGAGAATCAATAATTCAAAAATTAGGTACAGTATTAAGTGAACATGATGTTAAAGTAGATAATTTAACAGTTAATGTTAATATAACAAGTAATGCTACTAATAATAACATGCCTAACGTAACAGAAACTACAGTTACAAATAATACTTTACCAAACGCAACAGAAGTGGCTATTGCTAATAACAATATGCCAAATGTGACAGAAACTACTATTGAAACAAATGTAGTTCCAAATGTAGAAACAGTAAACATTGAAAGTAATACAGTTAATGAAACAACTGTTTTACCACAAGATATAAATAATGGAGGCAATAACAATGGACAATAATACTACAAGTGCTCCAGTAGAACAAAAAAAGTCATTTGACTTTTTAGTAGCAAATGGAATTAATGTTCAATCTGGAATTGATATTCTAGGAGATAGTGAAACTTATGATTCAATGTTAAAAGAATTTTATAATCTATCTAGAAGTAAATATTCTAAAATATTAGATGATAAAAATAAAGGTGATATGACTTCATATTCAATCGAAGCATATTCATTAAAAGGTGATGCTAATTATTTTGGCTTTACAACATTATATAATTTAGCAAAAGAGCATCAATTAAAAGCATCTAATAATGATACAGATTATATAAATGCTCACTTTGGTGAATTACAAACCGAATTATTAAGAATAATTTCTGTTCTTGATGAATTCTATAAATAAAAATTAAATACGAATTATTTCGTATTTTTTTTATATTATTTAATATGAAAGTAATTAATAAAGATATAGAAATTTATATAAAAGATAATCTTATTCATATAAAAAATTATAATAAAGTTATTGATATAAGTAATAACAAAATAGAATTAAAAGATGTAGTTATTAATGGAACTAATTTAATTATTAGTAAACTTGATGAATATGAATTATGCATCAAAGGTAAATTCAAAGGAATTATATTTAATGATTAAATATTATGTTTATGAAAAATCTACTTCTTTTATAAACTATCTTGTAAGTAATAATATTTATTATAATTTTTTAGATAAGAAAAAAAACTATTATATTATTATAACTAGTTATGATAATTATAAACGTATAAGTATATTATATAAAACATCTATAATTAGATATTATGGTAAAAAATTTTATATAAATTTTTTGATTGTTAATAAATATATTTTAGTGTCATTTTTTATATCTTTGGTTTTATTATTTTTACTATGTAACACTATATTTAAAATTAATATAAATACTAGTGATGAAAATTTAAAAGATATAATTAGTGATTCATTAAAAACTTATGGAATAGAAGTGTATAAGAAAAAGTTATCTTTTGATGAATTAAACAAAATTAAAAATAAAATATTAAAAGATAATAAAGATACTTTAGAATGGATAGAAATAAATGAAATTGGATGTAGATATGATGTTAATGTAACTCCCAGAGTGGTTAAAAATAATGAAGAAAAAGATAGTACTCCAAGTAGTATAGTGGCATCAAAAGATGGAAGAATATTACATATAAATTCTACTAGTGGAACAGAACTTAAAGAAATAAATGATTATGTTAAAAAAGGTGACATATTAATAAGTGGAAATATATTTAAAGGAGATAAAGTAACTAATCAAGTAAAAGCAAAAGGATTAATATATGCTGAAGTATGGTATACAGTAAATATAACAATACCTTTCAAATATAGAGAATACACAGAAACTGGTAAAGTGATAAATCATTATTATTTAGATATATATGGAACTAAATTTACACTACTTGGAAAGTATGATAGCAAAAACACAATAAATACTAAAAAACTCATATTAGATAAACCATATTTATTATTTAAATTATATAAAGAAGAGAAAAGAGAATATGAATATAAAGAGTTTATTTTAAATGAAGATGAAGCTTATTCTGAAGCACTTAAAAGAAGTGAAAATAAAATCAAAAATAAGCTTAATAAAGATGAGTATATTATTTCTAAAAAAGTTTTGAAAAAAGAAGTAAATAGTAGTAAAATGTATGTAGAAGTATTTTTCAAGGTTTATGAGAATATAGGGGTTACTTCTAATATAGAAATTATAGGAGATGAAGATGAAAGCAGCAATTAGAGAAACTATAAACATGTCATGGCCTACAATAGTAATAGTCATAGCTATATTAATAATTATGAGAGTTGCATATTTGGTTAATGGCGAACGTAAGAAATTTATTTTACATGAAGAATTGTTTACTTTAATGTTTATTGTTTATCTTCTTATATTATTTAGATTAGTAACAAGTCAAGATTTGCCTGGAGGTGGAACAAATCTTACACCATTTAAAGAAATAATGAGATATAAAGTTGGAACAAGTAGTTTTTATAGACAAGTAGTGGGAAATATACTTCTATTTATGCCTTTAGGATATTTTGCAACAAGCTTTTGTAAAATTAAAAAACTCTGGGGTATTACAGTAGTGTCCTTATTATCAAGCTTTACTATTGAATGTGTACAACATTTTATTGGTAGAAGTTTTGATATTGATGATATAATACTAAATGTTGTTGGTGGAATATGTGGTTTCTTATTATATATTGGATTAAATGCAATTAGAAATCACTTACCAAAAATATTTAGAAGAAATTGGTTTTATAATTTATTAAGTATAGCAATAATAGTATTTGGAGTATTGTGTTTACTTAAAATTATATAGTAGGGAGTAGTATGGAAGATTATATTTTTAATACAACAGATGAAAAAATTGATTTTAGTGAAGTAGATAGTGTTATTAAATTTGCATGTAAGCATCTTAATATAGAAAATCCTTTACTAAATATTGTAATTGTTGATAATGAAAAAATAAGAGAAATTAATAAAGAATATAGAAATAAAGATGCAGTTACTGATGTTATATCATTTGCTTTTGAAGAAGTAAAAGATGTTAATTATGAAGATGTAAGATTTTTAGGCGAAATTTATATTTCTTATGAAAGATGCAAAGAACAAGCAAAAGATTATGGACATAGTGTTAGAAGAGAATTTTGTTATTTAGCTGTTCATGGTTTATTACATTTACTTGGGTATGATCATATGACTGAAGAAGATAAAAAAGTCATGAGAGCTCTTGAGGAGGAGATATTAAATGAATATGATATCACGAGATGAGAGAAAAAAGCAAAAAGGAATTAAAAAGTTTTTGCTTAGTTTCACTTATCCAATAAAGGGTTTAAAATACGCATATAGAAATGAACAAAATTTGGCTGTTGATGTAGGAATAGCTCTTATAGTTTTAATAGCTGGTTTTTTGTTTAAAATATCATTAAGCGAGTGGGGAGTATTAGCTCTAACTATAGGAATGGTTATTTCTGGAGAGTTATTTAATACTGCAATTGAAGCAGTTGTTGATTTAGTAACTGAAGAATATCATCCACTTGCAAAAGTAGCAAAAGACACATCTGCAGCAGCAGTATTTATTATAGCTATAGTATCAATAGTAGTAGGAATAGTAATATTTGTACCAAAAATTATAGCTTTATTATAAGGAGAATGAATGAAAGAAAAATTAATAAAATTATTAGATAATAGTTATGCACCTTATTCAAATATGCATTTTGCTTGCATAGTAGAAACTAAAAGTGGTAACTTTTATGAAGGAGTAAATATTGAAAATGCATCATATGGAGGAACTATATGTGCAGAAAGAAATGCAATTAATAATGCTGTAACACATGGTGAAAGAGAATTTAAAGCATTATATTTAATGACTAGTAGTGATGAAATATGTTATCCATGCAATATTTGCAAACAAACATTTTTAGAATTCTTTGATAAAGATGTTATATTTAATATAATGACTAAAAGTGGAAAAATGGAAGTAATGAGCTTTGAAAAAGTTATGAATACTACATTTACTAAGGAGGATTTAGTATGAAAAGTGGATTCGTAAGTATAATTGGAAGACCTAATACTGGTAAAAGTACTTTACTTAATTCAATTATTAACGAAAAAGTTGCCATTGTTTCTTCTAAACCACAAACTACTAGAAATTTAATACAAGGTATCTATAATGAAGAAGATACTCAAATAGTATTTGTAGATACTCCAGGAATTCATAAACCGAATGATAAATTAGGAGTAGCTTTAAATAATCAAGCTTACTATTCAATTAATGATGTTGATATAGTGTTATTTATGGTTGATGCTTCAACTAATTATGGTAAAGGAGATCAATTTATAATTGATAAACTACAAGGAATAGATAAACCAGTATTTCTTATCTTAAATAAAATAGATAAATTAAGTGATAATGAAATTTTATTAAAAATAGATGAATATAAAAATTTATTTGAATTTTCTGAAATTATACCAGTATCTGCATTAAAAAATGATAATACTGATAGATTAATCAAAGTACTTAAAAATTATTTACCAGATAATGTTAAATATTTTATGGATGGAGAAACTACTACAGCTGAAATGGATTTTAGACTTTCAGAAATAGTTCGTGAAAAAATATTTATTCACACTAATGATGAAGTTCCACATTCAATATCATGCAAACTAGTAGGATATGAAGAAACTAAAGATATCGCTAAAGTTTATGTCGATATTATAGTAGATAGAGACTCACTTCGTAAAATAATAGTCGGAGCTGGTGGAAATATGATTAAAACCATTGGTCATGAAGCTAGACTTGATATGGAGGAGATTCTTGGAAAGAAAGTTTACTTAGAATTATTCTGTAAAACTATTAAAAAATGGAGAGAAAAAGAAAAATATATTAAAGATTTAGGATATTTAGTAAATAATAATGAATAAATATTTTTATTTCCAAACAATATAATATTGTAAGGAGATAAATGAGTATGAATAAAGATGAAGCTTGGAAAAAATTTAAAGAAACAGGAAAGATTGAATATTATTTAAAATATAAGAAAGGAAAATAAAAGCATAAAGTTATCTTTATGCTTTTAATGAAGTAATGAAAATAATTAGTGTAGAAGGAATTGTTGTTAGTAGTACACCATATAAAGAATCTAGTAAAATACTAAATATTTTTACAAAAGATATGGGCATAATAGGTTGCATGTCTAAAGGATGCAAAAGTCTAAAAAGCAAATTAAGGTTACCTAGTGAAAAATTTGCTTATGGTGTATTTCATATGTATTATAAAGAAAATGGTTTATCTACACTAATAGATGGAGATATAAAAGACTATTTGATTAATACTAAAAGTGACATTATTAAAATAAGCTACTTAACTTATATATGTGAATTATCTGTTAATGTTTATAAAGAAAGCGAAAATGAAGAGATATATCCTCTAATGATAAGTGCTATTAAAAAAATAGAAGAAGGACATGATCCTAAAATAATAACTAATATTTTAGAACTTCAATACTTAAGCTATATAGGAATTAACTTGGATTTAGATGGATGTGTTAAATGTGGTAATAAAAAAGTTGTAACATTATCAATGTCTCGTGGAGGATATATTTGTGCTAACTGTAAAACAAATGAGCCTATTATAGATGAAAAAGTTATAAAATTAATGAGATTATATTATTATGTTGATATATCAAAAATAAGTAATTTAGATATTGATAAAAAAGTTTCAAATACAATAAATACAATAATAAGTGAATATTATGATGAGTATTCTGGTGTAACAACGAAAAGTAAAAGATTTTTAAGAGAAATAGATTCTGAATAAGTAGATTAATTCTACTTTTTTAATTCTATTTTTTGTTATATATTTTATCCTTGATGGAATAAAATTATAGTGATATAATAACAAATCACAGGGAGTGGGAAATATGTTGAACTTTACTTTTGGCAATCTATATTGGGCACAAATGCCTCTTAGTGAAGCTGAACTAGCAGAAATACCAGAAAATCATAGAATAAGACCATACTTAGTTTTTGCTAGTGCTGATGAAAATCTTTTTTATGCGTTTGCAAGTACAAGTAAAGAACCAGATCCAATTGCTATTGAGAGTTATTATGTAACAACAGGTTCTTCATCTATAAAGTTAGAACAATGTTATTGTTTATCACTTGAAAATTTAAATCATTTTAATCAAAGTGAAGAAGGTATGCTAGTACCATTTAATAAGTTATCAAAAAGAACATATTCAGAACTTATTAAAAAATTAAAATTGAATATTGATTATGATGAAACGATATATCCACAAAAAGTAGTGAATAAAATCAGAAGAGAATATTATCATCAATATTTTAATAACAAAGATATATTATTTAATGGAAGTAAATATATTGTATGTTTAGAAGAAAATGAAGATGGATACAAAGTATGTGATATAAGTTTTGTACCAACAGAAGGTTATGCTGAATTTTTAGTAAATGGTTATAAGTGCTATGTTAGCCCAAAAACATATACATTAGATAGTTTATATGGAGAATATGAAGTTTTTCTAGTATCTAGTAATTTACCAACAGTTTTAAATACATCAAAAGCTTGTAGAAGTAAAGTTGAATCAACAACAGATGTTAATAATATAGACTCTCTTCCAATAGGTTCAGTAATTGGATACAATTATGATGATGAAGAAAAATATATTTTAATTAAAACAAGGGAAGATGATGAAAAAGTTTACTTTTTACTTGGCAGAGAAGGTTCATATCAAAGAGATTATATAGAATACTCATTTTTAAAAGGTAGTGATTTCATGTATGAATTTTATCACATATTAGGTAAAGATAAACTAACTTATTCACTAACTAAAATAAGGAAAAATTAAATTTGTCTTACTATTTGTAAGACTTTTTTGATACAATATAATCAATGGAGAATAGGTATGAATATAGAAAAGAAAATAACAGAAATAGAAAAAAGAAATAAAAGAGTAGAATTAAATAAAGAATGGGAAAATAGCTGGACAAGAAGAATATGCATCATGATATTAACTTATATAATAGTTGTTATGTATTCGTTTATAATTAGAAAATATGATAATATTTTTTTAAGCTCTTTAGTACCAGTTATAGGATTTGCATTATCTACTTTATCTCTAAAATTAGTGAGAAAAATATGGCAAAATAAGAAGTGAAGTTTTACTAAATTTGTAAGACTTTTTTATTTGTGAAAAATTTGAAAAAATTAGCACTCATGTATTGACATTGCTAACATATAATAATATAATGAATATAGCACAAGAAAAGAGAGAGTGCTAAAGGAGGTATATGATGATTGGAACAAGACAAAAAGAACTACTAAAGACAATAGTTGAAGAGTATGTAAAGACTGCAAGACCTGTTGGAAGTAAGTCTTTATGCAAAAAGTTTAAATGTTCAAGTGCAACTATTAGAAATGATATGGCTGAATTAGAAGATTTAGGCTATTTAGAAAAGACTCATATATCTTCAGGAAGAATTCCATCTGAAGTTGGATATAGATACTATGTAGATAATTTGATGGAACCTAAAAAAATTAGTGGTGAAGATATGCTTAAACTTCAAACTATATTTGCTAATAAAGATTTAGAATTAAATGACGCTATTAGTAAAAGTTTAGAAATAATAAGTGATATGACAAATTACACTTCAGTTATTTTAGGAAAAGAATCAAGTGATGCTAAACTACAAAAAGTAGAAGTAGTACCTATCAGCGACAGACAATTAGTTGCAATAGTTATAACAGATACAGGACATGTTGAAAATAAGAATATTAATCTTGAAGAAAATATTCCTGTTAATGAAATAACTAAAACTACTGAGTTACTAAATAAGATGCTTATTGGGACGCCTTTAGATGATGTTCCTAGTAAATTAGAATTTAAGATAAAACCAATAATTGGAAATTATATTGAAAATTATGAAGTTGTCTACAACGCATTTTATAATGCATTATCTAATTTTACTAATGAAAGAAATGTTCATTTTACTGGTAAAGCCAATATATTAAAACAACCAGAATTCAACACAGTTGATGATGTTAAAAACATTATAAGTAAATTTGAAAGCAAAGATATGGTGAGTAAAATTGAAGAAAATGATGATGAGGTTAAGGTATATATTGGTAGCGAAAGCGATATTGATGAAAATGTAACAATAGTTAAAACTAAATTCAAAGCTGGTGGTAGAGAAGGAAGCATAGCTATCATAGGTCCAAAAAGAATGGAATATGAAAGAGTAGTAAATATGCTTGAATATTTGAAACAAAATATCGAGGGTAAGGTAGGTAATAAATGACAGAAAATTCTATTGAACAAGAAATCAAAAAATTATGTAGTCACATTAAAGTGGTTATAGGAAAACTAGAAGCACTTGAAGAAATAGATATTCTAATTTCTAGGAAATGTGAAAATAAAATAGTTGGATCATTAAGACAATATAGACCACTAAGTAATATAAATTTCTTAATTAGTTATGAAGAAATAGAAAGAGAAGCTGAAATTATTAAATCACAAACTAATAAAGATAAAAATCTAAAAGATAAAATAAAAGACTTAATAAAAAAAGAAATAGCAATACTTGATACTGATACTTTATGTGAACACATTAGTTTCTGTATGACACTTTTAACTAAATTAGAAAGAAAAGATATAGTCTTAGCAAGAAAACTTGCAAGAAATATTATGAATACATTAATGAACTATGGATTTTTTGAAACAATAGACTTTTCTATGATAGAAGATAACTTGCTTGAAGACATGCAAACTCTATTTATGCAAGAACAAGCAAAATTAACATTAAACAAAGGAGATAATGATGTCAAAGAAAAATAAAAATATAAAAAAAGAAGAAGAAGTAAAACAAAACACTTGCGATGAAAATTGCAAATGTGAAATAGATGAAAACTGTTCTTGTGAAGAAGAAGCTGATGGATGTACTGGTTGCTGTGATTCATGCGGTGGATGCGGAAGCGAAGCAATTGATCCTGAAACAATGGTTCAAATTCTTGGAAGCAGAAATCAAGAATTAGAAGAAAAATATATGCGTTTGCAAGCAGAATATTTAAACTTCAAAACAAGAACACAAAGCGAAATTAGTAAAATGCTTTTATATGAAGGAGAAGACTTCATTAAAGAGATTTTAGTTATAAAAGACAACTTAGAAAGAGCAATCATGATGGATGACAATGATTTATCTGACGAAGTTAGTAAATTCTTAAGTGGATTTAAAATGATACTTGGAAATTTAACTAGTTTATTAGATAAATTTGAAGTCAAAGAAATAGATTGTCTAGGACTTGAATTTGATCCTACAGTTGCAGAAGCAGTACTTACTGAACATGATGAAAATAGACCTGAAAATGTAGTACTTGAAGTATTAACTAAGGGATATAAATATAAAGACAAAGTTATTAGACATGCTATGGTTAAAGTAAATAAATAAATTAAAAAGGAGAGATAAATTTATGGCAAAAGTAAATAAAGTTATAGGTATAGATTTAGGTACAACAAACAGTTGTGTTGCTGTATTAGAAGGTGGAGAACCAAAGGTTATTCCAAATG
Organism: uncultured Bacilli bacterium; assembly: GCA_934096645.1. GTDB lineage: Bacteria > Bacillota_I > Bacilli_A > RF39 > UBA660 > CAG-1000. The sequence continues at coordinate 80,735 of CAKOMK010000001.1, read as the reverse complement.
CTGAAGGTAATAGAACAACTCCTTCAGTAGTAAGTTTTAAAAATGGAGAAGTTAGAGTTGGAGATGTTGCAAAACGTGAAGCTCAAACTTCAACAAATGTAATTAGTTCAATTAAAAGATTAATGGGAACTAAAGAAAAAGTAGAAGCAGAAGGAAAAAAATATACTCCAGAAGAAATCAGTGCTAAAATTCTTATGAATTTAAAAGAAACTGCTGAAGCATATCTAGGCGGTGAAGTAACAAAAGCAGTTATTACAGTTCCAGCTTACTTCAATGACGCACAAAGACAAGCAACTAAAAATGCTGGTAAAATTGCTGGTTTAGAAGTTGAAAGAATTATCAATGAACCAACAGCTGCTGCATTAGCATATGGACTTGATAAACAAGAAAACGCTCATACAGTTCTAGTATATGACTTAGGTGGTGGAACATTTGATGTTTCAATTCTAGAATTAGGTGATGGAGTATTTGAAGTTAAAGCTACTAGTGGTAACAACCATTTAGGTGGTGATGATTTTGATAACAGAATCATAGATTATATAGTTAAAGAATTTAAGAAAGATAATGGTATTGATTTATCTAAAGATAAACTTGCTATGCAAAGATTAAAAGAAGGCGCTGAAAAAGCTAAAAAAGATTTAAGTGGAGTTAAAACTACTCAAATTAGTTTACCATTTATTACTCAAGGTGAAAATGGACCTTTACATATCGATATGACATTAACAAGAGCAAAATTCGAAGAATTAATTAGTGATTTAGTTGAATCTACTAGAAAACCAGTAAGAGATGCATTAAAAGAAGCTAAATTAACTAAGAATGATATTGATAAAGTGTTACTTGTTGGTGGATCTACAAGAATTCCATGTGTACAAGATTTAGTTAAAGAAGAATTAGGAAAAGAAGGAAGTAAAGAAGTTAACCCAGATGAAGTTGTTGCTATGGGAGCTGCAATTCAAGGTGGAGTTTTAACTGGTGAAGTTAATGACTTAGTACTATTAGATGTTACACCTCTATCATTAGGTATTGAAACATTAGGAAATGTTATGACTGTATTAATTCCAAGAAATACAACTATTCCAACAACTAAGAGTCAAGTATTCAGTACTGCTGCTGATAATCAACCTGCTGTTGACATTCATATCTTACAAGGTGAAAGACCAATGGCTGCTGATAACAAGACATTAGGACACTTCCAATTAACTAACATACCACCAGCTCCAAGAGGAGTACCACAAATCGAAGTTTCATTTGATATTGATGCAAATGGTATTGTTAATGTTAAAGCAAAAGATTTAGGAACTAATAAAGAACAAGCTATCACTATCACAGCATCTACTAACCTTAGTGATGAAGAAATTGATAGAATGATGAAAGAAGCTGAAGCAAATAAAGAAAAAGATAACAAACGTAAAGAAGAAGCTGAAATTAGAAATGATGCTGAACAAATGGTATTTGCTACAGAAAAAACTTTAAAAGACTTTGGTGACAAAGTAAAAGATAAAGAAAAAGAAGAAGTAGAAGAATTAGTTGATAAAACTAAAAAAGCTTTAGAAGGCGAAGACACTGATGAAATTAAGAAAACTAGTGAAGAATTATCTAATAAAGTAATGGAAGTTTCTTCAAGAATTTATCAAGAACAAGCTGCTGAGAGTCAAAAACAAAGTGAAAATGCTTCACATGAAGAAGAATCAGAAGAAAAAGAATCTAAAAAAGATAATGTAAAAGATGCTGAATTCGAAGAAAAATAATAATTGATTAAGGGCTCTTTAAATGGGCCCTTAATTTATATAAGGGAGATAATGATGGATAAATATAAATGGGATTTAACAAAATTTTATAAAAACAAAGAAGAATTTAATAAAGAAATAGATGAAGTTAATAGATTATTAGAAGAATTATCAAAGTATAAAGGAAAAATATTGGAAAGTGATAAAACTCTTTTAGAAGTACTTGAATTAGACTCTAAAATAGATTTATTAATAGAAAGATTATATGTATATTCTTTTCTAGGATACTATGACAATATGGAAGATCCTGAATTCCAAGATTATAAAGAAAGAGCTATTAGCGCCGTTAATAAAGCATATAGTGAAAGAACATTTATAAATCCAGAAATATTGTCTTCTAGCTATGAAAAAGTTCTTGGACTAATATCTAAAAACAAAGATTTAGCAAAATATAAATTTATTTTAGAAAAAATATTTAGAAGAAAAGAACATGTTTTAAGTGAAAGTGAAGAAAAAATATTATCAGAATTAAGTGATACATTTAGAATACCAAATGATGCTTATGATGCAATTAATAATACTGATGCAAGATTTGGAACACTTAAAGATGAAAATGGTAAGAAAATAGAACTTACTACATCAAATTACACTAAACTAATATCTTCTAAAGATAGAAAAGTAAGAAAGAATGCATTTAAAAAAGAATATGAATATTATAAAAATCATATAAATACAATTAGTGCATTATATATTGGAAAGGTTAAAATAGACGGATTCTCTGCTAAAACAAGAAAATATAAAAATATTTTAGATATGTATTTATTTAGTGATAAAGTTAGTGATAAGTTATATAAAAATTTAATCAAAATTACTAATAAAAACACTAAATATCTAAAAGATTATTATAGAATAAAAGCTGAATCATTAGGATTTAAACCTCATATGTATGATATATATGTAAATACTTCTTCAATACCAGAAAAAGAAATATCTTATGAAGAAGGAATAAAGATTGTTAATGAAGCTCTTAGTCCTCTTGGCAAAGATTATTTAAAAACATTTAATAAGTTATTAGAAACAAATTGTGTTGATGTATATCCAAAAGCTAAAAAAAGAAGTGGAGCATATCAATGGGGTGCTTATGGAGTAGATCCATATGTATCATTAAATTACGAAAATAATATTGATTCAGTTAGTACTTTAGCTCATGAAATGGGTCATGCTATGCATACATATTACAGTAGTAAAAATCAAGAATATATTTATGCAGACTATCCAATATTTTTAGCAGAAATAGCCTCAACTGTAAATGAAGTATTATTATCAAATTATTTAATTAAAAATACAGATAATAAAGAAGAAAAAATATATTATATAGTTGAATTTCTAGATAAATTTAAAGCAACAGTATTTAGACAAGTTATGTTTGCTGAATTTGAACATTTAATTCATAAAAAATATGAAGCTGGTGAATCTCTAACAAAAGACTTATTATGTAAAACATATTATGATTTAAATAGAAAACATTTCAGTGGTGCCGTAACAATTGATAAAGATATACAATATGAATGGGCAAGAATACCTCATTTCTATACACCATTTTATGTATATAAATATGCTACTGGATTTATAAGTGCTTTAGTAATAGCTGATAAATTAGAAAATGATAAAACATTTAAAGATAAATATATTGAATTCTTAAGTAGTGGTTCAAGTGATTATCCATTAGAATTATTACTTAAACTTGGAATTGATATAAGCGATGAAAAAGTTTTAAATAGAGCTTTTGATATATTTAATGAAAAAGTAAAATTATTAAAAAAATATACAAGTGGGGAGTAGTGATATATGGCAAAAAGAGATTATTATGAAGTTCTAGGCGTTTCTAAAGATGCAACTGAAGCTGAAATAAAAAGTGCATTTAGAAAAAAAGCTAAAGAATTTCATCCAGATTTAAATAAAAGTCCAGATGCTCCAGAAAAATTTAAAGAAGCACAAGAAGCATATGCATGTTTATCTGATAAAGATAATCGTGCTAAATATGATAAATATGGTCATGCAGCTTTTGAAAATCCTTATGGTGAAGCTGGAGGAGGAGCTTATAGTGGTGGAGGAAATCCATTTGGCAACTTCGACTTTGGTGACATCTTTGATGATTTATTCGGAGGAGGATTTGGCTCATTCGGAGGAAGTGCTTTCGGAGGTGGAAGCAGTAGAAATACAAATAGGGCTAAAAAAGGAAGAGATACTTTATATGGCTTAAAAATAGATTTTATGGAAGCTGTATATGGTTGTAAAAAAGATGTTGATTTAGAATATTATGAAACTTGTGATGATTGTGATGGAAAAGGTGGACATGGAGAAACATCTTGTCCAGAATGTGGTGGAAGTGGTTATGTAATTAAACAAACTAGCACAATTCTAGGAACAATTCAAACAAGAACAGTATGTTCTGAATGTAATGGAAAAGGTGTTACATATAAATCAAAATGTAATACATGTAGAGGAACTGGAAAAGTTAAAGTTAGCAAAACTATTACAATTGATATTCCAGCAGGAATAGATAATGGAGATCAATTAAGAGTTGCTGGAAAAGGAGAAGCAGGTATAAATGGTGGACCTAACGGTGACTTATATATAGAAATAAGATATCCAGAACATGAATTTTATAGAAGAGAAGGAAACGACATTTATGTTGATTTACCAGTTACTATAACAGACTTATGTTTAGGATGTAAAAAAACAGTTAAAACAATAGATGGAAAAGTAGATATCAAAATAAAAGAAGGAAGTCAACCAGGTGATATATTAAGAATTAAAGGAAAAGGAATTAACAATCCTGATTCATGGAAGAAAGGTGATTTCTACTGTGTATTAAAATTAATTATTCCAACTAGTTTAACTAGAGAACAAAAAAGAATTTTAAGTGAACTTGAAGATACTGACTTAGAAGATTCAAGTGAATTTAGAAAATTTGAAAAATTAAATAAATAACTCGAAAGAGTTATTTTTTTTGATATAATATATATGTGATAATTATGAATAAAATAAAAGAAAAAACAAATGTGATGAGAATACTTGATCAACATAAAATAGATTATGTAGTACATGATTATACTAATAGTGAAGTAATAAGCGGAAAAGATGTTGCTGCATACTTTAATGAAAATGAAGAAAAAGTATTTAAAACACTAGTAACAATAGGCAAAAGTAATACAAATTATGTGTTTTTAGTTCCAGTAAACAAAGATTTAGATTTAAAAAAAGCAGCTTCCTCTGTAAATGAAAAAAATATAGAAATGATAAAATCAAAGGATTTATTAGGCTTAACTGGTTATATCCATGGTGGCTGTTCACCAATTGGAATGAAAAAAACATTTAAAACAGTAATAGATAAAACAGTTTATAATAACGAAAGTATATTTATAAGTGGAGGTAAAATAGGATATCAAATAGAAATAAAAGTAGATGATTTAAAGAAAATTGTTAACTTTATAACTTTTGATATTACTAAAGAAAAGGAAAATGAATAGTATTGATAAATTTATAAAAGCACAAGAAAAAGATTACGAAGTAGCATTAAATGAGATTAAACGTGGTAAAAAAAGATCTCATTGGATATGGTATATATTTCCACAATTATCAAGTTTAGGTTTTAGTAGTACTGCTAAATACTATGGAATAATAGATTTAGAAGAAGCAAAAGAATATTTGAAAAATGATATATTAAGAAGTCATTTAGAAGAAATAACTAATGAATTATTGATGTTACCTTCAAATGATATTTTATCAATAGTGGGTTATCCAGATAATTTAAAAATTAACTCAAGCATGACCTTATTTTATTTAGCAAGCAATAACGAATTATTTAAAAAAGTTATAGATAAATATTATAATTCTAAAATGGACGAAAATACTATTAAATTATTGGAGGTACAAAAATGAATGAGATGAATACAGAAGAAACGAGTACTTTAATTAAAATGACAAAGTTTGAAAAGACATTAACAACAATACTCACATGTATATTAATAGCTTATGGGATGTCTTTTAGATATCAAAGACAAATAGATGGAATCATACATGCAACACCTGCAGCATTATTATTCATGTATTACTTTCATATGATGCTTTTTGTAATAGAATTAATTGTTATTTTAGGACTTTCCAAATCTAAATTTTCATTGATGAGTTTAATAATATTTTCTGCTTTTAATACTATGAGTGTATTTCTTATGCTTATAACTAATATAGTTTTAATACAAAATCATCCAATTTTTTTAGACTCAATATATGATGGATTAAGTGTAAAATACTTTCCATTATTAGCAATAATGCTATGTTTTATAACATCAATATTGTTCTTTGTATATGCTAAAGTAGAAAAATTAAGAAAAAGTAAAATTATGTTAGTAATCATATATGTTTTATATTTAATATCAATTTCTACAATAGTTTTTCTACCAATTAAATATAATTTAACAACATTTATGTAAATCTAATTATTTTGACAAAATGGTGACTATATGATACAATATAGTCGCTTTTTTTTATAGAGGGGGAATATCAATGAGTAAGTATGATGACTATGTATATTACAAAAGTTTTAATACTAAAAATTATTATAATGATTTTATACCAATTAAAAACTATGGTAATATTTATGAACCAAAAGTTTTTACTGAATCAGAAAAAGAATTAATTGAAAAATTTATATTAGATGCTTTTAGTAAATATAGTGGCCAAGAATTAATAGACCAATTAAATAAAATCATTCAAGTTTTATCTGATTATGGGTATACATCAAATCAAATTAAAGGAATATTAAATCAATTAATAGAACTAAATAAAGAAGCTATACTATCTAAATCCAATATTGAAAGATTAAAACGTATAGAAGAAGAAAAAAGAAGAATAGAAGAAGAAAAGAAAAGAGCATTAGAAGAAAAGAGAAGAAAAGTTGAAGCTCGTAAGAAAGAAATAATTGATAGCTTCTTAAATGATATTACTAATAAACAAGGAAGCGAAAACTTTAGAGGTTGGGTTCTTCCAAATGGTGAATTACTAAGTCAATATAGTGAAATAGGAAAAATAGAAGGTGGCACTAGACAAGATCATAGTAGTCTATTTAAAACATTTATGGCTGGACTAGAAGATTATGATATTGATGCTTATGATAGAATTTATGCATTATATGAAGAATATTTAGATAGCTACGGAATGAAAGGCGCAGATTTCTCTGAAAGCTTTGCAGTAGAAGTACTTGGATGGATGCAAATAAATATCTGCGGATATAAAACTATTTTATATCAAGGAGAAAGATGGCAAGATAGAATTTTAAGACCTTTCTTGGTTGATTATGGATTTAAATATCATATAAGAAATGCAAAAGGAAACTATAATACAAATGGTTTAGATACACTTTATGATCATATAAATGAAATATTAGAATTAGGCTTAACAAAAAAATATTCTGACACTTTAGAGAGAATATTACAGTAAAAATTGAATTTTAACATATATTTTATGCAAAAAATTAAAAAACTTTCAAAAAAAAGTAGTGTTTTAAAAAGTTTTTGCGTATTTAATTAATGGAGGGACAAATATGGCATCTGTTTCAAAAGAACTAATTGATGAAATAAAATCAAAAAATGACATAGTAGATGTAATAGGTAGCTATATAGATTTAAATGATAAAAATAAAGCACTATGTCCATTTCATGATGATCATAGTCCATCATTTAGTGTCCATCCAGATAAACAAATATATAAATGCTTCTCTTGTGGAGAAAGTGGTAATGTAATAACATTCGTAGAAAAATATACAGGAACAACATTTCTTGAAGCATTAAAAATATTAGCAGATAGAGCTGGAATCAAAATGGATGCAGTCACACCCAAAAAAGTAAATTCAGCACTAGAGAAATATTACGAAATAAATGATACAGTAAACAAATATTTCAAAAATAATTTAATCTCATCAAGTGGAAAACTCGCTATTGAGTATTTATCAAAAAGAAAAATAGATAAAGACATAATAAATGAATTTAATATTGGATTATCTACATCAAATAAACTATCATCCATGTTATCAAAAAAATATAGTGAAAAAGATTTATTAGATATAGATATAGTAAAAGATATTAACGGAAGACTTTATGATACGTTTCAAAATAGAATAATATTTCCAGTTATAGATGAGAATAATAATATAATAGCTTTCTCAGGAAGAAAATATTTAGAAGAAGATTTAAAAGATGATACACTTCCTAAATATTCAAATTCAAAAGAAACAATTATATTTAAAAAGAGTAATACATTCTATAATATAAATAATTCACTTCAAAATATTAAAAAGTCAAAAGAAATAATTATTACTGAAGGATTTATGGATACTATAAGAATGTCTAGTATAGGTTATAAAAATGTAGTTGCTCTAATGGGAACAGCATTTACTAAAGACCATTTAGATAAAATATTAAAATATAAATGCAAAGTAGTATTAAATTTAGATCAAGATAATGCTGGTAAGACTGCTACAATATCTATTGGAGAAGAATTACTTAAAAATAATATAGAAGTTTCTGTTATAGTATTTGATGACTATAAAGATAGTGATGAATTTATCTCTGCAAAAGGAAAAGAAGCATTTGATATAGCTTATAACAATAGAATACCTTTTATAGATTTTAAATTTAAATATTTAAAATCAAATAAAAATATGAAAGATGCTACTGATATAAGTAAATATATAAATGAAGCAATAGCTTCTTTAAATGAATTAGACGATGATATATTAAAAGAACTTAAAATAAAAGAATTATCAAATGAATTTAATATAGATGAGTCAATTATCAGAGGAAAGATAAAAAAGCCTATAACGAAGCCTAAAATAGCTTCAAAACAAGAAATAAAAAAGAAAAGATATAATAAATATGATATAAGTGAAATTAGATTATTATATTTAATGTTACATTATGATGATGTAATACTGTATTTTGAAAATACACTAGGATACCTAATACATGATAATATGTCAAATCTAGCTCATAAAATAATTGAATTTAGAGAGACATATGGTTACTTTGATTATAGTGATTTTATTGATTATGTTGCTGAACTAAAAGATATAAATGAAACATTAAAAGAAGTAATGATGTATCATAATGATGATAATTACACAAATCAAGAATTAGATGATTATATAAATACTATAAAAAAATATAGTATAGAAGAAAAAATAAAAAAATTAAAACAAGAAATGAATGATACATTAGATATCAATAAAAAAATAGAAATTGCTAAAGAAATAGAAAATATAAATAAGGAAGTGTTAAAATGGTAAACAATATTAAAACATTCGAAGAAAGAATAGAAGAATTAGTAAATACAGGAAAGAGTCAAGGCTATTTAACTTATGAACAAATAGCTAAAAAAACAATAGATTTAGATTTAGATGCAAATGCATTAGACAAATTATATAATGCATTATCTGAAAATAATATCGAAGTTAGAGCTGAAGATGATGAAGGAAATGAACCAATAGATTTAAAAGCTGATTTAATCATTGATGATGTACCAGATGAAAGTAAAGATATGTCTGTTAATGATAATGTCAGAATGTATTTAAAAGAAATAGGTAAAATAAGCCTTTTAACTTTAGAAGAAGAACAAGAATTATCTAAAAAAGTTGCTGAAGGTGATGAGAAAGCAAAAAAAAGATTAGCTGAATCTAACTTACGTTTAGTTGTTAGTATAGCTAAAAGATATGTTGGACGTGGTTTACTATTTTTAGACTTAATCCAAGAAGGAAATATTGGATTAATGAAAGCTGTAGAAAAATTCGACTATGATAAAGGATATAAGTTTAGTACTTATGCTACATGGTGGATTAGACAAGCTATAACAAGAGCTTTAGCAGATCAAGCAAGAACAATAAGAGTTCCAGTTCATATGGTTGAAACTATTAACAAAATGGCTAGAATTGAACGTCAAATGACTCTAGAATTAAATAGAGAACCAACTGATCAAGAATTATCAAAGAAAATGGGATTATCTGTAGATAAAATAGCTGAAATAAGAAAAATTAGTCAAGATCCAGTATCACTAGAAACACCAATAGGTGAAGAAGATGATTCACACTTAGGAGATTTCTTAGCTGATGAAAGAACCATGTCACCAGAAGAATTCGCAACATATGAAATATTAAAAGATGAATTAAGAGAAGTATTAGATACACTAACAGTTCGTGAAAAAGAAGTACTAGAATTAAGATTTGGTCTATTTGATGGTTCAAGTCACACACTAGAAGAAGTAGGTAAACAATTTAAAGTTACTCGTGAAAGAATTAGACAAATAGAAGCAAAAGCTCTTAGAAAGTTAAGACACCCATCAAGAGCTAAAAAACTAAAAGATTTCTTAATTGAATAGAATAGAATCTATTTATTTACTTATAGATGAAAATGATAAAGTAGTAGATGTAGGGTGTGATCAAGCTAAACTATCAATAATGCTTGCTAAAAGAAATCAAAAATCTATCGCATCAGATATAAGTGAAAAAGTCATTGATAGAGCTTCTAAAACAATAAAAGAATTATCTTTAGATAATTTAATAGATCTAAGAGTTTCAAATGGACTTGATAATATAAAAGAAAGTGAAGTAGATACACTAGTACTATCAGGCATGGGAACTCATACAATATTAGATATACTAAGTGATACAAATATTAAATTCAAAAAAATTATAACTATATCAAATAACTATCATGATATATTAAGAGTTAAAATGAATGATTTAGGTTATAAAATAAATAAAGAATTAATAATAAAAGAAAATAACAAATATTATAATTTAATAGAATTTACTATAGGTAATAATAATTTATCAAGAGAAGAAGAACTAATAGGTTTAAATCACATAGATAAAACTATGTATAATGAATACTTAAATTACTTATTAAATAAATATTTAAATATTCAAAAACAATCAAAAAATAAAAATAAAAAAATAAAAGAAATAATAAACATCATAAAAAAAAGAGTACATAACTAATGTACTCTTTTAAATTATCTTATTTAACCAATTTAATATATCATCATAAACTAAATTATTATTAACCTCATTTAATATTTCATGACTCATATCATCATATAAAGTATTATCTATATTATGATATCCAATTTTCTTAAGAAAGTTTATAGCTTCATTAAAATCTTTTTTAGATTTAATAACAGGATCATCATTACCAGCTATAAAATAAATAGGTAAGTCTAAATTATTTCTATTATATATTTTAGGATTATATATATCTATCATTAATTTAATAATATTTTCATATCCATTTAAAGTATAAGTATATTTACATAATTCATCTTCATTATACAATTTAAGAATTTCTTTATTATGACATACCCAACTATTAGGTTCACTTCCTTTTTTATCGAATCCACCAAACATTAACTTCTTAACAAATTCACTTCTATATCTTTCACCTTTAATAGATTTTAATAACTTAACAACTTTAAGTCCCAATTTAGAAGCATTGTTTTTACTAGGAGAACCACATACAATTAATCCATCAATAGTATGAGCATATTTACTAATATATTTTCTTACTATCATTGATCCCATACTATGTCCAAATAATATTATTTTTTTATCTTTAAATTTATTTTTTAAATATTCATTAATTTGATGTAAATCTTCTACAACATAAGAAGCATTATCTTCATAAAAATATCCTAAATCATTAATGTTTTTAATACTTTTACCATGTCCTCTATGATCATGTATAAAAGATGCATATCCATTTTTAGCTAAGAACTTCATAAAATCAATATATCTTTCTTTATGTTCATTCATACCATGAGCAATCTCAACTATTGCTTTAATTTCTTTATTTGGCTTAATTAATAAACAATCTAACTCTAAAGAATCTTGATCAGAAATAATTTTTATATTTTCTTCTTTCATTTATTTCACCTAATTTATTTTAACATATATTATATTGACATTTCTACATATTTTTACTATACTACAAATTTGGAAAAAGGTGGTGTTAAAAATGGATTATGATCATAAAGTAAAATATAAAAATATGTCAATGTTTAAGGCAAATGAAGTAATTCCAGTTATTTGTGAATTATTATATGATAAACTTGGAATTGAGTTTGAAAGTACTAAAGTAAATTCTTTCAGTAGTAATTTTTATTTAATAGCTCCAAAAGGAAATGAAATATTAGAAAATCCTGAAAATGGAAGTAAGAATAAAAATGTTCCAATACTTGGATTAAATTATAAAGAAAGTGAGTCAGAAGAAGAATATATAAGTTTTTATGCAATCGGACATATGAAAGAAGAAGAGAATAGTCCATGCACACTATATTTAGAAAGAGCTCAATCTTTATCACTTTATTCATTTGATGTAGATGATATTGTATATGATTTTATTAATTACGCAATAGAAATGAAACTAGAAGGAAATAATATTTCACTAGAAGAAATATATAAAATGTACAAGAGTCAAGTTAAATTAATTCACAAAAATAGAAATGCTTAATTTTAAGCATTTTTTATTAGATAGATTATTCAAAATAATAAGAATGTTAAAGTAGGTGATAAAAGTGTCTTACAGATTTAATAGAGAAATAACTCTTGAAGATACATATAAATTAATTGATGACTTATCAAAAAGTGGCCCTTATTACAAAGCTTTGAAAATAAAAAACAATATTATTTGATTATATATGATTCATTAAACTATGTAAAAAGAGATTTTTACATAGTTATTAGTTTTGCCAATAGTGAGTGTGTTACTAGAATTGAATTTAAATTTTTTAGACGAGCAGTAGGTCGCTCTTAAATGTTAAAATCTTTATCATCGTGTGTTAATAATTAAATTGCAAAAATTACCATAAAATAGTTAGAAGACAAGGAAAAGTATCGTTCTTTAATAAATTTAGCATTAAAAACTCCCTTATTTTAAGGGAGTTTATTGATTACATTGGTGCCTGTGAAGAAGAAGTCGAATAACATTTCTTACAAACATTAATAGGTAGTAATGACTTACTAACTGATTTAATTATACTACATTTTGATTAAAAATGATAAAAAATATGTTAAAATATAATTGTATAGTTTGTTAATTGAGGTGACAACAAAATGATAAATCTTGTTGATATAAATGATAATTTTAATAAGAACAGGAATTTTATAATTGATATTTTAATCAATTATTATGGTCATGAATACGCTGACATTATAAAGAAAAGATTAGATAATGTATTTTTTGATTTTTCTAGTACTCCAGAAGAAGATTATAATTTTTCAAGAGCACATGGTAATCAAATAAATAAATTAAGTAAATTATTAATTAACTTAAGATATAAAGAATTTAAAAAGGTTCAAAACGAATCACGAAGCGCTAATCTAAAAGCACTAATTGAGTATATAAAAATCAAATTACAAATAGATAATTTTGATATAGTTAATATTGAAAGTGAAACATTCTTGTCACTATTTACAGATAATAATTTTAATAGTGGTTTTATTGATGCCTTTAGTTCAAAAAGCATTGAATTGTTAAATGATCCTAATATTCCTAAATCTATGAAAGAAAATATAATACATGATCAAGAAGAATTTAAAAGAATCATTAATTCTCTAGGAATTAAACTAGAAAATTTGTCTACAAATGATGTGAACGAATTGATTGAGTATAGAAAGAAACTTCAAACTATTTATAAAAATAGCATTATACAAAAATCTAAATATGGGAAAAATATGTTTAAAGAAATAAGAAAAAAGTTTGGGGTTGAACTCACACCAAAAAATCTCAGTGCTATTGCTCTTTTAGAAAGTGCTTGGGCAGGATACATACGTGATGAAAACGAAAATGGTATTGCTTACCATCAAATTATTAAAATACCATTATTACATCTGATGAACCTAGGTATTAAAGGATTGGACGTTAATATCATTCATGAATTAATTCATAAAATTGAAACGAGTGGAGATTATGTGGGAATATCAATAAAGGATAACAATAATACCAATAATATTATTAACGAAATAAGAACTCAATATCTTGCCATAAGAATTACAAAAGAATTACACAAATCAGGAATTTATATGTATGATAATCCAAACGATTATAAAATTGAAGGTGAATCAACATATGAAACATTATTTCCATTAACCAAAGATTTTTTAGATGAACATGAGACATTATTTTCTAATTGTGCAATAAACAATACTCCTCAAAAATTGGATGAATATTTTGGAGAATTTTGGGCAGAGTTTAGTAAAAAAATAAATAGTATTTATTATGATCATATGCATTTATTCTCAAGAACTCATAGTATGCCTTGTATTAATGCAAATGATAATATTACAGAATTAATTAATAGTATGAATTTATTTAAAGGGAGAAGTGTTAAAAATGTTTAATAATCTAGTTGAGGTAATTGTTTCTATAAATGAATTTGGTATTTATAATACAATAATTGTGGATAATAACAAAAAAAATATTTCCTTAAATGGAAAGTTTAGCAAATTAAACTTACAACAATTTAACGATTTTTTAAATACCTTTTTTAGAATAATAAAAGAATGGAAAAATGAAGAATATTCAGAAAATGAAAATACTATAATAAACATTAGAATTGTGGAAAAAGATAAACAATATGATGTCCATATTTATCACAAATTACCGGATAATTTTGACAGTTTTCTAGATTTAGTACATAAGTTGTACTAAAAAACATAATTTTGCTTGAACGATAAGTTCTTGCTTAATTATGTTTTAATGTTTCAAAAAGGAGTATTCCCTTTGCACACCTATTGGTTCTGCCAATAGAGAAGTGTGTTTTATCTATTGGAAATAGATATTACCGACAAGCGAATGCTTGTCTTTTTATATGTTTATATCTCTATCATCATAATCTTTATCAATTCTATAATTTTGTTCATAGATATAGTTATTTATTTCTTCTTCTCTAGGTGTATCATCTGCTATTTCATGTAAATCTCTATCATTATAATAACCTAAATCATGATAAGAAGTTATTTCTTCAACTACATTATCTTTATCTTTTTCACTTCCAATATGAAAAAGTTTATTAAAGAATTTTTTAATAGTTTGTAGCATTACATTTAAGAAATTATGAAGTCTTCTGTTTTCATCTCTTAATTCATCACTTATATTTAATTCTTTAGTTTTTATTGTTAACATATAATCACTCTCACTTTATTTCTTAAATAACAAAAAACTAACATTTCTGTTAGTAATTTATTACTCTCGAAACTTTAAAAGTTCGAGTATCAATCAATCTGGTGCAAGAGAAGGGAATCGAACCCTCAAGGTGCTTCCACACCGGCAGATTTTGAGTCTGCTGCGTCTACCAGTTCCGCCACACTTGCAGTACTAATTAATTATAACATAAGTTTTTAAAAAATAAATAAAAAATTAATATTTTAATAATTTATAAATGATTTTTATTTAGATTGTAAATAATGTGTAATTCCTATTTTTTAGTAAAAATATTTATGCTAAAATATAATAGGAGAGTGATTTATGAGAAACGTAGGAACAATCGCTAGAGGTATTAGAACACCAATTATTAAAGAAGGAGACGACTTAGCTCAAGTAGTTGTTGATTCTTTATTAAAAGCTAGTGAAACAGAAAAATTCGATTTTGAAGATAAAGATGTAGTAGCTATTACTGAAGCAGTAGTAGGAATTAGTGAAGGGAATTTTGCTACATTAGATCAAATTGCAAAAGATATTAGAAACAAACTAAATTCAGATCATATTGGTATTGTTTTCCCAATATTAAGTCGTAATAGATTTGCAGTTTTATTATCAGCAATGGCAAGATCTACTAAAAAAATTACATTATTATCAAGTTTTCCATCTGATGAAGTAGGAAACGACATTTTATATAGAGATGATTTAATTAAATACGGAGTTAAAACATCTGACTTAATTACTGAAGAAGAATACAAAGAAAAATTCTCTCATTTCAAACATTTATTTACTGGAGTAAATATGTATGAAGTATATAGAGATTTAGTACTTAAAGAAGACTGTGAATTTGAAATGGTTTTCTCAAATAGTCCAGAAGATATTTTAAAATATACAAAAGATGTTATCTGCTGTGACATTCATACAAGAAAAGAAACTAAAGAGAGAATCTTAGCTAATGATCCAACAGCTAATGTAATATTAATGAGTGATATTTTAAATGAAAGTGTTGATGGAAGTGGATATTCTCCATATGGATTATTAGGAAGTAATCGTTCAACAGAAGAAAGAGTTAAATTATTCCCAAGAACCGGAGATAAACTTGTTAATAGAGTTCAAGAATTATTAAAAGAAAAAACTGGTAAAACTATTGAAGTTATGGTTTATGGAGATGGTGCTTTTAAAGATCCAGTAGGTAAGATTTGGGAATTAGCTGACCCAGTTGTAAGTCCAGCTTATACTAAAGGTTTAGAAGGAAGTCCAAATGAAATAAAACTTAAATACTTCTCAGAAAATCAATTTAAAGATTTACATGGTGAAGCATTAGCTGAAGCTATGAAAGAAGCAATTAGGGATAAAGATAAAGAATTAAAAGGTACTATGGCAACTCAAGGTACTACACCAAGACGCTACACAGATTTACTAGGTAGCCTTTGTGATTTAGTAAGCGGAAGCGGAGACAAAGGAACACCAGTAGTTTTAATTCAAAGATACTTTACTAATTATAGTAATGACTAAGAAGAAGCAATTCTTCTTTTTTATTTGTTCGCTAGTAATTTAAAATTCTAAGTGATAAAATACATAAAAGAGGAGTATTTATGAAAATAAATAAATTTAAAAAAGTTGGTAAAAGTAAATATAAAATAATATTCGATAATACAGACATTACTTTATATGAAGATGTCATTCTTAAATATGATTTGCTAATCAAAAGCGAAGTAGATATAGATTTAATTGATAAAATAATTAAAGAAAATGAACATTATGATGCTTTTTATAGTGCTCTTAACTATATTGAAATTAAAATGAGAAATAAAAAAGAAATAATATCTTATTTGAAAAAGAAAGAATTTAATGATGAGATAATAAATGAAACTATTAATAAGTTAGAAAAATTAAATTTATTGAATTCTAAATCTTATATTCAAGCATTTGTAAATGATAAAATTAATTTAAGTAGTGATGGTCCACACAAAATAAAGAAGTCTTTATTAGAATTTGATTTTAATGAAGAAGATATAGATAATTATTTGAATACTATAGATGAAAATATTTGGTTAGAAAAGCTAAAGAAGATAGCTAATAAAAAGAAATCTATCATGAAGAGTAAAAGCTATTATATGTTTGTTTCTAAAATGAAAAATGATTTATATAATTTAGGATATGATAAATATATGATAGAGAACGTTTTATCAAATATAGAATATGATTCAAATGCTTTAAATAAAGATTTAGAAAAGGCAAACAAAAAGTTCAAAGGGGATAAAACCAAAATAATTAATTCACTTCTTAGAAAAGGATATAGTTATGAAGAGATAAATACCTCTTTAAAGTAAATAAAAAACATATTTCGTTAATTCGAAATATGTTTTATTTTTTATTAATTAGAATTACTATATTGAGATTCATATTGTTTCATTAATTCTTCAAATGATTTTTCTAAATTGCTATCTACAATTTTCATATCATTCTTTTCTCTTAATGCTTTCAAAGCTTTAACATAGAAACCACTTTCATCAGCAATTTCTGTAGCAATCTTTTCAGTAATTGTAGTTTTTTCTTTTTCATCTAACTCAGGTTTTTTATCTTGAGATTTTCTATAAAGAATATGATATCCATAAGTAGATTTTACAGGTTCTTTTGAATAACTTCCATCACTCATAGATTTTAAAGCATCAAATACTTCTGAAACAACATCATCACTATTAACTTTTCCAAGAGAACCACCATTTTTAGCAGTAGCTTCATCTTTAGAGTTATCTTTAGCTAATGTAGCAAAATCTTCACCATTGTCTAATTTTTTAATAATCTCTTTAGCTTTATCTAAAGCTTCATTTTGAGCTTTAGTCTTTTCTTCATCAGTAGCATCACTCTTAACATCTACACTAATTAATATATGACTAGCTTCAATATCACCAACAACTTCATTATCATAATATTCTTGAATTTGTTTATCTGTTACTGTTTCTTTAGCATAATCATTAGTCCATAAATCTCTTTTATAACTTAATGATAAATATTCTTCAAATGCAGATTTAGAAGTTAAACCATAATAATAATTTAAATATACTTCTAAAGTTGTACCAGCTTTAGCTGCAGCAGCTTCAGCTTGTTTTACTTGTTGTTTAACATATTTTTTTTCTTCACTATCTGTTTCATATAAAGAATCTAATAGTTTCTTATCAATCATATTCATAAGAACTTGAGCTGAATTAGCTTTCTTTAATTCTTTATAATAATCATCAGAACTTATAGCTCCATCTTTTAAAGTTACAATTGCATTTTCTCCATTCTTTAGTTTTACATCTTTACCACATCCTGCTAATAAGACAATACAAGCAAGGACTAATAATGATTTTTTAATGTTTTTCATAAAATCCTCCTAACTCTTATAATAATAGCAAATATAGTTAAAAAATACAAGTAATTATCATACACAAAAAGGGAACTTTCACATACTATAAGAGTGTAAAGATAAAAAAGGAGGAATGTTTTTATGAATACAAATTGTGGATGCGGATGCAATAGAGGAAATGGTATCGGAGGCGCTGCTTTTGCTTTAGTATTATTTATTTTATTAGTAATCATATTAGGTGCATTTATTTAAAATAAGGAGGTGTATTGATATGACTGCTGGTTGCTGTAATCAAGGAGCGAATATATTCTTTATAATATTGATATTATTTATCCTATTAGCAATTATATTTGGAACTTCTTGGGGATGGTAATTAAAAAAGAGAAATATTTCTCTTTTTTGCTATAAAAATAAAGTGTTTTAAAAAGTTATTGCGTATTTAATTAATATAGAGACAAAGAAATTTGTCTTTTTAATTTGTAAGAAAGGAGGTAATATGAAATATTATAATGGATTAAATGATATTGTATTTAAGAATACTTTGTGTGTAGAAGAACATAAAGGTTTACTTAAGTGGTTACTAGAATCATGTTTAGATATTAAAATAGATAATTTAATATTAAAAGATAAAGAATTATCTAAAAAGACAAAATACTCAAAAGGAAGAGTAGTAGACTTATTAATTGAAAGTGATAATAAAATGTTTAATGTAGAAATAAATAATAGACCACATGATTATAATAATGATAGAAATCTAGGATACTTAGCTAATCTATATGGAAAGAGTATAGATAAGAGTAATGACTATAAAAAGATAAATTCATGTATTCAATTAAACATAACAAGTGGCAAAAAAGACATAGAATTAAAAAGTAAATATCTTCTAGTAGACACATTAAATGAAAGTAAAAATATATGGACAGATAACTTTATAATATATGAGATAAATGTAGATTTATTAAAGAAGTTATATTATAATAAAGACATCAAAAGTATAAATAAATACAAACCGGTAATAATGTTAACTTTAAATAAAGAAGAGTTAGAAGAATTTAGTTTAGGAGATGAGAGAATAATGGAATATAAAGATAAAGTAAATGAATTAAATAGTGATGATGACTTTGTAACATTTATAAGCAGAGAAGAAGATCAAGAAAAAACTGAAAATGCTTTAAGAACCATTATTTCTGAGAAGAATGAAGAACTAAAAAATAGTAGAGAAGAACTAAAAAGTAAAAATGAAGAACTAAAAAGTAAAGATGAAAAATTAAAGACTCAAAAAGCTAAACTAAATATAGAACATGCTAGAAAAATGAAAGAAAAAAATATTGATTTAAATACTATTTCTGAAATTACAGGATTAACCATTGAAGAAATAGAAAAACTATAAGGTTATAAAAAAATAAAATATAATTTATAATAAAAAATTACTTGTATCATAATATTTATTGTGCTATAATACATTTGACAACGAAGAGTGGGCAGAAATACCCACTCTTTAATTTATTAAAGGAGGTCTTTTATGGAAGAAAAAATAATTAATGCAATTAAAAAGCCATTAGAAGAAAAAAATATTGAATTAGTTGGAGTTCACATGGGGGAAGAAGATGGTGAAAAAACTTTGTTTGTAACTATTGATAGCGCTTCTGGAGTAGATATGGACTTATGTGTAGAAGCAACTCATATTGTAGATCCAATTATCGATAGTTTAGACCTAGAAATAGAAGATTATGTTTTAGACGTAGGGAGCAAAGGAGTAAAAGAAGATGAAGAGATCTAAAGTTGAAGAAACTGGAAAAATGGATGGAAAAGAGTTTAAAAAAGCATTAGATGCAATAGTAAAAGAAAAAGGAATAGATGAAGATGTAATAATTGATGCAATGCAAACAGCATTATCAACAGCATTCAAAAAAAATGAAAAAGCTGATTACACTTCAAGAGTTCTAATTGATAGAAATACTGGAGAAATCAAAGTATTTAAAGTAACTACTATTGTTGATGATTATAATGATGATGACGATGACATTGATCCAGAAACAGGAGAAGTAAAAGTTAAACATGATTATTTAAATGAAATGACAATAAGTGATGCTAAAGAAATTAATAAAGATTATCAAGTTGGTGATGAAATTCTAGAAGAAGTTACACCACATGATTTTGGTAGAGTAGCAATTAGTGTTGCTAAACAAGTAGTATTACAAAAAGTAAGAGAAGCAGAACGTGAGAAAGTAATGAGTGAATTTGCTGATAAGCAAGATGAACTAATGATAGGATTCTTAGCTATGGAAGATGCTAGAAATTATTATGTTGATTTAGGCAAAGCAAGAGGAATTTTACCAAAAACAGAATTAATTCCAGGAGAAAAATTAACTATGGGAGATTCAATAAAAGTTTATATTACAAAGATTGAATCTACTACAAAAGGACCACTTATTCTAACATCAAGAAAAAATTATGGTTTTGTTAAAAGATTATTCGAACATGAAATACCAGAATTTGCTGATGGAACTTTAGAATTAAGAGGAGTAGCAAGAGAAGCTGGAGTAAGAAGCAAAGTATGTGTTGCATCTACTAATCCAAATGTTGATCCAGTAGGAAGTTGTATTGGTGAAAAAGGTAGAAGAATTGCTAACATAATTAATGAGTTAGGTGGAGAAAAAATAGATTTAATAGCTTATAGTAATGATCCAGAAGAATTCATTGCTAATGCATTAAGTCCAGCTAAAAACTTAAATGTAAGTATAACTGATGAAAAGAAAAAAGAAGCTTTAGTTATAGCAGATGATGAAAATTTAAGCTTAGCAATAGGAAAGAAAGGCATTAATATTAAACTTGCAAGTAAATTAACAAAATATACAATTAATATTAAGACTTTAAGTGATATTAACAAACAAATCAATTCATAGGAGGTAAAATATGAAAGTAAAAAAAGTACCTATGAGAACATGTGTTGTAACACATGAAAAATGTGAAAAAAAAGATTTACTTAGAATAGTTAAAAATAATGAAGGAGTAGTTTTTGTTGATGATACTCTAAAAGCAAATGGAAGAGGCGCTTATCTAAAAAAAGATAATAATGTTATAGAAAAAGCAAGAGCTTCTAAAGTATTAGAGCGTCATTTAGAAACAAAAATAGAAGATAAAATATACGATGAATTATTAACTAAAATATAAGAAAGGGAGGATGAAATATGAGTATAGAAGATTATGCTTTAGAACTTGGTATTGATTCTAGTGAAGTTATTAAAAAACTTAAAGAATTAGGATATAAGTATAATAATAAGGAAGATATTCTAGATGATGAAGCAATAATAATGTTAGACCAAGAAATTGGAGATTTATCTAGTGAAGAAAATAATTTAACTGAAGAATTAGCAAGTAAATTTGAAATGGAAGATAGAGCAGAAGAAGCTGCTCTAGCATACAATATTGAATTAGACGAAGAAGTAAAAGTAAAAGAGAAAATTAAGAAAAAAGATTCAGTTAAAGTACAAAAAGATGAAGATTTAGTACTTAAAAAGAAAAATATTTATAAAAATAAAACAAAACTTCAAAGTAATAAAGAAACAGTTGAGTCTAACGTAGTTTTATATAAAGAAGGTATGAGTGTAGCAGATTTAGCTGCTTCTTTAGGAGTAACAGCTACAGACTTAGTTAAAAAATTAATTGAAATGGGTCTAATGATATCATCTAGTCAAGCTATATCTTTTGAAGATGCTAGTATTATTGTATTAGATTATGGAAAAGAATTAGTTAAAGAAGAAACTACAGATATTAGTAATTTTGAAGAATATGTAATTACAGATAAAGAAGAAGATTTAGAATCAAGACCAGCAGTAGTAACAATAATGGGACATGTTGATCATGGAAAAACTACATTATTAGACTATATTAGAAATTCTCACGTAGCAAGTGGAGAGGCTGGCGGAATAACTCAAGCAATAGGTGCATACCAAGTTGAAAAGAATGGAAAGAAAATTACATTCATAGATACTCCAGGACATGCAGCATTTACAGAAATGAGAGCTAGAGGTGCTAGTGTAACAGATATTGTTATTATAATTGTAGCTGCTGATGATGGAGTAATGCCTCAAACAAAAGAAGCAATCGATCACGCAAAAGCAGCAGGAGTACCTATTATAGTTGCTGTTAATAAGATTGATAAACCAAATATTAATGTTGAAAAAATAATGAGTGAATTATCTGAATTAGGATTAGTACCAGAAGAATGGGGTGGAGACACAATATTCGTTAAAATAAGTGCTAAATCTGGAGAAGGAGTAGACTTATTATTAGATAATATTAATGCTTTATCAGAAGTATTAAATTTAAGAGCTAATCCAAATAGATATGCTACAGGAAGTGTTATTGAAGCTAAATTAGATAAGAGTAGAGGTCCAGTTGTTACATTATTAATTCAAAATGGAACATTAAGACTAGGAGATCCTATAGTAGTTGGCGTAAATCATGGTAAAGTTCGTACACTTTGTGATGATAATGGTCATGAAATAGTATCAGCAGAACCATCAAAACCAGTAGAAATCACTGGATTAGAAGATGTACCAGTAGCTGGAGACAAATTTATGGCATTTGAAAGTGAAAAAGAAGCTAGAACAGTAGCCATGAAGAGAAAAGAAATCGAAAAAGGAAAGAAATTTGCTCATAAAGCATTAAGTTTAGATGAATTATTTGATTCTATCAAAGAAGGTAGAAAAGAAATAAATATTGTACTTAAAACTGATGTTAAAGGTAGTGAAGAAGCTGTTAAAAATGCTTTACTTAAAATTAATGTAGAAGGCGTTAAAATAAATGTAATTAGAAGTGGGGTTGGAACAATTACTGAAAGCGATGTAGTTTTAGCTCATGCATCTAATGCAATTATTATTGGTTTTAATGTTAGTCCTACAAAGGAAACTAAAGAAACTGCAAAAGGTTATGGAGTAGACATTAGACTTTATAATATTATTTATAAATTAGTAGAAGAAATTGAAGCTGCTATGAAAGGTATGCTAGATCCAGAATTTGAAGAAGTAATAATTGGAGAAGCAGAAGTAAGACAATTGTTCCATTTTTCAAAAGTTGGAAATATCGCAGGTTCACATGTAACAAGTGGTGTTGTAAAAGTTAATACTCCATGTAGAGTAATTAGAGATGGTATAGTAGTAACTACTTCAAAAATAGCTTCACTTCAAAGAGAAAAAGATCAAGCTCATGAAGTTAAATCTGGGTTTGATTGTGGTATGACAATAGAATCATTCCCTGATATCAAAGAAGGAGATAGAATTGAAGCATTTGAAATAAAGGAAGTGAAAAAATAATGCGTAACTTAAAAGGTGAAAGAGTAGCTTCTGATATGCAAAGAGAACTAGGAAATATATTATTATTAGAAGCAAAAGATGAAGATTTTAAAAATGTAACAATAACTGATGTAGAAGTAACAAATGACTTAAGTTTTGCAAAAATATATTTCACTACTACTGATAATAGAGAAAAAGTAGAAAAAGATTTAAACAATGCTGCTGGATTTTTTAGAAGTATGCTAGCAGAACGTTTAGAAATAAGACATACTCCAGAATTAAGATTTATATTTGATGAATCAATTGAATATGGAGCAAAAATCGAAAAAATAATAGAAGAACTTCATAACGAAGAAAACTAATTCTAAAGTAACTGTAATTTGACAGTTACTTTTTTTTATGCTAGTATATTATCTATAAAAGGAGATTACTATGAAAAGATTACATATAATATGTACTTGTCGATGTATCAATTGTTTACTTTGTAAAGAAGTAAAATTTTATAATGTAATAAATTAGTAAGTGAAAAAGTCTAAACTCTTAATATAAAAGAGTTAAATTATTTTAAATAAAATTAAATAAAATATAAAAAATGGCTATTCACAAATAGCCATTTTAATATACTTTAATATAAAGAAAAGAGGATATTTATGAAAATATATAATACATTAACAAGAAAAGTAGAAGAATTTATACCATGGGATAGTAAAGAAGTAAAATTTTATTCTTGTGGACCAACAGTTTATCATTATGCTCATATAGGAAATATGAGAAATTATATTGGAAATGATATTTTAGACAGAACATTAAGATACATTGGATACAATGTTAAAAGAGCAATGAATATTACAGATGTAGGACACTTATCAAGTGATTCAGACTCTGGTGTTGATAAAATGGTAGCAAGTGCTCAAAAAGAACATAAATCAGTTTTAGATATAGCAGCTTTTTATACAGATGCATTCTTTAAAGATTTTGATTTAGTTAATTGTAGAAGACCAGATATCGTATCAAAAGCAACTGATAATATTGATATGTATATAAAAATAATAACTAAATTACTTGAAAAAGATTATGCATATATAGCTGGTGGAAATGTTTATTTTGATACTTCTAAGTTAGATGATTATTACGTACTTACTAACCATAAAGAAGATGATATGGTAGTAGGTGTAAGAGAAGGCGTAGAAGAAGACGACAACAAGAGAAATCAAGCAGACTTTGTACTTTGGTTTACTAAATCAAAATTTGAAAGTCAAGAATTAAAATGGGATTCACCTTGGGGATATGGATACCCTGGATGGCATATTGAATGTACTGGTATTAACTTAAGATATTTAGGAGAATATTTAGACATTCACACAGGTGGAGTTGATAATATTTTCCCACATCATACAAATGAAATAGCTCAAAGTGAAGGATATTTAGGACATAAATGGTGTAAATATTGGTTCCATAATGAACATTTAAATGATGACACAGGAAAAATGTCAAAAAGTAAAGGTGCTGTATTAAGCGTAACTGTTTTAAAAGAACAAGGATATGATCCATTATCATTTAGATATTTCTGCCTTTCAAGTCATTATAGAAAACAATTAGTGTTTACATATCCTGCATTAGATGGAGCACAAACTGCATATAAAAAATTAAAAAGTAAAGTATTATCTTTAAGTCAAGAAGGTAATATTGAACAAGATAAATTCGATGAATATAAACGTAAATTTACTGATTATTTAGAAGATGACTTAAATACATCAAATGCTTTAACATTAGTTTATGATTTACTTAAAGATGAAAATGTTAATGATATAACTAAATTTAAATTAATTGAAGACTTTGATAATGTTTTAGCTTTAGATTTAACTAAAAAAGAAGAAGTAAATGAATTTAGTGAAGAAGAAATTAAATATATCGAATCTAAAATAGAAGAAAGAAAAGAACATAAGAAAAATAAAGAATTTGATAAAGCAGATGCTATCAGAAATGAATTACTTGAAAAAGGTATAGAATTACTTGATACTAGAGAAGGAACAAAATATAAAAGAGCATAACTTATAATTGACAATTAAAATTAATTATTGTATACTCTTAACTATAAACAAAGACCAAGAGGAGTAATTTAAGTAGTTTATTAGAGATGAAAAGTCATCGGGTGAAAGCTTTTCTTAAATGAATTAAATGAAGGTAGCTTGTGAGTTTAACATCAGAAATAGAAGTAAGATGTTACGTAATTATGCGTTAAATAAATAGAGTTTTAAATAAGGTGGTACCACGATATAATCGTCCTTTGGTATTGCCTTTTTATTTTGGAGGAAAGAATTATGAATGAAAATTTTGATGCATTTGATGAATATGCAATGAAATATGACATGAATATAAAAGAGATAGCTTATAAATATAATCATTCTTATAGAGTCGTCCATCAAGCAGAAGAAATATCAAGAAGTATTGAATTAGACGAAGAAGAAAAAGATTTAGCGTCATTAATAGCTTTACTTCATGATATAGCAAGATTTGAACAATGGAAGAGATATAAATCATTTTCTGATACAAAAGAATTTGATCATGGAGACGAAGGAGTAAAAATATTATTTGAGGATGGAATGATTGATAAATTTGTTGCCAAAAAGTCTGATTATGATGTTATTAAAAGTGCAATAAAATATCACAATAAGTTTCAAATTCCTACTTCTTTATCAGTAAGAGAAACACTTCATTCAAGAATAATAAGAGACGCAGATAAATTAGACATTATTTATGCCATGAGTACAGATAAACTAATAAGTATAACAGATGATGATTCAGAAATATCTGAAGAAGTAAAAGAAGAATTCTTTAGTCATAATGAAATAAGAAAAGAAATAACTAAATCTAAAAATGATAAAATAGTATTAATGTTAGCTTTAATATTTGATTTAAATTATGACTATTCTAAACATCGAGTCTTAGATGAAGAATATTTAGAAAGAATTTTAGAAAACTTAAATAACAAAAAAATGTTTAAACCATTCATAGATGAAGGTATTAAATATTTGAAAGGGGAATTGAATTAATATGTTAGATAAAAAATATAATCATAAAGAAGTAGAAAAAAATAAATATAAAAGTTGGAAAGAAAAAGGATATTTTGATGCTGGAGATAAAAGCAAAGAACCATTTTGTATAGTTATACCTCCACCAAATGTTACTGGAAATTTACATTTAGGTCATGCATTAAATGGTAGTATTCAAGATGTTATTATTAGATATAAAAAGATGCAGGGATATGATTGTTTATGGCTTCCAGGAATGGATCATGCAGCAATCGCAACAGAAGCTAAAGTTGTTAATAGACTTAAAGAAAATGGAATTAATAAATATGAATTAGGACGTGAAGGTTTCTTAAAAGAATGCTGGAAATGGACTGAAGAACATAGAAGTAATATTCATAAGCAATGGGAAACACTTGGTTTAACAGTTGACTATAATCGTGAAAGATTTACTCTTGACGAAGGATTAAATGATGCAGTTAATGAAGTATTTATTAGACTTTATAATGAAGGACTTATATATCGTGGTGAAAAGATAATTAACTGGGATCCAGTAGCTAAAACAGCTTTATCAAATGAAGAAGTTATTTATAAAAATGATCCAGGAGCTTTTTATCACATCAAATATTTTATTGAAGGAACAAAAGATTATTTAGATGTAGCAACTACTCGTCCTGAAACACTATTTGGTGATACAGCAGTAGCAGTTAATCCAGAAGATAAAAGATATAAAGATTTAATAGGTAAGAATGTTATTCTTCCAATTGTTAATAAATTAATACCAATCATAGGAGATGAACATGCTGATCCAGAATTTGGAACAGGATGTGTTAAAATTACACCAGCTCATGACCCTAACGATTTTGAAGTAGGTGAAAGACATAATTTAGAAAGAATTCTAATTATGAATGAAGATGCTACTATGAATGAGAAAACTGGTAAATACAATGGCATGACTCGTGAAAAATGTAGAGAAGAATTACTTAAAGATTTAGAAAGTGAAGATTTATTAATTAGCATTGAAAAAATGACACATAGTGTAGGTCATTCTGAAAGAACAGACGCAGTAGTAGAACCATATCTTTCTAAACAATGGTTTGTTGATATGAGTGGTATGAGTAAAGATTTACTTGATGCTCAAAAAGGTGGAGACAATAAAATTAACTTTGTACCAAAAAGATTTGAAAAAGTTTTAAATCACTGGATGGAAGATTGTCATGATTGGTGTATTAGTCGTCAATTATGGTGGGGACACAGAATTCCAGCATGGTATAAAGGTGAAGAAATTAAAGTACAAAAAGAATGTCCAGGAGAAGGATGGACACAAGACGAAGATGTATTAGATACATGGTTTAGTAGTGCATTATGGCCATTTAGTACACTTGGTTGGCCAAATAATACAGAAGATTTAGAAAGATATTTCCCAACTGATGTTCTTGTAACAGCATATGATATTATCTTCTTCTGGGTAGCAAGAATGGCATTTTCATCATTAAAACAAATGAATAGTCGTCCATTTAAAGATTGTATTATTCATGGACTTATTCGTGATAAACAAGGTAGAAAAATGTCTAAATCTTTAGGAAATGGTATTGATCCTATGGATTTAATTGATGAATATGGTTGTGACTCATTAAGATATTACTTAACAACAACATCAGCAATGGGTATGGATATTAGATTTGATACTGATAAAGTAGCTTCTACTTGGAATTTTATAAATAAATTATGGAATGCAACTAGATTCGTATTAATGAAATTAGAAAACTTTGAACAAAAAGATTACAAACTAGAAAATTTAAATGAATCAGATAAATGGATTCTAACAAGATTAAATGAAACAATCAAAAAAGTAACTAAATCTATGGATAAATATGAATTTAATAATGCTGGAAGTACACTATATTCATTTATATGGGATGATTTCTGTGATAGATATATTGAAATGTCTAAATTTAGTGAATCTAATGGTACTAAATCTACATTACATTATGTATTAGAATGTATTATTAAAATGATGCATCCATTTATGCCTTTTGTAACAGAAGAATTATATGGAAGCTTAAACTTTAAAAATAAAGAATCATTAATGTTAGAAAACTATCCAAAATATGATAAAAAATTAGTATTCAAAAAAGAAGAAAAAGAAATAGAAGAATTAAGTGAATATATAACTTTATTTAGAAACAAAAAAGTAGAAAATAAAATATCTAGTGATTTCGAAGTAATAGATTATAATCATAATGAATTACTAAATAATATGTTAAAACTTAATGATAAAATAGTAGAAAAATCTAAATTTAATGATAAAGTAACAATAGAATTATATAACTATAAATTTGATATTTATTTTGATAATTCATCAAATAGTCTTGAAGAAGAAAAGAAAAAAGCAGAAGAAATAGCTAAATTAGAAGCATCTATTGAAAGACGTAAAAAACTATTATCAAATGAAAATTATGTTAATAAAGCTCCAGAAGCTATTGTTAATAAGGAAAGAGAAGATTTAGAAAAAGAAATAGCTAAATTAGAAATATTAAAAAAGTAATAAAATAAAGACTCTTAATAAATAAGAGTTTTTATTTATGAAAAAAATGTATATTTTTGTAGTTTATTGTGCTATACTTACTATAGCATAATAGAAGGAGAAAAGAAATGAAAAACAAATTTAAAAAACTTTTAATATCTTCTCTTGTATTATTAGGACTTTCTGGCTGCGTAAAGTTTAATACTACAATGGATATTAAAAATGACAAATCAATGGATTATTCAGTAATATATGGAATGACATCTACATTGATTAATGATCAACAAATGTTATCTGATGAAGAAAAGAAAGAGTTAGAATCTAAAGGATTTAAAGCTGAAGATTATAAAGATGACAAATATACTGGTATTAAATTAACCATCAGTTTTGATAATATAGATGATGTTAGTACAGATAATGATACAGAATTTAGTTTATCAAAAATCGCAGATAAAAGTGAGAAGTTAGAAAATATATTTAAAGTAAAAAAAGGTTTATTAAAAAATACATATACAGCTAACTTTAAATTTGATCAAAATGATAGTGGAATGAGTGATACAGATTTTGATACAGATATGGATGATGATACATCATATGATATTCAATCCTCTCCAGCCACTTCAATAGGTTCACTAGGCAGTAGCAAATACGATACTTTCAAAACAGACGTAGAAAGTATTTATAGACAAGCATTAACAAAATTTGCCAGTGATTCATTAACTACAGCAACAGCTAAAACTTATTGCAGCAAAAACGCTTGTACAACTCCTAATGAAACAGGTGTAAGTACTACAAGTAATTATATTGTTAAGCTAGATAAAACTGGAAAAATAACATATATTTGTGTATGGAATGACTCATATATTTATGAGAAAAAAGGAACAGACATTAAGATAAATGATATAAATACAGATACAATTAAAGTTAATTCAAATGTAAAAGTTACAAAGTACACAGTAGCTACTGCAACTACTAAAGAAGTACCTTTTGCATTCACTCCAGTATATCAATCATTACAAGCAGCAACAAAAGAAAATGATAATAGTGGTTTTGAAGATTCAATGATGAATGCTATGATGAGTTCTATGGATTTAAAATACATAGTTAATCTTCCATATAAAGCTGTTAGCTCAAATGCAACACAAAAATCAAATGAAGATAAAACTTTAACATGGGATCTAACAACTCTAAAAGAAAACGAAAATATTAAATTTGAATTTTATATTTATAATATAACTAACATTCTTATAGGAGTAGGAGTTATAGTAGTAGTTTTAATTATTGTTATTTTGTTAATAGTAAAATCAAAAAAATCTAAAAAAGATAAAACAGAGCCTATTAATAATGTAGAAAATAATAATGAAATAAATAATGTTCAAGTACAACCTGAAAATACAAATGTTGCAGGAACTGAACCAATTGTTTCAAATGAAGTAAATGATTCAATAAATAGTGTAGTAGGATTAACAGAGAAACCTAGTCAATCTGAAGTTGTAACACCAGTAGCGCCTGTTGTTAATGATGTTACTGCTCCTATAGTTGAGTCACCAGTTATAGATACACCTGTAACTGAAGTGGTAACTCCAAAGGTACCAACAGTTGAAACTCCAGCAGTAGAGCCAATAATTGAAACAAATGTTACTCCAGAACCCGTTGTTGAGACAGCTGCTCCAGTTACTGAACCAGCACCTGTAATAGAAACAACACCAATTGCTGAGCCAACATCAGTTGCTGCACCAACTCCAGAGGTTATTCCTGAACCAGCAGTTGAAACACCAGCTCCAGTAATGGAACCAACACCTGCTATGGAAACTCCAGTAATAGAGGCAGCACCAGTTGATCAAGTAGTGCCAACAGCACCTATTTCTGAAGTAAACGTAACTGAACCTGTTCAACCAATAATTTCCGAAGTTACACCAGTTGCTCCAGTAGAACCAGTAGTAACACCAGTTACACCTATACCAACAGTTGAAACACCAGTAGTTGAAGCACCAGTTCAAACTGAAGAGCAAAACATAGTTCAATAAATAAAAATTAAGCAATCATATAATTCTATATGGTTGTTTTTTAATCTCTCAATATGTTATAATTATTAATAGAATAATAAGGGAGCATGAAATATGTTTGGAAAGATTATATCAATAGAAGATTTTACTATAAAAATAGAAAACTTATCAAAAAGAGTAGAAGCAAATCTATCAGGTGCACATGTTGTATTTGAAGATAAGCACAAAATAGCTGCAGAAGTTACCAAAATAAGTAAAGATGTAATTGAGTGTATTTTAGTCGGAGAATTTATTAATAATAAGTTCTTATCAGGAGTTAGTCACAAACCTAGCTATAATGCGACAATTAGAATAGTAAATAAAGAAGAAGTATTTGAATTACTTGGAGAACAACTAGTAGATTCAAAAGACAGTTTATATGTTGGAAAAAGTGTCATTTATGAGGGATTTAATGTTTCAGCAAATATTAATGATTTATTTTCAAATCACTTTGCAATAATAGGTAATACTGGTAGTGGTAAGAGCTGCACTGTCGCTAGAATACTTCAAAATATTTTTTATAAACAAAAATATATACCTATCAATTCAAATATAGTTTTATTTGATGTTTATGGAGAATATCATACAGCCTTAGATAGAATCAATCAAACACCTTATTGTAGATGTAAAACATACACAACAAACATTCATACAACTACAAGTGAAATTGTTAAAATACCACCATATTTTTTAGAAGTAGATGATATAGCATTATTACTTGGCATAGATAATCCAGCTCAATTAACGATAATTGAAAAAGCACTAAAATATGTTTATCTATTTACAGAAGAAGAATCAAAAGTAATAGCTTACAAAAACAATATTATTGCTAAAGCAGTATTAGATATATTAACAAGTGGTAAAACATCTGCTCAAATAAGAGATCAAGTAGTAGCAGTTTTATCAGCATTTCGTACTAATGACATAAATTTAGATAGTGAAATAGTTCAACCAGGATATACAAGAACATTAAGACAATGTTTAAATCTAGATCAAACTGGTAAAATGAATACTATGCAACTAGTTATAGAATTCATGGAAAACTTCGTTAATGATGATTTGAAATTAAATAGGGAAATGAAGCCTAAAAGGTACAATTTAAAAGATTTATATAGTGCATTTGAATTTGCTCTTATAAGTGAAGGTATTCTAAAAAGTGACAGAGTATATGACATAAATAATGTATTAAAAGTCAGATTAGATTCAATTATCAATGGTGACTATGGAAGATACTTTGAAATGGAAGAATACATAGATAAAAAAGAATATGTTAAAAGACTTTTTACAAACAAGAATGGAGAAAAAGTTCAAATAATAAACTTAAATCTAAACTATGTAGATGAAAGATTTGCAAAAGCATTAACAAAAATATATTCTAAATTATTCTTAGATTATGCAATTGCATTAAATGATAATGGAAATTATTCAATTCAAATATTATTAGAAGAAGCACATAGATATGTACAAGCAGATAGTGATACAGCTATACTAGGATATAATATCTTTGATAGAATAACTAAAGAAGGTAGAAAATATGGTGTTATTTTAGGCTTTATAACTCAAAGACCAAGTGAATTATCTACAACAAGTTTAAGTCAATGTTCAAATTATATTGTATTAAGAATGTTCCATCCTGATGATTTAAGAATAGTAAAAGCTATATCACACAGTATATCAGATAATGATGTGGAAAAGCTAAAATCATTAAGTCCAGGATGTGCTTTATGCTTTGGAAATGCATTTAATATACCAACATTTGCAAAAATAGATAAACCAGACCCAACACCAACATCATCAAATGCTCAAATAGGAAATAATTGGTTTGTAAGTGCAGATAAAATAAATGCTCCATTAAAAATAACTGAAGTTTAAGTCAAAAAAAATATTGATATTTAAAATCAATATTTTTTATTTGTTATCTAATTTTATATGGATCTTCTTCAGTACCAGTTCCTGATTTGAAGAATGCATAAGTATTTAAATTAATAGTAGGGTAAATAACTCTTCTTGATTTAGCCTTTTCTAAAGAAAAACTTCTTCCAGCAAAACTATATACAAAATTATTACTATCAGTATCAGCAGTTACTAACCATTCTTGATTTTGCATTGCGTTAGATAAGAAATTGAAGTTTGAACAAGAACCATTCTTAACATTATCACAATTCTCATCAATACTTGCTCTTAAATATTCATATGGAGTAATTGTTCCAAAAATATATTCATCTTCACTTAGTGTAGCACATTCAAGGCTTCCATCTTTAGAAGTATCAAGCCAACTTCTTTTACCAATACATAATTTCTTAGCAACAATTTTTCCTTTTTCAAGACTAGTTAATATTTCTTCACTATTACCAAGTTCTTTTAACTTATCTTTAATTACACTTGTTTCAAAATCATTATAACCACTTCTATCTACTTCATTTTGATTATATCTATCATCCCAAGTATATTTATCATTTGTAGATTCAACTCTTTTTAATTTAACATTATTGTTTTCATCAACACTAATTATTCTCCATAAAGTATCATATGTTTCTTTCTTTCTATTTAATGTAGTGCCAAAAGCAACATAGTTATTATTAACTTTACCTCTAAAATAATAAGAACCATCAGTATCTTTATAAAGACCGCTTCCAGTTGTAACAACAGGATTATCATTTAATATTTGTCTATATAATTCAGTTGTTTTATAAGCATCTCCACAATTTAAATATGAAGTATAACTATAAACATCACCAATTTTATTAACAACAACATAAGCAGAACATTGACTAGAATCTTTTAAAACTTCATTTAATGGTTTCATATATTCACCACTAACTAATGTATCATATGAAAGTATAACTCCATCTTCTGCACTAGGTAGTTTATCTGGATTATTCTTATAATATCTTTCAGCTTGTTTAGCCATTTCTTCTTCTAATTCTTCATACTCATAATAATGAGGCTTAAATACAGATATCAACCATACTATTAAAATTAATGCAACTAACAATCCTAATATGGAAGAACCTATAATAATAAATGTTTTCTTATTCACTATAACACTTCCTTTTTCTTAACTTATTATACTATATAAAGTTATTTTTAACAATTATTTTGTGAGTAAATTGAATATTTCATCTAGAGTTTTATTATTATTTTCAGCATAATTAGGTAAAACATGCATATGATAATGTTTAACTTCTTGTAATACACCATTATTTTGTACAATTCTAATCCCATTAGGATTTAATTTTTTATTAATAAGTTCACAAACTATTTTAGATGCTTTAAATATTTCATTTAAAGTTTCTATATCAATATCATATAAATCTTTAAAATGCTTTTTAGGTACAATTAAAGTATGTCCATCACTTAAAGGATTAACATCTAAAAAACATTTAACATATTCATTCTCATATATAGTATATGATGGAATATCTCCATTAATAATTTTACAAAAAATACAATCCATTTCATTCACCAATATCATTATATATTAAAAATATATTTTCTTCAATTATTATATTTATTATACGATTATTTAAATTAAATGAGTATATTATAATAGGTGAGGTTATAAATGAAAGATATAAATGACTTTCCTATGAAAGAAAAAAGTATTATATATTTTGATAATGCAGCTACAACATTCAAACCATATAGAGTTATAAATAAAATAAATGAATATTATACTGAATACAACGCTAATTCCCATAGAGGAGACTATGATATAAGTTTTAAAGTAGATGATGAAATAGATTACACAAGAGACTTAGTTAAAATGTTTATAAATGCAAAAAGAAAAGATGAAATTATTTTCACTAAAAATACTACTGATTCTATTAATCTAGTAGCTTTTGGTTTCTTTCTTAATTATCTAAATGATGGAGATGAAATAATATTATCAAGTAGTGAACACGCATCAAATTTATTACCATGGATGATATTATCAGTAAAAAAGAAAATTAAAATAAATTTTGTAGATTCTAAGAATGAAAAATTAGATATCGAAGATTTAAAAAACAAAATAAATTCTAATACAAAATTAATTTCAGTAGCACAAATAACTAATGTAAGTGGTGATAAAAGAGATATTAAAGAAATATGCAAAATAGCCCATCAAAATAATATTTTGGTAGTAGTGGATGCAGCTCAAAGTGCTCCACATATAAAAATAGATGTACAAGATTTAGATGCAGATTTTCTAGCTTTTTCAGCTCATAAGATGTGTGGTCCAACTGGAGTAGGAGTTCTTTATGGAAAATATGATTTATTAAGAAAAATGCTTCCATATTCTTATGGTGGAGGTATGAATATAAGTTATAATGAACATTCTCTTCAAATGGCAGAAGTACCTTATAGATTTGAAGCAGGAACTCCAAACATAGCAGATATAATTGGATTTAGTGAAAGTATAAAATTTTTAAATGAAATTGGAATGGATAACATAGAAAGAAAAGTAAAGTATTTAAGAAAGTACTTAGTTCAAGAATTAGAAAAAATACCATATATTAAAATATATAATAAAGATTTAGAAGGAAGCACTGTAATAATTAATGCTGATAATGTTTTATCAGGAGATTTAGGATTATATTTAAATACTAAAGGAATATGTGCAAGAAGTGGAAAACACTGTGCAAAAATGGGAGACAACAAAGAAGATACATTAAGAATAAGTTTATACTTTTATAATACTTACGAAGAAATAGATTATTTAATAAAAGTATTAAAAAATAAAAAAGAATTATATGAGTTTGCTAATTAAAAAAATTACTTTTCTGTAATTTTTTTAATTTGGTATAAAACACAATATTAATTAAAAATATTATCTTAAAAACACTAATTTGTTCTAAATAAAAAAAGAAATTATATATAAGATTTTCTCTTTAAAATGCAATTTTATCAATTTGAAACTATATTTTTAGTATGTTAATATTCACATTAAGAAAGGAGGTATAATTGATAAACCAAATAGTTTTAGCTGGAAGACTTGTATCAGACCCAGAAGTAGTAACTACTGAAAATAATAGAAAAAGAACTAATATTACAGTAGCCATACCAAGATCATTTAAAAATATAGATGGAACATATGATAGTGATTTTATAAAATGTACTTTATGGAATGGTATAGCTGAAAGCACTCATGAATATTGTAAGAAAGGAGATATTATTGGAGTAAAAGGAAGAATTCAATCATCTACTTATGAAAAAGATGGAGAGAAAAAATATAGTATGGACATTATTGCTGAAAAGGTATCTTTTTTAAGTAGTAGAAAAGTTGATAAAGCAGATGAATAATCTGCTTTTTGTGATATAATTATAAAAGGAGATAAGATATGTCAGAAGAAACTAAAAAATTTTTAATAGATTTTGGTTATACAGAAAGTGATGTAGAATCAATATCAAATGCTTTTAATAGACATGCAACTACTTGTAAGATAGATAAATTAAAAGAAATAAACAAGTACTTTTTTAGTTTAGGTTTTTCTTCAAAAGACATAATTAAAATGATTGCTTATTATCCAGTGATATATGTTTTGACACTAGATAATATTTCAAAAAAAGTAATTGATTTATGTACTCTTGGTTATAGTATTAATGATGTTAAGAAAATAATAAAAAATAATCCATCAGTACTAGGGTATAATATTGAAAATATAAAACAAAACATAGAATATTTATGTACCATTAATTATAGTGAAAATGAAGTAAAAAAGATGACTAAAATAGCTCCTCGTATAATAGGTACTCCAAGAAAAACATTAAAATCAAGACTAGATAAATTAAATGAACTTTATAATGAACAAGAAGTTAAAAAAATAACATTATCTTTTCCTACAATATTATGTCTTCAATCAGAATATTTATTAGGAAAAATATATGATTTATGTTTTCTAGGATATTCAAAAAAAGAAGTGTTAAAAATGGTACAAATATGTCCATCAATCTTAGGTTATAGTATAGAAACAATTAATGATAAATTAAACGATATGATTGCTTTAGGATTTAAAAGAGAAGATGTTTTAGAAATGATTAAAGTTTCTCCATTATTATTAACTTATAGTATAGAAAATATAAAAAACAAAATAGATGATATAGTTAGTCTAGGATATACTTTAGAAGAAACAATTTCTATGTTAAAAAGTTTACCAGCACTATTTGGTTATAGTATTGAAAATATAAAAGAAAAAATAGACTTTTATAATTCAATCGGACTTAAAAATTTACCTCTAAAAAAGACTAAAAATCTAATGCAAAGTGCCTCATTAAGTAAAGCAAGATACTTATTTTATACAAGAGAATGTAATATTGTAATTGATGAGAATAATTATAATCAATTATTTATTGGAAGCAAAGAATTTGAAAGAAAATACAAAATGTCAAATTTAGATTTAATAGAAAAATATAAAGGTGAAATAGATGAGAGAACTATATAATTTAGATTTAAGTGAAAATACAATTAAAGCCATGTATGAAATGAATCCAGATATAAAAGATTTAACAGACTTAGATGTCATAAAAAAAATAGAATTATTAAGACAAATAGGTTGTAAAGATAATGAAATAAGAAATATTATAAGTAGTAATTCTACATATTTAACTTCTGAAGATGATGATATATTATCACTTATAATTACACTTAAAAAACTAGGATTTACATGTATAAATATATTACTTGATTCAAATCCATATATATTAAATTTAGAACCATTCGAAATTAAAGACTATATTGATAATAGGATTAAGAATGGTAAAACTTTAGAAGAAATAGTAGATAATCTAGAATCAGAACCTTATTTATTCAATGATTTTTAGCAGAAATACCAATTTCTGCTTTTAAAATAAGCTAAAATGTGGTATAATATGGAGCTAATCAAGGGGTTGATAAAAATGTTAGAAGGGTGCTTGTCTGACTTTGGATTTAATAAGTCACAAATTAATCATGTTTTAAATAGCTATTCAATATACAAAAGTAATAAATTTACTATTTATAATCTTATAAATTCAAATAATGAATGGTTTATTTCACATGGATTTTCTAAACAAGAAATTATAAAAATGGTAACAATCGTACCATCAATCTACGCTTTTTCATCGAGTAAAATAGAAACAAAATATAATTATTTTATTTCATTTGGTTACACAGAAGAACAAACTCATAAAATATTTTCAAGAACCCCACAAATAATCGGACTAAGTATTGAAAATATAAAAGAAAAATTAAGTTATTTATTTAGCTTAGGTTATACAAAAAAACAAATAATCAAGATTACTTATCTTCTACCACCAATAATTGGTTATAGTATTGAAAACATAGAATCAAAAATTAATAATTATAACAAATTAGGTATTCCTAAAGAAGATATAATCAAAATGTCACTTATGTTTTCTGGATTTTATAGTATTAGTGAAGATAATGTTAATAATAAAATAAAAGATTTAATAAATTTAGGATTTACTTATGAACAAGTAATTAAAATGATCAAATTATTTCCATCAATACTTGGCTTAAGTATTGAAACCATTAAAGAAAAAATAGATTTTTATAGAGAATTAAATATACTTGATTTTATAATAGAAAATCCAAAATGTTTAATGCAAAGTGTTAATTTATCATATGCGAGATACATGTTTTATTTAATGGAAAAGAATGATGTAATAAATTCAAATACATCTAGAAGATTATTTGTTGGTGATAAACAATTTAGTAAACAATTTAAAGTAACAAAAAAAGAATTATTGAAAAGATATAGTTATGAAGAAAGTAGGTCAAGATTATGTTAAAAGAATATTTATTAAATTTTGGATTTACTGAAAAAGATTATGAAAATATTATAAGTACTCCAAGATCATATTCATTAAAGAATGATTCTTTATATAAACATATATTAGAAATGAATAATTATTTTCTTTCATTTGGTTTTAAAAAAGAAGAAATCATAAAAATGATTAGAAAACGTTCATCTATTTATTCTCAATCACCAAGTTCTCTTACCAAAAAGTTTAATTTTTTATTAAATTATGGTTATAAAAAAGAAGAATTAATTAAACATATGATAACAAGTCCAATAGCTAGTTTAAGTTTAGAATCTATAAAGAATAAATTAATTTTTTTTAATAGTTTTGGTATAAATAATAGACAAGTAGTTAAATTATTAGTTTCGTGTCCTAATGTATTAACTTTAAGTATAGAATCAATGCATTCAAAAGTAGAAGATTTAAAATCTCTAGGATATAAAGAAAATGAGATTATAAGTATATTACTTATTTATCCAGCAATATTAACTTATAATATAGAAACAATTAAAAATAAAATTAAAGACATTATGTCATTAGGTTATACTTTAGAAGAAGCTCTTCATATTACAAAAACCCTTCCTGCATTATTTGGATTATCATTTGAGACAATAAAAGAGAAAATAGATTTCTATAATTCTATTGGTTTAGAAAACATACCAGTAGATAACCCAAAATGTTTAATGCAAAGCGCATCTTTAAGCAAAGCAAGATATGAGTTTCTAAAAGAAAGAAACATAGAAATAACAAAGAAAAATTATAGAATAATATTCAAAGACAATAAATCATTTCAAAAAACATTTGGAGTTTCTAATGAACAAGTATTATCAAGTTATAGTGAATCAATTTCATTAAAACTTGGAAAGGAACAAAAATGCTAAAAGGATATTTATTAAGCTTTGGTTTTACTGAAGAAGATTATTTTACTTTCATAAATTACAATAAGTTAAGAGAATATAAAAAAGAAACTCTTTATAGAAAAACAAAAGAAATAAATGAATGTTTATTATCTTATGGATATACTAATTATGATATTATTTATATGGCAAGAATAAATCCACTTTTATACTCATTATCAGTTGAAAAAATCACTTCAAGAATAAATGATTTTATAAGATATGGTTATAAAATGAAAGAGGTAATAAGAGCCACTAAACAAATACCAAGACTATTTAATTATAATATTGATTTAATTGAAAGAAAAATTAATAATATTTGTAGTGTTGGTTTTAAAAGAGAAGAAGTATTAAAAATGCTTAGAAGTTTTAGTTCACTATTAAGTATTGGAGAAGGAACATTAAATACTAAATTAGATGAATTTTGTTCCTTAGGATTTACTCGTGAAGAAGCATTAAAAATCTTTAAAGCTTTTCCATCAGTATTAGGTCACACAAAAGAATATATTGTAAATAGAATAGATATAACAAGTAAACTTGGTTATAAAAAAGATAATATAATAAAAATGATAAAGAAAACACCTAACATTTTAGGAATAAGTTTACAAAGTATGAAAGAAAAACTAGAAGATTTATGTGATTTAGGTTTTTCATATAGTGAAGTAATAAATATGACTACTAATCATCCAACACTCTTCAATTATACTTTCACATACATAAAGGATAAAATAAATGATATAGTATCACTAGGATTAACTATGGAAGAGGTAAAACATATAATTAAAGTTTTCCCATCAATATTAGGTTTATCAATAGAAAATATAAAAGAAAAAGTTGAATTTTATGATTCAATTGGTTTACATGATATAATGATCATAAATCCTAAAAAACTAATGCAAAGTGTTAATTTAAGCTATGCAAGATATATGTTTTTTAAAGAAGAATTAAATCAAGAAATAACTATGAATAATTATTTAAAATTATTTATGTCACAAGAAAGATTTGAAAGTTCATTTGGATACACAAAAGAAGAATTACTAAGTAAGTATCCATTTGATTTAGAAAAAGTAAAAGAATTAAAGAAATAGGAGAGTATTATTATGTTAGAACAATATTGTTTGAATTATGGATATAGTTTAGAAACTATTAACAAAATGAGAGCTTCTTATGCATTACATTATTATAAAGATGGATTATTATTATCAAAAATAGAAAGTATAAATTCTTTTCTTTTAGATTATGGTCTAACAAGAGAACAAGTTTTACAAGTAACGTCAAATTATATAAGTATTTATTCATTTAGCGTAGAATATTTAAAAGATAAATTAGATTACTTTTTAAGTTTAGGGTATAGCAAAGAAGAAATAATTAAAATAATTAAATCACTTAAACAATTCTTTAGTTATAAAAATTCTTCAATAAATACTAAAATAAATGATTTAATTGCATTGGGTTTTAAAGAACAAGATATAAAAAGTATTATTTTATTATTCCCAGCTGTTTTATGTTTGAATATAGAAACTATTAAAGAAAAAATGAGTATTATTGAGTCATTTGGTTATACTCATGAAGAAGTTATTTTAATGATTACAAAGTTACCAGCAATATTAGGCTATAGTATTGAAAATATAACAGAAAAAATAGAATTTTATAATTCAATTGGATTACATAGATTACCATTTGTTGATTCAAAACAGTTAATGCAAAGTGTAAAACTAAGTCATGCAAGATTCATATTCTTTAAGAATAGAGGAATCGCTATAGATGGTTCTAATTATAAATTATTATTTTATGATCAAAAATATTTTAAGAGTCATTACGGAAAAACAAATAAACAATTATTAGAAGAATTAGAAGACAAAAAAGAAGTTACACTATAAAAATAAATTCAGTCAAAAAAGACTGTTTTTATTTGTATAAAAAAATGATATAATATTAAAGTAAGAATGATAAAGGAGTAACTTATGAAAGCTATAGATATAATTGAAAAGAAAAAAAATAATGAAAAATTAGAGTACAAAGAGATAGAATACATGGTTAACTCATATGTAAAAGGAAAAATAAATGATAAGACTATGAGTGATTTTGTATGGCAAATCTATTATAATGGTTTAAATATTGAAGAAACTTATTTTCTAACAGATGTTATGATTAAAAGTGGAGAAACAATAGATTTAAGTAGTTTAAATAAACCTGTTGTTGATAAACATTCAACTGGAGGAGTAGGAGATAAAATTACATTAATTGTTTCACCAATAGTAGCATGTGCTGGAGTATGTGTTCCAAAAATGAGTGGTAGAGGTCTTGGCTTAACTGGAGGAACAGTTGATAAATTAGAAAGTATTACTGGATATAAATTAAATCTAACTAAAAAACAATTCTTAGAAGAATTAGATAAAGTTGGATGTGCAGTAATAAGTCAAAGTGAAAAAATCGCAGTAGCTGATAAAAAAATATATGCTTTAAGAAATGAAATTGGAGCAGTAGACTCTATTCCTTTAATAGCAAGTTCAATTATGTCTAAAAAAATTGCTAGTGGAAGTGACGTTATAATCATAGATTTAAAAGTTGGAAAAGGAGCATTCATGAAAAATATAAAGAGTGCTACTAAACTTGCTAAAACAATGGTTAAAATTGGTGAATACTATGATAAAAAAGTTATTTGTACTTTAAGTGATATGAATATTCCATTAGGTAGAAATATAGGAAATGTATTAGAAGTAAAAGAAGCAATGGATTTCTTTGATGGAAAATATGATAAAAGATTATATGAATTATCTGTATATATATCAAGCTTAATGATTAGTTCAGCTAAAAAAATATCATTTACAAATGCTAAAAAGTTAGTAATTAATCTATTAGAAAGTGGACACGCAAAAAATAAATTCTATGAATGGATTAAATCACAAGGTGGAAATATTCATAAATTAAAAGATAAAGCTAAAAAGGTTGATATTATATCTACAAAAACAGGTTATGTTAATAGTATAGATAGTAACTTAATTGCTGAACTTGTATTTAATCTAGGAGCTGGAAGAGTTAAAAAGACAGATCCAGTTGATTATGCAGTTGGAGTAACGCTAAATAAAGTAATAGGTGATAAAGTAAAAGAAGGAGAAGTTCTAGGAACAATCTATTACAATAAAAAATTAGATGGAATGGATAAACTATTTATAAATTCATTTAAAATAGAAAAGAAAAAGAAAAGAGTTAAAAAGATTATTATTAAAACAATTAAATAAGAGTTTAACTCTTTTTTTGTATTATTTTTTATATAAAGTAAATAATATAAATATGAAAAAAATATTATTAATAATAAGTTTATTATTTTGTATAAAAGTTAAAGCTATAGAAAACATAACAATCAATAATGAAAACTTATCTCCTATTTTTAATAGTGACATTAAAGTCTATAATTATTTCACTTATAGTGATTCTATAAATATTCAAGTTAAATCAAAGGAAAATGAACAAGTTACAGGTAGTGGAGTATTTTCTTTGCATGATGATTTAACTACTTTTAAAGTCACTTCAAATGACAAAGAATACACAATAAATGTATTTAAAAACTATCACAAAGAAGAATTAACACCAGTATTAAATGATTTAATTATAGAAGGATATGATATTAATTTTGATACCAATAATCATGAATATGATATTAATATAAAAGATGAAACTCATTTAAATATTAACTATGATTTATCTAATGATGAAGCATATGTTAGTATAACTGGTAATGGAAACTTTAATTCTAGCGATAATATAATTAAGATTAATGTAAATAATAAAGATGAATATATAATACATGCTCATAAATCAATGAATGTTTCTCTAGTAGAAGACACAAATGAATATAAAGAATTAAGTGGTATAAAAAAAGAAATAGTTATTCTTTTAATTGTAACTATTTCTTGTACACTTGTATTTTTATTTTACTATTCATTATTTATTAATAAAACTACTTTGCATATTTAACTAAATATTCTTCATAAGTTATACCTTCTTGATATATCTTAGTTGCAATATCAATTCCTAGATATCTATAATGCCATGGTTCATATCCATATCCTGTTATAAATTCTTTATCTTTTGGATATCTTTCAATAAAACCATATTTATATGAATTATTTTTTAACCATTCATATTCTTTAGTATCTTTAAAATTTTCTGTAACATTATTAAAATCTACTGCTAAACCTAATTGATGTTCTGAATGTCCTGGT
The DNA here is from genome assembly GCA_934096645.1 of uncultured Bacilli bacterium. Lineage (GTDB taxonomy): Bacteria > Bacillota_I > Bacilli_A > RF39 > UBA660 > CAG-1000. The sequence continues at coordinate 36,607 of CAKOMK010000001.1, read as the reverse complement.
TTTGCTGAATATATTAAAGCATGACTTTCACCATTCTTTTTAACTGAATTATTAAATAAATTTTCTTGAGTACTTTCAGTTCTATAACCAGAAATTACATTTAATTTCATTCCTTCATTCTTAACATCATCCATCATTTGTTTTAAACTACTAAGTATAACTTGTTTAACCTTACACTCACTTTCACTATAATCTTTATCTAAACTAACAAGTTCACTAGCTTCATAATTACTAGGTAATTTATTATATTTATTTACAAGAGCAGTAACTTCATTATAATCAGTTATTTCTTTTATAGTAGAATAAAATTCATTATCAAGACCAATATTAACATAAATAACAGCATTATCTATAGTATAAGTATTATTATTGTAATAATTATTATATCTACTAATATTTTCAATCTTAAAATATGGAGAAGCAATAAACTTAGTTAAATTGTCGTATTTTTCATTTAATAAATACTTTTTAGCATCAGTATTACTAACTTTCTTTTCAATAATATTTACATCTTCAATAGTATATCCTAAATGTAATAATTGTTCTTTATAAATATATTCTTCATTATTTTTATCTCTTAATTGAACATCAGTTTCAGCCTTAGTAGCATTAATATCTGAAACACACACAATTATTCCATAAAATACAAATCCAACAATTCCTAAAAGTATAAAAGAACATACTATTTTTTTCATTCACAACCACATCCTAATAACATTATACTATAAAATGCTAAAAATAATATTATTTTTTTAAGAAAATACATGATTTATTCATGATTCTTACACATTAGAAAAATATATTTTTCTTAAGGAGCAAAACATGAAAAGCTTACAAAAGGTGATATTCATGAAGATAAATAATATATTTGATGATGCTTTTAAAAACATTAAATCAAACAAACTAAGAAGTTTCTTAACTATTCTTGGTTTAGTTGTAGGAATAGCTTCAGTAATTCTTTTAGTTGCATAGGTAGTGGAGCAACAAAGAAAGATATATTAGTAGAGTTTTTAATAGAATCATTAACATTATGTTTAATTGGAGATTTATTTGGAATATTCCCAGCATATAAAGCATCACTATTAAATCCAATAGATGCTCTTAGAACAGAATAATTTAAACGAAATAAAATTATTGAAACTAATTTAGCTTCAATATTTTTTTAGTATAACTTAATAATTTATTACATCTAGGTATTATCAAATAAACTATAGTAGCAAGTGTAATTCCACCAATAGCATCAATAAAAGCATGTTGTTTAATGAGTAGTGTAGAAGCACAAATAACTAACATACATACTCCCATAAATAATTTATGATTGTTATTTAATTTATTACTTTCAAGAGATGCTAATAACATAAGAGTTATAACTCCACAATGTAAACTAGGAAAGCAATTAATTGCAGGTGTATCTACCATAAATACAACTTTTGTCATCCAATATAATATTCCATTATTAGTCACTTCAGGTCTAATCACAGTAGATGGATAAACTAAATAAACTATATTAGCAAGTATAATCATTATTATATATGAAATATAAAATTTATTAAATAAATCTTTATCTTTTTTATAGTAATAATAAGGTATATAAAATATCAATAAGTACCAAAAACAATAAGGAATTATAAAATATACACAAAAAGGTATAGCATTATCTATAGTTCCATTCATTATATGAGCAGGCCCTTGCAATATTTTAGATACAAAATATAATAAAGATTCAAAAACAACAAGTCCAACACTTAATAATATAGGCTTCTTTTCTAACTTCTTCATATACATCACTATAACATTATACTATTATTTTGATAATAAATCAAAAATAGTGGAAAAATCACGTAAATTCGTGTATAATGTATGCGAGGTGAAGGACCATGGCAAAACAAACAATATGTCTAGTAGGGAGACCTAACACAGGAAAAAGTACTTTATTTAATAGAATAGTAGGAAAAAAAGTAGCTATTATTGAAGATACTCCTGGTGTTACAAGAGATAGAATTTATTCACAAGCATCATTTAATGATATTCCTTTTTATTTAATAGATACAGGTGGTATTGATTTAAGTGATGGAGACTTTAATGAAGAAATTCGTATGCAAGTTGAAATCGGTATTGAAGAAGCAGATACTATTGTTTTTGTTGTAGATTCAAAAGATGGTCTAACTAATAACGATTTACTTATTCGTGATATGTTAAAAAAGCAAGATAAAAAAGTAGTTGTGGCTATAAATAAGGTTGATAATAAATCAGGAGAAAATAATATATATGAATTCTATAGTTTAGGATTTGATGAATATATTCCAATATCAGCAGAACATGGAATAGGTGTAAATGATTTATTAAAAGTTGTAACTGATGGTTATGAACCAGGATATGAAGATGAAGATGAAAACATTAAGATTTCTGTAATTGGAAGACCAAATGTTGGTAAATCAAGTTTAGTAAATGCTTTATTGAATGAAGAAAGAGTAATAGTAAGTAATGTTGCTGGAACAACAAGAGATGCAATTGATACAAAATTCACTTATAACAAAGAAGAATATACATTAATTGATACAGCTGGTTTAAGAAAAAAAGGAAAGATATTTGAATCAGTTGAAAAATATAGCTTACTAAGAAGTATGAAAGCTATAGATAGAAGTGATGTTTGTTTACTTGTATTAGATGCTACTACAGGAATAGTAGAACATGATAAACACATAGCAGGATATGCACTACAAGCAGGTAAACCAGTAGTTATCGTAGTTAATAAATGGGATACAATAGAAGAAAAAGATGAATCTATGAAAGAATGGAAAAAGTCAATTAAATATAATTTTCAATTCATGGACTTTGCAAAAGTAGTATTCTTAAGTGCTCAAACTAAAAAAAGAATTCATACTCTAATGCCAGAAGTATTAACTTCATATAATAATTCAATAAAAGAAGTAAAAACAAATATAATAAATGATATCATAAGAGATGCATTCATAGAAACACCTCCAGCATCATTTAAAGGTAAAAAATTAAAAGTATATTTTACTCATCAATCAGGTACAAAACCACCTAGATTTGATATAGAAGTTAACTCTAAAGGATTAGTACATTTTAGTTATTACAGATATTTAGAAAATAAAATAAGAGCAAATATTGATTTTAGTGGAACACCTATAATAATTCAATTTAAAAACAAAGGAGAAAAGGAACTTTAAGTTTCTTGTTTTATATAATTTATTAATAAAATATTCGTTTTGACAACACTATAGAATAGATGATACAATAAGATCGGTGATGCATATGATAATGTCTTTATGTGGAACAGCAGAGGTATTAAATGTTATAAGAATTATTAAGATATTTATTACTATAATTAAGATAGTTGTTCCAATATTATTAATTGTATCTGCTATGACAACTTATTTAAAAGCAGTAACTTCTGGTGACTTGCAAAAATCTAATAAAGCATTGTTAAATAAAGTTTTAGCTGGGGTTATTATATTTTTAGTTCCTACAGTTGTTTCAGTAATTTTAAATGTTGCATGGACAGATTCAGAAGTAAATCAATGTTTAGTAAACGCAACTAGTGAAAATATTGAAAAAGTAAGAATCGAACACACAAATGATTTAATAGATAGATTGGAAAATAATTTTAATATATCAAATTACAACACTGCTTTATCTTCTGCTAAAAAAATTAAAGACACAAATACTAAAACAGAAATTATTAATAAAGTACAAAGTTATAAAAAATATGTTGATATGTCTAAAGAAATAGATAAATTAGCTCAAAATTATAATAGAAAACAATTTAGAATTTTGTATGATGAAGTTGAAAAAATAGAAATAAATAATATAAAAGAAAAATTTTTAGAAAAACTTGAAGAGATAGGCGGTAAACCATTAAATATAGATCCTGGAACATATACATTTAGAGAAGATAATTTATCATATAAAGTGTATATATCTGGAGTTGCAACTTATAATATGCCTTTAATTATGTATCTTCACGGTGATGGTGGTGGAGAGGACAGATTATATAATTTAGTAAAAAATATTTATGGAGATGATTTTCCATTCTTATTAGTAGCACCAATGGGTGGAATGTGGAATGAAACAGCTGGCAGAAAAGAAGTCTTAAAGAAAATAGCTGATAAAGTATGCGAAGAATATTCATGCGATACTTCTAGAATATCAATATCAGGACATTCACGAGGCGCAATAGGGACATGGGCTATGGTAAATACATATCCAAATTATTTCTATTCTGCTGTTCCAGTAAGTTGTGGTGGAGGCATATCTGCATCAAACTTTAAAAACACAAAAGTAATGGCTTTTTGTGGAAACAGAGGAGACGACATTAATTATTACTATAATAGAATGGCAAGCAATGTAAATGCTATAAATAAAGCTGGAGGAAATGCAAAATTTGTAGAACTTAATGCAAATCATAGTGGTACTCCTCAATTAGCTTTTACAAAAGAAACACTAGAATGGATGATTGAATAGAAAAATCACTTACGAAAAGTATTGAGAAACAATACTTTTTTATTTAAATAATGTTACAATATAGATACATCAGGAGGCCTTATGCAAAAAAATCAAGATATCGAATCTATTAATTATAAAAATAATTTAACTTCAAGTATGCCAACTGACTTTGCCATATTACAGGGAGTAGAATATTCAAATAATGGAGCCAACTACTTAGTAGTAAATAATAGTTTATATTCAGTTTTTAATAGTGAAAGTTTAAAATGTGAAAAATTATCTGTTCAAAAACATTCACTTAAAAGCATTGGAGTTAGACTATCAACAAAAAATATGCAATATGACATAAATAATAAAAAAGAAAGTAATGCAATTGCAAAATTATTAATGGGATATCCCAACTATCACATAGAGGAAGATTTTTATAACTTTTATAATCAAATTTTAAACAGTTTAGAAAATGAACCATTCATAGATGATTCTTATTGCTTATTTTATCCTCAAACAGTTATTGAGTTTCCTTCTGATATAAAGCAAAAATATGTTTCAACATTAGAGTTTAAACCTAGAAAAAATATTTTCTCAAAAGAAATTACTTATAAAATAGTTGAAATAAATGGAATAAATTATCTAGAAGTTTTTAATGAAACAGGGCATGATGTAACTCTTTCAAATGGAAAAACTTATCACAATAATGAAAGAGTATTAATACAATTTGAAGAAGTTAAATGGACTAGTAATGATAAAGAATTAGTTTCTGAAAAAGTATTATGTTCTACATCATTAAATAGTCCAAAAGAAGATATAAATTCTTTTATTCAAAATGATTTATATAGTCAAATGATTTCTAAACAAAAAAGAAAAAATAAACAGGTAAAAAGTAATCTTGCTGATTTAATAAAATCAATTCATTTAGATACATATTATTACTACTTTGAAGACAATAGATTTAATAAGGAGTTTGAAAGAATATTAAGTAGTTTTTACAAAGAAACTATGAATTCAAAATCAAATGATATTTATAAAAAGTTAATAGAAGATTTAAAAGGATTAAAACAAGAAGTTGATGTTTTTTTCGAAGAAAATAAAAAATCTATAAGTATATTAGAATTAATTTTATCAATTGAAAAGTTAGAAAAAGTACAATTGGATTCACAATTTTTTGAAAGAATTGAAAAGCAAAAAGATTTTCTAGATTTTTTAGAAACCTTTAAACAAGAAGAATTATCTAAAATAAGAAAATATATTTTAGATCCACCAGTAAGCACAATATTAAAATATGAAAGTGAAGAAGAATTTCTAAAATATTTTGACTCAAGATTAAATTCATTTGTTAATCCAGCTAAAAAAGAATATTTAATCAAAATAAAAGCATCTATATCAGATTATTCTTCAAAATTAAATACATTGTTTGGAATGATGGATATTGGAAAAAATAGAATAGGTAATTTAGTATATGAAAAAGAATACAGAAATATTCAATGGTTAGTATGGCATCATGTTGATAAAGACTACCGTGAAGTATTTGATAAAAGATTAGAAGAAATAAATTCATTTTATTGTGATGATTCTAATGAAATGAATATACCAGAAAAAGTTACTTTCTGTCTTATAGAATTAAAAAGAATGGAATATAACATACAAGAGTTAATAGACTCTCATAAAGAAGGAAAAAAGAGAGTACTACTACAAAAATCATTCATTGATGATAAGGAGTAATTATGAAAAAAATATTAAATTACAAAATTGATTCAAAAGAAATACTAAAATTAAAGATAATAATGCTTGAAAGAGAAAAAGTAATAAAAAGAAAATTAAAATATTATTACTTAGAACCAATATCATTAGACTATAATAAAAATGTAGAGGAAATTAGAAATGAATATAATTACTTTCTAGAATTAGTAAAGAATAAAAGCGATAAAAACTTAATTGAAGAATCACTTATCAAATACTACAAATTAGTATCAAAAGAACAAATAAGAATAATTGCGCATTTAAACAAATATTATAAAGACAATGATGATGAAATAGAGTCAATAAAAAAACTTGAAGTTTATATTTTGGTTTTAAGTGGAGATACTTCACAAGATAATTTTAATAAAACATCAAGATACCTAGCATATTTAAGAGATAACTTTACCGAAACATCACCATCTTTAAAAGAAAAATTATCAGGATTAATAGAAAAATTTCAAAAAAACATAGAATATATAATTAGTTATAAAATAATGGTAAAGTATTCTAAAAAAGAAAAAGAAGAAAAAAATAAATCAAAAAACAAAAAATCAAATACTATTGATATAGATGATTTAGTAAAAACTCAAGTTGAAAATATTTTATTTGCATTTATGTTCCAAAATGCTGAAGAATATGAAACAATGATTAGAAGATTGATATTATAACAATTGAATTTATTACTTATATTATTTATAATTATATTATGGAGGATATATGAAGAAACATTTGGCTCTAATTATTTTAATATTAATATTATCAGTATTATCAGTATCATTTGCATATTTTGGAGCAAATATAATAAAAAATGGAGATAATAAAACAGATATAAACACAGGAAGTCTAAAATTAAAAATAAGTGATGATAGCGTAAATATAGATGATTTACTACCAGTTTATGACTCAAATTATAGAACATCATATAAAAAAGAATTTACTATTACAAATGAAGAAAATCTAAATGCTTGTTCAAAAATATATTTAAAGTTAAATAGTATAGATGAAGAACTTAAGAGTAAATATTTAAAATACATTTTAATTAAAGATAATGAAGAAGTTTATGGTGACTTTAATAGTACAAGTGACAAATTATTATTAAAAAGTGAATATATAGAAAGCAATGATTCTAATAATTACACACTATATATTTGGATTAGTTATGATGAAAATGAAAATCAAATAAACATGTTAGGCAAATCTTTAGAAGCAAGTATATATGTAGAAGGATTTGATGCAAGTGAAATTACTGCTTGTAATTAAGAGGTAATATGACAAGATTAGATATAGAACTAGTTAATAGAGGAATATTTGAAAGTAGAAGTAAAGCACAAAATGAAATAAAAAATGGAATTATTTATTGTAACAATAAATGTATAACTAAAAGCTCATTTGACGTTAAAGCAGAAGATAAAATAGAAATTAAAGGTGATACATTAAAATATGTTTCACGTGGAGGATTAAAATTAGAAAAAGCTATCAATGAATTTAATATATCATTAGATAATAAAATTATGATAGATATAGGTTCATCTACTGGTGGATTTAGTGACTGTGCTTTGCAGAATAAAATAAATAAAATATATGCTATAGACGTTGGTACTGGTCAATTTAATAAAAGTTTATTAGAAAGTAAAAAAATAAATCTATATGAACAAACTGATTTTAGAAAAATAGATAATAATATTATTAAAGATGCAAATATAGCCACAATTGATGTATCATTTATATCTGTTACTAAATTAATAGAAAAGTTAGGTGAATTAACTAACTTAAAAGAAATAGTTTGCTTAATTAAACCACAATTTGAATGTGGATTAGAAGTAGCAAATAAATATAAAGGCGTTCCATTAAATAAAGAAGTACATAGAGAAGTTATTAATAAAGTTATTAACTCATTTAAAAATATAAATTTCAATTTAAAAGATTTAACATATTCACCAATAAAGGGTGGGGACGGAAATATAGAATATTTAGCTTATTTTACTAGAGAAAAGTCACAAAATTTACCTATAAATAGCATAATAACTAAAGCTTTTGAATAAAAAATAATAAAATCAATCGAATTTAGTTGACATTGATTTTTTTTAATGGTAAAATCAAATAGATTTCGAGTTTTCTCACGCAGAAAACTTAAAAAAATAGAGATTTTGATACACCTGGAAATGTGTACTAAGAAAGGAGAAAAATATGCCTACAATTAATCAATTAGTAAGAAAGAGTAGAGGACATAAAGTTAAAAAGAGTAAAAGTCCAGTATTAAATGTTGGATACAACTCTAAAGATAAACTTAAAACAAATAATTGTTCACCACAAAAACGTGGCGTTTGTACTCGTGTTTCTACTAAAACACCTAAAAAGCCAAACTCAGCTTTAAGAAAAATCGCTAGAGTTAGATTAAGTAACGGATATGAAGTTACTTGCTATATTGGTGGTGAAGGACACAACTTACAAGAACATAGTGTTGTTTTAATTCGTGGTGGTCGTGTTAAAGACTTAATCGGTGTTCGTTATCATATTGTTCGTGGTACTTTAGATACAGCTGGTATTGATAAGAGAAGACAAGGTAGAAGTAAATACGGAACTAAGAAACCTAAAAATAAATAAATCTAAGAAAGGAGAAAAGAAACATGCGTAAGAGACAAGCAGTAAAAAGAGATGTTTTAGCAGATCCAATGTATCATTCTAAAATGATTACTAAATTAATCAATGGAATTATGTTAGATGGTAAAAAAGGAACTGCTCAAAAAATACTATACCAAGCACTTGATATAGTAAAAGAAAAAACAAATAAAGATCCTTTAGAAGTTTTAAATCAAGCATTTGAAAATATCAGACCAGCTTTAGAAATAAAGAGTAGAAGAATCGGTGGAAGTAACTATTCTGTACCTATGGAAGTTAGAGAAGATAGAGCTAATGCTCTAATGCTTAGATGGTTAATTCAATATGCTAAAAATAGAAACGGAAGAGGAATGGCTGAAAAATTAGCAGCTGAAATTATAGATGCTTCAAATGGTATCGGTGGAGCAGTTAAAAAACGTGAAGATACACATAAGATGGCAGAAGCTAACAAAGCATATGCTCATTACAGATGGTAAGAAGGGAGAACACTTATGGCACGTGATGTATCATTAGAAAAAACACGTAATTTAGGAATTATGGCTCACATTGATGCTGGTAAAACAACAACTACTGAGAGAATCCTATATTTAGGTGGAAACATCCATAAAATTGGTGAAACTCATGATGGAGCTTCTCAAATGGACTGGATGGATCAAGAAAAAGAAAGAGGTATAACAATTACAAGTGCTGCAACTACAGTACATTGGAAAGGTTATAGATTCAATATCATAGATACTCCGGGACACGTAGACTTCACAATCGAAGTTGCTCGTAGTTTAAGAGTTCTTGATGGTGCAGTTGCACTAATCGATGCTCAAGCAGGAGTAGAAACTCAAACTGAACAAGTTTGGAGACAAGCAAACGACTATATGGTTCCAAGAATGATTTGTGCTAACAAGATGGAAAAAATGGGAGCTGATTTCTATTATTCAATAGATTCAATTCATCATAGACTATCTGAAAATGCACAACCAATTATGTTACCAATCGGAGCAGAAGATCATTTTACTGGATATGTAGATTTAGTTACAATGAAAGCATATAATTATGATGGAACAGCAGCTCAAAACTTAAATGAGACTGAAATTCCAGCAGATTTAGCTGATAGAGCTGAAGAATACAGAGGTAAATTAATCGAAGCAGTAGCTGATTACTCTGATGAATTAATGGAAGCATATTTAGAAGGAAGCGAAATAAGTGTAGATTTATTAAAAGCTACAATTAGAAAAGCTACATTAGATGTTAAATTCTTCCCAATTTTATGTGCAGATGCCCTAGGAGACAAAGGTACTCGTACATTAATGGATGCAGTTATAGATTACTTACCAGCTCCAACAGATATTGCAGCTGTTAAAGGTGTAGATTTAAATGATAATCCAGTTGAAAGAAAAGCTAGCGATAGCGAACCATTCAGTGCATTAGCATTTAAAGTTATGAACGATCCATTTGTAGGAAACTTAACATTCTTCCGTGTATACTCTGGTGTACTAAAATCAGGAAGTTATGTTATGAACTCAACTAAAGGAGAAAAAGAAAGAATTGGACGTATTCTTCAAATGCATGCTAATCAAAGAAAAGAAATTGCAGAAGTATACGCTGGAGAAATTGCTGCAGCTGTAGGTCTTAAAGATACTACTACTGGAGATACACTTTGTGATGAAAAACATCAAGTTATTTTAGAAAAGATGGTTTTCCCAGAACCAGTTATCGAATTAGCAATTGAACCAAAATCAAAAGCTGATCAAGAAAAAATGAGCTTAGCTTTACAAAAATTAGCTAAAGAAGACCCTTCATTCAGAGCTAAAACTGACCATGAAACTGGTCAAACAATTATCGCTGGTATGGGTGAGTTACACTTAGACGTATTAGTTGATAGAATGAAAAGAGAATTCAATGTAGAAGCTAATGTAGGTAAACCACAAGTTGCTTACAGAGAAACTATTAAAACTACAGCTGAATGTGAAGGAAAATATATTAAACAATCAGGTGGACGTGGACAATACGGACATGTTTGGGTTAAATTTGAACCAAATAAAGACAAAGGATATGAATTTGTTGATGAAGTTGTAGGTGGAGTTGTTCCTCGTGAATATATTCCTGTTGTTGATAAAGGACTTCAGGAAGCATTAGCAGGTGGAGTTCTAGCTGGATTCCCAATGATAGATGTTAAATGTACATTATTTGATGGATCATATCATGATGTAGACTCAAATGAAATGGCATTTAAGATTGCTGCTTCTATGGCTTTAAAAGAAGCTAAAAATAAATGTAATCCATGTATTTTAGAACCAATTATGGAAGTTGAAGTAGTTGTTCCAGAAGAATTCATGGGTACAGTTATGGGAGATTTAACTTCTAGAAGAGGAAAACCTCTTGGAAATGAATCTCGTGGTAGAGATATTAGTATCAAAGCTATGGTACCTCTATCAGAAATGTTTGGTTATATGACAGTTCTAAGAAGTAACACTCAAGGACGTGGTACTTATACAATGATCTTCGATCACTATGAAGAAGTACCTAGAAGTATAGCTGAAGATATTATTAAGAAAAACGGTGTACAATAATAGTACACTAAATATTGCCAATTTAGTTATTTGTACTTGAAAATAATTCAAGTATTAGATAAAATATATTTATATTGAAAAAAAGGAGGAAATAGAAAATGGCAAAACAAAAATTCGACCGTTCTAAAGAGCATGTTAATATTGGTACTATTGGACACGTTGACCATGGTAAGACAACATTAACTGCTGCAATTACTAAATATTTTGGTGAATTCATGGCTTATGACCAAATCGATAAAGCACCAGAGGAAAGAGAAAGAGGTATTACTATTAATACTGCTCACGTTGAGTATTCTACTGAAAAACGTCACTATGCTCACGTTGACTGTCCAGGACACGCTGATTATGTTAAAAACATGATTACAGGTGCTGCTCAAATGGATGGAGCTATCTTAGTAGTTTCTGCTACAGATGGACCAATGCCTCAAACTCGTGAACACATCTTATTATCACGTCAAGTTGGTGTACCAAAAATGGTAGTATTCATTAACAAATGTGATATGGTAGATGATCCAGAACTTTTAGATTTAGTTGAAATGGAAGTTCGTGAATTATTAACAGAATATGGATTTGATGGAGATAATACTCCAGTAATTCGTGGTTCTGCTCTTAAAGCTCTTGAAGGAGATGAAAAGTGGATACAACCTATTAAGGATTTAATGGCTGCAGTTGACACATGGATCGATACTCCACAAAGAGATACTGATAAACCATTCTTAATGAGCATTGAAGATGTATTTACTATCACAGGACGTGGAACTGTTGTTACAGGTCGTGTTGAAAGAGGTAAATTAAATCTTAACGATGAAGTTGAAATCGTTGGTTTAAAACCAACTAGAAAAACAGTAGTTACAGGAATCGAAATGTTCAGAAAATCATTAGATTATGCTGAAGCTGGAGATAATGCTGGAGTTCTACTTCGTGGTATCAACAGAGAAGATGTTGAAAGAGGACAAATCTTATGTAAACCAGGAAGCATTACACCACATAAGAAATTCAAAGCTAGCGTTTACGTTCTTTCTAAAGAAGAAGGTGGAAGACATACTCCATTCTTTAGTAACTATAGACCTCAATTCTATTTCAGAACAACTGATGTTACTGGTGTAATTACATTACCAGAAGGAACTGAAATGGTTATGCCTGGTGATAATGTAGATATGACAGTTGAATTAATTGCTCCAATCGCAATTGAAAACGGAACTAACTTCTCAATCCGTGAAGGTGGAAGAACTGTTGGTGCTGGTGTTGTATCAGAAATTATCGAATAGTTTATTAAAATAAATTATTACAAAAAACCTAAATTGACTTTTAGGTTTTTTTCTTGCTATAATAAAGCCAATTAAAAAAGGACTGATCAAATGAAAAATTACAACAAAATAAAAAAAGATTTAATTCTATATGGAATTACATTAGCACAAGTTTTAACTTTAAGTGCTTGTGCTAAAGACGTAAAATGTGATGTAGAAGGAGAACATGCTCACTTATATAAAGGAAAACAACAATTAGAAACTTATATAGAAAGTGAGAAAGAATATATTGGTACATTTTATAGACAAAATGAATATAAAACTTTAGATAATCAAAGTGCAGAATTAACACAATTTTTATATCAAAAAGGATTAATATCATTAAAAGATAACTTAGAACAAGTTAAAAAAATAGAGAGTTCTCAATATAGCTACAAAGAGTATAGATACGAATTTGAATATATTGAAAATGTTATGCATACAAGATTAGATGCAGAAGGAAATATAGAAACATACTATATGCCAGAAACAAGAACTGGTCATGCATGGACAATGGATGGAAGCCATGAAAATTTAACCGGAGAAACAAGAATCATAAAATATGGCTATAAAGGCTATAAAGTAATTGAGACTGAAAAAGGAAAGTACAAACTAGAAGAAAGTGAATTCTATAATAGTGTTGAAGAACTATTAAAAGCAGGTTACGATTATATTGATCCAATGTTCTATACTAGACTTGATTCAAAAACTATGAAAGTTGCAAGCTATGAAAGCATAAGTAAAGATGATTCAATTGATGAAGAAAATGATTATTACGATGGCTTTAGAAGAATATTATTTAGATAAAGGACTTTGTCCTTTTTTTATTTAAAAAACTTTTTACTTATGATATAATGAATATAATATGAAGAATATAAATAAAGTACAAAGAATATATTTTATATTTTTAGCAATAATATTAGTTATTGTTTGCTTTTCATTTGGAAAAACATATTCAAAATTTATTTATACATCATCTTCAAATAGAGTAGCAGAAATATTTGTAAATAAGTTAAACTATAAATTTACAATTAATAATAAAGAAACAAATGAAATAACAATTCCATCAGGTAATAGTGTATTAAATATATCTATGACTTCACTAAATGAAAAAGAAAATTACTTCAAACTTTTCTATAAAGAAAATAAAAACATAACTATATTTCTTCTAAATGGAAATGTATCAGGTAAAATATCAAATAATGAAATAAATAATATTAAATTATTTGTAATAAATAAAAATGATTCAGAAGAAACTTTGATATTTGATGTACAAAGTGGATATATAACAAATACATTAGATGATATAGTTAAACCAAATGATGAAAGCGAAATAAAAGATAAAATAAATATTGGGGATTATATAGAATATAGACCAATCGAAACAACATTAACATTAGAAAAAGACTATTCTGGTTCAAACGATATAGAATTAGAAACAATAAATACTAATTGGCAAATATTAGACATAAATGATAAAGCAGAAATAACATTAATATCAGAAGAACCAATAAATAAAATTAGTCTAAAAGGATCTCTTGGATATAATAATGGAGTATATCTATTAAATGATTTATGTTATAAACTTTATTCTAGCAATGATTCAAAATATGTTAGAAACTTAAATATAGAAGATATAGAAAAATATTTAGATACTGATGTTTGGAATTATGATATTCAAAGCAATTACAAAACATATAAAAGTAATTTATATTATCCTACAATATGGTCAAAAGAAAAGAATGTAATTATAGATAACACAAATATAAATGGAACTTTAAATAAAAGTGAATCAGTTGAACTAAGTAAGCTAACTTCATATAAAGAAACAACATTAAGTTTAACAACAAAGAACAATTATTGGACTTCTTCATTAATAGAAAACAATTTCAAAGATAAAGAAATGTATAAATTATTAATCAAAAATGAATTATTGTCTACAAGATACACAAGCACAGAAGAAGATAATATAGAATGGGGCTTAATAGGTATAAAAGATTCTTCAGTAATAAAAAATAAACTTTATTCTTCAGATAATGTTAATAAAGAAATATCTGGTTATTTAAGACCAATTATCACATTAAAAGATAGTGTAATACTAAATTACAAAAATAATTTATTAAGCATAGAATAAAAGACATTAGAATTTCTAATGTCTTTTTTATTAGTTTTCATCTTGATTATATATAATTAAATGATGTTGACTTCTTGTACAAGATACATAATATAAGTATCTTTCTTTATAATTGTATTTATTATCCTTTTTAGTATATACAATAGTTGCGTCAAACTCTAATCCTTTAGCCATATAAGATGGTAACACAACTAGTTCTCTTGTAAAGAATTTAGTATTAGTATTTATAAGAGCTAAGTCTTTCAAGTCACGCTTTAATAACTTATAAATGTCAGCAGCTTCAACATCAGTTTTTGTAATAATAGCAATACTTTTGTTATCTTTCTTTAATGTTTCTATATCATTCATAAGTTGTTCTTTTAAATTATCTTCAACTTTGAATTCAACTGGAATACTTGTATCTCTTCTAATAGCTGATACTAAATTTAATCCGAGTATCTTATTAGCATGTTCAATTATCTCTGGACTAGAACGATATGTTTTAGTTAATTCAATATAATTTGAACCATCAGTAAATATACTTTTTAAATCTTCTAAACTTCTATATTCATAATAAGGATTAATAGTTTGATTTATATCTCCCAATATAGTAAATTTGCTTTTCTTAAGTATTTTCTTTAATAGAATATATTGAAGTTTACTATAATCTTGAGCTTCATCAATAATAGTTTGTTCGATTTGATAATCATTTCCTAAGAAACTTAACAGACTTTTCATATAAACAAATAAGCAAGCATCTTCATAAGATATATCTTTTCCATCAAGCTTATCTAAATAAGAATCAGGAATTTCTCTATGAAAAGCATTCTTAAATTCTTCACTTTTATAAAATCCTTTATATATTTCTTTAGGATCAACAGAAATATTAAGTATTTCTTTAAGCCATTTTTTAACTTGTTTAGCTTTAGATTTGTTGTTTCTAAATTCTTGTTCAGCAATCTTTAATGATATTTCATCTAATCTTTCAAATAAAGGAAGAGAAGAGTATCTTTGAGTTAAATAATAATTTAATTTTGCTTTTTCTACATATAATTCTCTATTAAATATTTCATTTGTAAATATTGCTTTATTTGAATAATTTTTAATGTATTCTTCTAATACTGGTATTATCTCATCTGATTGTTTAAATTTAATCAATTCAGTTTGAGTTTCTTCATATTTATAGTATCTTTCAATAAATGAAGTAAATGATTCTATATTTTTATATTCTGTTATATATGTTTCAAAGAAATCACTGAATGTTGTTTCTTTAGTATTTTCTTCACCCAATTCTGGAAGTACATTAGATATATATTCACTAAACACTTTGTTAGGTGCAAATATTAATACTTTATCACTAGTTAAGTTTTTAATCTTATATAGTAAGAATGCTATTCTATGTAAGGCAACACTTGTTTTACCAGAACCAGCAATACCTTGAACTATTAAATTTTTATCTTTAACATTTCTAATAATAGCATTTTGTTCAGCTTGAATAGTATTAACTATATTTTTCATATATTCACTGTTTTTATTTGATAATACTTCTTGTAATAATTCATCTTGTACATTTAATTTAGAATCAAATACTCTAACAATTTTAGAATCTTCAATAGTAAATTGTCTTTTATTATATAAATATCCTTTTATAGTTCCACCTGGTGCTTCATAACTACAATTTCCACCTTCATAATCATAGAATACACTAGCTACAGGACTTCTCCAATCATAAATAATATTATCATCATTTTTAGTTAAATAGGTAAGTCCTATATAAATATCTTTTCTTGACTCATCATCTTCAAAATCAATCTTAGCAAAATATGGTGAGTTTTGAATTTTATATAGTTTTCTATAATATTTTGCTTTCATCTCTAAATTGTCAATTTCTTGATCATTATTAGACATGATAGTTTTCATTTCCGTTGGATCTAATTCACTTTTAGTATCCCATAAATACTTTTTAAATTCTTGTTGTTTTTCTTCGTTGTCATACAAATCTTGAGCTAAATCTGATATGTTTTTTCGTAAAAGTTCTGTAGTTAATTCAAGATGTCCTTTCTCTTTCAGATATTCTTCTTCACTTAAATTCATAATTCCTCCCTAAATATAAGTGTCACATCATTTAATAAATTAACAGCATGACATGAATATTATCAGATTTTATTTTAGTTGTCAATATAAAAAAATATTTTTCTATAACTTTGTTGAATTTATATTATAAAATTTTCAAAAATAATTTAGTGACATAATAAAATTATATTTAATGACATAAATATAGTGTTTTATGACAAAAAAATGTATAATAAAAGAAATTATATTAATATTGAGATAGAGAAAGCAAAGAAAGGAGTTTTAATGAAGTATTTAAAAATAACTTTGCTAGCGTTTGCGGTAACTTTAATTTTATCAACCATTTCTATTGATGCATATGGAAATTCTCATGGATATAGTGGCGTTGATTTACCGGCATTACAAGGAAAAGTAAAAAGAGGTCCTCAAACAAAGACTGAAAATAATTATCAGTATTATGAGAACACAGGAACAATTAATAAGTGCACAGGAAATGAAAATGGAGTAAGAGTAAGGGTATATTCTGAAGCAAATGGATATTCTAGCTATATAACATTATCTAACAAAGGAAATTCAGGAACTTGGGGAAATAATAGTAAAACAACAGCAATAGGTGCATACGATTTAAATCTTAAAAACAATACGTCTTCACCATGTGGCGCAACACATAGTGGAATTTGGTACTTAGACAAAAGTATATATAATGCAACACATTAATATTAAATAGAAAAATCAAAATAATATTTTTGCTTTCTCTATATTTTAGGAGTTAAATATGAAAATAGAAAGAAAACTATCAGTAATAATTTTTATATTATTATTAATAATTATATTTGGCAGTTTAATCCAGTTTTTATACATTGAAGATGGGTATAACAACATTAAACATAATACTAAATATTATAATTTTTGTATTGAATATTTAGATGAAAACATGAAACAATCTGCTATAAAAAACTATCCGGATTTTGCACAATTCGCGACCGATGAAGAATGTAAAGAAATAACACAATTTAAAACAACAAGTGATAGTGCATTTTCATTATATATAGATTCATTAATCACTGGCTTAAATGCGTATATAATTCCATTTATGTTGCCATTGATTATAACAATACCCTTCATTTATATAATATCAAAAAAATTCAGAAGTAAAGATATAAAAGATTATATTTTAAGAAAAAAATACAAATATTATGTAAAAGATATATTTAAGTTAGCATATAAGAACATATGGTTCGTTCCATTTATGATTGCTTTATTATTTATTTTGTGTTTCTTAATAACAAAAAACATAAATCCTGAAGCAGGAATTTATTTTGGACGAGCAGATCCAATACTTATTACAAAATATAACAACATATATTTTTATATTATTTATTTAATAATATTGTTTTTAAATATTGGAATTTATATAAATATCGGATTAACTATATTGAGTAAAAATAAAAATTTTGTTGTTTCATATGTTGAAACATTTATAGTAATTTATCTATATTTATGCATTAATGCTATAATACTTGGAAATTTATTTCAAAAATATTTTAATATATCAGCAGAATATTTTAATTTGTTTAATATATATTCTTTTACTTACATAGACAATGTGTATATTTATTTAATCATAAATTTTATAAATTATATTATTACTTTTTTAGTTGCTAAATACAACTATAAAGATAAAGAAAAATTGATAATGATGTGCGAAAAATAGGAGTAATACAATGAAAATAGAAGTTAAAAATATATCAAAAAAATTTAATAAAACGGAAGTAATAAAGAACGTATCAGCAACTTTTGAATCTGGAAAAATATACGGAATTATTGGAAGAAATGGAAGCGGTAAAAGTGTATTTTTAAAGATGCTGTGTTCATTTTATATTCCATCTAGTGGTGAAATATTACAAGATGGTTACAATTATATAGCTAATAATGATTTTCCAAAAAGTACGAGAGCCTTAATAGAAGGGCCAAATTTTATTCCTGATTTAACAGGTTATGAAAATTTAAAACTAATTGCTTCAATTCAAAATAGTATTTCTAATGACCAAATATTAGAAACGATGAAAAAAGTAAATGTTTATGAAGAAAAAGATAAAAAATATGGTGAATATTCACTAGGAACAAAACAAAAATTAGGAATAGTTCAAGTTTTAATGGAAGACCCCAAATTCATGATATTAGACGAGGCATTCAATGGTATAGATAAAAAATCAGTTACAAAAATTAAAGAAATAATAAAAGAAGAAAAGAAAAAAGACAAGCTAATTATAATAACAAGCCATATACTAGATGATATAGAAGAATTGTCAGATGAAATTTATGAATTTGATGCAGGAGAATTGACGAAATATGATAATTCGAAAAATAAAATATAATTTTAATATTGTAAAATCAATTTTGAATACAGATAAATTTAAAGCAGTATATGTAATATGTGTGTTAGCTGCAATATTTAACTCATACAATATAGATACAAATAACACTTATCTCGAAAGTAATTTAGGTGTAATTTATACAACAATGTATCAATTATTTTTAATGATTGTATTATTTATAGGAAGTTTACAAACAACAAGTAATTATAATAAGTTAGGACAAAATATATTGCGATTCAAAAATAAAAAAGAGTATTTGAAAAATTTGTCATCAACGATAAGCATAGTAAATTTTGTAATATTTGTTTGCTATATCTTATTGACTACAATTTTTGTAACGATAAGATATTTTGGAAATGTATCATTAATAGGTCAATTACCTAATCATATACCATATTTAATTTATATTATATATAGTTTTGTAAAAGTGTTTTTAATATTAAATATTCTTGTATTAATAAGTTCAGTGGTTTATATATGTTTTGGTAAAAAAGCCGGAATAATATTAATAACAGGCATAACAATCTTCAAGGATTTAGTTACTTATAATTCTAAAATTATTAAATCATATAAAGATTTTAATGCTTTTTATGGATTTTTTCTTTTTCCATATCAATATAGTAACTTTATGTTAGAATTATCTATGTTTTTCCTAGAATTAATAATATTAATTAGTTTGTATTTAATAATTGATAAAATATGTCAAAACAAGTTCAAAATAGAAATAGAGGATTAAATAAAAAATGAAATATGTATTTTTTAAAAATTATAGTCTTTTAAAAAGACATATATTAAAGTATTATTTATTATTGTTATTAGTTATAGCTATATTTATTATAATAGATAAGGGAATACTAAGTTATGATAAAATAATTAACTTTAAAACTTACTTAGGACACATAAAAGTTTCTGATTTAGCACCAACTAAAATATCATTAAAACTTTTAGAAATTTCAATTGTAATATTTACTACTTTTAAAATATTTTTACTTGACATATTTAATGGTTCTGAATATATCATTCTAAGAATAAAAAGTAAAAAATTTATGTTTTATAATATGTTATCTGTCTATGTATATATTATTTTTGAAAGAATATTAATTATTATTTTAACCTTGACTTTATTTAAAATATATGGAATAAACTTAACTGGCGACTTTAACGAATTATTATTAACTATTATTAGTGATCTATTAATTTATAGTTCCATAAGCTTAATAACAATATTTTATATTAATTCATCTTGCAAAAATACTTTATTATCAATTATTCCGATTTTATTTCTATTATTAAGTCTTTCATTCGATTTTAATGTTATATTTCTTTTATTGATAAATTTATTATTAGCAATAATATGCTTTAAAACTTTTAACGTACATAAAATATATGAATTTTATCATAACAAATATTAAGGTAATAAATAATAAATAAAAAATAGGAAATAATACTTAATAGTTTGATAGTTGAAAAGATAAAACTTTTAATTTATAATTATCATAGAGGAAAATATGAATAAAAAAGTTAAAAAATTTTTAAGTATTAATAATGAAGATAATTTAATGATAGTTTTAGCTTTCATGTCTTTTTCAATTGGATTATGGACTAATTATAGACAATTATGGTTACAAGATATTGGCTATGGTGTAGGAGAAATTAGTAGAATTCTTAGTGTAGCTTTAATATGTAGTGCAGTTATTTCATTTATAATTAGTATCTTTTCAACAAAAGTAAATATTAAAAGTACAATTCAATTATCTAATGTTATAAGATCAATCAGTATGATTTTATTATTAATTGTAAAAGATGATTTTATGATAAAAATATGTATGCTTTTAAGTATTATGTGTGAAGTAATTTTTTCAATTGCATATTATCCACTATTAGCACTAGTAAATAAAAGTGATGAAACATATAGAAAAAAAGCTCTAATAGATTACATATCTCAAGATGCAGGAATAATCATATGTGGTTTATTAATAGGAACAACTTTAGGAAACTACGTATTTGATTATAATACTTGTTTATTTTTAGCAATAATAAGTAATATTATTAGTGGAATGGTTTTAATATTTCTAAAAACAAAATCATTAATTAAAAAACAAAAAGCTGAGTCTTTAAAACACGCAATTAAAACAATATTTAATTCAAAAATAACAACATATTTTTTAGGTGAACAATTAATAGTAAATATGTCTTATGGTATAGTATTTGGAATAATAATGTTAATTTTAACTGATTATTTAAATCTAGAAATATCTGTTGCTTCAATATTTATAATAGCATCAAATATTCTTGCAGTAATCGTGTGTTCATTATTTAGTAAATATGGAAAAAATTTATCAGTAAATGCAAGTAATATTATAAAGTTTGGAACAAGAACAATAACATATTTTATAGCTGCATTTTCAAATAATATGACTATATATATTTTTACAATCGCATTTGGCTATATTTCTTGTAGAATGTTAGATGATAAAGTAACTGGAACGTATCTAAAAAGAGTAAATGATAATGCTCAATTTCTATTTGGAAATATGAGATATTTTGTTACTAGTTTAGGAAAGGGAATAGGTACATTTTTAGCAGGAGTACTTTTATCTTATTCATTATCATCTCTATTTCTAGGAGCGGCAATTGCTACTTTAATTCAATCAATAATGTTATTTGATATAGAAAGATTAAGAAAAAATAGAAATTATAATTAAAATGTAATATAATACTTCACAAGAGGTTATTATGACTACAATAGAAGAAAAACAATATATTATTAATAAAATTCAAGATATATTAAATAAAATAAAAATAAATCATTTAGCTAATCAAAAAGAACTAGAAGAATTACAAAGAGAATATAATGATATAATCAAAAGAAATAACTTATCAGAATTCGAGAGTCAAGAAAATAAGGCTCTTGAAACTTTTGGTTTACCAAAATCTCAAGAAAGAATTGACTCAGAAATAATTTCAAAATTAAATAAATTTTATGAATCAAAATTACTTCTATATACTTATTTAATAGACTTATTACATTTAAATATTAAAAATTATAATAGTTTAGAAAGAGAATATTTGAAATATAAGGATTTAACTTCAAAAATTAAGAAATTATCAAAAGAAGATAGAAGTGACTTATTTAGCGAAATTTTATTTAATCTAGTTATATATGAAATAGCTTTTAACAAAACTAGAAAAATATTAGATTCTATTAGTGAAAAAGAAATTTTTGATATATGTGAATATTTAAAAAAGAATATTAATAAAGAAGATAATCCAAGACTATATAAGAAATTAACTGAGGATATTATTGATAGAGAAGAGCTTTATGAAATACTTTCATCTATTTCTACTGAAACATTAGAAAAAGAACGAATTAGATTAAAAGAATATGAAGAAAAACAAAAAAAATTAAGAGAATTAAAATTAAAAGAATTAAAGAAAAGAAAAAAATCATTAGAAAAATCATTATCATCATGGATAAATAATCCAAATGGTGAAGTAAAAAGCATAATGGATGAATTAAAATTATGTGAAAGAGTATTAGAACAAAAAGAAAGTTATTATGAAGAACGTCAGAAAGAAAAACCTTCTTTATCATTTAAACCTTTTATTAGTATTTTAGTTAGTGGTGCATTAATGTTTACAGCTGGCAGTGGCCTAAGAAATTTAAATTTTAGACCAGAAAAAAAGTATTCAGTTATGTCTGAAATAAGCAACAATTTAGATTATAATAGTCAAATAATAGAAGATGGTTATTTAAAAGAAAATTATATTGAGGAACATAATATTAAATCATCAACGAAAATGACAATTTATTCAGTATGGAAACCTAATACAAAAGTATTTGGTGTCAATAGTATGTATGTACGTGAAGTAATAGAGTATGAAATAGATGATATTGATTTAGAAAATATTAATGATTACTTTAGTTTAGATAGAAGTCTTTTTAGATGTACAAATAAGTATATGGAATCAAAATCTACGTTATCTGAAAATGATTTATATACACAAGAATATGCAGAAATAGAAAAAACTAAATTAGACTTAGATAATTATATAGAAATTGAACCATCAGAAACTATAAAGACTCTAATAATTATAATATTATTAACACTTGTAGATATTATTTCTGCTGTTCCAAAATATATTAAAACAGGTGAAATAGAAGAAGATGAATCTTATGAGTTAATAACAGGCATTATATTACTAATAAGGGAAATAATTGAATGTGTAAATTATAATCAAATATTAAGATATTATCATGAAGAAATTAAACAATATCAAAGACGAATAGAAGATTTAGAAAAAGAAAAAGAAGAATTAATAAATAGAAAAGAAAATGCTACTTACAAGTCAAAAATAGATGAATTAAATTCCAAAATAAAAGAAACAGAAAAACTAATTAATATGATTGAACATGATGAATATTATACAGTTACTAATGAACACGTAACCTCAAGTGGAAATAAATTAGTATTAGAAAAATAGTAGGAGTAAAATATGAAGAAAATTATTGTATTGTTATTATCAATTCTATTATTAGTAGGTTGTAACAATAAAGAAAAAGAATCAAACATATTAGAAGAAGTACTAAAAGAAAATAATTACATTATTGTAGATGTCAGAACTAAAGAAGAATATGATTCTTCACATGTAGTTGGTTCCATAAATATTTCATATGATACAATAGATGAGAATACAGACTTAGATAAATCAAAAACAATAATTGTTTATTGTAGAAGTGGAAAAAGAAGTTCTATAGCATCAGAAACATTAAAAAAATTAGGATATAATGTTTTAGATTTAGGTGCATTTGATAGTATAAATCTTGATAAAGAATGAAAGAGTAATCTTTCTTTTTTATTGTGTTTATGATATTCTATTAATAGGAGGAAAAACATGAAAAAGAATTTAATTATTAGATTAATAATTACCATTCTAGTTGGTTTTATAACATATTATATTACACTACCAGCATTTAATTTACATAGCTTTGGATTTTATATGTTTGTTTTATTTATAATTATATTATTTGAATTAACTGGTATTATTGATCTTAAAAACAACGTTAAGAAAGTATTTAGACAAGGAGTAAATAAAAATAATATTATTAAGAAAAGTTTTCTATATATTGCAATAATATTAGTTTTTATTGGAATATTTTTAGTTAATTTTATATTTTCACCAGTATTTATGAGTAATAAATATAAAAATAGAATTACTATTAGTGAAGATAATAATTTTACTGAAGATATAAAAGAAGTAGATTTTAATGCAATCCCATTATTAGACAAAGATTCTTCATCTAAACTAGGTGATAGAGTTATGGGTCAAATGAGTGAATTAGTAAGTCAATTTGAAGTATCATCTCTTTATACTCAAATCAATTATAATAATGAAATTATAAGAGTTACACCACTTGAATATGCAAATGCTATTAAATGGTTAACTAATAGAAGTGGTGGTGTTAAAGGCTATATAAAAGTTAATTCAGTCAATGGAAAAAGTGAATTAGTTAAATTAGATAAAGGTATGAAATATATGCCTAGTGCTCATTTTAATGAAAATTTATATAGAAAATTAAGATTCTCTTATCCAACAAAAATATTTGGAAAAGAATCATTTGAAATTGATAATGATGGTAATCCTTATTGGATAGTACCAACTATTAAATACTCTGGAGTAGGTTTATTAGAAGAAGTTGAAGGAGTTATAATCTTTGATCCAATAACAGCAAAAAGTGAATATTATAAGACTGGATCTATTCCTACATGGGTTGATCAAGTATATAGTGCATCATTAATAATTGATCAAGTAGATGATTGGGGAATGTATAAAAAAGGATTCTTTAATTCTATATTTGGACAAAAAGGAGTAGTACAAACAACTGATGGATATAATTATATGATTCAAGATGATGATGTATATTTATATACTGGAATAACATCAATTAGTAGTGATGAATCAAATATAGGATTTATTATTTCAAATTTAAGAACAAAAGAAACAAAATTTTATAACGTTCCTGGCGCAGAAGAATATTCAGCAATGGACTCAGCAAAAGGACAAGTTCAACAAATGAATTACACATCAACATTCCCATTATTAATTAATCTAAATGAAAGACCAACTTATTTAATCAGCTTAAAAGATAATGCAGGTCTTGTTAAAATGTATGCATTTGTAGATGTTGAAGATTATCAAAAAGTAGTAGTAAGTGATGCATCAATCGGAGTAACAGAAGCAGCAAGAAATTATTTATCAAATGTAGATATTAATAGTAATAATAGTGTAAATACAGAAAAAGAAATAACTATAAAGTCAATAACAACAAGTATTATTGATGGAAATACATATTACTATATAATAGATAACGATGATCAAAAATATAAAGCATCAATAAAAGTTAATGAAAATGTTTTACCATTCTTAAATAGCGGAAATAGTATTAAAGTTAAGTATGGTAAATTAAAAAATGTGATAGATATAATAGGAATAGAATGATAATATGCAATGTTGTGTTTTTAGTCAAACAGAAGACAAAAAATATGATTATGTAAAAAAGAATTTCGTATATGTAAACGAATTTATTAAATTTTTTGGGGCATATAAAAATGCCAAAAGATATTTAGTAAGATGTAAAAAATGTAAAGCATTATTTATATATCAATGTTTTAGTACAGAAGTAGGTCAAAAAGAATGCTTTCATGAAGTATACTTACAAGTAAAAGATATAGATGAAGCCAAAAGAATAAATGAATCTACTGATTGGGAAGAATTTATGTCTCAAAAAAATTCTAAAATTGTTCATGATACATATAAAGAAATAAATAAAAGTAGTAAGAAATCAAGAAAAGTAATGATTTCAATTATTACAGTCATAATAGTCTTATTTATAGTGTTATTATCTATTTTACGTTTAAATTAGGCATATTTTAAGGAAAAATGTTAATATTTGCTTGATTTATTGTGGCAAATATAGTATTATTAACTAGAAGTTATTTCTTGGTTTAGATGTACCTCTTACTTCTTTACTCAGATTTAACAGATTATTAGAAAAAGGAGGATTTTTAAAATGGCTTTAAGTAAAGACAAAAAAGAAAGTATTGTTTCTGAATTTGCTAGAAGTAAAGGAGACACTGGTAGCGTTGAAGTTCAAGTAGCTCTTTTAACAGAAAGAATTAACAAATTAACTACTCATATGAAGGAACATACTCATGATTATCATACTAATCGTGGATTACTAAGATTAGTTGGTAAAAGAAAAAACTTACTTGAATATTTAAAGAACGAAGATGTTCAAAGATATCGTGAGTTAATTAAAAAATTAGGTTTAAGAAAGTAGGCACTTGTTTTAAGTGTCTTTTATTTTTGAAAGGAGTGAATTGATGAAAAGAGTATTTGAATACGATTTTCAAGGTAGGAAATTGATAATTGAACATGGAGAACTTGCTAAACAAGCGAGAGGAGCTGTATTAGTTAGATATGATGACACTGTAATTTTATCTACATGTGTTATGAGTAATAATGTATCAACTGCAGACTTTTTCCCATTAACAATATTATATCAAGAAAAATTATACTCTGTTGGTAAAATTCCTGGTGGATTTATTAAAAGAGAAGGTCGTCCAACTGATGCTGCAACATTAACAGCAAGAGTTATTGATAGACCAATTAGACCAATGTTTAATGAGAACTTTAGAAATGAAGTTCAAGTAGTAAATACTGTATTAAGTGTTGATCCAGATCGTACACCAGAAATGACTGCATTATTTGGTACTTCATTATGCTTAGGTATTTCTAGTATTCCATTTGAAGGTCCAGTAGCTGGAGTAATAGTTGGTAAAATTGATGGAGAATTAAAAATTAACCCAACTTGTGAAGAAATGGAAAGAAGTACAATTAACTTAACTGTAGCAGGAACAAAAGATGCTATCAACATGGTAGAATCTGGTTCTAAACAAGTAAGTGAAGAAGAAATGCTAGAAGCTTTAATGTTTGGACATGAAGCAGTAAAAGAATTATGTGCAATTGAAGAAGACATCATTAGTGAAATAGGAGAACCTAAAATTGAAGTTACTTTAGCATCTATTCCAGAAGAATTATCTACTGAAGTAAATAATGATATTAAAGAAAAAATGATTGAAGCAATTCAAATCAAAGACAAACTAGAAAAATATGCAAGAATAGATGAAGTAAAACAAGAAGCAATTGACTTATACACTGAAAAACATGAAGGAGAAGAAGACTTAGAAGAAAAATTAAAACTTGTTAAGAAAGTTGCTGATGAAATTGAAGGAAATGAAGTAAGAAGATTAATAACTAATGAACATATCAGACCAGATGGAAGAGCAATGGATGAAATCCGTGAATTATCTGCAGATGTTGATTTACTTCCAAGAACACATGGTAGTGCATTATTTACAAGAGGTCAAACTCAAGCATTAGCAATCACAACATTAGGTGCTCAAAATGAAGAACAAATTTTAGATGGATTATCATTAGAAGATTCTAAAAAATTCATCTTCCATTATAACTTCCCAGCATTTAGTGTAGGTGAAACTGGTAGATATGGAAGCCCAGGTAGAAGAGAAATCGGACATGGTGCTTTAGCTGAAAGAGCATTATTACAAGTAATGCCAAGTCAAGAAGAATTCCCATATACAGTTAGAGTTGTATCAGAAGTTTTAGAAAGTAATGGTTCATCAAGTCAAGCAAGTATTTGTGCAGGATGTATGTCACTTATGGCAGCAGGTGTTCCAATTAAAGCTCCAGTAGCAGGAATTGCAATGGGATTAATAACTGAAGATGGAACATGTGATTCTAAATATACAATCCTTACAGATATTCAAGGATTAGAAGATCACATGGGAGATATGGACTTCAAAGTAGCAGGTACAAGACAAGGAATTACAGCTTTACAAATGGATATTAAAATTAAAGGTGTAACTCGTGAAGTACTTAAAGAAGCATTAGAAAAGGCACATAAAGCAAGAATGAAAATTCTTGATGTAATGGAAAATACAATACCTGAACCAAGACATGAATTAAGTGAATATGCTCCAAAAATTAGAACAATGAAGATTTCACCAGATAAAATTAAAGATGTTATTGGTAAAGGCGGAGAAACTATTACTAAGATAATTTTAGAATCAAGCAACGTAACATCAGTTAATCATAAAGATGCAGTCAAGATTGATATTGATGACGATGGAAACGTAATTTGCTATCATATGAATAAAGAAGTTTTAGATAAAGCAATTAAGATGATTGAAGACATCGTAAAAGATGTAGAAATCGGAGCTGTATATACTGTAAAAGTAGTTAAAATAGAAGATTTTGGTGCTTTTGTAGAATTATGGCCAGGTTGTGAAGGATTAGTTCATGTATCACAATTAGATAATAAGAGAGTTAATCATCCAAGTGACATCTTAAAAGTTGGTGATGAAATTGTTGTTAAAGCAATCGGATATGATAGAAAAGGTAAATTAAATCTTTCAAGAAAAGAATTATTACCAAAGCCAGAAAAAAAAGAAGATAAAAAAGAAGAGAAGAAACATTCTGAAGAATAATTCTTCTTTTTTAGTGCATAAAAAAAGGATGATTTCTCATCCTATAATAACTTATTTAACTAAGTATTTCATTTCTCCCATTCTAGATGTTGGAACAAATCCACTTGGTGCATTAATTACATCAGGTATTCTATTTACTATAGCAGCACAAGTAAGTTCTACAGTAGAAGGTCTTGTAATTACTAAATTAGTATTTGGTTCACCTTCGATTGTCCAATCATTTTTATCACAATCATTTTCGCCATATACTTTACCAATACATTGAGTTTCAAGAATTACACCTTGTTTAGTAGTTGTTGTAACAACAGCACTCATACCAGTAGCAGTACCAGCTTTAATATCCATACCTAAAGTAGTTGAATGAATATCAGTATCTGAATATTGTGGAACACATTCTTGAGTTTGACTAACAACATCTAAATGTAATTTGTCACATAACCATCCATTAACATTCCACATATAACTTGGAGTATAATTTCCAGAATTAATGATTTCATTTCTTTCTGCTTCACTAATTCTATCATTAGCTGCAACTTCTTTATCAAATTGTTCACTAGTAAAACCAGCTCCATGAGCTTTAGCTAATGCAATACCATAATCTTCTACATTATATGAAGAACTTCCTTTGATTTTAGTTATTTTTTGAGTAGTACCAGCTAAAGTACTAATTAAATTACCCCAAAATGCATCTTGATATCCAGAACCTGTAATAGTACAATTATTAGCTTTAGCAAGTTCATCAATTTCCAATGTTAATTTTGGATTAGAATTCATAGGATAAAATGCTTCTTCACAAGTTGTAATAGCATTAACTCCATGTTTAGCACATAAAAATAAAGCCTCCTTACAATCACTTAATAAACTCATAGTAGTAATAATACATACATCAGCTTTTACTTCACTAAAAAGTTTATCAGCTTCTTCTACAGAAGTAATTTTAACTCCTTTGTCTTCACATCCAATAACACTACCAATATCTTTTCCAATAACATTAGGATTAATGTCAACAGCGCCAACAATTTCCCAATTATTTTCTAAAACATATCTCATAGTATATTTGGCCATTTTACCACAACCATATTGTATAACTTTCATATAATCCTCCTTAATATAATCATAACACATTTTATATTATAAGAAAATATTTGAATATTATAAGTGTAAATTGACTTTAAAAAACTTTTTTATTATAATATATAGCCACAAAGAAGGGGAAATATCATGATAGCAGTAAATTTAATTGAAAGTTTATTAAGAGTTTCATATTTAATATGTTCAAATTATAAAGCATTGGCTCAATTAGAGTTAGATGGTCAAGAAGGAACAGAAAAATATAACACATTACTAAAAGGAATAAAAGTATTAGAAGGAATAGAAAATGAGCTATATAGTGTACATTATAGTGGATGTAGAATGGGTGCAATAGAAAATAAATCTCTAGCAAAAGAAGCTCTTAAACGTTTAAATAAACAATTTCTAACAGATGATTATGAAAAGATAAATAGACCAGAATTAATAGTATTTAATCAACTTGAAACACCTGATTTATCATTATTAAGAGTTGTGAATAGAGTAATGAACTTTGATGTTAATTTAACATTAGAAAAAAAGGTTAATGGTTCAACAGAAAAAAATTTACATGATCCAGAAATACTTACAAGTGTAGCAGCATTACTAGCTACAAGAGTAGATGTTGTTAAATCTATCGATGATATTGAAAGTATTTTAAATATTGAAATAAGGGATAAAAGCAATGATGAAGAAACAAGAAAGAGCCTAATCGAAGCAAAATATGACTATTATAGTATGTTTGAACATAACTTCAATATGCCTGGTTATGAAGAATTTAAAAAGCAAATAAGTATCGCTATGAGAGAAAGCTTAATTGATTTTCTAAAAGATAAAGTATCAAAAATAAATATGGAAATGGCACTTATACCAGGAAATAAAAGAAAAATATTATTAACAACTATTTATGTAAGAGCAAGATTATTAAATGTAGATGAAGAAGATAAAGAAATTTTAAAAAAGCAAATTCAAAGTCTTATTGATCAACAACAAATACAAGATTCTTATGGTACAAAACTATTTATGAAATTAATAGATCAAAGCTACTACGATAAAGAATGTGAAAATACACTTGGATTATAACATTGTCAAAATTGACAATGTTTTTTCTTTATAATATAATTTTTAATGTAGTAAGGAGTAAAATATGGAGTCATTAGATATATACAAAAGTATTCAATCAATATCTGAAAAAATATATTATACATATATTGCTCTTGCTCAAGAAGAAATTAAAAATGGAATTAATTCTACTAGATATAAAGAATTAATAAAATCAGTAAATATATTAAAAAGTATAGAAGACTCAATTTATAAAGAAATAGAAAAAAATACAATTAAAAATAAAGAGTATGTAAGAAACTTATTATTAAAATTATATCAAGATTCAGAAGAAGAAATAGATTTAGAAAGAACACTTCATTCTCCAGAAAGAATAATATTTAATGATAATCTAGGACGAAAAGCTATTTCTATGAGAATATCAAATAAGTTATCTAGTATTTTTATGAAATTTTATATAGATGATGCAAATATAGATAAAACAGTGTATTTTATAGGAGAAAGTACAAGAGATAAATATTTTTTAGACTTTCTAGATGAATTAATTGTTGAACAAAAAAGTAGTTATTTAAAAAATGTTTTAATTAATTCTAAATATGAATACGCATTTATTAATTGTGGTGAATATGACAATCAAAAGCCTAGTGAAGACTATGATGAATTAATATCAGCTAAGAATTTTTTAGAACTAACTAAATATATAAAAAAGATGAGTGTAATGAGTGAAAAAAGTTTCTTTCATCCAATTAATTCAAGAAGAATACTTTTAACTTTCACATATGTAAGAAGTCTTGTTATACAAATGAGAGAAGAAGAATATAGACATTTAAAAGAAACTATAGATATTATGTTAGAACGCAAAGTTATAAAAGATAGTTATGGAACAAGATGTTTTATTGCAATGTTAGATTATTACTATGAAGATAAAAGAAAATATTCAAAAAAAGGTTACTCATTTAAAAGAAAAATTTAATTTTGATTTTTCTTTTTTTATGTACTTTTGTAAAAAGTTGTGCTAATATTAATATATAAAATAAAGGAGAGTTGATATGAAAAAGAAATTTTTATTAAGTTTTTTAACTGTATTAACATTATTTATTGGACTTACTTGTGTTAATGCAGCAACAGCCAAAGCACCATCTGTTATTCCTGGACAAGATGATACTTTGTATGGTCAAGTAGAAGAAACATTTGACTTTAGTAAAATTAAATTTACAACTTCAAAAGAAGATAATGAAAGAGTTGCTGGAAAATCAAAAATGCAAAAAATAATTTTAGCTCAAAATTATAATAAAGAAACTCAAGCATTAAATGAATCTTGGTTCTCTGCATATTGTTTAAATCCAGAACTAAAATATCCAAAAGAAAATTATGTAAATTATACTAAAGAAAATCCAACAGTAACTAATAATAAAACATTATTAGATGAATATGTTAAATTTGCATTATATAACAAGAAAGAATTAAAAGAAGCTTTCAAAAAAGCTTTAGGTATGAGATTTGAACCTGAAATAACTTATACTTTACCAGAAGGTAAAACAGAAGAAGATCTTATTAATACAATCAAAGCAGGAAATGATAAAGTAACAGTTTATGTAACTAAAATAGTTTATACAGAAGTAACTGCTGCAACAGTAACATTACTTCCAAAAGATTTAGGAAGTCAAGATGAATCAAAATACACTTTAGAATTCACATTAGATGACATTCTATTTAGTAAATTTATAACTGAAAAAGATGCTGAAAAGACATATAATCATGCATTATGGATTATTGAACATAGTTATCCAACATTAGGAATAGAAGAATCATTAGAAGTAGCTGGAGCAAACTATAATAAATTATTAGAAGAAGTTAAAGCATTACATACAGGAGAAACTTTAACTGATGAACAATTAAAAGCATTAGCTGAAAATTATGTTTATTCTACAATTCAATATGCAATATGGAAAGCAAATAATATGTATGTAGAAACAGATGTTAAATTAGGAAAAACTTTAGAAGGAAGTGAACAATTAAATACACTATATGGATATTTAATTGCAGATAGAGATATTTATACTAATTATGGTAATCTAACATTCTCAAATACAATTGATGTTGTAAAACCAGAAGCAGGAAAAGAAGTAGCTAAAGAAACAAAAGATGCGTATTTATATGGACCATATTCAATTTCTTATGATGTATTATCAGTAGAAGGATTTGAAATTAAAATTTCAGGTGACGATAAAGATGCAATTAAATTAATAGATGAAAGCGGAGCAGAAGTTACTAAATTAGGACCAAATCAAAAATTCTATATTCAAGTAACTAAATCATCAAAAATAGCAAGTTTAAAAGTTGAAGCTTCAACTATAAATGCTTATTCATTTAATCCATCAACAGATAGAGGAAGAATTTATTATTCTTATACACCATTAGCTCAAGATGTAATATCTGGTGGAAAAATAGTAGGAGTAAATATTCAAAAAGCATTTGAATTTGCTTATAATCCTAAAACAGGAGTAACAAACATTGCAATATTATTTGCAATAGTAGTATTATCATTTACAGTAGCTTATGTTGTAATTAATAGTAAGAATACTCCAATAGAATTAAATTAAGAAGATGAAAATCTTCTTTTTTTTATGCAAAAAAGTAGTGTTTTAAAAAGTTTTTGCGAATTATATTAATAGAGGAATATATAGAAAGGAGAAAGTTGGAAGAGTTTAGATATAAATTTTTAAACTATTTAAAAACTATTAATTATAAGAAATTTATTATGCCAAGCTTCTTATTATTAATTAATTTATCAAGCTTTATGTTTTTATTTACAATGATTAATAGAAAAGAAGAAAAGATAGAAAGCGCTAGTAAAATTACTTATGATGCTCCAGTAATAGAAGAAATAGAAAAAACAGATGAAGAAACACAAGAACAAGAAGAAATAAAAGAATCAAATGAATGCTCTAATGATAATGAAGAAAAAATATTTGTTGATATCAAAGGAAGTGTTAAAACTCCAGGTGTATATGAACTAAATATTAATTCTAGAGTTATAGATGCAATTAAAGCTTCTGGTGGATTAAATAAAGATGCAAACACTAATTACATCAATTTATCAAAAAAACTTGAAGATGGTGACGTAATAATCATTTATTCAAATAAAGAAGTAGAAAAATCACAAAAACAAGAAAATATAATAGAAGTACCATGTGATTGTAGTAATATTAAAAATGAAACAAAAGAAGAAGTAAAGCCTTCAAACAATAAAATTAATATAAACACCGCCTCACTAGAAGAACTTCAAACATTAAATGGAATAGGAGAATCAAAAGCAGCATTAATAATTGAATATAGAACTTCAAATGGCAAATTTAAATCTATTGAAGAACTAAAAAATATAAAAGGAATTAGTGAAAAGATTTTCTCTAAGATTAAGGAAAATATTACTACTTGATATTATTTACTATCTATTACTTATAATAAGCATATTGTTTATAATAATATATAACAAAAAATATATTCCTCTAAATAAATATGATTTAAATGACAATAATTTTATTTTAAAAATTAAAACTATAAAAATTGATGGAAACAAATTATCATTAGAATTTTATGATGAAATAGTAGGTACATACTATTTTAAAACAATAGATGAAAAAGATAATTTTAAATTTGAAATAGGTGACACAATTTATATAAAAGGTATATTAAAGTTACCAAATAATAATACAATTCAAAATACATTTAACTATAAAAAATATTTAAAGTATAACTATAAAAACTATATTTTAAATATTGAATCATATAAACTAATTAATAAAAATAAAAATATTTTGTTAAAACTCAAAAATAAAATAATAAATAAAGTTAATAATATAAAAAATAATCAATATCTCTATGCATTCATTTTAGGTAAAAGCTCATATATAGAAAGTGAAATATATAATCAATACAAAATAAATGGTATTACTCATTTATTTGCATTATCAGGTTTACATGTTTCATTATTTTCAAGTATTATAATTTATGTACTAAAAAGATTAAAAGTGAATGAAAAAATCTCTTTAATAATTACTAGTATATTCTTAATATTATTTGCCTTTATAGCATCATTTACGCCATCAATATTACGAGCAGTAATATATTTTATACTCTATAATATTAATAAAATTTATTATTTCTATATTAAACCTAAATATATTTTGTATGTAACTTTTACTATTTTAATATTTATAAATCCTTTTTACATATTTAATATAGGATTTATTTTATCATTCACAATAACTTTTTTTATTATTTTATTTAATGAAAACTTTAAAATTAATAAAAAATATTCAATCATAATAATAAGTATAATATCTTTTTTATCAAGTTTACCTATAATAATAAATCTAACTTATGAAATAAACATAATAGGTTTTATAAATAATATCTTTTTTATACCATTTGTTTCTTATTTAGTATTTCCAATTTCATTATTATCGTTTATTTTTAATAAATTATTTTTTATACTTAACTTTTTAATATCAATCATGGAAAAAGTATCTTACTTAAGTAGTAAAGTATTAAATATTAGTTTAATATTTAAAAAAATAAGTTTAATAGAAATTATTATTTATTATTTTGTTTTAATATCATCTATTAAGCTAAATAAACGCTTATTTTTAATACTTTTATTATTTATAGTATATTTATTTATAAAACCTAATTTTAACTCTAAAATGTATGTATATTTTAATGATATAGGTCAAGGAGATAATATACTAATATTAACAGAGAGCAATAATACAATATTAATTGATACAGGAGGAAAAATAAACTATAAAAAAGAACCTTGGACTATAAAAAATAAAGAATCTAATCAAATGATAGATTCACTAATACCATTCTATAAAAGCTTAGGAATCAAAAAAATAGATTATCTTTTTATCACACATGGAGATACAGATCACATGGGTTATTCAATTGATTTAATTAAAAATTATAAAGTAAAAAACGTAATTTTTAATTGTGGAGAAACTAATAAATTAGAATTAGAACTAATAAATGTTTTAAAAGATAAAAATATCAAATATTATTCTTGTATAAAAGAACTAAATATAGATAATATTAATCTAAAAATATTAAACACAAGAATATATGATAATGAAAATGATAACTCAACAGTAATATATTTTATATATAATAATTATAAATTTCTTTTTATGGGAGACTCAGAATTAAATAAGGAAAATGACTTAATAAATAAATATAATTTAAAAAATATAGATTTTTTAAAAGTAGGTCATCATGGTTCAAACACTTCTTCTAATAAACATTTTATAGATATTATTAAACCAAAATATTCAATTATTAGTGTAGGTAGAAATAATAGGTATGGTCATCCAAATAAAGAAGTATTGGACACTTTAAATGATTCAAAAATATATAGAACAGATCAAGATGGTAGTATTATGTTTAAAATTAAAAAAGATAAATTACAAATTGAAACTTGTAGTCCATAGAAAGGAGTAATATGAACTATTATAATGAAATTAAAAATGAATTAATAAATAATGAAATAAATAGAAAAGTTAAAAGTTATTCAATTAATAAGAGTGATTTGAATGCATATTACAATGTTGGAAGAATGTTAAGTGAAGCAGGTAATCATTATGGAGAAGGAATAATAAAAGAATATTCG